>NZ_CP117454.1:1249782-2499564 GCF_030687935.1 Pseudomonas cucumis | reverse complement strand
GTCGCAGGAATACCGGCGCGAGCCAGGTATTGAGGAGACGCGACCAGGCACAGCCGTGCCTCTTCCAGCTTGCGTCCCACCAGTCCACTGTCCGGCAACTGCCCCAGGCGAATCGCCAGATCGTAACCTTCGGCAACCAGGTCGACATTGCGGTTGGTGATACTCAGCTCCACCCGCACAGCTGGGTATTGCTGGGAAAACGCACTGAGCAGCGGCGGCAGACGATGATGTCCATAAGTTGTCGGCACGCTCATTCGAACACGCCCGCTCAACTCGCCGTCCTGCCCGCGAATGTTGCGCTCCACCTCTTCAATCTGGGAAAACGCAGAACGAGTCTGTTCCAGATACAGCTTGCCGGCGTCGGTCAGGCTGAGTCTGCGAGTAGTGCGTCGCAACAATTGCACACCAAGACGCGATTCAAGCCTCGCCAACGCACGACTGAGCACCGAAGGCGTGGTCCCCAAGGCGACGGCAGCAGCACTAACGGTGCCCTGCTCAACTACGCGAATAAAAGCTTCCACATCGCCAAGATGGTCAAATCTACGAGGCATTATTGCTTTCCAAGTCCAAATGAATTCCATTGGCGGTAGTTTATCGCCATATCACACATCAATAGAGTATCCAGGTAGGGGCGGCAAGCGTTCGCCCAATTACTTTGGACACGACATGAAAACACTGACCCGTATTGCATTGACCGCAGCCCTCGCCAGCACCAGCTTGGCGGCCAGCGCTGACAACGTGCTTGTGGTGCTTTCCGATTCGGCGAAACTCGATTTGAAGGACGGCAAGGTCTTTGCGACCGGATTTTACCTGAACGAGCTTTTGCAACCGGTGAAAATGCTGCTCGACGCCGGCCATAACATCACCTTTGCGACCCCGAACGGTGACGTGCCGACGGTGGACAAGACATCCATCGACAAAATGTACTTCAACAATGATGAAGCAGCGCTTCAGACCTATAAGGACTTGCTCGATCAACTGAAATTGACCTTGCCGGAACAATCACCGGTCATCAGCCTTTCCCGGGTAGAACAGATCGGTTATGCGCACTTCGATGCGGTCTACATTCCCGGTGGTCATGCACCGATGCAGGATCTGCTCCACAGCCATCCGCTGGGTCGCTTGCTGGCGGATTTCCATGCACAAGGCAAGACCACCGCACTCGTCTGCCATGGTCCGATCGCCCTGCTCTCGACCTTGCCTGATGCCGAAAACTTTACCCAACAACTCCAGACTGCGAAGCCGGCACAGGGTCGCGCCGACTGGATCTATGCAGGCTACAAGATGACCGTTATCAGCAACAAGGAAGAGGAAGAAGCCAAAGGTCTGCTCAACGGCGGCGCAATGAAGTTCTACCCGCAAACGGCGCTGGAAAATGCCGGTGGGGTGTACCGCAGCAACGCTTCGAATTGGACGCCTAATGTGGTCATCGATCGCGAGTTGATCACGGGCCAGAATCCGGCCTCGGCCATCGAGGTCGGGAAGGCATTGCTCGGTCGACTGAAATAACAGGCCTGCGACATCGCACTATCCCCCTCCCACGACTCCGGATGTTGCCGGGTTTTGGAGCACTCAGTGAAAACTCGCACTTTCCTTATCACCGGAGCCAGCAAAGGCATCGGGCGCGCGCTCGCGGCTCAATTGTTCCAGGCAGGCCACCATGTTGTGGGCATCGCTCGCAACAGTTTGGATCGGCACTTTCCCGGCACCCTCATCTCCCTCGATCTGGGCGACCGGGAGCAGACCAAAAAAATGTTGGTCGAGCTCGTTTCACGTTATGACTTTGATGGTTTGATCAATAACGTCGGCCTGGTACGCCCCCAGCCTTTAGGTGAAATACACCTCGACGACTTTGATGAGGTCATGCGGATCAACCTGCATAGCGCCTTGCAGACAACGCAAGCATTGCTACCGGGAATGCGCAACCGAGGTTGGGGAAGGATCGTCAACATCTCCAGCCTGACTGTTCTGGGGATCCCAAACCGCACCGCCTACGCCGCGGCAAAAGCCGCAATGGTCAGTTTCACGCGCTCCTGGGCTTTGGAGCTGGCAACCACCGGAATCACCGTCAACGCCGTTGCTCCAGGCCCCACGGAAACCGAGTTGTTCCGTGCCGGGAATCCGCTCGGCAGCGACGACGAAGCTCGTTATCTGGCGAGCGTTCCGATGGGCAGACTCGGTCAGCCGGATGAAGTCGCAGCAGCCATCGCCTTCCTGTTATCGGAACAGAGCGGCTTTATCACCGGCCAGACATTGTTTGTCGATGGCGGAGCGTCTGTCGGCAAATCGGCTTTCTAACGGCGACACTTGCGGCTCAGCCACTGCCAAGGTGGCGGTCGATAGTCGGCTCGTCACGGGGCAAAACCCTCAATCCGCCACCGGGATGGGTGAAGCGCTACGCAATCTTCCGTTCGCTCAGTCAGGCTGAGGCCGCGCGTGTGTTTCGCAGTGCCCAGCCTTCCTATTACCGGAGTTACAAGCCCGACGCCCCTACGCCGCCTGCCGCCGCATGCTCAGGATGACTGCACCGAAACCGATGAATGTAAACCCCACCACCCGGCTGAGCCAGCAGGACAGCACAGGCCGGGTCAGCACACCCTTGGCCCGCGAGGCGAGCGCGGCATAGAGGCTCAGGGACGACACCGACTTGCCGAGCCAGCCCGCCGGCCATACGATTCAACTACTACTCAGGCGGAGGAGTCATTGTGAAGCCGGTGATGCTCGTGACGCGCATCCTGGCGCCTGTCATCGCTCTGGCGCTGGCATCCGCCGGCCTGTATGCCGACGACCCGTTCGCACCGTTGCGCGACGCCATGGTGCGGGAGATTGCCAACATGTCGTCCGTCACCCGCGACGAAACCGGCGGGGTCGAGTTTGCCGCGCCGGTGATGGCCGCGATGGCCAAAGTGCCACGCCATAAGTTCGTCCCGCCCGACGAGGTGCCCTACGCCTACGAGAACCGCCCGCTGCCGATCGGCTACGGCCAGACCATCTCCCAGCCCTACATCGTCGCCCTGATGACCGACCTGGCGCAGGTCGGGCCCGGCGACGTGGTACTCGAGATCGGCACTGGCTCGGGCTACCAGGCGGCGATCCTCGCCGAGCTGGCGCAGGCGGTCTACACGATGGAGATCATCGAGCCGCTGGCAGTGCAGGCCGAGGAGCGCCTGGGCCGACTGGGATATGTGAAGGTGCAGGCCCGACTGGGCGATGGCTACCACGGCTGGCCCGAGCACGGGCCTTACGACGCCATCCTCGTCACCGCCGCGGCCAGCCATGTTCCGCCGCCACTGATCGCCCAGCTCAAGGCCGGCGGACGGATGGTAATCCCGGTCGGCGCATCGTTCATGATCCAGTACCTGCTGCTGATTGAGAAGGCCGGCGATGGCAGTCTGTCCACCCGACAGGTGCTGCCTGTGCGCTTCGTGCCGCTGGTCGAAGGCGGTTGAGCATGCATTCGCCGCCCTTGCTCGCCCTGGCGCTGCTGTCTGCCTCCGCGCTCGGCTATGAGGTGCTGCTGCTGCGACTGCTTTCGATCATCCAGTGGCACCATTTCGCCTACATGATGATCAGCGTCGCGCTGCTCGGCTACGGCGCTGCCGGCACCGCCGTGGCGCTGGCGCGGCCTGTGCTGGCGCCGCGCTTCCACGGCGTGTTCATCGGCGGGGCGGTGCTGTTCGGGCTGAGTGCCATCGCCTGCTTCAGCCTGGCCCAGCAGGTTCCGTTCAATCCCCTCGAGATCCTCTGGGACCCGCGGCAGTCGGCGCGCCTGCTGATGATCTACCTGCTGCTGTTCGTGCCGTTCTTCTGCGCTGCGGTGTGCATCTGCCTGACCTTCACCTGCTATCAGGAACAGATTCATCGGATCTACGCCTTCGACATTCTCGGCGCTGGCATGGGCAGCCTGGCGATCATCGCCGCGCTCTTCGCCCTGACGCCTGTCGATGCGCTGCGGCTGCTGGGCGGCACCGGCATCGCCGCCGGGGCGCTGGCCGGCATGGCTTGCACGGGGCATAGACACTGGCTCGCGCCATTGCTGCTGGTGGCGGCGGTCGCGGTGCCGGCCGGCGTGCCCGCACGCTGGATCGCCCTGTCGCCCTCCGAGTACAAGGAGCTGAGCCAGACGCTGCGTATTAAGGATGCGCGCGCAATCGCCCAGACCTGGAGTCCGCTGGGCTTGCTCACGGTCGTCGACAGCCCGACCATTCCCTTGCGCCACGCGCCGGGCCTAAGCCTCAACGCGACGCAGGAACCGCCCGCACAACTGGCCATCTTCACCGACGGCGACGGCCTTTCCGTGCTGAACCGCTATGACGGGCGCCGCGAGCCGCTCGCCTATCTTGACTACCTGACCTCGGCTCTGCCCTATCACCTGCTGCGACAACCCCGCGTGCTGGTGCTGGGCAGCGGCGCCGGCGCCGATGTGCTGCAGGCGATCTACCACGGCGCCAGCGCGGTGGATGCCATCGAACTGAACCCGCAGGTGATCGATCTGGTCCAGCGCCGCTTCGCCGACTTCTCCGGCAAGCCGTACAGCGCGCCTAACGTCCGTGTGCTGATCGGCGAGGCGCGCGGTCTGGTGGCTTCGCGCGGAGAGCCTTACGACCTGATCCAGATCGCCCTACTGGACTCCTTCGGCACTGCCTCTGGCGGCCTGCATGCGCTGTCCGAGAACTACCTGTACACGGTGGATGCCTTCGCCGAATACCTGCACCATCTCGCGCCCGGCGGCCTGTTGGCCATCACCCGCTGGGTCACACTGCCGCCCCGCGATGTTCCCAGGCTCCTGGCCACCGCGGCCGCGGCCATCGAGCGCGACGGGCAGGCCAGCGCGGCGCGCCGCATCGTCATGATCCGCGGCTGGAAGACTGCGACGCTGCTGGTCAGCAACAGGGATTTCGACGACGCCGGCATCGCCGTGCTGCGGGAGTTCTGCCGGGCGCGCTCCTTCGACCTGGCCTACTACCCCGGAATGACCGTGGCCGAGGCGAACCGCTACAACCTGCTCGACCGGCCCTGGTTCTTCGAAGCGGCGCAGGCCCTGCTGTCCGGCGAGCGCGCGGAGTTCCTGGCACGCTACAAGTTCGACGTGCGTCCGACCATGGATGACCGGCCGTATTTCTTCCACTTCTTCAAGTGGCGCTCGCTGCCGGAACTGCTGGAGCTGAAGGCGCAGGGCGGCCTGTCAATGCTGGAGTGGGGCTATCCGGTGCTGATCGCCACGCTGCTGCAGTCCAGCGTGGCCGCCGTGCTGCTGATACTGGCACCGCTATGGGTGGCGCGGCGGCGCCAGCGGCACTGTCGGAGTGCGACGTTGGCCAGGTTCGAACTTCGAGTCGTGTCCTACTTCGCCGCCATCGGCTTCGCCTTCATGTTCGTGGAAATCGCCTTCATCCAGAAGTTCACCCTTTTCCTCAGCCACCCGTTGTATTCGGTGGCGGTAACGCTCAGCGCGTTCCTGATCTTCGCTGGCCTCGGCAGCCGTTACTCCGGCCGGCGGCGGGGGGACATCGGAAGTGGTGAGGGGTCCCATCATCCGCTCGCGCGGCCAGTCCTGGCGATCTGCGCGATCGCCCTGCTCTACCTGATCGCCCTGCCCCCGTTGTTCCAGCTGCTGGCGCCGGTGCAGACCTTCGCCAGGTTCGGCATCTGCGCCGCACTGGTAGCGCCGCTGGCGTTCGCCATGGGCATGCCGTTTCCGCTCGGACTGGGGCGCGTCTCCGCGCGCGCCGAAGCACTGGTGCCGATCGCCTGGGGCATCAACGCCAGCGTATCGGTGGTGGCGGCCGTGCTGGCGACCCTGCTGGCGATCCACTTGGGCTTCACCGTGGTATTGCTGCTGGCGTTGCTGCTGTATCTCGCGGCGACGGTCGTGTTTCCCTGATCGCGGCGGTTCGGAGTGAAACGTCAACAGACCCTGGTGAGACGAATCGCTAGTTGGAAGCCGCTTGCCGCAGTTCACACGTCTCGCCGTGTCGATTAGGGAGGGTGACGCCTTTCCTGCTTCGAAGCTAAACATTTGAAAATGTGGACGTGTGGGTCATGCCAAAGATGAGAGGTTCCGTGCCGCAAGCAATGGGTTTTGGCCGACGCAGTCGAGTCGTCAGAGGAGGCTTTCATCCCATAAGCTGCCGGTGGTGACAGGCAGAAAACGGCCATAAGCGGCTATTCACGTTTCGTCGGAAAAGTGTCTCTGAGCCAAATTCGGGGAGACAATCGAGAGCGACCTTCATATCTCGATCATTTATGCCCTTAGGGCGTGGTCAGGAGGAAACCATGAGCAAACGCGACAAGCGTGGCAATCCTGTTTCCTATGGCTCGCAGGAGGCAATCGATGCTCTGGATAGAGCTTGCGACTTGCTGCATGCCTACCAGGCCGATCCTCTGGCTGCGGCTGACAAAATTATCGCGGAGCACCCGGATTTTGCGCTGGCCTACGCCTTTCGTGCTGGCGCGATTGCGACTGCGACCGACAAAGCATTTGACTCAGAGCTGTTCAAAAGTTTGGACGCGGCAGAGCGGTTGGCACCGAAAGCGAATGATCGCGAGCGGCAGCATATCCATGCCGTACGCGCTTGGTTCGACGGCGACTGGGAGCGGGCAATCGAAACCTGGGGGCGTGTTTCGATGGAGCACCCCCGCGATCTGCTGGCATTGCAATTCGCCCATTTGGGCGACTTCTATCTAGGTTACTCGCACATGCTGCGTGATCGCGTGGCTCGTGTGATGCCGCGCTGGGATAACCAGATTCCTGGCTTTGGCTTTGTGAAAGGGATGTATGCCTTTGGCCTGGAAGAGGCAGGGGATTATCGGCAGGCCGAAGAGCAGGGGCGCGAGGCTGTTGCCTTGAACCCGCAGGATGGCTGGGCAGTGCATGCCGTCACCCATGTCATGGAAATGCAGGGCCGTAGCGAAGAGGGGGCCAAGTATCTTTCATCCAGCGCCAGTGCTTGGGCTCCCAATAGCATGTTTGCCTTCCATTTGTGGTGGCACCAAGCGCTATTCCTCCTTGAGGCCAATGATGTGGCGGGCGCGTTTCGTCTCTTTGATGAGGACATTTCAGCGGGTGGATTTGGTCAAGCGCTTGAGCTACTTGATGGATCAGCGCTGCTCTGGAGACTCTCTCTGCTCGGTCATGACGTTGGAGATCGGTGGAAAGGACTGGCCGAAAGATGGGAGTCCCGTTGTGAAGACGGCTTCTACGCCTTTAACGACGTGAACGCGATGATGTCATTCGTGGGTTCTGGAAACAGCCGTGCACAAACTCAGCAACTGGATACTCTGAAGCGGGCCGCTGCTGGCACTGGTACCAACGCCATGATGAGTAGAGAGATTGGTGTGCCGGCGTGCGAAGGGTTGGTGGCGTTTGGTCGTGGGGATTATGCCCAGGCTATAGCGTCGTTGATGCCGCTACGAGCCAAAGCCAACCGCTTCGGCGGTAGTCACGCGCAGCGTGATGTCTTCTCATGGACGCTGACCGAAGCCGCTATTCGTCTTGGCAACCGCACACTTGCCGAGGCACTGGTTGCCGAGCGCCTTGCATTGAAGCCTGAGAGCCCGATCAACCGCGCCTGGAAAATGCGCGCTGGTCAATTACAGTCGCTGCCTGCGGGATACCGTCCACTACAGGACGACGCTTACTGATGACCGCTATGGGTCCAGAGTGTGTAAAAACGCTTTCTTGAACCCTTGTGGGGATTTCATCGCAAGGATCGCCCATGAAGCGCTTTATCCAAGGTGAACATCGAGACCAAAGCACCTTACTTCCCGAAAGCCTCGACGACTACGTCAGCGATACCAATCCGGTGCGCGTAGTCGACGTCTTTGTCGATGAACTCGACCTGGTCAATCTGGGTTTTGATGGTGCTATTCCTGCTGACACAGGCCGGCTGGCTTACCCCCCTGCAATCCTGCTGAAGATCTACATCTACGGCTACCTCAACCGCATTCAGTCGAGCCGGCGGCTGGAACGAGAAGCTCAACGCAACATTGAGCTGATGTGGTTGACCGGGCGTTTGATGCCGGACTTCAAGACCATCGCCAACTTCCGAAAAGATAACAGCAAGGCCATCCGAGGCGTCTGTCGCCAGTTCGTTGTGCTGTGTCAGCAGTTGGGACTGTTCGGAGAACATCTGGTCGCCATCGATGGCAGTAAATTCAAGGCAGTCAACAACCGTGACCGCAATTTCACCAGCGCCAAACTGAAGCGGCGAATGGAAGAAATTGAATCGAGTATCAACCGTTACCTGGCGGCACTCGATGCTGCCGATCGGCAAGAACCAACAGTTTCCGAGCCCCGCGCCGTGCGGCTGGAAGAGAAAATCGCCAAGCTCAAAACTCAAATGAAGGAGCTTCAAGCGATCGAAATCCAGCTCAATGAATCGCCGGATAAACAGGTCTCACTGACCGATCCAGACGCTCGCTCCATAATGACGCGCGGCACCGGAATCGTCGGCTACAACGTGCAGACAGCGGACCAACGAAGGTCGATGATCCAAGACGATGAGGCCATGAGCGTTTTTACACACTCTGGGCCAGAAGCCGACACTATTGGCTCTGTTAAAATACCTCTCTGAACACAACTCACGGACGGCTTCATGGAACGATTCCATCCTGGTGGCATTGATGCAGACGGTTATATCCTCACCGTGCCCAACGTCGAAGTGCAGCCACAGTTTCAGGATTTGCTGGTGGATGTTTGCATGACGCTCACTCGGTCGGAACCTCTGCTCGACGGGATTTATCTTTATGGCAGCGTCGCTAGAGGCGACGCCGTGCCGGGGGTTTCCGACCTGGATCTAACCCTTATCCTGCACAGCCCTCCTGCGTCGCAGGATCTGGAAATGCTGGAGTCGAAAAGGCGCACGCTGGAAAGTCGGCATACCGAAGTCATCAAGATCGATTTCGATATCGGTAGTCGTTCTGAAGTATTGGCGGCTGACAATCGATTGAGCTGGGGGTATTGGCTCAAGCATCACTGTCGTTGCTTATGGGGCAATGATCTGACCAGGCGCTTCGACCGGTTCAAGCCGTCGCGTGATATCGCCATTGCCATAAATGGTGACTTCGAATCCGTACTGACCCGGTATGCCGATCTTATCGATCAGGCGGCGACACCGACGCAATCGCTACGCTTGCAACGCGAAGCCTCGCGCAAACTCATCCGGTCAACTCAAGTACTTCGCTCTGAACAGGAGCTGATGTGGCCGCAAACACTGGAAGAACATGTCGAGCTGTTTGTTCAGCATTACCCGTGTATGAGAATGCAGATGTTTTTTTTCTTGTCCCAGGCAAGGAACCCGTACGCCAAGCCAAAAGAGTTTACAGCTCAGTTGCGTAATTTTTTGATCTGGATGGCTTCAGAAACCGGTTGAATCCACAGTCGAAAGCAACCATTCCCCAAACCCCACCCTCCTATCTGTATGCCAGCGTCCCCAGGTCAGCGGTTTCGATCATGGCGAGCGCAGAGACGCTCAAGGGCTATCAATCGTCCGAAGGCGTTACGCGACAGTTCTGCTCCAACTGTGGCTCCTCGTTGTTCTGGTCTGATTCGAAAGGATCGTTTCCAGACTGGATTTCGGTCGCGACAGGTACGCTGGATACGCCATTCCTGGCCGAAAAGCAGAAACATGCCTGCGTATCCTCGAAAGCGTCTTGGTACGAAATACAAGAGCCGCGATAACACATAGCCGAGGCCAGCAAGCCCGGGATGTGGACATCGCGCTCAACGGCACAACAACCCCATGGGCAAACCCGACCATAGCGCTCTATGATTGAGCCCCATGACGACCTCTCTTCCGATCCGCCAACCCTGCCCGCCCGGTGCCTGCATCTGTGAGCGTGAGCCGTTGCTGGAAACCCCCGGCGCGGATTTGCGCATCCTGAGCCTGACCCGGTTGGAAGAAAAGCGCCTGATCGAACGCCTGGAGAATCTCCAGAGCCTGAGCGATCTGGAGCGTCTGCAACGGCGGATGTACGAACAGTTGGGTCTGCGTGTGGAGATCGTCCCGGGCTTCAATGAAGTGCGCACCATGCGCGGCATCAACATCACCCTCGGCGAGCTGCCGGGTCTGTGTCGTAAAACCCGTCAGTCGATTCCGGCAGCGATTCGTCGAGGGCTGGAGAAGCGCCCGGAGATTGCCTACGAGTTGCTCAATGCCAACGACTTGTTGCGTGATGCCTGATGGTTTGCGCTGTTATCCCGATATGTTCGTTTCAAATGCCTGAAAGAGGATCAGCGGTCGTACGCCAAGCGCGGGCCGCTGCTATGCCTTTTCATGGGAGCAAGCGTTTCAGGCCAGCCAGGATGGAGCTGAAAAAAACGCGTGACCGTGGCCCCGGCGCCAGCCAGGTACGCGAACATAAAGGTGCCAATCCGTAGCAGGAGGTG
Organism: Pseudomonas cucumis; assembly: GCF_030687935.1. Lineage (GTDB taxonomy): Bacteria > Pseudomonadota > Gammaproteobacteria > Pseudomonadales > Pseudomonadaceae > Aquipseudomonas > Aquipseudomonas cucumis. The sequence goes on along the minus strand of NZ_CP117454.1, from coordinate 2,489,174 downwards.
GCAAATGTTATTCATCGTCAGGTGGTCCATTAGTCCGCAACATCGTAACAACACGATTGAACGTTTTCTCAAGACCGGTGGCGCGCCACCCGAAGGCGTCAAGATGCTGGGGCGCTGGCATGCCGTCGGCGGCGCGAGCGGTTTTGGCGTTGCTGAGGCCAGTGATCCGGTGTCGATACAGAAGTGGGTGCTGGAATGGAGCGACCTCATGAGCATGGAAGTCCACGCGGCATTGACCGATGAACAGGTGGCTCCGCTGCTGGCTGCCGCAGTCGGCAAACAGTAGTCGTCGAGGCGGCGAGCGACCCTCGCCGCCTTCCTTCTGAATCACTACTTTTTCATCCCCACCCGCCGCCGCATGTCGGCAGTAATCGTCTGTCGGGTTTTCTTCAGGTCGGCCCAGGGTTCGTCACCAATCTCGGCCAGGCGTTCATGCACGTTGTGCACGTTCCATTGATTGCCGCCCTTGAGCTCGGCAACCTCTTCCCGAAAGATCGGCACCGACACCGGCAGCCCTTCGCGGGTGCGCACGGCGTAGGCGCAAATAGTGGTGGCGCCCAGACCGTTGCGCAGGTAGTCGATGAAGATACGCCCGACGCGGTTTTTCGGTCCGGACACTGCAGAAAAGCGATCCGGCAGTAATTTGGCCATGTGACTGACAATCGCGTGGCTGAAGTCCTTGACCTCGTCCCAGCCGTGTTTGCGGGTCAGCGGTACGATCAGGTGAATCCCCTTGCCGCCGCTGGTTTTGAGAAACGCCTTGAGGCCCAGTTCATCCAGCACCGTGAGGGTTAGCTGAGTCGCTTCGATCATGCTTTTCCAGGGCAACGCCGGATCCGGGTCGAGATCGAGGACAAAGCGATCAGGTCTATCCAGATCGACTGACGTGGCGTTCCAGGTGTGCAGTTCCACCGTACTCATCTGCACCGCGCCGATCAGTGCTTTGGCGTTGTTGATGATCATCACCGGTTGGCCCGTCAGCTCCTTGTCCAGGGTCACAATCCCCGGAATGGCCAGGCGTTCGGCGTTCTTCTGAAAGAACAGTTCGCCGGCGATCCCGTCCGGTGCGCGCACCAATGCCACGGGCCGGTCCTTGAGTTGCGGCAAAATCCACTCGGCGACGCTGGCGTAGTACTCCGCCAGTTGCATCTTGGTGGTGCCGCTGCTGGCGTCGATCACCCGGTCCGGGTGCGTGATGCGCACCTTGCCACCGGCCAGGCCGATCTGCGACGGCGCAGCAGTCGACGGGGCGGTTTTTGGGGCGGCGGTGTCAGGCTTCTCAGCGACGGATTTCTTCTTCGCTGCTTTCGAGGCTGAAGTGTTCACGGTTTTCGGCAACTCCTCGGTGATGTCTTCGGCAGGCTTGTCATCACGCAAACCATGGAACACGGCGTGGCGCACCGAACCGTCCTTGGTCATTTCGGCGAAGGCCACTTCCGCCAGCAGTGTGGGTTTAAGCCAATGCACACCTTTGGCTTCAAAACCGCTGGGCGGATTGACCACCGATGGCTTTTTCGTCTGCAGCGGTTTCAATTGTTCGTGAATGCGCTTGAGCGTTGCCTCGTTGAACCCGGTGCCAACCTTGCCGGCATAGCGCAATTCACCGCTGTCGCGGTCGTGCAACCCCAGCAACAACGCGCCAAAGGCACTGCGCGCGCCTTTGGGGTCGGTGAAGCCGACCACGATGAATTCCTGCCGATGCTTGCACTTGAGCTTGATCCAGTCATTGGTGCGCCGAGACACGTAAGGTGACCCCAGGCGTTTGCCGATCAGCCCCTCCATCTGCATTTCACAGGCGCTGTTGAGCAAGGCCTCCGGGGATTCGCCGAAGGCGTCGGAGAATCGCAACAGCGGGTTTTCATTGGGCTTGAGCACGGTCGCCAGCGCCGCCCTGCGCTCCTCGACAGGCACTTCGCGCAGGTCCACGCCGTTGAGGTAGGGCAAGTCGAACAGGTAGTAAACGATGTTGCCACTTCGGCCGGAATCGAACGCGTTTTGCAGCGCCTGAAAATCCGGAACGCCCTGCTCGTTGGCCACCACCATTTCGCCGTCGAGCCAGGCCGACTCCAGACCCAGCGCTGCCAGTGCCTCAGCTTGCCCGGGTAATTTGTGGGTCCAGTCGTGACCGTTGCGGGTGAAGAGTTTGACGTTGCCATGGTCGATACGCGCCATGATCCGGTAGCCGTCGAATTTGATCTCATAGCTCCATTCGCCACTCGGCGCGGACTCGACCAGCGTTGCCAGTTCAGGTTTGAGCAGCTCCGGCAGCTTGGCTTTGCGCGCACCCGTCAGTTGTGTCGACTTTTCCTTACGCACCTTGGCCGGGGCTTTCTTGATCGGTTTGGGCTTTTCAGCGCCGTGCTTTTTTTCCACGATGCTGCGGTCGCTGAGCACGCTGTCCGGCTCGGCGGTGACCACGTCGTATTCGCTGTCGGGTCTGGCGGCGCTGTCTTGATGTTTGATCAGAAACCACTGCTCCTGCTTGCCCGGCATGTGCGTGCGCACGAGGTTCCACAGGCCGCCAAGCTTTTCTCCTTTCAGCTCGAATTTCAGCCGGCCCTTGGTGTATGCCTTGGCCGGATCGTCCTGGGGAATCCACACCCCACGGTCCCAGACGATCACATCGCCGGCGCCGTAATGCCCTTCGGGAATGGTGCCCTCGAACGTGGCGTAATCCAGCGGATGGTCTTCGACGTGGATGGCCAGGCGCTTGACCTTGGGGTCCAGCGATGGCCCCTTGGGCACGGCCCAACTTTTCAGCACGCCATCGAGTTCCAGGCGAAAGTCATAATGCAGGTGTGAGGCGTCATGCTTTTGAATGCAATACTGTAGCGCGTGCGCTTGGCCCTTGCGTTTGCCTCTCGCAGGTTTGGCAATACCGGGGGGTTCGGGACTTTCTTCGAAGTCTCTCATGTCACGGTACTTCTCGAGTGGCTTTTCCATGTGAGCTCCACGGGAGTGAAGACAAAATTCGATCTGCTATTTGCTTGTGACCCTTGTCAGGTATGAGAAGGTTCCGCCGCCCTTGGCGGATGCAGCGCAGGGCTGGCAGCACGCCAAAGCCCGCTTTGAGGGACTTGAATTAACCTTCTCGCGGTGGCGTTTCATCCAGCGCAATGACATCCAGCATCACCCCGGTGCGCGCCACCACTCGGACCTGTTGGCCCAAGTGCAGGGGCAAGTTGCTCTGAACCTGCCATTTTTCGCCCTGCAGTTGCACCCAGCCGCTCATGGGCAGACCCGGCAGCAGCCCCGTCACCGTCGCCAGGCTGCCGACCAAGCCTGCATCGCCGCTGACCAGAGCACGGCGTCTGGCCTTGAGCGCCATGCCGACCAGAGTCATCAGCAACAGGGCACTGATCAGTGCCATGCCGATGATCAGCGTCAACGGAATGCCGAAGCCCGGTACATCGGTGTCTATCAAAATCACTGCGCCGACTACAAAAGCAACCACCCCACCGAAGCCGATTACACCGAAACTCGGTAGAAACGCCTCGGCGATCATGAAGGCGATCCCTAGCAGAATCAGTCCGACCCCGGCGTAATTCACGGGCAACAGTTGCAGGGCATACAGCCCCAGCAACAGGCAGATGCCACCTAGCACCCCACCAACGCCCGACCCAGGGTTCATGAACTCGAATATCAAGCCATAGACCCCGAACATGATCAGCAGCAACGCCACGCTGGGGTTGGTGATCACCGCCAGCAGTTGTGTGCGCCAATCAGGCGGACGGTCGATGAGCGCAGCCCCGGCGGTGCTCAGCCTCAACGTTTGACCGGCAACATTTAGGCTCTTGCCGTCCAGTTGCTTGAGCAGGTCTGCCACGTCATTGGCCACATAATCGACCACCTTGAGTTTGAGCGCTTCGTGGGCCGACAGGCTGAGCGATTCCCGTACAGCTTGTTCGGCCCAGTCGGCATTGCGTCCGCGTAGTTGCGCAAGGCCACGGATGTAAGCCGCCGCATCGTTGATCTGTTTGCGAGTCAAGGTGTCCTGCTGCTCCCGCGGAGAATTTTTGTCGGTGGTGGGTGGGTCCGGCGATTCGGGCGCGGTCCCGGGCAGACCGCCGATCTGCACCGGCGTAGCGGCGCCCAGATTGGTGCCCGGGGTCATGGCGGCAATGTGGCTGGCATATAGGATATAGGTGCCGGCGCTGGCCGCGCGTGCGCCACTGGGGGCGACGAAACTGGCCACTGGCAAGGGGCTGGCCAGAATCGCCTTGATGATCAAGCGCATCGAAGTGTCCAGCCCGCCGGGGGTGTCGAGGCGGATAACGACCAACTGCGCGCCTTCGGTGACTGCACGCGCCAGGCCGCGCTCCACGTAGTCGGCACTGGCCGGACCAATGGCATCGTTGACGGTCAGTACCACGACACTGCCTGCAGCCGTCGTCGAACCCGCCGGTAACCCGATCAGCACTATTAACAAGAGCAGGCGGCACCACCAGTGACTGTTCACGGGACCTCCCGGTTGCGGGTATGACAGCCTGCAACCCTCACTTAAAGCGTAGTTGAGTCAGTCATGGGCGATGCAGGAGCAACGGTTAGTCCGTTGCCTATGCAGATAGGGGCGATTCTGAACATTAGATCGATCAGAGCGATCATGCTGCTGACTCGTCGGCGTTAACTGATAAACGTCGCGGCTACAGTTCGCCTGGCTGGCTGGCGCAGACTGTGGCATCAGCCGCGGCTGGACGTTGCTTTCACAGATATTGAGGTATTACAGAGGATCGTTCGCTCATGGAACTCTATCGAAAATACAGAGCGCTGCTCACCAGGCAAATGGGGGGGCAAAGCCGCGAAGGTTGGCGTACCGACCACGAGGGCCGGCCACCCTTTCGGGTGCCCGATGCGACTTCGCCCATAACACAGAGGACCTGGAAGCTTACTTCTAGGCTAGATGATGACTGGTCGCTGTAAAGACTTTGTCGATTCCGCATTCAATTCAAAAGTTGTCAACCAGATTTCCGATGAGCAAAAGGATTTATGGTCCTGCGGGTTAGGCCCGATCAATAACTTTTCCCTAAGCCGGCTTTTGAAAACCTGGCTAAGGCGCCGAGTGATCAAGCAACTCACGAACCCTTATTTTACTAGCGTGATAGGAATGCTCGAGAGCTGAACCACTTTAGCCGCAACGGACCCCAGAAAGATTCCTGCCAGGAAACCGTTACCATGTGAACCTAAAATGATGCTGTCACATCCTAAAGATTGTGAGGCAACTACGATTTTGCTGGCCGCGTCACCCCGCAGCGTGTGGAATGTGAATGCAATGCCTTCTTGTTTCAGAAGAGCGATTGCCTTTTGTGAATCTTCAGCACTTTTTTCATCGTAGTAGCGATCCAGTTCATCCCCTGCCATGTCTTGTGCGACTCGTGTCGGTAACAGTGGCTGCACATTCACCAGATGTACCTCAACACTTCCCCCCAGCAATCCACCATCCTGGATCAGTCCGATAAGGTAAAGCACTGCGCGCTCTGAATGCTCGGAACCGTCGATAGCAACAAGAATTTTATGCATTGCCAGATCCTTTTTTCAGAGGCCTGAAGAGGCTTGTCCTCCAGCTTTCCCCACGCGAACCGCCTTGGAGCTTGGGGGGAAATTTCAGATTCCGCTCCAATAGTATGGAGCCAGTTTGCAACCGAGTACTACTCGGACAAACGGATTCGAATCTGTTTTTCGATCTCAATAATGGCAAAAAACGCAACGCCCACGCCGATGATCAGTAGTCCATCAAAAAAAGGGATCGCCTCAGTTGCAAAGATCTTTTGCAGAGGAGGTGCATACGTGATGGCAAACTGAGCGAAGGTAATTACTGAGACGGTCATCCACATGACCTTGGTTCCTCGAACGCCCTTCCAGGTAAGCGATGTGCCGTAGAGATTGCGAATGAAGAATAGATGGAATATTTCCATCACAACCAACGTGTTGACCGCAATGGTTCGGGCCAACTCCACTGAGTAGCCACGGTCGAGCGCATACGAAAAAATACCGTACACGCCGCAGAGAAACAGAACAGAAACAAGCACCATATGCCAGACTAAAGCACCGCTTATAAGGGGCTCTTGCCGTGAACGGGGTGGCCTGCGCATGGTGTTTTCTTCGGTAGGTTCGAACGCCAGTGCGATGCCTAGCGTCACTGCGGTAATCAGATTGATCCACAGAATCTGGATCGGCGTCACCGGCAGCGTAATACCCAAAAGCAGCGCGACGATGATGGTCATGGTCTCGCCAGCATTGGTGGGCAGCGTCCAACTCAGCACTTTCTTGATATTGTCGTAGACTGTCCGGCCTTCGCGCACCGCAGCAACGATGGACGCGAAGTTGTCATCTGCCAGAACCAGATCGGCAGCTTCCTTGGCAGCTTCGCTGCCTTTCCCTCCCATGGCGATTCCGGCATCGGCACGTTTTAACGCTGGAGCGTCATTGACGCCATCGCCGGTCATGGCGACTGTCATGTCGTTCGATTGCAGCAACATCACCAGCCTGAGTTTATGTTCCGGGCTGGTGCGAGCGAAGATATTGACATCCTTTAACGCCTCCTTGAGGACGACATCATTCAGGGTGTCCAGATCGATGCCGGTCAGTACTTTCTCGGGATTTTCCAAACCAATCTGACCGCCAATGGCGGAGGCGGTGCCGGCGTGATCCCCGGTGATCATTTTCACGACAATGCCCGCCGCCTGGCATTGCCTGACAGCCTGTATCGTCTCTGGTCGAGGCGGGTCAATCATTCCGACCATGCCTAGCAAGGTCAATGTTTTATGTACGTCACCAAATTCCAGCACGGTGTGTTCGGGCCGTACCGATCTCATTGCAAATGCCAATACCCTCTGCCCTTTGCTAGCGATGGTATTCGCCTGTTCGTGCCAATAGTCAGCATCGAGCAGGTCAGTCCCGCCATCGTTGACCCGCTGCTGCGTGCACATAGCCAGAATCTGCTCCGGAGCGCCTTTCACGTAAATGGTGGCATGCCGATCATGGTTGTGATGCAACGTCGCCATAAAGCGATGTTTCGCGTCAAATGGGATGGCATCGGTGCGGGTCCAGGTGCGACGCTCTTCATCGCTATCGATTCCGGTTTTTGCGGAAAACGCCAGCAAGGCACCCTCCATCGGGTCCCCCTCGACCTTCCATAAGTCTTCATGCAGGCGCAGCACGGCATCGTTGCAGAGACTGGCGGCCAGCCCTAATTCTGCCAACGTCGGGTGATTCGCTGTGTCGATCAACTGATCAGCGAGGTTCATGTTTCCCGCAGGCTGATAACCTGCACCGTCGACCGTGAAGATGAGATCACTGGTGACTACCGACGCCACCATCATCTCGTTGCGGGTGAGCGTGCCAGTCTTGTCAGTGCAGATGACGGATACCGAACCTAGCGTTTCGATGGCAGGCAGGCGACGCACGATGGCGTTGCGGTGAGCCATTGCCCGTACTCCGACAGCCAGCGTAATAGTAAGGACGGCGGGTAGCCCTTCAGGTATCGCCGCTACCGACATCCCCACCACGACCATGAATATCTCGGTGAATGCGTAGTGCCCGACATAATGGCCGAACACGAGCAACAGACCACCGATTAACAGGATCAGGATCGTCAGCCAGCGGGCAAATACGTTCATTTGCTGCACCAGCGGTGTGGTCAGCGTTTCTACTCCAGACAGCAGGCTGCTGATGCGTCCAATTTCGGCTGCCGCAGCGGTCGCAACTACAATCCCTTTTGCTTGTCCGCAACTCACGAGCGTACCGCTGAACGCCATACAGGTACGATCACCCAGTGCTGCAGCAAGGGGCACCGGTTCGGTGTGTTTTTCTACTGGTACGGATTCACCGGTAAGAATGGCTTCTTGAATCTGTAGTCTGTTCGCGTGCAGCAGGCGCAGATCAGCTGGGACTTTGTCTCCCGCCTCCAGCAATACGATATCGCCAGGCACCAACTCCTCGCCCACGACACTCAGGCGTTCGCCTGCACGAAGCACTGCTGCATGCGGTGCCAACATCTGCCGGATGGCGTCCATGGCTTTTTCTGCTTTGCCTTCCTGCACGTAGCCAATGATTGCATTTGCAACAACCACTGCAAGAATCACCACCGTATCCCACAGATGTTGCAGCATCGCGGTAATCGCAGCAGATCCTAGAAGGACATAAATCAGAATGTTGTGAAATTGCAGCAGGAAACGCAGCCACGCTGGTCGCCGCGCTGCTTCTGGCAGCCGATTGAAACCGGTATGGACGAGCCGGGCTTGAACTTCGGCGGTCTCCAGTCCGAGATGCTCATTAACCTTAAGCAGGTTCGTCACCTGCTCTGCAGGCAGGGTATGCCAGGCCATGGACTGCGTGGGAATTGATGTTTGCTCAGCTGCTGCGTCGACCACCTGCTTCATCAATATGTATCTCCTATGCGCACAGCTCCTGATGTGGACCTGCCTGTTACAAGCTGAGGTGACGATGAGTGGAGTGTGGGTTTCTCGGATGCTGAAAATTCATCGATTGCTCTTAAATAATCATTACCGTCAAGATGATACGAAACAAGAAACAGGTGCAATCAACAGCTTGATAGCCATTGATTTAAGTCAACTTATCAACGACCAGTAGTGTGACAAGATATTTTTCAACGTAAGCCATTTTGATTGTCTTTCAGATAACTTTCATTGTGTTGGCGTCCTGATATTGCTCAGAGTGCCCACTATTAGGAATATTTGAAATTGGCCTTTTTGTGCCAAGACCCTACCTATTGAAAGTAGTCGCATGTAGTTGTTGCAATGCGTGCCGTCCTGGAGCCGCGAGCAGTTTCTGTCCGCCCAGATCGAGCTGGGTAAGTCCTGCCATCCGGGGTGGGATATGGACAACGTCACCTTCTAGCCACTCCTCTGCGTGCATTTGCTGCTGCCCAAAAACTGAAGGTCGATCAGGGTGCCAGTAAATCGGGAGCGCCAGCCACCAAGGATGGCGCTGCAGGAGTACGATGAGCAGGTTCGCAATACCAATCGATGGGTGACTGCCCGGATATTCGAGCAGATGGGACAAGAACGTTAATACTGGGCTGCAGCGTTGAGCATTCACTGTTTCAGGCTGTTTAATGCAGTCAGATATTAATATATTGCCTTTTTAAGCGATCCCTGGGGCGTTGATGACCAAGCATCAAACAACAGCCGAAACCCCTGGGGCAGTTGCCATTCTGGCCCGATACCTCTCCTCGGAAGCTGCTGGAGGTCTCGTCCTGATGGCCGCAGCTCTGGCGGCTCTGATTGTTGCTAACTCACCTCTATCCGAGCGTTACTTTGCGCTCCTGCAGACCGTCTGGTCGGGTTTGTCTGTCCAACACTGGGTTAATGACGGCCTGATGACGATCTTCTTCCTGATGGTCGGCCTTGAGATCAAAAGAGAAGTGCTGGCGGGTGGACTTTCCACTTGGGGCCAGCGCGCCTTGCCGGGATTTGCTGCTTTAGGCGGTATGGTTGTTCCGGCGTTCGTCTACATCGCGATCAACTGGGGCAATCCTGAGAACATGGCTGGGTGGGCCATCCCTGCGGCTACCGATATCGCATTTGCCTTGGGGGTGTTGTCGCTGCTGGGCAAACGAGTTTCTATTTCGCTGAAAGTGTTCCTCATGGCCTTAGCGATTATTGACGACCTCGGTGCTGTGATCATCATTGCCTTTTTCTACACCTCGGACCTTTCCACTCCGATGTTGCTGGCCTCGCTCACGACCCTGGTCATTCTGACAGCCATGAATAGGCTACGCGTCAGACGACTGTTTCCGTATCTCTTGGTCGGCGGCGTATTGTGGTTCTTCGTCCTGCAATCGGGGGTACATGCGACGCTAGCGGGTGTCACACTGGCCCTGTGCATCCCCATGGGTAGGCCGGAAGAAGAAGCTCATTCCCCATTGATGTTCCTCGAAGAGAAACTGCATCCATGGGTAGCGTTTGCCGTAGTGCCTGTCTTTGGCTTCGCCAACGCAGGTGTTTCATTGGCCAGAATTTCCACGGAGAACCTGGTCGGTCCGATTCCGCTGGGTGTAGCGCTGGGCTTGTTGGTGGGCAAGCAGGTTGGTGTTTTTCTATTGGCTGCACTGTCTATTCGTTTGGGCTTGGCCAAGATGCCAGCAGGGAGCAACTGGTTGCAGCTATACGGCGTGGCGCTCCTGTGCGGAATCGGTTTCACCATGAGTCTGTTTATTGGCAATTTGGCATTCCCTGGCTCACCTCATCTGGTCGATGAAGTTAAAGTTGGGGTATTGAGCGGTTCGTTTCTGGCTGCGATTGGTGGTGTCATCGTCTTACGCTTTAGCAACGGCCTCAGCGGTACCGCCGTGGCTAGATAATCAACTATTTAAACTTGGTGTCATAGCTCCGTTGCGGGGCCGGGCTGGCGCAAGGTTGCTCGCCGGTTTCCATCAGCAGTTGATCGACAGCTCGCGCCAACGCCTCGGGCATCAAGCGTCCGTCGCGCAATGCCTGTTCCACCGCGTACCGTTGCCGATCCGCGCTGGTGCCTTCGATCAGCATGCGCCGGGCCTGTTTGAAGACGTCTTGCACGCCCAGTTGCTGCGCGGTTTCGGCAAACGTCGCTTGCGCCAGGGTCAGCCATTGCTCGACCGAAATCGTCGGCTCGTGGTCCTTGCCAATGAAGGTGCCGTGAATGCCGTAGCGCTTGGCGCGCCAACGGTTTTCCTTGAGGACCCAGTAAGCCGCGCGAGTGAACTTCGTCCCGGGCAGCGGCTGCGTGATGGCATCAGCGACCATCAGGCGAAACAGCGACGCGATGCACAGCGCCTCGTCCAGCCGCGGGCAGGCGTCGGTGATACGCAGCTCCAGCGTGGGAAACCGCGCGGCCGGGCGCACGCTCCACCAACAGTCGCTGGGTTGCCGGATCGAACCGGTGCGGGTCATCAGCGCGACGTAGTCGTCGAACGCATCCTGATCCTCGAAAAACTCCGGAATGCCCATGCGCGGCCACTCATCGCAGGCGACTTGGCGATAGCTCATGAAACCGCTGTCCTCACCCTCCCAAAACGGTGAAGAGGTACTGAGCGCCAACAACAGTGGTACCCACGGCAAGACTTCGTTCATGACCCGAATACGATCCAGATGACCGGGCACTTCGACATGCACATGCAGCCCGGACAACACACTGCGCCGGGCCACTCGTTGGTAGTCATCGAACAGCTGATGAAAATGCGCCTGGTCGGTCGGTCGGTTGCTGAATCCGCCAATCCGCCAAGGGGTGACTGCCGGCGCTGAGCAGGCCCAGGCCGAACGGCTCCAGAGCACGCCTCAGGGCACTGCGGGTGGTGGCCAGGTAATCGGCGGCGTCCGGCAAGCTGCTGAAAACCGGTGAGGCGACTTCAATCTGCCCCTGGAACATTTCATAGGCGAACGACTGGCCCAACGCCGCCCTGCACGCCTCGATCGCCTGGGCATCGGGTTGCCCGGGCATACGCCGAGTGACGAGGTCAGTGAGGAAGTATTCTTCTTCAATCCCGAAGTTCAGGCGCCTGCTCATCAACGTTTCCCCCAATGCCTGGGCCGAGACGCGTCACGGTCAGCGCGACGACGGCAATCCGTTCCACCCGTTGATAACCTGGGGTCAACAACTCTTCACCGAACACATCGGGATCGAGTTCGCGATACGTCCAGCCGAACCCCGGTGCCTCCAGACGCGGAGCGAGGGCCTCCAGAAATGGGTCGCGGCCATCGACCATTGCCGCGCCGGTGTACAGCAGCAACGAGCCGCCCGGCGCCAACCGACCGAGTGCCTGCTCGACAATCCGCAGTGACAACTCCGCGCCCAACGCGCCACCGCCATGCCGATAGGCCCGCTCGGCCGGGTCGGCCATGTAGGGTGGGTTGGCAACGATCAGGTCAAAGTACCCGTCGACGTCCTGCAGCACATCGCTGGCCTCTACGTGGACGTTGACCACCTCGGCGAGCGCGGCGTTGATGGCCGTCATGCGCAGCGCCTCCGGGTTGATGTCCAGCGCCAACACTTCGGCTTCGCGACGGGCGCGGGCAATCAGAATGGCACCGACACCGGCGCCGCAGCCAATGTCCACAGCGCGCCTGATCGGAGCGAAATTCTGCTGCAGATGGGCATGAATCAGTTGGGCGAACCGATAGGTGTCGGGGCCGAAGAACACCGAATCGGCGGCCTCCGTCGGAAAGGCCGAATGCACGAACAGCAAGTCGTCGAGGCTGGACCAGCGCACCCGACTTTTCAGCCGCCCGCTGCACTCCTCCAGCACCTGCGCCTGTTGCAACTGGCGTTGTTCATCCGCTGACAATAGCCCGGGTTCAAACGGCCGCGACCAGCCAAAAACATCGCGCAGGTTCTCGGCCCGCCGGCCTTCGGCGCGGGTGTTGACCCGCTGATGGGTCAAAGGCGTTGGGGTAATGAATCGATAACCGTCAGCCTGCAAGCGCCGTCCCAGTTGCACCAGCGCCAGGTCGGCGGCAGACAGTTGTTCTTCCTGACTCATAAACCGCTCCCGTTGATAAATGGCGTTCTAGAGAAGGCTGGATTTGAGTTCGATAAACCGGCGCGTCGCCAACAGACCAGCAGGATGAGCATGCCGATGGGGCGAGAGCCACGGCAACAACACCGACATCTGCTCGTGCCCGCTCAGACCGTTCAGCGCGGTTTGCAAGCGCTGAATATCCGGGTCGCTGTCCGGCACTGATATCTGCGCCGTAACGCTGCTGCCGCGCCGTACCGCAGCAACTGGATACTCCGGCTTCCAGTTGCCGGCAATCCAGTCATGCAGCAACTGTTTTTCGTAGGGGCTGAATACGCCGAACATCGCCGCTCCGGCGCCGTCGATCAATTGCCAGAAACGGCTGGCCTGCGGGTCCTGGTGGCGCTTGATCCAGCCTTTGTTTTCCATGGCCGCCAGCAAGCCTGGCAACTGTTCCGGCGAAGACAGCCATTGATTGACGGTCTTGCCTTCAAAGCGGCTGTAATCGGAATGCATGTGCTGGCCGAACGGGCGTTTGCGTTCAAGCATGCTCAGTACTTCACCGTCGAGGTCGAACGACTCGATGATCGCCCGACTGCCCTGCCCTAGGTCGTTGAGCCGATAGCCCAGCGCCACCCGACGCAGAAAGTCATCTTGATCACCTTCCACCGGGAGCAATTGCAGCACCGACTGCACCGCCTTGTGAGCATGCCCGGTGCTGGCATTGTCGATGGTCACGTGGAGCGTGAAGTAAAGCGGATCGAGGCCCAGTTCGCTGAGTTCATAAGCGCTGATCAACAAGTGCAGCGGCAACTGTTCATAGCCGAGGTTGTAGCCGATCACTTCCGGTAAATACTCGTCGGCGCAATAGCCGAGTGCCAGTTGAATCGCCCCTTGCAGGTAGCGCTCATCGGCGATCGCAGCGGTGTCTTGCAGGCCATGTTCAGCCAGCAGCTTGCGGTAGATCACCACATGATTCTGCGCCGGATTGCCCTCGCCCAACTCTTCCAGATAGGTGCACAACAGGCCATCGAAGCGGGGGTCGCGCCAGTGCCGCAACAGGCCATAAAGCCAGGCGCCGTCCACCAGTTTGGTCGGGGCAACAGCCTGCAGGAAAAACAGCGCATGGGCCTTGTTGCTGAAGAACTGTCGCGCCCCGCCCGCCTTGCGCTGCTGAAGGTAATCGGCGTACTGCCGGGCCACGTCGACGCTGTGCTGTTCGACCCAGTGTTGCAGGGCCGAGAGGTCCTGTGGCATCTGTTCAGGCAGGAGCGCCGCTTGCTCCAGTTGCTCTTGCAGAAAGCGCCGGGCGAGCGCGTGTTTTTGCGCGTCATCGTCGCTCAGCAACAACTGTTCGTAGAGCGACTTTACGCCGTCAGCGGCAGTTATCGCGTGTTCGTGGGCAGGCCGGGATTCAAGTCGTGTCAGGGCAGTCATGAAATAATTTTCTCGCTCTGAGGCCAGTGGCAGGACGCTGGAGTCAGCACGTCTCTATCAGCAGAGCGGCAGGGCCTGAAAAAAATTCCATTGGCGTTGAAATTGGCCGGACAGACGGGCAAGCGCCGCGGCGCTTGCTCGCGGCGCAGTGCATATACTCAGCGGAGGGGATTCATGCCTCGGAGAGCAATCATGCGAACGGTTCACGTCATCGAAGCCGGGAAAACGCCCACGCCGGTCAAAGTTGTTGGTGAGACCATCACTATTCTTGCCGGCGGCGATCTGACCAAACCCTTTGAGATGCACATCCAGGAAGGCGTGCAGGGTGGCGGGCCACCGCTGCACTTTCACCCTTGGGACGAAGCGTTCTATGTCATCGATGGGCAGGTTGAAGTGACCGTCGAAGGGCAATCCACCACCCTCTCGACCGGGGGTTACATACACATCCCCGCAGGGTCGATCCATGCCTACAAGAACATCAGCCCTACCGCGAAAATGATCGGCGTGGTTTCCGATCCACGCGGCGGTCAGTTCTTTGCGGCGTTGGATCAGCTCAAAGTGCCCGAAGACCTGCCTCGGATACTGGAGATATCCGAAGGCTTCGGCGTTACGTTTCTGCTGAAGAAATCACCAGAACACACGTAGGAGCTGGCCGCATACGCCATCTCCTACAGGGGGAATGTTCAGGTCGCACCGCCCTTGGCCTGCTGCTCCAGTTGCACCTGCAACTCTGGATCGATCTTCAACGCAGCGGCCAATTCATCCAGATAGTTGCGTTCGGCGTCTTGCTGATCGTCCACCAACATCACGCTGGCCAGGTACATCTCGGCGGCCATGCCCGGGTCTTGGGCGGACTGCGCCACATCGGCGGCATCCAGCGGCCGGGCGACTTCATCATCGAGCCATTGCTGCAGTTGCGGATCGTCGGTGTGGCGACCGATTTCGGTACTGATCATGTGTTTCTCGGCCTCATCGATGCGGCCATCGGCCTTGGCGGCGGCGATCAAGGCACGAAGGATGGCGTGGCTGTGGTCCTCGATTTCCGGGCCAGACAACAAGTCAACGGTGCGCGGCGCTTGTTGTGGTGCCGAGGCCTGGCTGCGTTGCCAGGCCTGATACGCCTGGAACGCCATCATCCCCAAAGAAGCCAATGCCGCGTAATTGGTGCCGCCCGAGCGCGTTGGCGTCGAACCGCCCATGGGTGAACCGCCGCCCAGCAGACCACCGAGCAAACCACCCAGGCCTCCGCCGCCCGCACCGGCACCCGCGCCGCGCCCCAACAGACCACCAAGCAACCCGCCAAGATCGCCCAAGCCTCCTTGAGCTGACGCCGCACCGCCACCTTGTTGCGCCTGTGAGCCCCGGCCGGCCCGCAGTAATTGCTCAAGCAAATCGCTGGTGTTCATGACGACGTCCTCAATAATGGGCAGAAACTCAGTCAGGCAACGATAGTCCTCGCCCGACATTCCGCCAACTCCGTCTGGCTGACGTTAAAAGGTGCCCATTTTTACTCCTGACAGAAGTTGACACTCCCTAATGCCCGTCAGTTAACTTGCGCAACTTGTGAGAGCGAGGCTAGCCAGGAATTTGCGGGGTATTTTTTTGCGCGGCGGCTAAGATTCATAGGTGGTGAACCTTATTCCCGAAAATCCGGTCGATACCTGCAACCCGACCCGGTTTGCCGACGCCCTCAACAGGAGGGTGATAACTGGCTTGCTTCACTTTCTGGAGAACACCCCCGTGATATCCACCGTACACATTGCCAGGCTCAAAGCATGGGGTGCCCATGGTTTTACCGCCACTGGCGTGGTCACAGCCTTCCTCGCGACCCTCGCCTTGTTGGAGAACCAGCCCACCAATTGCCTGCTGTGGCTGGGCGTGGCGCTGATCGTCGACGGTCTGGACGGCGCGCTGGCACGCAAGGTCAATGTGCAGTCGGTGCTGCCGAGTTTCGACGGCTCGATCCTCGACCTGGTGATCGACTACCTGACGTATGTGTTTATCCCGGCACTGTTCATCTACCGCTACATCCCGCTGCCGGACTACACCCTGCTACTGACCGTGTCGCTGATTCTGGTCTCGTCGCTGTTTTGCTTCTGCAACGTCAACATGAAGAGCAAGGACAACTACTTCCAGGGCTTCCCCGCCGCATGGAACGTGGTTGCGCTGTGCCTGTACATCATCGACCCATCGCCGTGGATCACCTTGCTCACCGTCATCGGCCTGGCGCTGTTGACCGTGACCCGAATGAAGTTCCTGCACCCATTCCGCGTGCGGCGGTTCATGCCGATCAACATTGCCGTGACGGCCATCTGGCTGCTGTGCAGCATGTCGCTGGTGGTCAACCACCCGGTCATCAACCCACTGGTCATGGGCTTGTGGCTGCTGATGTCGGCGTACTTCCTGGGGATCTGCTTCTGGCGCACGGCGCTGGAGTGGGTCGACAGCTCGCGGCTCAAATAGGCACTGCGATCATGCCCATCCACATCGTCCAGCTCGGCTCACCCCGCACCGCGAATGAAGGGCTGCGCCTGGGCACGGTACGCCGCCCGCCTCGGGGTGTGCCGAAAGCCGAATTTGCCAGTCGGGATTTTTACGACGTGTGGCAACCGCTGCTGTCCCCCAGCCCCGAGTTGGTGGCCGAAGCCAAAGCAGCTGAAGATGCCAAAGCCTGGGGAGCCTTCAAGCGCAAATTCAAGGCCGAGATGAACCATCCCGCGCCCAGCCAGATGCTCGACCTGCTGGCCGCCCTCTCCCATCAAACGTCACTGGCCGTGGGGTGTTATTGCGAGGAAGAAGCACACTGCCACCGTTCCGTATTACGGGAATTGCTGGAGGCACGGGGCGCAAAGGTTGTTTAGGGTGAACACCCAAAATCCCCTGTGTGACATCTCTGAGCACTAACTTCAGCCCGCACCGGCCTTGCGGACGAGAGGTTGAACATGGTCAATACTTAGAGGATTGAATGGCTTTCGAATGACCATACGTCGGGCGCACAGGCGCTCTCCCATCGTAACCTCAGGGGGACCGTCGTCTGCTCGTTTACCCACGGGAGGTTTGTCATGTCTGGTCAAGCACGTTTCATGCTGGTCGCCTCGCCCCTGATGGAACACAGCCCTGCCTTCGACCGGGCCGCGGCGCTGGCCAAGGCCGAGGATGCGGCCCTGCATATCGTGGCTTTCGACTATCTGGAAGGCCTGGCGACTGCCGGCATGGTCAATGAAAAGGCCCTGGAGCAGATGCGTCTGGGGTACGTCGAGCGCCACCGCCAGTGGCTTGAGGACCAGGCCCGCCCCTTGCGCAAGATCGGTGTGCACGTCACCACCGAGGTGACTTGGGTCGAGAATCCGCTGGAGGAGATCCTGACTCACCTCAAAGAGCAGCCGATGGATGTGCTGATCAAGGCGCTGGAACATCAATCGCGGCTGTCGCGGCTGGTGTTCACCCCCCTCGACGTGCATCTGCTGCGCGAATGCCCGGTACCGCTGCACTTCGTCAGCCATGCCAAGCATGCGTTGCCGCGCAAGATCGTTGCGGCGGTCGACCCCTTCCATAACGATGATCAATACAAAAGCTTCAACGACCGGATCCTGCACGAAGCGTCAAAACTGGCGAGTTCCTGCAATGCCGAGCTCGACGTGGTCTACGCCTATGACCTTTCGTCTATCAGCTCGGACGAGTTCAGCTTTGAAAACGGTTCGGCGTTTTTCGCTTCGGACAAGGCCAAGACCCTGTTCAATTTCCAGGAGGATGCCTTCAACGAATTGGCCGCGCGCAACGGCATCGCCCCGGAGCAACGGCACATGCTGATGGGCAGCCCGACCAAGGTGCTGACCCGCTACGCCGATACCCATGATGTCGACGTGATTGTCATGGGCCGGGTCGGCCATCGCGGCATGGGCCGGCTGCTCGGCAGCACAGTGGAGCATCTGCTGTACAAAATGCCGTGCAGTGTGTGGGTGGTGTACACCGAGCGGCTGGATGAGTGATTGGGCTGGTCAGATAGTCTGCACATACCCTTGTAGGAGCGGGCTTGCTCGCTCCTACAAGGGATTTGTGTTGTCGTTTCAGCGCCGTGTAATCACCACCTCCAGGTATTCACTGGGCACCACCAGCGACCGCTCCCCCGCCCGGTTCAGGCGATTCAGCAGTTCGGTCAGGTCGTTTTCCAGGGCTGTGCCCCCTTCGGGTGGCAGGGTCGCAAAGGCCTTGTGGATCGGGCCATACCAACTGCGGAAGGTGTCGATAAAGTGCGCGGCGGAGCGATAACGGAAGTTGAACAACCGCCGTGTCACCTGCATCTGGAAGTCGCGCTGATCGAACTGTGAGTGCAACCAGGCTTCGGAGCCCCAGTTCGACGGTGGTTGAGCACCCATGGGTGGCGGCATGTGGCGGCCCAGGGTTTTGAACAGTTGGCCGATGAAACCTTCAGGTGTCCAGTTGGCAAGGCCGATCCGCCCGCCTGGACGGCACACCCGCGCCAGTTCCGCTGCAGCCTTGGGCTGATCCGGCGTAAACATCACACCAAAGGTCGAAAGCACCGCATCGAAACTGGCGTCCTCGAACGGCAAGTCCTCGGCATCGGCCACCTGAAAGGTCACGTCCAGGTGTTCCGCCCGTGCGCGGTCTTCGCCGCGTTCAAGCAGCTTGGCCACGTAGTCGGTGGACGTGACCTTGCATCCCCGGCGCGCGGCGGCGAGCGTTGCATTACCGTTACCGGCGGCGACGTCCAGCACGCGCTCATCGCAGAGCAAGTCGCAAGCCTCGGCCAGCAGTTCGCCGACGATCTGTAAGGTGGTGCCGATCACGGCGTAGTCGCCGCTGGCCCACGAGGCCATTTGACGGTTTTTCAGGGCAGTGAGGTCAATGGGGGTACTCATTAAGTCTGCTCCGTTACGGGTTGGAACGCGTCCCCGGCTTACTCCGCCGTGGTGGGATCGATGATGTTCATCACCCGGGAAACGCTGTTGATGGGAAATTCACCCTTTTTGGCGTGCTCCCTGATCAGGCCCTCATTCGGCGCGATGTACACGCAGTAAATCTTGTCGCCAGTGATGTAGCTCTCCAGCCATTGCACCTCTGGCCCCATCTCGCGCAACACATCGCAGGACTTTTGCGAGATCGCTTTGAGTTCCTGTTGCGGCAGTCCGCCAGCACCTGGAAGCTCGCGTTCAATAATGTATTTAGGCATGGCAACTTCCTTTTCTTGTTTGTGATGACAGGGTCGACAGTGATCCCGTCGTCCACAAACTATCGCTCCCGGATACGCTGGCGTCCTGCCGATCGTCCGGAGAATTCACCAAATATGGCATTCTCCGATGCGTGGTCACCTAGCTGTAACGCCGCATTAACAGATCGCCTTGCGTCGCCGAAAACGGGTTACGCGGCAGGCGCTTTGGCCTCTTCCAGCAATTGCCGAATCATCTGCTCCTGAGTCTCGTACCGTCCCTCGCCAAAGTGGGTGTAACGCACCTGGCCTTTGGCATCGATCAGGTAGTGAGCGGGCCAGTACTGGTTGTCGAAGGCGCGCCAGATCGCGTAGTTGTTGTCGATCGCCACCGGGTAAGTGATGCCGAGTTTTTTCACCTGATCGCGGACATTGTCGATGATGCGTTCGTACCCGTATTCCGGGGTGTGCACGCCAATCACGACCAAGCCATCCTTTTCGTATTTCTTCGCCCAGTCCTTTACGTAGGGCAAGGTGTGCTGGCAGTTGATGCAGTCGTACGTCCAGAAGTCCACCAGCACCACTTTGCCGCGCAGGGAATCGTTGCTCAGCGCTGGCGAGTTGAGCCATTCGACCGCGCCGGAAAGTGACGGCATCCGGCCTTTGGCTGAATCCATGGTTGAGTCGGCCTTGACCTTGCTGATGAAGTAATCGACTACTTTCGGTACGGTTTCCAGCACATGCTGTTCAACCGTGGTGACGCCTTCGGATGAGGTGCCAGCGAGTAGTGTGTTATCGGCGCCGGTGGAGATAACCGCCGCAGCGGCCAACACCGCAACCCCCGTGCCGCGACGTAGCCAACCAGTGACCGGTATCGACGGTTTCAAGCGATTGACCAGGCCGCGACCGGCAAAGATCAAAGTCCCCAGGGACAACGCGCTGCCCAGGCCGTACGCCAACAGCAGCAGACTGGTCTGAGCGTTGGCACCTTGCAGCATGGCGCCGGTGAGGATCACCCCGAGGATCGGCCCGGCACACGGCGCCCAGAGCAGACCGGTGGCGACGCCGATCATTACCGAGCCTAACGGGCCAGACATCTTGCGAGTGTTGGGATCGATGCGATTGCCCAGCAGTACGAACGGACGCGCCAGCCAGCCGCCGATACGGGCGGAGATCAGCGACAGGGCAAACAGCACCATCACGATCAGCGCCACATGGCGGCCGGTGTTGCTGGCTTGTATCACCCAATCGCTGCTGACCACGGCCAGGCTGGAGATCAGGGCGAAGGTCAGGGCCATGCCACCGAGGGTGAGCAAGATCGAGGCACGTGTGCGTTTTACACCGGCAAACAGAAACGGCACGACCGGGAGGATGCAGGGGCTGAGGACGGTCAAAATGCCGCCCAGGAATGCGATGAGAAACATGGGGATCACCTTGAGATACGAGTCCCATGTGGGAGCGAGCCTGCTCGCGATAGCCGTCTGGCAGTCACATAGATGTTGAATGTGCTGCCGTCATCGCGAGCAGGCTCGCTCCCACACTGGAACTGCGGGAATTGGGGTAGTCGAAGGACTCAGTTACCTTCGTTGCAGCCGTCAGCGAATTTGCTGTAATCCAGAACCCGGGTTTTGCCTTGGGAATCCAGATAGGTCATCCGGGCATTCACAATCCCGCAGGCAGGGCTGGCGTCCTGTTTCATCGACAGCACTTTCTGGATGTCCAGGTGCGTGCCATAGGTGTAGGTTTGATGGGTGACATCGGCTTCGGCCCGGGCCGACAAGGTGCAGATATTCAGGGCGGCAAACAGGCAGGCGGCATAGACGGCTTTGGTGTTCATGGTGATTTCCTCTGGGCTTCAATAGGTCAATCGTTGATTGGGCCGAGGCGGTTGGGTTTGCCTCGATGGAACCTATTTGAAACCCGTGAGGTATCTCGTCTGTGTCCAGAACTGGCGCGGGTAAATCGCTGTGTATCCGCGCAGGCCTGCGATACACAGCGATACAAAACCACTGAAATCGGCGGTTTTTTGCGTCCCCGTGTATCTGCCGATACACCAGATACACTGCAATACAATCGGCGGCAGGCGAGCGAGCCGAGGCTCGATAGACTGCGCGATATCCCCCATTTAGAGGCTTGGCTCATGGAACACGTCGATCACATTCTCATCGTGGACGATGACCGCGAGATCCGGGAACTGGTAGGCAACTACCTGAAAAAGAACGGTCTGCGCACCACCGTGGTGGCGGATGGACGGCAAATGCGCGCGTTTCTGGAGACCACGCCGGTGGACTTGATTGTGCTCGACATCATGATGCCGGGCGACGACGGCCTGGTGCTCTGCCGCGAGTTGCGCGCCGGCAAACACAAGGCCACGCCGGTGCTGATGCTCACCGCTCGCAACGATGAAACCGATCGCATCATCGGCCTGGAAATGGGTGCCGACGATTACCTGGTCAAGCCGTTCGCCGCCCGTGAACTGCTCGCCCGCATCAACGCTGTGCTGCGGCGCACGCGGATGCTGCCGCCGAATCTGGTGATCACCGAAAGCGGTCGCCTGCTGGCGTTCGGTCGCTGGCGCCTGGACACCTCGGCCCGGCATCTGC
This sequence comes from Pseudomonas cucumis, assembly GCF_030687935.1. GTDB lineage: Bacteria > Pseudomonadota > Gammaproteobacteria > Pseudomonadales > Pseudomonadaceae > Aquipseudomonas > Aquipseudomonas cucumis. Next base: position 2,467,516 of record NZ_CP117454.1, on the reverse strand, counting down.
TGGATCAGGACGGCACCATGGTCGCCCTCAGCGGCGCGGAATATCGCCTGCTGCGAGTGTTCCTGGATCATCCTCAGCGGGTGCTCAATCGCGACCAGTTGCTCAACCTGACCCAAGGCCGCGACGCCGATCTGTTCGACCGCTCCATCGATTTGCTGGTGAGCCGCTTGCGTCAGCGTCTGCTCGACGATGCCCGGGAACCGGCCTACATCAAGACCGTGCGCAGTGAAGGCTATGTGTTTTCCCTGCCGGTGGAAGTGCTCGGTGCACCGTCATGAATCTTGCGCTGCACTGGCCTCGCACGCTGGCCTCGCGGTTGTCGCTGATTTTCCTGATTGGCCTGATCCTCGCCCAGGCGCTGTCCTTTGGCGCTCAGTACTACGAGCGTTACGAAAGTGCGAAAAATACGATGTTGGGCAATCTGGAAACCGATGTTTCGACCTCCCTCGCCATCCTCGACCGCTTGCCCGCCGACGAGCGTATGAGCTGGCTACAACGCCTGGAACGCACCAACTATGGCTATCTGCTGAATGAAGGCTCGCCGGGCACGCCGATGGCAGCCCGCGATGTGCCGATTGCAGTGACCTCGATTCAGGACGCGATCGGCGATGATTACCCGCTGACCTTTACCGACATCCCCGGCCCGAAGAAACACTTCCAGGCCCACCTGAAACTCAAGGATGGCAGCCCTGTCACCATTGATGTGCGACCTTCTATGGTGCCGTTGTCGCCGTGGTTGCCGGCGGTATTGCTGGGGCAACTGGCGCTGATGATCGCCTGCACCTGGCTGGCCGTGAGAATCGCCATCCGCCCACTCACCCGCCTCGCCCAAGCGGTGGAAACCCTCGACCCCAACACCCACGCCGTGCACCTGGACGAAAAAGGCCCGACCGAAGTCGCCTACGCCGCCCGGGCCTTCAATGCGATGCAGGCGCGCATTGCGGCTTATCTCAAGGAACGCATGCAACTGTTGGCGGCGATTTCCCACGACCTGCAAACCCCGATCACCCGCATGAAACTGCGCGCCGAATTCATGGATGATTCCAGCGAGAAAGACAAATTGTGGAATGACCTCGGTGAAATGGAACACCTGGTGCGCGAAGGCGTGGCCTATGCCCGCAGCATCCATGGTGCCACCGAGGAAAGTCGCCGCACCGATCTGGATTCATTCCTCGACAGCCTGGTGTTCGACTATCAGGACATGGGCAAAAATGTGCAGCTCGATGGTAAAAGCGCAGCCGTGATCAACACCCGGCCCCATGCTTTGCGGCGGGTACTGGTGAACCTGATAGACAACGCGCTGAAATTCGCCGGCGCGGCAGAGCTGTGGGTGGAGACGAAGGCTGATGGCAGCTTGTCGGTGAAGGTCATGGACCGTGGGCCGGGGATTGCCAAAGAGGAATTGGCGCAGGTGATGGAGCCGTTCTACCGCGTGGAGAATTCGCGTAACCGCAGCACCGGCGGGACCGGGTTGGGGTTGGCGATTGCGCAGCAATTGGCGCTGGCGATTGGCGGGTCGCTGACCTTGAGCAATCGCGAGGGCGGTGGGTTGTGTGCGGAGCTCAGGTTGCCGAAGCCCCAATAAACACCACCAATCCAATGTAGGCGTGGTGTATTGATCGTTCCCACGCTCCGCGTGGGAATGCCTCAAGGAACGCTCCGCGTTCCAGCCCCACCGCCGCTGTCGAGCCAGACACCGATGTGACGCAGAGCGTCACGGGTTGCATTCCCACGCAGAGCGTGGGAACGATCGTTCAGCAACCTTATTCCGAAGGCCGAGCCCGCAACCACCCTCCAATTACATCCAGCACATCTCTACCATCCCGTAACGGAATAGCGCAGAGCAAGGCAAAGTCACTGAGAATGAACGACTCACCGCATCGACATGTTCTCAAGCACCTGATCAGGAAAGAAGTCAGGAAAGGTGGAAATGGATGATTCGCTGATTAGCAGCGACTAAAGGCCGCTATACCGATCACCCCTTCCCCATGCATCTGCCGCAGCAACGCCATGCCACTGTCGATGAACTCCAGCGATCCGGCCATCCCCGCCTCCACCGCCAGCCCTTCCAGCTGCGCTCGGCCATCGAGCTGAGGCAACTCGCCGATCCGCTGCAACAACCGCCACGCCAACGGGCTCAGTTCCGAGAAGCGCACACTCCAGTCCTCGTCTCGACGAACCAACAGCAATGTCGGCTGAGCCGGCGGCGAGTCCGGCAGGTAATCCGGCCCCACCAACTGCACCGGCCAGGCATACGCCAACGGCCAGGCCAACGGCGAAATCTGCAACGGTCGATCCAGCAGCAACCCCGCATCGCTGGCCGGCAACGGCTCGGCGTCGGATTGTTGCAGGGCCATTTCGACCCATTCGTAATGCGCCAGCTCGACCAAGAACGGCGGCCACGCTCCGTCGTTCAACGCCTGTGGCTCGGAGGTGAGGAACTCGACAAACTCCTGGGCGATCTCGCCGAATTTTGGCGTTTGAGCGCGGTGGTCCCGCAGGAAGATCCGCATCAATACACGCCAATGATCATCGCCAAGAATCTTCACCAACACCGGAAAGGTGCCGCTAATCAACGACGACAAATTTGAAAACACCAGGTCACGATAAACCTGTGCCCGTGCCACGTCCATCTCGGCGGGTGGCGCACACTGGTCGGGGTCGCGCAGGTAGCGGGTCAATGTGTTTTGCTGCTGATACAAACTCGGCTTATCCACGGTGTTCACCTTGTTGCAGCCGGCGAATGGTCTGTAATTCGCTCACCAACTCAGAGAACGCCGGAAAGTTGAAATCCCGTTCCAGCAGTGTCGGTTGCACACCAAACCGCGCATACGCCTCGGCCAGCAACGACCAGACCACCGGTTTGACCGAGGCGCCATGGGTGTCGATCTTCAGCGTGTCGGATTCATCGAAGTGCCCCGCCACATGCATGGCAACCACCCTCCCCGCGTCGATGCCGGCCAGAAACGTCTGCGGATCGAAGCCGTGATTGATCGAGTTGACGTAGACATTGTTGACGTCCAGCAGCAGGTCGCAATCGGCTTCGCGCAGCACTGCGTTGGTGAACGTCAGTTCGTCCATGTCCTGCCGGGGCGCGGCGTAGTAGGAGACGTTTTCCACTGCCAGGCGCCGACCGAGAATGTCTTGTGACTGGCGAATTCGGGCGGCGACGTGGCGCACCGCTTCTTCGGTAAACGGCAACGGCAGCAGATCGTAAAGATGCCCGTCATCGCTGCAGTAGCTGAGGTGTTCGCTGTACAGCGGCACCTTGTGGTGATCGAGGAAAACCCGCACTTCCTGCAGGAAACCAACGTCCAGCGGCGCCGGCCCACCCAACGACAAGGACAAGCCGTGACAGGACAACGGATAGCGTTCGGCCAAGGCGCGAAACGCCGCGCCATGAGCGCCTCCGATGCCGATCCAGTTTTCTGGCGCGACCTCCAGAAAGTCGAAAGCGCCCACCGGGGCCGCTTGAAGGTCCTTCATTAAGCCGCGGCGCAAGCCTAGCCCGACGGTCGCCTTCGCTGATGTGAGGGGAGTCTGCATGGTGTCGATCTCATCCTGGGATCCGGTCTCCAGCGTCTGAAAACTCAGTGCCGGCCGGCAGGCCCAGTCAAGCGCCGCGGTGTGTCGGGAATGTGTTCACAAACGCCGCTCTTCTGGGGCCACTGTATCGGACAGGCAGTCAGATACAGTGGGATACACGAACTAGACTTATTGATTACCCCCCGCAGGGGTCCAGGACGCCGTTATCGTCCTGTTCATTCCCACGATCACCGCCCAAAGGTGCATGCCTCGACAAACAAACAATGCCTCTGGGCCCTGATCCTGCTGAAGGAGCACACATGATGGACGAGGCCAGACTCAATGATTTCATGGGCAAACTGGTGAACGACATGGGCGGCGCGGCGATGCTCGCCAACGTCATCCTCGGCGAAGAACTCGGCCTGTACCGGGCCATGGCCGACAGTCAGCCAGTCACCCCCGAAGCACTCGCCGAAAAGACCGGCTGCAACACCCGCCTGCTGCGTGAATGGCTCAGCGCCCACGCCGCCTCCGGTTACATGGAGCACCGCGACGGCCAGTTCCGCCTGCCCGAAGAGCAAGCCCTGGCCCTGGCGATCGAAGATTCACCGGTCTATGTGGCCGGCGGTATCGGCGTGGTTGCGTCGTTTTTCCATGACAAGGACAAACTGGTCAACGCCATGCGCGGCAATGGCGCCCTGCCCTGGGGCGATCACCATCCGTGCATGTTCAGCGGCACCGAACGGTTTTTCCGCCCAGGGTACAAGGCGCATCTGGTCAACGAATGGCTGCCGGCCCTCGACGGGGTGGTCGCCAAACTGGAAACCGGCGCCAAGGTGGCGGACATCGGCTGCGGCCACGGCGCCTCGACCGTGATCATGGCCCAGGCGTTTCCGAATTCACGGTTCGTCGGTTTCGATTACCACGCGCCTTCGGTCACCGTCGCCACCCAGCGCGCCGAAGAAGGTGGCGTGTCCGGCCGGGCACGGTTCTTCCAGGGCACCGCCAAGAGCTATCCGGGCGACGACTATGACTTGGTCTGCTACTTCGACTGCCTGCACGATATGGGTGACCCGGTCGGTGCCGCAAAGCATGCCTATGAATCGCTCAAACCCGATGGCTCGGTGCTGCTGGTAGAGCCCTTCGCCAACGACACGCTCGATGCCAACACCACTCCAGTGGGACGACTGTTCTACGCGGCCTCGACCTTTATCTGCACGCCCAACTCACTGTCCCAGGAAGTCGGCCTCGGGCTCGGTGCCCAGGCGGGTGAGGCACGGTTGCGCAAGGTCTTCACCGAAGCGGGATTCACCCAGTTCCGGCGGGCCACGGAAACGCCGTTCAACCTGATTCTGGAGGCGCGTAAATAAGGACAGAATCATCATCCGGGCAGGCTAACCCGCTCCCACACTTATTGCGCGGACAATTGTTGGCCAAGGTTCTCGGCCTTGAGAATATCGAACAACGCCTGCGCCGCCGCCGACAGTTCATGCCCCGTCGTCAGCACCCCGATCGCCCGCTCCACCACCGGGTCACGCAGGGTAATGCAACGCGCGCCCAGTTCGCGCATCTGCCCGGCGCACAAGGCCGGCACCGCGCTCACACCCAATCCGCTGGCCACCATCCGCCCGACTGTCGCCAACTGATGGCTTTCAAATTCCACCGGCAGCTTCATGCCCCGCGCCTGCAGGTGCTCTTCGAGCATCACCCGCACCGTCGAGGGTCGCTGCAAGGTAATGAACGGTTCCTTGAGCAAGGTCTGCCAATCAATGTCGTCGAGCTCCGCCAGCGGTGAGTCGAGCGGCACCACCGCCACAAACCGGTCGATGTACAACGGAGTAAATTCCAGCGACGAGCTCTGGGTCGGTTCAAACGCCACGCCCAATTCCACCTGGCGGTCGCGGACCATTTCCAGCACCTGCTCGTTGATCACGTCGTTCACCGTGACGTTGACCTTGGGATAACGCGCGCGAAAGGTCTTGAGGATCGGCGGCAGCAGGTTGCCGGCAAACGACGGCATCGCCGCCAGGGTCACGCGGCCGCGCTGGAGGGTGAAGCGTTGGCGCAGTTCATCCTCGGCGTTGTCCCAGTCCGCGATCAATCGACGAGCCAGTGGCAGCAGCGATTCGCCTTCGGCAGTCAGTGCGACGTTGCGGGTATTGCGCGTGAACAGGCGCCCGCCCAAACCCTCCTCCAGCGCCTTGATGGTCAGGCTCAACGCCGACTGGGACAGGTGCAGCCGCTCGCACGCCACGGCAAAACTCAAACTCTGGGCTACGGCCAGGAATGCGCGGATCTGTTTGACGGTCATGGTCACTGTCCCCAACGAGGTATGAAACTAATTGGTGAGTTTTATCTATCAATCAACCTTAAAAATCAACTTAACAAATAAATCCTCCGGCGAGACACTCCCTCCCCATCCGGCTAGCCAGCCGCCCACAAAGAATAAAAGAGGTGCATATGGCAGGGTTCGACAAGCGCGTGTATTCCTATGAGGAAGCGATGGCAGGTCTTGAAGACGGCATGACCGTGATTTCCGGCGGCTTCGGTCTGTGCGGGATTCCGGAAAACCTCATCGCCGAGATCCAGCACCGCGGCACGCGTGATCTCACCGTGGTCTCCAACAACTGCGGCGTCGATGGTTTCGGCCTTGGTGTGCTGCTGGTAGACCGGCAGATCCGCAAAGTGGTGGCCTCTTACGTCGGCGAAAACGCGCTGTTCGAGAAGCAACTGCTGAGCGGCGAAATCGAAGTCGTCCTGACCCCCCAAGGCACCCTCGCCGAAAAAATGCGCGCAGGCGGTGCCGGCATCCCGGCGTTCTTCACCGCGACCGGCGTCGGCACTCCGGTGGCCGATGGCAAGGAAGTCCGCGAATTCAAGGGCCGCCAGTACCTGATGGAAGAATCCATCACCGGTGACTTCGCCATCGTCAAAGGCTGGAAAGCCGACCATTTCGGTAACGTGGTCTATCGCCACACCGCCCAGAACTTCAACCCGCTGGCCGCCACCGCCGGCAAGATCACCGTGGTCGAAGTCGAAGAAATCGTCGAACCCGGCGAGCTGGACCCGTCGCAGATCCACACCCCTGGCATCTACGTCGACCGAGTCATTTGCGGCACGTTCGAAAAGCGCATCGAACAGCGCACCGTGCGTAAGTGACCCCCTGCCCCCGGACCGAATAAGGAACAACAACAATGGCACTTTCCCGCGAACAAATGGCTCAGCGCGTCGCCCGCGAAATGCAAGACGGCTACTACGTGAACCTGGGTATCGGCATTCCGACCCTGGTCGCCAACTACATCCCCGAAGGCATGGAAGTCATGCTGCAATCGGAAAACGGCCTGCTCGGCATGGGCGCCTTTCCAACCGACGCCGAAGTCGACGCCGACATGATCAACGCCGGTAAGCAAACCGTGACCGCGCGTATCGGCGCATCGATTTTCTCGTCCGCCGAATCGTTCGCAATGATTCGCGGCGGCCACATCGACCTGACCGTGCTGGGCGCGTTTGAAGTGGACGTCGAAGGCAATATCGCCTCCTGGATGATCCCCGGCAAACTGGTCAAGGGCATGGGCGGCGCGATGGACCTGGTGGCCGGTGCGGACAACATCATTGTCACCATGACTCACGCGTCCAAGGACGGCGAGTCGAAACTGCTGTCGCGTTGCAGCTTGCCGCTGACCGGCGCCGGTTGCATCAAACGCGTGCTGACCGACCTGGCCTACCTGGAAATCCACAACGGCGCGTTCGTTCTCAAGGAGCGCGCGCCGGGCGTCAGCGTCGAGGAAATCGTCGCCAAGACCGCTGGTAAACTGATCGTGCCTGACCACGTCCCGGAAATGCAGTTCGCTGCCCAGTGAGGAATCTTTCCATGCAAGAAGTCGTGATTGTTGCCGCCACCCGCACTGCCATTGGCAGCTTCCAGGGGGCGTTGGCCAATGTGTCCGCGGTTGACCTCGGTGCTGCGGTGATCCGCCAGTTGCTGGCGCAAACCGGTCTGGATCCGGCGCAGGTCGATGAAGTGATCATGGGCCAGGTATTGACCGCCGGTGCCGGACAAAACCCTGCGCGTCAGGCCGCGATCAAGGCCGGCCTGCCCTTCGCCGTGCCGGCCATGACCCTGAACAAGGTTTGCGGCTCGGGTCTCAAAGCCCTGCATTTGGCAGTGCAGGCGATTCGCTGCGGCGATGCCGAAGTGATCATCGCGGGCGGCCAGGAAAACATGAGCCTGGCCAATTACGTCATACCGGGCGCCCGAACCGGTTTGCGCATGGGCCACGCGCAGATCGTCGACACGATGATCAGCGATGGCCTGTGGGATGCGTTCAATGATTACCACATGGGCATCACCGCTGAGAATCTGGTCGAGAAATACAGCCTGACCCGTGAGCAACAGGACGCCTTCGCTGCCGCCTCGCAGCAGAAAGCCGTGGCCGCCATCGAAGCCGGGCGGTTTGCCGATGAGATCACGCCGATCCTGATCCCCCAGCGCAAGGGCGATCCGCTGTCCTTCGCCACCGATGAACAGCCTCGGGCCGGCACCACCGCCGACTCCCTGGGCAAACTGAAAGCCGCCTTCAAGAAGGACGGTTCAGTGACGGCCGGTAACGCTTCTTCGCTGAACGATGGCGCCGCTGCGGTGATTCTGATGAGTGCGCAGAAAGCCAAGGCGCTGGGGCTGCCAGTGCTGGCGAAGATCGCCGCTTATGCCAACGCGGGCGTCGACCCGGCGATCATGGGCATCGGTCCGGTGTCGGCCACTCGTCGTTGCCTGGACAAGGCCGGTTGGTCCATTGATCAACTGGACCTGATCGAAGCCAACGAAGCTTTCGCTGCGCAATCTCTGGCGGTGGCCAAGGATCTGGAATGGGACTTGAACAAGGTCAACGTCAACGGCGGCGCCATTGCCCTGGGCCATCCGATCGGGGCCTCGGGTTGCCGGGTGCTGGTGACCTTGCTGCATGAAATGATCAAGCGTGATGCCAAGAAGGGCCTGGCGACGTTATGCATCGGCGGCGGCCAAGGTGTAGCACTAGCTATCGAGCGGTAATCCTACTCATGATCGTTCCCACGCTCTGCGTGGGAATGCAGCCAGGGACGCTCCGCGTCCCAAAAAGCGGACGCGGAGCGTCCGGTGAGGCATTCCCACGCAGAGCGTGGGAACGATCAATTGCTCGGGAGACCGCGTAATCATTCATCGCGCGCAGGCCCGCCCAGCCGCTGAGCAATCCATCCTCCACAATGCTAGCGTAGCCGGCTCACACCGAATGGAGACGCGTGCGTGCTGATGCTCAAACTGCTGGTGATTCCGGGATTTCTGTTGCTGATTTCCCTGGCCGGAAAACGCTGGGGGCCCAGTGTGGCCGGTTGGTTATCGGGGTTGCCGGTGGTGGTCGGGCCGATTCTGTTCTTCCTCGCCATCGAGCAGGGTCAGGTGTTCGCTGCTCAGGCGGCGACAGCAGCGCTATCGGCGTTGTTCGCGATGATTGCCTTCTGCGTGAGCTACGCCCAGGTCGCACAACGTTTGAGTTGGCCGTGGGCGCTATCGATTTCATTGCTGGTCTGGGCCATGGCTGCCGGCGTGCTGTCGCTGATCCCGCCGTCACTGGTGTTTTCGGTGATCGCCGCCGCTACCGCATTGCTGGCCGCGCCGTACCTGTTTCCCGCGGTGCAGCCCATCGTTTCAGGCCCGGCGCCGAAGTCCGACAAACTGCTTCTGCGCATGATCGCCGGTGCCCTGCTCACCTTGGCTGTGACGTTGCTGGCCAGCACCGTCGGCGAACGCTGGAGCGGTCTGCTCGCGGTATTCCCGGTGTTGGGCAGTGTGATGGCGATTTTCTCCCAACAGACTCGTGGGCCGGCGTTTACCGCTGCCTTGCTCAGGGCGACGGCGACCGGGATGTATTCGTTTGCGGCATTTTGTCTGGTGCTGGCGTTGGCGTTGCCGAGGTTGGGATGGCTGGGGTTTGTCTTAGGGGTAGGCGTGTCGTTGGGGATGTTGGTGATCACCAAACGGCTGGCATTGCGTCCAAGGTGAGAACGCAGCAGGCTGCGACAGCTGCTACAAATCGCGATCCGTGGGATGATCGCCATCAAAGCGCGGATCATCCCACGGAGAGTTTGAATGTCATTGTTGAGTAAAAAAGCCGTTGTTCTGCTGCTGGCGGCGGCTGCCAGCCTGGGTGCCTTGAATGCGCAGGCGGCCAAGGCCACTGCCAGCGACAAAGCGCCGGCCCAGAAGGTCTCGATGCTCGGCGGCAAGTTCACCTTCACCCTGCCCAAGGGGTTCATCGCCAACCCGCTGCCGGCCGGCGATGCGGCCACCGGTACCGCCGGGGCGACGGGTACGATGTACACCAACCAGACCACCAAAACCGTGGTGATCGCCGCTGAAAACACCATCCCCGGCGGCGCCAACGTCAAGGACAACGACGGTGAATTCCTCGACGCCACCGTGTCCGCCTTCGCCACCGAGCAACGCAACGCTTTACCGGATTTCAATAAAACCAGCGAAAAAAGCCTGACCCAGAAAGGCACGGGCCTGGGCCTTCGGCAGATCGACAGTACCGCGACCCAGGGCGGTGGCATGACGCTGGACAGCACGTTGATGGCCGCTTCCGGCACGCGCATGGCCATCGTTCAGATCATTTCCCGACCCAACGACAAAACCGGCCACGAAACGCTGGTCAAACAAATCGTCAGCGGCAAATAAACCCGACCGATTCAGGGATTGAGGCGCTGCAACCAGGCGCTCAAATCCTTCACCTCGGGGGCGCTGATGCTGTGACCGACACCCGGATAAGCATGAAACTCAGGCTTGAGTGACAGGCGCTGCAAGAGGCTGTCGGCCTCAGTACCGTCGTTGTAGGGCAGGAGTGTGTCGGCGGTGCCATGACCGATGAAAATCGCCAGCTGCTGGCGTTTTTCATCCGGTTTGAGCTCGGACCTGAGCACCGGCAGGATGCGCCCGCTCAACGCCGCAATCCCGCCTACCGCCTCGGGATGACGCAACGCGACCTCGTAGGACATCATCGCGCCCTGGCTGAAACCCACCAGGAATACCTTGTCCGCTTCGGTGTGATATTTCTTCGCCGCTTGTGCGACAAAATCCCGCAGCACCTGGCCGCTGGCCTTCAGGTCGTCCGTCTCGCCGTCATAGGCGCCCTCGCCCTTCTGGCGAAACCACTGGTAACTGCCCTCCTCCAACGTCATCGGCGCCCGCACCGACAGGTAGTTGTACTGCGACGGCAATTCTTCCTTGATGTCGAACAAGTCGTGCTCGTTACTGCCGTAACCGTGCAGGAAAATCACCAAGGGTTGGTTGCGGGATTCAGCGTTGGCCTGCTCCAGGTACTTGAGCGGCAGATCGGTGTGCAGCGGAGCTTGAGCGTGGACGGCGGTGGACGCCAGGAGCGTGAGCAGAGCGAGTATCTTCAACATAAACCTTCCTTCACAGAGCGCAGGATTCGGGGCAAAGCCTAACACTGTGAAGCATGCCGGGGCATTTTAGGTGTCGCTGATGCCGCCATCGCGAGCAGGCTCGCTCCCACAGGTTTCTCATCCCAATAGAGAGCGCATAAAAAAGTGGCCACCGCGTCAACAGTGGCCACTTTTTTCTACAGCGTATTAATGGCCGTAAACGTCAAAAGCGAAGTACTTGTCCTGTACTTGCTTGTACTTGCCGTTGGCGCGGATTTCGGTGATGGCGGTGTTGAATTTGTCCGCCAGCTCTTTATCACCCTTGCGCACAGCAATGCCGGCACCGCCGCCGAAGTACTTGGCGTCTTCATAGGTCGGGCCGACGAAGGCGAAGCCTTTACCGGCGTCGGTTTTCAGGAAACCGTCGTCCAGGTTGACCGAGTCAGCCAGCATCGCGTCGAGGCGACCGGCGACCATGTCCAGGTTGGCTTCCTGCTGGGAACCGTAGCGCACCAGGTCGATGCCGGCCGGTACCAGTACTTCAGTGGCGAAGCGGTCGTGGGTGCTCGCGCGCAACACACCGACTTTCTTGCCTTTGAGCTCGGTCAGCGGATCCTTGACGGCGGTGCCTTCCTTCATCACGAAGCGCGCTGGGGTGTGGTAGTACTTGATGGTGAAATCGACGTTCTTCTTGCGATCGTCAGTGATGGTCATGGACGACAGGATCGCGTCGATTTTCTTGACCTTCAGGGCGGGGATCAGGCCATCGAACTCTTGCTCGACCCAGGTGCACTTCACTTTCATCTGCTCACACAACGCATCGCCGATGTCCACGTCGAAACCGGTGAGTTTGCCGTCCGGGGTTTTCATCGAAAATGGCGGGTAACCGGCTTCGATACCGAGGCGAATCGGCTTGGCGTCTTCGGCCACGGCGGTCAGGGACAACATCGACAGTGCCAGGGCACCGAACATCACTCGCTTCTTCATTTATAACTCCTGTGTGCGGAGGCTTTTATTGGCAGCTTTCGATTGGCAACCTTCGGTTAGTGAAGACCGAAGTGGCCGGCAGTCTAGAGCGGCTTCAGGAGGGCAAATTGCGTTTAAGCGACAAATACTTATAGAAGAACTGCCACGGGATTCAAGGCACTTGAAGCGTGCGCCACGGTGGTGCAAGGGCTGTAGGACAATCCCTTGTTTCAGATAAAACCTACAAGGTTTCGGGTGTAATCCGACTGAACAGTCGCACTGGTGATGAAGCTTTTTTTGCGGCACATTGACTCCGCCAACCCATTCCCGGAAGAGAAGCGTGATGCCCACGTTGAACCTGATCCAGCACCATCCTGCCGAAGGTCCTGGCGCCATTGCCGAATGGGCCCGGTCCCGTGGCATTACGCTGTATGTGTTTCGCGCCGACCTCGGCCAGTTGCCGCCGGTGAGTGCGGCACCGGTGATTCTGTTGGGCGGGCCTTATGAATCCAACGCCGGACCGAGATGGCTGGAAACGGAGCGTCAGTGGCTGGCAGGCAGTCTGGTTCAGGGCGCGGCGGTGTTTGCGATTTGTCTGGGCGCGCAATTGCTGGCGTTGAGCCTGGGTGGCAATGTGCGGCGGATGGCTCATCCCGAAACGGGCTGGACCACCGTGACCTTTGCCGATGGCCAGAGGCTGAAGGTGCTGGAGTGGCATGAAGACGCGATCGATCTACCCGAGGATGCGCAATTGCTGGCCAGCAGTGACGTGTGTGAGCAGCAGATGTATCGCGTCGGAGCGACGCGGGTGGGGTTGCAGTTCCACCCGGAGTGGAATGTCGAATCGGTGGCGATTCTCAATGAGCACTTTGCCGAGGAATCGCCGTTGCCTCGGGGGCCACAGGATAGCGCCGCCTATCAAGCCGTCGATGACTGGTTGCAGGCGACGCTGGATGAATGGTGGACCGCTTCATCAGCTCATCGCTGAGTCTGAGAATTGATGGACTTCTGTGGCGAGGGAGCTTGATCCCGCTCGGCTGCGAAGCAGCCGTAAATACTGAGAGTGCGATCTCTCCTGAGAATCGTGGTTGGCCGTTTTCAGGGCCGCTTCGCGACCCAACGGGAGCAAGCTCCCTCGCCACAATTAGTCAGCATTCACAACTTATGGGCATCGCAACGACAGGTTGCACCACAACACTCAATTCAAACCCCTCATCCAGCCACCCCGTCACCCCGCCGATCATCTCCTTGACCGGGTAACCCAGCGCCGCCAGTTTCACCGCGGCCTTGTTGGCGCCGTTGCAGTGGGGCCCGGCGCAATAGACCACGAACAGCGTGGACTTCGAATAAGCCGTCAATCCGTCAGCCGTGATCAGTCGGCCCGGAATGTTGATCGCGCCCGGCACATGGCCGCGTTCGAACGCCAACGGTCCACGCACGTCCACCAGGACAAAATCCACCTCGCCAGCCTGTTGGCTGCCATAGACGTCGGAACAATCGGTTTCAAAGGTCAGACGGTTGCTGAAATGCATCAGGGCAATGGCGGACGGGGCTGCGGGAATTTCGCGAACCAGGCTGGGCATGGGCTGTACTCCAAAGTCTCGGTGGGTGTGGGAAGACTTTATCTGCCCCGCGCTTGCCGCTACAGTGGCGCACAAGACACTCACCGGGAATTTTCCGCCAAATGCAGCCCACCCCTGGATTGGTCGCGATTCTGGCCTACGACGGCCTCTGCACGTTCGAATTCGGCATTGCCGTGGAGATCTTCGGCCTGGCGCGGCCGGAGTTCGATTTCCCTTGGTATGAGCATCGTATCGTCGCCGTCGACCAAGGGCCGATGCGCGCCATGGGCGGTATTCAGGTGCTGGCCGACGGCGGGATGGAACTGCTTGAAGAGGCCCGGACCATCATCATCCCCGGCTGGCGCGACCGCAGCGCGGCGGTGCCTGAACCTTTGCTCGCCGCCCTGTGCAAGGCCCATGCCCGGGGGGCGCGATTGCTGTCGATCTGTTCCGGGGTATTTGTATTGGCGGCCACCGGTTTGCTCGACGGTCATGGCGCCACGACGCATTGGCGCTACACCGCGGAACTGGCCGAACGTTTTCCGGACATTCAGGTGGACCCGGACGTGCTCTATGTTGATTCCGGCCAATTGATCACCTCGGCCGGCAGCGCCGCGGGCATTGATGCCTGCCTGCACCTGGTCGCGCGGGATTTCGGCACTCAGGTGGCCAACTCGGTGGCGCGGCGGTTGGTGATGTCGCCGCAACGCACCGGCGGCCAGGCGCAGTTCATTCCGTCACCGGTCAGCCCGACGCCACGCAGCGATCTGTCGCGGGTCATGCAATGGGCGCGGGAACGTCTGCACGAACCGCTGGAGGTTCGCGACCTTGCCAGCGAAGCGGCCATGAGTGAACGCACGTTCCTGAGGCGGTTCACCGAAGCCAGCGGCCTGCCGCCCAAGGCATGGTTGCAACATGAGCGCCTGGCCCGGGCCCGTGAGTTGCTGGAGAGCACTCGCCAGAACACCGAGCAGATTGCCCAGCACTGCGGTTATCGATCGGTGGAGAGTTTCCGGGTGGCGTTTCGCAGTGTGGTCGGCGTGCCGCCGTCGGTGTATCGGGAGCGGTTTGGGCGCGAGGTAAAGGCGATCTTTTGAGGTGTTATTGAGGGCCTCTTCGCGGGCAAGCCTGGCTCCTACAGTGGTCTTGTGGTCACCACATATCCAATGTAGGAGCCAGGCTTGCCCGCGAAGGCGTCCGCCCGGACACCCATTATTTCAAGACTTGCGCAACAAATAGGTATCCATAATCCACCCATGCTCCAGCCGCGCCGCCTTGCGCACTCGCTCAATCTCATCCGCGACATCCTTGAGCTTGCCGCTGATAAGGATTTCATCCGGCGTCCCCAGGTAAGCCCCCCAGTAAATCTCTGTCTCCTGATCGGCCACGTGATGGTAGGCATCTTGCGCATCCAGCATCACCACCAGGCTGTCGGCGTCACTCACCTGCCCCGCCGCCAACCGCCGGCCAGTGGTGATTTCAATCGAGCGACCGATGCGATTCAGCGGCACCTTATGTTGCGCCGCCAACGCCTGCACGCTGGTGATCCCGGGGATCACCTCGAACTCGAACACACACCGGCCTGACGCCAGAATCGCCTGCAGAATCCGAATGGTGCTGTCGTACAACGCAGGATCGCCCCACACCAGAAAACCGCCGCATTGGTCGTCGGTCATTTCCTCGTTGATCAGCCGCTCGAAGGTCTGCTGCTTGGCGCGGTTCAGGTCTTCGACACTGGCCTTGTAGTCCACATCCCCGCGTTCCCGCTCCGGGCTGTGGGCTTCGACGAAGCGGTAGTCGTGATCGGTGATGTAGTGCTCACAGATCTTGCGGCGCAGGTCGATCAGTTTGTCTTTGCTCTGGCCCTTGTCCATGAGGAAAAACACATCGACGCGGTTCAGCGCCTTCACCGCCTGCATCGTGATGTAGTCGGGGTTGCCGGCGCCGACACCGATGACCAGAAGTTTTTTCATCAACGTGCTCCCTCAGTGTCCGTGCCCATCAAGCGTAGGCGCCAGCGACCGTTGAACCGCAACTCGATGGCCGACAACGGTTCGACGTCGATCTGGTTGAACGCCGCGCCCTGCAGCACCTGCATCAATGCGGCGCGGATGACAAAAGGATGAGTGATGGCAACGATATGCCCCGGCGTTGCCTCAAGGGTACTCAACCACGCAGCCATCCGCTCACCGAGTTGCGACACCGATTCTCCACCGTGAGGCGCCGAGGTCGGGTCATTGAGCCAGGCCTGGAGCGTCTCCGGTTCGGATGTTTGCAGGTCGTCGATCGACGTGCCTTTCCAGCGTCCGAAATCGCAATCTGCCAGTGCCGCGACAATCTCCACGTCGTCGCCAAACAGCGACGCTGTTTGCCGGGTCCGCAGTTCCGGGCCACAGAGCAAACGGGGTGTGCCCTTGAACTGACGGCAACGCGAACCCTTCGCCGATTGCCAATCCATTTCCAACGGCTCATTCGTAGGAAAACACGCCAATTTTTGTGCGACGGTTCGAGCGTGGCACATCAGGGTCAAGCGGGTCGCCTGCACGGAAGATCACTCTGTCGATGGGATGGAAAACGGCACGATGCCGTGAACAATCGGGTCATTGTGCCGCAAGAAGCGCGATCCAGGGCGCTTCGTTTCAAGCAGTCGATCGGGTTGGCGGCCCCAATTTTATCCCCGATAAGTAGCGATCTCTGACACCACTATGGGCAATGTCCTACAAAGTCAGTCGACATCCGCGTAGCCCCCGGCGCACGGGGTTTTCGCCCCATTTTGCGGCTTTTAAAATCCATGCGAAAATTCACTAGACATGTAGCACACGTTACATAAATACTGTTTTAGCAATTTATGAAACGAAACCGACACACCCATCCAGCAGGAGCCCGGATGCCCTCTCTCAGAGACCTGATCACCGATCCCGACCTGGAACTCACGCCGTCGGAACGCAAAGTCATACGTGCCTTGCTGGATCAGTACCCGCGTAACGGGCTGGGCCCGATGTCACGTCTGGCCGAACATGCCGGAGTCAGCGATCCGACCATCGTGCGGTTGGTAAAAAAGCTTGGTTTCAGCGGTTATGCCGACTTTCAGGAAGCCTTGCTCAGCGACATGGATGACCGCCTGCGCTCTCCCAGTACCCTGTTGCAACCCCGCGCCCATCTCAAGAAAGATGATCCCTGGGGCCACTATCTGGCGAACAGCCATCGGGCATTGGTCGACACCCAGGCGCTGACTCAACCCGAAGATGTACGAATTCTGATCGAATGGCTGCTCGACACCCGCCATCAGGTCCATTGCTTTGGTGGCCGCTTCAGCAGTTTCCTCGCCAACTATTTGCTCAACCATCTGCGCCTGCTGCGGCCCGGCTGTTTTGCCCTGGAAGACAACGCGCAATTGCCGGACCGGTTGTTCGACGTGCAGCGTCAGGACGTGGTGCTGGTATTCGACTATCGCCGCTATCAGTCCCAGGCCCTGCGGGTCGCCCATGCCGCTAAGAGCCGGCATGCCCGGGTCGTGCTGTTCACCGATATCTACGCGTCACCGCTGCGAGAAATGGCCGACCTGATCATCAGTGCACCGGTGGAATCGGCGTCGGCCTTCGACTCGATGGTTCCGGCGCTGGCCCAGGTTGAAGCACTGGTGGCCTGCCTGTCCCTGCGCAGCCCCGATCTGGCCGATCGCCTGGAAGGCATCGACGCCCTGCGGACCGACTTCGACACTCACCTGCTGGAGGATAAATAAGGATGTTCACGCTCCCCCACCACTCGCCCCGGGACTTGCCGTTTGCCGCCGACCACACCGCACTATTGCTGGTGGACATGCAGCGTGCCTGGCTCGAGCCGCAGTTCGACCCGCACCTCAACGGGCCGGATGCCGAATACTTTCTGACCCGCGCCCACATGCAAGTGGTGCCCAATCAACGCCGGTTGCTCAGTGCCTTTCGTAATGCACGACAAAACGTGCTGCACACGC
The DNA here is from genome assembly GCF_030687935.1 of Pseudomonas cucumis. Classification (GTDB taxonomy): domain Bacteria; phylum Pseudomonadota; class Gammaproteobacteria; order Pseudomonadales; family Pseudomonadaceae; genus Aquipseudomonas; species Aquipseudomonas cucumis. The sequence goes on along the minus strand of NZ_CP117454.1, from coordinate 2,450,071 downwards.
TCATCGAAAGCCTCACCGCCGATGGTCGCGACCGTTCGCTGGACCACAAACTCTCGGACATGCACCTGCCCAAGGGCAGCCCGCAAGCGCGAATCATCGATGACCTGACGCCGATCGAAAACGAAATCGTACTGCCCAAGACCTCTTCCGGGGTCTTCAACTCCACCAACATCGACTACGTGCTGCGCAACCTTGAAACCCGTCACCTGATCATCGCCGGCATCGTCACCGACCAGTGCGTCGACATGGCCGTGCGCGACGCCGCCGACCGCGGTTACCTGGTGACGCTGGTCGAAGATGCCTGCGCCACCTACACCGAACAACGGCATCACGCCTGCCTGAACGCCATCAAGGGCTACTGCTGGATCACCGACACCCAGACTGTGCTCGGCCGGTTGTAGGAGATGCAGCCATGAGCGCTCGCCTGTCGCCACTGCCGATGACCACGATCGTCACCACCGACCTGATCGGCGTGACGCGCGGCCGCTCCTTTCCCACCGACGAACTCGAAACCTATCAAGTGGCGGGCTGCGGCTGGGTGCCGGCCAACAGCGCCCTGACCCCGCAAGACATCATCGCCTCCAGCAATCCATGGGGTGCTTATGGAGACTTGCGGCTGATCCCCGACTTGAGCAGCCGTGTAACCGTCAACAACGGCCCGGACGCCAATGCCCCGGCGCTGGACTTCATTCACGGCGACATTCGCGAAACCGATGGCCGCCCGTGGGGTGCCTGCCCGCGCACGCTATTGCGCAACGAGGTGGAGCGTTATCGCGACGAATTGGGACTGCAGATCAACGCCGCGTTCGAACATGAATTCAACCTCGGCAGCGGCGCGGCTGAGCATCTGGCGTTCTCTCTTGAGGCGCAGCGCCAGGGCGCCGAGTTCGGCGGCTGGTTGCTCAGCGCACTGCGTGCCGGCGGTGTAGAACCAGAGATGTTCCTGCCGGAATACGGCAAGCACCAATACGAAATCACCTGCCGCCCGGCCCTCGGCGTCGCCGCTGCCGACCGCGCGGTGAACGTGCGTGAGATCACCCGTGAGATCGCCCGGCAAATGGGCCTGGGCCTGAGTTTCGCGCCCAAGACCTCCGAGCAGGCGGTATGCAATGGCGTGCATTTGCACGTGAGCCTGCAGGATCTGGCCGGCCACCCGGTGATGTACGACGCCGGCACCACTAACGGCCTGTCGACCCTCGGCCAGCATTGGGCCGCCGGCGTTCTGCACTATTTGCCAGCGCTCTGCGCCTTTACCGCGCCGACACCGGTTTCCTACGAGCGCTTGCAGCCCCATCACTGGAGCGCTTCCTACGCCTGCCTCGGCCAACGCAACCGCGAAGCGGCACTGCGAATCTGTCCGACCGTGAGTCTGGGCGGCAAAGCCGTGGCGGCGCAGTACAACCTGGAATTTCGCGCCATGGACGCCACCGCCTCGCCGCATCTGGCCATGGCCGCGTTGCTGATCGCCGGGCGCCTGGGCATCGAGCAGCGCCTGGCCCTGAACGCGATCACCGATGAAGTCCCCGATTCCCTGAACGAAGAGCAACGCCAGGCCCGCGGCATCGTCGCCCTGCCCGCGTCCCTGTCCCAGGCCCTGGAATGCCTGCGCAACAGCGAGGCGCTGATCGAAGCCCTGCCGAGCGCCTTGCTGGACACCTGGTTCGCCCTTAAAACCGAGGAACTGAGGCTGACGGAACAGCTCTCGCCCGCCGATCTTTGTGAGCACTATGCGCGCCTGTACTGAGTCCGCCGAACGGGGGCTCTATACCCAGCCTGCGTACACGCTGAGCCGGGAAGCCTCCGAGCACCCGCTGATTCTGGTGTGTGAACACGCCAGTCGTTTTATCCCGGCCGGGTTGAATGACCTGGGCTTGAGCCATGAAGCCGCCCGCGAACACATCGCCTGGGACATCGGCGCCCTGGCGCTGGCCGAGGGGTTGTCCGAAGCACTGGGCGCGACCCTGTTGGCGGCCAATTATTCACGGCTGTTGATCGACCTCAATCGCCCGCGCCATGCGCCGGACAGTATTCCGTTGCAGAGCGAGATTTATCAGGTGCCGGGCAATCGGGATCTGGACGAGGCCACCCGCGACTATCGCCGGCACTGCCTGTTCAAGCCGTTTCATGCACGCCTGCAATCCTTGATCGACGCCCGTGTGGCGCAAGGTCGACCGGTTCGCGTGGTGGGGATTCACAGTTTCACGCCGATTTATCACGGCCAGCCACGGTCGCTGGAAGCCGGCGTGTTGTACGGACAGGCCGGGGAGTACGCCCAGCGAGTGATCGACGGGTTGAGTCGGCACCCCTTGAAAGTCGCAGGTAATCAACCGTACAAAGTCGATCCGCTGGGTGACATGACCGTGCCGGTTCACGGCGACGCACGCGGGCTTGAGTCGGTGTTGATCGAGGTGCGCAACGATCTGTTGCGTACACCCGAGGACATCGGTCGCTGGACGGACTATCTGGCGCCACTGCTGTAGAGCAATAGCTTCAAACTCGCAGCGTGCAGCTGCTTTCATATCAAGGAGAAAGGCTTCATGGAAATTGAAGAATTCGGCTACAAGCAAGAGTTGAAACGCAGCCTGTCACTGACGGACCTGGTGGTGTACGGGATGATCTTCATGATCCCCATCGCCCCGTTCGGCGTTTATGGTTACGTCAACGCCGAAGCGCCGGGGATGGTGCCGCTGGCCTACATCATCGGCATGGTGGCGATGCTGTTCACCGCCCTCAGTTACGGCAGCATGGCCCGGGCTTTTCCGATTGCCGGCTCCGTGTATTCCTACGCACAACGTGGCCTCAACCCGCATGTCGGGTTTATCGCCGGTTGGCTGATGCTGCTCGATTATTTGCTGATTCCGCCACTGCTCTACGTCTACGCGGCGATGGCGCTGAATCATTTGTACCCGGACATCCCGAAAGTCGGTTTCATCCTGGCCTTTCTGGTCAGCGCCACCTTCGTCAACCTGCGGGGCATTACTTTCACCGCTCGGATGAACATCGTCTTTCTACTGGCGCAACTGGTGGTGCTGGGGATCTTCCTGTTCTATGCCTGGAATGCCCTGCACAACGGCGGTGGTAACGGCGAGCTGACTCTGGCGCCGCTGTACAACCCCGAGACATTCAACTTCGCCCTGCTAATGCAAGCGGTGTCGATTGCGGTGCTGTCGTTCCTCGGTTTCGATGCAATTTCCACCCTCGCCGAAGAGATCAAGGGCGACCCGGGCCGCAGCGTCGGCAAGGCTGCACTGATCACATTGCTGGTGATGGGTGTGATCTTCGTGGTGCAGACCTGGATTGCCACGGATCTGGCCGCCGGCCTGGGCTTCAAGTCCGCCGACACCGCGTTCTATGAAATCGCCGAAATCGCCGCCGGCAGCTGGCTGGCAACCCTGACCGCCGTGGCCACCGCGCTGGCCTGGGGTGTGGCGGTCGCGATCACCTCGCAAGCGGCGGTTTCGCGCCTGCTGTTCGGCATGGCCCGGGACGGCAAACTGCCGAAAGTGCTGGCCAAGGTGCACCCGAAGCACAACACGCCGTATGTGAGCATCTATCTGGTGGCGGCGCTGTCGCTGGTGATCTGCTACCTGTTCATCAACTCGGTGGACACCCTCACCTCCCTGGTGAACTTCGGCGCCCTGAGCGGCTTCATGTTGCTGCACCTGACCGTCATCAACTATTACTGGCGTCGGCAGAAGTCCGGCCAGGTGATTCGTCACCTGCTCTGCCCGGTGATCGGCTTCATCATCGTCGCAGCCATCATGTACAACATGGGCGTCGATGCACAGAAACTCGGCCTGATCTGGATCGCCCTGGGGCTGGTCTATCTATTCTTCCTCAACAAACTGGGTGCCAGCACGGTCCTACCCGACCCAAGCAATGGCTGACAAGAAAAAGGGCAGCGTCTGACATGAATTCAGGCGACTGCCGATTTAACGCGTGGAAACCGACAGTGATAGTCAGGTTCGGTGCAAATCGCCGAACCCTTTGATACAGGAGTACATCCATGCTGGTCTTACGCCCAGTGGAGTTAACCGACCTGCCCCAGTTGCAGCAACTGGCGCGCGACAGTCTGGTGGGGGTCACGTCCTTGCCGGACGACACCGAACGCCTGCGCGAGAAAATTATCGCCTCCTGCGCTTCGTTCGAGAAAGACGTCCAGGGTCCTGGCCCGGAAAACTATTTCTTCGTGCTGGAAAATCTCACGACTCGCCATTTGGTCGGCTGCTCGGAAATCCTCGCCTCCGCAGGGTTCAACGAGCCGTTCTACAGTTTGCGCAACCGTCATTTCACCAGCACCTCACGGGAGCTGAACATCGAGCACGGGGTGCCGGCGCTGTCGTTGTGCCACGACCTCAGTGGTCATACTTTGCTGCGCGGTTTCCATATCGACGCAACGCTGGAACGCACACGGTTTTCAGAATTGCTGTCCCGGGCGCGGCTGCTGTTCATCGCCGCCTACAAGGCGCGCTTTGCCGAAGCGGTGATCACCGAAATCGTTGGCTACAGCGACGAACAGGGCCAGTCACCGTTCTGGGATGCGCTGGGCAAGCATTTCTTCGACCTGCCGTACGTCGAGGCCGAGCGGCTTTGTGGTTTGCAGAGCCGGACATTTCTCGCCGAACTGATGCCGCAATACCCGATCTACGTGCCGATGCTGCCCCCGGCGGCACAGGAATGTATCGGCCGGATTCATCCTGACGGTCAGGAGGCCTTCGACATTCTTGAACGCGAAGGCTTCGAGACCAACAGCTACATCGACCTGTTCGACGGTGGCCCGACGTTGTACGCACGCACCTCGAACATTCGCTCCATCGCCCAAAGCCAGACCGGCACGGTGCACCCTGGCTCGGCCATTGATGCCCGCGGTAGTTCCCTGGTGAGCAACTACCTGGTGAGCAACGATTCGTTGAAGGACTACCGCGCAATTGTTGCCGAGCTGGACTACCGCGCCGGGCAACCCGTGGCCTTGAGCGCCGAGATGTGCGCGGCCCTGAATGTGACCGACGCCAGCGCGATCCGGTTGATCGCCCTGTGAGCCGCCACCGGCCCCGTGCCCAACGACAGCGCCCGAACAAGCGCGAAGAAGGAGCTGCATCATGATTGTCCGTCCGGTTCAAGTCACCGACCTGCCCGCCCTGCTGGATCTGGTGCAACGGGCCGCCCCCAGGGTCACCACCCTGCCGGCCAGTGAGGAACGCCTGACCCACCGAGTGCGCTGGTCCCAGCGCACCTTTGCCGAACAGGTCGAACGTGCGGATGCCGATTACCTGTTCGTGCTTGAAGACGACGATCAACAAGTGGTCGGCGTCAGTGCCCTGGCGGGGGCTGTCGGCCTGCGGGAGCCCTGGTACAACTACCGGGTCGGACTGACGGTCAGCTCGTCGCCGGATCTGGGTATCCAGCGCCAGATCCCCACGTTGTTTCTGAATAACGAAATGACCGGCCAATCGGAAATCTGTTCGCTGTTTCTGCGACACGATCAACGTCACGGCAATAATGGTCGGTTGCTGTCGCTGGGGCGCCTGCTGTTCGTTGCCGAGTTCCCCCACCTGTTCGGCGACAAGCTTATTGCCGAACTGCGCGGCAGTGCCGACGAACAAGGCTGCTCTCCGTTTTGGGACAGCCTGGGCCGGCATTTTTTCAAGATGGATTTCAGCCATGCCGATCATTTGTCGGGGCTGGGCAACAAAGCATTCATCGCTGAACTGATGCCACGCCAGCCGCTCTACACCTGCCTGCTCACCGAACAGGCCCAGGCGGTGATCGGCAAGCCGCACCCGCACACCGAACCTGCGCTGAAGATCCTCACTGCCGAGGGGTTTGCTCATAAGGGTTACATCGACATCTTCGACGCAGGCCCGGTGATCGAAGCCCCGGTGTCGAAAATCCGCACGGTGCGTGACAGCCAATGCCTGGAACTGGCCATCGGCACGCCCGACGACCAGGCACCGGTGTGGCTGCTCCACAACCGCCGCCTGGAAAACTGCCGCATCACCACCGCCCAGGCGCGGCTGGTCGGCAACAGCCTGATCGTCGACCGGCTCACCGCCAAACGCCTGCAACTGCAACCCGGCAACTCGGTCCGCGCCGTGCCGCTGCGTAACCGACAGCAGCAGGCGGTGGCGGCGTGACGTGTAGCAGCTGGCGAAGCCTGCGTTCGGCTGCGTAGCAGTCGTAAACCTGCCAACTCAGCCTTTCAGACTGACCGCCGACTAGTTCTTCTTCTGCTTCTGCATGACACCCGATCCGTGATGGCGAGTGCTTCGCACTCGAACGCAGCCTTCGGCAGCTGCTACAAGGGGGCGTGTCGAGGCCAGGATTCGTATCAATCCGGATGCTGCTGGAGCTGCCGCAGGCTGCGATCTTTTGATCTCGCATCCCTTGGCCGGCAAATTCGTCATCATTCTTTATCCGCCCACGTGATAGCCTTTTGTTCCTTCGGCGTTGACACTTTTGCTCAAGCCCTTCCATTCCTTTGTATTGGTGGAACTCATATGTCCAGGCTGTCTCATCAAGATTTGCGCCGTAATTTCCGCCAACTGTTCGCTTCCAACACCTGCTATCACACCGCCTCGGTCTTCGACCCCATGTCGGCACGTATCGCCGCGGACCTGGGTTTTGAAGTGGGGATCCTCGGTGGTTCGGTCGCGTCGCTGCAGGTGCTGGGCGCTCCAGACTTTGCCTTGATCACCCTGAGCGAGTTCGCCGAGCAGGCTACCCGCATCGGTCGCGTAGCCCAATTGCCAGTGATCGCCGACGCCGACCATGGCTATGGCAACGCGCTCAACGTCATGCGTACCATTGTCGAACTCGAACGCGCCGGCGTGGCCGCCCTGACCATTGAAGACACCCTGTTGCCGGCGCAATTCGGCCGCAAATCCACTGACCTGATCGGGGTCGCGGAAGGCGTCGGCAAGATCCGCGCGGCGCTCGACGCCCGGGTCGATTCGGAAATGGCGATCATCGCGCGGACCAATGCCGGGATCCTGCCGGTTCAGGAAATCATCAGTCGCACCCAGCATTACCAGCAGGCCGGCGCCGACGGGATTTGCATGGTGGGCGTGCGGGACTTCGACCACCTCGAACAAATCGCCGAGCACCTGAATGTGCCGCTGATGCTGGTCACCTACGGCAACCCGCTGCTACGCGACGACAAACGCCTGGCCGAACTGGGCGTGCGCGTCACCATCGACGGCCATGGCGCCTACTTCGCCGCGATCAAGGCGACTTACGACAGCCTGCGCGAACAACGCCAGATCTTTACTCAGGCATCGGACCTGAACGCCACTGAACTGACCCACACCTATACGCAGCCTGAGGATTACATTCGTTGGGCGAAGGAATATATGAGCGTCAAGGAGTGAGGGTTCGGCCGGTATGACGGTGTGAACCGACATGACGCCATCGCGAGCAGGCTCGCTCCCACACTGGATGTTCTGTGAACACATTATTCGTGTACGCCAGCAATCAATGTGGGAGCGAGCCTGCTCGCGAAGAGGCCGGATGAGACACCGCTAAATCGCGACCTTGAACTTCCCTATTCCGAACCACCGCCCCCCTCGCCACAGAGAACCACGCCCGATATCTGGAGGCTGTGTGGCTTATTTTTTGGTCAACTCCATAATCATCCGCGACAACAGATAAATCCGCGGTGCCACGCTCTCGACCTCGGCGTATTCCTCGGGCGTATGGATATTCCCGCCGACAATCCCGAACCCGTCCAGCGTCGGCGTACCCACCCCGGCCGAGAGGCTGGCATCCGCTGCCCCGCCGCTGCCTTCTTCCGTCAACTTGCGGCCAATTTCGCCGTAAATCCCTTGGGCCATGGCCATCAAGCGATCCGACTCCGCCGTTTGCGGCATTGGCGGCAAGCCGCGTTTTAGGGTGGTGGTGACTTCAGTCTCGGGAATCAGTTTGTCCTTGGAAACCCGCACCAGGTCCTTCTCGATCCGATCGAACTCTTCCGGCACCGCTGCCCGCACGTCAGCCTTGGCGGTGGCCTGATCCGGAATCACGTTGGTGCGGTCGCCAGCATTGAGCACGGTGAAGTTGATGGTGGTTTTCTTCTGCGCATCGCCCAGTTTGCCGAGTTGCAGAATCTGGTGCGCGGCCTCCATGGCGGCGTTACGCCCCAGTTCCGGCGCGACGCCGGCGTGGGATGCCTTGCCTTTGACTTCGACCACGGCAGTGGCACTGCCTTTGCGCCACACCACCAAACCATCCGCCGGGCGGCCCGGTTCGAGGTTGAGCGTCACGTCGTGGGCCTTGGCGGTTCGCTTGATCAGGTCGGTGGCGACATCCGAGCCGGTTTCTTCGCTGGCATCGAGCAGGAAGGTGATCTGCGCGTAGTCCTTGAAATCGAGGTTTTTCAGGACTTTCAGCACATAGATCCCGGCGACGATGCCGCCCTTGTCGTCCATCACGCCTGGCCCATATGCGCGGCCGTCCTTGATCTGGAACGGGCGCGCGGCGGCGGTGCCTTCCTTGAACACGGTGTCCATGTGCGCCATCAGCAGGATTTTCGCCTTGCCGGTGCCTTTGAGGGTGGCCAGTACATGGTTGCTCTTGTCCGGGGTGTTGGGCACGAGTTCGATGGTGGCACCGAGCTTCTTCAACTCTTCGATGGCGATGTCACTCACCTGGGTCAGGCCCGGTTCATAGCCGGAGCCGGAGTCGATGTTCACCAGCCGCTCCAGCAGTTTCAGGGCTTCACCCTTGTACTGTTCGGCATCGGCGAGGACTTGTTTGTGGGGTTCGGCGAAGGCTGCAGGAGTGAAGGCGCCGAGGGCGAGGGTCAGGCCGAGGCTGGTGGCCAGGAGGGAGCGAGAGGGTTTGAACGTCATGAATCGATCCTTGTTTCGTGTCGGGGTCCTGAAACCCTACCTGACTACGACGCAAGGCTCTACACCGGATGCGACACATGCATGACCATACAAGCGGGCTTTTGTGGTGATTGGGTTACACCGAATCGAGCAACGCTTTATGCGGTTTACCATCACTGTGGCAGATGACGCGGTTGCGGCCAGTGGTCTTGGCTTCGTAGAGCGCCTGGTCGGCGTCGTTGAGCCATAGGGTCGCGTCGTCGTGGGCCGGGTTGAAGGCTGCCAGGCCGATGCTCAAACTGACTTTCAACGCCGGGTTCTGCTCGTATCCCAACGTGGCAAAACGATCACGCAGCGCATCCATCGCCACGGCGGCACGGTCCAGCGGCAGGTCTGGCAGCAGCACACAGAATTCGTCGCCGCCATAGCGCCCGGCGACATCCGCTGCCCGCAGGTTCTGCTTGAGCATTTTGCTCAGCTGACGCAGGACGATGTCCCCGGCGACATGGCCGTAGGTGTCGTTGATGATTTTGAAATGATCGATGTCGATCAGCGCTATCGCCCCGCCCTGCTGCTGGCGTTGGCAACGCTGAAACTCGATTTCCAGCTGATCTTTCCAGGCACCGTGATTCAGCAGGCCAGTCAGGCTGTCGGTGCGGCTCAGGGCCAACAGTTCGCGCTTGTGTCGGCCAAGAGTATGGGCCTGATGGAAGCAGATCCAGCCCAGGGACATCGGATAAATCGACAGCAAAGGCAAGCAGGCGTACAGCTGAAACGGACTGGTTTGCGGGACAAAAGCCGGCATGAACACCAGCAACCCGAGGCCAATCCCAAGCAGTTGCGCGACGGCGCCCATCAACAGAAAACGCAAACCGCCGATGGCCACGTTGTGCATCGCCATCATCGACAACGTTGCCGCGCTGGGCAGCGGATTGAATTGCATGGCGGCCACCCAGAAACCGCCGAGAAACGCGTCCACCAGGATGTTGCGGTGTTCGGCACGAAAAGGAATTTCCGCCCGGCGCGCCCATTGATAGGCCACATGCGGCCAGAGCAGCCCGTTGAACAGCATCACCCCCCAGACCCAAGGCGCCGGGTTGAGTGGGTACATCCCTGCGCCGACGCACAATAACCCAAGGGCCAGCCCCAGGATTCGCGACCCATAAAGCCTCCTGGCCAGTGAAAGTCCCTTTCCTCCCTTTTTTTCCATAGCGGCCTCTGTACCACTGAACGGAGCCAGACAACACACGGGATTGAAAGCGTGTTTGAAGTCTATCAGGGCAACGGCAAATAGCCATCACTGGTTGACGGTCTGAATAGCATGGCCTCGCCATGAGCTGAATACCCAATGTTTGGTCTATACATGAAGGGAGGGATCGATAAACAACGATAAAGAGGAGGCCTTTGTAGCAGCGGAAATGGCTTGATTGGGGTATCTGGATTTCAGTTATCACTCATTGACCCGGGCGCTCAAACCCGCCGACCACACTCTGTCCTGATCACTGCAAAGGAATAGCCTGATGCTTTTGTTGGTTGTCACTATCGCCGTCTTCGTGGCCTGGAGCTGGTTGAGCTACCCGGCCATCGGTTACTGGCTCTATGACTTGAACATGGCGCTGGAGGCCCGGCTGTACCGGTTGCACAAAATTGTCGTGCCAATCCCCGAAATGACCGTCTCGACCTGGCAAGGCGGGCCTTACGAAGCCTCCAGCAGCGTGCTGATGCTGCACGGCTTCAGCACCGACAAGAACATCTGGCTGCGCTTCGCCCGGCATTTTGTCGACGACTACCGGGTGATTATTCCTGACCTCGCGGGGCATGGCGAAACCGGCTTCAAGGCCGGCGGTGGTTATGACATTCCGGTCCAGGCCAAACGATTGATCCAGTTGCTCGATATCTGCGGGGTCGAAAAGGTGCATGTGATCGGCAACTCCATGGGCGGTTACATCGCGGCGTGGCTGGCGGCCACTTATCCGGAGCGCATTATCTCGCTGGCGCTGCTCGACCCGGCCGGCGTCACTGCCCCGGAGCTCAGCGATATGGAGCGACACCTGGCCCGCGGCCACAACCCGTTTTTGATTCATTCCCGTGAAGAGTTCCAGTATTTCTACGCCATGACCATGGCCTCCCCACCGTGGGTGCCGGGAATCGTGCTGGATGCCGTCGCCCAGCGCTATGAACAGCAGCGCGACGAGCTGGAAGAAATTTTCAGGGACTTCCACGCCAGCCCGCCGATGGAGCCGAAACTACCCGACATCAAATGCCCGGCGCTGCTCCTGTGGGGGCGCAAGGACCGCTTGATCGACGTCAGCAGCGTGCCGGTCTGGAGCAAGGGCATCGCCGATCTGCGGGTGGAAATCTGGGACGGCGTCGGCCATATGCCGATGGTTGAACAGCCGACCAACACGGCGCAGTTGTACCGGGAGTTTCTGGGGGCGCATCACATGACCCCCACCGCCCCGTAGCAGCAGCCTCGCAGGCTCAGCAGCCGCTACGGGGGTTTGGCGGATAATTCGGAGGGAGATGCTCGGCGATTTATACGAGGCGCGATTGATGAACATTCTTTACGACGAACGCATCGACGGTGTTCTGCCCAATGTCGACAAGGCGGCGTTACTCAAGGCCTTGCAGCAGGAGGTGCCGGACCTGGACATTCTCTGGCGCGAAGAAGAACTCAAACCCTACGAATGCGACGGTCTCTCGGCCTATCGCACCACGCCGATGCTGGTCGCCCTGCCCCGGCATCTGGAACAGGTGCAGGCGCTGCTCAGGCTCTGTCATGCCCGCAACGTGCCGGTGGTGGCGCGCGGGGCCGGCACCGGGTTGTCCGGCGGCGCGCTGCCGTTGGACAAAGGCGTGTTGCTGGTGATGGTGCGGTTCAACAACATCCTGCACATCGACCCCGCCGCCCGCACCGCACGGGTCCAGCCGGGGGTGCGTAACCTGGCGATTTCCCAGGCGGCGGCCCCCTTCGGTTTGTATTACGCACCGGACCCGTCCTCGCAAATCGCTTGTTCAATCGGCGGCAACGTCGCGGAAAACGCCGGTGGCGTGCATTGCCTCAAGTACGGCCTGACCGTGCACAACCTGCTGAAACTCGAAATCCTGACCCTTGAAGGCGAACACCTGACCCTCGGCGCCGATTCGCTGGACGCGCCGGGTTTCGACCTGCTGGCGCTGTTCACCGGCTCTGAAGGCTTGCTGGGGATCATCACCGAAGTCACGGTCAAATTGCTGCCCAAACCCCAGGTCGCCAAAGTCCTGCTAGCGAGCTTCGACTCGGTGGTAAAGGCCGGTCGCGCGGTGGCTGAAATCATCGCCGCCGGGATCATCCCCGGAGGCCTGGAGATGATGGACAACCTGGCAATCCGGGCTGCCGAAGATTTCATCCACGCCGGTTACCCCGTGGACGCCGAGGCAATCCTGCTGTGCGAACTGGACGGCGTCGAAGCCGATGTCCACGACGACTGCGAGCGAGTCCGCGAGGTGCTGCAACAGGCCGGTGCCAGCGAGGTGCGCCAGGCCCGGGATGAAGCCGAGCGCGTGCGGTTCTGGGCCGGGCGCAAAAATGCCTTCCCGGCAATTGGCCGCCTCTCGCCGGATTACTACTGCATGGACGGCACCATCCCCCGCCGCGAATTGCCCGGTGTGCTCAAGGGCATCGCCAGCCTGGCGCAAGAGTACGGCTTGCGCGTGGCCAACGTTTTCCACGCCGGCGACGGCAACATGCACCCGCTGATTCTGTTCGACGCCAACCAACCCGGCGAACTGGAACGGGCCGAAGCCCTCGGCGGCAAGATCCTCGAACTGTGCGTGAAAGTCGGCGGCAGCATCACCGGCGAGCACGGGGTTGGCCGGGAGAAAATCAATCAGATGTGCGCGCAGTTCAACAGTGACGAATTAACCCTGTTTCACGCCGTTAAAGCCGCGTTCGACCCAAAAGGCCTGCTCAACCCTGGCAAGAACATCCCGACCCTGCACCGCTGCGCGGAATTCGGTGCGATGCACATCCACGCCGGGCAATTACCGTTTCCTGAGCTGGAGCGTTTCTGATGCCCGATTTCGATGCCAGTGAAGCCTTGCTGGAGCAGGTCAAACAGGCGCGGGAAAACGCCACGCCGCTGCGCATTCAAGGCGGTAACACCAAGGCGTTTCTCGGCCGTGAAGTGGCCGGAGAAATACTCGACACCCGCGCCCATTGCGGCATCGTCAGCTATGACCCCACCGAACTGGTGATCAGCGTTCGCGCCGGCACGCCGCTGAGCGAACTGTTTGCCGCACTGGACGCAGCGGGACAAATGCTGCCCTGCGAACCACCATCGTTCGGCGAAGGCGCCACTGTCGGCGGAATGATCGCCGCGGGGTTGTCCGGGCCGCGGCGCCCGTGGTCCGGTTCGGTGAGGGACTTTGTCCTCGGTACCCGAGTGATCAGCGGCCTCGGTACCCACCTGCGCTTCGGCGGTGAAGTGATGAAAAACGTCGCCGGCTACGACCTCTCGCGCCTGATGGTCGGCAGTTATGGCTGCCTCGGGGTGCTGACCGAAGTCTCGCTCAAAGTGCTGCCCAAACCCCGGCAATGCTTGAGCATCAGCCTGGACATCGACTGCGCCCACGCCTTGGCCAATCTGGCGCAATGGGGCCAGCAACCGCTGCCCATTAGCGCCGCCAGCCACGACGGCCAGCGTTTGTATTTGCGGCTGGAAGGCGGCGAAGGTTCGGTGACGGCCGCCCATCAACGGCTCGGCGGCGAACCGTTGGATTCCGGTTATTGGGCCGACCTGAACGAACAACGACTAGACTTTTTTAATGAGGGCCTGCCGCTGTGGCGCTTGTCATTACCCAACAACCTCGGGCCTCTGGACTTGCCCGGTGAGCAACTGATCGACTGGGGCGGCGCGCAACGCTGGTTGAAATCCGCGGCCGACAACATTCAGTCGCGGGCCCTTGAACTCGGCGGCCACGCCACCTGTTTCAGCCATGGCGTCAGCGAAACGCCATTCCAGCCGCTGGCCCCGGCGCTGTTGCGCTATCACCGGCAACTCAAGGCGCAACTGGACCCGCAAGGGCTGTTCAACCCTGGTCGGATGTACGCGGAGTTCTAGCATGCAAACCAACCTGAGCGAACAGTCCAAACTACTGCCCCGCGCCGAAGAAGCGGACAAGATTCTGCGCACCTGCGTGCATTGCGGGTTCTGCAACGCCACGTGCCCGACCTATCAACTGCTGGGCGACGAACTGGACGGGCCGCGCGGGCGCATCTACCTGATCAAGCAAGTGCTCGAAGGCGCCCCCGCCACAGCCCAAGCCCAGTTGCACCTGGATCGCTGCCTGACCTGCCGCAACTGCGAAACCACCTGCCCGTCCGGGGTGGATTATCACAACCTGCTGGACATTGGCCGCGCGGTGATCGATCAAGCGGTGCCGCGCCCGGCCAGTCAGCGGCTGTTGCGCCAGGGGCTGCGGGCACTGGCGCCGAACCCGAATCTGTTCAGGACTTTGCTGCAAATCGGCGCCACCTTCCGGCCATTGCTGCCACGGGGCATTGAGGCAAAGTTGCCCCACGACCTCCCCGCCACGGGCGAGCGCCCTGCCCCCCGGCATGCGCGCCGGGTGCTGATGCTCGAAGGCTGCGTGCAGCCCGGTCTGTCGCCGAACACCAATGCCGCGACCGCGCGGGTGCTGGATCGGCTGGGGATCAGCGTGATTCCAGCCCCGGAAGCCGGCTGCTGTGGCGCGCTGGACTATCACCTCGACGCCCAAGCCATGGGCCTGGACCGCGCGCGACGCAACATCGACGCCTGGTGGCCGCACCTGGAAAACGGCGCCGAAGCCATCGTGCAAACCGCCAGCGGCTGCGGCGCGTTCATCAAGGATTACGGGCATCTGCTGGAGCGTGACCCGGTCTATGCGGCCAAAGCCCAGCGGGTCAGCGAATTGGCCCTGGACCTGGTGCAAGTGTTGGCCGATGAACCTTTGGAACGGGTTTGCGCCGCCACCGACCGACGAATCGCCTTCCATTGCCCCTGCACCTTGCAGCACGCCCAAAAACTCGGCGGCGCGGTAGAAGCCGTGCTGACCCGGTTGGGCTTCAATCTCACGGCAGTGCCCGACAGTCATTTGTGTTGCGGCTCGGCCGGCACCTATTCGATCACCCAACCGGAACTGGCCCGGCAACTGAGAGACAACAAACTCAACGCTCTGGAAAGCGGCCACCCCGAGGTCATCGCCACCGCCAACATCGGCTGCCAGAGCCACCTCAACAGCGCAGGACGAACGCCGGTCAGGCACTGGATCGAATTGGTGGACCAAGTGCTGCAATAACCGAAGCCTACGTTGCAAGAACAACCCTGCGCTGCAAGAACAGTCCTTGGCAGAATGAAGTTCGTCAGAAACTTCGTTTGTCGGCGCCGCCGAAGGCTGCGATCTTTTCCGACATCCGTTACGTCACTGCGCCAGGAAACTTTTCATGAGCCATCCGAACTTCGTCAGCCCTGACCTGATCCGCCAACGCTTCTCCAAAGCGATGTCCGACATGTACCGCGAAGAAGTGCCGCTGTACGGCGCGTTGATGGAACTGGTGGAACAGACCAACCGTCATGTGCTGGACAGCGATCCGCAGATCGCCCGACAGTTGAACAGCACCGGCGAAATCCAGCGACTGGACCTGGAGCGCCACGGTGCGATCCGCGTCGGCACCGCCGCTGAACTGGCGACCCTCGCCCGCCTGTTCGCAGTGATGGGCATGCAGCCGGTGGGCTATTACGACCTGACCCCGGCCGGCGTGCCGGTGCATTCCACCGCGTTCCGTGCGGTGCATGAGGCGGCGTTGCAGGTCAGCCCGTTCCGGGTGTTCACCTCGCTGCTGCGCCTGGAACTGATCGAAGACGCCGAACTGCGAGCCTTTGCCCAATCGGTGCTGGATGCGCGCTCGATCTTCACTCCGGCGGCATTGGCCCTCATTGAACGCGCTGAAACCCAGGGCGGCCTGACCGAACACGAAGCACAGGACTTCGTCACACAAGCCCTGGAAACCTTCCGCTGGCACCACAGCGCCACCGTCACCGCCGAGCAATACCAGCAACTGAGCGCCCAGCATCGCCTGATCGCCGACGTGGTGGCGTTCAAAGGCCCGCACATCAACCACCTGACGCCACGCACCCTGGACATCGATATCGTCCAGGCACAAATGCCCACCCATGGCATCACCCCCAAAGCGGTGATCGAAGGCCCGCCCCGCCGCCAATGCCCGATCCTGCTGCGCCAAACCAGCTTCAAGGCGCTGGACGAGCCCATCACCTTCACCGATCAAGCCCAGACCCGCGGCAGCCACAGCGCACGCTTCGGTGAAATCGAGCAACGCGGCGCGGCGCTCACCCCCAAAGGCCGGGCGCTTTACGACCGCTTGCTCAACGCTGCCCGGGATGAACTGAAGGACTTCCCCAACGAAGCCAATGCCGCACGCTACAACGCGCTAATGACGCAGCACTTTGGCGAATTCCCTGACACCGTTGAAGAAATGCGCCAACAGGAACTGGCGTACTTTCGCTACTTCGTAACGGAAAAAGGCCTGGCGGCGGATGAACTGAAAGGCGCGTCGCTGGAGGATTTGCTCCGCGACGGCTATGTGCGGGTTGAACCGCTGGTGTACGAAGATTTCCTGCCGGTCAGCGCGGCGGGGATTTTTCAGTCGAACCTCGGGGATGCGGCGCAAACCCACTATGGCGTGCATTCGAACCAGCAAGCGTTCGAAAAGGCCTTGGGAAGATCGACGATTGATGAGTTGGGGTTGTATGCGCAGACGCAGCAGCGGTCGATTGATGAGTGTTTTGCCGCACTGGGCTTGAACATTTCCGAATAGGCGTTATGGCCGCAAAAAAGATCGCAGGCTTCGCCAGCTCCCACGGGGGTTGGGTACACCCGTTGCATCGCGGTTGCACGCGATCGAGGCAGGAGCTGCCGCTGGCTGCGATCTTTTGATCTTATTCCAGCTTCGCCAACAACGCCTTGGCGGTCGCTTCCGACGAGGCGGGGTTCTGACCGGTCAGCAACAGACCATCCGCGATCGCGTAACTCGCCCAGTCGTCGGCCTTGGAGTAAAGACCACCATTGGCCTTGAGCATGTCCTCCACCAAAAACGGCACCACGTCCGTCAGCTGCACAGCGGCTTCTTCGGAGTTGGTGAAGCCCGTCACCCGCTTGCCTTTAACCAACGGCTGGCCGTCCGCATCCTTGACGTGGCGCAACACCCCCGGTGCGTGACAGACCGCCGCCACCGGTTTGCCCGCCTTGAAAAACGACTCGATCAGCGCAATTGAAAAGGGGTCTTCAGCCAGATCCCACAACGGGCCATGCCCGCCTGGATAAAAAACAGCGTCATAGTCTTCGGCCCTCACGGTGCTCAGCACCCCGGTAGACGCCAATGCGGACTGGGCAGCGGAATCCTTGCGAAAACGATCGGTGGCCGCAGTCTGCGCGTCTGGCTCATCACTTTTAGGGTCCAGCGGTGGCTGGCCGCCCTTGGGTGAGACCAGGGTCAGCTGCGCGCCAGCGTCCTTGAAGATGTAATACGGTGCGGCGAATTCTTCGAGCCAAAAGCCGGTTTTTTTACCGGTGTTACCCAATTGATCGTGGGACGTTAAAACCATCAGGATTTTCATGTCGTTCTCCAGTCGATTTCAGGGTTATTCAGTGATCTCGGCGCTGGGTTTGACCATCGGACAGCGCTGTTCGTTGCGCCCATTTTCGGGGTGATGGCTTCATGGCCTTGATGCGCAAGAAGTTGCGCAACTATTTTGATGAAAAGTCCCCCAGCGGCGCTGGACGCCAGGTTTATCAAGCCCTCCAGCCCAGTGCGCAAGAAGTTGCGCAGTGGTGCGCAACTTCTTGCGCACCTTTTCAGCTGATCCTTGCCGAAAACTCTTCCGGTGCTGGATAAATCGCCTCAACCACCTGATTTATATAGCGTTAATCATTTCTGGCACGGACCTTGATAACAGTCAGGCACCCACCGGGCGATACCGCCTCCCGGGCACCCTAACTTTTAGCAAGGAGCACATCCATGGCTACACCAGCGTACATGTCCGTTACTGGCGAGAAACAAGGTCTGATCACTGCCGGCGCGTTCACCGCCGACTCCGTTGGCAACACCTACCAGGAAGGTCACGAAGACCAGGTCATGGTTCAGGCTTTCAGCCACGACGTGATCATCCCGCGTGACCCACAGTCCGGCCAACCGACCGGTCAGCGTGTACACAAGCCAGTCGTGATCACCAAGGTCTACGACAAGTCTTCGCCACTGCTGCAAGCGGCACTGACCTCCGGCGAGCGCATGAGCGAAATCGTTATCCAGTGGTACCGCACCTCGGCTCAAGGCACCCAAGAGCACTACTACACCACCAAACTGGAAGACGCGATCATCGTCGCCATCAACAACAAAATGCACAACTGCCAGGATCCGTCGAACTCGCACTTCACGCACCTGGAAGAAGTGCAGTTCACCTACCGCAAAATCACCTGGACCCACGAAGTATCCGGTACTTCGGGTTCCGATGACTGGCGTGTTCCAGTCGCTTAATCGCGGCTGACGGTTCCAAACATCGGCCAGCTCTGCTGGTCGATGTCATTTGCGCCTTCCAAGAATTTTCGCGTCCGCAAGCGCCCATTTGGGTGTAGGCGTGCGCCGCAGCACTGCACGAGGAACAAGGGATGTTCGCGCCGGCCAATCAGACTCACTTTGCCCTGACTATCGAAGGTCTGGAAAACGATCTCCAGGTCCTTTCCCTGCAAGGTCGGGAAGCCATCAGCCAGCCTTTTGTGTTTGAGGTGGAGCTGGTCAGTGAACAGCCATCCCTGGACCTCGAGACCCTGCTGCACAAACCAGCCTTTTTGCAGCTCTCGCCTGACGGCAGCGGCATCCATGGCCAGATCTACCGCGCCGCCCAAGGCGATTCGGGCAAACGCCTGACCCGCTACGCCGTGACCCTGCGCCCGCGGCTGTCCTACCTGGCGCACCGCATCAACCAACGCATCTTCCAGAACCTCACCGTGCCGAAAATCGTCGGCATGGTCCTCGAAGAGCACGGCATCCAAAGCAATGCCTACGAATTCAAAGTCGGAGCGATCTATCCCGAGCGCATTTACTGTGTTCAGTACGATGAATCGGACCTGCAGTTCATCCAGCGCCTGTGCGAGGAAGAAGGTATCCACTACCACTTCCAGCACAGCGCCACGGCCCACAAGCTGGTGTTTGGCGATGACCAGACGGTGTTCCCGAAACTCGCACCCGTGGCCTACCAGCAAGACTCCGGCATGGTCGCCAACGACCCGGCGATCAAGCGCTTCGACCTGCGCCTGGAAACCCGCACCAGCCGCACCACCCGCCGCGACTACGACTTCGAAAAACCGCGCCTGACGCTGGAAAGCGAGAACCGTGGCGACGCCCTGCCCGACCTCGAAGACTACGACTACCCCGGTCGCTTCATCGACCGCGAACGCGGCAAGCACCTGGCCAAACGCGCCCTCGAGCGTCACCGCAGCGACTTCCAGCTCGCCGAAGGCAAAAGTGATCAGCCGTTGCTGGTCAGCGGCCACTTCCTGGCCCTGACCCAACACCCCAAAGCCAAATGGAACGACCTGTGGCTGCTGACCGAAATCCTCCATGAAGGCAAACAGCCGCAAGTGCTGGAAGAGTCGGTCACCAGCAACACGACTAACCTCAAGGGCGATTTCCATCAGGGCTACCGCAACCGCTTCCAGGCCACCCCCTGGGACGTGCCAAACCGCCCGCCGCTGAACCACCCCAAACCACGGATCCTCGGCAGCCAGAGCGCCGTGGTCACCGGGCCCAAAGGCGAAGAAATCCACTGCGACCAATACGGCCGCGTCAAAGTGCAATTCCACTGGGACCGCGAAGGCCAGGCCGACGACAAGACCAGCTGCTGGCTGCGCGTCTCCTCCGCCTGGGCCGGCGCCCATTATGGCGGCATCGCCATTCCGCGGATCGGCATGGAAGTGCTGGTCAGTTTCCTTGAAGGCGACCCCGACCAACCGCTGATCAGCGGCTGCCTGTACCACAAGGAAAACGTCGTCCCATACGCCCTGCCGGCGAACAAGACCCGCAGCACCTTCAAAACCCTGAGCTCTCCGGGTGGCGGCGGTTACAACGAGCTGCGCATCGAAGACAAAAAAGGTCAGGAACAGATCTTCCTGCACGCCCAGCGCGACTGGGATGAGAACGTCGAACACGACCAGAAAATCCGCGTCGGCAACGAACGCCACGACACCGTCGAGCAAAACAGCTACAGCGAGTTCAAGGCCGAAGAACACCATACTGTCTACGCCGACCGCAAAGTCGAAACCCGCGCCAACGACCACCTCACCGTGGGCGTCAACCAGCACATCAAGGTCGGCACCGGCCAGTTCATCGAAGCCGGCCAGGAAATCCACCTGAGCAGCGGCATGAAAGTCGTGCTCGAAGCCGGCAGCGAACTCACCCTCAAGGGCGGCGGCAGCTTCATCAAGATCGACGCCAGCGGCGTGACGCTGAGCGGCCCGGTGATCAACATGAACTCCGGCGGCAGCCCCGGCAGCGGCACCGGGGCGGCACCGTTGATGCCGGGGGCGTTGAAACAGGCGGATGCGGATAAGGCTGGTGCGGTGTTGAGCCCGGCGCAGATCAATACCCTGAAACGTAACGCGCCATTCTGTGAAGAGTGCGAGAAATGCAAGGCAGGTGCTTGTGCGATCTGATCTGTTGACTCCACAGGCGTGGTTGGCTGAACGGCCGTTGAAGACGGGTGAGCGGTTGTACTTGATTGTTAGTGCGGCCAGTGATGCCGAGCCACTCAAGGCCTTCTACCAGCAAGACATGGCGCCGGAATTGATCCCGATCTGGAGCGGCACGCCTTACGCCGATTGGCAGCCCGTCATGCCCTACCTCGCCGAGCTGAAACCCAATGCCGGTTTTCTGCAGTGGATTGCCGAAACCGATGCTCAGGACTGGGGTTGGCTGGCAATGTCCACCAGCACACCGGATGTGGTGTTCGAACAGCTTCGCAGCCTGACTCAGGTCCGCATACCCGATGGGACCGAAGTGTTTTTCCGGTTCTGGGACGGGCGGCATATTTATCCGATTCTTGAGGGGTTGGGTGCCGGCGCGGGTGAGGTTTTGCCGGTGTTTAACCGGTACCTGATCAATGGCCAGAGCCTGGAAGTGGGGCCGAGGGCCGTGCCGCCAGCGAAGGAGTGGCCGTGGTGGGAGGTGCCGCAGAAGTTGCTCGACAGCCTGGCGGAGAAAGACCACACAACCGTCGTCGACAACCTGATGCAGTGGTTGGGAGAGGACTGCCCGGAGCTGTACTTCGCCTTCCCCCAAAGTAACTTGCGCCACAAGGTCGAGCGCTTCGTCCGCCAACAACCCAATACAGAAGATTTGGCAGAGCGTCTTGCTGCTCAGCTGACAAAGGAAGTCACGTCATGAATACCCCGATTGGTAGCTTGGTCCTGCGCGTACTGGACGCCAAAACCCCTGACGTGAACCTGATTCTCAAAGACTTCAAGAATTGCCTGAGCGATTACAAGGACTGGGCGGACGGCTTCCTGACCGGCTGGGCACTGGATGTCGACCAGACCTTCAAAGTCGGAAATGAAGTCAGCGTGACCAAACGCAAGACCAAAACCGGCAAGGTCGAGACCTACGCGACCTGCCCTCTGGCGGGCGACTTCACGTTGATCCACATGTTCGAGTCGGCGCGATTCGTACCGATCGGCAACACTCCAGTGAAACTGGAACCCGTCACCAAAGGTACTTTCTACGACGACGTCACCGGCCCCGTTATTGAAACAACGATCGGCCCGAGCGGCATCAAGGTGATCGACGGATGCAAAAAGGGCCAGATGTATCGCATCACCTTTTTCCCGAACGTATCCCAAAGCAATGTCAAAGCGCTGTACGACTCCTACCAGGGCGTAATCGGCAATCTAAACGGCTGGTTGCAAAGTGAATGGTCGAGCAAGTTCCAGCCTCAGTGGGCCAGTTATTCGACTGCTGACCGCGCAGGCCGCTCCGTTATTCTGTTGAAACGAGCGATGGATGGTCTGGAGAAGGCGCTGCTCAGGCTGTGGGACGACATCAAAAGCCTGTTCGAACTGCTCGCACACCCAAAGGAAAACCTCGAGAAGCTGCGCAAGTACCTGTCGGATGTCGAGATCGACAAGCTCTATGCCGCGTCCAAGGAATCCATTGCGTCGGGTCTGTTGATCCTCAGTGACGAACCATTGATGTTCATTTACGTCTCGGCGATTGTGGCGTGGGTCGGCATGCTGCCGCCGCAAGTCATCGTCGATGTGGTGACGGCCATTGCGTCGGAATTCCTGATTAACGTGGTGCTGGGTATTTGCCTCACTGGCGGCGCCGGGATCGCGGTGCGGGTGGGGACCAAAACCCTGTCCACGGTCAAATCCGGTACGGCGCTCAAGTACCTTGAAGAGCTCGCCGCGAAACTGATGACCCTGAGCGGCAAGCATAGCCTGCCAGCGCACGCAGAGGTTTCTAAGCCACTGATTGCCAGTGCCAAGAGCGTGCCGATGAAGCCGACCAAAACGGCGGCGCTCAAAATCGACGAGGCAGCCGCCAACGGTTCAAAAAGTCAGGTACCGAAAACCACGGATACGCCGAAGCAGGAAGTGAAAGACGCTTCTTCGTTTCCGCGTGGCAAGAAAGAAAAACAGACCACCCTCGCACCAAAGGAAAAGGTCGACGACGCTTCTACTCAGTCGAAAACGCCTGACGACAAAAGCGCCGCCTGCGCCAAGAAAACCTGCACCAATGGTTGCCCGGTATCGATGGTCACTGGCGAAGAACTACTGACCCTGACCGACGGCGAACTCGGTGGTCTGCTGCCCTTCAGCTGGACGCGCCTCTATCGCACCAGCGCCGCAGAAATCGACTGCGGCCTGGGTTACGGCTGGAGCCACGCCCTCGCGCAACGCGTCGACATCAACGACGACGAGGTGATCTGGACCGACCACGAAAACCGCGTCACCACCTTCCCGTTACCCAGTGTGCAGCGCCCTGCGATCACCAACAGCCTGTCGGAAGCGGCGATTTTCCTTGGTGACGATCCTTCCGAACTGATCCTCACCCAAGCCGGCGAACGCACCCAGTTCTACCACTTCCGCTACAACAGCAAAGGCGCGACGCTGATCGCCATCAGCGACAACTACGACAACCGCCTGCACATCACCCGTGACATTCACGGACGAATCAAACGTGTCGATAACGGCGCCGGTCGCGCCCTCCTCGTGCGTTACGACCGCAAACACATTGTCGCCATCGACTACCAACAGTTCAGCCCGGCGGACAACCTGGAAGATGCCTGGAGCACCGTCCAGACCCTGGTCACCTACGGCTACGACGCCCAGCAACGCCTGATCGAAGCCAAAAACGCCGCCGGTGAAGCCGAGCGTTATGCCTATAACGACCAAAACGTCATTCTCGAGCGGCAACTGGCCGGTGGCGCCAGCTTCTACTGGGAATGGGAAAAAGAAGGCAAGTCAGCCCGCTGCATCCATCACTGGGCAAGCTTCTCACAGATGGACGCGCACTACGTCTGGAATGACAAGGGCAGCGTCACCGTTACCAACGCTGACGGCAGCGAAGAGGTCTACACCCACGACGCTCAGGCTCGACTGGTCGCCAAAGTCGACCCGGATGGTGCCGAACACCTGAAGGCCTACGATGACAAGGGCCGTCTGATCGCCGAAAAAGACCCACTGGGCGCCGTCACCGAATACCAGTACAACGAAGCCGGTCGACTGGTTGCGGTGATTCCGCCAGAAGACGCCCCCACCACTTACGAGTACTAC
Organism: Pseudomonas cucumis; assembly: GCF_030687935.1. Taxonomy (GTDB): domain Bacteria; phylum Pseudomonadota; class Gammaproteobacteria; order Pseudomonadales; family Pseudomonadaceae; genus Aquipseudomonas; species Aquipseudomonas cucumis. The sequence continues at coordinate 2,426,381 of NZ_CP117454.1, read as the reverse complement.
CACGGTTACGTCCGTGTGGTGAACCGTGGCCCGGCAAAGTGGACATACTGGCGCAACGATCAGGGCGACATCACCGAACAAGTCGACCCGGAAGGCAACTCGACCCACTACAGCTACAACCGCCAAGGCCGTCTGCTGGAAATCCATCACCCTGATGGCAGCCGTCATCAACTGGGCTGGAACAACCTCGGCCAACTGCTCGAAGAACAACTACCGAACGGCGGCCAGCGCAAATATCGCTACGACGCCTTGGGCCGGCAGATCACCCGTCAGGACGAAAGCGGCGCGGTCACCCAATACCAATGGGACGCTGCCAACCGCCTCGCGCAAATCACTTTGCCGGGAGGCGCTACGCGCGCATTCACCTACAACGCCTACGGCAAAGTCACTGCCGAACGCGATGAGCTTGGCCGCGTCACCCGCTACGAATACGCCGATAACCTGCACTTGGTCAGTCGTCGCATCAATCCGGACGGCAGCCAACTGCGCTACCGCTACGACAACTCGCGCCTATTGCTCAGCGACATCGAAAACGAACGTGGCGAGCAGTACCACCTCGACTACTACGCCAATGGTCTGATCCAGCAGGAAACAGGCTTCGATGGGCGTCGTACCGCCTACGAGTACGACCTCAACGGCCAACTGCTGAAGAAAACCGAATTCGGCGACGACGCCAGCGAGTTGGTCACAGAGTACCAACGTGACGCCGCTGGCCGGTTGCTGGTGAAAACCCTGGCCGATGGCGAGGAAATTCACTACAGCTATGATGCATTCGGCCGTTTGGTCAACGTCGACGACGGTCATTGGCCCCTCGCCTACGAATATGACCTGCAAGACCGCTTGATCACCGAGCATCAGGGCTGGGGCACCACGCGTTACGAATACGACAAACTCGGCCAACTGAACCACTGCCGCCTCCCCGACGGCAGCACACTCGACTACCGCCACCAACCCGGTGGCCGCCTGAGCAGCATCGACCTCAACGGCTCACGCCTGACCACGCACCAGTTCAGCGCTGGCCGTGAACAGCAGCGCCAACAAGGCCTGCTACTCAGCCAATACCAGTACGACGAACAAGGCCGACTGCAAGCCCACACCGTCAGCCAGCAGGACCGTAACCTGTTTCGTCGTCGCTACGCCTACGACGCAAACGGCAATCTTGCGGGTATCGACGACAGCCGCAAAGGCAACCGCAGCTACCATTACGATCCGCTCGATCGCCTGATCAGTGTGCGCGGAGCTACGCCTGAAAGCTTCGCCCACGACCCGGCGGGCAACCTCCTCGGCCAAGGCGACCAGCCGTCCGCCAACTTGGCCAACGTCAAAGGCAACCGCCTGCTCATGCAGGGCGACCGCCACTATGACTACGACGCCCACGGCAACCTGATTCGCGAACGTCGCGGCACCGGCCAAAAACTCGTCACCGAATATCGTTACGACTGCCGGCACCGTTTGATCGGTGTCAGCCTGCCGGGTGGTAGCACCGCGAGCTACAAATACGACGCCTTCGGCCGACGCATCGCCAAAACCGTTGATGGCCACACCACAGAATTCCTGTGGCAAGGCGAACGCCTCATCGCTGAAAGCGCCGACAACCGCTATCGCACTTACATTTATGAACCCGGCAGCTTCCGCCCGCTGGCGATGCTCGATGGCGAAGGCCCGCTGAACGCTACACCTTTCTATTACCAACTCGATCATCTCGGCACGCCACAGGAACTCACCGACTACAGCGGTGAGATCATGTGGTCGGCGAAATACCGCGCTTACGGCAATCTCGCTACTCTCGATATCGCAGAAATCGAAAACCCGTTGCGTTTCCAGGGCCAATACTTCGATGCTGAGACGGGCTTACACTACAACCGGCATCGCTACTACAATCCGGGCACTGGACGGTATCTGACGCCGGATCCGATTAAGCTTGCGGGTGGGTTGAACAACTACCAGTACGTGCCTAACCCTACGGGATGGGTGGATCCGTTGGGGTTGAGCTGCGTTCCAAGTGATTGCCCAGATGACAGACGAGCTGAGCTGAATAAAAAATATGGCCGAACAGGGGATATCAATAACGATATCAATGCCCGTGGAAGAAAAGAGACGGCTACGGAATTTTATCGAACGCAAGGCTTTGAAGAGGCTAGCATTCCAGGCCATTTAAACGGCATAGATTTTAATCAACCGGTAAATGTAGAGACGTTAAACCGAGGGAAAACCGTTTATCAATTCCAATCGCCCGGTGCTCCACAAGGCAACTACTATTCTCTGAACCCCGCTACAACCCCATCAGAACTAGGTATTGGTCCACTCGGAGATAATCGCGCAGCCGGCACAGTCGAGCTCAAGTTGCAAGGCATTTATCGAACCACCCAAAAAACGCCCGTATTGAAATCTACAGCCAAACCAATAGATGATACTTGGTCTGTGAAAGGGATGACGCAACCGTCATCAGGGGGCGGAACTCAAGTCTTTAGCAGTGCTAAAGGAAATTTTGAAAAAATCCAGTAATTTTTCTAATACACATCTAGGAGGCCACAAATGAAACAATCCGATCTATATGACATGACAAGTCGCTGTGGCTTTACGGTAACAGTATTTTCGGATCACCCAGACTTCTTTTCGTCTTGGTCATTAAACATAAAAAAAAATGAACAAAAATACATGATAGAACATGACGGCAGAGACAGCTGGCTGATATTTTACAAAGAAAACGAACCAAATAAATTCAAAGAAATAGACAAAAAAATATCTCACACGATGAGCGACAATGAAAAACTGAAACAATGTGAGTCTTGGCTTTTAAGCGTTTAGCAAACAAAAAAGTCAGCCATCACTAATTAGTTCAAACTAAAACAATCCACCTCAAAAGTGCGGCCAATCATTACGTATTTGAACAATCTAAAATGTGGACATCATCAATATCGAATAAAAAACAGTGGACTTCTATTTTTGGAGAAGACTACTCCCCTACCAACATGCGCACTTCTTACGTCATGCTGGACGGAAACTCTATATGCTTAAAACTATACAGCCAAGTAGAACAAGCAGTCGCCCCTAAGAAATGGCTGGAAAAAGACTATAACGAGTACGAATTCCAGCTTTACATAATAAATGTAAAAAATTTCAATGTAGAAAATTTCAATTTCAGCGGCCCCACCACTATAACCGTTACTCAAGATAGCTCAAACTACAAAGTCACACTTGGGTTTGGAAATTCATGTACAGCCACATTCAATGCAAAAAACATTACCATAGCAAATATTAAGGCATACCATAACTATGGTGCAGTGTAGCAAAAGAACATCCAAATCAGCTCACACCAAGAGAGCTGCCTAAAAAACTAACAAAACTCACATCAACGCTTCAAAGCAAAAATGTAAAGAAAGGGCATAAAGAAAGAAAGGGGACAGATTTATTTTCATGGCGTGAAAAATAAATCTGTCCCCTTTTGGCTATTCGGAGCTTTTCACACCGCCGTGGCGATGTGACTACCCGCTGTAAACTTACAAACAATTATAAAAGTCATACATAAAAGTTAGAAACCTATTTTCTACGCACCCATGAAAATACTCCCACCCTTTTGGCTCCTTTTCGAATGAATACTAAAAAAATCATTGAGCTTGGCGGAACAATCACATTTGATGACATCTCCCACCTCAATCAGTTTATTGACACTTCGATGATCGTTGATGACTTAAAGGAGGACCTATTCCAAGCCGCCTTTCCCCATGATCAACTTATTGACATAGGCTGGCACCCTGAATTCTGTGAAAACGGCACATTTAGAATTTTTTTAATTAAAGCTTATGACTGGGAGCACCCAGTTTCCAGCGAAAAAGCAAAAAACTGGACAGAACTAAACAAAGCAATTTCCAATGCTTTAAACAGACTAGAAAAATGACTACCCGAGAAAACAAATGGACAGGCTTATTTTCTGCGCGCTCGCAAAAATAAATTCGACTTATTTAATTATTCACAATAAAAAATGCCAGATACAAATAAAAAAATCATAATACCCGGAGAGTCCGCACTCGAAGCACTAGCAGAGATAGAGTTCATATTAATATCTCTACATAAAATTGGTAGCCATTATAGCGACAAACCTAATGCAGACTACCAACGAGCGACAACCGACTTTATAGACAACGAAAAAATCACACAAAAACTCGCCAAGGTACGACGAATACTAAGCGAGAGCTTTGATAATACGCTTGGTGAAGACGATATGGACGACATAGAAAGACACATGAAAAACATCGAATTCTGGGAACCCTAACCAAAAATCCCAAGAAAAGGGGACAGGTTTATTTTCTATACACATTAAAATAAATCTGCTCCCTTTTGACTGTTTCTCCGCCCCTCAGTTAGGCCTCAAGGAGCAAAAATGAAGTTCTGGAACGATATCGATGGTGGCATTTTTTTCAACCAGGTTTTCAGGACTCCCGTCGCGATTGGACTCATTGAACTTTTCACAGTAAACATCGATAACAACAGACCAACTATAATACTGGAATTTGACATCGAAGAACTCCCTGACGCCCCTCCCGCAAAATGGAAAAGGGCTGAATTCAACACATGCCGCATCGGTTTAAACTGCAGCGAAATCAGCAGCCTGACGATCAAAAATACACCTACAAAAAAAAGCTTAGTATAAGAATCACTCAAAGCGACAGTTTCTTCACGATTTACGCTTCGAACAACAACTCGACAATTGAATTCACAACAAAATCTCTGCTACTTTGTGGTCCCTCAGTTTATATGAACGATAAAAAAAACGAGTTCACTTAAAACCAAATCTGACTCAATTTTTTAGCCCTTCGGGACGCCTGACAAGAGCACCGGACATTTCCCACAAAACCCATCGCCATCCATGAACTTGTACACCCCTTCCTCCCCAGATAACCTCCCCCAGCCGCTGCAACCTCAGCGACCGGTTTTGACAGACCGAACACGATCAGGCATGCAAATGCCGCTTTGCGGCTCCATTGTTTCAGGAGCTTCACGATGAAAAAGTTTCCACCCGATTCCCTCGCCTCCCTCCAACTCAGCCAAGCAACCCAACGCACCATCAGCGCCCGTCTCCGCGACCCAAAAAACCCCGACCCCATCAGCCACGTTTTCACCCTCCTCCCCAACCTCAACACCGAAACCCTGCTAAGCCACGCCTGCGAAACCCTCGCCTCGCTCAACGTGCTGACGACCGACTTTGCCTCCGAGCTCGAAGGCTCGCACCGCAGCCTGGCGCTATCGATTCAGCAATTGGCCGTGCTGGGTGAATTGTTGGTAAATCGGGCGCTGGACAATCTCGATCCGCCCGGTGGGGCGTCCGATGCTCAGGAGGTGCAGCCATGACTCGATACATGCCGATCACCGGCATCGACTGCACGATCCCTTCCCTGTTGATCGATACCGAAGCGCCTGTCGACGTGTTGCACGACACGGCGGCGTATCGCATTCGCAGCGTCACTCAACTGTTGGAGACGCTGTCCCTGAGCGAGGCGCTTGGTGGTGATGCTGCGCTGTTGCAAGAGTTTGCGAAGGTGTTGGCAATCCAATTGCGTGATGGCTGCGATTTGCTGGATGTAGTCGGGCGGCGGTTGCGAGCGCAACTTTAAATCATCAATAAAAATGGGCGACTCAAGGTAGGGTCGCCCATTTTTATATCTGCAACTTTTAAACACCGCCTCCCAGACTTATGCACATTGCACTTCGCAAGAGATTGTTAGAAACCGTCTTTAAACTTCTGATCAATCCAAAAAATCGACTCAACGTTGTGCACACAGAAACCCAAAAAACTGGCTATTCGGTCAAGTAACTCCCTCACCGCCTCATCTAAAAACAGCGAAAACAACAATGGTTTTCAGCCAGTCTTCAACCTATGCTTGGGCTGACAGTATGGAGGCTGTGATTTATGTTCGAACTCAGACGGAAAACATGGGCTTTACTTTTGGTCTACATCGTAGGTGTCAGTGGCTATATCTACTACCTCTACGTCGAGACTCAAGGAATCCTCACTGAAAACATTAACAACAAGCTACTGCATGCCGCGCTGGGGGCTTCGGCCATCCTTGGCGACCGGTACCATGACAATCTGATAGACAAACAGTCCAAATCCGAAGCGGAAGACTGGAATACCATTCAGCGGCTCTCCCGGTTCAACGATTCCATGGGTACTGCTTTTGTCTACAGCGTGGTCAAACGCTCGGGCGAGGCTTATCTGGTCAGCTCCAGCGCATCGGAAAAAGAGATCCTGGAGAAGAATTTCGTACGATTTTTCGATCCTTATCCGGATGCCAGTCAGGCTTTGCTCGACAGTTTTGAGCGCACCGAACCCACCTGGATCGACTACTCGGATCATTGGGGAGACTTTCGAGCCGTCTTCGTCCCAATGAAATCGCAGGACGGTACGGTTTATGTTGCTGGCGCGGAGATGACGTTGGCGGATTATTACCAGCAACTTAATCAGGACTCTCTGCACCATATTATCCTGGCCATTCTGGTATTTCTGGCCTTCAGCCTTTTGTTCGTGATCGACTTGTTGCGCATGCGTGCTCATCTGCAGCAACTGCAAATAAACGAACAGGTATTGAATCAGGCAAAAAATGCCGCCGAGGACGCTGATCGTTCAAAAACCAGATTTTTGGCGACCATGAGTCATGAAATCCGCACGCCGATGTACGGTGTCATCGGCGCGACTGAGTTACTGGCTGGGTCCGCCCTGAACCCCGAGCAAAGCAGCCTGCTAAAAACGATTCATACGAGCGGACGAACCCTGCTGTCTCTTATTGACAACATTCTTGACCTTGCAAAAATCGAAGCGGGCAAACTTGAGTTGAAGCCTTGTGTATTCGACGTGAGAACACTGGTTTCATCCAGTATGGCGATGATCCGGCAAAATATTCAGGACAAGCCGATAGTACTTGAGGTCCAGGTTTCACCGGACGTACCGCTATTGGTCAAAACCGATCCCGATTGCCTTCGCCAGATATTGATCAACTTGTTGGGCAATGCGGTCAAATTCACTGAAACCGGAAAAGTATCGCTCGTGGTCACGACTAGCGGTTACGGCCCTCGCGCCCGACTCGAATTCTCCATACGCGATACCGGCGTAGGTATCCCCACGGAACGGCAAGACAGTCTGTTCAAGCCCTTTGCCCAGTTTAAAGAGCCGGCCAGTCAACGCTTTACCGGGAGCGGGCTCGGTCTTTCAATCTGCAAGAATCTGGTCGAGGCGCAGCAGGGGACTTTATCCTTTACCAGTCAGTCTGGCGTCGGATCGACGTTCTCCTTCTCGCTCCCCATGGAGCTTTTTTCAGTCTCGGAAATACCTCTCGGGGACGATCATGCCCCCCTAGGTTTCGACTCATCGTTTGCCGGGAATTATCCACTCGCTATCCTGCTGGTAGAGAACCATCCCGTGAGTCAGAAAGTTGCCATGGCGATGTTGCAAATGTTGGGTTATACACCCGACCTTGCGGCAAATGGCCTACAGGCAATCAATGAATACATGACGTCGACTCCAGATATCATTTTTATGGATATCAACATGCCTGTCATGGATGGGCTAGAGGCCATCCGTAACATCCGCAAACTGGCGCTGGGCGATACTTGCTACATCGTCGCTTTCACCGCGAGCGCTTTTTCAAACGAGATAGAACGGTTCAGGGCCGCCGGCGCCAATGACATTTTAACCAAACCGGCGAACTTTCAGGCCTTGACCCGAGTGCTTCAGCGTGCAGCCAACTACCGGCAGCGGTTCAAGGCCTTCACGCCGGTAGTTGATACTATTTCAAGTTGACATGAACTCAGGGTACAAACGCCATCACGGAAACAGGAGAACCTGACCCCTCTTTCAGTCGAAGCACGCCAATGACCAATGTCGTGCCTTTCGCGGGTAGTTGATCGAGGTTAGTCAGGCACTCCAGGACGATGCCCTCTTTCGCCAGAATCTGGCTGTTGGTGCCGTAAACCGAATCCTGACCTGGATCAGCTCCGTGTGTATCGATACCGACACCGGCTATCCCGCGTTCTTCAAGCAAGAACTTTGTCGTTGCAGCACCTACACCGGGAAAGTGCGGGCCTTTCGCATCTTCATTGATAAAGCGCTTGGGATCGTCCCACAGGGCTTGCCACCCCGTATAAAACAGCACAACAGAACCCTGGTCGATGCGCCCATGAGCCTGTTCCCATTGCTCGATGTCCTGGATGCCAATCACGTAGTCCGGGTTGTTCCGGGACTGGGTTCGTATATCAATCACCACGGCCGGCCGCACCAGGGACTCCGGCTTATAGGCATCAATCCCGATGGCATTAGGGTGAAAACTATTAGGCGCGTTCATATGGGTTGCACTGTGCTCACCCATGCTGAAACGCCGCAGGTAATAACCGTCTTTTTCCTGTGAGGCCACCACATCGAATGTCATCGGCGGGTCGTTAGGCCAAAGTGGAATGGACGTGCTGATGATATGGCTAAGGTCGATGACCTTTCGAAACTGAATACTCTGCATTCCTTTGACGTCCTTATCCTCTGCGAAACTTTTAGCGACGCCGACCGACAGCAAAGCGGTCAGTAAGCCAATAGATACCCGTTTGAAACAGCTGTTGTCTTGCTTGGATGTCTCCATAACGATTGACTACTCCTTCGATCATTAAAGGGTTCCTGCCCTCTCGTCCAGCCGTGCCCAGCTGTTGTCTATGCTCTGCTGGTTGACTCTGAAGACGTTCTGTATCGGAGAGTATCAATATTGACCGTTTCAATGCATCACCGTAACCGTTCGAGTTACACCACTCGCGTCTCGGACCTCGATCCAGGGCAACCTCAGCTCACCCGGTGAGGTGCCCGGACACCGCTTTAACCCAGCGAATAAAAATGGGCGACTTCAAGGTCGCCCATTTTTTATGTCCGAAACTATTAAACATTGCGTTCCAGAGGAGGTGTTCGCCCAGTGTAATGGCCTGGCAATCCATGCACCGGTAAAGAGCCCTGACACCGGGCGAACGGGAAGGATTTTAATAGAATTTGGCCGATATGTCCTCGGTACAAACATGAAATTTATGCACGTAATATTTCGTAAGTTTTTGCTAAAAAACCGGATACAAACTTCTAAAACTCACCAGTTCGACCATTAAAACTGATTGTTCTTATACAGTTATTTGCACAAGAACAATCAATACGTACAAATAATGATCAGCTTGGATGCTGGCTGGTGACTTTCAGCACATCGATACAGGTCACCACATCGCTCTGTTCTACGTTCAGATCTTTCATTTTCGCCTGCATAGACGCTGCTCAGGGAGTGTCCGCAGTTTCTTGTGCTGTGGATTCGCCGCTTTCCGTGCCCTTGCCGCTTTCCTTGCGCCGGGTCGGGTCGGTGGGGCGCAGGGCGTCGTTGTCGCGCTCGACTTCGCCCGGTGGCCGCGGTTCGTCGGGGTTTTCCGAGGGGGTGGTCGGTTTGGGACTCATGGAATGTTCCTCAGGCTTCGGGATCGTCGACTTCGTGGGCGACATTCACGGCGGGCGAGTCTTTGTGGGATTGATCGGCCTTGGTTTTGAGGGTCTGCCATTGCTCGAGGTCGATGGCGCCCTGCCCCAGCAGATCGTCGGCGATGCGCAGTAATTCGCTGTAATGCGCATCGGGGGATTGCTGCCAGTAGGCTTTGTCGTCGAACAGCCGCTGCCAAGTGGCAAGGGTGGGCGGTTTGAGGTCGTCGCTCATGGCAGGCTCCCGTGAATGGGCTTCATTACGTAGGAAAACGGCGTGGCGCCGAGAGTTCCGGGTCAATAGCCGGTCATCTCCAGATACCCCTGCCCGCCATGACTGCCGCTGAGCCGCACCGGCCCCTCCCAATAGGGAATGCGCAAGTCCATCCAGGCCTTGGGATTGAGGGCGGCGATGGTGATATCGAGGTGCTTGGAGGGAATTTTGATCGACCAGCTCACGGGCATCGAACGCCCGGCCACGTTGGCGGTGTCTTGGGGTGTGAGGCTGATGTCGTCGGCATGCAGTAATTGCGTCTGCCCTTGGGCATCGATCCAGGTGCCGGTGAGGTATGGCGCGCCGTCCTTTTGCCGCATGCGGTAGAGCATGACCTGTTCGCCGCTGTCCAGGTGCAGGGAGAACCAGTCCCAACCGGTCTGGTTGGCGGTCAGGGGTTGGCTGCTCCACTCGCGGTCGAGCCAGGCCGGGCCGCTGACGGTGTAGGTTTTACCATCGATTTCCAACGTGCCGCTGGCCTGGAAAAACGGCTGGCTGTAGTAGTAGGACGCCTGGCCCTGTTCGGATTTCTGGCTGAAGCCTTTGTCGCCCTGAAGCACCAATGGCCGACTTGAGGTCAGTCGAAGCTGGTAGCTGAAAGCCTTGTCGCGAGCGCTGAGTTGCAGGTCCGCCAGCGGATCTTCATGAGGGGCCTGACTGCGGAAATACCAATCATCGATCCATGCGTTGAACGGCGCCAGGCTCACGCCGGCCTGGCCGACGCCGCCTCGGGCGTAGCGTTCGGCGGCATGGTGCACGGTGGCGGAAGTCACAGCAGCATGGCCCAGCCAGATGGTCTGATTGCTCCAGCCAGATTGTTCGGGCGTTGCTTTCAAGGCGCTGCGAAACAGCGTCCATTGCGCGCCGAATTCCTGGCCCTGATCGTCCTTGAGGTTAGCGGTGACGTACCACCACTCGATGCGAAAGCCATCGTGCGGGCCGTGGTCCGCCGGAAAATTGAAGACTCGCCCGGGCACCACTGGGGTAAATGCCTCGACCTGATGACCGAGGCCGGCGAAGCCTTTTTCCGGCGCAGGCGTGTTGTCGCATCCGTTCAGCAGCGCGGCCAGTAACAACACGCCGAGCTTAATCTTCATGAGCAAACGTCCTCAGCAGATCCGCCGGTTGCGTGCGATACAGCGAGTACAACGGCCATGCTGAAGCGAGCAATGTCGCAAGCAACGCCAAGCCCATCAACTGCAACAGTTGCAGTGGAAACACCCGCAACGGCAAGCGCCAGCCGAAGGCCTGAACGTTGATCACCGTGTCCAGGCACCACGCCAACGCGATGCCCAAGGGCAATGCCAGCACCAGCGTCAGTACCGCCAGCAACCAGGTTTGCCCGAGGTTCAGCAGCATCAATTGGCGACGGGTCACGCCCAGCGCCCACAGTGGTGCGAGTTGCCCAAGGCGGCTTTGGCTCTGGGTCAGCAGGCTGATGAACAGCGCCACGCCCGCGACGCAAAGCGTCAGGCTGTTGAGCGCGGCAGTGGCGGCGAAGGTGCGTTCGAACACTTGCGTGGACCAGCCCTTGAGCCGGGCCTGATTGACGATGCGGCTGTCATCCAGAGCGAAGCGGGTTTGCAACGCAGTCAGGAACCCCGGGATGGACGCAGGGTCGATGCGCAGGTTGAAACGGTTGGGCGTCAATTGCGGCCAGCCGCGCAGTAGATGATCGATGTTGACCAGAAGATGCCCCTTGGGATTGCCGTAGTCGGCGTAAATCCCGACGATCCGCGGCGACCATGGACCATTGGGCGTGGGAATGGTCAGGTGATCACCAAGGCGTACTTTCAACCGCCGCGCCAGTTGTTCGCTGAGCATCAGCGCGTCGTCCTTGGCCAGTCGTTCCCAAGGGTTGTCCCCCAACGCTTCCAGCAGGGGCCAGTGCTGACGATACGTCGGGTGATCGATCACGCCAAAAACGTCCGCCGGCCAGCCCTGCAACTGGATCGACACTTGCCAGTTCGGCAGCACCGCGGTGACTTGAGGTTGTTGTTTGAGCCAGGTGTGCAGTTCTCGAGCCTGGGCGGGACTTTGCGGATTGAGGTACAGCTCAGCGGTCAGGCGCTGTTCGAGCCAGTTGCTGAACGTCTGACGGAAACCGGCGGTCATGCTGCCGGCGCCGATGTTCGCCGCCAGCGCCAACAACAGCGCCATCAAGGCCAGGCTCAGGGCCGGCAGTTGCTGGCGGCAGTCGGCGAGAAACCATTGGCCGAGCACCGAACGACTTCGCCCAAGCACCCAGTCGAGCACGCTGTTCAACACCACCGGCAAGGCCAGTGCGGCACCGATCAACAACGCGGCCATCAGCACGAATCCGCTGCTCAGGCTGTCGCCGAAGATCAACGCCAATAAGGCGATCAGCGCAGCGAACGCCGCGACCCAACCCTGGCGCCGCAACCAGCGCGCGTGGGCCTGATGCCAGGCTTGCGGATTGGCCAGTGCCAGCAACGGCAGACGCGCCGCCCGCAGCAAACTGTTGGCACCGGCCAGTAAGGCGCCGAACAGGCTCAGACCGATACCGCTGAACCACCACAGCAGACTTAGATTCAACTGCCCCGGCACTTCGGCGCCGTACAAGCCGCGCAGGCTGGCGGCGACGTCCGGCAACAGCACGCCGGCCAGCAGGTAGCCGCTGACGACGCCGGCGATTCCACCGATCAACGCCAGGCCACCCAGTTCGACGGCAAGGCAGGCAATCAACATCCGTGCGCTGACCCCACAGGCGCGCAGGGTTCTGAGCAAGCCTCGGCGTTGCTCCAGCGCCAGACCGATCGCCGCGTGGACGATGAACAGACCGACCACGAACGACAGAAAGCCCAAGGCATCGAGGTTCAGATGGAAGCTTTCGGTCAGGCGCGCGAGATTGTTTTCTTCGCCGCTGGTTTTGAGCTGGAGTTGGCTCTTGAGCTCATCAGGCAGGGGCGCGCTGAAATCCTTGGGCAGCAGCAGCCGCGACAGTTGATCGGGCAATTGCAGAATCTGTTGGGCGAAGCCGATGTCCACCAGCAACACGCCGGGCGCCATGTCAGTCTGGGCACGCAGCGGCGGCAAGGTGACTCCGCTCTGGGCCACCGGGGTTTCACCTTCGCGCAAGCCCAACGCCTGCAAAGTCTGCGGTGAAATCCAGGTGCTGCCCGGCGGGGTGAAAAACTCGACAACCTGCTCGATCGGCAACGACTGCCCGGCCACTGCGGAACCGGCCGGCAACGACACCGGTTCAATGCCCATCAACTGCAAGCGCTGGTCTTCATGGCCCTTGAGCGTCACCCGCCCTTGCAACACGGGCGATACCGGCCAACCCGCACGACGCAGGTCGACAAACACTTGCTGGGAAAACACCCCACCGCCGGGCGCACTGAGGCTGGCTTGCGGTTCGCCGCCGATCATCTGACTGGCCCGGGCGTAGCTTTCTCGCGCCTGGCTGTTCAGCGCTTGCACGCCCGTCAGCAGGCTGGTGGCGAGCCAGAGCCCGGTCAGCACACTGAAAAATTGCACCGGATGCTGTCGCCAATGGCTGAGCAGCGCCCGCAGCGTCTCGCGAAAAACCCGCACCTCAGCGCTCGTCCGCGCCAGCCAGACGGCCGCCGTGCAGCACCACTTTGTCTGCCAGCCGCGCGGCGACCCGTGGGCTGTGAGTGACCATCAACAACGTCGTCGGGCTGTCGTCGAGCAGTTCCAGCAACAACTTCAACACCTCATCGCTGGTCGCTTCATCAAGGCTGCCGGTGGGCTCGTCGGCCAGCAGCAGTTTGGGTTGCGATGCCAGGGCGCGCCCCAGGGCGACCCGTTGCTGTTGCCCGCCGGACAACTGTTCTGGATAGCGCCGCAGTAAATCTCCCAACCCAAGACGTTGCACCAGATGCGCTTGCCAACGCGGATCGTGGCGGCCGGCCAGACGTGCCTGAAACGCCAGATTGTCTTCAACGCGCAAACTGCCGATCAGGTTGAACTGCTGGAACACCAGACCGATTTCGGTCCGCCGCCAGTTTGCCAATTGGCTTTCGTTCATCTGCTCCAGCCGATGCTCGCCACTGCGGATGCTGCCGCGATCGACCTTGTCCAGCCCGGCGATCAGGTGCAGCAAGGTGCTCTTGCCACTGCCCGACTCGCCCATTAGCGCCAGGCTGCTGCCGGGCTTCAACGTGAGGTCGACGCCTTGCAATACCGGCAGTGGGCCTTGGGGGGTGGCGTAGCTTTTGAAGACGCCCTGGACGTGAAGCATGGGGGGAACTCTTTTGATGAGCGAGGGGCAAGGGTAGAGAGTACACCCGATAATCTTGGGTTGAATGGTCTGACGTCTTCGCGGGCAAGCCCGCTCCCACAGTGATCGAGGCGAACCCAAACTTTGCGTACGCCATCGCCCCCTGTGGGAGCGGGCTTGCCCGCGATGAGGTCAGATCAGCCCATCAAAATTTCACTGCCCCACCGCCACACTCGGCACCACCCGCCCAGGCGTCACAATGCTGTTCAGGTCAATATACTTCCACTCAGGCTTGGCCCCCAACCTCGCATTGAAACGATAGTTAAACGTGAAATCGTCCACCGTCGGCACACTCAACGGTTTGCCATACACCGCCTCAATCCCCGCCAGGTCATAACCCATCACCTGCAGCAGCGTCGGGAAGATGTTGTAGTGACTGGAACGATCCTTGTTGGCCGGCAACTGCGCCTGCCAGTCCAGGGTCTTCAGATCGCTGCCCGAAATCACCACCAGGGGCACCAACCCCTCCTCCTCCACCGGGTCACCGCCGCAGTGAGTATTGAGCCCCGGGTTACCGCGTTCATGCAGGTCTTGCCCGTGATCCGAGGTATAGATCAGCAGCGCATTGCGCAAATCCGCCTGAGCGAAAACCCGGGCGAAGAACTCGCCGACATTCCACAGCACAGTATTTTTGTAAGCATTGCGGTACAGCAACCAATCATCCGGCTGACCGTTGAAACCATCGCGTTTGCCCGTGTCCGCCACTTCGACAAACCGTCCACGGGGCAATGTCGGGCGGTAAGCCATAAACGCGTCCGGGTACTTGTCGTGCACCGGAAAATGCGCACCGACCTTGTTGATCACCACCAGCTCCGGCTTACCGTCGTTGAGCAGCTCGATCAGCTTGGCCGCCGCTGCCATGTCGCGTTCACGCACACTGGTGCGGTCGAATTGCACGAACTCGTCGATGTCCTTTTTTTCCGTAGCGTTCATCAGGTTCTGCATGTTGCCGGCGGTGCGCTGGGAGTCGATGTAGACGGTGCGCAGCCCGGCCTTTTTGGCGTACTGCCAGATCGACGGCAACGTGCTGTTGATCCGCATGTAATCGGCGCGAGTGCCACCGTAGCGCAAGGTGACATTGGTGTCGGCGCTGCAATTGGCGATGGATGCCGCGTAGCCGTAATTGAAAATGTCCACGCCCGGGCGCGGTTCCTTGAGATTGCTGTGCACACCGAACGGCGTGTTGATGTCCAGGTAGTTGCCGGAAATGCTCTCGTCGATGATCAGCACGATGTCGTGTTCCACCGGCTGATCGATGCGGGTCAGGCTCACCGGCTCACGCGGGCCGACAGTGTTGTGCAGCGCTTCATAGGTAAACAGATTCAAATAGGCCAACGGCGTGTACATGATCGGCAAGCCACGGGCGCCCTCACCGGCCCGCACAAACAGCACGGCGCTGAGCATCAGCACTCCGAGCACGGGCGCCGCCACCAACAGCGCCCCCGGCAATGGCAGCCGTCGACGCGGCTTGAGTCCGATACCGAACAGCAGCAACAAACCACTGGCCATCCCGCTGATGATTGCATCGCGGTACTGGTACGCCGCCTCTTGAATAAACCCACCGGAATACACCAGCGACACAAAACTGCTGTAGGTCATGTAACCGGCAGTCACCTGCGCATAGACGTCGAAGAACACCGCCGAGCCAAACATCGTCAACGCGAACAGGTGACGGATCAGCGTCTGGCGAATGTACGCGGTCATGAACAGCGCCACTGTCAGCACGACGAACATTGCGCCAAACAACAGCATCGGGAAACCAATGCCCAGCGCGTCAAGACGATCGAGGTAGTAGTCGTAATTCTTGAGCAGATACAGAACCAGCAGCAGTTCTTTGAGGTAACGGATCATGGTGTTTACAGCACCTCCACGACCAATGGATTGTCGGCCATTTTCTGACACTAGCACCGGGCCCTCGAAGCGCAAGAAATGCCGGTTTTTTTCCTAAAGCGTCAAAAAAACGTTGCCTCAAATCTGACACACTCAAGCGTCTGTAACCCTTGTGTTTCAAGCCTTACGACCGTTTATCGTTTTCTTCAAACCCTCAGAAACCCCTCAAAACCGCGGCAAATCCAGCAGCGGCAAGCACTTGATGGCAAATAGCCCGTGAAATGGGGGTTTTCCCGGTCGCGTTACCCGTCATTTTGCTGACTCGCTTTCCCATGGCTGGGCTATACCCCTTTTGACAGTCTCATTTCAGTTACATCCACCGTCTTACGAGGCACGCCAATATGGACGTGAGCGTATTTGGTACGGGCTACGTCGGCCTGATACAAGCTGCGGCATTGGCCGATGTCGGACATCGTGTGCTGTGCGTTGATATTGACCCCAACAAGATCAAGCAACTGCAACAAGCCGTGCCACCGATCAGCGAACCGGGACTGTCCAGCACACTGGAAGACAACATCAAGGCCGGTCGCTTGCTCTTCTCCACCCAGGCCAGTGACGCGGTCGAACACGCCGAGCTGATTTTTATCGCGGTGGGTACTCCCGCTGATGAAGACGGTTCCGCCGACCTCAGCCATGTGCTGAATGTCGCTCGGCAGATCGCCAGTTTCATGGAGTCCGATCGCACCCTGATCATCAAGTCCACCGTACCGGTGGGCACCGCGGACCAGGTGACTCACGCCGCCTACGAGGAACTGCAACGCCGTGGCAAAGAGGCGTTGAACGTGCGAGTGGTGTCCAACCCCGAGTTTCTCAAGGAAGGCAGCGCTCTGGCCGATTGCATGCGCCCGGACCGAATCATCGTCGGCACCAATGACGATGAAGCGCGCAACCAATTGAGCGAACTCTATGCGCCGTTCTGCCGCAACCGCGAAAAGCTCATGTTCATGGATAACCGCAGCGCCGAGCTGACCAAGTACGCGGCCAACGCAATGCTCGCCACCCGCATCAGTTTCATGAACGAACTGGCCAACCTCACCGAGTTGCTGGGGGCCGACATCGAGGCGGTGCGCAAAGGCATCGGCTCGGACCCGCGCATCGGTTACCACTTCATCTACCCCGGCTGCGGCTTCGGCGGTTCGTGCTTTCCCAAAGACCTGCGAGCCCTGTTGCACACCGCCGAACACAACGGCATGCCAATGCGTCTGCTGCGTAGCGTCACCGATGTGAATGACAGTCAACGGCACATCCTCTTCAGCAAACTGCAGGCGCTATTTCCCGATGGCCTGGTCGGCAAGTCCATCGCGATTTGGGGCCTGGCCTTCAAGCCCAATACCGATGACATGCGCGAAGCCCCCAGCCGATATCTGATGGAAGCACTGTGGGCCGAAGGCGCGAGCGTGCAGGCTTACGACCCGGAAGCCATGTCTGAGTGCCGGCGCATTTACGGCTACCGCAATGACCTGCACCTGTGCGCGACCCGCGACGACACTCTGGAAGACGCCGACGCGCTGGTGATCTGCACCGAGTGGAAGAATTTCCGTGTGGTCGATTTCGACCTGCTGGCGAGTAAACTTCGCGCGCGAGTGATCGTAGACGGGCGCAACCTCTACAACCCGGAACACGTGGCGGCGGCCGGCTTGCACTACAGCGGCATCGGGCTTCGGCACATCGCTCCCGAGGCGCCACGGCCATGAAAATACTCGTCACCGGAGCAGCCGGTTTCATCGGCGCCCATTGCGTATTGAGGCTGTTGCGCGACGGGCATCAGGTGTGCGGCCTGGACAATTTCAACGACTTCTACGACCCGCAGCTCAAGCACGACCGCGTGGATTGGGTGTGCAAGCAAGTCGGCGATTTCCCGCTCGCCAAAGTCGACGTGGCCGACGCCTCGGCCCTTGATGCCTTGTTTGTTCGTGAACAACCGGAGGTGGTGATTCACCTCGCGGCTCAGGCCGGGGTGCGTTACTCCCTGGAGAATCCCCGGGCCTACGTCGACAGCAATCTGAGCGGGTTTCTGAACATCCTCGAAAGCTGCCGTCACCACCCGGTCAAGCACTTGATCTATGCCTCATCCAGTTCGGTGTATGGCGCTAATCAACACACGCCTTACTCGGTCAAGGACGGCGTCGACCACCCGTTGTCGCTGTACGCCGCGACCAAAAAAGCCAATGAGCTGATGGCCCACAGCTACAGCCATCTGTTCGGCATTCCCTGCACCGGCTTGCGTTTTTTCACCGTGTACGGGCCTTGGGGCCGGCCAGACATGTCGCCGATCCAATTCGCCCGGGCGATTGCCGAAGGGCAGCCGCTGAAGCTGTTCAACTACGGCCAGCACCAGCGTGATTTCACCTACATCGACGACATCATCGAGAGCATCGCCCGTCTGATCGAGCGCGCCCCCCAAGCAGCACCGGACTGGAACCGTGAACAACCGGACCCAGCCAGCAGCATGGCGCCATGGCGCATTTACAACATTGGCGGACAACAGCCAGTGGAGCTCAAAGACTACCTGGCGCTGCTGGAAAAACACCTCGGACAAAAAGCCCTCGTCGAGTTGCTGCCCCTGCAGCCGGGCGACGTGCTCAACACCTGCGCCGATGCCAGTGATCTGGCCCAGGCCACCGGTTTCCAGCCACGGATCGAGCTGGATGAAGGACTCGGACGATTCATCGCCTGGTTCCGTGACTACTACCCACTGCGCCATGCCCACTCGCCACTCGCGTCCGGGCTTCAGCGGAGGACTCTATGACTGGACATGAAAAAGGCGTGTTGCTCAATCACATGCAGCGTGACAAACGCCTGGACCCCGAACATCGAATGCGCCTGGATACGGCGATCCACATGCAGGGCCGCGGCTGGATGACCGGCCGTGACGGTGGTCGGCCCTGGACGCTGTCGCGAACCAACCGGGTGGTTGCATGCCTTGGCGCGCTGGTGATTCTGCTGCTGCTGTCCCCAGTGTTGCTGGGCCTGGCATTGGTGATCAAGTTCAGCAGTCCGGGGCCGGTGATGTTCGTGCAAAAGCGCACCGGCTACCGCGGCCGCCTGTTTGGCATGTACAAGTTCCGCACCATGGTGACCAACGCCGAAGAGCTCAAGGAATCGTTGCGGCACCTGAACAAGCACGGCGCCGATGCCATCGATTTCAAGATCGACAACGACCCGCGGATTACCCCCATCGGCGGCTTTCTGCGGCGCAGCAGCCTCGATGAGTTGCCCAACCTGATCAATGTAGTCAGCGGCGACATGCGCTTGGTCGGTCCGCGACCGACCTCATTCAATGCCTATCGCTACAAAGACAGCCACCTTGCACGCCTGAGCATCTACCCCGGCATGACCGGCCTGTGGCAGATATCCGGGCGTAGCAATATCGACTTCGACCAGCGCGTTGAGTTGGACCTCAGCTATATCGCCGAGCAGAGCCTCTTGCTTGATCTGAAGATCCTGTTGAAAACCCCCTTCAAAGTATTCAGCGGCCACGGAGCGAGTTAAATGGACGGTTCATCGAATAAAAGCCTGACCATCGCCAGCCCGAGCGAGTCCAACCTGACTTCGACCGTGCTCGACCTGGATCTGCGGATCCTCTTTCTGACCGCTGCCAACACAGGCGCCGGCACCACCACCAGCGCCCTGGCGCTGGCCAGCCAACTGGCGTCAATGAGCAGCGGCCAAGTGTTGCTGGTGGACGCCAGCCAGTCGGAGGGCAACCTCACGCAACAGCTGGGGCTGACCAAAGAACGCGGCTTTCGCGACCTGCTGTTCAACGCCTCGCCGCCGCTGCTGCAGGACTGCCTGGTGAACGTCTCCAGCCTGCCCTTCCACATCATGCCGAACGGGCGGCACATCCGCGGCGCCGAGCACCTGACGACTGAACAGCTGGCCCCATTGCTCAACCAACTGGGCGATCGGTATCGCTTTGTGGTGATCGACGGCGACGCGGTTTATTCGGCCGCCGACACGTTGGTCATCAGTACCCTGGTGGACGGCGTGATCATGGTGGTGCGCGCCGAAGACACCCGTTGGGAAGTGGCCCAGGCCGCGGCCCAGCGCCTGACCCAGGCCGGCGCAAAACTGGTGGGCAGCGTCTTCAACCGGCGCAAGTACTACATGCCCAAATGGCTCTACAAAAACCTGTAAGCAACCGCAGAAAGGATGACGCCATGAACGCCAAAATGCTTCTCCTGCTGTTGCTGCCGCTTGCAGGTTGCTCCAGCACCAGCGAAACCCAGCATATGCCGGTGCAGATCCTCACGGCCGAGCCGGCCAATGCCCAGGCCACCGACATGCCCAAGGTTGAACAGACCTTGCGGCCCAAGGATGTGCTGGATGTGATCTTCCACATCAGCACCAGTAGCTCGGGCGCTTACCGCATTCAGCCCGGTGACCAGGTCGCCCTGAACTTCACCGCGGCCAGCCAGCTCAACGGCACTCAACTGGTGCTGCCCGACGGCACCATCGAACTGCCGGGGGCCAATACCGCGGTGAAAATCGGCGGGCTGACGGCCGTCGAAGCGCGGCAGGAGATCCAGCGTGCCTATGAGCGCAAATCCCTGTTTCAGCCCAATCGCAATCAGGTGACGGTGCTGGTCACCAGCCCGCTGAGCAACGAGCTGAACCTCAAGAGCAACCTGAGCCAGCCCGGTAGCGGTATGACCCGGGAGATCACCGTGGGCAACGACGGCTATGCGAGTTTCCCGGAAATAGGCTCCGTTCCGCTGCAAGGCATGACGGTCACCCAACTGGAAACGTTCCTCAATCAACGTTACGCGCAACTGCCGGGGCGGATGAGGGTCGACGTCATGCTCAAGTCCACGTCGGGCAACGAAATCTATGTGCTGGGTGAAGTCGCGCAACCGGGTTCCTACCCGATTCGCCGACCGGTCTCGGTACTCGAAGCGTTGACCCTGGCCCGTGGCACTAACGTCAAGGCGCGACTCGATTCGGTGGTGATCATGCGCCGCACCGGCAACCATGTGCAGGCCGTGCACTACGACGTTGAAAAAGCCTTGTCCGGTGACGCCTCGCAGATTGCTTACCTGCAACCGGACGACATGCTCTACGTGCCCAAGACCAAACTGGCCAGCGCCGGTGAGCTCGCACGGCAACTGGCGGACGTGGTGTTGTTCCAAGGGGTGGGCTTCGGTTTCGCCTACCGCGTCGACAACAAAGACAGCGACAACTAACGCTCAGGTGACCGACCATGAACCCAAAGGAAAACTACCTGCATGAGTTCTTCAGGATTTTCTTCGCCAACAAGCAGTTGGTGAAACGAGTCTTCCTGATCTTTGCAGTGATCGCCCTGATCTTGCCGCTGATGCTCAAACAGAGCTTCGACATTACCGCGCAAGTAATCGTGCAATCCAAAAAACTCTCCCAGGGAGACGCCACTACGTCCCTGACTCAGGGTGATGCCTCTTTCATTCCGCCGTCACTGGCGGACATGGAAACCGAGAGCAATATTCTGCGTTCGCCGGCCCTGATCCGTCAGACCATCAGCGACCTGCGGGACAAAGGCGAGTACGCGCCCAACCCCGGAATCTTCAGCAAACTGGTGACCGAACCGATCAAACGTTTTGTGACCACCCCCTTGCGTGAATACGTTGTCAACCCGGTGCGCGATGCATTCGGGCTTGAGACCGATCCGGTTCGGGACACCGCCCTGGATACCTACACCCAAGAGGCCGTCGATAACCTGAAAATCGAAACCTTGCCGGGTTCCAACGTGATCTCCATCGTCTACAGCTTTGGCGATCCCGCCCAGGGCACCCGGTTTGTCGCGGCGCTGTTGCAAAATTACCTGGCCAGCCGTCAGGAACTGCAATCGATCGACCTGCCGCAGAGCTTCTACGAAACCAAGAAGAAGCAATATCAGGTGCGTCTCGATGGCCTGGAAGGCACGCGGCTGGCGCTGCTCGAAGGCGTGGGTTCATCCGATCCCAAGGAAGAAATCACCTTCCGCCTCAATGCCATCAACACCGAGGAACAGGCCCTGAACCTGTATCAGGATCGCCTGCTGCAAAGCCAGCGCTGGCTCGACTACCTGAAAACCGCCCTGACGTCAGCCACCAATACGTCCCGGCTCAGCGAGTACACCTTCCCCTTCACCTTCACCACCACGGTGGACAACATTGCCTTCGAAGACCGGGAGATCAGACAGCTCGGTGAACAACTGACCACTCAGGTCAGCCGCTACATGAACGACCTGGCGATCTTCAAGCCGGGCAGTGAACCGATGCTGTTGACCCGCGAGCAGATTTCCCGCACCCGTCAGCAGTTCCTGAAAATCGTCAGCAACCGGATTCAGGAGCGCACCAACGACCTGGCGATTGTCACCTCGGTGATCAAGCAGAAAACGGAGCGCATCGCCCAGTTCAAGGACCGCATCCATCAGTTACAAGTGGCTCAAAGCAAGCTTGCGCAGATGGACACCGAGATCAATGCCTTGCATGCGGCGTTCTCCACCTACGCGCAACGCTTTGCCGAAAGCAGCTCCGCCGGTTTGCTGGACAACGATATGTCCAACGCCCGGGTACTCAGCCCGCCATACGAACCGACCGAGGCGGCGTTTCCCAAACCGCTGCTGATCATTCCGTTCGGGATGCTGACCGGTCTGCTGTTGGCGATTGCCTTCGTCTACGTGCGTGAGTTCTTCGATCACCGCTTCAAACACCCAGCGCAAATCACCCATGAACTGGGCTTGCCGGTGCTGTTGGTGATTAACGAGCAAGACGTTATGCCGAACAACCCGCACAAAAACTGGACCGTGGATAGCTTCGTGCATTGGGTGCGCCATTGAACGGGCCGCTCAGCGCCAGCGCTCTGCCGATCATGCATTTGATCAGCAGCGGCGGCTTCTATGGGGCTGAGCGGATGCTGCTGGACCATTGCCTGGCGACGCCGGGACGGCATCAAGTGCTGTTTCTCGATGCGCCGCCAGCGCTGATCGCGCGATTTCGCGAGGCCGGGATTGACTGCCGTAATTGCGCGGGACTGGGGGACCTGCTGCGTCATTTACGTCAGCGGCGGGCTGAGCAGCCTCTGATCAACACGCACAATTTCAAGGGCCTGCTATTTGGTTGGGTGAGTGCGACGTTGTTGAACTTGCCATTGGTGATTACCCAACACGGTTTCACCCCACGCAGTCGCAAGCAACGCCTCTACGGCTGGCTGAGTTTGCAACTGTGCCGCACGGCGTCGGTGCATCGGGTGGTTTGCGTGGCCGAAAGCATCGCCGTGCTACACCGCAAGGCCAGTGTCCGGACGGAGAAACTGCAAGTGATTCCCAATGGTCTGCCAACGGCTAGCGACCTGTTGCCCCACCCAGCCAAACACCTGCGTTGGCTGGCGGGCTATGTCGGTCGGCTGAGCAATGAAAAAGGCCCGGACCTGTTTCTCGATGCCCTGATTCCGCTCTGTCAGCAACACCCGCAACTGGACGCCGTGATGCTCGGCGACGGCCCGGAACAGGAAACCCTGCTGGCGCGGATTGCCGCTGCCGGCTTGCAAAAACGCATCACCTTGCCGGGTTATCAGATCGACATGAACCGGTGGTGGCAGCAACTCGATGCGCTGGTGATCAGTTCGCGTACCGAGGGCACACCGATGATTTTACTGGAGGCGATGCAGGCCGGAGTGCCGGTGGTGGCATTCAGCGTCGGTGGAATTCCCGATGTGCTGGAGGATCGGCACAACGGCCTGCTGGCCACACCCACCGACAGCGTTGCCCTCGCCCTGCAGATCGATACGCTGCTGAGTGAGCCGGCACTGGCTCGCCAACTGATCGACAACGCACGACGTACGCAATTGGACCGTTACGACCTGAAGGCCTTGGCCGAACGCTGGTCGCAGCTTTATATCCGTACTGCACGGGAGGCACGCGCGTGATCTTTCCGCTCTCGATCGTCAGTCTGCTCGCCCTGGTCTGCCTCGGTTTGCTGGCCAGCCCTTATCCATATCTGGCACCAGGCGCGGTGCTTGGCCTGGTGGCTGTCGCGGTGCTGTACCGGAAACCCGCCTGGGGTTTATTGGGCATCGCGGCGCTGGTGCCCTTCGAAGGTTTCTTCAAGGGCAGTGCGCTGTCGGGCACCAAATTCATCGGTGCTTCGCTGGCGCTGATCGTGATGTTGCAACTGGCTATCCACCAGATTCCGTCCGAGCGCCTGCGCAGCAACATCTGGCGCTACCTGATCTGGTTCATGGTGTTGTACCTGTTGAGCATGATCAATACCGACAACCTGGACATGTCCCAGAGTCATCTGCGGGATCTGAGTGTCGGCCTGGTTCTGTTTGTGATCACCTTGCTGATCGGCCGTGAATTGAACCTCGATGTGTTCGCCCGGCTGGTGACCCTCAGTGTCACCGCGACCTGCGCACTGGCCATGTTCTCCACCAAGTATCAGGACCAGGGCCGCGCCGCCGGTTTGCTGGAAGACCCCAACTCGTTTGCCCTGCTGATCGCCTTCGCCGTGCCATTGGCTCTGCTGCTGGTGATCCGCAGCCCGAACCTGTTGCACCGATTGTTCTGGGGCGGTTGCTGCATTTTGCTGCTGGGCGGCATGACCAAGACCGATTCCCGTTCCGGGCTGGTGGTGCTGTTTCTCAGCTTGATGATCGGCGCCTGGCACTACCGCGCGCAGTTGCCACGCATCCGTCCGCGCCACTTGGGTTTTGCCATGCTTGGCCTTGCGATCGTGATCCCGCTGGCGATTTATTCAATGCCGGCCGGTTACATCGCGCGCATCCAGTCCTTGAGCATCTTGAAAGCCGGCGCCAAAAGCCAGGACGAATCCCTCGGCCGCCGCGCCTCGTACATCCTGGTCGGCAGCCAGATCATCCAGGAGCACCCATTACTCGGTTCCGGCCCCGGCACCTTCCCGCTGCACTACGCCACCACCGGTTACGCCAAGGTGTTTTCCGCCAACCGCAAGCCCGGCGACCTGTACCGCCGCGCTCATAACACTTACCTGGAAATCTTCAGCGAAGTGGGGATTCCCGCCGGGCTGTTGTTCGTCGGCATGCTGGGCCTTGGGATGTACAACCTGATCCGTGCCCGACACGCCTGGTTGCTGCGACGCAACTGGGAACAGGCCGACATGATCACGCACTTGGGCATCAGCTATCTGTCGCTGATGCTGTTTTTGATGTTCCTCAGCGCACCGAATCACAAATACCTGTGGATCATGCTCGCGCTGACTTGCGTGTTGCGCCTCAAGGCTGAAGAACGTCCGCCGACGGAAGCCAGAGCATGAACCGCATCAGCCTTGTCATCCCGATGTACAACGAAGCCCGACACATCGGGCGTACGTTGCTCGCCGCGAAAAAAGCCGCCGAGGCTGCCAGGCTGGAATGCGAGTTGATCGTGGTCGATAACGGCTCCGACGATCAGGGCCCGCACATCGCCCGCCAGTTCGGTGCGCAGGTGCTGGTGCTGCCCGGCCTGCTGATCGGCGCCCTGCGCAATCGCGGGGCGGCGGTGGCGACAGGTGAATGGCTGGGCTTCATCGATGCCGATATCGAGATGCCCGAGGACTGGCTGACGCGGCTGTTCGAACTCGAGTCCGGCGGCCAGGCCGATGTCCTCGCCCTGGACTTGCACACCCCCGTCGAAGCGCCGTGGTTTGCCACGGCCTGGCAACGCCGCATGGCCCGCCCGACCACTCACGCTTTGCACCCGGTGCAGTGGCTGCCCAGTGCCAACCTGTTGATGCGCCGCTGCTGGTTCGACAAGGTCGGCGGCTTCAACGAAACCCTGCGCACTGGCGAAGACAAGGCGTTCACCTTGCGCCTGAGTGAAGCCGGCGCGCGGTTGCTCGCGGTCAACCAAAGCGTCGCCTTGCATTGGGGTTACGAAGGCAGTTGGCGTGAATGGATGGGCAAGGAGTTGTGGCGCCAGGGCAGTCACCTGCAACTATTGCGCACCCAAGGGATGAGCCTGCGCTTGCTGCGGTTCCCGGTTTTTTCGATTTGCATCTGGGGGCTGGATTTCATCGCGCTGTCTGCCCTGCTCAATGGTTTTCCCAAAGCGGCGTTATTCATCGTGTTCATCACCAGCCTGCCAGCGCTCGCCCAGAGCCTGCGCCAAAGCCTGAAACACCGTGACCTTCGCCTGATGCTGCAACTGTGGGGTCTGCACTGGGTGCGTCTGCACCTGGCTGGCGCGGCGCTCATCCTGAGCCTGTGTCACTGGAATGCCAGGAGACCCGCCCGTGGCTGAATTCATTTTCTGGTTGTGCCTGCTATTGCCGGTGTATGCCTGGCTTGGCTACCCGCTGCTGCTGACGCTGATCGCGCCATTGTTCCCCGCGCGGCGTCCTGCGCCAGCGCCACCGATGAACGTGAGCATCATCATCGCCGCACACAACGAGGCCCGGCATATCGAAGAGAAATTGCGCACGCTGCTGGCCCAGGATTATCAGGCGCACTCGCTGCAAATCATTCTGGCCAGCGATGGCTCCACCGACGACACCGTGGCCTGCGCCCACAAAGTCATCGACCCGCGCATCAGCGTGCTCGACCTCCCCCGTCAGGGTAAGGCTGCCACCTTGAATGCCGGCGTCGCCCTGAGCACCGGCGAGATTCTGGTGTTCACCGATGCCGATAACCAATGGTCGAGCAACACCCTTGGCCAGTTGCTCGCGCCCCTGGCCGATCCAGAGGTCGGGGCCTGCGCCGGGCACATGCTGATCCCGGTGCCAGGCAAAGGCCTGAGCCTGGGCGACAGCCTTTATCGGCACTACGAAGGCTGGCTGCGCAAGATGGAAAATCGCACCGGCTGCATGGTCTCCGCCGACGGCGCCCTGCTCGCCCTGCGCCGCGAGTTGTTCCAGCACGTGCCGGCGGAGGTCAACGATGACTTCTTTATCAGCACCTGCGCACCGGTGGCGTTCAAACGCATCGTCTATGTGCCCGAAGCCAAAGTGAGCGACCAGGGTGTCGACGAAATCGCCAAGCAATGGCGTCGGCGCCAGCGCGTCACCGTCGGTGGCCTGCAAAGCCTGGCCCGGCGCCGGGAGCTGCTGAACCCTTGGCGTCATGGCTTGTATGCGATTGCACTGATCAGCCACAAGCTGATTCGACGCCTGGCACCAATCCTGTTGCTGCCGTTGCTGCTGAGCAATGTCTGGCTGTGGAATGTACATGGCTTCTATCGCCTGAGCCTGATCGCGCAATTGCTCGGATACGCGGTGGCCATCGTCGGCCTGCTGGATGTGCAACACCGTTTGCCCAAACCCTTTCGCCTCGCCGCGTTTGTTCTGGTGACCCTTGCCGGGATGAGTATCGGTCTGTGGCAGTTCCTGCGCGGCCAGCGGTACGCGCAATGGAACCCCGAGCAAAATCGTTGAAAGGACCGCGCCATGGCGATCAAACAATTATTAAAACGCACCAGTGGCTGGCTTTATCTCAACTCGCCGGTAGGCCGTCACCAACTGCACGGTGCCGGGGTGATCCTGATGCTGCATCGGGTGCTGGCCAATGACCGCGCCGCCGACCTGCCCCATCGCAATGAACTGTGCGTCGGGCCGAAGGCATTCGAACATCTGCTCACTTGGTTGAAAAAAAACTTCGACTGCGTGCCACTGATGGAAATCTTGCAACCTGGCGCCATCAGAACCGGGCGGCCAAAAATCGCGCTGACCTTCGACGACGGCTGGCGTGACAACGCGCTGAATGCCTTCCCGCTGCTGAAAAAACATCAGGTGCCAGCAAGCATTTTTCTCTCCACTGATTACATTGGTAGCCGGCAACGCTTCTGGTGGGAAAGCCTTGGGGAAACCCTGTGGCGCAGCCACGGGGAAAAAGCCCGGGCGCATTTGATTGAATGCCTGCAACGGCTTGGGCTACCGCTGCCGGTGCTGCTCGATGATCTGGATGTGCAGCGCCGCAGCCTGGCGCTTTTGCATTTTCTGCAAACCTTGAAAACCCTGCCCCCGGGCGAACTGAGCCGGCTCACCGATCAATGCCCGGATGAGTCATTGCCCCAGGCTCTGGACTGGCATCAGGTACGCGCGCTGGAAGCCAGCGGGTTGATCCGCTTCGGTCCCCATGGCGCCAGCCATTCGATCCTCACGGGCCTTGACGATCAACGTCTGGATGAGGAACTGAGCCGCAGCCGCAATGCCCTGCTGAACGGTTGCAACCGGCCGCTGCCGGTCTATTGCTACCCCAATGGCAACCATGATGAGCGGGTGCGCGAACACGTGGCGGACCACGACTTCCCGTTTGCCCTGGGCACCGTCGCCGGGATTTATCGTGGTATCAGCGATCCATTGGCCTTGCCGCGGATCGGCATCAGCCAGCGTACGGCGCGCAATCCGGAGTTGCTGTCCTGGCGCATCTACCGCGGAGCCCGGCCATGAGTCGCAGTCACTATCTCAAACACTTGGCCCTGAGCATGGGCACCAAACTGGCGATGATCGCCCTGCGGCTGCTGCGCAACGTATTGCTGGCGCGGATTCTGGGGCCCAGCGAGCGCGGTCTGTTTGCCTTGCTCAGTACCTTGCCCGATCTGATCAGCGCCGCCACCAGCGGCGGGCTGAATTCGGCGGTGGGGTATCAGGCGGCCAAGCAACGACCCATGGGATTGTTGCTGAGCCAGGTGCTGGTGTTTGGTTGCCTGCTGGCGGGTTTACTGACGTTGCTGGTGGTGGCGCTAGTGCGCGAGTTCGGCGGCGAACTCGACATCACCACGCAACTGGGATTGCTCGCCTGGCTGTTGCTGCTGGCGGTACCGCTGACCGTGCTCAAGAGCGGCCTGTTGACTTTGCACAATGCGTCGGGCGGTGTGGTGGCGTTCAATGCCTTGCGGCTGGTGGAATCCCTGGCGCCCCTGCTGCTGTTTCTGGCCTTGTTCTGGATGTGGAAAGACGCAGCCCTGGAAGCGGCACTGATCAGCTGTTTGGCCGGCCTCAGCCTGGTAGTGCTGGCCGGTTGGTTCTGGCTCAGGCGTGCTCAGCCCTTGAAGTTGCAATGGGACCGCGCCAGCCAGAATGAACTGCTGCGCTACAGTGCTCGCAGCCACCCGGACCTACTGTTCCAGCAAGTGATTCTGCGCTCCGATTTCCTGTTCATCGGCGCCCTGCTCGGCAGCACCGCGTTGGGGCATTACGCCATGGCCAGCGCCGCCGCCGAATTGCTGCTGATCGTCCCGGAAGCGGTGACCACGCCGCTGATGAAACGCCTGCTGCAACAGGACGAAGGCATGGATCGCCTGACACCGCTGGCCCTGCGCCTGACCGCCACGGTGATGCTCGGTGCCTGTCTGACCATGGCGGTGATCGGTGAATGGCTGATCGTCACGTTGTTCGGCATTGCCTATCAGCCGGCCTATCCGGCGTTGCTGGCGCTGCTGCCGGGGCTGCTCGGTCTTTGCTATGCGAGCATCCTGCGCCTGGACTTGCTGGGCAAAAATCGCCCCGGCACGATTTCGCTGTTGATGGGCCTTGGCGCGTTGCTCAACCTGGCCCTGAACCTGTTGTTGATCCCTATCTACGGCATCGTCGGCGCGGCGACGGCATCGTCCATCGCCTACCTGGCGGTAACCCTCGCGCTGCTGGTGATGTATTGCCGGTTGAGCGGCGTACCCGTCTGGCAAACCCTGATCATCCTGCCCAGCGATGTGGCACCGATGCTTCAGATGCTGCAACGGAAATCGGCATGAAACGCCTCGTGCTGCTGTTGAGCCTGGGCCTCGGTTTGAGCGCCCAGGCGGCGCCCATGCGCTGGGCTGATATTCGCGACGGCAGCCTGTACCTGCAAACGGATCGCCCCGACACGCTGACTATTCGCTGGGTTCCGGCGTGGCAGGCCGATGCCAACGAAGAACGCCTGTACCTGCTCGACGGCAACGGCAACCTGAAGGGCGAACGCCTGATCACCGCCAGTGAAACCCGAGGCAAGCAGAGCTGGCCACTGGCGCCGAGTGCCGCCAGTTATCGACTGGAAATTCCGGGCTACAGTTTCCGCCGCTACACGATCGAACACGACGAGCACACCGTGGCGTTGTTCGCCCCGGCCAAGGTGCATTTCAGTGCCGAAACCCGCGGCGGCGATGAGCTGTATTTCAAGGTCGCGCCGGGGGAACACGCCGTACTGGCTGGCAAGTTCCACGGAGGGATCAACACCCTGCAAGCCCAGCGCGTGAGCGACAACAAACAGCTGTCGCTGGCGCTGAAACCCCATCGCGCCTATTGGCAGTTCGATCAGGTGGCATTGCCCGTCACTCAGGACGAACAGGTCTGGCGCCTGCGCCTGCAAGGTAGCGGCAAGGTCGCGTTCTGGCTCGATGGCACGGCGAATCTGTTTGCCCAGAAACCGCAGCAGCTCAAACCGCTGCGCGAGGACGATGGCCAGACCCGCTTGACCCTGCACAAAGAGCTGCTCGGCCCAACGCCGAACCTGGGCATTTATTTACCCTACGTGCTGCCCCCTCAATCCAGTTTCGCAGCGCTCGACGCCCTCAAGCCTCAGGCGGGCACCTATTACAGTTTCGTTGACGTCACCGCGCAAAATCCGCATCACGAAGATGCGTTCCGCCAGCTCTATCAGAACCGCTTCGGCATCACGCAGGACCTCACGCTGTTGGCCGGCAGCAAGCGTCAGGCGGATTTGCGCGCCGACACTCAAAGCAACGCCGGTCTCGATGCCTGGCTCGCCGCCACTCGCGCCCTCGGTGGCACCGGCACGCACTACATCGCGTTCGCCGACGAACCGAACCTCAATTACCCGAGCTATGCCGACTACCAGGCGATCTTCAACAGCATGGCCCGGCAAGTGCGCAGCGATCCGGCCAACGCCAAGGCCGGTGTGCGCATCGCCATGCCCGCCACTTCACGCTTCATCAACGGCCCGTTCGCCGACAACGCCGCCGACAAGCGCGGCATCGATTGGGCACGGCGTCTGCTGGCCGAATCCGGTGAGCAAATCGACGCCCTCGCCTGGCACGAATGGATGATTCGCGACCTGCTGGCGACGCGGATCTACCGCGACAGCGTGCGCCGTGCCGCCGAGCTGGTGGGCCTTGATGCCACGGGCCGGCCACGCAAGGCCTTGCTGCTGGATCAGACCAATCTGTCCAGCGGCTCAAGCCTGAGCCCCTACGATCAGGAAACCCATTTCGCCTCGCTGTGGTGGACCTCGGTGGTCATCAACTCGGCCCAGGACGGGTTGCTGGACATGCTCAACTGGTTCCAGGCCGCCGACGAACCGACCTACCCCAAAGGCATGGTGCGGGTGCTGGGCGGCGATCGTTTCGAACTAAAGCCGGTGGGCCTTGCTCAGCAATTCATCCAGCAGCACTGGCTGAAAAACGTCATGCGCCTGGACAACGACGCTTTCGAAGTCGATGTGCTGGCCATGGCCACCGAGCGCCAGCGCAGCCTGTTAGGGGTCAATAAAGGGGGGCGCTTGCAGCGTATCGATCTGGGCGGGGCGACGTGCCCGCTGGCCAAGGGAGCGCTGGTGTACTTCGGCGCCGACAACCGCAGTCGTAGCGCTCAGTTCAACTGTCACGACGGTCGCGTCAGCTTCGACCTGCCGGGCGAAACCCTGTTCGCCTTGAGCTGGAGCGCCTCATGAACGCCGTCAATTTGCATCACCACGACCGCGCCGCTCTCGACCGCGCGTTGCACCACGCCACCCGCGACCGGTCTCTGTCACGAGACAATGATATGAATGCCTTGGAGAAAATTCGCCAACACATCAAACGAAAAGGCCTGCGTGCAACGGTCCGGCTCCTTTGGAGGCGCTACATATTTGCTCACTGGGAGCTTCTGTGGATGACGCGTGACCTGGTCAGCCCGGTGCCGCCTCATCAGCTCAAGCCTTATAAACCGCTGCAGTTGAAGACCATCACTGTGCACAACACCGCAGCCTTTGCCCGTCACTTTGGCGACCGCGTCAACACCATGGAGGAACTGGCCGCCGAGGGTTACACCGGGCACATGTATCTGGACGGCAAAGGCGATGCGGTGGCCTTCATCTGGGGCAGCACCCGGGAGTACCACGACCGGCACTTCTACGGCTGCAAGTTCCCGGTAAAAAAAGGCGAATTCTTCGAATTCGGCGGCGAACTGGCCCGTGCCTATTGGGGCACCACGCTCTCGGTGGATCTGCAACTGCGACTCTGGAAAGCCATGCAGGCCCAAGGTTGCAACACGGTCGTGGATGTCTGCGACGCCCACAATATACCGGCGCTGAAACTGCACATTCGCATGGGCTATCAAGAGCAAGGACGCATCCAGCACGTCTACCGATTATTCGGTCGCTGGCGCTTCTTTCGTGAGACCCGTTACAGCGACTCACGCCTGGATGCGCTACGTAGACCGTCCCGTTCACCTGTTCCTCAGTCGGTGGCGTGAAAAGATGATGGCTCGATTCGAATGGCGCACCTCGCTGTGTGCCCCGGACTTTCCGGCAGCTGCTTATGAGGGGTTGCGCAGGCGCGTGACGGACCATACGCCGTTCAACACCCTCGCCTGGCTGTGCGCATCGGAACAGGCACTGACTGCTGGGGAACACTTGCACGTTCTGCTGGGCTGGCAAGGTGATGAGTTGGCCTTGTGCCTGCCGCTGGTGGCGTCCGTGGAGCGCTTTGGAAGGCTGCCATTTCGGGTCTTGCGTCACCTCGGTTATCCCCTCACCGATCGCCTGGCCCTGCTCACCTGCCTCGATGCCGACAGCATGCGCAAGGCGCTGGTGATCATCCGCAGTCGCGTACCCCATGCGATGCTGCAACTCAACGAATTGTCCGAACCCATCGGCGAAGAAAGTGTGCTGACCGCCTGGATGACCCACAGCTCGAGCGGCGAGCGCCGCCTCAGTTGTCGGGTGCCGGTGCATTTGATCAGTGAGGCCGACCGCCAGGAAGTCTCCGGCGACCCGCGCTACAAACTGCGCCGGGCGCGTAAACGCATGTTGGCTTATGGTGCCCAGGTTCGGCGCGTAACCCCTGACGCGGCCACCATCGGGCCTTTATTGCAGGCCCTCAGCGAAGTCGAAGCGCAGAGCTGGAAAGGTATTGAAGGCGTGGGGATTTTCACCAATAAGCGTAGTCGGCAATGGATCGAGCGGGCCTTTACCGCCCTCGCCGAACAGGGGCTGATGCGAGTAGTGGTGCTGGAACTGGACGGACGCTGCATCAGCTACCGGCTCGGGTTGCTGGAACAGGGCCGGCTGTACGACTACAACCTGGCGTTCCTGCCGAAATATGCCGATCTGGGCAGCGGTCGTGTGCTGCTCGAAGAGTGGATTCGCTGGGGCCTGGACGACAACTGGCACTGGATCGACGCTTCGCGGGTCAGCCTGAAGAACTCCAGCCATCAACTTCAGGAACGCATGACCGGCCAACTGGAGCACTGGCGCTGGAGTTTCTACTCCTGGCGTCCCAGCGGCCTCGCTCTGGGGCTGGCCATGCGGCTCTGGCACCAACTCAAACCTTGGTGGAAAAAATGGCAAGCCCGGCATGCAGTGGCACTGGTTGTTCCTGCCACTCCTACTCCAGCGCCCGCCGACAAAAGCCCTGTGCCCACCGAAAAAACCATGGAGGACAAACATGCCTCGCCAAGTCATAGTCAACGCTGACGATTTCGGCCTCAGCTCGAGCGAAAACGCGGTGATCCTCGGCGCCTTCCAGGCCGGAGTCATCAGCTCCGCCACCGCCATGGCTAATATGCCGGCGTTCCAGGAAGCCTGCGTCCTGGCTCAGGAGTCGCTGCTCAAGGGGCGAATCGGCTTGCATTTCAATCTCACCTACGGCCGGCCGTTGAGCCCGTCGATTCTCGCGCGTTCGACGTTCTGTGACAGCCAGGGCATGTTCAACCTCGACCTGCCCCGCCACAGTCTTTGGCTCAACCGCCTGGATCGTGAAGCGGTGCTGGAGGAACTCGAAGCCCAATGGCAATGCTGCCTGGACAACGGCCTGCGCCCCAGCCACATCGATTCCCATCAGCACGTGCACAACATCTGGCCCATCGGCGTAATCGTCGCGCGCTTTGCCGCCTACCAAGGGGTGCCCGTGCGACTGGCGCGCCAGCTGGGAAATAACCTGAGTGTGCGCAAGCGGGTGTTCAAGACATTGCTCAATTATCGATTGAACCACCTCGCCGGAGCGACCGCCGAGTACGTATGCACACCGGTAGACCTGCGCAACGTGGCGATGCCGATCGACGGCCTGTTGGAGATAGTTGTCCATCCGACCCATATCGGGGCCGATTTTGGCGATATCTATTTAAACCCCGGAGAGTCTCTGGCTCACATGCTGGAGCTGCGTCTTCCGGGCATTCCGAGAGTGTCCTATGCCGTCGTGCCAAAGGCGTTCAAAGAGGAACCGCAGTACTCGACTGAGCTACAAACGTTGCAACCTTGATTTATCGCCATTGAAAAAAACGTTCCCCACCCAACCCTGGCTTCAGCCACGGAGGACTTCATGAGCGCCATCGCCAAGCTTCGCGAACGAATCAAACAAAAAGGCCTGCTTCACACGCTCCAGACGCTCTGGAACCGCTATGTGTACTTGCACCGAGAGCTGCTGTGGCTGGGACGCGATCTGGTCACCCCGATAGCGCCGCACAAACTACGGCCCTACACGGGCTTGCGTCTGGTGACCATTACCCAGGAGAACGCCACGGCTTTCACCAAGTATTACGGAAACCGCGTCAAGGCCATGGCCCAAATCGCCTCCGAAGGTCACACCGGGCACATGTATCTGGACGAGGAAGGTGATGCCGTCGGATTCATCTGGGGCAGCCTCAGTGACTACTTTGACCAGCACTATTACGGTTGCTGGTTCAGGGTCAAACCCGGTGAATTTTTCCAGTTCGGCGGTGAAATGATCCCTCTCTACTTCGGCTCCAGCCTGTCGGTGGACGCCCAGTACAATATCTGGGGCGCGATGCGGGCCCAAGGTTGCGACAAGGTCATGGACGTCTGCGATGCCCGCAACATCCAGGCCATGAAAATGCACCTGCGCATGGACTACCAGGAACAGGGACGCATCACCCACGTTTACGACCTGTTCGGCCGCTTTCGCTTCTTCCGCGAAACCTACTACACCGGCTCGCGGCTGACTGAGTTGCGCAAACCAGCACAGCCGACGGCGACTGCGGCGCAGGCGTGATTTTGATTGGAGGTCGCGATTGTCGTTGTTTGATGGAGGACTGTGTCGCCGCCATCGCGGGCAAGCCCGCTCCCACAGGTATCTGCTTTGACCAAAGGATTTGTGAACGACAGCGACCACTGTGGGAGCGGGCTTGCCCGCGATGGCGTCAGTCAGTGCAACTCATTTCTCAGATCCGAAACTCAGCGCTTCACCGCCACCAACGTGTAACACAACGGCAACTGTGCCTTTTGCTGCTGATACCGATCGTAGAGTTCTTCGCGGTTGGAATGCGGGTACTCCTTGAAGTGACTGATCTGCAACCCTGCCTCAATGGCACCGGTGAAGATGGCGCCCAGGGTATGAACGAACCAGTAAGACGCTGAGGCCGGCTGTTCGACTTTGCCTTCGTAGACGATCGGCTGGTTCTGGACGAAAGGTTCGCTGCGAAAATACGAGCTGTCCGGGCGATAGGGATCGGCTGACTCGGGGTCGAACATTTCCAGGAACGGGTGGGTTTCGTATACCACCAGGTTACCGCCGGGCTTGAGGGTTTGCGCGGCATGGCGCAAGAATTCGGCGATGTCCGGCATCCAGTTCAATACGCCGATGGTAATCAGCGCTACATCGAAGCGCTGGTGAAGATCCGTCGGCAGGCGATGGATGTCAGCCTCGATGAATTCGGGCTCATGGGGCGAACGGAATGCCAGTTCCCGGGCCTGATCGAGAAAGGCCTGCGACTGGTCAATGCCCACGACACGGCGGGCCCCCAGGGCAAACAGCGAAAGACTTTCGCGTCCGTTGTTGCAGCCCAGTTGCACCACATCCTTGCCGTCGACGCCGACCTGTTGAAGCAACCCGGTGAGGGTGTCATCCAGACAGGAAAAATCGCCATGGCTCACGGCACTCAAACAGGCCTGCCACTCAGGGGTGTCTTTGTGGTACGGGGCGGAGTCATTCCAGGCATCGCGATTGCTGGCGATGGCTTTTTCTTTTGTCGGCATTTCCATTGCACGCTCCGGAGTTCGGGCCTTTGATTGGCCGGCACGAGTCTGGATCAGCGTCAGGAAAATCGCCATTCGAGCTTTGTTGCGATCTTGTAATCACCGATAGTGCGAACCCTCTTCGCGTTGGTTCAACCGCTCACGCAAGAACTCGATCAGCGCCTGCACCGGTCGCGAACTCTGGCGATGCTGCGGGTAGACCGCCGACAAGGTCAGCGGCTCGGGGCGAAAATCATCCAGCACCGTCACCAACCGGCCGTCCTTCAGGGCCGAACCGACGATGAAGGTCGGCAGGTAGGTGATCCCCATGCCGGCGATGGCCGCGTCCTTGAGCAACTCACCATTGTTGACCCGCATTCGCCCAGTGACGTTGACGTTCAGCGATTTGCCCCGCCCCTCGAAACGCCATTGCACCTGACGACCGTGGCCGTAAGGCAGGCAATCGTGGGTGTGCAAATCCTCGGGTTTATGCGGCGTGCCCCGCTCGGCCAGATACGCCGGGCTGGCGCAATACACCCGCTCGATGGAGGCGAGGCGTCGGGCGATCAGTGTCGAGTCTTCCAGCACGCCGATGCGCAAGGCCAAATCGTAACCCTCACCGAGCAAGTCCACTGGCCGATCACTCAGGTCGACTTCCACGGTGACGTCGCGATAACGCTGCAAAAATACCGGCAGCAAACAGCCCAAATGTGCCACGGCAAACGACAGCGGCGCGCTCAGGCGAATGGTGCCGCGAGGTTCGGTGGTCTGGCCGGCGATGCCCTGCTCCATTTGTTCGACTTCGCTGAGCAGGCGCAAGGCCGATTCGTAATAACTCTGCCCCAGCGGCGTGACGTCCAGCCGTCGGGTGGAGCGATTGAGCAAGCGCACGCCGAGACGCTCTTCCAGCTGCATCAGGCGGCGGCTGACGAATTGCTTGGACAGCCCTAATTGATCGGCTGCCGCAGTGAAGCTGCCAGATTCCATGACCTGGCAAAAAAGACGCATGTCTTCGAACGGGTTCATTGTCACTCTCTGGTTGACAGTTATTCGCTTTATAGCCGCTTTTTCACTTTCCGGCACCTCATTAATCTGTGCTCACGGTGTTGCTGAGGCCTGAACCCCAACGCCACAGCAGCCCGATCCCAAGGCATATAAAAACTCAAACGATTTAAAAAGGAATTGCACATGAACTTCAAGAAAACCCTCGCCACTTCCGTCCTCGCCCTGTCCATCGGCAACGCATTCGCCGCCGGCAGCCCTGGTGTTGAACACAACACCCAGGCCTTCCTCGAGGCCCTCGCCGCCGGCGGTGGCAAACCGCTGGAGCAACTGAGCCCGAAAGACGCCCGCGCGGTGCTGACCGGTGCCCAGGCTTCGGTGAAGGTTGATCTGTCGGGTGTTGAAGTCAGCGACAAGGCGATCAAGGTCGACGGCCAGACCATCAACCTGAAAGTGGTGCGCCCGGCCAAGGTCAAGGGTCAGTTGCCAGTGTTCATGTTCTTCCATGGTGGCGGCTGGGTATTGGGCGACTTCCCGACTCACCAGCGCCTGATCCGTGACCTGGTAGTGGGCTCCGGCGCAGTCGCGGTATACGTCGATTACACGCCGTCGCCGGAAGCGCACTACCCGACTGCCATCAACCAGGCCTACACCGCGACGAAATGGGTGGCCGAGCATGGCAAAGAGATCAGTGTCGATGGCAAGCGACTGGCGGTGGCCGGCAACAGCGTTGGCGGCAACATGGCGGCGGTCGTGGCACTGATGGCCAAGGAACAGAAAACCCCTGCCCTGCGCTTCCAGCTGTTGATGTGGCCGGTGACCAACGCACAGTTCGACGACGGCTCGTACCAGCAATTCGCCGAGGGGCACTTCCTCACCAAAGGGATGATGCAGTGGTTCTGGGACAACTACACCACCAACCCGGCCGAGCGTGCGCAGATCCATGCCTCGCCGCTGAATGCAAGCGCCGAACAACTCAAGGGCCTGCCTGCCGCACTGGTGCAGACCGCCGAATTCGATGTGCTGCGTGACGAAGGCGAAGGCTACGCCCGCCACCTCGATGCCGCCGGTGTGCCGGTGACCTCGGTGCGCTACAACGGGATGATTCATGACTTTGGCCTGCTCAATCCGCTGAATCAGATTCCGGAAGTCAAAGCGGCGGTACGTCAGGCCGCGGCCGAGCTCAAGACGCATCTGAACTAAGCCCAACCGCTCGCCACACCCCAGGGTGTGGCGAGTTTTTTTGTGCCCGCTGGAGTGCAATCCATGAGCCTTTTCTCTGCCCACCTGTTGTCTTGGAGCGCCCTGCTGCTGGTGCTCGACGCCCTGCTCTGGCACCTCGTCCCGTTCAAGCATCGCGCGCCAAAGGTCGGTGTGCGGCTGGTGCTGTTTCTGGCGTTCAGCGCGCTGATTATCAACGCTGGCGTCAGTCCGTTGCAGACACCGTTGATTGCCGATGACCCGGTGGCGCAACTCGGTGCAACGGCGCTGGGGATTATCTGGTGGTTGTACGCCGCACGGGTGCTCACCGAGGTGTTCGGTCTGGTGCTGATGCGTCGCATAGGTCACAGCGGCCGTTTGCTGCAGGACGTGATCGGTGCGCTGGTGTTTCTGGCCTCCATCGTCGCGGCTGCCGGTTATGTGCTGGATCTGCCGGTCAAGGGTCTGCTGGCGACTTCCGGCGTGTTCGCCATCGTGGTCGGTCTGGCGTTGCAGAGTACGTTGGCTGACGTGTTCTCCGGCATCGTGCTGAACACCACCAAACCCTATCAGGTGGACGACTTTGTGATGATCGATGGCGTCGAAGGCAAAGTGCTGGACATCAACTGGCGCGCTACGCACCTGTTGAGCAGCGCCGGCACGATGGCCGTGGTGCCGAACTCGGTGGCGGCCAAGGCCAAGATCGTCAACCTCAGCCGCCCGAACAACCTGCACGGGGTGTCGATCAGCATCAAGGTGCCGAACCACATCCGCCCACGCCGGGTGCTCGACGCCCTCGACCGCACGCTGCAAGGCAGCAGCAACCTGTTGCTGTCGCCCGCGCCAAAGGCGGTGTTGAAAGAGGCCGGCGAAGAGATGTCCGAATACGTGGCCAGCGGTTTCATCGCCGAGCTGGGCAAGAAAAGCGACGTGCGCAATCAACTGTTCGACCTCGCCCATCGCCATCTGGAAGCGGCGGGCATCTCGCGACACCCCGACGGCGTGATCGAACCCTCGACCCGCGCCCGCGCGCTGCTCGATGAAGTGAAGATTTTCCGCTCGCTGAGCCATGAGGAACGTGACCGCCTCGCCGAATCGATGGTCGCGCAACAATACGCCGCAGGCCAAGTGGTGCTGGAACTGGATGAAGTGCCGGACAGCCTGTTCGTGATCGCCACCGGCGTCGTCAGCGCCAGCGTACCGGACGGCAATGGTTTCACCGAAGCCGGTCGCATGGGGCCGAGTGAAGTGATGGGGGAACAGAGCATCCTGGCCGATACGCCGTCGCAGGCGACGTTCACCGCGCTGACGTCTTCGATCATCTACCGTCTCGACAAGCACCTGACCCGTCAGTGCATGGAACAGCGCAGCGAAGTGGGCCGGGCGTTGAACAAATTGCAGGCGGTGCGGCAGCAGAACAGTCAGCTGGCGTTGATGGCCAAACCGGCGCCGATCAGGAAAGGTGGTTTTTTGGGATGGTTGCAGAAGCGCTGATGCATCGCAGATTCAACCAGCACAAAAAATGCCCGCACATCGGCGGGCATTTTTCTTCTGCGCCTTACTTGGCAGTGAACTTGGTGTAGCTGTTGATCAGGTTACGGTAGTTCGGCAGACGCTGGGACAGCAGGTTAGCCAGGCCTTCCATGTCGTTGCGCCAATCGCCTTGCAGTTCGCAGGCCACGGAGAACCAGTTCAGCAGGTGTGCACCCGCCGCCGACATCCGCGCCCACGCTGCTTGTTGCACGGTGGTGTTGAAGGTGCCGGAAGCATCGGTCACCACAAACACCTCAAAGCCTTCGGCAATGGCCGACAGGGTCGGGAACGCCACGCAGACGTCGGTCACCACACCGGCGATGATCAGTTGCTTGCGGCCGGTAGCCTTGATTGCCTTGACGAAATCCTCGTTGTCCCAGGCATTGATCTGGCCCGGACGAGCAATGAACGGAGCGTCCGGAAACTGCTCTTTGAGCTCCGGCACGATCGGGCCGTTCGGGCCGCTGTCGAAACTGGTGGTAAGGATGGTCGGCAGGTTGAAGAACTTGGCGATGTCGCCCAAGGCCAGCACGTTGTTCTTGAATTCGTTGGGCGAGAAATCCTGTACCAGCGAGATCAGGCCGGTCTGGTGATCGACCAGCAGCACAACGGCGTCATCTTTGTTCAGACGTTTGTAAGGAACGTTGCTCATGTGAAACTCCTCGGAGGATGGACGTTGCTCAGGGCGCCGACACACGAGGTCGGCGCTTTTTTAATCACTAGAAAGCAAAACACGAGCAGCCAAACGCGCCCCAGAATCCCTGGAAATCGCTGACCGGCGCATTCGACAAACGCGCCCGTTCATGGCTGTGGGAATGCACCGCGCACGGCCCGCTGCAATGGTGAACCTGCGCCTGCATCGGCGAAGCCGGACGCCAGTGACCCGGCACCTTGACCACCGGCGACCAGTCCGGCAGCACCGGCACGCTGGCCGGCCCCAGTTTTTCGAAATCTCCGGCGGCGTACACCACCTTGCCACCGACTACGGTCAGCACCGATTCGATCCACTTGATGGCTTCCTCCTCGACGCTGAAGAAGTCCGCGCTCAGAGCGGCGACGTCTGCCAGTTGGCCAACTTTGATCTGGCCTTTCTTGCCCTGTTCCGACGAAAACCAGGCACTGCCATGGGTGAACAGTTCCAGCGCGGTCTGCCGGGGCAGGCCTTCGCTGTGCAGCGCCAGGCCACCGACGGTGCGACCGCTGACCATCCAGTACAACGAGGTCCATGGATTGTAGCTGGACACCCGCGTCGCATCGGTGCCGGCGCCGACCGGTACACCCTCGGCCAGCATGCGCTTGATCGGTGGCGTGTTTTCGGCGGCCTTGGTGCCATAACGCTCGGCGAAATATTCACCCTGGAACGCCATGCGATCCTGAATCGCAATACCACCGCCCAACGCCCTCACTCGCTCGATGTTTTGCGGGGTGATGGTTTCGGCATGGTCGAAAAACCACGGCAAGCCGTTGAACGGAATGTCGCGGTTGACCTTCTCGAACACGTCGAGCATGCGGCTGATTGATTCGTTGTAAGTGGCGTGCAGACGGAACGGCCAGCGCTGTTCCACCAGATGGCGGACCACCGGTTCCAGCTCCTGCTCCATGGTCTGCGGCAGGTCCGGACGCGGTTCGAGGAAGTCTTCGAAATCCGCCGCCGAGAACACCAGCATCTCGCCGGCGCCGTTGTGCCGCAGGAAGTCGTCGCCCTGATGCAACTTGACGCTGCCGGTCCAGTTCTGGAAATCGGTCAGTTCTTCCTTGGGTTTTTGGGTGAACAGGTTGTAGGCAATGCGCACGGTCAGTTGGTCATCTTTCGCCAACTGCTCGATCACCTGGTAATCGTCCGGGTAATTCTGGAAACCACCACCGGCATCGATCGCGCTGGTCAGGCCGAGGCGGTTGAGTTCGCGCATGAACTGGCGGGTCGAGTTGACCTGATACTCCAGCGGCAACTTCGGTCCCTTGGCCAGGGTCGAGTACAGGATCATCGCATTCGGGCGGGCGACCAGCATGCCGGTCGGATTGCCGTTGGCATCACGCACGATTTCGCCACCCGGCGGGTTCGGCGTGTCGCGGGTGTAACCGGCAACCCGCAATGCCGCGCGGTTGAGCAAGGCGCGGTCATACAAATGCAGTACGAACACCGGGGTGTCGGGCGCTGCTTGGTTGAGTTCTTCCAGGGTCGGCATGCGTTTTTCGGCAAACTGGAATTCGTTCCAGCCCCCCACCACCCGTACCCATTGCGGTGTCGGTGTGCGGTCGGCTTGTTCCTTGAGCATGCGCAAGGCATCGGCCAGGGACGGCACGCCTTCCCAGCGCAGTTCGAGGTTGTAGTTCAAACCGCCACGAATCAGGTGCAAGTGCGAGTCGTTGAGGCCGGGGATGACGCAGCGGCCCTTGAGGTCGATCACTTGGGTGCCCGAGCCGCGCAGGGCCATCGCCTCTGCATCGTTGCCGACCGCGACAAAGCGCCCGTCCTTGATCGCCACGGCACTGGCCAGCGGTTTTTCCCGGTCTACGGTATGAAATTGGCCATTGAACAGAATCAAATCGGCGTTCATCGCAGTTCCTTCGTCATCAGTGAAATGAAGCAAAAAAGCGCCAGCTCAGCGCGGCGAATTTGCGTTGGATTCGAGGTGCTCCCGTGGCTGACTGGCCGTCAGCCACGGCGCAAACAAGCGAGTCGCGGCCGGCATGCACACGTACACCACCGACACCACGATGGTCAGGGTGATCAGGAACGTGGCGACCACGTAGTTGGAGAGAA
The DNA here is from genome assembly GCF_030687935.1 of Pseudomonas cucumis. Classification (GTDB taxonomy): domain Bacteria; phylum Pseudomonadota; class Gammaproteobacteria; order Pseudomonadales; family Pseudomonadaceae; genus Aquipseudomonas; species Aquipseudomonas cucumis. The sequence continues at coordinate 2,383,900 of NZ_CP117454.1, read as the reverse complement.
AAGCGTTGAGTTTGAGCAGCGGCCCCCAGAGCAGCGGCACCAGCAAGGTGTGCGGCAGAATCACCAGCAACGTCACCACAGCCTGCTTCCAGCGCGGCGGTGGCGAGGCGGCATCGGCCAGCGGCGCGAACCAGAATTCGTTGACCGGGTTGACCTCGGTCTGGTCGCCGTCGGCCAGCATCGGCGCGGCTTCATCGATCAACGACTGACGTTGCGGCGAATCGAGCCAGCGCTGCATGGCCTCGGTGGAGCAAAAGCGCAGCACGCAGGTGAACATGTCCAGGCCAGCATTCTTGCCGCGGATCACGTCCACGCCCAGATGTCCTTCCGTGCGCCCCGCTACGCTGACAATGTTGCGCAGCCAGGCTTCATAGGCCGCTTCGAAGCCGGCCTTGACCCGGTGCTTGACGATCAGCGTCACGATCTCATCGGACCCCGGCGCTTTTTGAGTTTGGGCTTCAGACATAACGGAGCACTCCGGGCAAACGGACATTGAGCGCCAGCCGTCCAGGCCCGGCGATAAACACAGAGGTGAAGATGATCAACAACAGCCAGCCGAACTGCCCTTCGGCCACACTCCACTGCGGGTGCACGACCAGCAGCGCCACCAGCAGCACAAACAGAATAGGCAAGCACGCCAATCGCGCCAGGACACCGGCGACGATCAATAGCGGGCACAGGACTTCGGCGAAAATCGCCAGGCTCAGGGTGAGATGGGCGCCGAGGTGGAATGGGTCTTCGATGCGTTGCAACTCGGCGCTGAAGTTCAGCAGCTTGGGCAAGCCGTGCACCCACAACAGAAACAGCCCGCCGCTGACCCGCAGAAACAGCAGCCCGACATCCCGCGCCTGTTCATCCCGTTGCGAAGCGTTCATGGCTCACCCTTGTTCAATCACTGGCCTGAATAGTGCCGCCAAGGGGTGGGGAAAAATTGAATGTACGTGCTCTCTTTGCCCCGACACACCGAACGCCCAAACGACACAAAACCCTGTGGGAGCGGGCTTGCCCGCGAATAGGGTGTGTCATTCAACAGTGATGTCGACTGACCCGACGCCATCGCGGGCAAGCCCGCTCCCACAGGGTTTTGTGCGTGCTCACTACTGCTCAGGCACAAAAAAACGGCCCGAAGGCCGTTTCGTATTGAATCCGCTCAGACGGCCGGGGCTGCCTTCAGCTCCAGACTATCCAGCGCCCGACTCACCGCCAGTTCACCCAGCATGATGAGCTGCGCGACGCCCAGTATCGTATTGCGCTGCGGCCCCTCCAGAAACCCGGCGCAGTCACTGGCGATCACCTTGGCCGAGGCAAAGGACTCGCTGGCATTGGCCAGTAGCTCTTCGATGTCGATGCCCGGGGCGACGGTGTAAATCGTGCTCGGTTTGCGCGGGGGCTTGGGGTCGGACGGTTTGAGGTAGTGATCGAGGGCGCGTTCGGCGGCTTCGTTGAGTTTTTTGGGATCGAGGGGATCGTAGGGGGAAACGTCGTCGGTTTCTGGCGGGTTGGGTGTGGCTTTGAACATGGTGAATCTCCTTTGGAAAATAGCACCACCAGAACCTGTCGCTAAACAAGTAAGGGTGGCGACTGTATGCAGGTTAGCGAACCGGTCAAAGGCACCCGGTAGACCCGAGGGTCTCCCGCATACAGCCACCATAACGTAATTGCAGACGTCAAAAGTCGGCAATAAAGTCTGGAGCATTGATGCACTTTGAATAGTCCGAGTCGCTAAACCCGATCGCTGATTGGCAGCGATGCGGAAACGATAAAGACCAGGTCCAAAGCGCACAAGCCGGCGGATTCTGGCGCAGTCGTAGGCAACGGCGCAAGGATCTGTAGCTTTCAGGAAGTAACGTTAAACACTATTAAACACAGCCCTCGAATCAACACACATTCCCTGTGGGAGCGGGCTTGCCCGCGATAGCGGTCTGCCAGTCGATATCAATGCAGGATGTGCCGGCCTCATCGCGGGCAAGCCCGCGCCCACAGGGTTTGAGGGGTTTTGAAGAGCTGTATTTACAGCCCTGGAATATCCAGCGACACCGACATGAATTGACTGATCCGTGACCGCAGCCATTTCTCGGCAGGATCGTTGTCATGCACCCCGCTCCAGGCCATCGACAACTGCGCGGCGTCGATAGGAAACGGCGGATCTTCGGCGCGCAACGCGCAGCCTTCAACCAACGCACATGCGGCGTAATCCGGGACAGTAGCGATCATTTCCGTGCCGGCGAGCAACGCGCGCAACCCACTGAACTGCGGCACACCCAGTACCACGCGGCGGGTGCGACCGACCTTGGCCAGGTCGAGGTCGATGTTGCCGCTCAGGTCGCCGGAGAACGACACCATCGCATGCGGACGGGCGCAGTATTCGTCCAGCGTCAGCGGCCCCGGGCGGTCATCGCCGCGCAGGACTTTGCAGGGGATGTCGCGCAGCTTTTTGCGTTTGGCATTGGCCGGCAGGTCAGTGGTGTAGCTCACCCCCACCGAGATTTCTCCCGACGCCAGCAATGCCGGCATCAGCAGATAGTTGGCGCGGCGCACCACGACCACGATCCCCGGCGCCTCTTCCTGCAACTGGCGCAGCAACGGCGGAAACAGACCGAACTCGGCATCGTCCGACAACCCGATGCGGAACACGTCGCAACTGGTGGCCGGGTCGAATTCCTTGGCCCGGCTGACCGCCCCGGAGATGGTGTCCATCGCCGGTTGCAGCTCCTTGAGAATCGCCAGTGCCCGTGCCGTCGGCTCCATCCCGCGACCGTTGCGCAGCAACAACGGATCGTCGAACAGATCACGCAGCCGCCCCAGCGCAGCGCTCACTGCCGGTTGGCCCATGAAGAGTTTTTCGGCGACCCGGGTCAGGTTCTTTTCGAACATCAAGGCTTCGAAAATCACCAGCAGGTTCATGTCGACGCGGCGCAGATCGTTACGGTTCATGGGCAGGGTTCCTTTGGTGTTCAGCCAGGCGCGAGTCTGTCGGACTTTACTCGATCATCGGCACTTTCGCCGCTCGTTTGTAAGGCCCGTACTCGATGGGTACCCACTGGAAATGCTTGTCCACTGCGCTGATATGGCCGACACCCGGAAACGGCAAATGCGCCGCCGTGACCCAGATCTTGCTGACCGCCGCATCGCTGAACACCTTGGCGCGGCTCTTGATCGCTTGCTGACTGTCGACGTCGAAACGAATCGATACCTCGGGATGCTCGAACTGCACCGCGAGGTTATGCACCAGATCGCCCATGAACAAAATACTCTGGCCCTGGGAGTTGAACCGATACGTGGTACTGCCCGGTGTGTGCCCGGCCTCCAGCTCGGTATCGACAACGCCCGGCACTGGCGAGTGCCCGGCAGCAAAGGTCTTGAAGCGGCCCGCCGCGATATACGGCGCGGTGGAGTCCTGGGCGATCTTGAAGAACTCCCTGGCGCCGGCCGGTGCCTTGGCCATGGCCTGCGGGTCAAGCCAGTAATCGGCTTCGGCCTTGGCCGCGTAGACCGTTGCGTTGGCGAACACGGGCTTGCGCTGCCCATCCACCAACCCGCATACATGATCCAGATGCAAGTGGGTGAGCAGAATGGTATCGACCTGTTCTGGCTGATAACCGGCGGCTTTCATGTTCGCCGACAGCTGGCCCGCCGTGGCACCGATGCACTGCCCCGCCCCGGTGTCCACCAGAATCAATTGTTTGCCGGTGTTCACCAAAAACGCGTTGAACGCGGTTTGCACCCCCGGTGTTTCAATCGAGCGGCGAACCAGCAACGCGCGGATCTGGTCTTGGGTCAGCCCCTCGAGCAGTTTGGGCGACAGGTCGTTGTAGCCATCAAACAACGCCGTCACTTCGTAGTCACCCACCGCGAGCCGGTAATAACCGGGCACCTGAGTGTTCTCCTGAGCCGGTGCCTGGGCCAGGCTGGTGCCGGACATCAGCGCCAATGCCAAGCCGAGTCCGCCCAGCATGCAAACGCGCGAATGCTTCATGAGATCTCCCTTGATCGAGTCAGAAAATGCGGCCCTGCCCAGGCCGCCACACGTCGTCAATCTTGCATGACCGTGCATTGGCTCGAATTGCAGCGATGTGCTCAGTTGGCGCATTTTCAGCCTTCAGCCTGACTGCGGAATTAACAACGTTTAACTCGCAAGCCAAAGCCCCCGCGACCAAGAATGAGCCTTCTGCGCAGACTTGTTTTTTAGACAAGGGAACGTGCTGGCTAACCGCGCAGTGCACCCGCGCGCGCCCATCGACACGGACATTGGCCATGGCTCACTTTCAGCAAAACGCAATCAAAGCGTGTGCCATTGAAACGCAAAAAAAAACCACGGGCGGCCTTAGCCCCTGGCGTGAAACCCTGGTCAAGCAACTGATCCTCGACCACCTCGGCGACACCCTGGAAGTGACCGAGCTGGCACGGGCCTGCGCCCTGTCACGCAGTCATTTTTCCCGCGCGTTCAAGTGCAGCACCGGCCTTTCGCCGCAGGACTGGATTCGTCAGCAACGGATCGCCCGGGCCAAGCAGCTGATCCAGAATACCGACCTGACCCTGACGCAAATCAGCCTGGAATGCGGCTTCTGCGACCAGGCACATTTCTCGCATATCTTTACCCGCAGCGAAGGCGTTACACCGTTTGCCTGGCGCTGCCGTGCCATGCGTACTCTTCCCTCTCTCGACAGCAAAAGATCGCGGCCTTCGCCAGCGCCTACGGGCATTCACATGACCCTGTAGGCGCCGGCGCAGTCCGCGATCTTTTGATGTTGATCAGCCCTTGATGAACGCCAGCAGATCTTCGTTGAGCTGATCCTTGTGGGTATCGGTCAGGCCGTGCGGGGCTCCCGGATAGACTTTCAATGTGGAGCCCTTGACCAGCTTCGCCGAGGCGATGCCTGCGGCTTCGATCGGCACCACCTGGTCGTCGTCGCCATGCACCACCAGGGTCGGCACGTCGAACTTCTTCAGGTCTTCGGTGAAGTCGGTTTCAGAGAACGCCTTGATGCAGTCGTACGCGTTCTTGTGGCCGGAAGCCATGCCCTGCAGCCAGAACCAGTCGATCATGCCCTGGGACGGCTTGGCGCCCGGCCGGTTGAAACCGAAGAACGGACCGCTGGCCAGATCCTTGTACAGTTGCGAACGGTCGACCAACGACGCCTGACGAATACCGTCGAACACTTCCATTGGCAGGCCGCCCGGATTGGCCTCGGTCTTGAGCATCAACGGCGGCACCGAAGAAATCAGTCCGGCCTTGGCCACGCGGCCGGTGCCATGGCGACCGATGTAGCGCGCCACTTCGCCACCGCCGGTGGAGAAGCCAAAGAGTACGGCGTTTTGCAGATCCAGATGCTCGATCAACTGCGCCAGGTCATCGGCGTAGGTATCCATTTCGTTGCCGAACCATGGCTGGCTCGAACGACCGTGACCACGGCGGTCATGGGCGATGACCCGGTAGCCCTTGGAGGCCAGGAAGATCATCTGCGACTCCCAACTGTCGGCATTCAACGGCCAACCGTGGCTGAAGACGATCGGCTGACCGGTGCCCCAGTCCTTGTAGTAAATCTCGGTGCCGTCTCGGGTGGTGAAGGTGCTCATTTTGATTCTCCTGATGCATGGGGTTTACGACGGTTAATAAGAGGTATGAGCCATTCGCTCGGCCAGGCGCGCCACCCGCTCGCCCAAATGTGCGGCAGTGCGGCGGTCTTCCAGGGGCGGTGCAAATTCAGGGGATTGCTCGACGTTCGATTGGGCCATGGCCCCCAGCGAGCTGCCGAGCCGGTTCAACTGCCCGTCGAACACGCCGATGCTGCTGCGCGCCGGCAGCAGGTCGAGGCCGACCCAGATCATCGAATGCTGCGCAGCGAACACCGACATCTGCAGCAAGGTGTTGAGCTTGTCGCCACACAGACAGCCGGAGTTGGTGAACCCGGCGGCGAGCTTGTCGCGCCAGGGTTGGGCCAGGTAGAACGACGCGGTGGCCTCCATGAAACCCTTGAAGGCTGCCGAGGCGCTGCCCATGTAAGTGGGGGCGCCGAAGATGATTGCATCGGCACGGTGCAAGCGTTCCCAGTGAACGTCCACTTCCTCGACCGGAATCAGTCGACAGGTACTGCCCGGGTGCCGCTCCACACCCTGGCCCACGGCCTCGGCCATGACCCGGGTGTGGCCGTAGCCGCTGTGATAGACCACCACCACGTTGCTCATTCCGGCTCCTCCAGAAGTGTTCATCCTTTCTGCGGCACGCTTTTTGTTGCTTGAAGGCCGATACCTTCGGCTAATTGAAGAAATGGATTTTTAAGCGTAGACCGGACACAGCACGAGTTAAACGTTGTTAATTTTCTACCGTGCACCCGACACCGCATTGCGCTGCCGAAAAAACCTGAGGAACATGCCGGATACCGCGTGATAGACGGATGCAAGCAGGAGTGACCCGTTGACCCTTTCTCCCGAACAGGCCCTCCATTTCGGCCCTTACCGGATCTACCCCGGACAACGCCTGGTGATGGAGGCCGACCAGCCCCTGCGCCTGGGCAGCCGAGCCATGGACATTCTGTTGATCCTGCTCGAACACGCCGGGCAGGTGGTGAGCAAGCAGCAACTGATCGCCCGGGTGTGGCCCAAAAGCGTGGTGGAAGACATCAATCTGCGGGTGCACATGGCGGCACTGCGCAAAGCCCTCGGCGACGGTCAGACAGGCCAGCGTTACATCGTCACCGTTGCCCAGCGCGGCTACAGTTTTGTCGCGCCGTTTTCCCTGGAGCCCATCGAACAGCGCCCCCAAAACACGCCCCCTGAATCGAGCAGTCATAACCTGCCAGTCCGTCGGACCCGCATGATCGGTCGCCAGGCGCTGGTCGACAGCCTGTTGGCGCAACTGTCGCGACAGCGTTTCATCACCCTCGTGGGCCCCGGCGGGATCGGCAAGACGACCGTGGCCCTGCGCGTCGCCGAGCAACTGATTGGCCACTACCGAGACGGCATTCGCCTGCTGGACCTGGCACCGATCAACGACCCTGTGATGATCACCACGCACTTGGCAACGCTGCTGGATTTGTCCTTGCACGATGCCGAGCCCATGAGCGGTCTCGCCACGTTCCTGCGCGAACGGCAGATGCTGCTGGTCATCGACAATTGCGAACACCTGATCGATGCCATTGCGTTACTCAGCGAAAACATCCTGCGCGCGGCGCCCCAAGTGCACATTCTGGCCACCAGCCGCGAGAGCCTGCGGGCCGAAGGCGAATGCGTGCAACGCCTGGAATCGCTGGACTGCCCGCCTCCCATCGCCGTGCTCGACCGCACTCAGGCCCTGACGTTTTCGGCGCTGCAATTGTTTGTCGAGCGGGCGATGGCCAGCCACGACAGCTTCGAACTGAGCGAAGCCGAACTGCCGCTGGCGATTGAAATCTGCCGGCGCCTGGACGGCATACCGCTGGCGATCGAACTGGCGGCGGCGCAGGTTGGCAACCTGGGTTTGAGCGGCTTGCTGTCGCAACTGCAAGACAGCTTTCGCCTGCTCGCCCAAGGCTGCCCGACCACCATGGGCCGCCATCAGACCCTGCGCGCCACGCTGGACTGGAGCTTCGAACTGCTCAATGCCTGCGAGCAGACGTGCCTGCGCCGACTGGGGATATTCCGGGGCGCTTTTACCCTGGAATCGGCGGCTGCCGTGATTGTCGGCCAATACATCGAGCCCGATGTAGTGTTTGCCTCGATTACCCAATTGGTGGCCAAGTCATTGCTGAACGTGGAAGTCGGCGATGAAGAAGTGTTCTACCGTCTGCTCGACACCACGCGTGGCTATGCGCTGGAAAAACTCGACCAGGCCCAAGAGCTGGCGGACACCCGAGAGCGCCACGCCGAATGCTGCCTGGCCTTGATGCAGCAGGCGCAGAGTGATTGGGAACACACCCAGAGCGAGCGCTGGACCGAGCGTTACGCCCGCAGCCTGGACGACATTCGTGCAGTCCTGGATTGGGGCTTGAACGCTCAAGGGCCGCAGGCCTTGGTCATCCGTCTCGCCGCGACCTCGGCACCGCTCTGGCAAGAGCTGTCGCTGCTCAAGGAATACGGGGTGTACGTGCGCAAAGCCCTGGCGTTGCTCGAAGCGACGCACCAGCCCTGCCCGCGTTTGACCATGAACCTCAAGCTTGCCCTCGGCAGTTCCTGCTACCACACCCAGGGCAATAGCACCGAAGCCGTCGAAGCCTTCGTCAGCGCCAAACACCTGGCCGAACACTGCAACGATATGGCCGGTCAGCTCAAAGCGATTTCCGGGCACTTGGCGGTTGATCTTAGTTGCGGCCACTACCAACTGGCCCTGGAGCAGAGCCGACAATTCGAGCGATTGAGGCCACACGACGACGCGGTGACGGCCCTCAGCACCCAACGCTTGCGGGTCCTGGCCCTGCATTTTGCCGGGGATCAGGCACTGGCGCGGGAGAATGCCGAACAGGTCATTCAACGCCTGGCCCAGAGCGGCCAACTCAACCGTTTCACCCATGGTTTTGGCGTGCAATACGACCAGAGCGTGGCGGCCCTGACGATTCTGGCGCGCATTCTCTGGCTGCAAGGGCTCCCGGAAAAAGCCTGGCATACCGCACGACAGGCGCTCGACATCGCGATGCAAATCAATCATGGCACGTCCATCTGCTACACCCTGGCGCTGTCCGGTTGCCTGATCGCCCACTACAATGGCAACACGCCGGTCGCCCGCGAGCTCCTGACCTTGCTGCTTGAGCAGGCGAAGAAACACTCGGTGCTGCTGTTCTACACTTGGGCCAAACATTACGCGCAGGTTATCGGGGGGGCCGATTCGCCCTCGTCACCGCGAGCGGACACCGGGTTGATCAAGGAAATCATGGTCACGCTGGACAGCCGTTTCATCGATGACGCGTTGCTGGAACGGGCCGAAAATGGCACGGCGGGCTGGAGCACGGCGGAGATTCTGCGGGCCCGGGCCGACGCGTTGGCGGTAGAAGATTTCAGCGCCGCCGAGGCAGTGCTGCTCAAGGCTTTAGCCGTGGCAAAAACCCAGGGAGCGCTGGCGTGGGAATTGCGCAGCGCCACGTCACTGGCCCAGTTGTGGCAACGTCAGGGGCTGTTCCGTCAGGCCCATGAGTTGCTGGCGCCGATTTACCAGCGTTTCACCGAAGGCTTTGCCACACCGGACCTGACGAAAGTCCGCCGGTTACTCGACGAGTTGCAGCGACACATGCCCGTTTGAGGTCCAGCGAGCCCGTCTGATGTAGCGGCTATGACGCAGTTCAAAGGTGCGCAAGTGACCGCTGTGCTCGAGTTTGTCCAGGACGTAGGTGCGCGTGGTGTTGAGAAAGCGGTAACGGGTCACGCCGCTGCCCTGCTCCACTGACAACAGCGATTTGCTCGCCAGCCGTTCCACGATTTCGACCAGACAGGTGGGCCGCAGCACCGCGCAACTGATCACGCCAATAGCCGCGTCCAGGGTGAACGCCATGTTGAACACCGCCAGCCGCTGCAGCACGGTTTGCTCCAAAGGACTCAGCCGTTCATAGCTCCAGTCCAGCGCCGCCTTGAGATTCTGATGCCGTGGCACAGCGGTCCGTCGGCCTTGGCTCAACAGCTGGAAACAGTTGTCGAGTTGCGCCTGCATTCCCACCAGCGCCAGCGCATCGATCTGCGCCGCCGCCAGCTCAATGGCCAGGGGCAGTCCGTCGAGTCGCCGACAGATTTCGCGCGCTGCCTTGAGGTCCTGTTGGCGCAGGACAAACCCTTGCTGACGGGCTCGGGCGCGACTGACCAACAGTTGCACGGCCGAATAGCCCATGGCTTCGGCCACGCTGTACAGCGCCGAAGGCGGCGGTACCTTCAGGGCCGGTAAGCGCAGGACTGTTTCCCCGACGGCTCGCAACGGTTCGCGACTGGTGGCGAGAATGGAGAGCCGTGGTGCCGAGGCCAGCAGATCGTCCACCACTGCCCGACAACGCTCGAGCAGGTGTTCGCAGTTGTCGAGCACCACCAAGGCATGCCGTTGTGCCAGCGCCGCCGTGCCGACATCCAGTTCCAACGTGCGCGACAGATGAGCGAGAAGTTGCGACGGGGCATCAATGCAGGCCAGATCAACCAGCCAGACACCGTCCCGATAGTGCTGCAACAGCAGCTCGGCCACGCGTAATGCCACGGTGGTCTTGCCGATGCCGGCGGGGCCGACCAGGGTCATGAAGCGCCGAACCGGCAACTGCCGGACCACACTGCCGACGATCGAGTCGCGACCGGTCACCGGTGTGAGCCGCGCAGGCAGGTTGTGTAGAGGCTTGTGCACGGTTTCGACCAGCACCGGCGTGCCCGCCCGGTCGCGCTGCACCGGGGCGATGAAGCTATAACCGCGTTGGGGAATATTAAGGATGTACGGTTGCCCGTTCGGCCCATCGCCAAGCGCTCGACGCAGAGCGGCGATGTGCACGCGCAGGTTGATTTCCTCGACCACCGAGGTCGGCCAGACATGGGCAATCAGCGCCTCTTTGCTGACCACCGCACCGGCGTGCTCGACCAGTACCTGCAAAATCTCCAGGGCCCGCCCACCCATGCGCAACGGCCGTTCACCGTCCAGGATCAGTCGCTGACGCAGGTGAAACACATAAGGCCCGAACCGCAGCACCGAATCGCTGTTTATATCTCTGAGGCTGTTCATGCACGTTCACGCGCTGAAAACCTGGCCCGGCTCAAGGTACTGAAAAACCGTCGCCCCCGTCCATCCAGATTCCCGCACCTCCATGGCAAAGAGTTCACAGGTATCTTGGCAGGCATGGGTGACGGTACAACGGCCACGGGAGGAGCGTCACGGCCATCACGGTGCGCGTGACGGACAATCGCGCTAGCTGAACTGTTCGCGGTACTGGGTGGGGGTCAGGCCGAGCTTTTCACTGAACAGAAAACGCATGTGCCGCACGCTGCCAAAGCCACTTTTATAAGCCACGGTCTTGAGCGGCAGGTCGCTGGTTTCCAGCAGGTTCCGGGCGCGGTCGATGCGCGCGCTTTGCAAAAACTCCATCGGCGTCATGTTCACCTCCCGGGCGAAGACCCTGGCGAAGTGCCGTGCACTCATGTTCACCAGACTGGCCATGCGCTCGATACTGAACGCCTCATCGAGGCGTTCGAGCACATGGTTCTGCACCCGGGTGATCGGCGTTTCCTGGGGGGCCACCGCCGCCATCAACGGACTGAACTGCGCCTGCCCGCCCTGGCGCTTCATCACCACCAGCAGCACTTTGGCGACGTCCTGGGCGACTTTCTTGCCGTGGTCCTGGGCAACCACCGCCAGCGCCAGGTCAATGCCTGCGGTGACACCGCCGGAGGTGATGAGGTCTCGATCCTGTACGAAAATCTGATCGGTCTCCACGGTGGCTTTGGGAAAGCCTTTGATCAGCCGTTCGGTGTAATGCCAGTGAGTGGTCACGCGATAGCCGTCCAGCAACCCGGCATGCCCGAGCACGAACGCACCGGTGCAGATCGAACCATACCGGTTTGCCCGGGTGACGGCGCCCTTGAGCCAGCCGAGCAGCGGCGGATGCCTTTCGTTGTAGGCCCCCGGCCCGCCCGGCACCAGCAACAAATCGTAGTGCTCGTTCGCCTGATCGATGTGCAGATCGGCCTGGACGCTGACGCCGTTGGAGGCCCGCAACGCGCCATGCTCGGTGCCGATGGTCGCCAGCTCGTAACGGTCGCTTGGTGCCAGATAACGATTGGCGATGGAAAACACCTCCATGGGACCGGCCATGTCGAGCAGAAGAAAGTCGGGGAACAACACCATTGCCACTGTTTTCATGGATTCAAAGTCACTAAAGGAGAACTGTTTAATACCATTGGCCGAACACCAAATCCTTGTGGGAGCGAGCCCGGCATTATGGCCAACTGTAACAATAAGAATACATGAACCCCACCCCACCACTGTCAACCCTAAAGAGACAGTATTTCAATTTTCATATACTTATTGCACTAGCCGGTAAACATTAACCTTCTCCTCACTCGGACGAATTCACGTCCTGACAGGAGATTCATCATGCTGACCCTTCGTAAAGCTTCGGATCGCGGCGCGGCCAATCACGGTTGGTTGAAGTCGTTCCATACCTTCTCCTTCGCCAATTACCGCAACCCGCGGGAGCAGGGTTTTTCCGACCTGCTGGTGATCAACGACGACCGCGTGGCGGCCGGCAAAGGCTTTGGCCAGCACCCGCACCGCGACATGGAGATTTTTTCCTATGTGCTCGAAGGTGCGCTGGAACACAAGGACACCTTGGGCACCGGCTCGGTGATCCGCCCCGGTGACGTGCAGTTGATGAGCGCCGGCAGCGGCGTTGCACACAGTGAATACAATCACTCCACAACACGCCCGGTGCACTTCCTGCAAATCTGGATCGTGCCGGACGTCAGCGGCGCCAAACCGCGCTACCAGCAAGAGCACTTCAGCCCGCAGAAAAAACGCGGACGCTTGCAACTGATCATCTCCCCTGACGGGGCCAACGGTTCGCTGAAAGTTCGACAGGATGCGCGGGTGTACGCCGGCCTGATCGACGGCAAGGAAAGCGCCACGCTGGAACTGGCCCCCGATCGCTACGCCTACGTGCATGTGGCGCGCGGCAGTGTTGAACTCAATGGCATACAGTTACAGGAAGGCGATGGTGTGCGGGTTCGCGAAGAACAGGTTCTGACCTTGAGCAACGGCGTGGATGCCGAGGTGCTGGTGTTTGATTTGCGGCCGCAAGAGTTGCCGGAAATGCCTTGAAACCCCATACCTTGTGGCGAGGGGGCAGCCCCCTCGCCACATTCCCGGAACAGACTCATGAAGCCTCAAACTACCGATAACCACGAGCCTGCACGTTGAACAACTGCGCATAACGCCCGCCCGCCGCGACCAGGCTGTCGTGATCGCCTCGCTCAAGGATCGACCCCTGATCCAGCACGATGATGTGGTCGGCATTGCGCACGCTGGAGAACCGGTGAGAAATCAGCAACGTCATGCGGCCTTCGGTGTGTTGACTGAAATGCTCGAACACCGCCGCTTCCGCCGCCGGGTCCAGGGCCGAGGTGGGCTCATCCAGAATCAAAATATCGGCGTCGCGGCGCATGTAGGCGCGAGACAAGGCGATCTTTTGCCATTGCCCACCGGACAGCTCCTGCCCACCGGCAAACCACCGGCCCAATTGCGTGGCGTAACCGCGATCCAGACGCTCTATAAAGGGCGCGGCCATGCCCTCGGCGGCCGCTAGCTGCCAACGCGCTTCATCGCGGAACGCCAGGGTATCGCCCACGCCGATGTTCTCGCCCACCGATAATTGGTAGCGAATGTAGTCCTGAAAAATCACGCCGATGCGCCGTCTCAGCACCTCTTCGTCCCAAGACTGCAAATCGCTGCCGTCCAGCAAAATACGGCCCTGATCGGGACGATACAGCCGAGTCAGCAACTTGATCAGCGTGGTTTTGCCCGAACCGTTTTCCCCCACCAGCGCAACGCTGTGCCCGGGCATCAGGTGCAGATCGATGCCAAGCAAAGCGTCGCGGCTCGCCCCCGGATAACGGAAACCGACATTCTCGAAACGTAAACCATCGCCGGGCACCGCACCCATGGTAAGGCTTCCGTTATCGGCAATAACGGGCTCGGCCAAATACTCGTAGAGGCTCGACAGGTAAAGACCATCCTCGTAAAGGCCGCTGATTGCGCTCAAACTGCTGCTCACAGCGGCCTGCCCCTGCTTGAACAGCACCAGGTACATGGTCATTTGGCCGAGGGTGATATGGCCGTGAACGGTATCGACCACGACCCAGGCATAGGCCACATAGAACGCAGCGGTACCCAGCAATCCCAGCACAAAACCCCAGCCATCGCGACGCAGCGTCAGGCGCCGGTCTTCGGCGTACAGACGCGCAAACGTGTCCCGATAACGCTTCAACAGCAGCGGCGCGAAGCCGAACAGCTTCACCTCTTTGATGTAGCCCTCATGGGAGAGCAGCGTCTCGATGTAATTCTGCTGCCGACTCTCCGGCGCCCGGCGCGTGAACAGGCGAAAGGCATCCCCGGAGAAGTGCGCTTCGGCAAAGAACACCGGTAACGCCCCAACCACCAGCAACACCAGTGCCCACGGCGAAAAATGCACCAGCAACACACCAAAGCTGATCAACACGATCAGGTTCTGGATCAGCCCCAGCGACTTCATCACCAGCGCCAGCGGCCGGGTCGATGCCTCGCGCCGCACCCGTACCAGCTTGTCGTAGAACTCGGAATTCTCGAACTGCACCAACGATAACGTCTGGGCTTTCTCCAAAATCATCGTGTTGACCTTCTGCCCCAACTGCACCCGCAACAGCGATTGCTGAACCGACAATGCACGCTGTGTTCCGGATAGCAACGCAAGCACGCCTGCCTCAAACAGCACATACCGCACAACCGGCCATAACGGCGCACTGCCCTGCTGGGCGTGCAACTGCATGGCGGTGACAACGGCGTCGACAATCCGCTGCCCCAGCCAGGCCGCCAGCGCCGGCAGCACACCGGCGATGAGGGTCGCCAGTACCAGCCCCAGAAACAGCCCACGGGATGTTCCCCAGACCAGCAACAAGGCACGTCTCGCCTGGTCGAGCAAAGAGGCGAAGCGGGTCAGGACGGGCATAGGACGGTGGACTCGGTGGCAGATGTCAGAGGAGCGGCAGGTTCTACAGTACGTGGAATGAGCCATCCACTCTACGGGGACAGGACGCGATAAGGCCGGCCAGGCCAAAAGATAGAAGTCATGATGACCTACGAAACTCCGGCTCGCGACCATGTTCCAACGGGCTGCCATAACCTGATCATTCACACGCGTCTGCTGGTCGGGGACCAGGCAATCATGGGGTCGGACACCACACCTGATCGCCCCACCACTGGCATGAGCGGTTGTTCGGTTTCGTTGAATGTCGACAGTGTGGAGGAGGCAGAGCGGGTGTTTGCTGCATTGCCGGAAGGCGGCGGTATTCAAATGCCGCTGGTGGCGACGTTCTGGGCGGCACGTTTAGGGATGCTGGTCGATCGATTTGGTGTGGCGCGGATGGTTAATTGCGAAAAGGATCAGTAACCGGGATCCTCCCCGGTTAGTACATCGAATTTACTGGCGCTTTAATATCAACTTTTGGAATTTTTTTTCAATAGCTAAACAGAATAACTACACGTTCACAAATTCCCCCCTTGACATAAATATTACGAATATAATGCCAAACGACTCAATTAACATAGTCCTCCCTCTCATTCGCCCTAAAAAGAGGCGGTCGCGGTACTGATCGCCTCCCCAACGTGCACCTACATCACCCTAGAACACCGTGGAATATCCTTATAAATCAAATCCAATTTTCAAAAATGCGGACATCCGCACAGTTCATACGCAAGACTCCTCAGTTGTGCTTCGTTCTGCAGCCAGATGGGCAATTAGCCATCGGATCTGTGTTGCTCATAGAAAAGTCAACCTAAAGAGCCTAGTCCGACTGAAAGGGGCGTACCAACTAAGCCCGATATCACAAAACAAATGGGCTTAAGCCTCGGCATTTGCCTATGTCATTGAATCAGCTAAAACTACTGAGCATGGAGTGACGTGTATTCACGACGAGAAATGTTATAAAAAGTCAGATAACGTCAGTATTTTGTGTATTAAGATTGCAACGCCAGCACATATGAGTAATTTACATGATGAGCACTGAGAGCAAAATCGAAAATAGCCAGAGGGGTATTCTCGCTATTGGGCGCACTTGGCGCTCGACAGAGAAACTTCGACAATTATTTGTACCTAATCTCACACATGTTTATACATTAGATTATCCAAACCCGCCAAGCCTGGATATCGAAACGCAAACACTCGATACCGTACTGATCGATGTTGAAAGCCCCTCTATCCTTAATGACTGCCTGGCGCTGATCAAGAAGTTACGTACGAATCCGACAGAACTGGCCATTATCGTTGCAATCAACTATCGCTCTCCGCAAACCAAGGTTGAATGTTACTTGGCCGGAGCCGATCACTGCATCAATGTACCAAACGATCAGGATGAAAAAGCCAGGTTACTCTCAGAGTTGTTCGAAACTCCTGAATGGCAGCCCAGCGTCAAATTGACCCTGGACCAAACATGCCTGCATTTATACAACGATGAATACAAACTGGATCTGGCCTATCAGGAAATGAAAGCCCTGGATGCGCTTATTAACGCAGAAGGTAACATCCTGCACCATGACTGCATGGCCGAATCCATGGGTTTGAATATAAAACTCTACGACTCACGCGTCTTGGAGAAATCCATAAGCCGGCTTCGAAATAAAATCAAAAAACACTTTGGCATTAACATCATTCACAGTGTTCGCGGTTATGGCTATCGACTGCTTCGAGGGGTCGTATCAGTCAATCAGGCAAACTTTCACTCTTAAAGGGATTAAATAATGGAGCCCGGCAGGCAACCTATAGTGCACGAAAACTTCGCATTGGTATTCTTCAGGCAATCGATTCTGAAACGAAACGATGAACTGTTCGGCAGCGAAATTTACGCCAAGGCAACCAAACAGGAGGCACCTCTGAACAAGGGGTATCAGCAGCTGCATTCCGATCATCCACTGGCGACTTATTACGAAGTCCTGACTCGGATCCAATTGAATGCCCTCTCACAGATTGAGGCCATGCCTTCCCATTCCGCCCCGGCGCCAAACAAGCTGTTCGTGACCATGAATCAATATGCTTTATTGGATAAAGCGCTTATCAAGGAAATGAACGATGCTCAAGCGATACTCAAAAAGCATGAGCAACAGCTAATCCCCAGTATTAACAGCAATTCGCTCCTGTCGTTCAACCTGAAAGAAAAAAGAACCATTATCAATCACATCCACCTACTAAAAGACAATGGGATCGAGATCGCTTTCGATGGCTATGATTTAAGCGACGACAGCACCGAAAAACTGATCAGCCTGGCGCTGTTCGATTACATAAAAGTGGACCTGACCAAATCCAACTTCGACATCATGGTCGAAAACAGCCAGGACTTTTTCAACAGGTCTTATGACTGCCTGAGCGGCATGATCCATGACAGCAAGATCAAATTCGTGGCGGATCGGGTGGAGCACAAAGCACTACACACACTGGCTCGCAGCATGCCCTTCGACTTTTTTCAGGGGAGGTACTACTCGCCGACCGAGCTTATTTAAGTTTTGAAAAAACTTCACCAGACTAGGAAGGAACCTTATTGTGAATACTCCGAATAACAGCTTTCTGATTTTCACCCGCGACCAACTGGCACGACAAGCAATCGAGTCGCTTCTCGTGCAACGCCTGTATTTATCCTTTGAAATCGAGTCAGGTAAACTCAGCAGCGAACGCATCCGAAAGAGTCGATTCACGCACATCCTGCTCGACCAGGCGGACATATCGCTGAGCGATGTCAGTTTCATCCGTAAAAATCAAAAAGATGCGGAAATCATCCTCATAACCCCAAACTCTGAACCTTCGGAACTCCATCACTTTTCGCACTTCGGTGTGGATGGCTTTCTCAAGAAACCAGTGGCCGACGAAGAGTTCATCTCGGCAGTCAGTCGGGTTAAAGAGTCTCAGGGCAATCCTGATATCTGGTGGTTTAATGCTGACGATCGAACATTGGTCAAAGAAGATATCACTATTTCATTGACCGGTACCGAATCGTTAATGCTTACCCAACTGGTCCTCAGCGATCGACGGGTACTCAGCAAAAATGATCTTATTCTACGCATTGATAAAGACCCGGACCAATATAGCGGACTTGAAATGTGCCTGAGCCGGCTGCAGAAAAAGTTCAAGACTGCTGCTAATGGCGAACGACTGATCCGCTCGGTCAGAAACCGCGGTTACTGTTTGGCACAAAGGATAAGAGTCGCTTACTAGCGAGAGATCGCAAAAATAATAACAATAAACGCGATTCCCCGCCCCACCTGATATCCCCATACCCGTGACTTGCCTCTTGGCATTTGCACATCCTCACATATGCCATACCCCCCCGATGGCTCCGGCTTCGTTTCATCCCTCGCCGACCGACAAACGTTTATCGAATGCTGCAATTATATAGACGATTGAGCGATATCCTCCTAATTAAACAGCACGACTTTTTATAACAAAGCCTCTGAAAGAGTGGCCGTTATAATTCGTCAGACACACACAAAGATTTAGGTACTAGTATAAAAACCTGACACTGAGACAACCGTATCAGCTGACTTGAAAACAAAGCCAGGATGGCCAGCCATAAGCCCGCGTTATTCCCTTCTAATAATAAAAATAACTTCTGACTGAACCTCGTTCGCTCAGCCTTTGTGCGTGGCTGCCATTTATTAACCGTCGACTGATACACAATGTGGCGCAGGCCCGAGGGACACCGCGATGGTACATAATCGTATTAATCGAAACAGCATATCCAAAGGACTGACCTTCTGGGGGCAATGGATAATTGCCATCACTTCGGTCAACACGCTGTTATTTGCTCTGGCGCTCTATCAGACAGGAGAAATAGAAGCTCATTATCGTGTGTTGGCGGTGCTTACTCTCTTGGGTTCCGTCCCCTCCTACTCCCTGCTGCTGGTTTATCACAAGCAGCATGGTTACCTCACCGGCCTGGGTCGACTGCTGCTGGGGTGGCTGCTGACGCTGACCGGACTGACCAGCATCGGCTTTATCAGCAAAACCAGCGAGTTGTTCTCCCGGGAGATCATCCTGGTCTGGGCTGTGGCCGGTTATTGCGTACAGGCCTTGCTGTACCTGCCTTTGCACAGTTTTTCCAGGCATTACCATCGGCAATTGCATAGCCAAAACAACACCCTGATTATCGGCACCGACCAACTGGCGGTGAATCTGGCAGACAAACTGGCCAAAACTGAATATCCGCCGCTGGTCGGCCTGATCAGCTCAAAACCCAACGAACTGTCTACCAACGTCAATGCCCACAGAATCGTGGGTCAGTTGCAGGAACTGCGCGAGCTGATCCGGGTGCATGATGTCCGGCGGTTGTACATCGCACTGCCCTTGAGCGAAGCCAAACAGGTCGAAGCGCTGTACATCGACCTTCTCGACTCGAATGTCGATGTGGTCTGGGTTCCCGACCTGGGCAGCATGACGTTGCTCAATCATTCCGTCAGCGAACTGGATGGCCTGCCCGCCATCCACCTCAATGAAAGCCCGCTGACCAGTTACCCGACAGCGGCGCTGAGCAAAACAATGCTGGACAGAAGCCTCGCCGCCCTGGCGCTGATCGGCTTCAGTCCGCTGCTTCTGATAATCGCCGTCGCGGTGAAGATCTCCTCCCCAGGCCCGATTATCTTCAAACAGGAGCGCCATGGCTGGAACGGCAAGATCATCAAGGTCTGGAAGTTCCGCTCCATGCGCCTGCACGACGACCATCAGGTACGCCAAGCCGGTCGTGAAGACCCGCGCATTACTCCGGTCGGCCGTTTCATACGACGCACCTCCATTGATGAGTTGCCGCAGTTCTTCAACGTGCTGCAAGGCCATATGGCGCTGGTCGGGCCGCGGCCCCATGCGATCGCCCATAACGACTACTACACCGGAAAGATTCAGGCTTACATGGCCCGCCATCGAATCAAACCGGGCATCACCGGGCTGGCCCAGATCAGCGGCTGCCGTGGCGAAACCGAGACCCTCGACAAGATGCAAAAGCGGGTGGAGATTGACCTCAACTACATCAACAACTGGTCGTTGTGGCTCGACATCAAGATCCTGATCAAGACCCCCTTCACGCTCTTTTCCAAGGACATTTATTAACCGCTGCGATGTTCACCCCCTTCTATTCTTCAGCGTATTGCTGACAAGGTTGTAGCCTGGGGTAGTCAGGTTTCTGACTGCCCCAATCATCCCGCCCCCACCGCCTCATATCCCATCCCACGTTGATCCCAATTGAACGGTCGGACGGAGCAATGCCAGTCAGTACGCAATTTCAGCCGTGACGCACTCCTTGTAGCAGCCTTCGGCAGCTGCTACAGATTTGCGACTTGGCTGACTGACATGAGTGGGGATGGATGCTCAATGCGTCGAGCAGGTCGAGCAAGTCGACCGTACTCGCGCCATTGGCAAGAGAGGTGTTGCTGGAGGGGGATAGAGAGAGGATCTGCGGCTGCAACATGCCGGCAGGCTGATTGGTATTTCGTGCCTTTTCAGCGCACCCAGTACCTTGAAATCAATAACCCCATCAACACGCCAATACTATTTGCCAACATGTCGTAGGGCGAAGCCGTGCGCAGCGGCATCAAACCTTGCACGGCCTCGATGAGTACGCCAATGACCAAACACCCCACGGCGATCCAGCGAAATTTCACATTGGGAAAGGCCAGGCGGCAGCTGCACGCAAATACCAGAAAGCCGATCCAATGATGGAGTTTGTCCTCTTCGACGAACAGCTCCGGGATCGGCTGAGAGCGCAAACCCGCGAACAGCAGAATCAAGGTCACCGAGGCAAAGACCAGGCCCCGGAACCAGAACGGCAACTCGACCAAGCCTTTGAGCCACGTAATCATTCAGTAATTTTCTCGAAGTTGTTGTAGAACAGGTCGCTATCACGTCCGTCGGTCATGGTCTGCAGCGAGTAGGCGCGACTCAGGCGTGCACCGCCATCGCGTGTCAGTGGCGCCCAGACGATGTTGGCCCGACGCATGGTGGAGGTACTCATCAACTCGTCGAACGGGATGGAAACATAGATCCCTTTGTCGAAGCTGCCCTCGCCATACTCCTCCTTCGACGCGCTGGTCAGAGTAACCCAGGCGCCAAACTTCACGCCGTTCTTGAACACCCGCGACAAGTCGACGGTGGTGCCCCAGTCCCGCGCCAGATAACGCCCGACGCTGACCGCTGCAAGCATGTCATTTGGCAGTTCAGTATAGCTGGTGACATGGCCCGTCACGGTCTGGTAGTCACGCAGGCCGAAGCCCTGATCATAGTCCCGCTGACGCACGAAGTTCAGGTCTGCGCCCACGGACCAGCGTTTCCCCGTGGGTCGATACAGCACTTCGCTGCCGACGCCGGCGAACATGGATTCCAGATAGCCGCCGTAGACCATCCCGTACCAATCCCGATCCAGCTGCGCCGCATGGTTGAATTGGAACGTCGGCATCATCACATCGGAGGTGGTCATGTATTGGCGCAGATCAGTGCGCACTCGCGGCAGCCCGCTCGGCGCATCATAGGTGAACTTGTCGTAGTTGTTCAGCAGGTTGACACTGAGCAAGCCGCTCCACCAGGTATTGCGGGTGAAGCGGTACTCCGCATCGGCATCGGCGGTGAACTGATAGATCAGTCCGTCGGGGCCGCCGATGTTCTGTTTGTAGCCCAGACCGAAGCCGTAGCTGAACGGTTCCAGCGCCTGGGTGTAGAGCGTGGTTTCCCGGTGCGCAGTCGCCGGATTGACCTCGGTCGTACGGTGCAGATCCTTCAGCGGCTGGTCGTTGTTCACGACCGCACGGAACGTTTCGCGCGGCACGCTGGTTTCCTCGATGGACATGTCATAACGCTGGTTCACCAGAGTGAACCAGTCGATGTCCTGATTGACGCTGTTATCGAGAATCCGGCTGGCTCGCCCGACGGCTTTGGACGGATAAAAATAGCGAGACTGCTCGCCATACACCATCAACTCCGAACCGCGCTGGGTGATGCGTTTCACCTTGTAGCCGGCATTTTGCTGCAGCCGGTTGGAGACATCAGCCCAGTTGACCTGGTCAGTCGGGGTCGACGGCTCCTGCGCCGGCAACGGCTCGGCGGGAGGGTCGTACGTCTTGACCGGCGCCTTGCGGCTGACAAAGTTGGTGTGCAGGGTGATGCCGAACATCGCCGTATTGCCACGCTCCCAGCCTGCACTCAGATCAACACTGTCCGCGAGCTTGTAGACCACGCCGATGTTGATCGGCAGGTCTTGCTTGATCGAGTTGTCCAGTGGCTCATTCTTGTAATCGTTGCCCTCGTACTCGATCTTCAGGCTTAGCGGTGCCCATGGCGTTTGGTAGGCAACCCCGCCAAACAACGAAGGGTGGCCTCTGAAATACGCATTGGTGTTCACGTCCCCTGCCCTGGCGATAGCCGCCGTGCTCTCTGGCCGGTCGTTGAACTTGCTGCCGAAGACCGCCAGCGGGTTGCTGAAATCCCCTCGATTACCCAGATAGCCCCAGGCAATACCGAGGCTGAAATCCAGGTCGCCATAACGCTTGTTGGCAACGAAATACTCGCTGGAAAACAACCCGGTACCGCCAATATCCCGTGCACCGACGGCGACCTGCGGTGCCCAGTGACTTTCCTCCCAAAGCCGCGCCTTGATGTCGATGGCCTTGTCTTTGAAGCTCTGATCGCCGCTCAACTCTTCGGTGCCGTACCTGCGGTTGGTGATCGCGGTGTAACGAAACGAGCCTTCTAGCCAATCGAATGGTTGCAGGGAAAAACTATAGCGGGTGTAGGGATCGGTACGACTGGCCGTGGCGCTCAACTCCCCCGCGGGGGCCATGCGCGCGGTGGGCGTTTGTAACAGACCGACGCCACCAAAATCATTCTGGGTATAGCGTGGTTCACCGTGAACCATTGCGCTGGGCAGGAGCAATACAGCAGCAAAACGTAACGTCAACGGGCACTTCAAGGGGCCACCTCAGCCAAGGGTTGAGTGGCAAGAAACTCGGCCAGTTGTTGATTGAGCTCTGGGGTCGGTGTCTCGAGGTCGTCGCTCCTGATCGGCACCAGGATCCTGCTGCCGGGGGCAGCTACGACGCCATCCTCGCGATTCCATGCCGCCACACCCACGCGCCTGACCTGGCCGTCGGGCTGGATCAGCCACAGGTAATCGCGCTCGGCGTCGTCGAGAATGGGGCAGTCCCGCACGTAGGTACGGACTTCCTGCAGGGCGCGATAAGGCACATGACAGGGCTGCGCAACTGCCCCGAGGATTTCCACGGTGGACGGCCGCGCGGGATAAACAAGACGGTCACCATCATCCAGCAACGCGTTGCGGGCGAAGCCCACTTCCACAGCGATCGGGTCGAGCACTGCAACCTGGCGCCCGGTGACCGGCAGTCGCTCGATCTGCTCATACAGGCGCGCACTCAAATCTGCTCGCGTACCCTTGCCATCCAGCAACGCACCCCGTTGCAGAAGTTTCAGATCAAACAAGACGCCTGCCTTCAAACGCGCTTGCTGATCCTCCAATGAGCGGTGCAGCCATGCAGCGCCCAGCCAGTAACTTTCGGGATTGGGTTGGGCGCCTCGAATGACGTCCATCAAACGTGCACCGGGTTTGACGTCGACGGGGCCGGGGGTGCGCACATCACCGCTGACTGTCACGGCGGCCTGACCCACGCCAGGCCCCAGCAAGAACAAGCCCAGCAACACAAGGTTCGAACACTTCACCGGGCGGCCCCCCGATCAGGGCGTACCTGCACGATTCTCAGGAAGAGCTGCGGCGTCAGGTGCTGCTCGCTACGCAAGATGAAACCGTCCTGGGGGTCGACCCAGTAGCGGTTGGTAGCGCGAAAATTCAGGGTGGGTACATCCACCTGCTCGTCGATGCGTAGCAAGGCGTAATCCTTGTCCAGAATGCGGATGGTCTCGATGTCGTGGAGGCTGAAACGGCTGTTGACGGCGATACCGATGCGGTTGCCGTCGTAGATGTCGATCCAGCGCGTGCTGGTATAGCCGTTGGGTAAATGCTGAAGGCCGCGTTTGAACGGCGACTCATCATTGAAGCGAGTGCCATCCAGAGAAACGCCCAGCCCGACGGTGCGCACTACCAGACCGTCGCGCATCATCAGCACTTGCTTGCCGGAAGCGACCCAGAACTGCAGGTCGCCCCGCCGGCGAGCCATGGCCATCACCCCCTCGCTGGAGGTAGTGGTGACCAGGATCTGCGGATACGGCACGGCGTCGACCTGAGCGCGGGTCAAGTTGATGGAGGCCGGTCCTGTGACGGAGGATTCGAGGGTGTCCCAGGAGGCCCTCATCAACGGGTTACACCCGCACAGCAAGAGCGCCATCGTCAGACCGGCGCAGGTAGGCAAAATTTTCACGGGGGGATAGAGCCTTATCTGCTGTTGGCTTCGCTGAGATCGTTAACTGAGCTGGCACCGGTCCCGAGGACACTGGCGGTAGGCAGAAGCTGGCTGATCAGACGGTTCCAGCGCGTTACGCCCGCCGGGCCGACATAGACGATGTCTTGCGGTTGCAAGTCGAAACGTGTGGCCAGCACCAGGGCCGAAGGGGATTCAGCATCGAGCTGGTAGACCTTAGCCGGTTCGGTCTCCAGATTTTCCGCGCCGCGAATCACGTACACCGCGTTGCCATTGGAGGTGGTCTGGTTCAAGCCCCCCACAGTGCCCAGAGCATCGGTGAGGTTCATCGATTTGCTTTTGAAGCTCAGCGCGCGGGGCTGGTTGACTTCACCCATGACGTAGATTCGCTTCAGGTCATTGTAGGGCAGGTAAAGTCGGTCGCCGCCCTTGAGGTAGACGCCCTGCAGCTGTGAGTCCTGGCGATTGAGCGTGTCCAGATCCAGCCTGTACTCGCGCCCGTCGCGGGTCAGCGTCAGGCCTGACAGGTCTGCATTCATCGGGTCCACACCGGCCGCGCCAATGGCCTCGACCACACTCAACGGGGTGGTGGTGATCGGCTGCTGGCCGGCTTTGAGCACCGCACCGGAAATCACCACCGTCTGGCTGGCGAAGCGCAATACGCTAACGTCGACCTGCGGGCTTTCGACAAATTGCGACAAGCGCTCGGCGATATAGGCTCGCAACTCTTCGATGGTTTTACCGGCGGCCGGAATATTACCGATGTAGGGATAAAACAGCGTCCCGTCCGGACGTACCAGACGACCGTTGGCATCGAGTTGCTGTTGCGGCCCGGAAGGCGCCGTCAACTCGGGGTGATCCCAGACCGTGATAAACAACAGGTCATTGGCGCCCACGCGATAACCGCCTGGAACATAGGACAACAGCGCAGAGGGGACCGATTCCCGAACCTGTGTGGCGGCATCCATGGCAATCAATTTAGGGGTGATGGGAATAAGTTCCACCCGGCTACTCTCCGGAGAGCCGTCACTCACCATTTGACTGGTGTCCATGTGTTGACCAGGCGAAAACATACAGCCGGACAAGCTGATACTTGCCAGCATAACAACAGAAAACCTACGGATCATAATGGCACTACGCTAGTCGAGGGCAAGTCTAAAACAAGATCACCCAGAAAGTTCTGAGTGATCTTGTACAACACACTTCGCGGGGTATTAGTTGGTACCAGTAGTACCACCCGTACCGGTGGTGCCGCCCGTTCCAGAGGTACCGCCATTGGAACTGCCCCCAGAGTTTGAAGCGGCCACAGCAGCGCCGACAATAGCCGCGCCGACAACCACGGTTTCGGCGACAGTCACACCCCCGACCAGCGGGGTGTTCAACGACAGAGGCTCGCTTGCGCTCGCCGCATCGCTCACCGGTTCATCCGCTGCCAACGCTGCGGTACTCATGACAGCCAGCAAGCCGGCCGTAAGTAGTTTCTTCATATCAGACTCCTTCTCGACATCAACTCTCTATAAGATTTGATACTAAGGGACCAGGAATGGAACAGCAGAACGAATAAAACTGACCAATTGAACAGCCAATTCATGCGCATTGCCACCTTTGGAGCATGTCATTTATAGGTGTTGCACGCCATATACCGAACCTCATCACATCATTGGAAGAAGCGCCCAAACCAGACAGAGCCTATTGACGAATAAGGGCGATTTTCAAAGATATTCAGCACATGGCAGGGCATTTTCAATACATGTTTACGGATAGGAGGCACTTGCCCTGAGGGCCTATTGTTATTATTAGTCAGGATTCTCCCGGCTTCTTATCCCGCAAGGTCCTATTGTGGTTGGACATTCAAGGCTAAATAACAGCAGGTCATAAATAGTTAATGTAACTATAGTCCTTTATTCATCCTTCATTCTCCATTCAACACCGCACGCAAGCGCGGGTTGCGCGAGTCTTTTTCCGATAGTTGAGGCGACTCCAACGGCCAGGCAATGTCCAGCTCCGGATCATTCCAGAGCAAACCACCCTCGTCCTCGGGGTAATAAAAATCGGTGCATTTGTATTGAAAATCGGCGACATCACTGAGCACACAGAAACCGTGGGCATAACCCGGCGGCACCCATAGCTGAAGATGGTTGTCGGCGGTCAACTTGACGCCCACATGTTCACCACAGGTGGGCGATTGGGGATTGATGTCCACAACTACGTCGTACACCGCACCTTGGGTGACCCGCACCAACTTGCCCTGTGGCCGGGTCCGCTGGAAGTGCAAACCACGTAACACGCCATATTGCGAGCGCGAGTGATTGTCCTGGACGAAAGGCAACTCGATGCCGGCATCGCGATAACGCTGCTGGTGATAGCTCTCGAGAAAGAACCCGCGGGCATCGCCGAAGATTTTAGGCTCGATGATCAGTACACCAGGCAACCGGGTGTTGATGACATTCATTTCACAGGCTCCGTTGTCAGCACCCGTGCCAGGTATTGGCCGTAACCGGTTTTGTATAGCGCGGTGGCTTGTTTATCCAATTGCGCAGCCGACAACCAACCCTGGTGGTAAGCCACCTCTTCCAGGCAAGCCACTTTCAAGCCCTGCCGCGCTTCGATGGTCTGGACGAAATGCCCGGCCTCCATCAATGAGTCATGGGTCCCGGTGTCCAGCCAGGCAAAACCACGCCCGAGCACGCTGACATGCAGGTCCCCGCGCTCCAGGTAGGCGTTGTTCACGTCAGTGATTTCAAGCTCGCCGCGGATCGAAGGTTTGACTTGCTTTGCAATGCGCACCACGTCTTTGTCGTAGAAATACAAGCCAGTGACGGCATAGTCGGACTTCGGATGTTTAGGCTTCTCTTCGATTGAGATCGCCTTGCCGTTATCGTCGAACTCGACAACGCCAAAACGCTCCGGGTCGCTGACTCGATAACCGAAGACGGTGGCACCGGTCTGTCGTTGTGACGCTTCGCGCAACAAGGCGCTGAAGCCATAACCGTAAAAGATGTTGTCGCCCAGAATCAGCGCCACATTACTGTCGCCGATAAAATCCTCGCCAATCAGAAAGGCCTGGGCCAGGCCATCGGGAGAAGGTTGTTCGGCATAACTGAGTTCAATGCCGAAAGAAGAGCCATCACCCAACAGGTTCTGGAAGTTGGGCAAGTCCTGCGGCGTGGAAATAATCAATATCTCGCGAATGCCCGCCAGCATTAATACCGACAGCGGATAATAAATCATCGGCTTGTCGTAGACCGGCAGCAGCTGTTTGGATACACCACGGGTAATAGGATGCAAGCGAGTGCCGGAGCCTCCCGCCAGAATGATGCCTTTCATGTGGGGATTCCCCTCGGATTAATAGAGGCAGGGTTTGAATATTTCAGCCGGTCTGGCCAAGACGCTCGGGCCGGTACTGACCGTTAAGGACGCGTTGCCACCACCCTTGATGGTCCAGATACCACTGAACCGTTTTGCGTATGCCGCTCTCAAAAGTTTCCTGGGGGCGCCAACCGAGTTCACGCTCGATCTTGCCCGCATCGATGGCGTAACGAAGATCATGCCCCGGCCGATCCTTGACGAACGTAATCAGATCGCGATAACACTCGACACCGGCTGGCTTGTTGGGCGCCAACTCTTCGAGTAGATCACACAAGGTTTCCACGACCTCAAGATTGGTTTTCTCGTTATGGCCGCCGATGTTGTAGGTTTCGCCGACCTTGCCCCGGCACACGACCTCGCATAAGGCACGCGCATGATCTTCTACAAACAGCCAGTCGCGAATCTGTAAGCCGTCGCCGTAGACTGGAAGAGGCCGCCCGTGGATGGCATTCAGAATCACATGGGGAATCAACTTCTCGGGGAAGTGATAAGGACCGTAATTATTCGAACAATTGGTCACCAGCACCGGTAGACCATAAGTGCGTTGCCAGGCTCGAACCAGATGATCCGAGCAGGCCTTGGACGCCGAATAGGGTGAGCTTGGCGCATAAGGCGTGGTTTCGCTGAACAGGCTATCGGTCCCTTCCAGGTCGCCATAAACCTCATCGGTAGAGATATGGTGAAAGCGAAACGCCCACTTCACTTCTGCCGAGAGTCCATTCCAATAACGCCGTGCGGCCTCGAGTAAGGTATAGGTCCCGACAATATTGGTCTGGATAAAGTCTGCAGGGCCGTCGATAGAACGATCGACATGCGACTCGGCGGCCAAGTGCATCACCGCATCCGGTTGAAACGTCGCGAATACTTGATCCAGCGCTTGGGCGTCACAGATATCAACGTTAAAAAAGTGATAGCGCGGTGACTCGGCAACGCCGGCCAAAGATTCCAGATTGCCGGCGTACGTTAACTTATCGACGTTCGCCACTTTATATTGAGTATCTTCAATCAGGTGCCTGACGACGGCAGAACCAATAAAGCCGGCTCCGCCGGTCAGCAGAATACGCATCGTCATCATCATCTCCTTGCCGACTGATGGGGATACCACTTCGCCAATAACTCTTCGTACTGAAGCAGGATCTGATTCCACGTAAAACGCTGATGAAAGCGTGTACGACTGGCCGTTTCCATCTGCTGTTGCGTCGAGTCATCCGTCAGCAGCTGAGTAAACAAGGCGCTACAAGCGGCTTCATCCTTGAAGTACGCGGCGCCACTTTCCGTTACCCAGCGATTGAATGGGTTGTCGTGGGCAATGACCGCGCAACCCGCGCCGAGCGCCTCGACCAACGATGGATTAGTTCCACCGACACGATGCCCATGCAGGTAAAACCGGCAGTAAAAGCGCAGCGCCTGCACGACGGAAGTCTCATAGATCGCTCCGGGAAAGATGACCTCGGCGCTGGCCGCGTCCATGACCTGTTTATGGTACGGATTATTATTCGGTTGAAAGTTACCCAGAACGACAAGCTTGTGATTGCGCAGTGTGGAACTGAATGCGCGGACCATTTCCAGAAACGAGT
Source organism: Pseudomonas cucumis (assembly GCF_030687935.1). GTDB lineage: Bacteria > Pseudomonadota > Gammaproteobacteria > Pseudomonadales > Pseudomonadaceae > Aquipseudomonas > Aquipseudomonas cucumis. The sequence continues at coordinate 2,354,926 of NZ_CP117454.1, read as the reverse complement.
TTTCGGGCTCGGGCCGGGCAATGATCACTGAGAACTGGCCCGGTTCCAGGGCATAAGTTGCCAGTAACGTCGGATCAGCGCCGGTGACCTCATCCCCGCCATAAGGGATCATGGTGATCCTGGCCGCGGAAACCCGTGTCGCCAAGTGATCTTTGATCTTCGGGTGGTCGGCGACCAAATGACTGCCCATCCAGCAGCCGGCCCGTTCATTGAGCCAGAACCAAGTCTTGGCAATGGTCCCCCATTTGTCACGCCGCCACTCAATGCCATCCATGTTAATGATGTTGGTCTGGCCTTTGAGCCTTTGCAGCAAACTGAACACGGCGGTGTTGTAACCCAGGGTCAGAAACAACCCCTGTTGCGCTGCCGCATGACGCGTGGCTTTCCAGTCAAAAACAACAGTCCCCAGCGCACCCGCCTGGGTCACAGGGATATGAATTCTGTTGACTTCGTTCCAAGTGCTATAAGTTATTTCTCCGAGGCCCTCTTCCTGGCAGTAGACATACACCTGCCAGCCGTGCGCCGTTAAATAAAGCGATAGCTTTTCCGCAAAGGTTTCAAAACCACCGTGTTCAGCCGGGACACCTCTTATGCCAAGGATATAAAGTTTTTTAGGTGTCATGTTGCATCTCGTTAAATAATGTTGAGAACTTGCTTTCGAACACTTCCAGGCTGAAGTCTCGAGTACGGGATAACGCATTATCAGACAGCGTCTTGTATTTCTTCGGATCCAGCGAGATCCTGCTCACTGCACTATAAAGTTCTTCTATGTCGTACGAAGAAATCAAATAACCTTCGATATCACTGCGTACTAACTCGGTGGGGCCACCTACGGGAGGAACGATCACCGGCAAGCCATGGGACATCCCTTCGAGAATGGTCAAACCGAATGTTTCAATCCAGCCATCAGGTCGGGAAAGATTCAGAAGCAAATCAGCTCGAGAATAAAAGCCCGACAGGTCCGTTTGGCGAGGATAAATTGCCACATTGCCCGGAATGTCGATGCTTGCAAAAAAACTATCGATTTCACTCAGGCTGGCGTTGAGTACCAGAGTGAAGCTCAGGTGCTTGTCATCCTTGCTGCGCTGCGCCAGTGCCAGGAATTCCATAACTCCCTTGTAGGCCTTCAAGGAACAGATCATCAAAGAAGTGAAACCGGTCTCTTCCTTTACTCGATACTGCTTTTCAACCTCGGACTCCAGCGCATTATGAATAATAACTTGGGGGAGTTTGGTAAAACCTTCCTCCTGCATCAGGTAGTTTGAGACGAAGACCACCTTCGTACTAGTCTTCTCAATGACCAGCCGGAGAAACCGCTTCAGAATATTGGGTTTTATCGATGTTTCATGCACATGATAATAAACCGGTATCCTTAACAGTTTACCCGCCAGCGCCGCCCCAAAGGGCATCATGGTATTGACATAAAACACCACATTCTGCCGTCTGTATTTCAGGCACTGAACAAACAATAACCCTTGAGAGATCAGATAATAGCCAAGGGTTAGTAACTTATTTTCTGACCTTTTATAAAAAAGCCTGCTCTGCACATCGGCCACACCGGCCAAGAAGCCATCACCGTGAGCACTGGTGATCACCTCGGTGGGTATATTGTTATTGGCCGCCGCCTTCACCACTTGAGACAAGACTTTTGGGCTACCACTTCTGTCGTTGAACAGGTGAATGAAAACCAGCTTTTTTGAGTTCATGCTTAAGTTCTTTTAATGAGTGAGCGACTGAGTGTGGTGAATCGCTCGGTGAGCGCCAGGCACACCCAAAAAATGGCGATCGAATGTGCGGGAATAGTCTGACTCGAGAAAGTCACACCCATGAAAAACGCAACCAGAGCGCCCCCCACGTCAGAATCATCGCTATTTTCGGTAGACGCAGAGAGATATTCGAACTGACCAAAAGCAGTACAGCTAATATTATTGAACATCACGGCAATGCCAATAATGACTACCAGCACATACGCGGATTGATACTTGAGGATCTCAAGCTAGCGACACGCTGGTTCATCATGAAAATTCAATTGGCTTTTTTACTATTTTGCTTGCAAGGGCCCCATCGAGATAATTCCAGGTCGCCTGCCTCAGCGTCTCCAGTTGCTGATGACTGCGCGTGAAATCGATGGGTTTTACGACGACCGAGTTGACGTCACTCAAGCGGGTCACCAGACGATCAGTCAAACCGACTTTATCCAGAAGCCCTTTGATTCTGTTCAATCCGCTTTCCGGCAATGCGGTCACAAACGGAATACCGAAGTTCAAGGCAAAAGCGGTGCCATGGAATGAATTAGTGATCACGAAGGACGCATTGGCGAATAGCGAAACATAATCAACCGGACTGGCATCCATTATGTGCCGATCACTTTTGTAGCCCAGGAACGGGTCCTGATCGATCGCCACAACCCGCAGCCCTAAAACGGTCCTTATTCTGTTGATGGTCTCCCGGATCAGCGCATCTTTCTTCAGGGTATAAACAAGAATGTATTTATTAGCGGTGCCTGGCGCCTGACTGGAAAGCTGCAGGCTCTGCATCCATTCCTGCTTGTTAAGCATCAAGGTAGGATCCAGGGTATGATCGACTTTTTGGTTACCCAGCATTCTGCGCAGGTTTCGCGCCGTGTCCTCTTCCCGCACGGAAATGCTGTCAAAGGTCGACAATGCCTTTCTGACCTTGAGCTCTTCCTCGTCGGAATAATGGTAAGAACCCGCGCTGGATGAAAACGAAATCTTCTTTTTCGCTCGGGAAAACGCCAACATATAGTTCAAATCCAGCTCACCCGTAATCATCGGGTTCCATATCTGGTCGCTGCCACACACCACACAATCAAAGTCACTGGACAAGGTTTGAAGCGCTTGCAAATCCTGGCACGCGGGCGTCAATTTGTAGTGAACCCGCATAAACTCTCTGAACTTCGCGATCAACCTTCTGCGAGGAATGATTCGAAAGAAGTCCTTACCGGCTCTGAAAATACTGCGGGGGTTACTATTGACCCGAATCAGTTTTAACGTGCTTTCCAACTCTTTACTTTTGTAGTCAATGATGTTGACGTCGCCATATCTCGATAGCACGTTCTGGCTGGCAAGCGCCTGTAGTGTTCCGCCGTAACTGTTGGCGTGGTGTATGGTAATCAATGCAATTTTCAAGGTGCTGAATCCTTTGCGACTAAGGGTGAGTACTTACTGACCGGGCAACCTGGTATACACTTAACTAATAGGGCGACATGACGAAGCACAGACCGTGTTTTGGGGAAACGAAGCCCGCAAGTCGGTGGTGATAATCAGCAGATTTTTTATTTTGTGACCAAAACCCCGGTTGTGTCTGTACAGGCTTAAGGTGATTTCATGGCCACCTCCAGGGCTCTGTTTAACGCTTCGGCGCTTACTTTCGCGTCGGAGAATTCCCGAAGCGAATACCTGGACATGAAGAATTTTCTCTTATTTCCGCTTCAGCAAACTTCTTTAATACCGACTTTCGATGATCCTAAATAATTTAGGCATAGGGAGCAGCATCTGCTATCGGAGCTTTGTTCTTGAAAACCAACCGTTGAGCGCCATAAAAATATAACGACAATAGCAGTAGGTTGCTGACCACAGTCGCTACCGCGGCGCCACGCAGGTCAAAGCGAGGAATTAAGGCCAGGTTGAGCAATACATTGATTATCGCAACCATCGCCATGTATTTAACTTTTACTTTCATGTGTTCCTGGGTCACCAGTGTGGCGCCAGCACTGAAGGCCAGAAAAATGATCGGCGCCGACAGGGAAAGAATTTTCAAGATCGACGCAGCGTCTCGATAAGCCTCACCAAACAGCAGCGGCACTGCCCAGTCCGCACAGACCAGAATCACCAGCATGGCCAGCGTTCCAAGCAGCAGCATCAACCAGTTGCCCTTTCGGTATATCTGATAAAACATTTCTCGATCATGGTTCGCCCAACGATGCATCTTGGGCAGCAGGAACCGCTGATAAATCACACTCGGCAACAAATACACGGCGGTCATGATGGTGAACGCAACGCTGTAGATACCGGCGGCGCTATTACTTGAGAGATGTTTGAGCAAGATAATGTTGCTTTGAAAATAAATCAGGTAAGAGAACGCTGCGACACCGAACGGCCAACTGGCGCCGGCAACGCTTAACATGCTCGGTTTCACCGACAGGGCTTCGAATTCAGAGGTCAGTTCGTGGCCTTTCAGGGCCAACTTTCCACTTGTCATGTGCAATAACTGGGGAATGGCCAACAAAAAAAACACCACTGCAATCACCGAGAAAAATGTGGCGTAGTATTCCGCGGCTATCGGTGTGGCACTCATGACCGCCGTGACGAAGACCATTGAGCAACGAAGAAAATGCGGGAAAAACTGCCAAAGCGCTAGGTGCAAATATTTTTCTTCAAGCTGAAACTTGCTGCTCACCAGTTCTACCGACAGCTGTCCGAGTATGTACAGAGACAGGATCAACAACAGGTTCTGCGTTAACCGGTCATGACTGGAATAAAGCGCCCACACTACAATGGAGCAGATGAGAGATAAAGTACTTAACGCGATGAACTGGAATGAAGGTTTCAACCAGCGTTTCGCCGCCCAACCCTCTTGGCCAAAAGCCTTGAGCCAATACTGCGATATCCCGAAGCCCGCCAGGGGGGCGAGGAGCGTGATGGTGGTGAGTGACGACGAAAAAGCACCGAAATCGTTGCTTCCCAACTTTCTCGCCAGGAATACCTGAGTGAGAAAGGCGAACCCGGCTCCCGCCAGGGAACCGACCCAGAGGAGCGATATAGCCTTGAACGCTGTGGTTTTATTCATTGACCTGTCATTCTCAATCACGCTACCGCCCCAGGATTTTTCGTCATCTTCCTCAGGACGTGGTGTTTCCATGAAATATCGGTTTGATCATGCCTATTGGCTAATGATCCGGCGCAGCAACAGACGATAAAAACTCAAGAACAACAGCAACGCCATCAAACATCTGAACTTATGACGCGACCTTATTCAACACTCATCAACTTTTGTCAGAGGCGTAGGCATAGTGGTAGTAACCATAATCACTGTAGCCATATTTATTGGAGGCTTTTTTCTCCACGCCATTGAAAATCGCACCTTTAATGGCCACGCCATTCTGGGAGAACCGGCGGACCGTCAACTCGATTTCTTTCGCCGGGTTCAGACCATAGCGCGCCACGATCAGGTTGGTCCCGGACAAACGCCCGACGATTGCCGCGTCTGTCACCGCCAGTAGTGGCGGCGTATCGAGAATTACCAGATCGTAGAGCTCACTCGCCTGCTCCAATAGCGCGCTGAAATTGGCGTGCATCAGTAACTCGGAAGGATTGGGCGGGATTTGGCCTCGACTGACAAAATCGAAGTTGTCGATTTGGGTCTTATGGATAGCGGTGGTTACATCGCAGCGCCGGGCCAGGATATCGGAGAGCCCGTTGTCCGAAGAAACACCCAATACTTTGTGCAGGTAGCCCTTGCGCATGTCGACGTCAATCAGCAATACCCGCAACCCGGTTTGTGCTATCACCACTCCGAGGTTGGCCGACACAAACGTTTTACCCACCTGAGGGCTGGGCCCGGAAATCATCAGGCGGTTGTTGTCAGACTCGTGCATGGCGAAGTGCAGACTGGTCCGTAAACTGCGCAACGCCTCGACTGCCAGGTCGGTGGGATGACTGACAGCCAACAAAGTAGAACCTGTACCGGGACGTCCTCTTCCGCGGGAGACTTTGTCTTCTTCGGTTTTCTGCAGAGTGCTGTAAGGAATCGACGCGTAGACCGGCAACCCAAGTTGCTCAATGGCTTCCGGGCTTTCCAGCCCCCGGTTCAGCGCCTTGCGTACCAGCACCAAGGCCACCGCCAGGAACCCGCCAAGAAGGGTGGCGATCAATACAATCAAGGCTTTTTTCGGTTTGACCGGTTTGAGAAAATTAACGTCCGCGGTGTCGATCAGACGCACGTTACCGACGGTGCCCGCGCGCATTACATCCAGCTCCTGAGACTTGTTCAGCAGTTGGGTATAAATGGCCGTACCGACTTCTACATCCCGGGTAAGGCTCAGCAGCTCTTGCTGGGTGGAGGGAAGGCTCTCCACCTTGGACGCCAAACTTTTCTGCTTGCTGCTCAACTCACCAATCTGGGTCAACAATGCACGATAGGCGGGATGTTGGCGGGTGAACTTGCGGTCCATCTCGGCTTGCTGCAACTTCAACTCGGAGATGCTGGTATCAAGCCCGACAATCTGATCGAGAATGGCTTTGGTTTCGAGCGTGATGTCCACGGACTTGCTGCGTGTCTGGTATTCATTCAAGGCATTCCCGGCTTTTTCCAGGTCCTTCTTGACCACCGGAAGTTGCTCTTTTAGAAACGCCAGGCTCTGCGCTGCCTCAGCTGAAGTGCGCTCTACGTTTTGTCGCACATAAATAGCGGCAATTTCATTGAGTATTTTAATGGCTTGGTTCGGATCTGTACTTTCTAGCGCCAAACCGATCATGCCCGACTCTTTTCCGCGCTCGGCAACACCCAAATCCTCTTGATAGTCGAGGATGCTGGTCAGGCGAGAATTTCGGATGATTCTGAAGCGGGTTCCAGGATTGGCGTGCATTTCCTCTATCTGAAACGCAACGCCATTTTGTTCAAAAAGTTGTCCCGCCTGGCTGGCTGCCAATAGGTTGTCGTCTTCGTCCACCAGGGTGTAATGACCATTTTCACCCGCGGTCAGGGTCAACTTCTTGCCCAGTTGTGAGTCGGGAAGATCCAGTTTAAATATCTTCAGCGACTCCCCTCCCCACGCGAAACTGTTCAACCCCAACAAGGGGTCGGCTATTTCACCGGGATTATTATTCTGGAATCGACGCGCGAGGAACTCACCGACCACCGGAAAGTAATTTGGCTGTATGACAATATCAAGTTTCAAGTTGTCGACGGTTTTGCCAATCACGGAGCGGGACTGGATCAGCTCGATCTCGGTGGCCGAAGGAGACTCCTTGCCCAGCATGCTGCCGATATCGGAGAAACCCAACAAATCGTTCTTTTTCGCTTCGACCTGCAACAGCGCATTCGCCTGGTATACCGGGGTCGCAAGCACCGCGTACGCGACCCCAGCCACCATGAAGGCACCGGTAACCGCGGCAATCAGCCATTTATGGTCGATGAGTGTTCCAAACAAGCCGAGAAGATCAATCTCGTCATTGTCGTCGTCCCGCACGTTAACTACCGGTGCTTGCTGCATAAGTCGGATTCTTTGCCTGTATTACGATTCAAAAAGGAGTGGCCATCAGCGCGCCAGGCGCTGTGCCCATGCGAGTACGGCTTCTTCGATCAACGCATAAGCGTGCACAAAAGCAGGTTTGCCTTGACGGTAGGGGTCGCTGATTTCGCGATCGTCTTGCCATTTGCCCAACAGCAACACTTTGCCTCGCGCTTCAGGGGCAATGTTGAGTACCCCGCTGACATGCCGTCGCTCCATCACCAGAATCAAGTCCGCCTCGCTGACGGCTTGAGACGTGAGTTGAACGGCCTCATGCCCATCGGGCAGATGACCATGTTCCTTGAGTACGGCGTGTGCCGTCGGCTCGATGGGTTTGCCCGCCAAGGCAGCGAGGCCAGCCGAGCTGACCTCGATATCGGAATGAACGAGTGCCCCGCGTAGCAGATACTCCGCGGTGGGACTGCGGCAAATATTGCCGACGCAGACAATCAAAACCCTTTTAAGCAAGATAACATTCCCCGTCTTGTCAACAGTGGCGGTGACATAGCACTTGCCGAACATAAGAGCTTTAAACTACGAATGAATCCGGGTATGTATAACCCCAGTAACTGCAGCTGGAACTTTCAAACCATCAGTGCGTATTTATTACCATGACGTTCGAACAGCCCCCAACTTTTTCTTCAGACAAAAAATAACATTTCACTCTTTGAGCACTGAAAATAACAGTTCGAGAATTTATCCAGACAATTTCTAACAATTGTCGTTTTCCCGCGATCGTTCAATCTAAATTACACCGAAATAGCGAGTGGCTAATATATAGCCGTTCCGTCAGTACATTGCCAGGGCGTCGGACATTCGGTTAGAAGTTGGGTAAGAGATGCCTTGGGCAATAACTTTGTTTACAGCGAGTTGCGTCAGGAGCATGCAGTGAAACAACCAGGCATGCTCGCCGGCCAACCGACCGCCCGATTTTCTCTGCCCCCGCCTTGCGCGAAACATGGCGTACGGGCCTTTCGCTGCCCATGCAGCGTTGCCAACATTTTCTCGAGTGATCGAGCCATTTAGAGCCCGCACTCTTCAGCGTTGCCAGTTCCGACAACCAGTCGAACCTTTCCTACTGCCATTAGCCATTCCACCTGTCTACTTTCAAGGACGCTTTCATGATTCGTAAATGCCTATTCCCCGCTGCCGGCTATGGGACCCGCTTTTTGCCCGCCACGAAGGCCATGCCGAAGGAGATGCTGCCGATCGTCAATAAGCCGCTGATCCAGTACGCCGTCGAGGAAGCGCGCGACGCCGGTCTGCAACATATGGCCATCGTCACCGGCCGGGGCAAGCGAGCGCTGGAGGATCATTTCGATGTCAGCTTCGAGCTCGAACACCAGATTCGCGGCACTGATAAGGAGCGATTCCTGGAAGGCACTCGTGAGCTGATCGATACCTGTACTTTTTCCTATACCCGCCAAGTAGAAATGAAGGGCCTGGGTCACGCCATTCTCAGCGGTCGTTCGTTGATCGGTGATGAGCCATTCGCCGTGGTGCTGGCCGATGACCTGTGCCTGAACCTTGAGGGCGATGGCGTGCTGGCGCAAATGCTCAAGCTCTACGAGCAATTCCGCTGCTCGATCGTGGCGATCCAGGAAGTGCCGCGTGAGCAGACTCAAAAGTACGGAGTGATTGCCGGCGAACTGATTCGCGAGGGTATTTACCGGGTTAACAGCATGGTCGAAAAGCCCCGCCCGGAAGACGCCCCGTCCAACCTGGCCATTATCGGCCGGTACATTCTGACCCCCGACATCTTCGACCTGATCGCTGACACCGAACCTGGCAAGGGCGGTGAAATCCAGATTACCGACGCGTTGATGAAACAGGCCCAGGACGGCTGCGTTCTGGCTTATCAATTCAAGGGCCGACGCTTCGATTGCGGCGGCGCCGAAGGTTACATCGAAGCTACCAATTTCTGCTTCGAGCACTTGCATCAAAACACCTTGTGACGGTGCTGAACCCTGACAATCGTGTGCGTTATCGAATTGATTTTTTGGTCTTTATTACCCTATGGACGAAGCCTCTATGAAGACATTGAGCGGTTTCAAGGCAGATGACAGTCGCCGCCCGTATGGCGCTGACCTTAAAAACAACCTCGCGTACCTCATCGTGCGCGCCTATGCGTCGGAGCTGATCTTTCCCCGCGCGCAGAAACCGCCGGTGCTGCTGGTGGAGCGCATCGGTGCCTTCCCCTCTTCCGGGGAAATCCGCCGTCAGGTCAAGGATGGTCCGGCGTTACTGGCGAGCATCAGGCAGCGCTACGCCGCCGACGCCCTCGACATCGACGAGAGCGATGGACTGAACCTGGTCTTTGCCGACTGGCGTCTCAGCTTGCGTCTTCTGAACGATGATGGCGTGACGTGCCTGACCGTGGAAAGTCGCGGCGACAGCTCGCTCATGCAGCACAAAACCGCCGAACTGCTGAAGCAGATCGACGCGCAGGAGGCATTTACATGAACGCGATTGCAGAGCACGCCGCCAAAGCCTGGTATCTGCTTCAGTGCAAGCCCAAACAGGATGAACGCGCCGAAGAGCATTTACAGCGCCAGGGCTACGCCTGTTTTCGCTCGACCTACCGGCGTGAGCGCGTTTTGCGCGGACAGCGTCGAGTGATCAGCGAGTCGTTGTTTCCGGGCTATCTGTTTATTCAACTGAGCCTTCAGGACAGTTGGGGCCCGCTGCGCTCGACCCGTGGCGTTTCGCGAGTTGTCGGGTTCGGCGGTCAGCCACTGCCGATCCGCGATGCGCTGATCGACGAGCTCCAGGAGCGAGACAGCCAGGCGATTGTGACAACGTTGTTGAGGCACGGAGATACGGTGCGCATCACTGAAGGCCCGTTCTCCGATCTCGAGGCGGTATTCCTGGCCATGGACGGCGAGGAACGAGTGCTGCTGATGATGAATTTCCTGCAGCGTGAACAGCAGATCAGCCTGCCATTGGCGGGCGTTAACAAGATTTAGATCCACCATCACGTCCACATAAAAACGCCGCTCAACAAGCGGCGTTTTTATGTGCGCAGAAAAACCTACGCCCCCTCTGGGAGATGATTCCAGTCGATCCAACCCAAAAACCATGTCGCCAGAATCAGCAAACCGAACGCAATCCGGTACCAGGCAAACACTGCATAACTATGATTGGCGATGAACTTGAGCAAACCGCGCACGGCAATCATCGCAAAGAGGAACGCGGCTACAAACCCCAGGGCAAACACCGGCAAGTCGGCGGACTGGAACAGGTCGCGGTACTTGTAGCCCGAGTACACCGCGGCCCCCACCATCGTCGGCATCGCCAGGAAGAACGAAAACTCGGTAGCCGTCTTGCGTGACAGGCCAAACAGCAACCCGCCGATAATCGTCGATCCCGAGCGCGAAGTGCCGGGGATCATCGCCAGGCACTGTGCACAACCGACTTTCAAGGCATCGGTCCAGCGCATTTCGTCAACGTGATCGATAACCACCACATGCTCACGTTGTTCGGCCCACAACATGATGACTCCACCGATCACCAGCGCCACGGCTACGGTGATCGGGTTGAAAAGATACTCATGGATTTTGTCGGCGAACATCACACCCAGAACAACCGCGGGCAAGAAACCGATCAACAAATTCAGAGTGAAACGCTGCGCATTACGCTGGGTAGGCAAACCGGTAGTGATCTCCAGAATCTTGCGACGAAACTCCCAGACGACCGCCAGAATGGCCCCCAACTGAATGATGATATTGAACGCCATGGCTCGCTCACCGCCGAAGTCGAGCAAGTCCGCGGCAATAATCTGGTGTCCGGTACTGGAGATGGGCAAAAACTCTGTGAGCCCTTCAACCAACCCTAGAATCGATACCTGCGTGGTGGTCCAGAAGTCCATTAAATCCCCCGTTAAACCCTCTCGGCCGAGAGGTCTGTTGATGATGCCGAGCAGTTTATTTCTGATCGCGATTAAACCCGTCGGACCAACGGAGGATTAAAGCGCACTCTCTGCCTGGTTGAGCTAAACGTTATAAAACGTCCATGTCACGTCGCGATCCTGCAAATAATCTACGCCGTTAGCTACCGGCCAAGGCTCGAGCAGTACGTCCAGCAGTCCGGTCATTTGTCGGTAGCGAGTGCTGTCTTACCGATCGTCGCCATAATAAGCATCAATGTCTGCTCCAAGTGTGTCGTCGCCTTGGCAGCGGTGGAGCAACATTTTTCAGGCCTGTCATACCGGGCCAGATCCTGCTGCGGTACGCGCTCTGAGGTTGTGCTTTGCGCAAGGAGTGACGCATTGATGAGGCCCGGATGGAAACCCGAAACTAAAATTGTTTACAGAATTGATACTTGTGTATCACGAGCGCAGCGGTACTTCATGCGCGCGCTTGGAGGTGTAGTCGAACAACACCACTTTTCGGCCGGGCGGCCCACTGTCCTGCACCCACATCTTGGATTCGTAGGTCGGATCTCGAGTTGCCATATGACTATATAGTTAATAAATAATGCGTTGAGCTAGCGAGATCGGGAGGCGGGAAGCGGCGCGAAAGCGGCAGCTTCAACCGCTACTCCCGTAAAGGCGCCATTTTCAAGATCAGAGTCGTTGTTAATTATGAAGAATGTAGGCTTTTTTTAACATTCGTGCGCCTTTGCATGTGCTGCCCATATGATGTAGCTAGCAGACCATGAGTCGACGCAATCGAGCAACGAAGCGTCGGATTTCTAGCTTAATGGTTTGGTTCTAAAAGCCAAAGGGGATTATTTAGCATAATGATTGAGTGAGCGTCTTGTAATTTGAGTTTAAATAGTCGAGCGCAGATGAAATTATTGCTCGATACTGGACTTCATGTAAATCATCAAAATAAACATTCACTTTAACAAATGCTAATTCGGAAAAAAAATGAACGCGGAAAAATCGATCAAAAAAATCCAAGATAGAGACGTCCATTCAATGGATCAGGAACTGTCTGACGTGAGAACGTTCTTGACCCAAGAAGAAATTTGGTTCAAAGAAAATTACGATATAAAATATGATACATATTTTAAGTCTGGCGGATCAGTAAAGCTTTTCATTTGCCCTCAAACACGGGGGAAGATGAAGCAGATAATTGAGAAATTAATTAAAAGCAATATCACATACAAAGTAATTGGATTTACCTCAAATGTACTATTTTTCGATCAAATCGAGTATTCCGTAATTCTGTCAACGAAAAACCTGACCTGTATAACCAAGAATGACGATATAGTTGAGGTAGACAGTGGCTATTCTTTGCAGGACTTCGTTCGCGTTGCTGTACTTGAAGAAGCAAACGGATTTGAGGGATTAGAAGGAATCCCTGGAAGTATCGGCGGCGGAGTATGCATGAATGCGGGGGCATACGGATATGCAATATCTCAGAACATCATATCGGTAGATTGCATAGATGAAACTGGAAAAGCAATAACACTAACCAAAGAAGAATGTGGTTTTAGTCATCGGAAATCACTATTTCAGAGTCGTGATCTTATAATTCTTTGCGCCCGTTTTAAATTCCTTAAGGGAAACGCGAAAAAAATCGCGGACAATATCGAGACTTTCCATATTGCTCGCCACTCGTATCAAGAGTTTGTATATCCTAATCTGGGAAGCATGTTTTCTATAAGCGGCGACCCCTATGGAGCACTGCTTAAGCATGAAGGAAGAGTGGAGAAAGTAATTTATTATATATTCAAATTACTATACAAAAACCCAGTGGCAAAATTTATCAATAGAAAGAAGCCTAGAAATACGGCAATGAATAATTTGTTTCTTGATAGATTCAAACACACCCAGTACACACCTTCCAATAAAAGCTTAAACATACTAATTAACGACGGAAAAACTCCAGTTGAATCGCACCTCAAATATATTATGGAATTTGAGAAACGGCTGGGCGATCGATTCAGCATAGAAAATGAAATGATTATTGGGCCTGCGTATCGCGTAGATAATGGATTTAAGTCTAATCACGAAAAAATAATTAGTTACCTATCATCAAAAGCTAAATTTAATCACAAATAGCTGCATGGTAAAAACAGAAGTTGCCAGGGTGGATAGGCAAGGGGCGCCAGAGAGATCCGACCCAGTGTTTATTGTATGAATATATCAAGAAAGCCTGTACATCATATAACTACAGCATTGTGATGGCGACAGGACTAAAATGAGTTAAAGGCCGGGCCATTCAAGTCCGGCTTCATTCTATGCAGACAGACACTGATATCCTGATTTGATATTTTTGCTATGAATACCATCAAGCAATTCTTTACTCAAACAAACTAAGAAAGCTCAGAACAAAAGCTAAACGTGTCGCCTATCCGCCAATTAGAGCACTGCGACAACTATAATAACATCTATCTATTTTAGGTATTTCTGGACTCCTTCCAGATATTTAAATTTATGTTGTTTTGTTGGCTCTATATATGACCCCTCCCCATACTCATTCCAGCAGCAAATAACAACTGAGTTTAGTGTTTTATTGGGATATCTATTTAAAATGGCCTTGGCCTTTTGTAAGTGCTCATAAAACTTCTCTGGTGTACTTACGGAATTGTCATGGTTTGGATCGACGCTGCCACCCCAAGGGGATCGATCCCAACCTGAAGTTAATGGCAAGATGTAGGGAATATTACTGTTTTTGATAATCCACTTCCATGATTGAGCATAACCCGCGGCAAGATCCGGATAGCTAATAGATAGCTTCCTGGTAGATTTTTTTTCAGCGAATCCGAGGTGGTAATTGTAAGCCGACAAGGCATCATATGTACTTTCTAAGTCTGAGAAGTCCAAAAATTTTTTATCTGCTGATGCCGAGCCTATAAAGTATATACCTTTGTATCCAGCTTTTACCGCTGCCACACGGGCGCGCTCAAGCAACTCTTTAGGTGTCGCACCAAACGTTTTCGCGTCAGCGCTCAGTCGATCGTGAGAAAATACAAAAACCACCGGTTTGCCATTGATTTTTTTGTACCGCTCGTTACCAAAATAATGGGTGATCCAGTAGTTTACGATTTCATCGAACTGCTGGTAACTTACTGGTGTACCGGAGTGGTTAGCCCAGAGCAAGGAGAACCCAATGGAGGATGAGTTCGAATTCTTTATAAACGAGTCAACAGCATAAGTTGTATCTTTTACCCCGCCATTTTTTTCCCAATACCAGTCATAAATTACATAATCAACTCCATATTCCTTCATCCATGCAGTATACGTTTTGGTATATGTGTCAGTTCCTTCCTTATACCACCCCAATAATGGTTCCCTGTCCGGGTAAGGTTTAATTTTAGCCCAAGAATCGATGTTCGGCTTGCTCCATCCAGGGTAGTAGAAAACACCTACGTCAGTCGCCCAAGCGCCCTTGACGAATAACGTCAAGCAAAAAGATATTGTCAGGGTGAAACACTTCATCACGAGCCCTATAAAAATAATTACTTATCAGAATCCTGACAAAATAATCAAGCCGGCACCACCTGCAAACGCAGACAAATACTAACATTTTTCATATTAAACCAAGAAAATAATGCAGGGCTCAAATGGGGTTTCTTGATGATGCTGCTGTAAATAATTAACTTTGTGATGCCCTATAGTCGATTTGCAACGACAGTTGAGCTTGGCACCCAAGTAACCAGTTGCTGAGCCATCTTTCGTGCCTTGATCAAAAGGCTAAGTATGAAGCAGTATCAATACGGATAGTCAAAAAATCTGTAAGGACTAACGATTGTTATTTTCCAGCATACGGTTTTTACAGCAAAGACTCGGCTAAAGCAGGGCGACTCACACACCTCTTCGTAAAATGTCATTTACAAAACCATCGCAGGAAGAGAATGGCCGATTTCAACATGGCGATGTTATTTTTAGTCGCATACGCGCGCTCGCGATAAGCGTGTTTTTATGCTAAAAAATGCAATGTATCTGAATTTTTTTATGCGAATTTATGTGATTCAACTGATGGTGGTTTTCCACTCCATTTCAAATCATGCTGAGGCAGATGGGGAGCGCGATGTCAAAGGTTATCGTTTAATGTACTGGATTTCGTGTCTTGCTTTTGATGAAAACCTTATCAGAAAGACGAGAGTTATGAACTTGTTCAAGCGAATAAAGTCCATGCGAACCTCCTCTTGGGGCTATCTTCATCATACCTTTGCAACTAATTCAGAAAGTGAAAAAGCAGGAGCATTATGACATCGTTACACACCTATGGCACCCCAACCTCAAGACTATCGGTTCGGTATGTGCTAGCGCTGATAATAGGCTTTACCGTAACTTTTAATAATGTAGAGTGGTCCTTTGGTGGCAACACCTTGACCCTGGAACGGATACTGTCCGTTCCACTTTTCCTAATCATTTGCGTGTTGTTAATTGGTTCAAAAATTCCTTTTAGACTTCCTAAAACCGGATTAATTCTTCTTGTATGGATCGCGTTAACGTTTTTTTCATCTGCAACTGGCCCCGTTCCTGCCTGGTCTCTAAAGATGTTCCTGGGACTTCTTTTTGCTATTAGCTTTTATTATATGACTATTGGACTTAGGGCTAACCCATTCACTATATTCAAGTCTAGAACGTTTTTATCCTTGGCATGGTTTTGTGGACCATTTCTTTCTATAATTTACGTGGCATCAGTGCTTCATTTACAACTCCCCGACATTGCATTACATTGGCTTCAAGAAGGGAGTGGTGGAACACGAATTAGAGGAGGTATAACTGAGGCTAATCTGTTTGGTGTATTTGTTTCCCTCATAACGCTGGCGGTGGTTGCGCTTGGGAAAACCAAGAAGGTTTGGTGGTGGATTCTGGTCTTGGGACTGCATACCTCTTTGCTATTTTCCTTTTCTCGAGCTCCATGGATTTCCTATATATTGTCTGTTGGGATTTATTATGCGCTAATTAAGCGAAGTCATTACAAGGCCAGAAGTTTCGTTTGGTACACGCTTGCGGCATTATTGCTGATTGGCCTTATAGTCGCAGCATCCTATTTCGTAATGGCCGAATTTGGCGACAATGAAATAATAGGCAGAACGCACTCTGTGAGAACAAGGTTTATCATGTGGGGGCTTGCTGCAGAGTCGATACTTAAGAATCCGTTCTTAGGGAATGGAATCTATAGCTTTAGCGAAATATATTCATTTGCTCCAGAATTAGTAGGTTCGGATAGCCATCGTAGCGCATGGATATCAAATTTACCTTTAGCGTTACTTCATGATACCGGTGTTTTTGGATTGCTGCTTTTCTTCTTTTTTATGATTTCGGTAATTCGACGTGGCTTTGTAGCTGTTCGTAAGACCGCAGTAAACAGGACGATTGATGTTTATCAATTAAAAATTGGTGCGGCACTTGTAGCATTCTTGATGGCAATGGTCTTTTCCAGCCAGTCTATTCCGGCACACTCCATTGCAATTTTTTGGGTCTGTATAGCACTTACTGAACGTTTTGCTACACTGAGTAATTCCTCGTCTTTAAAGGACTAGTATATGAAGCAAAGAAAATAATTTTCTTTCATCTTTTTAATGATCGAAGAACAACGCTTCGGCGGCCGGGACACTCGTTGAGCGCTCCAGCAGCTATTTGATGCTGATGAGAATGAATGACGCTACGGCGACATCTGCAGTCGAAGGGTTCAGCGCGGCGCTCAATGGCATGCCCTTGCCGCTCGTAAAAGCATGTCACTCCGCTGATGAGCTTGCGACATTAGGCTCTTGGTTCAATTCAATAACCGTGTTGCACTCAGCTCCTGCAACCGCCCCCTCTCGGCTGATAGGTCTGTTAATGATGCCGAGTCCTGATCGCGATTAAACCTGTCGGACCAGCGGAGGATTAAGGCGCACTCTCCCCCCTTGACCCAAACGTTATAAAACGTTCATGTCGTAGCGCCAGATCCGATCTCTGCAAATGACCTACGCTCTAACCTGCATAGCCAAAACCCGAGCACTGCGCCCAGCGGAACGGAAGGGCATGATTTCGGCAGTATCGCCAATTTCGCTGCCGCGCTGGGCATCGGCCTCTGGGTCAGGCTGGGCGTGAGCGCCTTGCTCACGCTCCAGCCCCGGCCATTGCCTTCGAAAAGGCTGATGACCAGACGCAATCCGAAAACGAAATTGTTTGTAGGACCGCTACTTGTGTATCGCGAATCTATAGATGCCACTCATCGTCGGATCGTTGACGTTTTGACTTTGGGCGCGCGCAATGTCCTACCCAAAAATGATCGCCCAAGAGAACATTCCACATGGCAAAGATCATAGTGCTCGCCGGTGACTTCCCGCAGGGCGACGGGGAATATCACCTTGGAACCATCACCCTCAAAACGTCCCTCAAACCCCGGCTTGGAACCAGCTTCCCGGTCTCGGAGTTTAAAGATCTGACCATTCAGAACACTGATTCCAACAAGAATATTAAGTCCGCCATAGGCCTGGGGCTCGCGGGTGCCATGTTGCTCGGTCCCGTCGGAGCCATCGCCGGCTATCTGCTTGCCGGCAAAAACACCGAGGTGACCTTTATGGCCACATTGAAGGACGGTGCAAAGCTGCTCGCGGCGACCGATAGTGACACCTACCGGGATATCTCGGCACGCGCCCTGAAAAAATCCCGAACCGGCCGCCGAGGGCCCCTTTCCAGCTCACTTAACAACGGATCCATTCATTGATCCGCTTGCCCGGCGACTGCGAGAATGTTGCAGGGCACCCGATACAGCACATGCTCCGTGGTACTGCCCACCCACTTCTCCAGCCCCTTGCGATGCGCATTGCCCATGACGATAACGTCGGCCCGGTGATGCGCAGCGAAGTCAGCCAGCGCTTTACCGGGCGGCCCTGCAACGAAGTGTTGCCGTTCGGTGGGCACGCCGTAGTGATCGGCCAATGTGATGAATGACTTGTGCAAAGACTTACGCACGTCGCTGTTGAAGCCGGGCATCGTCACTGCACCCGCGCCCGCATCGGATATATGCGTCTGCGATAAATCGTAGGCATACAGCAGATGCATTTCTGCATTGCACTGCATTGCCAATTCGTTCGCAGCCTGGATGATCAGGTCGTTGATTCCGGTGATCTGAGTCTCTGGATGCGACGGATCGACTGCCGCCACGATCACGCGCGGAAGTGGGCAACTGACTTCGCTGACCAGATGGACAGGCACCGGACATTCACGCAGCAGATGCCAATCCAGAGGCGTGATGAAAACGCGTTTGAGCGCCGACTCATGCTGCACGTCCTTGATGACCAGATCCGCCTGCGTTGTTGTCACGTGTTGCAGGATCTCTTGCAGTGCGTCGCGTGTGAAAAGCACCTCGGTGCTCAGGTTGATCCCGCGCCCACGGATCAGATCGGCTTCATCCTTGAGCCATTTTTCGTTCTCTTGCTGACAAGCCTCACGAAACCGCGCACTGGCGTGGATCAAACCCAGGATGTTTAAATCTTCGATGAACACCGTGATATGCAGCGCTGCGCCCGTGGCTTCGGCAAGGGCGACGGCCCGCTGCAGCGCCGGCGTGTGACGCATGGTGGGGCCGGCTATTAGAAAGAGTCGTTGATATTGGCTCATGTCACACCTCCAAACGTTCTGGGATATCTGCTAGCCCCCAGCCTCTCGTCTGTCGCGCCGCCAGCGATCTGCTATCGCCTCAATGACCTGGATCGACACAATCAATATACGCCTGGATTCAACTAACCAGCCAGGATGTGGATCATCGTACCCAACACGATGATCCACATCCTGGCGGCTAATTGATTGACGACGCGAAGTTACTTCTTCGCATATTTCGCGCCATGCGGATCGTTAAGCTTCACCTGCATCAGCTCCCACTCACGCTGAATGATCGAGTAAGGGATAAAGATGCTGACTCGCTCAGCCCCCTTTAACCCAGGGTGAAAACTCACATCATTAAGGGTGGTGGAGAAAAAGCCGACATTGATACCGACAATGCTGCCGTCATTACCGATGACGGGACCACCCGACATCCCCTTTATCATCGGGGCATCATGGATGGCATAGCGTTCACCGCTGCCTTCATCGCTATTGATGAAAGGCGCCGGGTACACTTTGCCTTGCCCGGTGACGGTCGTCATGTAGGGGCTCGCCCCCACGGCAGTGATGTGTTCACCCACACGCGGTGCGCGCCATGACGGGTAGCGACCGTCGGCCTTGTGCTGGATGAAAACAAGGTCGCAGCCAGTGCTGCAGCTGTATTCCACGTTACGGATGAGGGGGGTGTGGCGAGTGGTGACGGCGTAGTCTTCGTTCCATTGCACGGCCGAGGCCATGTACAGATAGGGCAAGGGAAAGCCCGAGAAGACAGAAAAGTATGAATCATTGGCAGGCCCCGACAAGTCGGGTTTTACCATACCGTTGCATCCTGCAAGAACAGCTCCTGTTAAAAAGTAGGCCATGATTTTAATCATGATTATCACCGACTTATAAGGAGGATTTGTTTTTTTGTTGTGGTGAATCTTTAGTTGTCAGGTTCTTGCAGTTTTCCTCGCAGCCTGGTCTGGTGCGTTTATTTATGGCTGAGGTTTTAATAAATGCGTATGAATGAATTGTGCTAAGGCTAATTGCTTTTCGATCCATATAAGAAATTGCAAATATTTGACGCCTGAAAAATGGCAAACCACAAGTAAGAAAAATAGAAATGAAAGTTACATACTTCGAGTAAAGCCAGTGAAACAGCCGCCGCCAGCCAATTTAACTCGCTTCGGCATGCCTCGGTAACGCCACAGAAATCAATGCCGCGAAAATAACAAATGCGCTGGATATCCATAAACACACACCCAGCCCGAAATCCTGATAAACCCAGCCCGAGAGCACGGTACCGATCAGCCGTCCCATGGCGTTGGACATGTAGTAAAAACCCACGTCCAGCGACACGCCGTCTTCCTTGGCATAGGACACGATCAGGTAGCTGTGCAGCGAGGAGTTCACCGCGAACAGCGCACCAAAGACCATCAAGCCGCCTAACAGCACCACTTGTTGCGACAACCCCGTGTTCAGGCCCAGAGCGATTGCCGCGGGCAGGCCCGCCAAAGCAAGCGCCCACAAAAAGGCAGCGCGACCATCAGGAACATGCCCTCGTTTCTTGCCGGTGATTCGCGGGGCGAACGATTGCACGATGCCGTAGCCGATCACCCAGGCGGCGAGGAATCCACCGACCTTCCAGAAGTCCCAGCCAAAGACGCTGCTCAAGTACACCGGCAACGCCACGACAAACCAGACATCGCGGGCGCCGAACAGAAACATTCGGGCCGCTGACAGAATGTTGATGGCCCGGCTCTTGGACAGAATGTCGCGAAACCTGGGCTTGGCTTTCGCCTTGCCCAGATCCTTTTTCAACAGGATCAAGCTGCTGACCCAAATCAGCGCCAGCACACCCGCCATGGCCAGCAATGCCCCTTTGAACCCGATCAGGGCGAGCAATGCCCCGCCGAGAAAGAAACCGACACCCTTGAGTGCGTTCTTCGAACCGGTGAGGATGGCTATCCATTGGTAAAGCTTGCCCTGCTGTCCATCGGGCACCAGAAGCTTGATCGAGCTTTTGGCGCTCATCTTGTTCAGGTCTTTGGCAATCCCCGACAACGCCTGCGCGCCCATCACCCAAGGAATCGTCAGCCAGGCCACTGGCACTGTCAGCATCAACAGCGCCGCAACCTGCATTCCCAGCCCGATGTTCATGGTCCGGTTCAGGCCCAATCGGGCGCCGAGGTAGCCACCCACCAGGTTAGTGATCACACCAAAGAGTTCGTAGAACAGAAACAACGCCGCGATTTGCAGCGGGCTGTAGCCCAACGCGTGAAAGTGCAGCACCACCAACATGCGCAAAGCACCGTCGGTGAGGGTGAAGGCCCAGTAATTGCCCGTCACGAGCAGGTACTGCCGCACTTGAGGCGCGAGGGCTGACAACGCTTTCATCACCGCTCCTTAAACGGCCAGGCCGACCATTCTGGCCAGTTCGACGGTGCGATTCGCGTAACCCCATTCATTGTCGTACCAGGCATAGAGTTTGACCTGGGTGCCATTGATGACCATGGTCGACAGTGCATCGATGATCGATGAGCGCGGGTCGGTGCGGTAGTCGATGGACACCAGCGGACGCTCCTCGAAACCGAGGATGTCTTTCAGTTCGTTCTCGGACGCGTGCTTGAGGAACTGATTCACTTCTTCGACAGTGGTGACGCGCTCCACCTCAAAGACACAGTCGGTCAGCGAAGCGTTGGCCAACGGTACGCGCACGGCGTGGCCATTGAGACGCCCGCGCAGTTCCGGGAAGATTTCGGCAATGGCGGTGGCCGAGCCGGTGCTGGTCGGGATCAAACTCATGCCCGAAGCTCGCGCTCGGCGCAGATCCTTGTGCGGCTGATCGAGGATGCTTTGAGTGTTGGTCAGGTCGTGGATGGTGGTGATCGAACCGTGGCGAATGCCCAGTTTCTCGTGGATCACCTTCACCACCGGCGCCAGACAGTTGGTGGTGCACGACGCAGCAGTGACGATGCGATGTTCCGTCGGGTTGAACAGCTGATGGTTGACGCCCATGACGATGTTCAGCGCGCCCTGCTCCTTCACCGGAGCGCTGACCACCACACGTTTCACGCCTTGGTCGAGGTAAGCCTGAAGCACCGCGACGGTCTTCATTTTGCCGCTGGCTTCAATCACCAGATCGCAGCCCGACCAATCGGTGTCGGCAATCGCCTTGTTGGCGGTCACTTTGATTCGTTTGCCGTCGATGACGATGCTGTCACCTTCGGAGTCGGCCTGGTCATTCCAACGGCCATGCACCGAGTCGAAGTTCAGCAGATGCGCATGGGTTGCCGCGTCGCCCGCCGGATCGTTGATCTGCACGAACTCAAATTCTGGCCAGCGCCAGGCTGCGCGCAGAGCGAGACGACCGATGCGGCCAAAACCATTGATGCCCACTTTGATAGTCATGTTTCCCCCTTCAAATGGAGCGCTGATTGACACGTTTCATGAGTTCTTGCGCCGATTCCTTGCGCTCGGAATAACGATTGACCAGATAGTCCTGACGGTCGCGCAGCAGCAAGGTGAATTTCACCAACTCTTCCATCACATCCACGACACGGTCGTAGAACGGCGAAGGTTTCATCCGGCCGTTATCGTCGAATTCCATATAAGCCTTCGGTACGGAGGATTGGTTGGGAATGGTGAACATGCGCATCCAGCGCCCCAGCACCCGCAGCTGATTAACTACATTGAATGACTGCGAGCCACCGCACACTTGCATCACGGCGAGGGTCTTGCCCTGGGTCGGGCGTACGGCGCCCATCGCGAGCGGCACCCAGTCGATCTGCGCCTTGAAGACCGCGCTCATCGAACCGTGACGTTCTGGTGAACACCAGACCTGCCCTTCCGACCACAACATCAATTCGCGCAGTTCCTGCACCCGCGGGTGATCGTCGCCAGCATCATCAGGCAGCGGCAAACCAGACGGATTGAAAACCCGCGTCTCGGCGCCGAAGTGCTGTAGCAACCGGGCGGCCTCCTCGACCAGCAAGCGACTGAAGGAGCGTTCACGGGTCGATCCGTACAACAGCAAAATGCGCGGCTTGTGGCTGGAGGTTTGTTCGATGCCGAGCTTGTCGGTCGACGGGAGATCAACCAGTTCGGTATCGAGTTGGGGCATGTGGTCATCGTGCATGGTCATTGTCCTGCGCAATAGTGCTCTGGAGTCCTCGAACCGGACAGCAGGCAGCTGCCCGTTCGGGACGGTCACCCATTTCTTCAAGGCGTTTGGCATCCGGGCTCAACCAGTGCCCGTTGGATTCGAGCACCACGGTCAGCACCTGATGCACCCAGCCCGGCAGATCCGGGTGCAGTCGGTAATAAACCCATTGGCCCTGCCGACGGTCCGAGAGCAATCCGCATGTGCGCAATTGCGCCAGGTGCCTGGAGACTTTGGGCTGGCTCTCATTCAACGCACAGGTCAGCTCGCAGACGCACAGCTCTCCCTCACGGGCGATGAGCAGCATCATGCGGGCCCGGTTGTCGTCAGCCAGGCATTTGAAAACAGTGGTCGGCGTCAGTTGGTCAGCCATTGGGTTTCTCAGCGTTTGGTGTTCACGCGGTCGGATGAATACCGGCATATGCGTTTTTTCGAATATACGTTTTACCGCATGTATGGGTCAACGGCGAATGTGTCGACCCTGTATGTGAATGATATTTATTTACTTACAAAAGATAATCGTTATCATTAGCGCAATAATTAAAAAAGGAGCTCATGGTGGCTTTACCGCGCATTTACCCCGCCTCTCTCTCATTGCTGGGGCTTTTTGCAGTACCTGATTTACAAGCAGAAACCCAATCGGCATTGGCGCTGCCTGCAACCGCCGTGACCAGTGATTACAGCGAGCAGAGCTACAAGCCGACCGACAGCCGCAGCGCACTGAAGATCGATGCCCCGCTGCGCGATATCCCGCAAACGGTGAACGTGATCCCCCAGAGCGTGATCAAGGATCAGGGCGCGCAATCGATGGAAGACGTGCTGAAAAACGTTCCCGGCATCGGCCTTTCCAATGGCGATGGTCAGCGCGACCAGGTCACCATTCGCGGCTTCAGTGCCATCGGCGACATGTACGTCGACGGCGTTCGTGACGATGCGTTGTACTTCCGCGATCTGTCCAACGTCGAGCGCGTGGAAGTGATCAAGGGGCCGGCAGCGGTGCTCTATGGCCGCGGCTCATCCGGTGGCCTGATCAACAGCATCAGCAAGAAACCCAACTTCACCCCCAAGCAGGAAGTAGGTGTCAGCTTCGACAGCGAGGGTAAAAAGCGCACGCAGTTCGACGCCGGCTGGGCCGATCAGCAGCAAAACGACAAGGCATTCCGGGTGACCGGTGCGCTGGAGAACAGCGACACCTTCCGCGATGATGGCTATATCGATCGCAAGGCCATTGCCCCTTCGGCCTACTTCAAACTCTCCGACGATCTTGAGCTGAACCTGGGGGCGACGTACCTCTACGACAAACGCTTGATCGACTTCGGCATTCCCGCGCGGGGCGATCGCCCGGTCGATGTCGATCGGGACAAGCGTTTCGGTTCCGCCGATCCGGATGACGATTACACCCGCAGCGAAGTGTTCTCGTTCACGGCTGGCGTCGACTACCGCATCAACGACGACTTCACCCTGAGCAACACCAGCCGCTACTACCACTACGATCTGGATCGCAACAACACACTCGCCGACTCCAGCCCGACCCGTTTCGTCACCGCGCCCAACGGCGAGCTGTTGGTAAAGCTCAATCGCGGCAATGTGCAGCGCAAGGAAGACGGCTGGTTCAACCAGACCGAACTGAAGCAACAGGCCACGCTCGCGGGGATGAACCACAACCTGCTCTATGGCGTGGAACTGGGACGCCAGGTCAAGGATCAATCCGTCTTCAGCCAATCCAACGTAGCGCGGGTCCCGGTGTACCGCGATGGCCTGGTCAACGTGCCGTTCCAGGCCAACCGACAAACCGCCAAGGGCACCAATACCCAGGACACGGCCGGTTTCTACGCCCAGGATCTGATTGAACTGACCCCTCAATGGAAAGCACTGCTGGGTGTGCGCTATGACGTGTTCGACCAGGAATATTCGGATGACCTGACCCGCGCCACCATGTCCCGAACCGACAACACCTGGAGCCCACGCGCAGGCCTGGTCTACCAGCCTGATCAGGTTCAGTCCTACTACCTTTCGGTGAGTCGTTCTTATCAACCCTCCTCCGAAGTCTTCGCCCTGAGCACTACCAACCAGGACCTTGAGCCGGAGCAAACCACCAACTTCGAGATCGGTGGCAAGTGGGACCTGCTCGACAATCGCCTGGCGTTGACGGCGGCGCTGTTCCGTCTGGAACGCACCAACATGAAAACGACCGATCCGGCGAACCCGACCAAACTGGTTCTGTCGGGCGAGCAGCGCACCGACGGTCTTGAGTTGACCGCCAGCGGGCAGTTGAGTGACAAGTGGCAGGTCTATGCCGGCTATGCCTATCTGGACGCCGAGATCACCAAGTCCAACAGCCGGACCAACGGCGTCGCCAACGAAGGCCAGACACCAACCCTGACCCCGCGCCACAGTGCCAACCTGTGGCTGGTGCGCTCGCTGACCAACACCTGGCGCGTGGGCATGGGGGCGAACTATGTCGATGACCGTTACACCGCCCTGGACAACCAGGTGGTCATGCCCGCTTACACCACCGTGGACGCGGCGTTGCTCTACAACTTGCCGAAATGGGACATGGCGCTACGCTTGCGCAACGTCTTCGACAAGGACTATTACGCCTCGGCCCATGGCTCGGTGGACCTGATCACCCCTGGTGCGCCACGGACTCTGGAGCTGAGTACCAACTACCGGTTCTGAGTGAAAACCTGAAATCAAACGCCCTGCATTCCGGGGCGTTTGTTTGCAGTGCGCAACATCGTGACAATGATTCAAAGCTCATTTAATCTTCAGCGCGCGATGACTGATTGAGAATCTCTCGCGTTGTCAGACAACAACAATATTTCGAGGAAAACCCATGCGCAAACTTCTGTTGCTCACCCTTCTGGCCGCTTCTCCCCTGGCTTTCGCCGGTACTGAATGCACCAAGGCCGACAAAGCCCAATGGCAAGACCAGGCCAAGTTTCAGGAAGATCTCAAGGCCAAGGGCTATAACATCAAGAAGTTCAAGGTCACTGCCGGCAATTGCTACGAAATCTACGGCTGGGACAAAGACAAGCGTAAAGTCGAGATCTACTTTGATCCGGTGTCCGGCAAGGTCGTGAAAGAAGAGATCGAATAAGACAAAGATGAAAGCTGAAACCCTGCGCCTCTGGGACCCTCTCGTACGCGTTTGTCATTGGTCCCTGGCGGTTGTCTTCATCAGCGACTACTTCCTCAATGAGGAAGGCGACGGCTGGCATCGCTGGCTCGGCTATTACGCCGTGGCTGTCGTACTGGTGCGTGTGGTGTGGGGGTTCATCGGCCCGCCATCGGCGCGTTGGTCAGACTTCTGGCCGACCCCGACGCGTGTCGCTCAGCATGGCCGGGCGCTGTTTTCCGGCCAGGGCTATCACCGAATGGGACACTCGCCTATCGGAGCATTGGTGATGGTCCTCATGCTGCTGTTGATGACCGGCCTGGGTATCAGCGGTTTTCTGATGGAAGAAGTGGACTATTTCTGGGGCGAGGACTGGCTACGTGATGTCCATGAGTTTATGGCCGATGCACTGCTCACATTGGTTTGCGTGCATCTCCTCGCAGCGCTGGTGGAGAGCGTACGCTTGCGTGAAAACCTGCCGCTGTCGATGATCACGGGCCACCGTCGTAAGCGCTAGCTCTCAAAGCTTCCTTGATACCGCACATTGCCCTCCCCCTCGCGGGAAAGGGCGAGTGCCAACCCTATGTGTGATGAATTTCCCGATCCTTGGTTTCCGGCAGGAAGAACGTGCCAAGAATGGCCGTCATCACGGCGATGACGATGGGGTACCACAGCCCGTAGTAGATATCCCCCGTGGCCGCGACCATGGCGAACGCCACCGTGGGCAGAAAGCCGCCGAACCAGCCATTGCCGATGTGGTACGGCAGCGACATCGAGGTGTAGCGGATGCGCGCCGGGAAGAGTTCCACCAGCCAGGCGGCGATCGGGCCGTAGACCATGGTGACGTAGATCACCAGGATGGTCAGGAGCAGCAACACCATCGGGTAATTGGTCTTGGCCGGGTCGGCCTTCTCGGGGTAACCGGCGTCCTTGAGGGCGGTGCCGAGGGTAGCGACGAAGGCATCGTTGCGGGCCTTGAAGTCAGCGGCCGGCATGCCGGTGCCCTCGAAGCTCTGAATCACTTTCTCGCCGATGCGGACTTGTGCGATGGCACCCGGTTCGGCCTTCACGTTCTCATAGGGTATGGCCTTCTTCGCCAGCACAGTCTTGGCAAGGTCGCAGGAACTGGTGAATTTGGCCTTGCCCACCGGGTCGAACTGGAACGAGCACTTACTCGAAGCAGCGATCACCGTGACCGGGTTCTTCTCCTGCGCGGCGAATACGTCGGGGTTACCGTATTGGGTCAAGGCATGGAAGATCGGGAAGTAGGTCAGCGCCGCAAGGATGCAGCCCGCCATGATGATGCCCTTGCGGCCGATGCGGTCGGACAGGCTGCCGAATATGATGAAAAACGGCGTACCGATCAGCAGCGAGCCGGCAATCAGATAGTTGGCAGTCTGCGGGTCGATCTTCAGCGTCTGCAGCAGGAAAAACAGCGCATAGAACTGTCCGGTGTACCAGACCACCGCCTGGCCGGCAGTGCCGCCGAGCAGGGCCATGATCACTATCTTGAGGTTTTCCCAGCGGGCGAAGGACTCGGTCAGCGGCGCCTTGGAGGACTTGCCTTCTTCCTTCATCTTCAAGAACACCGGTGACTCGCTGAGTTGCAAGCGGATGTACACCGAGATGATCAGTAGCAGGATCGACAGCAGGAACGGAATCCGCCAGCCCCAGGCCTCGAAGGCCTCATTGCCGAGAATGGTGCGGCAGGCGAGGATCACCAGCAGCGAAAGAAACAGGCCGAGGGTCGCGGTGGTCTGGATCCACGAGGTGAAGTAGCCGCGTTTGCCTTTCGGCGCATGTTCGGCCACATAGGTCGCCGCGCCACCGTACTCACCGCCCAGGGCCAGGCCTTGCAACAGGCGCAGGGTGATCAGGATGATCGGTGCCGCCACGCCGATGGTCGCATAGCCGGGCAGAAAGCCCACTATGGCGGTGGAGATACCCATGATGACAATGGTGATGAGGAACGTGTGCTTGCGCCCGATCATGTCGCCCAGTCGACCGAACACGATCGCGCCGAAGGGGCGTACGGCGAAGCCCGCGGCGAACGCGAGCAGCGCGAAGATGAAGGACGTTGTCTCATTGACGCCGGCGAAAAAATGCTTCGCTATGATCGCGGCGAGGGAGCCGTAAAGGTAGAAGTCGTACCACTCGAACACCGTGCCCAGGGACGAGGCGAAAATGACCTTGCGCTCCTCCCTGGTGATCCCGTGGTGGGGCGCGCTGCCCGTGGATGTGTTGTCGATTGCGGCCATGAGTGTTCTCCGTCTTGCTCTTGTTATAGGGCGGAGTACCTCGTTACCTTTTTACCGTACCCAGGCCCCAGGGCTGATGTCATCGGATCAAGGACTGCGCGAAGCATGGAAACAGGCTGGCGGCCTCGCATCGCTGCGAAGTTCCTTGAAGCATAATCGGCTTCGCGCAGATATCCACTCAGGGCATCCCGCTCGAATCCGGGCCGATGCGCTGTCAAATGACTATTCAGACCGGTGAGATCCCACGCGAAGCGTCTGGGTAGCGCCCCGCTGATACCTGTTCTTCGGGGCGGCCATCGTCTGGAACTTCGCAGCGAAAGAATTTCGTATACCCTATCGCCATCTCACTCCAAACGACCGCCGCCGTGAACCTACCCAAACTCAACGCCCCCGACCTTGGCAATACGCCTTCGACTTCGGAAATCATCACCCGTCATCTGCGCGACGCCATCGTCGCCGGGCATTTCGCCGAAGACGAACCGATTCGCCAGGACGACATTGCCCGCCAGTTCAACGTCAGCAAGATTCCGGTGCGCGAGGCCCTCAAGCGGCTGGAGGCTGAAGGGCTGGTGATGTTCCAGCGCAATCGCGGGGCGATGGTCACGCGGGTGTCCGATGCCGAGCTGGCGCAGATGTTCGAAGTGCGCATGTTGCTGGAGGACAAGATACTGCGCCTGGCCATTCCCAACATGACCGAAGAAACCTTCGCTCGGGCCGAGCGCATCTGTCAGGAGTTCATCGGCGAGGACGACGTGGGCCGCTGGGCCGAGCTGAATTGGGAGCTGCACGCTTGCCTTTACGAGCCGGCGCAACGGCCGTTCCTGGTCAGCCTGATTCGCTCGGTCAACGACAAGCTGGAGCGCTACCTGCGCATGCAAATGAGCCTGTCGGCCGGCAAGGAACGGGCTGATCACGAGCACCGTGAGATCCTCGCGGCCTGTCGTGCCGGGGATGTAGAGCTGGCGGTGAAGCTGTTGGACGAACACATTGCCGGGGTCTGCAAAACCCTGTTCGAGCACCTGCCTCACGCCCACTAAGCGCTGTGCCGATTTCGTCATCGGCACAGGATAAATCCATCAAGCCGGCACCCCGCCGCACAGGCCACTCTTGCGTTCACTCATCTGAACGGACGTGGCCCTCCCATGAAACGCATCACCGTGATCGACTCCCACACTGGCGGCGAACCGACCCGTCTGGTGACCGCCGGCTTTCCTGACCTGGGCACCGGCAGCATGGCCGAGCGTCGCAAGCTGCTCGCCGAACATCACGATCAATGGCGCGCCGCTTGTGTGCTGGAACCCCGTGGCAGCGACGTGCTGGTGGGTGCCCTGCTCTGCGAACCTGTGGACCCGAGCGCCTGTGCCGGGGTGATTTTCTTCAACAACACCGGCTACCTGGGCATGTGCGGCCACGGCACCATCGGGCTGGTGGCGTCGTTGGCGCATCTGGGCAAGATCGGCCCCGGCGTGCACCGCATCGAAACACCGGTGGGGACGGTGCAGGCGACCCTGCACGAAGACCATACGGTGAGCGTGCGCAATGTGCCGGCCTACCGTTACCGCAAGGCGCTGGTATTGCAGGTACCGGGCATCGGCCAGGTGGTCGGCGATATCGCCTGGGGCGGCAACTGGTTTTTCCTGATCGCCGAGCATGGCCTGCGGGTGGCCGGCGACAACCTCGACGCGCTGACCGCTTATACCTACGCCGTGCAGCAGGCGCTGGAGGCCCAGGGCATTCGTGGCGAAGACGGCGGGCTGATCGACCATATCGAACTGTTCGCCGATGACGCTCACGCCGACAGCCGCAACTTCGTGCTCTGCCCCGGCAAGGCCTATGACCGCTCCCCCTGCGGCACCGGCACCAGTGCCAAACTGGCGTGCCTGGCCGCCGACGACAAGTTGCAACCGGGGCAGATCTGGCGTCAGGCCAGTGTCATCGGCAGCGAGTTCGAAGGCTCGTACGAATGGCAGGGCGAACGCATCGTGCCAACCATTCGCGGCCGTGCCTTTATCAGCGCCGAAGCCAGTTTGATCATCGAACAGGATGACCCGTTTGCCTGGGGCATTCGTCCATGAGCGAGGGCCTGGTGGCCGATGTGATCGTGATCGGCGCCGGCATCATCGGCGCCGCCTGCGCCCAGGCGCTGGCCCGTCGTGGCTTGCAGGTGCTGGTGCTGGACGCCGGCCTGCACGGTGCGACGGCGGCAGGCATGGGCCACCTGCTGGTGCTCGATGACAACCCGGCCGAATTGGCCCTGAGCCAATATTCCCTGCAACGCTGGCGCGAACTGGCGCCGGACCTGCCCGACGGCTGCGCTTACCGCAACAACGGCACACTGTGGCTGGCAGCCAACGCCGAGGAAATGGCGGTCGCCCACAGCAAATACCTGAGCCTGAAAGCCCAGGGCGTAGCGTGTGAGCTGGTCAGTGCCGGCGCCTTGCGCCAGCGTGAACCGGAACTGCGCGAGGATCTGGAAGGCGGCTTGCTGATCAATGGCGACGGCATTCTGTATGCGCCGGCGACGGCCCGCTGGATGCTCGACACTCCGAACATCCGTCAGCACCGGGCGCGGGTCAGCGCGGTCGATGGCAATCGCGTCTGCCTTGACGACGGTCAGTGGTTGCGGGCCGAAGCGGTGGTGTTGGCCAACGGCATTCAGGCCAACGAACTGTGCCCAGAGTTGCCCATCGAGCCGAAAAAAGGCCATCTGCTGATTACCGACCGCTACCCCGGCACCGTCACCCACACCCTGGTGGAACTGGGTTACGTCACCAGCGCCCACAACGCCACCGGGCCATCGACCGCCTGCAATATTCAGCCGCGCCCCACCGGGCAATTGTTCATCGGTGCCTCGCGGCAATTCGGCACCACCAACCCGCAAGTCGAAGGCTGGATGCTGGCAAAAATGCTCAAGCGCGCCGCCGAATACATGCCGGGGCTGGCCCGACTCAACGGCATCCGCGCCTGGACCGGCTTTCGCGCCGCCAGCCCCGACGGCCTGCCGCTGGTTGGCCAGCACCCACAGCAGCAGGGTTTGTGGCTGGCGGTCGGGCACGAAGGGTTGGGCGTCACCACGGCCCCCGGCACGGCCGACTTGCTGGTGGCGCAGCTGTTCAACGAAACCCCGCCACTGGCCGCGCAACCCTATCTGCCCCAGCGTTTCCTCGGAGAACCCGCCTATGCCTGAATTACTGCTGGACGGCCGCACCTTGAAGGTGGCCGAAGGTACCAGCGTCGCCGCGGCCTTGGCGTTGGGCAGTGACGGCTGCGCGCGCACGTCGGTCAGTGGTCAGCGCCGCGCACCGCTGTGCGGCATGGGCATCTGCCAGGAATGTCGGGTGACCATCGACGGCCGGCGACGCCTGGCCTGCCAGACCCTGTGCCGAGACGGCATGCAGGTGCAGACATGCCCATGAACGAATACGCCGATCTGCTGATTATCGGTGCCGGCCCCGCCGGCATGGCCGCTGCTCTTGCCGCCGCCCCCAGTGGCGCACGCATCGTCATGCTCGACGACAATCCGCTGCCGGGCGGGCAAATCTGGCGTGACGGCCCTCAAGCCAACGTACCCGATCAGGCCCGTCGTCTACGTGAGCGTTTGCAGACTTGCAGCAACATCCGCCGTCACGCCGGCACTCGGGTGATCGCCAGTCCCGGTCCGAAACAGCTGTTGGTCGAAAATGACGATGCCGGTTGGCTGATCAGTTATCACCGATTGATTCTGTGCACCGGCGCCCGCGAGTTGCTGCTGCCCTTCCCCGGCTGGACGTTGCCCGGCGTGACCGGCGCTGGTGGCTTGCAGGCGCTGATCAAGGCGGGCCTGCCGGTGCAGGGTGAGCGCGTGGTAATTGCTGGCAGCGGCCCGTTGTTACTGGCGAGTGCCGCCACGGCGAAAAAACACGGCGCGCAGATCCAGCGCATCGCCGAGCAAGCGTCGCGCACCGCCGTCGTCGGTTTCGCCGCGCAACTGCCCCGCTGGCCTGGCAAATGGCTGCAATCGTTCAGCCTGTTCGACCGCCATTACCGCACCGCGACGCATGTGCTGGCCGCCCTTGGCACTGATCGGCTGGAAGGTGTGCGCCTGCAACAGCAGGGCAAAATCGTCGAACTGGAATGTGATCGGCTGGCCTGTGGTTTCGGCTTGATCCCGAACATTCAATTGGGCCAGGCACTGGGTTACGCCATCGAGGGTCAGGCGTTGGCCGTGGATGCCTGGCAGGCCAGTCGCGTCGATCATTTTGCGGCGGGAGAATGCACCGGGTTTGGTGGCAGTGAATTGGCCTTGGTCGAAGGTGCCATTGCGGGCCACGCGGCGGTCGGTGACCTTGAAGCGGCACGCCAGTTGTGGCCACGTCGGGCGCGCTGGCAGGGTTTTGCCAAGGCACTGAATCAGGCCTTCGCCCTCGACCCGCAACTCAAATCCCTGGCCGGTCCCGACACCCTGGTCTGCCGCTGCGAAGACGTGCCCTACGGCGCATTGACCGGGCACACCGACTGGCGCGAAGCCAAGCTGGCCAGTCGCTGCGGCATGGGTGCCTGTCAGGGCCGGGTGTGTGGCGGCGCGGTGCAGCACCTGTTTGGCTGGCAACCTTCAGCGCCCCGCCCACCCTTCAGCCCGGCACGCATCGAGACCTTGATGTGCCTGGACGACACCCCGCCGGCCTGAAACCCCCTCGGGGGTTTCAGTCACGCTGCCGAGCCTCTATGATCCCGGGGTCGCCCTCAGACCCCAGCGCCATGTACCCCTCGCTCAGCACCTTCAAACCCTGCGATCTGCCCACGCTGTTGAACAGCCTGCAGCCGATTGCGCCGCTGCTCGACACCCTGGCGGACGTGGTGTTTTTCATCAAGGACCGCGAAGCCCGCTACGCCTTCGTCAACCAGACCCTGGCCCGGCGGTGCGGCTTCAAACATCGCGAGGAACTGCTGGGGCTCACCGCCGAGATGGTCTTCCCGGAACGTTTCGGCCCGCTGTACACCGAACAGGATCGGCGGGTGCTGTCCAGCGGTCGCGAGATGGCCGACCAACTGGAGCTGCACCTGTATTACGGCAACCAGCCGATCTGGTGCCTGACCCACAAACTCGCCTTGAAGGATGAACAGGGCCACATCGTGGGCCTGGCCGGGATCTCCCGCGACCTGCAATCGCCACAGTCCAATCACCCTGCGTTCCAGAAACTCGCCGCCGTGGACGCGCACATCCGCAGCCACTTCGCCCGCTCCATCAGCCTTGCCGAACTGACCGCCATCGCCGGTTATTCCGTGGCGCAACTGGAGCGTCACTGCAAGCGGGTGTTCCAGCTCACCCCACGGCAGATGATCAACAAGGCGCGCCTGGAAGAAGGTTCGCGGTTGTTGTTGCACAGCGAGTTGCCGATCACCGAGATCGCCCTGCGCTGCGGTTATACCGACCACAGTGCGTTCAGCCGGCAGTTTCGCGCGTTGACCGGTCTGTCACCGAGTCAGTATCGCGATACTCAGCGTTAGGGAATGTGGGTGTTCTTTCGGGCCTCATCGCGGGCAAGCCCGCTCCCACAGGTATCTGCGTTGGCCAAAGAATCTGTGAACGACACCAATCACTGTGGGAGCGGGCTTGCCCGCGATGAGGCCGGTACAGCCACCACAAGGCTCGGTGTCAGACCGCTAAACAAGCACTGTTTAAATGACACTTCCAGACACTCACTCAGGCTACACATTCTTGCGCCGCTGCCTACGACTACGCCAGAATCCGCCGGCTAGTGCGCCTGTGGCCGGAGCTATATCGTTTCCCTGTCGCTGAAAAACAGCGATCGGGTTTGGTAGCCCGCCGTCCACATGTCGCATAGCGTCACCTTATGCAGGTGCTTCTAGCATTTGCTTTTATGGTGGCCATGCGCAGGGCGCCCTCGGGCGCGCCGGTTTTTCCATGTGGGCCGGTCTACCAACCTTCGTATGGCCACCACCTCTTCGTTTGGTAGCGAGGGTGATGGCTCCTTTAATCACATATGGAGTTCCATCTATGTTCAAACCAACACCCAACCCACCAGCACCCGACGACGTGTCCCCCTACGAATCCCTCGATTCGAAAAAACTCCACGAAGCCGCCGACCGCGCCCTCGACCACTACCTCAAACCACCCACTCCCAAAGACACCCAGCGCAAACCCAGCACCATTTACCACGTCGGCCCCAAGGTCGATAACGAAACCCTGTTGGTCAACGCCTGCGAATCCCTGGCGTCAGCGAGCATGATGCTCAGCGAATTCGCCGGGTTGATGGACATGCCCCATCGCAACGTGATGTTGGGGATTCAATCAGTGGTCATGCTCGGTGAATTGGCGGTGAATCGAGTGCTGGATAACCTCGATCCACAAGGCTAGCGAGGATTGATCGTTCCCACGCTCTGCGTGGGAATGCCTCAAGGGACGCTCCGCGTTCCAGCTCGGGAAAGGGACGCGGAGCGTCCCGGGCTGCATTCCCACGCGGAGCGTGGGAACGATCACCAGGTGGCGATGTTCCTTAAAGGGGCGCCCCGCACAACCATTGCTCCCATCTGTAACACCCACCATCGCGGCCCCCGCCCCTCACGGCGTCACTCTGACGCACCGCAACACCTCTACTCCAAGGCCTGACAATAAATTCACGCCCCGACCTGGAAACAGGCACGTTGATTGCTATATTTAATATCGTATACGAAATCCTCAATACGATATCCAACAGCACTTCACACCAACGAGGCCTCTATGAAAAACCCCGCATTTGCCGTAGCCCTCAGCGCTGTTCTCAGTACCTCCTTTATCGCCACCGCCCAGGCCGACAAGCTCGACGACATCATCGGTTCGGGCAAGCTGCGCTGCGCCGTGACCTTGGACTTCCCGCCCATGGGTTTCCGCGATGCCGGTAACAACCCGGCCGGTTTCGACGTGGACTACTGCCATGACCTGGCGAAAATTCTCGGGGTCGAGGCCGAAGTGGTCGAGACACCGTTCCCGGACCGCATTCCGGCGCTGGTCTCCGGGCGGGCCGATGTGATCGTCGCCTCCACCTCCGACACCCTCGAACGGGCCAAGACCGTCGGCCTCACCGTGCCCTACTTCGCCTTCCAGATGGTGGTGCTGACCCGCGACGACACCGGCATCAACAGCTTCGATGACCTCAAGGGCAAACCCGTGGGCAACACCAGTGGCACCTACGAAGCCATCGCCCTGGAGAAAGACGTGAAGAACTGGGGTACCGGCACCTTCCGCGCCTATCAGTCGCAGAACGACACCCTGCTAGCCGTCGCCCAGGGCCATATCGCCGCCACCGTGGTCACCAACACCGTGGCCGCCGCCACCCTCAAGTCGGGCAAATACAAAAACCTGAAAGTCGCCGGTAACGCGCCGTACGTGATCGACTACGTCTCCCTCGGCGCCAAGCGCAACGAGTATGGCCTGCTCAATTACCTCAACCTGTTCGTCAACCAGCAGGTGCGCACCGGTCGTTACAAGGAGCTGTTCGTCAAATGGGTCGGCACTGAAATTTCGCCGACCAACCTGACCGTGCCCCAGGTCTACTACTGAGGTGTCCGGCATGCCTAGGCCCACTTCTCTGACCGGCCGCAGTCTGGTCGCGGGCGCCGCCGAGGGCGCCCTGCTGTTCGCCGATATCGGGTTGAGTTTCTGGGGCGGGGTCGATCCGTTTAGTGGTGAGATCATTGACCGTCACCATCCGCTCAGCGGCGAATACCTGGCCGGCCGCGTGCTGGCCATCCCCAGCGGTCGCGGCTCGTGCACCGGCAGTAGTGTGTTGATGGAACTGATCAGCAACGGTCACGCACCGGCCGCACTGGTGCTGGCCGAGCCCGATGAGATCCTGACCCTGGGCGTGCTGGTGGCGCAGACCATTTTCGAGCGTTCCCTGCCGGTGCTGTGCATCGGCCGAGAGGCCTTTGCCGCATTGCGCGGCAAGGCTTTCGCTCGGGTCGAGGACACAACGCTGAGTCTGTTCGAGCACCCGCCGGGCGATGCCTGGCAGGCACTCGACAGCTCTTTGCCGAGCATCGATATCGCCACCGCGATCGAACTTACAGAACACGACAGGGCGTTGCTCGACGGCCAGCATGGCAAGGCTGCGCAAGTGGCCATGCAGATCGTCCTGCGCATGGCCGAATTGCTAGGTGCCCGCTGCCTGGTGGATGTCACCCAGGCGCACATCGACGGCTGCATCTACACCGGACCTGCGAGCCTGCGCTTTGCCGAACAACTGGTGCAATGGGGCGCCAACGTGCGGGTGCCCACCACCCTCAATTCGATTTCCGTGGACCAGCGCCGCTGGCGCGAATTGGGCATCGACCCGGCGCTCGGCGAACCGGCCAGTGCCTTGGGCGATGCCTATATGGCGATGGGTGCACAGCTGAGTTTCACCTGCGCGCCCTACTTGCTCGACAGCGCACCGAAGGCTGGCGAGCAGATTGTCTGGGCCGAATCCAACGCAGTGGTCTACGCCAACAGCGTGCTCGGCGCACGCACCCTGAAGTATCCGGATTACCTGGACATCTGCATCGCGCTGACCGGTCGCGCGCCGTTGATCGGCTGCCATCTGGACGCGCAACGCAAGGCCCGACTGCAGATCGAGTTGCCCGCCTTGGGTGAACTGGACGACGCCTTCTACCCGCTGCTCGGTTACCACATCGGCGCGCTGGCGGGCAGCCGGATTCCACTGGTGCGCGGGTTGGAAAAGCACCAGCCGAGCCTGGACGACCTCAAAGCATTCGGCGCAGCGTTTGCCACCACCTCCGCCGCCCCCTTGTTCCATATCGCCGGGATCACCCCGGAAGCTATCGACCCGGAACAGGTGCTGGAAATGGAGGTGTCCATCCCCGTGGAAAAAATCCGCCTGACCGATCTATTGGTCAGTTGGCGCGAACTCAACAGTGCCCGCGACAGCCGGGTGGATGTGGTGTCGCTGGGCAACCCGCATTTCTCCCTCAGCGAGTTCGCCCACCTCGCACGGCTGTGCCTCGGTCGGCACAAACACCCTGACGTGGTCCTCGCCATTACCTGCGGCCGCGCCGTGCTGGAGCAGGCTCGCGAAGCCGGGCATATCGCCGTGATCGAAGCTTTCGGCGCCACCCTGGTCACCGATACCTGCTGGTGCATGCTTGGCGAACCGGTGATCCCGCCGGGTGCAAAAACCTTGATGACCAACTCCGGCAAATACGCCCATTACGCACCCGGCCTAGTGGGCCGCAAGGTGCACTTCGCCAGCCTGGCTGAATGTGTCGATACCGCTTGCAGTGCCACGGCCAGCGGTCGTCTGCCGGCCTGGCTGAACATTGCCACCCCTCAGGAGACGCTCGCGCATGTTTGATTACACCTTCCAATGGCGCGCCACCCTGCGCGCCCTGCCGGACATGCTCGCCGGCGCCTGGGTCACTTTCGAGACCGCCGCGTTGTCGATGATCTTCGGCGTGTTGATCGCC
Organism: Pseudomonas cucumis; assembly: GCF_030687935.1. Classification (GTDB taxonomy): domain Bacteria; phylum Pseudomonadota; class Gammaproteobacteria; order Pseudomonadales; family Pseudomonadaceae; genus Aquipseudomonas; species Aquipseudomonas cucumis. Next base: position 2,317,216 of record NZ_CP117454.1, on the reverse strand, counting down.
CTGGCCCTGACGGTGATGCGCGAAAGCAAAACCCCGCTGCTGCGCGGCATCGGCAACGGCTGGGTATCGATCGCGCGCAACACCCCGTCGCTGTTCCAGATCTACGTCCTCTACTTCGGCCTCGGCTCGCTGGGCTTGCACGTCAGCTCATGGTTCGCCCTGCTGGCCGGTATCACCTTCAACAATGCCGGGTATCTGGCGGAGAACTTTCGCGGTGGCCTCAAGGCCGTGCCGGACACACAAGTGCGCGCCGCGCGTTCGCTGGGCATGAGTGCCTTCCAGGCCTACCGCATGATCATCGTCCCGCAGCTGTTGCGGATCGTGTTCTATCCGCTGACCAATCAGATGGTCTGGGCGGTGCTGATGACGTCGCTGGGGGTGATCGTCGGACTGAACAATGACCTGACCGGGGTGACCCAGGACTACAACGTCAAAACGTTCCGCACCTTCGAATACTTCGCCATCGCCGCCGCGCTGTATTACCTGATTGCCAAGGCGATCGTCGCGTCAGCCCGGCTGATGGCCTGGCGGTTGTTCCGTTACTGAGGGCTTGACCATGTTTTCCACCAGTTTTTCCTGGAATGACCTGCTGTTCCTGCTCGATGGCGCCTGGGTCACCCTGCAACTGACGTTCTGGTCGATCATCCTCGGTTCCTTCGCCGGGCTGTTGTTTGGCCTGCTGCGGGCGCTGTTGCCACGCGCCAGCCTGCCCCTGGCCTGGGTGCTGGACGTGTTTCGCAGCGTGCCGCTGTTGATCCAGTTCGTGCTGTTCAACTCGCTCAAAAGCATCGTCGGTTTGAACATCAGCGCCTTCAGCGTCGGCTGCATTGTGCTGGGGGTTTACGCCGCCGCGTACTTCACCGAGATCGTGCGCGCTGGCGTGTTGTCGGTGCCGTTCACCTTGCGCCGGGCCAGTCGCTCGCTGGGGCTGAGCTTCCTGCAGGACCTGCGCTGGATCGTCCTGCCGATGGCTACCCGGGTAGCTTTTCCGGGCTGGTTGAACCTGGTGCTCGGCGTGATGAAAGACACCGCGCTGGTGATGTGGATCGGCATCGTCGAACTGCTGCGCGCCTCGCAAACCATCGTCACCCGCATCCAGGAACCGTTGCTGGTGCTGTGCATCGCGGGCCTTATTTACTACGTCATGAGCCTGGTGGTCGCACGCCTGGGCGCTCGTCTGGAAAGAAGGTGGCAAGAAAATGATTGAGATCGACAACGTACATAAATCCTTCGGCGATCTGGCCGTGGTCAAGGGTGTCAGCCTGACGGTGAACAAGGGCGAGGTGGTGTCGATCATCGGCGGCTCGGGCTCCGGCAAATCGACCCTGCTGATGTGCATAAACGGCCTGGAACCGATTCAGAAAGGCAACATCCGCGTCGATGGCGTCGAGGTCCATCACAGCGCCACTGACCTCAACCGCCTGCGGCAGAAAATCGGCATCGTGTTCCAGCAATGGAATGCCTTCCCGCACCTGACGGTGCTGGAAAACGTGATGCTGGCGCCGCGCAAAGTGCTGGGCAAAAGCAAGGCTGAAGCTGAAGAGCTGGCGGTGCAACAACTGACCCACGTGGGCCTGGGCGACAAGCTCAAGACCTTCCCCGGCAAGTTGTCCGGAGGCCAGCAGCAACGCATGGCCATCGCCCGCGCCCTGGCCATGTCGCCGGACTACATGCTGTTCGACGAAGCCACCTCGGCCCTCGACCCGCAACTGGTGGGCGAGGTGCTGGACACCATGCGCATGCTCGCCGAAGACGGCATGACCATGGTGCTGGTGACCCACGAAATCCGCTTTGCCCGGGATGTGTCCGACCGCGTGGCGTTCTTTCGCAATGGCCTGGTGCACGAGATTGGCTCGCCGGATCAGGTGATTGGCAATCCGGTGCATGCGGAAACGGCGGCGTTTCTCAAATCAGTGAAGTAACGACAGGCGATAAAAGGAGTCAGCCATGCGTTCATCGAAAGTCATTCATGTGGTCAGCTGCCATGCCGAAGGCGAAGTCGGCGACGTGATCGTCGGCGGTGTCGCCCCACCACCGGGCGCCACCGTGTGGGAACAGTCACGCTGGATCGCCAAGGATGAAACCCTGCGCAATTTCGTCCTCAACGAACCCCGCGGCGGCGTGTTCCGCCACGTCAACCTGCTGGTGCCGGCCAAGGACCCTCGGGCGCAGATGGCCTGGATCATCATGGAACCGGCGGACACGCCACCGATGTCCGGCTCCAACTCGCTGTGTGTGGCCACGGTGCTGCTCGACAGCGGCATCCTGCCGATGACCGAACCGCAAACCCGGCTGGTGCTCGAAGCGCCCGGCGGTTTGATCGAAGCCATGGCCGACTGCCGTGATGGCAAGGTCGAACGGGTGGAAATCAAGAACGTGCCCTCCTTCGCGGACCGCCTCGACGCCTGGATCGAAGTCGAAGGCCTGGGCTCCTTGCAGGTCGACACCGCGTACGGCGGCGACAGTTTTGTCATCGCCGACGCCGAACGCCTGGGCTTTGCCATCCGCCCTGACGAGGCGGCCGAGCTGGTCGAGGTCGGGTTGAAAATCACCCGCGCAGCCAATGAACAGCTGGGCTTCGTCCATCCGCTGAACCCCGAGTGGTCGCATATTTCCTTCTGCCAGATTGCCGCGCCCATCGTGGTTGAAAACGGCATTGCCACCGGGGCCAACGCTGTGGTGATTCAACCCGGCAAGATCGACCGCTCCCCCACCGGCACCGGCTGTTCGGCGCGCATGGCGGTGCTGCAGGCCAAGGGACTGATGCAGGTCGGCGAGCGCTTTATCGGTCGTTCGATTCTCGGTTCCGAATTCCACTGCCGCATCGATTCCCTGACCGAAGTGGCCGGCCGCCCGGCGATCTACCCGTGCATTTCCGGCCGGGCCTGGATCACCGGCACCCACCAACTGCTGCTCGACCCGAGCGACCCGTGGCCACAGGGCTATCGCCTGTCCGACACCTGGCCCGGTGCCTGAAACATCCCAGACCAACGGCTACCCAAAACCCTGATTGATTGAAAAAACCACTGGCCGAGCATCGGCATTTAAAATATCGTATACGAAATACAATAAACGAACCGGAGGCAACAATGAGCAAGCGCATTAACTGGAGTGGCGTCTTTCCCGCGGTGACCACTCAATTCAACGATGACTTCTCCATCAACCTGGAAAAAACCCACCAGGTGATTTCCAACGTGATCCGTGACGGCGTATCGGGCCTGGTGGTGTGTGGTTCGGTGGGGGAAAACACCTCATTGACCGCCGAAGAAAAAATCGCCGTGACCGAAGTCGCGGTCGACGCCTCTCGCGGTCGCGTGCCGGTGATTTGCGGTGTGGCCGAGTTCACCAGCGTGCAAGCAGCCAAGGTCGCCAATGCCGTGCGCCGGGTGGGCGTCGACGGCGTGATGCTGATGCCGGCGCTGGTCTACGGCTCCAAGCCGTTCGAGACCGCCGAGCACTACCGCTACGTGGCAAAAAATGCCGATGTACCGCTGATGGTCTACAACAACCCGCCGATCTACAAAAACGACGTGACCCCGGACATTCTGATTTCCCTGGCCGACTGCGACAACGTGGTGTGCTTCAAGGATTCCTCCGGTGATACCCGCCGTTTCATCGACGTGCGCAATGAAGTCGGCGACCGTTTCGTGCTGTTCGCAGGTCTCGACGACGTGGTGCTGGAAAGCATCGCGGTGGGTGCCGAGGGCTGGGTCTCGGGCATGTCGAACGTGTTCCCGAAAGAAGGCGAAACCATCTTCCGCCTGGCCAAGGCCGGTCGCTTCGCCGAAGCCATGCCGATCTACGAATGGCTGATGCCGATCCTGCACCTCGATGCCCGCGCCGACCTGGTGCAGTGCATCAAGCTCTGCGAAGCCATCGCCGGTCGCGGCAGCGCGCTGACCCGTCCGCCACGCCTGGCACTGCCGGAAGCCGATCGGGTGTTCGTCGAGCAGATCATGGCCAAGGCCCTGGCTAACCGTCCCCAGTTGCCAGACGTCGGTCTCTGAGTGATTGCCGGGCGGATCCTTGCGGGTCCGGCCCGGCTGCCTGTTTTCGCGCCTCTACAGGAAACGTCAGCATGTCCAATCCTCACAGCACGTCCAGCGCAACCACACCCTCGGGACTCAAACGCGTGGTGGCCGCCGCCATGGCCGGCACCGTTGCCGAGTGGTATGAATTCTTTCTCTATGGCACCGCTTCGGCATTGGTCTTCGGCCAGCTGTTCTTCCGCCAGACCGACAGCCCGATTGACGGCATCATCGCCGCCTTCGCCCTGTACGCCGTCGGCTTCCTCGCCCGTCCGTTGGGCGGGCTGGTGTTCGGTCACTACGGTGACAAGTTCGGCCGCAAGCGCCTGCTGCAACTGAGCCTGGTGGTGGTCGGCATCACCACGTTCCTGATGGGTTGCCTGCCCGGCTTCGACAGCATCGGCTATGCCGCGCCAGTGTTATTGGTGTTGCTGCGGCTGATCCAGGGCTTTGCCTTCGGTGGCGAATGGGGGGGCGCGATTCTGCTGGTGTCCGAACACTGCCCGGACAATCGACGAGGCTTCTGGGCCAGTTGGCCGCAAGCCGGGGTGCCGGCCGGCAACCTGGTGGCGACCGTCGCCCTGCTGCTGTTGTCGTCGAACCTGTCGGAGGAACAATTCCTCGCCTGGGGCTGGCGCGTGGCGTTCTGGTTCTCGGCGGTGGTGGTGCTGATCGGCTACTGGATTCGCACCAGCGTCGATGACGCACCGATTTTCAAGGAGGCCCAGGCCCGGCAAGCGCAGACCAAGCAGCAACAACTGGGCGTGGTGGAAGTGTTGCGTCATCACTGGCGCGCGGTGCTGGTGGGGATCGGCGCGCGGTTTGCCGAGAACATCCTCTATTACACCGTGGTCACCTTTTCGATCACCTACCTGAAACTGGTGGTGCACAAGGACACCTCGGAAATTCTGCTGCTGATGTTCGGCGCACACCTGGTGCACTTCTTCCTGATTCCGTTGATGGGGTATTTGTCGGATATCGTCGGGCGCAAACCGATCTACCTGACCGGCGCGGTACTCACCGCGTTCTGGGGCTTTGTCGGTTTCCCGATGATGGACACCGGCAACAACTGGCTGATCATGGCGGCGATCATTCTGGGTCTGGCCATCGAGTCGATGACCTATGCGCCCTACTCGGCGCTGATGGCCGAAATGTTCCCGACCCACGTGCGCTACACCGCCCTTTCACTGTGCTACCAGGTGGCGCCGATCTTCGCCGGATCCCTCGCGCCGCTGATCGCCATCACCCTGCTCAACAAGTACCACAGCTCGGCACCGATCGCCTGGTACCTGGTGGGCGCCGCGCTGATCTCCATCGTTGCAGTCGGCCTGACCCGGGAAACCCGCGGCAAGTCGTTGCACCTGGTGGATGCCGAATCCGCTGCGCGCATTGCTGCGCTGGATAACGCCGCGCCGGCCGCTGCGCGCCGGGGTGATTCGCTGGCTTGAGCCCCCCCTATTCGACAGGAGTTTTTTTCCATGCCCAAGATCATCGGCCACAACTACATCGACGGTGCCCGCAGCGCCGCTGGCAACATCGCGATGCAGAGCCATGACGCCCGCACCGGCGCAGCGCTGCCCTATTCGTTCATGCAAGCCACCGCCAAGGAAGTGCACGCCGCAGCCCAAGCCGCCGCTGCCGCTTACCCTGCCTTTCGTAACTTGCCGGCGACACGCCGTGCAGAATTTCTCGAGGCCATCGCCACGCAACTGGATGCCCTGGATGACGAATTCGTCGCCCTGGTTACCCGCGAAACTGCCCTGCCGACCGCACGCATCCAGGGCGAACGCAGCCGTACCAGCGGCCAGATGCGCCTGTTCGCTCAGGTTCTACGCCGGGGTGATTTCTATGGTGCGCGCATCGACCGCGCGTTGCCCGAACGTCAGCCATTGCCACGGGTCGACCTGCGCCAATACCGGATCGGCGTCGGGCCGGTGGCCGTGTTCGGCGCCAGTAACTTCCCGCTGGCCTTTTCCACCGCTGGCGGTGATACCGCGGCCGCCCTGGCCGCCGGTTGCCCGGTGGTGTTCAAGGCCCACAGCGGCCACATGGCGACCGCCGAATGCGTGGCCGATGCAATCATCCGCGCCGCCGAGCAAACCGACATGCCCAAAGGTGTGTTCAACATGATTTACGGTGCAGGCGTCGGTGAAGCGCTGGTCAAGCATCCGGCGATCCAGGCTGTCGGTTTCACCGGCTCGCTGAAAGGCGGTCGCGCCCTCTGTGACATGGCTGCCGCACGGCCACAACCGATTCCCGTATTCGCCGAAATGAGCAGCATCAATCCGGTACTCGTACTGCCTGAAGCCCTGCTCGTGCGTGGCGAGAAGATCGCTGGTGAACTGGTGGCGTCGGTGGTTCAGGGGTGCGGGCAGTTCTGTACCAATCCGGGGTTGGTGATCGGTATTGGCTCACCGCAATTCAGCGCGTTCACCGCGCGGCTCAGTGCCTTGATGGCCGAACAGGTGGCGCAAACCATGCTCAACGCCGGCACCCTCGCCAGCTACGAAAAAGGCGTACAGGCGTTAGTCGACCATCCCGGGATAAGCCATCTGGCAGGCCAGGACCAGCACGGCAATCAAGCCCGGCCGCAACTGTTCAAGGCCGACGTCAGCCTGCTGCTCAAGGGCGATCCGCTGTTGCAGGAAGAAGTGTTCGGCCCGACCACCCTTGTCGTCGAAGTGGCCGATAAAGCCGAGTTACAACAAGCGCTGAACAGTTTGCACGGTCAACTCACCGCCACGTTGATTGGCGAAGCACAGGACCTGAAGGAACACGCCGATCTGCTGGTACTGCTGGAACAAAAGGTCGGTCGCGTGCTGTTCAACGGCTACCCTACCGGCGTCGAAGTCTGCGATGCCATGGTGCATGGCGGTCCTTACCCGGCGACCTCCGACGCCCGTGGCACGTCGGTCGGCAGCCTGGCTATCGAGCGTTTCCTGCGCCCGGTGTGCTACCAGAACTGCCCGGACGATTTGTTGCCCGACGCCCTGAAAAACGCCAACCCGCTGGGCATTAGGCGACTGGTTGATGGCAACAGCCACCGCGAACCGGTTTAACCACACAACCTCCTGTAGATACTCTGTTCACTTAAGCCGTAATGCGATCTGTAGCAGCTGGCGAAGCCTGCGTTCGGCTGCGAAGCAGTCGTAAAATCAGCCATTGCGGTGTATCAGGTACACCATGGCTGCCGGACTCACGACTGCTGCGCAGCCGAACGCAGCCTTCGGCAGCTGCTACAAGGAATGCGTCGCGGCTGAAATTGCTTAAGTGAACAGCATTGCCTGTGGGCATGCGGGTTATCAGGTCAGCAGCACTTTCAGGTCGTTGTATAAGGCCTCGGGAATCTGCACGCCCTCCACCACACTGCGTGCCCGCGCCGCATAACGCCGTTGCGACGGCAAGCGCGCGCCCTGCCCTTCAATGCCCTGAAACAACACCTCGGCCCGAGCCAAATGTTCCTCGGTGGCTTCCCGCAGAAAACGCCGCGGGTCCAGCGCGATGATCAACTCGCCGTGGTACGGCGACGACTTGCTACCCGCGTCGTAGGCCTGCGACTCGGCACTGGTCAAATCACCGATCAAAGGCCCGGCGATCAACTCCACCATTGCCGCCAGCGCCGAGCCCTTGTGCCCACCGAACGTCAGCATCGCGCCGCCGTCGAGCACCACGCTGGCATCGGTGCTCGGCCGCCCCTCGGCGTCCACGCCCCAGCCCTCGGGAATCGCCTTGCCGGCACGCCGATGCAACTCGATATCGCCACGGGCAATCGCACTGGTGGCGAAGTCGAACACAAACGGATCCTGCCCCGCCCGCGGCCAGCCAAAGGCTATAGGATTGGTGCCGAACACCGGCTCACGTCCCCCGGCCGGCGCCACCCAGGCATGGCTCGGATTACACGCCAGCGCCACCAGCCCGGCGGCGGTCAACTGCTCGATCTCCACCCATAGCGCCGAGAAATGCACACAATGATTGATCGCCAACGCCGCAATCCCGTTGGCCCGGGTTTTCTCCTCCAGTAACGGCAGACCCGCCTGGAACGCCAACTGCGAAAAACCTCCACCGGCATCCACCCGCACAATCGACGGCGCCTGGTCGATCACTCGCGGCTCGGCATCGGCCGACACCTTGCCGGCTCGCAGGGAATTCACGCAGCCCAAAATCCGGTACAAACCGTGGGAGGCACAGCCATCGCGCTCGCCGGCGATCACCGTCGCCGCCACCGCTTGCGCATGGGCCAGGTTAAAACCGTTGTGCAACAGGATCGATTCGGCCAGCTCACGGGCTTCGATCAGGGTCAGTCGGATCATGCTCATCTCCTTGGACAGACCGGTCAGGGTGGTCTATCCGCGGAGCTGTGGCTTGATGGGTTTGGTCACGGAGGGTGACGAAATGGGCACAGCCTTCAGAGGCTGGACCCTTGGCCGGGTCCCCCTGCTGGTTGTGCAAAAATCATTGAGCACCCGCTTCTGAGGAAATCACCCGAGCCAATAAAACTTGCAGAGGATGGAGCACCGTCGCGCCTTCCTGACGCTTGACCTGGCTGCGACAAGAATAGCCATCGGCAACGACTCGCCCCGATTGGTTGAACTTTTGAATGAGCGGCTTCCAGGATTGCCCATAGATCGTGTCCGACGTTTTGGCGTTTCGCGCCTCATGTCCGTAGGTACCCGACATCCCGCAGCAGCCGCTTGCTGGCACCTGAAGCGTCAGGCCCATACGTTCGAAGATCTTCTGCCATTGGCCGATGCTGCCTGGTTCATTGGTTTTTTCCGTGCAGTGCGGCAGGAAGTGATAAGGCTCGCCCTCCTTCGCCACTCCACCCTCGGGCAGCGCATTGATCAGCCACTCCTGCGCAAGCATCACGAGAGGAGCCTGGCCGTCTTTCAATGTCTTGGCGTACTCCTGTCGATAAACCAGAGTCATCGCGGGATCGAGCCCCACCAGTGGAATCTGGTACTGCTGAAGACTCAGCAAAGACTGCCCATTGAAACTGGCAGCCTTCTCAAAGGCCTTGAGGAAGCCCTGCACCTGAAGTGGTTTGCCGTTCGGCGCGTACGGCGCCAGGTAGACCTTGTAACCGAGTCTTGAGATCAGCTCCACCCAGTCAACGAGCAACGGAGTTTCGAAAAAGCGAGTAAAGGCGTCCTGAACGAGAATGACGCTTTTGCCACGCTGCTCATCTGAAAGGGCAGCCAGGCGCTGAGGTGTCGCCACCTCCAGGTTCCAACGTCGGCAAACGGCAGCAAAATCCACCAGGCTGAGTAGCGGGCTATCGACCATCCCGGCGGCTCGTTCGAGTACCCAGCGAACCGGTCGAGCACTCATCACGACGTTGTAGAGGCGCGGCATCCTGGCGATGTAAGGCACCGTGTATTCCAACGAGCCGATCAGGTAGTCCTTGAGCGGGCGCAGATAGCGACTGTGATACAGCTCAAGAAAGCGCGATCGGAACTCCGGTACATTCACTTTGACCGGACATTGGCCGGCGCATGATTTACAGGCCAGGCAACCGCTCATCGCTTCGTAGACTTCATGGGAAAAGTCTGGCTGCCCCAGCTTTTGTGCAAGGCTGTTAACGGCCCGGCGGGCAACGCTTTGCGACCCGGCGGACAAACGAACGCGATCGCTTGCCTCCAGCACATCAACACCCTGCTCGCCCTGCAACCTCAGCCATTCACGTATCAGTGATGCTCGGCCTTTGGGAGAGTGGATACGATTACGCGTCGCCTTCCAGGAGGGGCACATGGCGTCATCAGGATCGAAGTTGTAGCACGCGCCATTGCCATTGCAGTGAACAGCGGTGTCATAGCTTTGCCAGACACGCTCATCGATTGTCCGGTCCAGGTCGCCGCGTAATGTCACTTCGTCGACGCGTGTCAGTCGAGCGCCAGGCACGGTTTTCGGCGTTGCGATCTTGCCTGGATTGAGTTGATTGTGTGGATCGAAGGCGGCCTTGAGTGCTTGCAGCGCAGGGTACAAATCACCGAAGTAATCCGGCACATACTGCGACCGCAAGCCCTTGCCGTGCTCGCCCCACAACAAACCGCCATGTTTTTGCGTCAAGGCCGCGACTGCATCGGAGATCGGGCGGATCAGGGCCGCCTGGGCAGGGTCTTTCATGTCGAGGATCGGGCGCACATGCAGCACACCGGCGTCGACGTGGCCGAACATGCCGTACTGCAGGTCATGGCTATCCAGCAGTGCGCGAAACTCCTGGATGAAGTCAGCGAGGTTTTCCGGCGGAACGGCGGTGTCTTCGACAAATGGCTGCGGCCTGGCCTCGCCTTTGACATTGCCCAGCAACCCGACCGCTCGCTTGCGCATCGCATAAACACGCTTGAGTGCATCGGCGCCGATCGCCAGCGTGTGGCCCAACCGCACGACCGAAGTATCGCGCTGCAGGTGCAGGACAAATTCGTGAACGCTTTGCTGCACGACCTCTTCATCATCACCGCTGAATTCAATCAGGTTGATCCCGAGGGTCGGTGTGTCAGGGTTTTCAGGGAAATACTCTGCGACGCCGTGCCAGACGATATCGTTCATCGCCAGCATCAGCACTTTGGAATCCACGGTCTCGATCGACAGAGGCTTCATGGCCATCAACGCCTTGGCATCGCGCAAGGCATCCATGAATCCGGCGTAACGCACGTTAACCAGGATCGAATATTTGGGGATGGGCAGGACGTTCAGTTTTGCCTCAACGATGAACCCAAGCGAGCCTTCAGAGCCGCAAAGCACGCTGTTCAGGTTGAAGCGTCCATCTGATTCGCGCAGATGCGCCAGGTCATACCCGGTCAGGCAGCGATTGAGTTTGGGGAAGGTGGTTTCGATCAGATCAGCGTGGGTATCGGCGATCTCCACTGCGCACTTGTAGACCGCGCCCACCCGGTCCTTGCGTCCGGTCAGGGCGGGCAAATGTTCGGGGTCGACCGCTGAGCTGGTGAGACGATGACCGCCAAGCAACACCGTCGAAAGCTCGAGAACATGATCGCGAGTCTTGCCATAGGTGCAGCTGCCCTGACCACTCGCATCGGTGTTGATCATGCCGCCGATGGTCGCGCGATTCGACGTCGAGAGTTCAGGGGCAAAGAACAAGCCGTAAGGTTTGAGTGCGGCATTCAGCTGATCCTTGACCACACCGCTCTGTACTCTGACCCAGCGCTCCTCAACATTGATGTCGAGAATCTTGTTCAAATGGCGGGACAGGTCGACCACCACGCCCTCAGTGAGCGATTGCCCGTTGGTGCCGGTGCCTCCACCCCGGGGCGTGAGCACCACCGCACTGTGTTCTGGATGACTGACCAGCCGCGACAAAATCTCCACGTCCTGCGCATCCAGAGGAAACACCGCCGCTTGCGGCAGACGCTGGTAAATGGAGTTGTCGGTGGCCAGTACCGTTCGGTCGCCATAGTTGCGGGCAATCTCTCCTTGAAACCCCGCCCCCTGGAGCGCGTTCAGAAACGCGTCATAGGTCGTTTTCTGGGAATCAGGAGGCGATAACCGGGCAATCATGATGGAGTTCCTACGGGCTAAAAAGCTAATCTATGCATTCACATTACGTATGCTCAGTACAAGGCGCCCCGAGCAGGTGCATATGGTTTTTGTGATTCTTGCGTCTATGCACGCTTGGAACAAACGTAATTCCTGCTGGTTTTGCATGAGCTTTATGAATGAATCCTAGAAGACTGACCCCCTCGATGTCGCTGTTGGTTGCCTTTGAGGCGGCCTCGCGCCATTGCAGCTTCACCAAAGCCGCAGAAGAACTGGCATTGACCCAGAGTGCGGTCAGCCGGCAGGTACAAACCCTGGAGGCGCAACTTGAAATCCAGCTCTTCAGGCGTGAAGGCCGAAAGATTGAACTGACGGCTGCCGGGGCACTTTATCAACACGAGTTGACGGCAGCGTTGGGACGCATTCGAAGCGCAACATTGCAGACCATTTCGTACAAGAACGACGGTGGCCCCTTGAACCTGGCGGTACTGCCGACACTGGGTTCGAAATGGCTGCTGCCACGGATGCATGAGTTCTATGCAAAACATCCCGCAATATTGGTTCACATACACTCGAGGATCATCCGCGAGGACATTCAATCTTCAACCCAAGACATGAACGCAATCATCTGCGCGGGCTCCGGGGAGTGGCCGGGCTACATTTCGCATAAGTTGCTCACGGAAAAACTGGTGGTGGTTGCCAGCCCCGCCGCACTGCCCGAGTACCGCTCGATGTCACCGGCGAACGTTGCCGAGCATGCCCTGTTGAACGTCGTATCCAGGCCAAGTGCCTGGTCTGACTGGTTTGATCGCCATAATATCGATCACACCAACATGAGATCCGGCCCGAGCTTCGAGTTCACCGCCCACCTCATTCAAGCGGTGTCGGCGGGCATCGGGATTGGCTTGGTTCCGGAAATTCTGGTGCAGGACGAACTCAAGAGCGGCGACCTCGTTGCATTGTTCGAGCCGATGGACAGCGACCGCAGCTACTACCTGGTCTATGCGACCCGCTACCAGCACCTACCCTCCCTGAATGCCTTCAGCACCTGGCTTCTATCACTTCCGTTTCCAGACAAATGAGCCGGGGCCCTGCCGCGCTGGGCCAAAACCGACGTAACACCAGCGCCAAGCGATGAGGCATCTCGCGCTTCCTGCATCATGACGCTCTCAGTCAACTCTGGCCGTTATGCTCAAGCATCACCAACGGCCGGGAATTAAAGTCGAAGTGCCAGGGGAAGCTACCCCGGCTCACAATTCCAAGAATAGAGCCACTTCGATGAGCCTGAAAAAATCCCTGCCAGCCTGCCTGGCACTCAGCTTCGCATCGTTTGCCGCACTCGCAGCAGATGGCCCTCCACCACCGTCGGTGAGTGAACCCAGCGGTATCAACCTGGGCGGCACCAGTTTCTACGACGGTTTCGCGGGGCCGCCCGGTCTATCCCATCTGACCTATCTGAAATTCAGCACCGCGCGCAGCATCAGGGACAATGCAGGCAAGGATAATGGCGCCTTCGACAACCCGAAGATCAACGTCATCTCGCTGATCAATCAGCTGAGCTATTACTCACCCGACACCATCGGCGGCGGTGCACACCTGGGCTGGAGCCTATTGGTGCCGATCATCTCCCTGGATGGTGACTTTGGCGACCACGGTGCCAAGCTCCAGGATAACGGCACGGGCCTTGGTGATGTCACGGTAGGGCCGCAGATCCAGTTCGACCCGATCGTCGACGCCCACGGCAGGCCCGTTTTTGTGCAGCGCCTGGCCTTCGACACCATCCTTCCAACCGGCAAATACGATAAACACAAGGACCTGAACCAAAGCTCCAATTACTTATCTCTGAACCCCTACTGGGCAGCGACCTGGATGCCGGCGCCTCGTTGGGAGGTGAGCTGGAGGCTGCATTACCTGTACAACTTCAAGAACAAGGATCCCGCGAGCAGCTCGACGCAACTTTTCGAGGGCCAGCCTGTGCGCGACACCCAGGCAGGACAATCGGCGTGGGCCAACTTCACGGCCTCGTATGAAGTGATCCCCAACGTATCGCTCGGGATCAACGGGTACTACTTCAAGCAAATATCAGACGATAAGGTCAACGGGGACCGGCTGAGCAACTCTCGGGAAAAGGTGTTGGGCATCGGCCCGGGCCTGTTCTGGAAAATCAGCGATGGCCAGGGCTTCTGGCTGAACACCTATAAAGAGACTGGCGTCGAGAACCGCGCGCAAACGGATTACGCCGTCCAGATCCGATACGCCCACACATTCTGACCGATGTGCGCCCACTCGTGCATGAGCGGGCCCTTTTACCCGAGGTGATGTTTTATGAACGCGCTCGACGCCATTAACAGCAAAAAATCATTGGCCGCTATCTGCCTGATGATGGTCATTTCCTTAGGGACGCTGCAAATCCAGCCTATTCTGGGCGGTGCCTTTATCGACCAACTCGGCTTGCCGCTGAATGCCATCGGTGCCATTTTTGCCGCAGAACTGATTGCGATGGCAGTCGCCTGCGGCGCTTGCGCCATGTTGATGGCCAGCGTCGACCGGCGTCGCTTTGCCCTGATTGCCTTGCTGATGCTGGTACTCGGCAATCTGGCCAGTGCTCAGTTGCACAGCCAGGGGCTGCTACTGATCTGCCGGATGATTTGCGGGGTGAGCGGTGGCGCGGTCATGGCCGTTGTCTACGCCACGGCAGCCCTGCGCACATCCAAGGATTCGACATTCGCGGTGATCAATATCGGCAACCTGCTGTGGGGCATGCTGCTTGTGAGTTCCATGCCGCTGATTCTGAAATCCTACGGTGTGGCCGGGGCGTTTTATCTCTTGGCCATCGCCAGCGCCCTGGCGATCGCCGGTTACTGGAGAGTGCCGAGGAACTACCCTGAGGCACATCGTGCGGCGAGCGGCTCGGTCCGGCCTTTCGGGCTCACGTCCATCTTGCTGCTGATGCTTTTTGCACTGCTGTTTTTTGGCCACTCCGCGCTGTGGGTTTATCAAGAGCGCATCGGCAAAAGCATTGGCCTGGAGCCTCAACAGATCGGCGGGATACTGGGGGGCAGCATCCTTGCCGGTGCCCTTGGCGCGGCACTGGCCGGACTTATCGGCAGGCGTCTCGGGTTGCTGGTTCCGCAACTGCTGAGCTTCGGCACGGCGCTGATTGCGACACTGATCATGGTCTACGGCGATACCCCTGTCGCTTTTGCAGTCACTGCCTGCCTGATCCATGCCGTGTGGTTTTTCAGCCTGCCTTATCTGCTGTCCATGGCGGCCGAACTGGACTCATCCGGCCGACTGGCCGGGCTGGGTAACGCCGCGATTTTCGTCGGCCAGGGCCTAGGCCCGTTTGGCGCAGCACTCGTGGTGGGTGAGGGACACTTCCGCGCCGTCGGGTGGTTGGCGGCTTCTGCCTATCTGACCGCCTTGGTGATTTCGTGTCTGCTGGTTATGCGCTTTCGTCGTGACACGAAGACTTGCGCAGGCGCACTGTCGCCTCAGTCGGCTTGATATACCCAGCAGGCTCAACCATGAACAACCGCTGCCCATTTTTAGAGGTGATCCCGATGACCCATCCGTTTCCCCAAACCCCTGAGTTTTCCGGCGCACTCTATGCACCCAGCCGCGTAGAAGCAGAGGTGTTCGACCTGGAGGTTGAAGGCACCCTTCCGGCCTCGATCCGTGGAGCTTTCTATCAAGTCGCGCCAGACCCGCAATACCCGCCGATGCTGGGCAACGATATTTTCTTCAACGGCGACGGGATGGTCAGCGCGTTTAACTTTGCCGATGGCAAGGTATCGATACGACGTCGCTACGTAAAAACCGACCGCTTGATGGCTCAGCGCGGTGAAGGTCGCTCGCTCAATGGCGTCTATCGCAACGTTTTCACCAATGATCCTCTGGCAGCGAAAAACAATACGACTGCCAATACCAGCGTTGTCGCTCATAACGGTGTATTGCTTGCACTCAAAGAGGATGCCCTGCCCTGGGCAATGGATCTCGAAACCCTGGAAACCCTCGGCGAATGGAGTTTTGACGGGCAGATCGAATCAGCGACGTTCACCGCCCACCCCAAGCTCGACCCGGTAACTGGAAACCTCTTGGCCTTCAGCTACGAAGCCAAAGGTGACGGCACGCCCGACCTGGCCTATTTCGAACTGTCGCCCGACGGCAAACTGCTGCACCAAATCTGGTTCCAGGCGCCTTACGCGGCCATGGTTCATGACTTTGCGGTAACTGAACACTACGTGGTGTTCCCGCTGATTCCGTTGACGGTCGACGTCGAGCGTATGAAAAACGGCGGCCAGCATTTCCAATGGCAACCTGATCTGCCTCAGCTCTTCGCCGTCGTACCCCGCAATGGGCACGCGGAGGACGTTCGTTGGTTCAAGGGCCCCAAGGACGGTTTCCAGGGCCATACGCTCAACGCATTCGATGAGGACGACAAGGTTTACGTGGACATGCCGGTCACCGGCGGGAACATCTTTTACTTCTTTCCTCAGGCCGACGGTTATGTCCCGCCACCTGAAACGCTGGCTGCCAGCCTGATGCGCTGGACCTTCGATCTCACCAGCACCCAGGACGATATTCAACCGCAGCCGTTGACGGATTACCCCTGCGAATTCCCGAGGTGCGATGACCGCTACATCGGCCGAAAATACGAGCACGGTTTTGTACTCGCGTTCGATCCAGAGCGCCCGTATAACCCGGCGAATGGGCCGATACCGTTTCAATTCTTCAATCTGCTGGCTCGTGTAAACCTCAATACAGGAGCCACCGACGCCTGGTTTCCCGGTGACAGCGGGTGCTTCCAGGAACCCATTTTCATTCCACGCGCCCCTGATGCACAGGAAGCGGATGGTTATGTCGTCGCCCTGCTCAATCTCATCGCAGAAGGCCGTAGTGAGCTCGTCGTACTGGACTCTCGTGACATGGCGAGTGGCCCCATTGCGCGAATCAAAGTGCCGTTCCGGCTGCGCATGTCGCTGCATGGTTGCTGGGTGCCGAGTAAAAAATGAAGCCATGAAGGCCCGCTGAAAAGCCTGGAAGACAGTGATTATCCAGGCTGGGATGGGGCTCCTGTTCTGATCTCCCATAAACGTCACAGTCTCGTATTGCCTGTTCTGGAGGGTCGGCAAAGTGCTGCCAAAAATACATAAAAAGCAAAATTCCTGCATTTTGAGATTTATTAAAAATCTCTCTTTACAGGATTAAATCGTAGGAATAGATTCAACCTCAACCGCCCGCGGCTTACCCGCGGCCATAGTCGCATGAGCAGTAACGAGCACTCTTTGCCCCCTGCGCATGCACTGAACTTCTTCCAAGGAGCACTCAATGAAACTCGCGAGCTTTATGGTTCAAGGCCGTAGCACCTATGGCGTCGTCGATGGCGAGCACATCATCGATCTGGAGTCGGTCAAGCAGACCTTCGGCACCGACCTCAAACAAGCCATCGCCAACAATCGCCTGGCCGAGCTGACCCACGACATCCTGGCGAGTCTGCCGCGCTTGCCTCTGGCTGAAGTGACCTTTCTGCCCGTTATCCCGAACCCGGGAAAAGTGCTGTGCATTGGCATCAACTACGCCACACATGTGCGTGAAACCGGTCGCGAGATGCCGACCTACCCAATGATTTTCACCCGTTTCGCCGACAGCCAGACCGCCCACCTGCAACCCATCGTTCGTCCAAAGGCCTCGCACAAGCTCGATTTTGAAGGCGAGTTGGCGGTGGTGATCGGCAAGCCGGCGCGTCACGTCAAGCAAGCCGACGCGCTGGACTATGTCGCCGGTTACGCCTGCTACAACGACGGCAGTGTTCGCGACTGGCAGAAGCACACCATTCAGTTCGTACCGGGCAAGAACTTCCCCGGTACCGGCGGCTTTGGCCCTTGGCTGGTCACCCGGGACGAGATTGGTGACCCGCAGGACCTGGAACTGACCACCCGCCTCAATGGCGAAGTGATGCAACACACCAGCACCAGCGACATGATTTTCGATGTGCGCAAGCTGATCGAATATTGC
This sequence comes from Pseudomonas cucumis, assembly GCF_030687935.1. GTDB lineage: Bacteria > Pseudomonadota > Gammaproteobacteria > Pseudomonadales > Pseudomonadaceae > Aquipseudomonas > Aquipseudomonas cucumis. Next base: position 2,299,676 of record NZ_CP117454.1, on the reverse strand, counting down.
TCCACCTTCACCGAACTGGCTCCCGGTGACGTGATTGTCAGCGGCACCACCGGTGGCGTCGGCGCATTCCGCGAACCACCGGTATGGATGAAACCGGGCGATGAAGTCGAAATCGAGATTTCGCGAATCGGCATCCTGCGCAACAGCATCGTCGACGAGCAGTAAGCCATGGACACACTACGCGAATCGGAACAACTGCCGGGGCAAGAGACCGACAGTAAAGGTTCGAGCCTGGAGCGCATGCTGCGGGTACTCGATCTGTTTACCGAAGAGAGTCCGATCTGGGCTGTCGATGACATGGGCGGTGCACTGGGTTTCACCCGTTCGACCATTTATCGCTATGTGCGCGAACTGGCCGAGGCCAATCTGTTGTTCCAGGTCGGGGCCGGACATTACGCGCTGGGGGCGAGGATCATTACCTGGGATCGTCAGTTGCGACTGAGCGACCCCCTGGTGCGCGCCGCGCAATCATTGGAGCCCAGCCTCCCACGCTGGAGCGAGCAGCAGATCTGGCTGATCTGCCGCCTGTTCAAGGACCAGGTGGTCTGCATTCATCAATACGGCGAGTTGTTCAGCGAGGTCAGCTACTCACGCGGCTCCCCGAGGCCGTTGTTCCTGGGGGCAACTTCCAAGGCCATCCTCGCCAACATGAGCTCGCGTCAACACAGCCAGCTCTTCCTGGAGAACCCCGATGAGGTGCGCGCCAGCAACCTTGGCCATACCTGGGAACAGTTCCGTCGCTCGCTGCAGCACCTGCGTCGTCAGGGCTATGTGGCCAGCGCCGGCGAAGTCGACGCGGGGGTCTATGGCCTCGCCGCGCCGATCTTCGATACCGATGGCAAAGTCGTTGGCAGCATCAGTTGCGTTCGCCCGATTCAGGAACGCGACAGCACTCGGGAAGAGCAACAAGGACGGCAGATCGTTGCCCTGGCGCAAAACCTGTCGCAGCTCATGACTGCACTCGCCAACCGCCCCAAGCCATTGGACTGAGCCATCCGGAAGGGAACAACAACAATGAAACCCCTCAAAACAATCAGTACACACGTTTTGATCATCGGTGCCGGCCCCACCGGACTGACCCTGGCCAACCTGCTTGGCCAGGCCGACGTGGACACCTTGATCATCGATCGCAAGCCCGGCACGGTGACAGAGCCACGGGCCGTTTCGATCGATGACGAATCCTTGCGCACCATGCAGGCCGTCGGGCTGGATGACGCCGTATTGCGTGACGTGGTGCCAGGCTACGGCGTGCACTATTTCACCCGGCCTGGTGGCCGCTGCTTCGGCAAAGTCGAACCTACCGGCAAGTTGTATGGGTTCCCCAAGCGCAATGCGTTTCGCCAGCCACTGTTTGAAGGCACGCTGAAAACGGGCCTCGAACGTTTCGCCAACCTGAAGGCACGCTTCAACCATGAGTTGCTGGAGTTCAATCAGGACAACCACGGTGTGCGCGCGCTGATTCGCGATGCCGATGGCGAGTTGATGGAAGTCAACGCCACTTACCTGGTCGCCTGCGACGGCGGCCGTAGCCCGGTGCGCAAGCAACTCGGGGTTGAGATGGTTGGCTCAAGCTTCTCCTCGCGCTGGCTGGTGGTCGACACCGATCAAGATGACGATCCGTTCTGGCAAACGCGCGTGTACTGCGATGCGCGCCGTCCCGTCGTTGAAGTACCCGGCCCCCACCGCACACGCCGCTTCGAGTTTCTGCTCAAGCCGGACGAAACGGATGAACAAGTGCTCAGCGACACTCCCCTGCAAGCGTTGCTTCATCCTTTCAAGGGCAACACTCCGGCATCCATCGTGCGCAAGACCGTTTACACCTTCCACGCCCGGGTTGCCGAACGGTGGCAAGTGGGTCGCGTGTTTCTCGCCGGCGATGCCGCGCATCTGACCCCGCCCTATGCCGGACAGGGCATGAACAGCGGTGTCCGCGATGCCCATAACCTGGCCTGGAAACTGATCGGCGTGCTTAAGGGCAAAATGGCTGAAACGGCTCTGCTGTCTTACGAAAGCGAGCGCCGCGATCACGCCTGGGCACTGATCAGGTTGGCCTTGAACCTGGGCGTGGTCATGGCACCGGCAACCATCTTGCGCGCTCGCTTGATCAGCAGTGCATTCGCCGTGATCGGCCTGCTGCCACCGCTGCGAGACTATTTCCTGCAAATGCGCTTCAAGCCAAAACCCCGATTCACCAAAGGACTGGTACTGACCGAAGGAAATGCCGGAAAACTGTCCTGCGGGCATATGTTCCCTCAACCGATGCTCACCAATGCCCAGGGCCAGGAATCTCTGCTCGACGACTCGATCGGCCCCGGCTTCGCCCTGATTCAGTACGGCGACCACAGCCGCCAACGTATCGATGAACTCCAGCATGGCTTCTGGTCCCACCTCGAAGCCAAACGCATTCTGATCCTGCCCGAACCTGTCAAAACCATGCCTTCGATGCCTGACTGCACGGTGCTCCATGACCGCCAGGGTTTGCTCAAAGAAATACTGGGCGATTCAAACACGTTCTTGCTGCTGCGCCCGGATCGCTATATCGCAGCCATCTTCGACAAGGCCGGCGAAACAAAGGCTGCCGAGTCGCTGCAGTCGCTGTTCGGCATCGCGCAGGCGCGAAACCGGACTGCCGAGTCGAGTATCGCGCCGGTCTTTCCCTGAACCCTTAAAGCTACGGAGGTGTTTATGCAAACCCTACAGACCTGCACCCCTGCGCGCCTGTGCTACCTGCATCTGGCGAGCAAAGAACCACAACGACAAATCGATTTCTACCGGCGCATGCTGGACATGGACAGCCTGGCACAGCCCGATGGCAGCTGGATACTCAGGGGCCCGCAACGCGCCATGCTCGTATCGCCCGCCGACCACAACGGCCTGCTCGCGGCGGCCTATGACCTGGGTGATCAGGCTCGACTGGGAGAACTGCGCGCTCGCCTGATCGAAAACGGTTGTGCTGTCGAAGACATCGACTCACCGCTGCTCGAACCATGCGCCTTTCTGATTCGTGACCCGCAGGGGCGGCAAACGATATTTGGCGTATCCCGCACGGATTCCAGCGCCGACCGGCCAGGCATGCCGGGCCGCCTGCAACACGTGGTATTCCAGACCACTGAACTGGAAGCCATGATCGATTTCTACGTCAATACGGTCGGGTACACGGTGTCGGACAACGTCGTCGACGAGCAGACCGGCCAGCTCATGACGTGTTTCCTGCGCTCGGACGATGAGCATCATTCCCTGGCGTTTTTCCGTGGTTCGAAAAACGAATGGGATCACCACTGTTATGAAACCAATGAATGGAACGACATCCGTGACTGGGGTGATCGCTTCGCCAAGGAGCGCATAACCCTCTTCTTCGGTCCCGGCCGACATGGCCCTGGCAACAATTTGTTCTTTATGGTGGTCGATGCCGATCGCAACCGTCTGGAGTTTTCGGCCGAGCTCGAAATAACCGATGCCTCCCGCCAACCCGGTGTCTGGCCACAAGAGGAATACACGCTCAATTCCTGGGGACGCGCCTGGATCAGGAGCTGAGCAATTTTCTTCAGACAAGGTTTTGCATCATCCACTTCCTTAATCGACATGGCCACCGGCCTTCGAAGGTAAGACTATGACGACTCAACAGCTCGCCCCCTACGCCATCAATGGCGACCAGTACATCAACGGCACCTGGCGTGCAGGTCGTTCCTTGCGCCGCCTGGATGACCGCAACCCGTTCGATGGCGAACAACTGCTGGAAATGCCGCTGGCCTCGATTGCCGACCTCGACGATGCCTACCAGGCAGCTCATCGCGCGCAAACGGCGTGGGCACAACTGCATCCAACCCAGCGCAGCGCGCAACTGGAAAAACTGGCTCACGTCATTCAGAGCCGCCGTGAGGAAATCATCGACTGGCTGATTTGCGAGTCGGGCAGCACGCGCATCAAGGCGAGCATGGAGTGGCAGTTCACCCTGAACCTGGTTCGTGAGTGCGCAACATTACCGATGCAGGTTGAAGGACGGATCCTGACCAGCTACAAGCCCGGCGAACAGAGCTTTGTCTTTCGTGAACCACTGGGTGTGGTCGGGGTGATCAGTCCGTGGAATTTTCCGTTGTACCTGAGCATGCGTTCGGTGGTCCCGGCACTCGCGCTGGGCAATACCGTGGTGCTCAAGCCCGCCAGCGACACGGCGGTAACCGGCGGCCTGCTGATTGCTCATTTGTTCGAAGAAGCAGGCTTCCCGAATGGTTCGCTCAATGTCGTGGTCGGCGCGGGTTCGGAGATTGGCGATGCCTTCGTCGAACATCCGGTACCGAGCCTGATCTCCTTCACCGGTTCAACCGATGTCGGTCGCAATGTCGGCCGGATCGCGACCGGCGGCAAACACATCAAACGCGTTGCGCTGGAGTTGGGCGGCAATGCTCCGCTGGTGGTCCTGGATGATGCGGATATCGATATAGCGGCGCACGCGGCGGTGGTCGGGCGCTTCCTGCATCAGGGCCAGATCTGCATGAGCGTCAACCGGGTAATCGTTGACCGCTCACTGTATGCGGACTTCACTGCGCAGGTGGTGGAGCGAGTGCGCAAGCTCAAGACCGGCGACCCGGCCAACGCAGACACCGTGATTGGGCCAGTGGTCAATCAGAACCAGCTCAATGGCCTGCTACGTAAAATCGATGCAGCCGAGAACGCGGGCCTCAAGCGGCTTTGTGGCGGTCCAGCCTCCGGGCTGGTGTTGCCTGCGCATGTCTTCGGTGAAGTCGGGGCCGATCAGGAACTGGCACGCGATGAAACCTTCGGGCCGTTGCTGCCGCTGCTGATCGCAGAAAACGAAGCGCATGCCCTGGAGTTGGCCAACGCCAGCGAATATGGCCTGTCCAGCGCAGTGTTCACCCGAGACATGGCCCGCGGCTTGAACTTTGCCCGTGGCATCGTGGCCGGGATGACCCATATCAACGACATCACCGTCGACGATCAACCCAATGCACCCTTCGGCGGTGAAAAGAACTCCGGTCTCGGGCGATTCAATGGTCACTACGCCCTGGATGAATTCACCCGTGCCCATTGGGTTACCTGGCAACCCGGGAGCCACCACTACCCTTTCTGATCCTTGATCGATACTGACCGGACTAAAGTTGGGCAAGTGTTGACCCATTTGCCCAATCAGCAAAAACAATAATAAAAGAGGCGAAAAATGAATAATTTAGCCTGTGTGTCCACCGATCAGGTTGTTCGCTCCGACCGACTGATGAAGTGGAAAGAGTTCATGAGCGATCACCTGGGTCGCACGCCGGACTACATCAAACGCCTGGAATCGACGTTCATCGACCCGTTGCATAACAGCAACTTTCAAGGGCGGCTGGAATATGGCGATCTGGGTCAGCTCGGCTTCTGCCGCATGACCGCCAGTGCCCATCGTTATTCACGCCATCTGAGCAAAGCAGTCGATTCACCCGATACACCGCGCATGCTGATTCTGCAGATCGCCGGCGTCAGCCATTTCGAACAAGGCCCGCACAGCAGCGCGTTAGCGCCTGACGAGATGCTGTTGGTCGACTGTGGCCAACCCTTTAGCGTCACCAGCACCCAAGGTTGCGAACATTTCATCCTGCTCTTCAAGGGGCTGGCCGGACAGCCTCCGCAAGCGGGCGATGTTCACCTGAACGGGCGCAATGGATTGGGCCGCATGTTGATGCATCTGATCAGTGATGCCTACAGCCAGTACCCACTGCTCAACAACCATTCAGCCGAACTGATCGGCAACAGTATCGCGGGGCTTCTGGATAACGTCCTGAAGAACAAACAGGAAGAAAAGCAACTCGAACACGATTTCCGCTTCTTCAAGCAAAACCGCCTCAAGGCGTATATCGAGCGCCACCTGGCCGACCGCGACCTGACCATCGAGCGCATCGCCAACGTCGAGCAATGCTCGGTGCGCAGTTTGCACCGCGCATTTCAGGAGGAGCTTGGCTGCAGCATCAGCGAATACATCTGGCAACGGCGCTTGTCGCGCTGCGCCGAAGATCTGCGCAGCCGGGAACATGCCCATCGCTCACTCACCGACATCGCCTTTGCCTGGGGCTATGGCAGCAGCGCTCACTTCAGCAGGCAGTTCAAATCGGCATTCGGCATGTCGCCCCGGTTGTTCCGTGATACCGCAAGCGACAACAGAATGAAATCGACTTGAGTAAACGCTCTGCGCCATGAAAGCCCAGTAACGCCGCGCCTCAACTCAACATTGCCCAGGCAGGAGGCCTGCGTAATGCCTCGTCCTGGAAAAGTCGTTGATTGCGGTTGATCTACCCGTCCTGTTCTCGGGCGTCCTGCCGGGCGCACCTATAAAGAACCCCGGTAGTTACCGGGGCTGAGTTATCCAAAACAAGGTTGGCATTGCCCTAGAATCGCACGCCCGTGGTGACCATGGCCGCGTTGCAACCGAGCAATACCAGCTCGGCGGCTACCGGCCCGTAATGCCCCCCCAGTGACGGAATGACGTGTTCTGATTCCGGCTGATTTTGGCGGCAGACATGAATGGTCTGGCGTGAAGACTCATGATCTCGGCATACATTTGGCGTCGGCTGTGCGCAGCAGGCGTAATCTAGCCAAACGAGAATACGCGGCCTACTGAAAGCAAGTACTGCCCTGCAGAAAGGTTACTCAATGCTGAAGAAACAACTGGAAAGCAAAGCAGCGACTGCTGCGGAAATTGAGCGCTCCATCCAAGCCCTGAACAAAATGGCAGAACGCCTTTGGGGTGAGGGCCGGGAAGCTGAGGCGAAAGCCCTCCTCGATGCCTTGGATGCACTAAACCGGGCTCTGGATCGGATCAGGATTGGAGAGAGTCGGAGGATTTCGACTCTCCATTAAGGCGCACGAGTCAATTGGCGCTGAGGTTATTCTCAAATGCAGTGGCTTTGACTTTGCAGCCTGTTATGGGCACAGTCTGGCGCTACATGAGGATGGATGCCTCGGTGAGGCTTAAGGAGAATGCCGTGTTTCCGATCAATATTTGGCTTGCCTATACTGCCGCGTGCTTGCTATTGGTACTCGCACCAGGCCCGGACAATCTACTGGCCGTAGGCCGAGGACTCAGTCAGGGCAGGATCGCCGCTATCGTATCGGGCATGGCATCTGGGGCGGGAATTCTCTTTCATGTGGCAACCGCTTCGCTAGGACTGACTTTGCTTATGCAGACGTCCACAGTTGCCTTCTGGGTCGTCAAGCTTATCGGTGCCGGTTATTTGCTTTGGCTTGGCATAAAAGTCCTACGCTCCCGTAGCCTGATCAGCTTCCAGCCAGCGACTCGGCAATCACTGCCGAGCATTTTCCTCACGGGATTACTCTCGGCAGCACTCAATCCGAAGCCTGGGTTTTTCGTCCTTGCGTTCATCCCGCAGTTCGTCGACCCACAACGCGGCTCAGTGAGCGTGCAGATGCTGGTGTACGGCATATGGTTCGCCGCACTTACGGCAGTGGGATTCGCACTGATGGGCGTATTTGCCACTGTACTGTCCCGATTTTTACGTCAGAGGCCACGGCTGGTAAATGGCCTGAACGTGGGGGCAGGACTCACCTTCGTCGCTTCGGGAGTATCGATAGCGACGCTTAGCCAAAAATAGGATCAATGTATTGGTGTTGCGGGGCTGAAATTCCAGCCTCGCTGGGGCTCTGTGATTATGAAGCTGACGACTTTAAGGCTGATCTCTCGTAAGTGTCCGGTAACGCCTTGACGACCTCATTTCATCGAATGGTGTTCGTCATCTCCAGGCAATCGCCGTTACTGCGACCGTGAATCCATACAACTCATAGCCCTTCAAAACCTCGTTCACGTCAAAAGCTTCGGATAAGCTTTGCCAGAAACGGGGATGCGCCCAGCCAATACACTTTAGCTGTCAGGTTCAAACGAGTATTCAAATGACACTTGTGCCGGCTCACCATGACCAGCAACGTAGTTACCGCCAACTACGAAGCGGAAAGAAGCCGCATCCTTTCTCCTGCTCAGTTGTTGGAACTGCACAACCGCTTCCAGCAAATGACCGCCGATTACAACGCCCTGCCCGCGGGGCAAAAATACGACGGCATTCGACCGATAAAGAAGGAAACGCAGCTCGCACTCTGGATCAACCTGGGCACGCTGTGCCGGATTGGCCAGCTGCTCCAGGCCGAATGGAAGAATGTCGATCTGGACCGGCAGACCTGGTTCCTCCCCAGCTAAAACGTCAAAAGCACCCGGGGCAAGAAACAGGACCACCATGTCTTCCTCTCCCCTCCTCCTTACATTTTTTTCAGGAGCTCAAGACCCTGACGGGAGAATCGCAATGGTGCTTCCCCAACAGGCGGGATGATGGGCATGTGGATTTGAAGGTGGTGAGCAAACAGGTCGGTGATCGCCTGGCCCGGTTCAAAAACCGCAAGGTCCTCTCAAGACGGCGTCACGACGATACCTGGTCCTTGCCAAGGGCCAAAATGGCGACTGGACGCCGCATGACCTGCGCCGTAGGGGCGCGACCATGATGCAGGCTTTGGGCGTCAGCCTGGACGTCATCGATCGCTGCCAAAACCATGTGCTGGCCGGTTCTCAGGTGCGGCACCATTACCTGCATCACGACTGTGCCAAAGAGAAGAAGTGTGCCTGGAATCTGCTGGGAGATCGGCTCAGTGCTGTGTTGTCCTCAACCTGCGAGCATCCACCCTCCGAGTCGATGATGTCTTTCCCAGCGTACGCATTGACAGAGGCACGGCCATCTTCATAGGCCGAACGTACCATGGCCCGAAGATTCGGAAACTTCAGTGGACGCAGTGATTTGCGTCCACTGGCGTCAGTAATCCGTGATTAAGCTGCTGCCTGTGGACGCGCCGAACTTAACTTCCGTTCGCTATTCTCGACGCTGAGAAAGAGCCAAGTGGAGCCGGACGACCTGGTTGGAACTAGGCAAGCGGTAACCAGACGCACACTTCGAAACCATCCTGTCGACCTGTTGCAGGGGAAACCAATTTCATTCTCGCGTTGACCCCCTGCACGATGGTTTTAGTAATCGCCAACCCCAGCCCTGAACCACTGATTTCACTGTGACCGCGCACAAAGCGCTCTGTCAGATGCTGCAATACCGACTGCGGCACCGCCGGGCCACTATTGACCACCCGCAGTTGTGCCTGTTCGGTGAGGCTGACTTCGATCGGTTGATCCGTTGCGCCGTACTTCAGCGCATTCTCAATCAGGTTGCGCAACAAGATGCCAAAGGCGTCCGGGTCGATGTTCGAGTACACGCTGGCCTGGCTTGGCAGATGCAACTCAATGCGCTGGTCGCTGCGTTGGTTCCACTCGTCAACCCCATGGGCCAGTAATGGAATCAAGTCCTGAGGCGTTTCGGATAACAGCCCGCCGCCCTCGGCCTTGGCCAACTGCATGAGCTTTTCCGATAGCCGTGCCAGCTCGCGCAAGGCGTTTTCGATCTTTGCCGCACGCACTCGCAACGGACCTTCGGGCGCCTCATGGCGTAACCGCTGGACCTGCGCCAGGGTCGCGGCCAGTGGCGTGCGCAGTTCATGGGCGCTGTTGGCGGTAAAGCTGCGCTCGGCTTCAAGGGCCTTGCGCAAGCGCTCCAGCAGATGGTTGACCGCCTCGGCCAACGGATCGATTTCTGCCGGCAGGCGCGCCACCTTGATCGGCGACAAGTCACCCACGCCACGCGCCTCGACCGCACGACGATACGCCAGCACACTGCGCAGGCTGATCCGCACAAACAACCAAGTGCCCAACAGGCTCACGGGTATCAGCGCCAACAGCGGCAGCAACAAGGCAAACAAGGCCTCCCGCGCGGCTTCACGGCGGTGATCCAGCGGCTCGGCGATCTCGATGAACAGCGTCTCGCGCAACGCACTGGCGCCGTACAAGCGGTATTTTTCAGAGGTGGTAAACCCCTCAGTCGGCTGTTGATTGAAGATCTTCGGGTTGGCGTCGTGGGACTGCATCAGGATCTTGCCGCTTGCATCGCGCACCAGGTACGTCAAGTATTCCTTGTGCATTTTCAACGTCGCAACGTGCTGAGCCTCACGGGGTTCCTCCCTGTTGCTGATTTCCAGCACGGCCAGCGGCAGGATCCGTTGCGCGGTCTCTTCCAGCGCGCTGTCGAACGCCTCGTTCAACTCATGTTGCACCACCAGCCAGGCACCGACGGTCGCGCCCAGCCACAGCAAGGTCATGCCCAGGGTCAACCCCAGGCCGAGGCGTTTTTGCAGGCTCGAAGAAGGCTTCATGCGGCCATCAACCGGTAGCCCATGCCGCGCACGGTTTCAATCAGCTCGCGTCCGAGTTTTTTACGCAGCCGGCTGATATAGACCTCAATGGTATTGCTCTCGATTTCGGCACCGAAGGCATAAAGCCGTTCTTCCAGCTGCGACTTGGACAACAACGCGCTGGGGCGCTGCAAGAACGCTTCGAACAGCGCCCATTCGCGGGCCGTCAGGTCCACGGGGGTGCCGGCACGCTGCACGGTGCGGGCGCTCATGTCGACCTGCAAATCACCGAGTCTGATCTGCGGGTTGGGGTTGCCGCTGTAACGTCGGGCCACCGCGGCGACACGGGCCGAGAGCTCGAACAGGTCGAACGGTTTGACCAGGTAATCGTCTGCCCCGGCATTGAGGCCGGCAATGCGATCGGAAATCTGATCCTGGGCCGTCAGGATAATCACCGGGGTCACATCTCCCGCCGAGCGCTGCTGACGCAAAAAATCCAGCCCGCGACCGTCCGGCAGCATCAGGTCAAGCAGGATCAGGTCGTAAGGCGTGGTGCGCACGCTGTTGCGCGCATGATCCAAGCGCTGCACCCAATCGACGGCGTGGCCGTCATCGGCGATCTGTTCGCGCACCGCTTCCCCCAAGCCTGGGGCGTCCTCGACCAATAAAACCCGCATCGGGCACCTCCTGTGGTGGTTGTCGTGCCGCACCTTAATCGCCTTACCTGACGTGAATCTGAAGATTCAGCTGGTTGTCAGGAATGCACCTTAGGGTATGCCACAGACGCCGACCTCGGCAGGAGACAGATCATGAAATCAGGTTCTATTGCCCATGCCGCCCTGTTGAGCCTGCTGCTCAGCGGTTACGCCCTGGCGGACGACGACTGCAGCGACCCGGTGAGCGACTGGCAACCGCGCGACACCTTGCGTCAGCAAGTCGAGCGGCAATACGGCTGGAGCGTGCAACGCATCAAGGTCGACGACGGTTGTTACGAGCTCAAGGGGTTGGACCGCAAAGGCAACGCCATCGAAGCCAGCTACTCACCGGCCTCGCTGCGCCTGCGCACCCTCGAGATCCATTTCCGCGACGATGGCGATGCCAGGGATTACCTCGGTAGCCCGCTCACCGAATGACGCCTCACCTGTCGATGAGTTTTTCCTGCGATTCAGGTTGCTGTCAGCAAGCAGGTCCAGGCTCTCGACCTAACGATCAAAAGGACACCCTCATGAAAAAGATCATCGCAGCCACCTGCCTCGCCGGCGCCATTGCCCTGCCGGGGTTGGCCCAGGCCCGTGAAGTGACCCTGACCACCCAGCTCAAGGACTACAGCGGCAATGATGCCTACCTGGCGATCTACGTCACCGACGCCAATGGCCAATACCAGAAAACCCTGTGGGTGGCCGGCAAGAAGGCCAAGTACCACAAGCACCTGGGCGACTGGGCCCGTGGCAGCGGGATGAACCCCAGCGAGTTTGACGGGGTCAGCGGCGCCAGTGTCGGCAGTGGGCGCACACTCAAAGTCAGCGTCGAACTGGCAGACACATTGATCGATGCCGGGTATCAGATCCGCATCGACAGCGCCGTCGAGGACAAACGTGACGCCCGCGCCGATGTCAGCGTGCCGCTCACGTCCAAGGGTGCGGGACAGCCGGCGACCGGCAGCACCTATGTCGAGTCCTTTACTTACGATCTGTAGCACCTGCCCTTTCTGGAGGCTGAACATGCTTCGCCAGTCCCATTCCCTGCCCGGCCTGATCGCGGCCCTGTTGGTCATGCTGTTGGCCATCAGTGGTGCGATCCTGTCGGTCGACCCGGCGCTGGAACGTTTGCACAGCACTCCCACCGCAACCGGGCAACTCAACGTCGGCCAACTGGCCGGACGTGTGGCCAATCACTTCCCGGGCGTTGAGCAGATCCAGCGCACAGCGTCCGGGACTGTAATCGTCTACTACAACCAGAACGGTCAGGCCGGGGTTGAAACGGTCGATCCACTGACCGGCGAAGGCCTGGCACCCTATGCACCCTCCGCGTTCACGCGTTGGATGAAAGAGCTGCACCGCTCGATGTTCCTCGGCTCGCCAGGCCATGGAGTGTCGGGTGTCGGCGCGCTGTTCATGCTGATGTTGTCGGTGTCTGGCGCGCTATTGCTCGCCCGGCGCCTGGGTGGCTGGCGCAACCTGCTGCGGCCACTGCGGGGCACCTTCAGCCAGCGCTGGCATGCTGAAGTCGGGCGGCTGGCCTTGCTCGGGCTGCTGCTGTCGGCATTGAGCGGGCTCTACATGTCCGCCACCACCTTCGGTTTTATCGCCGACGGCAGTCAGAGTGAACCCGCCTTCCCCACCCACGTCAGTACCGGCCCGGCCTTGCCGGTGGCGAGCCTGCAAGCCTTGCAGGCCACCGACCTGAATGACCTGCGCGAATTGGTCTACCCCAGTCCCGGTAACCCGAAGGATGTGTTTTCCCTGCACACGGCCCAGGGCGACGGCTACGTGGACCAGGCCAGCGGTGCCCTGCTGTCCTACCAGGCCCACGACTCGATGCATAATCTTTACGAACTGATTTATCAGATGCACACCGGCGAGGGCCTGTGGTGGCTGGGCCTGCCGCTAGGGCTCTGCGCTCTCTGCGTACCGTTGATGAGCGTGACCGGCATCCTGTTGTGGTGGCGCCGCCGCAAGGCTGGCACGAAGATCCGCCACAACAGCCCTGCCCACTCTGCCGACAGCGTGATTCTGGTGGGCAGTGAAAATAACAGCACTTGGGGCTTTGCCAACACCTTGCACGACGCCTTGCACCTGGCCGGACACCGGGTGCATAGCGCGCCCATGAATCAATACGCCAACGACTACAGCAACGCCCAGCGGGTGCTCATCCTGACCGCGACACACGGTGACGGCGACGCGCCGGCCTCGGCTTCGCAGTTCCTGGCGCGGCTGGTCAAAACCGGCCTCAAGTCCGGCCAGTCCTTTGCCGTGCTGGGCTTCGGTGACCGGCAGTTCTCGCAGTTCTGTCAGTTCGCCCATCAAGTGCAGGAGGCCATGTTGCAGGCCGGTGGCTCGCCGTTACTGGACCTGGAAACCGTCAACCGCCAGTCCTCTCAGGAGTTTTCGCGCTGGGGCCACGCGCTGGGCGAAGTGCTCCAGCATGACCTGACACTGGTCCATGCCCCGCAGCGGCCACAGACCCATCCATTGCAGCTGACCGAGCGCATTGTCTATGGCGAACAGGTGAACGCACCGACCCACGTCTTGCGCTTCAAGGCGCCCGGAGAGCTACCGGACTTCCTGGCCGGTGACCTGGTCGGGATTGTGCCCCCGGGCAGCCCGATCCCGCGTTTCTACTCGCTGGCCAGCGGTTCGCAGGACGGCGTGCTGGAAATCTGCGTGCGCAAACACAACGGTGGCGTGTGCTCGGAATTCCTTCATGGCCTGGACATCGGCGCGCCGATCGACGCGTTTATCCAGCCGAACCCGCAATTTCGTCCGGCGTCGGGCACACACCCGGTGATCCTGATCGGTGCCGGTACCGGCATCGGTCCTCTGGCCGGTTTTATCCGCAACAACACGGCCCGCCACCCGATGCATTTGTATTGGGGTGGGCGCAACCCGGCCTCGGATTTCCTCTATGAACCGCAGCTCAATCAGTACCTGGCCGACCGACGCCTGACGGCATTGCGCGCCGCCTTTTCTCAGGTTCAGGACCGCTGCTACGTGCAAGACCGGCTGATCGACGATGCCCAGGCCCTGCGTCGATTGATTGAAAAAAGTGCCCAGGTGCTGGTGTGTGGCAGCCGCGAGATGGCCAAAGGCGTGATGCAAGCCCTCGATGAAGTATTGGCACCTCTCAACCTGACGGTGCTAACCCTCAAGGCACAAGGACGCTACCGTGAAGACGTCTATTGAGTTGCAGCGCTACAGCCTGAGCGGCGAAACCATGGGCACCCGCTACACCGCCCTGTTCTATGCCGGGGCCGGGATCGATACCGACGAAATTGGCCAGCGCCTGGCGTGCGCCGTGGCCCGGGTGGACCAGCAAATGTCCACCTGGAAACCCGACTCGGACCTCAACCGCCTCAACGCCGCCCCCGAGCAGCAATGGATTTCCGTGCCCCAGGAACTGGCGACGGTGCTGTCTGCGGCACTGCGTATCAGTCAGCAATCCGGTGGCGCCTTTGACATCGCGGTGGGGGATCTGGTTGATGCCTGGGGGTTCGGCCCCGGAGAACAGACAGTCACAGAGCAGGCGCTCGCCACGATGCCGCCGCGCACCCGGCTGTCAGCCAGCGCCACGTTGGTGGTGGACCCGTTACGCAATCAGGTGCGCAAACGTGCGCCGCTGCACCTTGATTTGAATGGCATCGCCAAAGGATTCGGCGTTGATGAACTGGCCCGTTGCCTGGAGGGTTTGGGCATCACCCGCTACCTGGTCGGCATCGATGGCGAGATGCGCGCCCGGGGCGTCAAACCTGACGGCCAGTGCTGGGCCGTGGCCCTGGAAAAGCCCAACCGGGGCGTGCGTGAAGTCATGGGCGTGATGGAACTCAGCGATGCCGCAATCGCCACCTCCGGGGACTATCGACACTGGGTCGATGTGGCCGGTCAGTCCTATGCTCATACCATGAACCCGGCCACCGGCGCGCCGCTGTGCAACCCGCTCGCCGCCGTCACCGTGGTGGCGGCCTCGTGCATGCTCGCCGATGCCTGGGCCACGGCGCTCATGGTCCTGGGCGAAACCGAGGGCCCACGCCTGGCGCAGGAACGCGGGATGGACGCGTTGTTCGTGCTGCGCGAGGGTGCACAGTTCAAAGAAATATCCATTGTCGGCGGCCAGTTGCAGGCGCAAATTGAAACCCGCTGACGCCGATTGCCGGCCCGCTCGGAACCCGTCCGACGTGAACCGCTTAATGGCAGGGAGTCCCGTTAAACAATGAAATTCATGCACAGGCACACCGAGGCACACCGAGGCGATCGTATCGGCTGGCTGCGCGCCGCCGTCCTGGGCGCCAACGACGGGATTGTCTCTACCGCCAGCCTGTTGATGGGCGTCGCGGCCGCCAATGCCAGCCACTCCACATTGCTGGTCACCGGAATGGCGGGCCTGATGGCCGGAGCCATGTCCATGGCCGCTGGCGAGTACATCTCCGTACATTCCCAGGCCGATACTGAGCGGGCCGATCTGTCCCGCGAACGGGCAGAACTGTCGAGCGACCCGAAAGCCGAGCACATCGAGCTCGCCAACATCTACATGCATCGCGGCGTATCACCCGAACTGGCCCATCAAGTGGCCGATCAGTTGATGGCCCATGACGCACTGGGCTCTCACGCCCGGGACGAGTTGGGCATCAGCGCCACCCTCACCGCCAAACCCTTGCAGGCCGCCCTCGCCTCCGCCGCCAGTTTCGTGGTGGGTGCCGCATTGCCTCTGGCGGTGACGTTTGTCGCGCCGGAGCACAGCGTGGTGCCTTGGATATCGGGCATGTCTTTGGTGTTTCTCGGGACACTAGGCGCCATCGCCGCCAAGGCCGGCGGAGCCAAGGTCATCACCGGGGCCTGGCGGGTGACGTTCTGGGGTGCGCTGGCCATGTGCGTCACGGCACTGGTGGGATCGCTGTTTGGAGCGGTGGTTTAGTGAAGCGTACGCTCTCGAAACGCAAAAGGGGCTCGCAGATTGTGGTTCTCACCGATCAGCGCCACCTTGTTCAGCCTTTCCAGAAAGTACGCTCGACCTAAGATCCCACCCAGAGCCAGTCGTTTTGTAGGGGTAAAAACGATCAAAAACAAAAAAATTGTCGCGATATAAAATTTCGCAAACCCTTGATTTGCTGGGCGCCCCTGAATCGGACTCCCCTGACTCCATTTGCTTTGCGCTGGGCAGCGCCGTGCTGTGGTCTAGCGAATTACGTAAAGTTTTTCTGCGTGCAACTGATCTACGTCAAGCCCGCTCAGCGCACAGCAAATACCTTGAAACCTAACCTTTAATGATAAAACTCCGGGGGTCGCCATGGACCTCGTACTTAAGTTAATCAATGGTGGAGCTGGCAGTCTGGCTTCCTACTTGGCGGCCCACGTCCTGCTTTGCCTGTTGCCCGCGTTTTTCATTGCCGGGGCCATGGCAGCACTTATTCCTAAAGCCAGCATTACTCACTGGCTAGGTCGACACGCACCTGTCTACGTTTCCTACCCTGCGGCGGCACTGGCCGGGTCACTGATTGCCGTATGCTCATGCACAATTGTTCCTTTGTTCGCGGGCGTTTACCGCAAAGGAGCAGGTATCGGCCCGGCGATCACCTTTCTGTTTTTTGCTCCTGCAGGAAACATCATGGCGCTTGCCTATACCGGCAGCATTCTGGGAGCGGAGTTTGCAATCGCCCGTTTGATTCTCTGCCTGATCTTCGGCATCGGTATTGGCTTGCTGATGGCTATCCTATTCTGGAAAGACGACCTGACCCACGACGCACAGGCGGATGCCCTGTTCGCAGAGAAGGCCAGCGTTTCCGGGCCTGCACTGGGGGTATTACTATCTTTGGTGGCCCTGCTGATTGCGGGCACCTTGAGACTGTGGCCCCTGACCGCAGATCTGATCAGTTTCAAAGTCCCGCTTTTCTGGGCCCAGGCGTGGCAGGACACCTTGTTTGACTGGGTTCCATACGACGCCAGCAAAGGAGAGGAAGGCGTGAGCTTTCAAGGGGCTGTACTCATCGCCCTGCTCCTGATGATTGCCGCCACGGCCAAGCGTGGTCTGGACAACATCACCGAAGGTGCCAATCGCTGGACATGGGTTGTGCTGGGGCTGACCGCTAGTACCTTGCTGATCGCTTCGACGCGACTGACGCCAGAACCAGGCACATTAACCTTCACCTTCACGGGTCGTGTATTCGGTGTCGCATTGACCATACTGTCTGTTTGGTACTTTGCCCGAAAACTGCCAACCGAAGACTGGCAAGGTTGGCTTTGGGAGGCCTGGCGCTTCGTCAAGCAGATATTTGTTGTGCTGGTGGTGGGTGTATTCATCGTTGGCATGGTTCGCCAGGTTATTCAACCCGAGTGGATTGAAAGCCTTGCAGGCAGCAACACAGTGCCCGCCAATGCCATAGCAGTAGGGTTCGGCGTGTTCATGTACTTCCCAACCTTGGTAGAAGTGCCCGTCGCCCGCATGTTTCTTGATCTAGGTATGCATCCTGGCCCGCTCTTGGCCTACCTGATGGCGGACCCTGAACTTAGCTTGCAGAGCATGCTAATGGTGGCGGCTGTGTTTGGTCGCAAGAAAACCGCAGCTTACGTTGGGTTAGTCGCTTCGTTCAGCATCGTGGCAGGCCTGCTCTACGGTGCCTGGGTCGATGGCACCGGCTGGCTTAGCCTTGGTGCAGGAATGGCGGCCTCACTGGCCATAACTGCTGCAATTTACCAGTTGATCCGTTTTCAACGTAAACAAACAGCAAGCTGACTTTCATACCAAGGAGCTTCCAATGCTGAACATCAAAATCCTCGGTTCAGGGTGCGCCAACTGCAAGAAACTGGAGGCCGTAGCCCGTCAAGCCACGCAGAATCTAAATATCCAGGCCGAATTCGAAAAGATCACCGACATGGGCGAGATGGTGACTTATGACATCCTCGCCACGCCGGCTCTAGTGATCAATGAGAAGGTTGTAAGCAGCGGGAAGATTCCAACTGTTGCGGATATTCAGGGCTGGATTTCGACTGCGTAATGATATTCTCAAAGCCAAAACAGCAAGGTGCTTGCCGCACTGGCACAGCAGTACCCTAACCGAATAATGATTAACCTAATTGATCGAAGTTGCTGTTATAAAAATCATAACAATGAGGCTGGCAGATGAAAATCACTCTATTTGCATTAGTCTGTATTTTATCCGGTGTTTACGGCATCCATTTTTTGCAGCAGACGCCCAAAAGATATTCTCCCAAGGCGGGTCTAATCTAGGAGCCCTCGCCTGTTCAACCTGTCATGGTGCGGATGGTTCAGGCATGCCTTCGGCGGGTTTTCCAAGGCTTGCAGGCCTACCTGCTGATTACCTAATGAAGCAAATCTCTGATTTCCGCTCAGGCTCGAGAGGCAATCCAATCATGCAGCCAATCGCTCAGGCATTGAGCGAAGACGAGTCAAAAGCCCTGGCAGTGATGCTCGCCAAGATGCCAAACCCGGCAGTAAAACCAGTGAATCGCGCGCATGTAGCGAAAGGTCCAGGGGAAATCCTGGCCTTGAGAGGCGCATGGGATCGAAATATTCCCGAGTGCGTGGCGTGCCATGGTCCAAGTGGCATCGGTGTCGGTGCCACCTTTCCGCCGCTCTCCGGTCAGTCGGCTCAGTACCTCAAATCACAACTGAATGCCTGGCGGCAGAAAACTCGAAAAAATGATCAAGACGATCTCATGGGCCACATTGCGCGCTCACTCACCGATACCGAGGTCGAGGCTGTTTCCCAATATTTTGCTGAGCTCAGTAAATAGAGGCCTTGCCATGAAATCCATCCTCGCTGCACTTATTACTCTCAACATTATTTCGATGGCTTGTGCTACTGAAATTGTAGAATCAACCGCACCACCCAAAAGCCCGAATCCAACTCAGAATAAGGCTCCCACATTTCTCCCTCCCGCGGAGGAGACGTTACCTGACAATGCTTTTGGCCGATTAGTCCAACAAGGTCACGCGATCTTTGTAGATACATGCCTGCCAAGACGTACATGAAAGCGTTGTCTGTGGCTGGGAGCATCTGCCGAAATGACGCTCCGCGCTCAATTCGCACATCCAGCATTATGATTGGAACATGATTGAGAGTGGACGAGCTTACGCTCCCGGACTGACCCGAGAAGACTCGAACCTCGACCCCCGGCTCTCGCCTGACGGGCATCGTGCTGCCAGCTAGATCCTGATAACGCGGCTCGGACATCTTCAGTGCCGCTGGCAAGTTCACCCATAGTTGCAACGTATGGGCAATCGTTCCTGGAAGCGCATTTTCTTCGTGGTAAACCCCTCGACCCGCTGTCATCCATTGAGCGCCGTCTGCTTTGATCATGCCCCCATTCCCAGCGCTGTCACGATGCTCGACAACCCCATCAATCACAAAGGTCACTGTCTCCATGCCTCGGTGTGGATGACGAGGAAATGCTCCACGGGGCATCCAGTCCTCGGCCTTCACTACGAAGGGATCGGAAAAGGTTGGATCACCATCTATCAGTCGGCGAGCCCGATGCCCGGCCATACGTCCAGCTGAGGTGTCAGGGTTAGCAACACGAGCTACCTCACGAACGAACATCGGCTCGTCAGTCTTCATGCTCATCGCCTTAGTTGAGTGGATGCTCGATCAAGTTGTGAAGCACCAGTGGGCCAGGAATGTGAAGAAGGCGACCACCTTCATCGATTCGCCCGACAAGGATTGGCGAGAACCCGAGTTGCTCTGCTAAGGCTTTGACGGTCGAGGCAGCTTTTTCGTCGTTGCTGGAGACGAATATGACACGCCGTCCGCCATCCTGAGAGGGATCTCGGGCCAGTACGCCAGCCGGAAGTTGGTTGAAAGCTTTGACGACCGACGCGCCTGGCAGCGCTTGGGCAACAATGTCAGAAGAGAGCCGTCCCGCAAGTGTTTCCGGTGGTACACCATAGGCGTTGGTCTGATCGATGATGATCTTGCCAGCCCAGTCGGATCGACTACGAGCGAGAGCCTCCACTGCGATAAATGGAAGTGCCAGGAATAGAACGTCGGCAGAGAGCGCCTCTTCCAAAGAGGTGGCTGTGACCATTTCTCCCAACTCTGCTGTGAGGGGGAGAATCGTTTCTGGCCCTCTAGTGTTCGCAATAGATACTGGAATCGCGACCCGGGCAAATTGGCGAGCAATGGCGGTTCCGACGTTACCGGACCCAATAATGGCGTATTTCATTTTCGAACTCCTGAAGAAAAAATGAAAATTGATTTGATCAAGCGCCAATCGTGGCGATTTCTTGAAGAGCCCTATTTATCGCCTCATCCTTGGCCTCTGGACTTACAGCCAAGCCTTCCGCGCGCACGACTCGTGTATCCGTGACGCCCAGAAATCCCAATAGCCCGATCAAGTAGCTCTCTTGATGTTCTAAAGCTGCCGCAGGACTACCTGGCGAATACACACCACCACGTGATGAAGCGATGTAAGCCTGCTTTCCTTTCAAGAGGCCTTCTGGGCCAGTGGCGGTGTATTGGAACGATTTGCCTGCTATCGCGACCCGGTCAATCCAGGACTTGAGCGTGCTCGGGATCGTCAGGTTGTACATAGGCGCGCCTATTACCACGATCTGCGAATCGAGGAGTTCTTGCAGATAGCTATTTCCCTTGAAAAGGTCGTTCACCAACATTGGGTCTTTGGCCACAGTGCCTTGCCAGGCTGATAGATGCTCCAAGGAAAGATGTAGTGCAGGGTCTTGGCCGAGATCTCGGTAAATCACCTTGCTGTCCGGGTGGAGCGCAGCGAGGCGCGCGACGATCTGCGAAGACAGGGTACGGCTGACAGACGCGTCGCCTAGGATGCTGGCGTCAAGATGGAGGATTTGCATTTCATTCACCAAGCTTACGGTTTAATGGGCATGTGAAAGATGAGCTGTTCTTGAGGATCTGAAAAGACGGTATATTGAGATGCTATGTATCGCTAATTCGGATGGATGGGGGCGGGATGCTCGACGGTGTATCGCTTGATCAGCTAAGAACATTTGTCGCTGCCGTAGACGAAGGCAGTTTTTCTGCGGCCGCGAGGAAACTCAACAGGGTGCAATCGGCAGTGAGCGGCTGGGTGAGCGGCTTGGAGGATCAGATTGGGGTAACGCTTTTTGATCGTTCAGGTCGTTTCCCCAAATTGACACCCCAAGGTGCTCTGCTGCTGACAGATGCGCGCAGCATCATTTCGGCCGTCGACACTCTGAAGGCGCGAGCCAAGCTCATGACGTCAGGGCTGGAACCTGAATTATCCGTAGTAGTTGACGTGTTCTTTCCGACGTCTGCCATTACTGCCGTAGTCAAAGAGTTTGCCGAGCGATTCCCGCATACCCGCCTAAAGATTTTCGTCGAAGGCCTCGGTGCGGGCTATCAACCGATACTCGATGGTCGGTGCAGCCTTGGTATCCTGGCATCACTGCCAGTTTCATTTCCCACCCTGTCAATCGAGAGAATTGGCGAATTCTCTTTAGTGGTGGTGGCATCAGTTGATCATCCGCTATCCAGGCTGAGTGGGAAGATTCCTCGGCGGGAATTGGCCAAGCACGTTCAACTGGTGCTGACGGATCGATCAGAACTGCTGGCGGGGAAGGACTTTGGCGTGCTGTCGCCTTCGACCTGGCGTCTGGCTGATCTATCGACGAAGTACGCGTTCCTCAAGGATGGTGTTGGATGGGGCAGCATGCCTTGGCACATGGTCGAACAGGACTTAGTTGCTGGCGCTCTGGCTACGCTCGATGTGGAAGGTTCGCCGAAGGAGGGAGTTAAAATAGATATCTGCGCAGTTCACGCGACAGACTCACTGCCGGGGCCAGCTGGACAATGGCTGATTGATCGACTCAGTTGCTCCCCAATCTATTGACCACGATGCTCGAAATTTCTGGGCCGTGGTCGCGGAGATCTTCGTGTTGACTGAAGACTGCCGATGGAACAGGGGGTAGTGTTGCGGGGGGAGTTTGTATCAGGAGAGGCGCCGGTCAGTTTCACAAGGTGTGTTTGGTGTTCGCTTACGACCCTGCTGGGTATTGCGCAAGTGGTCATGCTCGGTGAACTGGCAGTGAACCAGGCACTGGATCACGTCGAACCGAAGGAGTAATCGTCGTGCCCTGTGGCGAGGGTGCGTACCATCGCCACAGGGAATATTCCCAAAAACAGCGTCGCCCCGATCCGTATACAGACACTCTGCACCCGTAGAGTTACATGCCGGGGCGGCCTACCTATGCAAGTAGAGGGCTAACGATGTATTTTTGGCCAGTGACCATACATCGCAGTCTCATTTACGCATCGATACTCCTATGCACCGCTTGCGCAAAAACAGCAAGTATCCCGCCAACCGACCTGACACTGTCGTCTTTTGGGCTTGGACCAAATAATCTTTACACAATCATTTTCACGTCAAATATCGATTTATTGAACGCCTTCAACACCTACGAAAACGCCAACCAGTTAACGCCGATATTGACTTGTTCTCTAGACAATGACTTGGACTTCTCGGTGGATCATTCCATCAACGTAAAAGCCGAGGGACGAGTGACCTCCGAGAGCAAAAGCAAAACCAACCATACCTTTCTAGCAGATCTTGTTTTTTATCACACCAATCTTGATGGAACCCAACTTGATCTAAATAGCTATGACGTAATCAAGCCGCTCATTGCAGCCCAAGCATCAATTCCTTGCAAGGTCCGCATAGCGGCGTATGGATACAAAGCTTATTACACCAACACTTTACTCATCCCATCTGCACTCATGATGGATCAGATGAGTCAATAAGCTCACCCGCCGTTGCGCTGTGTGAGCATCGACATCTGACGGTGCAAAACTTGGTCCTGAATACGGACTGCCCCTTTCCTGCCAAGTGATGGGAGGTCCGCGCCACAAGGTGCAGATAAACTAAAACGTGGCGCGGATGTTTCGGCATAAGAGTTTGGTCGAGCAGAGACACGATGCGGGTGACGAGCACTTCGCACCATTAGTTTGATCAGTTACCTCGGCTAAGCTGCACGTTCTGGCTCGTGCATTCGGTAGTGCTGACAGTACCCATGAAGGCATTCATCTTCACGGCGCATTTCTCAATGTTCAAGCCGTTACGCCCATCACTCGAGATATTGGTGACATATGGACCGGCGGTTGTGCAGCCGGCCAGAACAGCGAGCATGCCCAGAGCAATGATGTTTAGTTTCATATGAGTCCTTTCGAGCAGTGGCCTGAGCCCATCGATTCGCCGAAACCGGCATTGGGGATTGGTTAAATTGTGCTTATTTGGAGCCCTTCAAAATCGATGGGGCGAGTGTGAGTGAAGAACCCGTCTTGCAAGCCAATTATCTTGGCTCGGATCAGCTCCGGAGTCTCAATACCGAAGTGAATGATGTACTCGTCACTATTGTCCTTCCGCTGAATGCTGGTGACATAGCCGGCCACCTCCCACGGAGTAAGCCCAATAGCGTCGCCAAGAATTCTGTTTCGGCGAACTTCTGAGGTCTCTTCAAGCTGATTGCTCATGGCTCGGTCCTTCAGTGAGATTGAGCAGAAGCTTAGACCAACCCCAGAAACCCACACCCCGGATGCGTTAGCGTATCCGCTCCTCACGCGAGAAAATCCGAAGAGGATCTACTGAAGATCATCCCGATCATGAATGACGCTGCCAGGCGCATCACTTCTTGTCTTGCTGCCTCGGAGGACGAGTACCTGTAGTTCGACAGGTCTGTGATCGCAAACTGCGCGCCAATTGCGCGCAGACTGCCGGCATTTAACGAATGATATCGACACCGCCCATATAGGGTTTGAGTACCTCCGGCACACGGATGGATCCGTCCGCCTCTTGGTAGTTTTCCAGTACCGCGACCAAGGTGCGTCCTACTGCAAGCCCAGAACCATTGAGGGTGTGCACCAACTCCGGCTTGCCGGTTTCTGGGTTACGCCAGCGCGCTTGCATGCGACGGGCCTGGAAGTCACCGCAGTTGGAGCAAGAGCTGATCTCGCGGTATTTATCCTGGCTCGGCACCCATACTTCCAAGTCGAAGGTTTTGACCGCGCTGAAACCCATGTCACCGGTGCACAGAACCAAAACACGGTATGGCAATTCAAGCGCCTGCAACACACGCTCGGCACAAGCGGTCATGTCTTCCAAAGCCTCCATGGACTTCGTCGGTTCAACCACCTGAACCATCTCGACTTTGTCGAACTGATGCTGTCGGATCATGCCACGAGTGTCACGGCCAGAAGCACCTGCTTCACTGCGAAAGCATGGGCCGTGGGCGACAAATTTGAGGGGCAATCGTTTTGCATCGAGAATCTGCCCAGCCGCCAGATTGGTCAATGGGACTTCGGAGGTAGGGATCAGGTAGAAGTCAGCCTCCCCTTCACGAGTGATCTTGAACAGGTCTTCCTCAAACTTCGGCAGTTGGCCGGTGCCCTGAAGAGCAGACGCATGAACCATGTAGGGGATGTAGGTTTCCTCGTAGCCATGCTGTGAGGTGTGCAAGTTGATCATGAATTGCGCCAGTGCGCGGTGCAGGCGCGCAATCGGGCCGTGCAAAACGGAAAAGCGAGCGCCGGACAGCTTGGCTGCGGCCTCAAAATCCAGACCTCCGCTGATTTCACCCAACGCTACATGGTCTTTGATCTCGAAATCGAACACACGCGGAGTACCCCAGCGCCGCACCTCTACGTTGTCATCCTCATCGGAGCCGATTGGTACGCTGGCATCCGGTAAGTTGGGAACGGCCAGAACAATATCGTCCAGTTCTGCCTGAATGCTGTCCAGTTCGTTTTTGACAGACTCAAGTTCGTTAGCCATGCGCGCGACGTCAGCCATCAAGGGCGCAATGTCTTCGCCCTTAGCCTTTTCCTGTCCAATAGATTTTGAGCGGGCATTACGCTCTGCCTGCAATTGCTCGGTGCGGGTCTGCACCGCTTTTCGGCGCTCTTCCAGTGATTCGATGCGCGCGACATCCAGGCTAAAGCCACGGGAGGTCAGACGATCCGCCACTTCCTGGGTTTGGCTACGTAATATTTTGGAGTCGAGCATATTGATTTCTCTCAACGTAAGGGGGGCTTTGGAATCCAGCCGTGAAAAAGCGAGTCCAGCTGACAGGCGGTAGAGTCAACACGTAAACCAGCAACGATATAAACAAAGGACGTCGATTTTTAAAGCAAATATAGGTCAAATAAAATTTAAACAGCATTTGCTACAGCCAGTTGCTTGACGAAAATTTAATGTTGCATATTCAACGGCCTCGCGATTGGTCTCGTGATATCCAAGAGCCAATCGCTCCTCTGAGCGGGGAAGCAGAATACATATACTCGTATGAACCTCGTAATCACCATTAGCTTTCGGCAGCTTGCTTACATAATAGTGCGCCATATTTAATCTCCAACACTCTTAAGCTCGAACCAAATAAAAAGGGTTTCCCGATTACTCAGGAAACCAAGCGCAGAACACGTGACCGAAGGTGACCAAACCAGAAGACCGGCTCGAACGGGGAGACGGATCTTTCATCACGAGCCCTGACAAAAACTATCAAGGTCAAAATCCAGTAAGGCAGTCGACTCAGTGAATGATTTGACTCAAGAACAAGCGTGTACGCGAATTCTGCGGATTATCGAAGAAGTCGTTCGGCGCAGCCTGTTCGACGATTTCACCCTTGTCCATGAAGATCACGCGGTTGGCCACGGTACGGGCGAAACCCATTTCGTGGGTCACGCAGAGCATGGTCATGCCGTCTTCGGCCAGACCGATCATGGTGTCCAGAACCTCCTTCACCATCTCAGGGTCGAGGGCCGACGTCGGTTCGTCGAACAGCATGATTTTCGGTTTCATGCACAGGGCACGGGCAATCGCCACACGCTGTTGCTGACCGCCGGACAGTTGCCCCGGGTATTTATGCGCCTGCTCCGGAATGCGTACGCGCTCCAGGTAATGCATGGCGATTTCTTCAGCCTTGCGCTTGGGCATCTTGCGTACCCACATCGGCGCCAGGGTGCAGTTCTGCAGGATGGTCAGGTGCGGGAACAGGTTGAAGTGCTGGAACACCATGCCGACTTCACGGCGGATCGCTTCGATCTGCTTGAGGTCGTTGGTCAGTTCCACGCCATCGACCACGATGCGGCCCTGCTGGTGTTCTTCCAGACGATTGAGGCAACGGATGGTGGTGGATTTGCCGGAACCCGATGGGCCGCACAAAACGATACGCTCGCCTTGCTTGACGTTCAGGTTGATGTCTTTCAACACGTGGAACTGGCCGTACCATTTGTTCACGCCCTGCATCTGAATAATGCCTTCAGGGCTCACAGGCTGTTTGATCGCTTCACTCATAAACTACGCTCCTAACGCTTGTGGCCAGTGTCCAGCTTACGTTCCAAATGCATGGAGTAGCGGGACATACCAAAACAGAAAATCCAGAACACCAGGGCCGCGAACACATAGCCTTCAGTGGCCATGCCCAGCCATTTCGGGTCGGCGGCGGCTTGCTTGACGCTGTTGAGCAAGTCGAACAGGCCGATGATGATCACCAGGCTCGTGTCCTTGAACAGCGCAATGAAGGTGTTGACGATGCCAGGGATCACCAGCTTCAGGGCTTGCGGCAGAATCACCAGGCCCATGCTGCGCCAGTAACCGAGGCCCATCGCTGCAGCCGCTTCGTACTGACCTTTGGGGATCGCTTGCAGACCACCACGCACCACTTCAGCGATGTAGGCCGACTGGAACAGGATCACGCCGATCAGCGCCCGCAGCAGTTTGTCGAAGTTCATGCCTTCGGGCAGGAACAACGGCAACATCACCGAAGACATGAACAGCACCGTGATCAACGGCACGCCGCGCCAGAATTCGATGAAGGTCACGCAAACCACCCGAATCGCTGGCATGTTCGAACGACGACCCAGGGCCAGGATGATCCCCAGTGGCAAAGCACCGGCGATACCGACGGTGGCAATCACCAGGGTCAGCATCAGGCCGCCCCATTGGCTGGTCGCAACGTTGTTCAGGCCGAAGATGCCGCCATGCAACAGGAAGTAGGCAATGAACGGGTACAGCACCAGGAAGCTCAGGCCATACACTGCTTTACGCGGGAAGCGCGAGATGAACAACGGTGCCACGCCGATAACCGCCAGCCACACCGTCAGGTTGACTCGCCAGCGCAGTTCCGGTGGGTAGTAACCGTACATGAATTGACCAAGGCGCTGTTGGATGAACACCCAGCAAGCACCCTCCTTGGCACAGTCGGCACGGGTAGTGCCCATCCAATTGGCATCCAAGATTGCCCAATGCAGAATCGGGGGCACGATCAGGTAGATCAAATAGAACGCGAGCAAGGTCAGCAGGGTATTCAGCCAACTGGAAAACATGTTGGCGCGCATCCACGCCACCGGCCCGAAGACTTTGCTCGGTGGCGGCATGTCAGGTTTGAAAGTATGCGAACTCATGGACGTTTCCTCACCGCTCAATCAGCGCAATGCGCTTGTTGTACCAGTTCATCAGCAGGGAAATGCTGATGCTGATCGCCAGGTACACACTCATGGTGATGGCAATAACCTCGATGGCCTGGCCGGTCTGATTGAGTACCGTGCCGGCAAACAGCGAAACCATTTCCGGGTAACCGATACCGGCGGCCAGCGACGAGTTCTTCGCCAGATTCAGGTATTGGCTGGTCAGCGGTGGAATAATTACCCGAAGGGCTTGAGGGATGATGACTTTACGCAGGGTCGGCCCTGGTCGCAGGCCCAGTGAGCGCGCGGCTTCGGTCTGGCCGTGGCTGACGGACTTGATGCCCGAACGCACGATCTCCGCGATGAACGCTGCCGTGTAAACGGTAAGCGCCAAGGTCAGCGCAAGCAGTTCCGGAATCAGCACCCAGCCGCCAACAAAGTTAAAGCCTTGCAGCGTCGGAATTTCCCAAGAAAGCGGCGCACCAAAGATCAATGCGGACAGCGCAGGGATCACCAGAAGCAGCGCCAAGCCCACCCAGAATTTGTGGAACGGCACGCCGGTCGCTTCAAAGCGTTTGTTGGCCCAGCGGCACATCAGCACGATCGCAACGATGGCCACGACGACACTCACCACAAACGGCCAGAAACCATCCGCCGTTTGCGCCGCTGGCATGTTCAAACCACGGCTGCTGACAAAGAAGGTGTCGCCGAAGTTATGGCTGTTGCGCGGCCCTGGCATGGTCAGGAATACCGCGAAGTACCAGAACAGAATTTGCAGCAGCGGCGGAATGTTGCGGAAGACTTCTACATACACAGTCGCCAGCTTGGAAATGATCCAGTTTTTCGACAGCCGTGACACACCGATGATGAACCCCAGGATCGTCGCCAGGATTACACCGATGAGGGTTACAAGCAGCGTGTTCAACAAACCTATGACGAAAACACGCCCGTATGAATCGGCTTCCTTATAAGAAATCAGGTGCTGTGCAACCCCAAATCCAGCGCTGTTCTCAAGAAAGGCAAAGCCAGACGTGATGCCGCGATGCACAAGGTTTGTGTACGTATTTTGGTAGAGAGTCCATCCCATCGTCACCACTGCAGCAACGATCAGGATCTGGAAGAGTAATGCGCGCGCAACGGGATCATTAAATGACGCCAGGCGCTTTGAGCCATTGTTCATTTGCATATGTACACCGGCAGGACAGACAAGAAAACGCCCGGCCTAAGGCCGGGCGGAATAGACTTAGCGAACAGGTGCCGCGTACTGAATGCCGCCTTTGCTCCACAGCGCGTTAAGCCCACGCTTGATCTTCAGGTCACTGCCATCACCGAGGTTTCGCTCGAACGACTCACCATAGTTGCCTACCTGCTTGACGATCTGGAAAGCCCAGTCGTTCGGCAAATTCAAATCTTTACCCAACGTTCCTTCGCCTCCTAGCAGCCGCGCAACATCAGGATTGTTAGTGCCCTGCTTTTGCTCGGCCACATTTTTGGAAGTGACGCCCAACTCTTCAGCGTTGAGCATTGCATTTAACGTCCAGCGCACCACCGTAAACCACTCCTCATCACCTCGTCTTACGGCAGGAGTAAGGGGTTCTTTTGAGATGACTTCTGGTAGTACGACATAGTCATCAGGAGTCGCGAGTTTCAGTCTCTGACCATACAGCTGCGATTGATCAGACGTCAGCACGTCGCAGCGCCCAGCTTCGAGCGCCTTGAAGCTCTCGTCAGAAGTATCAAATGAGATGGGTGTAAATTTCAGTTTGTTCGAACGGAAGTAATCTGCAAGGTTCAGCTCGGTGACCGTCCCCGCCTGGATGCAGAACGTTGCGCCATTCAGCTCTTTAGCGCTCTTTACACCCAGTTTTTTATTGACCAAAAATCCTTGGCCATCGTAGTAGCTGACGCCTGTGAACAGAATGCCCAAGGAGCCGTCACGTGAGGACGTCCAAGTGGTACTGCGGGATAGCAGATCCACTTCGCCGGACTGTAGCGCCGTGAAGCGTTCTTTGGCAGTGAGCTGTGAGTATTTGACCTTGCTCGCATCACCGAAGACCGCCGCTGCGACTGCACGGCAAACGTCTACGTCGAAACCGGCAAAAGTCCCCTTCGCATCCACAAATGAAAATCCTGGGAGTCCGTCACTGACCCCGCACTGTACAAAGCCTTTTTTCTTCACGTTATCCAACGTCACGCCAGCATTGGCATTAACGGACAGTAAAGTCATCAGGGTGAGGCCGACCAGG
Source organism: Pseudomonas cucumis (assembly GCF_030687935.1). GTDB lineage: Bacteria > Pseudomonadota > Gammaproteobacteria > Pseudomonadales > Pseudomonadaceae > Aquipseudomonas > Aquipseudomonas cucumis. The sequence continues at coordinate 2,270,093 of NZ_CP117454.1, read as the reverse complement.
CCACCGCAGACTTTGATCAGCTTGTTTTCTTTTTTCATTTTAATGCTCCAAAAATGGCACGAGTAAATCCAGGCCGCACGATGCCGACGCACCGTAACCGGACGGAATTCTGAACAGCGATGTGGAGGGCAGAAAACAAGATGGACGCCGTCAGGGCACCCGGTATGCGCAGTAAGCGCTTATGGAAAGTGGCATCGTAGGCCCTCTTTTTATTGTTTTAAAAAGGCCCCGGTGTGACGGGGCAAAAACGCTTTCAAATACCGTAGCCCCTGAGCAAAGTCAGAAAAAGCGAATATTTTTTCAATATCACGTAAGCAAAACTAATGATTTTGTGTGGAGCACAAGGCACACGAAATGACGTCCGTGCGTCGAGACACTTGGCGGTTGGCGGGGGATAGAGGTTTAGCTACTGACCCTCTGAGAGGATCAGGTAGCAGGAGGATCAGCGAAAATCAGTTGTATGAGCACAAATACTTTGGATGAATGCTTGGAGCGCTGGGCTTTTCTTCTCACCTTTGCGGAACGCTACGAAAATCCTGCGTCGAATTTCGGGAACCAGCCGACAGACCCGTGCATCTTGTAGGTCGAAGCTGGCTCGTAATTCGGGGAAAATAGCAATTGCGCAGCCTTCGCGAATCAATGAGAGAGTGACTTCGAACCCCTTACAGCGCGCAATGATGTTGGGTGTGAAGCCAGCGTTCTGACACGCATCAGTCAATACGCGAGTGTAGGTACTGGAAGCCGTATCAATCACCCAGTGCTCGCCACTCAGGTCACCTAGCGTGACCTCCTCCATGTGTGCCAACCGATGATTGGGAGACATCATCACATTAAAAACATCCTCAATCAGCGGGATGGTCTCGATGCCCGGATCAAGGAGGCCAGGTGGAATATTGAGATCATCGATCAAAGCAACGTCCGTTTGCCAGCTTCTCAACGCATTCAACCCCTCCTCCGGCTCCATCTCGTCAAACTGCACTATCAACTGAGGGTGCGTGGCGCTCAACGCACGAATGGTCTTAGGGATAAAGGCCGCTGCCACCGAGGGAAAGGCCGCTACGCGAAGTTCACCTGCAACGACTTCCTTGAGCTCCGCCATGTCTGCACGGGCCGACTCAAGTTCCGTAAAAATGCGGTTTGCCCGTTCAACCAGCATACGACCAGCAATAGTCAGGTTAACCCCGCGTCCACGCCGTTCGACCAAGTCGATTCCGACTTCCTGCTCCAAAAGGGAAATTTGCTGGGACACGGCGGATGGAGAGACATGAAGGGCCTCCGCTACCGCCGCCATGGTTTTGCGAATGGATAACTCCCGCAACGCACGCAATCTACCGATGTCCATGAGCTGTTTCCCTCCGCCTAACACGATCAATCAGTAAGAATTGCTAATGTAATATTGAAATATTATTCGCTTTTTCTCATCTTGGCCAAGGATTAGGGTATGAAAAAACCAAGACGGGAACCGCAGCAATGACCAAGTCCTATTTCCATGATCACCTTGCAGCACGCGATCCGCTGATCTTCAACGCGCTTGAAAATGAAAAGAAACGCCAGCAAGGGCAGATTGAACTCATCGCTTCAGAAAACTCGGTAAGTCTCGCATCGCTGGACGCCCTTGGGTCAGTCATCACCAACAAAACCGTCGAAGGCTACCCAGGTAAACGTTTCCACGGCGGTGCTGATTTTGCAGATATCGTCGAGCAAGCAGCTATTGATCGTGCGAAAGAGCTGTTCAACTGCGAGTTTGCCAACGTCCAGCCGCACTCTGGGACGCAGGCCAACCAGGCGGTATTTTTTTCTTTGCTGACACCTGGCGATGTGGTGCTGAGCCTTGATTTGGCATCCGGTGGCCACCTCAGCCATGGTGCAAAGCCCAACCAATCTGGCCGGTGGTTTACGATTGTTTCCTACGGAGTCGACCGTGAAACCGGTCGTATCGATTATGACAACGTCGAAAAGCTCGCTCTGGAACACAAACCAAAACTGCTGATTGCCGGCGGCTCATCTTATCCACGTGAAATCGACTTCGTTCGCATGCGTGAAATCGCCGACAAGGTGGGCGCAACTTACTTGGTCGACATGGCCCACTTCGCTGGCCTGGTTGCAGCTGGTGTTCACCCTTCGCCGATCCCCTACGCAGATATCGTCACCTGCACTACGACCAAAACCCTACGCGGTTCACGTGGCGGCTTGATCCTGACCAACAGAGAGGATCTGTTTAAAAAAATCCAGCCAGCCGTATTCCCTGGCGTGCAAGGCAGTGCTCACCTGGCCACTATCGCTGGTAAGGCTGTATGCCTCGGCGAAGCACTGACCGATGAGTTCAAGGCTTACGGCGCCAACGTCAAAGCCAACGCACGACTGCTGGCAGACGTTCTACAGAAACGCGGCGTGCGTATCGTCAGCGGCGGCACTGATACCCACGTAGTCCTGGTTGATGTTTCGTCTAAAGACCTCACTGGGCAGCAATCCCAGGATGCGCTTTCTACGATCAACGTCACCTCAAACAAAAACCCGATCCCTTTCGACAGTGCAAAACCTTCGGAATGGAAAGGTCTTCGTCTGGGCTCCTCGGCGGGTACGACTCGTGGTTTTGGTGCGGTCGAGTTCGAGATCATTGGCAACCTGATCGCGGACATTTTCGAGGCTCAACTAGCTGACGAGGCTACACGCGCCGCCGTTATTGCACGCAGCCAAGCAACTGTCGCCAAGCTGTGTGCTGCGTTTCCGATTTATGCCTGAGGTGACATTGGCGGTGGAGGACATTCTCTGCCGCCGGCCTCCTCTACTCCGCAGGAAAATAAAAAATGAGCGTTACTCTCCCTAATGATCCAGCGCGGGAAGATGTCTTGGCGGGGCGCCCAGCACTATGGCTGAACCCCAACTTGAAACCTGATGGCATCTGCGACCCGTCGCTGCCAATTCGTTCAGCCCAAGTTAGCGAAGCCGAAGCAAATTGGCGGATCCTTGCACCTGTACTGAAGGCCTGCTTTCCAGAGCTAGAAGCTTCAAACGGGAAGATTCTCTCCCAGTTGATCGAGGCGAAAGATCTGCGTATTGCTCTGGGCTACGCGGGCCCCGAATACGGTCGAGTATTCGTGAAGGCAGACAACGATCTTCCTGTCGCTGGCTCGATCAAGGCGCGTGGCGGTGTCTATGAAGTATTCATGTACGCCAAGCAAATGGCAGAGAAGCGTGGAATTCTCACACCAGGTGGCGACATCACCGTGCTTGCCAGCGCGCAGGCTCGAGCACTTTTCGCACAGCACACCATCGCTGTAGGCAGTACCGGCAACCTAGGCCTGAGCGTGGGCATCGCCGCACGCGCACTAGGATTCCGAGCCGTGGTTCACATGTCGTCCGATGCCAAACAGTGGAAAGTCGAACGTTTGACTCGTCTTGGCGTTGAAGTGGTTCAGCATAAAGCCGATTACTCTACTGCGGTTGAATGTGCCCGTATCGACGCCGAAGGCGATCCAACCATCTACTTCGTGGATGACGAACGCTCCGAAATGCTGTTTTTCGGCTACAGCGCAGCGGCAAGCGAGCTCGCGGCCCAATTGGAAGCAGCAGGTGTAACCGTAGATGAAGAGCATCCTCTTTTCATCTATCTACCGTGCGGTATCGGTGGAGCTCCAGGTGGCGCAGCCTATGGTTTGAAGGCAATCTTCGGTGATGCTGCACACGCATTCTTTGTTGAGCCTGTCCAGTCGCCGTGTGCACTGGTGCACATGATGAGTGGTTCGAAAGAGCTGGTATCTGTCTACGACGTTGGACTGACCAACCGTACAGAAGCTGACGGGATGGCAGTCGCGCGCATGTCGGCATTCGTTGCGGATGTAATGAAGCCCATGCTGTCCGGTGTCTTTACTGTGGCCGATGACGACCTATTTCGCTGGCTCTGGATGGCTGAGACGACTCAGTCCATTCGTCTCGAACCTTCGGCAACCGCAGGATTCGCAGGGCCTGAGTTCATTGTCAAAAGTAAACAGGGACTTGCATACCAGGAAGCCCGAGGTCTGACGGGCAAACTCGCCCAAGCTACGCACGTCATCTGGACGACCGGTGGCGCCTTTGTTCCCGAAGACCAGTTCAAACAGTTTATGGAGCGTGGCGCGTCCTTGGTCAACGTTGATTAAGGCGTTTTTGCCAGGGTATGAACTTCATACTCCATTCACTCTAACTTGCGTCAAAAAACTATAACCACGCCAGTTTTTGATGTTGAGGTAAAGCTTCATGAATAAACCATTCCTGGCTGACCGTATCGACGGAAAAGGCTACGCCGCTGACCTAGTTGAGAAACTTACAGACGACGTCGCAGAAATTAAATCGAGAACCGGCCTAACGCCCGGTTTGGCAGTTGTCCTTGTGGGTGAGGATCCGGCTAGCGGTGTATATGTCAGTGCCAAACACCGGCAAACGCTTGCAATTGGCATGGAGTCGTTTGTACACCGACTTCCCGCCGAAACAACTCAGACCGAGTTGATGGCGTTGCTTGAAAAGCTAAACACTGCATCGGAAGTAAATGGAATTTTGGTGCAGCTTCCCCTGCCTGCACACCTGAACACAAATGCCGTTATCAACGCCATAGATCCGGACAAAGACGTTGACGGCTTCCACATATTGAACGCTGGCCGTCTCGCGACCGGTCAAGATGCCCTAGTTCCGTGCACCCCCCTCGGGTGCTTGATGATGCTCAAAGATCGACTCGGCAGCCTCGCAGGACTTAACGCCGTGGTCGTGGGTAAATCCAACATTGTAGGCAAGCCCATGGCACAGCTCCTGATGGGCGAGAACTGCACTGTCACAGTGGCGCATTCGAAAACGCAAGACGTACCCGCGCTCTGCCGCACGGCAGACATCTTGGTTGTCGCTGTAGGCCGCCCAGAGATGGTGAAGGGTGACTGGATCAAACCAGGCGCAGTCGTTATCGATGTCGGTATCAACCGAATTGATCGCGACGGGCGATCCCGGATTGTTGGTGATGTTGCATTCGAAGAAGCAGGGCATGCCTCGGCAATCACACCAGTTCCAGGTGGCGTTGGCCCAATGACGATCGCATGTTTGCTGGCCAATACCGTCACAGCATTCAAGCGTCAGCACCACATTGTTACCCATCAGGCAGTAGTTGCCGTTTAAGGTGATCTCAGATGAACAAAGCTAAAAATAACGTACTTCGTGTTACCTGTCCTTCGATTCGGGGCGTAACCGCTGATATTACTGCTTTCTTGTCTGGGCATGGTTGCAATATTCGTGACAGCGCCCAGTTTGACGATGAGAGCACCAATCACTACTTCATGCGCATTACCTTCCGTTCTGAGGAAGGTTGCTCACTGCAGGATCTCGAAAGAGAATTCCAACCACTTGTAGAGAAATACAAGATGGATTACGAATTCTTTGATGAGCGTACCAAACGCAAAGTCATTTTGATGGTGTCGCGTTTCGGCCATTGCTTGAACGACCTGCTCTATCGCTGGAGCATCGGTGCCCTGCCAATCGACATCGTTGGCGTGATCTCAAACCACTTGGACTTCCAAAAGGTAGTAGAAGGCCATGGCATTCCTTATCACCTCATCAAGGTAACCAAGGAAAACAAAGCAGAGGCTGAAGCAGAGCAAATGCGCATCGTTCGCCAAACCGGCGCAGAGCTCATCGTTCTAGCTCGCTACATGCAGATCCTCTCTGATGAAATGTGCCAACAAATGTCGGGCAGGATCATCAATATCCACCACTCGTTCCTGCCATCTTTCAAAGGTGGTAGCCCATACAAGCAGGCTTTTGATCGTGGTGTGAAACTGATTGGTGCAACCTCACACTTCGTCACAGCTGACTTGGATGAAGGCCCGATCATCGAGCAGGATATCGTTCGCATTACTCACGCTCAGAGCCCAGAAGACTACGTATCGTTGGGACGTGATGTTGAAAGCCAGGTGCTGGCACGCGCGATTCATGCCTATGTGCATGGCCGGGTTTTTCTAAACGACACTAAGACGATTGTGTTTCCGCCTTCGCCAGATTCGTATTCGTCTGAGACTATCGGTTGAGGTGTGTGTTTCGACCAATATCTAGACCATAAAATCTTGGATGCTTGGCCAAACTCTTAAGACGAAAGTACCCCCTTGGGAGTATTCCTAAGGGGGTACTTTCATACAAAAAATCTGATCAATCTTAAATCAAAAAGCTATGAAAATAATTTAAAGCTTCGGCGCTTTATTATCATCCCGCTCAACGCTGCGCTAATAAAAACAAGGTGCGAGGCATACCAATGCAAGAATCCACATGGTTGTTAGGGGTACTATTTACATCTATTGCGTTAATTATTTTTCTGATTATGAAAGTCAGGCTTCACGCATTCATAGCTCTCGTGATCGCTTGTTTTGTGGTCGGTTTTGGTGCGGGGATGCCTGTTTCAAAAATTATAAGCACCCTTGAATCAGGCATCGGCGGAACACTGGGCTTCCTAATTGCGATAATAGGCCTCGGAGGCATACTTGGTAAAATTCTAGAGGAGTCCGGTGGAGCTGAACGACTTGCTAAAACTTTACTCGATAATTTAGGTTCCAAACGAGCCCATTGGGTAATGGCTATTGTTGGGGCCATCGCCGGCATCCCAGTGTTTTTCGAGGTCGGCTTTGTTCTCTTGATTCCACTTGTCTATGTCGTAGCGCGGGAAACAAAGATAAACACCTTGTTTTTGGGAATTCCTCTCGCCATTTCCTTGATGACCATCCATTGCATTCTACCCCCGCACCCAGCCGCGATGGCTATTACTGTGATGATGGGGGCTGACGTTGGGACTGTGATCATCTACGGACTTTTGGTGGGCATTCCGACAATCATTGTTGCAGGGCCTATTTGGGTAAACCTTTACTGTGGGAGAGAAGCTTCAGCAAGTCAGCAAGTATTCCTGAAAGTTCAAGGAGAAAGCGTTGGGGCGGCGCGAACACTGCCAGGGTTCGGGATTACACTACTGACCATTGGCTTACCCCTCATCCTCATGGTTTTTAAAACAGCTACCGCAAGCCTCCCTGATGGTATGTGGGTAAAGTTGGCCGCACAGTTCGTTGGAAATCCTTTAATCGCGCTTATGATTTCTGTGGGGTTTGCCTACTGGTCGCTTGGCTTACGTCAACGTCGCACCATGATCGAGCTATTGGAACTGACTCAGCGTAGCTTTCCAGCCTTAGCCAATATTATCTTTGTGATCGGTGCGGGCGGTGCATTCAATGCTGTTCTGATCGAAAGTGGGGTGGGTAAAGCTATCTCGGGGCTTCTCGCAGGGTCTGATATTAATTTAATTGTCCTTGCCTGGTTTGTTGCGTGGCTGATGCACTTTGCAGTGGGTTCAGCAACCGTAGCAATGGTGAGCGCTGCCGGCATGATCCATCCAATGCTAGCCGCCGACCCTCACCTGAAGCCTGAGATCCTTGTAATTGCCATCGGAGCCGGTTCCATCGGCTGGGCACATGTCACCGACTCGGCTTTCTGGGTCGTGAAGGAGTACCTAAATGTATCCCTTTCGGACGCCTTGAAAAAGTTTACAGGCGGGACAGTAGTGGCATCCATCGTCGCTCTTCTAGCGACTCTATTACTGAATTACACCCTCGGTTGAAATCATACTGAAGGTCATGCCAATGAAGGCATCACTACTATCGCCTATTTGATGTCACAAGGAGTGAAGTCATCAAATAGGTTTCAGATCAGCGAGTCAGGCCCCATGACCAACCACAGAATCTATCTCGGCCTGGGCAGCAATGTTGAGCGTGAAAGACACATTGAAATCGCTCTCACAATGCTGGAAGAGCATCTGGAAAATATCCGTTGCTCGCCCGTTTACGAAAGCATTTCCCTAGACGGAGATCACCCGCCCTTTTACAACCTGGTAATGTCTGCGACCACTGATCTCAACATTCGCGAGCTCGTCGTATGGATCAAAGGTATCGAGCACCTCCATGGTCGAAGGAGCGGGATGCAGCGGTTGATCACTCTCGATATTGATCTGCTCCTTTTTGACGGCCTGACTGGCGATATTGAAGGTGTCCAGCTGCCTAGAGCCGAAATTCTGACCCGCTCATTCGTGCTTTATCCTCTGCAGCTACTTGCACCTAAGCTGCATCTGCCTGAGTGCAAAATCTCTTTGGCAGAGCTATGGCTAAAGCTCAAACCGGGCCCAGAACTGATGCCTGTTCGCTACCCATTCGGCATTCCTCCCTTCCAGCTCGTCGGATCGACTCTTCCCGCTGGACAAAGTAAATCCATACGGCTGCCTGCCAATCAGCTGGCCAGCTAAACCTCTTACTAAGTAAATTTCAACGGAGTGCGGCATGGTTAGCTGCCACATACATGCCATACCCTACTTCGCCGACCCAACGACCTATTTCTCTCTCATCAGGCACGCTTCCGGGGCAATCCTTCTTGACTCAGGAAGACCGACATCGCAGCGAGGTCGTTATGACCTCATGAGCGCCTGGCCTACAAAGCACCTTCAGCCGTTAGATGGCGAATCATTTACCTCGTTCGCCGACAGACTACGATCCGCACTGAGGCAGTTAGGGCCGGCAGAGCTGTCGCCAAGTCTGCCTTTCGCAGGGGGTTTGATAGGCTATTTTTCCTACGACTTGGCGCGAAGAAATTTCAGGCTTGAGCATCCGCCTGCCGATAACCTCAAACTCCCTCATGCAGGAATAGGTTTGTACAACTGGTCGCTCACTTCCGATCACATCGAAAGGACAAGTCAGCTCGTTTTCCACCCTGCGGCCAGCCAAGAAGAACAAGATCGAATCATCAATGTATTTGAATCCGCAATACCTCAACGCCGTCAAAGCCAAGCCTTCACACTTTCGAAAAAATTTACCAAAGACATAGATTATGACGACTACGAAAAGGCCCTGAGTAAAATACATGACTACATCCATGCAGGTGACTGCTACCAGGTGAATTTCACTCAACGCTTTCAAGCAGAGTGCTCAGGAGATACCTGGACAGCCTATGAAACCCTTAGAAACTCCTGTGCAACACCATTTGGTGGCTTTGTAAGTCTGGATGCTGTGAGCTCAATCATGAGCTTTTCTCCAGAGAGGTTCATCAGGTGTGAGCAAGGATCGCTAGAAACTCGTCCGATCAAGGGCACGACCCCTCGGGGCCGCACAAAGTCGGAAGACACGTCAAATGCTCAAGCGCTTCTGAACAGTCCAAAAGACCGCGCTGAGAATCTTATGATCGTCGACTTGCTCAGAAACGATTTAGGCAAGAACTGCAGGTATGGTTCAGTAACGGTGCCAGAACTATTCAGGATTGAAAGCTATCCCAACGTCCACCATTTGGTGAGCACCATTCGAGGTGAGATTGTAGAAGGCAAAGACGTCGTCGACGTGCTTAGGGATGCCTTTCCAGGTGGTTCAATCACCGGCGCGCCGAAGCTTCGATCAATGCAGATCATTGATGAACTGGAGGCTTCTCAACGTGGGATTTATTGCGGATCGCTCTTGTATATCGATACCAGGGGGGAAATGGATAGCTCCATCGCGATTCGGACACTGCTCGCCAAAGACGGTCTTCTAACGTGTTGGGGAGGGGGTGGAATTGTTGCGGACTCGGAGGCTGGCAGCGAGTATCAGGAGTCGCTTACTAAGGTGAAAAACTTGATGGACTGCCTTGAACAGCATTTCTTCATAAATGATTGAAAACAACGGGCCCTGCTCAATGACCAAGCCTACGACCAGGAGCAACGTTAGCTAGCCTTCCATTGAATCGTTGAAGTGCCCAACGAAATCGTTTAACTGATCCATGCCGAGGAGCGCGGCTACCAGCTCAGTTTTTTGACCTGCTGGCTTCGCAGCTATACGAAAAAATGCGTCTATACGATTCTTTTTGCCGAAGCAAAAACGGTAGGCATCCGCCTCAGCCATTACCAGTACTTGCAAGCCTTCAAAATTTGTCGCCAGCAAGACTGGTCGCGCGAAGCTACCCTCGTTTGAGTTCTACAGGTTGCGGTCAGATCAAATTCGCTTGATATCTGCTTCGTCCACAGCACCGAGCAGGCAAATTCCAACGCTTCGCACAGGTTGTGCTTTTCCACTGCCATTCGGGCCGTAGAACATGACAATCCGCTTGTGTAGATCGATGACTTCTTCACCGTTATCGAGATCCCTGCAAACCACTCTCCTATCAAGTACGAGGTGAAACCATCATTCGTTCTCGATACTGCCGTTTTCGCAAGCACCTTGCACAGTTCCACACAAAGCAAGCGATTCCCACTACCAATCTGAGTCTCGTCCAGAGAAGCGATGTTCCCTTGCCACCCCAAGCGAGGGCGTTGAGTGCTATGGCAGTCTCGCTCGCGAACACGCGCAGAAGAGCGCGCAGAAACACACTTGGCCGCTGATGCGCGAAGACGAATCACATAAGAGGTCCAAAAAAGGCCTTGTTGCCCCAAGCCCTGAAATCCGAATGAAATTGACCCGGCTCACTGAGCGCACCGCCCGATAAAAAGGGTGAGAGTGGTTTCGATATCCTTCACGTATGTTATCGCGCGATACCTACCAGCAGAAATGCTGATTGGTGTGCCGTTCAGTTCTGGCCCAATACTTATTGTTAAACAGTCAGTCGACAAATAATAAGGCGAGAACGCTCTCATGATTAAAATGCTAGCCGCTGTACGCAGAAAACCAGGCATGACCCATGCTGAGTTTTTAGACTATATAGAGCACCGGCACGGAGAAATTGCTCGAACCAAGCCATTAGGTGTCAAACGATATGTTCAAAACCATGTGATCGACTCTGCGTTCGGCGTTGACTCCGATAGCACTTACACACAAACCTTTCACAGGGATTCCATAACGGAATTATTTTTTTACAACATGTCAGATTTGATCACCACCTTCAGCGATCCCTTTACACAACAAACCACGGGGCCTGATGCAAAGAATTTCGCCGACCTGTCCAAGCAAGCAGCCCAGCTGATGGATGAGGTAGAAGTGTCCGAGGCGGGTAGCCCACTCCCCGCCTGGAAAGCGATGCTCTTCATCAAGAAAGATCCCGGCGTAGAACTTGCCCTCTTTTTCAGCGCCTGGGACTCAGCCCACGATGCGGCTACGCGCCAATGCCCAGAGATCCAAAAAGTGCTACGTCAACATGTTCGCGCCAGGTATCTTCCGGAGGGTGACAGAGTGACATCCTATTTCGGGCCAGACATCGCCGTGTACGAAGGCGTTTCTAGCATGTGGTTCGAAAACGAAGCCGATCTTAGTGTTTTCCGACAGTATCAAAGATCGCTGTTCCAACACCTTTCTGATACCGGGGTCTCGCTGCCCTCTGAATCTTTTTTCGTGTATGTAAAAGAAGTTGTCATTCTGGATTCGTGCCAATAAGTCTTCCCTGGTTGGAAGGTCGAATGATAGCGACTGCAGAATACCCGCCAAAATACAAAGGACGGCTTCAAAGCCGCCCTTTGTATTAAATCCTTAAGCGATTCAAGCCCGATTATTCCCCCCGTGCATCGCGCCCCTCCCTGCTCCAGATGAGTGTCTCGATCATTCAGATAGGCTCGGCCAGCATCGCCGTGGACTCCCGCATGATATGGGCATGCTCTTCCTTGCCAACGCCACTTTTTTCTATTTCGCACAGGCGCGCAGAGTTCAGGACCACCAGCTCGCAACGCTCCCAACGTCGCATTTCAAATCGGCTCAGGGCAACCTGCAAGTCGTTGTGAGCGAGCAGTTCTTCAGCCAGTACGATGGCGCTTTCAATGCCGATGCCAGCCCCGGAGGCCAGGTGTGGCGTGGTGGCATGCACCGTATCCCCGATCATGACAACGCGACCTTTATGCCAGGGCAATGGCACCAACAGATTGGCCAGTGGGCGATAGTCGATACTGGCGTCCGGCTCGTACAGTTGCGGCACGAGCGTTTGGAGGATCGGCGCGGGGAACTCACCCAGAAGGCGCGCCATTTCGCCCGCCCATGTAGACGGGTCAATCCACTCGGAAAACTCGCGGCTTTCCATGAGGAACATATACATATGCGTGTGGGAAATCGGATTGACACCGACCTTGGTCCGTCCCATCCAATGACTGGGCCGCACGATTTCCTGTGGACGCTTCAGCACCGCACGCCAGACGCTCTGGTGAATAGGCGTGGGCGATGGGGCCTCGGGAAACAGGTCCTTTCGTATCCGCGAATGCACGCCATCGGCAGCAATGACTAGGTCATAGCGCCCAGAGGTTCCGTCGGTGAAAGATACGTCAACACCATCCCCGTGCTCGACAATGCTGTCGTACGTAATGCCCAGGCGCACAAGGGTGCCCACTTCCCGCGTCTTCTCGGCAAAAATCCGGGCCAGCACCGGGCGCAGGATACCGCCGCCACAGGGAATTGGTTTATCGCTGACCGGCGGTTTAAGAGCCAACTGCACGATCAACTCACCGGCCGGTGAAAACACGTCGAAATTGGTAGACAGATAGCCTTCGCTGGCCACCCTATCAAGGATTCCAACGGCATCCAGCGCTCTCAACGTCGGCCCACTGAGCGTAATGCCAGCACCGAGAGGGCACCACAAGGGGTCTATTTCAACCAACTCCACTTCGACACCCTGGCGAGCCAGTTGGATCGCCGCGGTCATACCGGAAAACCCACCTCCGATCACCAGGACCTTATTGACTGCTGCAATCATCACGCTCTCCTAATTATTCTTATTTCAATCGGGCTGACATTGCATTGCGCACCGACGAGCTCTGCGGCGCCATGGTCTCAATGCCGCAGATTCATAAGATTCCGACTGAAAATATCGGATCAACGACGAGACTATCGAATTGGATATGCGTGCTGAAATCGCTTTCCACGCTCGCAGGTATCGCCGCAGATGATGGCTGCCGGCAGGTCATGCTGCTCGAGTGCACGGGGCGCCTGCCGTTGCGGCAGAACCCGATTCGACCCAAGAAGTACGGCTCATGTGAACCGGGCTCCTTGGGCCTTGACTGCCGCCCTTCAGACGTTTTCCAAGCCATCCCAGCAGAGGTATTTCACTTCAAGAAATTCGTCGATCCCCAGGTGGGATCCTTCTCGCCCGAGACCGCTCTGCTTTATGCCACCGAAGGGGGCTACCTCATTGGATATCAACCCACAGTTAATCCCCACCATGCCTGACTCAATGCGTGCCGCATTACGCCAGATCCTGGCCGCGTCGCGGCTGAACAGATAGGCGGCAAGGCCGTACTCGCTGTCGTTGGCCATGGCGATCGCTTCATCGTCCGTTTCGAAGCGCAACAGAGGCATGATCGGGCCAAAAATTTCCTCTTGCACGACCCTCATCATATGCGTCACATCCGCCAGCACCGTGGGCTGGAAGAATCCCCCGCCCAAGGCATGTGGAGCACCTCCGAACAACAGTCGAGCGCCGTGCACCAAGGCATCGTCAACCAGCGCCTGGGACTTCTGCACTGCGGCTTGGTTTATCAGTGGCCCCACCTGTACGCCGGGCTCCAGGCCGTTTCCCACCTTGAGCCGTGCCACGCGCTCGACGATTCGCTCAGCCAGTGCGTCATACACCCCGGACTGCACCAATACTCGATTCGCGCCGATACATGACTGGCCGCTGTTACGAAACTTGGCCAGCATCACCCCGTCGGCCGCCGCATCAAGGTCAGCGTCGTCAAAGACGATGAAGGGCGCATTGCCACCCAACTCCATAGAGCATTTCTTGACGGTTTGCGCCGCTTGCGCCAACAGCAATCGACCCACTTCGGTCGACCCGGTAAACGTGAGCTTGCGCACCAACGGGTTGGCGGTGAGTTCTGCCGCGATGTCTTGGGTGTCATTACCGGTGATCACACTGAAGACGCCAGCCGGAATCCCGGCTCGCTGGGCAAGCTCGGCCAGTGCGAGCGCGGTCAGCGGTGTCTGGCTTGCCGGTTTCACCACCATCGTGCAGCCCGCCGCGAGCGCCGGGGCGGCCTTGCGGGTGATCATGGCGGCCGGGAAGTTCCACGGCGTTATTGCCGCGCAGACGCCAATAGGTTCGCGCAACGCGACGATTCGCTGGGTATCCTTCACCCCGGCAATCAGATCACCGCGTACCCGCGTCGCCTCTTCCGAAAACCATCGTACGAAGGAGGCGGCGTAATCGACTTCGCCCCGAGCCTCTTCCAATGGCTTGCCCTCCTCCAGCGTAATCAGCGTGGCAATGTCCTCGCGATGCTCAACCATCAACTCATACCAACGACGCAACACCTCGCCACGACGTTTTGCGGTCAAGCGTCGCCATGAACCAAATGCCTCATGCGCCGCATCGATTGCACAGTGGACTTCAGGCGTGCGGCAGCGCGGCAGTTTGGTGAGCTCCGCTTGATCCAGCGGATTACGCAGCGTGTACTGACCGTGCGGCGTCTCGTTCAACCACTCGCCAGCGATGTAGGCGCCGGTGCGCCATAGCGTGGGATCTTTAAGTAATTGCTTCACAGTGAAATCCTCGTCATCAGCAAGGGTGACGCCCGATCATGAAGGCGCTATCAGGATCCGATGTCACCGGCAGGCCTGCGGCGACCAAGCCTTGGCGCAGAGATTTCATCAGGCGATCCGGCACGCGCATCGCCGGAGCACGCAGTGGGCCGCCGTTGAAGCCGGCGAGCCAGTCCTGGTATTTCCACATCGTGCGATTGAGTACCCCGGTACCGCCGGCATAGGTTTGCGCGGCGGCGCCGTTGGCACTGCGTGCCGGATTGACCTTCCAATACAGTTCCATCGCCTCTTCGAAACGGCCCGTGCGCGCCAGTTCGAAAGCTTTCGGGTAGTAGTCGCTCATCCATGCGGTGTTGCTGGTGCCGGAGAACTGCAGCTTCATCAGACTCATCAACGGGATCGCGTCAGCTTCGATCGGGCAACTGATCACCACCTGATCACGGAAGTGGTAGTACATCTCGCAAATGCCCGCCGGCAACGGAAACCCTTGCTCCGACTTGATGGCCGCGATGTTCGGACAATCGGCCAACAGGCGACGAACCAATTCCAACGACATACCCGCCGGATGCACGCGTTCAAAGCCCCAGAGCGGAATCGGGAACAGCATGACGGCAAGGTCCGTCGCGTCGCAGAATGCCTTGGTGTAGTCGTAAATCTCCTGCTCGCTGGTCGGCCAGAACTGCGGCGGGTAGGACAGCAGGACGATGTCCGCACCGGCATTCTCGGCGAGCTTCACCGCTTCGATATTCTCGGCAAGCGTGCCAAAGGCCGCGTGAAAGAACAGGATCAGGTCCTTCCCCGACTCACGCGCCCAAGCGGTGAATTGCGCGTTTTCCTGAGCAGAGATTGCCAGCTCGCTGCACAGCAATGTGCTGCTGTAGGCCAGGCCAACCGTATGTTCGATGTCGTGGCGTATGCCACGCTCATTGAGGCGCTTCAGATCAGCACTGAAGCTTGGGATGGTGACAGCCGAGCAGCCCACCAGGTTTTCACGAGCCCAGGCACGGGCATCCGCTTTCTTGTAAGTGGCCATGATGATTTTCCTTCGGACAGTGGAGGGGTTATTTCGAGACAGGGACAATGCTGGCGGGTAACTCGATACCGAGGCCTTGTTGCCTGGCGCGCTCGTACAGCGCTTGCGCGATGACGACGTCCTGCAGCGCCGAGCCCACCGATTTGTAGAGAACGATGTCGCTGTCGTTCTGGCGCGGGGTGACACGACCCGCCACCAGGTCCGACAGCGCGACCAATTTGTCGGCGACATAAACGCCGGCACTGATCGCCGCAATGGCGTCACCTGTATCGTGGAGTACCTCTTGCGGCATATCGGCGACGATGCAGACGGCTCGCTCCATCGTGACCGGGTCAACTTCCCTTTGCTCAGGCAAGGTGGAACCCAATGACACGACCGTGGCACCCGGGCAAAGCCACGCGCCTTGCAGTACCGGAGACTCGTCACGGCTGCGGGCGGCACAAATCACCACATCACAGTCCTGAACGGCCTCTTGCGCGCTGTTCACCGCCTGGATATCCAGCCCTGGCTTGAAGCTTTCGGCAAACCGCTCGCGGCTCGCAGGCGTTGGACTGAACACTTGGACATGGGCCACATCGCGCACAGACTTGAGGCAATCAAGCGCACCGCGCGCCTCGAACCCCGAGCCAATCACACCCACCCGCAGAGCACGCTTGGGCGCCAGCAAATCGACCGCCAGCGCAGCGGTTGCCGCGGTACGCAAACCCGTCACCCGATTGCCGTCGATAAGGGCACTGAGCGCCATGGTTTGCTGATTGAACAATGCGATCAGGTAGCTGGCGCAGCGTGCCCGCATGGAGGCCGCGATCAACTTGCAGCCCATATGGCCGCCAGAGGGGGGTACAGCGGTCAGACTGCGCAACCAGATGCCATCGCCGCGGGCCATGGAACGAGGCGGCACCATGGCATCCGATGCAGGGCGTGCATACGCCTCGGCGAGCGCGGCAACGGCGGTGCTCCAGTCGGCGAGCGAGGCCACATCGGCGTCGCTGAGAAAAAGCGTCGGGGCAATGACTTGGGGCTCTTGAGCGTGATGCATATCGCTAACCTCGCAATCGGGGATCAGTCGTTGGTTGACTGACACCCTACGAGGCGCGCCCCCCACCGAATACTGCTGGGGATCGAAAGCAGCTATCGCTTAAATCGATGGCATCGCCAGACTGCAGATCAACCGTCGCACCTCACGGGAAGCACGCGTTACAGGGCGACGGGGCGACTCAACCAGCACGACGAAGCGTTCAAGGACCGGCTCGACGATCCGCGATGAGACCAGTCGCTGATTCAGGGAGCCCGGCAGCACAGAAGCAATTGCATAGCCGCCACCGGCCGCCACGACTTCGTACTGGAGCTGGACCGAGTCGGCTTCCACGGCAACGCACAACTCCACGCAATGCTCAGCGGCCAGATGATCGAGCCTGGCTCTCAGCAGATGGGGACGCCCAGGTACGACCAATGGCAAACCCGACAGTTGTTTTAACGCGATATCTCGATTGGCGAGGAGCGGATCGACAGCAGGCCCCACCAGATGCAGGGGTAGCCTGGCCAGTAAATGGGCGTCTGCGATACTGGCCTCACTCTCGCGCAGCACCAACGCCATATCCAGACGACCATCGTGCAACTGCTCTTCGAGTTGAGCGCTAGCGCCCTCGATCAGATGCAACCTCACCCCTGGCATCTGGGCGCGCACCGCCGAAAAAAGCGTCCCCGCAAACTGACGCACCGCGGAGGGCAACATGCCTACGACCACCTCGCCCACCGGTTTGCCACGCAGGTTGCGAATGCCATCGGCAAGGCTTTCAGCGTCCGCGAGAAGGCCCGATATACACGGCAACAACTGCTCCCCAAACTCGGTCAGGACCACCCCGCGTCCAGTTCGATGAAACAGGCGCTCGCCACATTGCGACTCGAGCAAGGCAATATTGCGACTCACCATGGACTGCGGCATATCCAGCAATACTGCCGCTTTGCTGAGACTTCCAGCTGCCACGACACGTACGAACAAGGTCCAGCGAGGATCGATGATCGTTAGCGCAGTGGCAGGATACGGCGAGGCCGTACCCGGCACAGAGGCACTCTGAATGTCTTTGTCAGTCGTCATGTCATCAGCTCTTGGCGGGCTTGATGCAGATACTCGCGACTGTCCTGAAGATGAAGGCGCATGGCAGCGCGCGCGCATTCAACGTCCTGATTGAAGATCGCCTGATAAATCTGCTCGTGCTCGCTTTGCATGCGCTGTTCGTAATGCAAAGGCTCATCGTGAAACAGACGCGCAGAATCCAGTCGGCTGCGCGGGATGATGACCTCGCCCAGGTTGAGCAGTGTGTTGACGATATAGTGATTACCTGTCGCCTGCACAATGTTCAAATGGAACCGAAAGTCCAGCGCTGCCCGATCATTGATGCCGACTGCAGCCTGTCCAAGCTGATCGAGAAGCGCCCGCAACTCACCCAACTGCTCCGGGGTACGTCGCTGGGCGGCGAGCCCGGCGGCTTCCACCTCAAGACCGATCCGAAACTCCATGATCGCCAGCGAATCGATGACGATGCCGATCGTAGCCGGGTCAATGAATGTCTCCAGCGATAGCGCGCTGCCCCGCACAAATGTCCCGATACCATGGCGCGTCTCAACCATTCCAGCGGCCTGTAGACGTGACATTGCCTCGCGCACTACCGTTCTGCTGACCCCATGCTCAAGCATGATGGCCGCCTCGGTGGGCAACTTTTCACCGCCACGTAGTCGCCCCTCAAGAATATGCGTTGAGAGCAGAGCCTCAAGCCTCTGAGAAAGGCTACCGCGTTTTTTTCCACCGTCCGCTGGCACGCTCATTCTTCAAAAATCGCTACGGCGCGGACGAAACCGGCCGAAGCGTGCCTGATCTTGTAGGGGAAACAGGACACCTGGAAACCATGGGCCGGCAGGCATTCCAGGTTGGCTAATTTCTCCATCTGGCCATAGCCGATGTCACGTCCGGCCTTGTGCCCTTCCCAGATGATCGAGGCGTCGCCCGTGGCGGCGAAGCGTTCGCGCGTGTACTTGAACGGCGCATCCCAGCTCCAGGCATCGGTGCCGACCACGCGCACGCCGCGCTCCAGCAAATACAAGGTGGCCTCGCGGCCGATGCCGACCCCGGCATCCAGATACCCTGGCTGGCCAAACAGCGCACCGGCACGGGTGTTGACCAGGACAATGTCCAACGCCTGGAGCACGTGGTCGATACGGTCCAGCTCAGCTTGCACTTCGGCGGCGCTGACGACATGGCCATCCGGTAAATGACGAAAGTCCAGTTTCACGCCCGGTTGCAGGCACCAGTCCAACGGCAGTTCGTCGATGCCGAACGCCGGCTTGCCACCGTCCGTGGTCGAGGCGTAGTGCCAAGGGGCATCCATATGCGTACCGCTGTGCGTCGTGATCTGCAGGCGCTCGGCCGCCCAGGATTCGTCGCCGGGCAGTTGCGCCTTGGACAGGCCGGGAAACATCGCGGCCATCTCCGGCCAGCCTTGCTGATGGTCCATGTAGTCGATTTTCGGCAGCAACGGCGGTGGATCGGTGTAGGGGTTGTTGTCCAGAGTGACGGACAGGTCCACCAGGCGGCGTTTAGTTGATTGCATTTTCGCTCACTCCAAGCGCCACCCGTCCACGCGCACGACGCGTCGGGGTAGCCGCGTTCAAACTGTTACGTATCAAGGCGCCAGCGGAACCGTCATGACGAAAGCCAAGGGCGCGGGATTGGGGTGTTTTCATCGCCGGAAAATTGCCGAACAACGCTTGCAGCCCAGCATCCG
The DNA here is from genome assembly GCF_030687935.1 of Pseudomonas cucumis. Classification (GTDB taxonomy): domain Bacteria; phylum Pseudomonadota; class Gammaproteobacteria; order Pseudomonadales; family Pseudomonadaceae; genus Aquipseudomonas; species Aquipseudomonas cucumis. Next base: position 2,250,825 of record NZ_CP117454.1, on the reverse strand, counting down.
GAGCGAAGCTGATCAACCCGCGGCGTTCCTGACCGTAGGCCGCGGCCAAGGCATCGATGACCTGGGCAATGGACAGGTGCAACAGTGGTAGTTGCCAGACGCGTGACTCGCCGATTGCGTCGGCCGGCAGTTCGGCGGCCCGTAGCAGGTTATCCACGCAACACCGCACGGACATCCACCATGCCTGCGCCTGCGGCGAGACCGGGCAGCAATACGGCTGGCCTTCGGCGAAGGCGTGCAGCAGGTCGCTCATGAACGCGGAACGCAGTCCATTGGGTTCACGTGGACGCGCGACAATACCGGGCAGGCGCACGGCACGGCCGTCCACCTCGCCTCGGCGGGCAAGGTCGTTGAGCGCCATTTCCACCATTGCCTTGTGCGTACCGTAGCTCAACTGCGGGTGCGGCACGGCACGCTCATCCATGCGCGCCGGCAGGTCACCGCCGTACACCGCCACGCTGCTGGCATACACCAGCACCGGCCGGCCAGGCTGCTCGCGCAACTGGTCAAGTAACTCCAGGCTTGCCAGCAAGTTGACCTGATAACCCAGCGAGTACTGCTCCTCGGCTGCACCACCGGGGATGCTCACCAAATGGAACACCACATCAATGCCATCGGCCAGGGCGCGCCGCAGCAGCGCGGCATCGGTGACGCTACCGCAATGACGGCGCAGGCGCTTATCGTCGGCAAAACCCGTCAGCTCTTTATCCAGCAGGATCAATGCGCTGATCGGCTGGCCTCGCAATCGATTCGTGTCGAGCAAGCGCTGCGCCAGTGCCCGCCCGACAAAACCATTGGCCCCGGTAATCATCACGCGCATGAGCGGTCTCCACTCACGACACGCTGGTCAATCGCGCCAAAGACCGACTGCCCTTGCAGGTCGATTACTTCCATGCGCACGCGGTCGCCAAAACGCATGAAGGGGGTCTGGGGAGCACCTTGCTCGATCATCTCAACGGCACGACGTTCAGCGATACAGGCAGCGCCAACGCTGGGGTCGGCATTGGAAACCGTGCCCGAACCGATCACGCAGCCCGCCCTGAGGCGCCGGGTCAGTGCCGCGTGAGCAATCAACTGATGAAAGCCGAAATGCATGGCACCGCCATTGGCGTGGCCAAACCACTGACCGTTCCAATCCACCCGCAGCGGCAGATGCACACGCCCATCACGCCAGGCTTCGCCCAGCTCGTCAGGGGTCACCGCCACCGGGGCAAAACTCGATGAGGATTTGGCTTGGATAAAACCGAAGCCGGTCTTCATTTCACGGGGGGCGAGCGCACGCAGGCTGACATCGTTGACTTGCACAATGAGCCGAATATGGTCGACGGCGTCTTGCGCCGAGCAGCCCATGGGGACCTCATCGACCAACACCGCGAATTCACCTTCGAAATCGATACCATGGGTTTCACTTGGCAGCACGATGTCGTCATGGCCCCCCAGAAAGTCGTCGCCACAGCCTTGATACATCAGCGGCGTGTGTTCAACGCCTTCGATCGGATCAAGCCCGAAAGCCTTCTGCATCCGCTCGCCATGACTGAGGAAAGACGAGGCATCCAGCCACTGCCAGACGCGCGGCAAGGGTGCGGCGGCTTGCTGCGGATCAAAGGCGAAGGCACCGGTCAGCGTGCCTTCATTCAAGGCGTCATACCGCGCGCACAAATCGGTTTCGACGCTCGGCCATTGCTCAATGGCATCCTGCAGCGTCGCGGCAATATCGCTGGCATCCACCGCCCAGGCCAAGTCGCGCGACACCACCAGCAGGCGACCGTCGCGGCTGTGATTCTTGAGAGTACTGAGCTTCATGCTTGCTCTCCTTGCAGCTCGGGCGCGAAGCGGCCATCGAGCAGCACGAAGAGCATGCGGGCCATCTGCTCGGTGCGATTGCTCCAGGCGTGGTTGGTGCCTCGCTGCACGACGATGTCACCGCGCTTGAGATGCACCTCCTCGCCATCAAGCACCAGCCAGACCTCGCCCTCGGTGACCACGCCGTAATCGAGGGTTTCGGTGCGGTGCATCAGCTTGTGCTTGGAATCAGCCTGCCCCGTGCCGGCATGAGCCTGGCCAATTTCGGCGAAGGCCGCCGCCGCATCCTCGGCGCTGACCTGGTTCTGCACGCTGTCAGGCGGAATATCCACCACGCGGATGACACTGCCCAGCGGTGCCGGACTCAATTGAAGCGGTTTGCAGGTGGGGTCGTCGCCGTTGTCCAGCACGGCCGGGCTGGCGCCACTGTTCCAGATTTCATGGAAGACCGTGCCGGGTACGGCCTTGAGCGGGAAGCTGTTGGGCGTCGGTCCGCTGAGCGCGACCACCGCCTGGCCCTGGGCATCGTGCCCGGTGACCACGCGTTTGAAACCAGGAAGTTGTTGCATGTTCGACTCCTCAATCAGTTGGCGAAGCGCGGCAGCGGGTAAAGATGGATTCATGAAAAAACCTTAGAGATCGAGCACCAGTCGGGCGCTCCTGGCACGCGAGCAACACGGCGTGAACTGGTCGTTGCGGGCCCGCTCGGCATCGGTCAAGAACATGTCGCGATGGTCCGGCTCGCCTTCCAGCACGCGCGTGATGCAGGTGCCACAGATGCCCTGCTCGCAGGACAAAGGAATATCGATACCCGCCTCCAGCAGCACCTGGGCAACGCTGAGCGTGGCCGGCACCTGGAAACACTGTCCGGTGCTAGCCAGTTGCACCTCGAAGCCGCCCGCCTCACCCACCGAAGCAGCGGCAGCGCTAAAGTACTCACGGTGCAGTTGCGCCTCGGCCCAGCCCTGTTCGCGCGCCGTGCCAAGCACGTGCTCCATAAAGCCGTTAGGGCCACAGACATACAGGTGACGGTCACTGGCCGGCGCGGATAAAACCCGAGCGCTGTCGAGGCGTTGGGCATCCTCGCCATCGTCCACATGAACGTGTACGCAATCGGCAAACGCCGAATGGCGGATGTATTCAATAAAGGCCATGCGCTCGGCCGAGCGACCGCAGTAGTGCAGCTCGAAAGGCGCGCCGATCCGCGCCAGGCGCTCGGCCATGCAGAGGATCGGCGTGATGCCGATACCCCCAGCGAACAGCACGCTGTACCCGGCCGCATGCTCCGGCGGGAACAGATTGCGTGGCTCACTGATGCGCAGCTGGCTGCCTTCGTGCACTTGTTCGTGCATGGCCTGCGAGCCGCCGCGAGACGACGGGTCGAGCAACACGCCCAGCAGGTAGCGGTGGCGTTCTTCGGAGTGATTGCACAGCGAGTACTGGCGCACCAGGCCGTTGGGTAGGTACACGTCGATATGCGAGCCGGCGCTGAAAGCCGGCAGGATGGAATGCTCGGCCGGGGCCAGTTCAAAGCTGTAGATGCCTTCGGCTTCGCGACGCTTGCGGGTCACAACGACATTGATCATCACTGGCTACCCATCGGCTGTTCAGCGGCGATCAACCGACGCAGAACACGTCGGCAGCGCACGGCCCCCGCATCGACCGCCAGCAGCACCGGGTTAAGGCCAAGCAGTTCAACCTCGCCAATCTGGCGCTGTTGAGCCTCGACCATGGGTTTGTCTTCACCGGCGAAAATACCGATCAACATGTCCTGGACGAAGGCATTCAACTGCGCGTTGTCCTGCTCGAAACTGCGCGTGTTGGCAAAGAAGTAATGGGTGTTCGTCGCGTCCTGCGGTGTCATGAGATGCAGGTTCCATGTCACGGGCCCCTCTTCCCTGGGGTGCCCTGGAGGCGTAGCGCCACTGCCCAGCAGCATCAAGCCGGGTGCGTGCCAGATGACCTCGGCCCAGACGTCCGCCCGGGTCGGATCTTCAAGGTGAGCGCCGAAAGCCGGTGGAGGCACATCATCGGGCGCCCACCAACTGATGTGCACGCGATCGTTGGACAACTCCTCGATGGTGGCGCGCGTGCGGGACAACGCTCCGCCACCGAGCGTATCGGGGTGCAGGAAATCGACGTGGCTCAAGTCCATGATGTTGTCGGCCAGCAGCTCGTAGTGCGCGCGCGTAGGCAAATACCCGTGCCCCTTGGCATGGGTTGGCGCCTGCTCGAAGAAGGAAAAATCAGGGATCAGCGCATCGTTGGCCAGGCTCGGATCGCCAGGCCAGACCCAGATCGCCCCATGGCGCTCAGCGACCGCGAACGCGCGAACACAGGCGGCCTTGGGGATACTCCCATCGCCGTGGGGATTGTGCGTACATTGGCCACTGCCATCGAAACGCAAGCCGTGGTACGGACACTGAACGCTGTCGCCGACAATCTTGCCCATGTGCAGCGGGGCAAAACGGTGAGGGCAGCGATCAGCCAGAGCCTGGATGGCGCCCTGGCTATCGCGAAAGAACACAATGGGGCGCTCGACAATGGTTCTGCCAAGCATCTCGCCTTGCGCCAGCTCGTCCGCCCACCCAGCGATGTACCAGGTGTTGAGCAAATAACTCATGATGTCCTCCTCGTTTTTCTTATTTTGATAAAACGTCGAATGGGCCAGATCAGCTATCAGGGTCCACGGCGACAGTGGCGGGAAAAGCTGCCCCGCGGCCACGCAGCCGAATGCACGCCAAGGCCACCAATAGTTGAAGGACCGCAACGATCCCCAGCGCGGTTGGCAAAGCGCTGCTCACCCCACCGGTAATCGCCAGCACCACCAGCGGGCTGGCGAACTCACCGGCAAAGAACATCGCCGTGAAGCCGCCGGCGGCTCGACCGCGCTGCTGGAAGTCGATCTGGGCCATGATCCAGGTGAGCAGGGTCGGCATCATCAAGCCGATGCCCAGGCCGTTGATCAGCACGGCGATCACCACCAGTCCATGACTGTCGGCCACCGCTAGCAGCCCGCCACCGATACCGGCCGCGACGAAGGCCAGGAACACCTGTCGGTACGCCGCTACCCTCCTGAACAACCGGAAACTCAGGGCGCCGACCAGCACGCCGAACTGACTGGCGCCCATGGTCATGCCGATCTGCTGCGACCCTTCGACATGCAGCAGGTTGAGCAGGTAACCGACTTGTACCGGCACGATAAACAGGCTCAAGCCAGCCAGGAATGACAGGGCATACAACGGAGCCAGGGGGCGCCAGGGGAATGCCCTCCTCACCGCCGCTGTCGCCGTGACGACCTGGGCGCGCGGTTCCCACAGCAACCAGACCATCAGCGGCAGAAACACCAGCCCTAGCCCATACAGGGCAAACGGGGTGCGCCAGCCGTGCTCGCCGAGCACGCCGCCCACAGCAATGAAAATCGCCGCCGACAACGAGGTCGCAACCATTTGCAGGGCGAACATGCGTTCACGCCGCGCGCCGCTGTAGTAGTCGCCCATCATCGTGGTGCAGCAGGTCATGATCGCCGCCTCCGCCACGCCGATGCCCGCCCGGCTGATAACGATGACCTGCAGCGAGTCCAGCCATAGCGGCAGCACGCCACAAAGGGTGTAGAGAAACATCGCACCGATCAGCAACGGCTTGCGCCCGAGCCGGTCGGCGATGATCCCGGCCACGGGTGCCAACAGCGCAATCATCAACGCCGGTAGCGTCAGGGCAATGGGCACCAGCACGGCCACACCCGAAGTGTCGACGAAGTGCTCCTGCATACGCGGCAGTATGGGGGCCAGCAGCACCGCGCCGAGCACCGGCAGGCAACTGCCAAGCAACAGCAACAACGACTGTGGCAAACTTGCCTGGCGTTCAACGCTCATCGTGCACCTCCGATGGTTGGGCCGCGCAAAACGCCATGCCAAAGGCGCTCAAGCCGGCGATAAGGTCAAGCCATAGAGGCTGCTGGAACAGATACACACGAGGCATGGGAAAGTCCTTTCTTGTTGTTATGACGCGACGGGATTAGCGGCCGCCGTTGTCGCTTGATCACCCGACGTCAGGCGCAATGAGTGCTTCACGCAAGCCCCCTCCTCGACTACGGCAGGCATCAGCGGCACGCTCGTCGAATGGCTGGGTTTAGCCTCGGCCTGCCCCGTGCTCACCCGTTTGCTCGGCAACAGGAAGTGGGCCAGGGCCGGCAACAGCACCAGCGCACCGACCATGTTCCAGACGAACATGAAGGCCAGCAGCACGCCCATGTCGGCCTGGAACTTGATCGGCGAAAACATCCAGGTGGCCACGCCGATAGCCAGGGTCACACCGGTCAGCATCACCACCTTGCCGGTGGACAGCAGTGCCCGGTAATACGCCTGCGACAGGCTTGTGCCCTGGCGCATATGACCGAGCAGGATGCTCATCACGTACAACGCATAGTCGACGCCGATGCCTACGCCGAGGGCGATCACCGGCAGGGTCGCGACCTTGACGCCGATGTTCAGCCAGACCATCAGCGCCTCACAGAGGATCGATGTGAGCATCAGCGGAATCACCGCACAAATCGTGGCGCGCCAGGAACGGAAGGTGATCAGGCAGAGCAGGATCACTGCGCCGTAGACCCAGAAGAGCATTTCGCGATTGGCCTGCTTGACGACAATGTTGGTCGCCGCCTCGATCCCGGCATTGCCAGCGGCCAGGAGGAACTGGACCTCGTCGGTATTGTTCGCCGCAGCGAACTGTTCGACGTGATCCACCAGGCGGCTGAGGGTTTGCGCCTTGTGGTCGGAGAGGTAGACGTACAGTGTCAGCAGGCTGCAGTCTTCGTTGTAGAGCCCGCGCGGCGCCCCGGCGGTGACCATGTTGAGCATCGCCTGGTTGTTCTGCAGCTCATACCACTTCGGGCTGCCTTCGCTGAGGCCGACCAGCATCCGGCGGTTAAGCAGCGCCAGCGAGTTGGTCGAATCAACCCCTGGCAAGGTGCGCAACTGCCAGTCGAGGGCGTCGACCTTGCGCAGGATGTCGTAGCGCGAACAGGCGCTGGCTGGCGTCTTGACCATGACCGCGAACAGATCGCTGCTGGCACCGTAGTGATGGGTCAGAAACGCATCATCCTGGTTGTAGCGCGAGTCGGCCCGCAACTCGGGCGCGCCGGCATCGAGATCACCGACATTCAATTGCAGGCTGACCACGAAGCCGACCGTCGCCAGTGCCAGGCTCAGGGCAATGCACAACGCCGCCCAGCGCCGCTGGGTGAACAGGTCGAGAAAGCGCCAGAAGCCGTGGCGACTCAGGCCGGCTTGTTCAGCATGCTCGCTTTTGAGACTCAGGCGCGCGGCGCGGCGGCTGACGCCAACATAGGAGAGCAATACCGGCAGCAGGATCAAATTGGTGAAGATCAGCACCGCCACGCCGATACTGGCGATCATCGCCAGGTCCTGGATCACCTGGATCTTGATGATCATCAGCACCGCAAAGCCGACCGCATCACACAGCAACGCGGTGAGACCGGCGAGAAACAGACGGCGGAAGGTGAAGCGCGCGGCGACCACCCGGTGCATGCCGCGCCCGATGTCCTGCATGATGCCGTTCATCTTCTGGGCGCCATGGCTCATGCCAATGGCAAACACCAGGAACGGCACCAGCACCGAATAGGGGTCCAGTTGATAGCCCAACAGCGGCAGCAGGCCGAGCTGCCAGACCACCGCCACCAGCGAGCAGAACACCACCAGCAAGGTGCTGCGGATGCAGCGGGTATACCAGTAGAGCACCACGGCGGTGATCAGAATCGCCACGGCAAAGAACACCAGGATCTGCCGCAGGCCGGCGATCAGGTCACCGACTTTTTTGGCGAAACCGGTGATACGAATGTCGATGCTGTCGCTCTGGTATTGGCTGCGCAGCGACTCCAGTTGTTGCGACAGCTTGGTGTAGTCCAACGGTTGGCCGTCGGGGGTGCGCTGCAGCAGGGGCACATGGATGATGCTCGATGCCTGATCGAACGCCACCAACTGGCCGATCTCGTTGGACAGTTGCACGTTGCGCCGCAATGCCGCGAGGCTGGCGGCACCGCCATCGTAGTTGTCCGGAATGACCGGCCCACCGTCCAGGCCCGCTTCGGTCACCGCCACCCAGCGCGTGGCCGGCGTCCACAGCGACTTCATGTACGCGCGGTCGACACCGGGCAGCAGATAGATCTTGTCGCTCAACGCTTGCAGCGTCTTGAGGTAGGCGCTGTCGTAGATGTCGCCCCGCTTGTTGACCACCGCGATGCGCACCGAGTTACCCAGCCCGCTCAGTTCCTTCTGGTGCTCAAGGTAGTTGGCGATATAGGGCTGATGGGTGGGGATCATTTTTTCGAAACTGGCATTGAGCTCGACACGACTGGACTGCCAACCCAGCACCAGCGTGGTCGCCAGGCACAGCAGCAACACCCACAGGCGATGGTTGAACAGGGCTCGCTCGAGCACCGAACCGGAACGCGGATCAAAGTCTTCGAACGCATTCGCGGGGGACTGGGAAAAATTACCAGGGGACGTCATAACCTCACTCCGAAGCGGCAGTGGATGGCTGCGCAAGACGCTGCAGCCCGGTGAAACCGGCAACGATCAAGCTGCCATCGGCGGCCTCGATCACACTTGAAACAGGTTTGCCCAAGGGCTCGCCCAATGGCTGCAGCGTCGCCCCGTTCTGCTCACCATTGAGAAACAGCGCGCCACCCTGGTTGACCAGCAGCACTTGGCCGCCGGCCAGGCGGGTGGCGTCGTTGAAAGAAATCGGCATAGGGACAGACAGGTGGTGGAAGCTTGCGCCACCGTCATTGGAGATAAAGGCGTTGCCCCTCAGTCCGCCAACCAGCAGGGCGCCATCGGCGCGGCTCTGCAAGGTGAAGAAACTACCTTCATAGGGGCTTTCCAACTGGCTGAACGAAACCGCGTCGTCATCCGAGCGCGCCAGGTAACCCTGCTCGCCAGCCAGGAACCAGCGCGCCCCCTGGTGACTGATGGCGTACAAGTGCATTCCGTTCGGGTTGGCGATATGCCCCATCAGCGACTGCCATGTGGCACCGCCATCCGTGGTCCACAGCGCCAGGCCGTAGGCACCGACGATCAGCCCGTGTTGTGCGTCGATGAATTCGAGTGCCAGGAAGGGTTTGTCAGCGCCATCGGCAACGAGACGCTCGGCACTTTGTACACGTACCAATGCGTCATCCGGGTTGGCAGCGGTGGCCTGGTCAGCCTTGGCTGCGTCCAGTTCGAGCTGAGCCGCACGCGCACCGTCGAGTTGCAGCGTCCAGTGCTCGCCACCATCGCGGGTGACCAATACCACGCCAGCGTGACCCACTGCCCAGCCATTACGCGCATCGACAAACTGCACCGCCGTCAGGCTGACCGAAACCGGTACCGGGGCCTGACGCCAGCTTTGCCCATTGTCGTCGGAGAGCAGCACGAGGCCGCGCTCGCCCACGGCCACCAGACGTGTGCCGGCCCGCGCCAGATCGATCAATACGCTCTTCTGCGCAGCCGGCACCGGCATGGCCGGGGTACTCAGCGGCGCGCCCACGGCAGTCGGCCCTGCCAGGCACTCGCTCGTGGCGAAGGGCAAATACAGGGCCAAGAGCAAAGAGCCCGCCTGACTGATTCTGTTCATAACCTACCTCGGAAAAACACTCGCACCCGAGGGCAGACCGACAGGTCTGCCCTTCACTCTCAGCTCAGACTTAACGCACGCCGCGCCCGGCCATCGCCGCTGGCGAGAACTCCGAGGCCTTGTAGCGATCAACCACGCGATACTGTTCCGGCATTCCGGCGTAGAGGTTCTGGATAAACCACGCACCCGAGGTCAGGTCATAAAAACCGGCAGACAGTTGCACCAGACCTGGTAGGTCGGGCAGCACGGAAGGCAGAGACCACAGGGTCTTGGCCAGTTGACCGCTGGCATCCCAACGGTCGCCAAGCAAGGCCTGCCAGGTGTCTTCGTCGAGGTAGTAACGGCCTTTAGGCAACTGGTGGCGCTTGCCCGCCGCCAATGTCGACTCGACCACCCAGACGCGGTGCAGCTCCCAGCGCACGTAATCAGGGTTCAGATGGTGCTTGCCTAACACGTCTTGCGGCTGGCCAGCGGTCTGCGCCTTGTTGGTGTTGTAGGGGACATACATCTCCTGCTTGCCCACCAGTTTCCAGTCGAACCGGTCCGTACGTCCCCCCCACACGCTCAATTCGTCGAATGACATAACCCCGGCGGTGGCCGGCGTAGGTGTATCGCAGCAGGCGTTGGGCAGCGTGCGCACACGGCGCTGGCCGCTCAAATAGACATGGGCCTGGGATTTGTCGCCGTTGAGGTTCTCACGCCCGAGGATCTGCTCGCCGGCACGAATCGCCGGGCCGAGATTGACAAAGTGCACCAGCCAATAATCACCCGCGAAGGTTTCTGGCGTGCCTTCCTCGAAGTAGTAGGGCATTTCCTGGGACAACAGACCGTCGCTCGTCATCACCTGATTACCGTCCGCGGTCATCAGGTAGTGGCGAAAATGCATCGCCAATGAGGTACCGCGCCAGTTCAGCACGTGGTTCCATATGGCTTCGGTACCGTTCTGTGGAATCGGGAACGGAATACCACCATAGGCACCTCCGGGTATCAGACCGGCACTGCTGTCGACCAGTTTGGCGCGGGTCGCATTCTTGATCGTGTTGTCATAGACCCACTGCGGCGCGGCAGCCGTGCGCCGGGTCGGATAGACATCGATGCGATAGGTGTCCGGGAAGCGCTTGAACAGCTCCTTGGTTCCGTCGCTGAGCTTGTCGGCGTGCTTTGCCAGGTTCTGCGCGGTGATGCTGAATAGTGGTTTGTCCGCGGCAAACGGATCGCCGCGCTTGCCGCCCGGCTTATAGGCCGGATCGACTTTGGTGTAGCCACCGTCCCAGGCCGGGATGGTGCCGTCGGCATTGCCCGCTTTCTCGGCGCCGAAGGGCGTCAGGGTCTTGCCCAACGCCGCCGCTTGTTCGGCGCTGGCAGCCAGGGTCATCGGCGCGGCAGCGGCCAGCAGGGTTAAGCACAAGGCCTTTAGAGTGAACTGAATGGTCATGTACGAATCCTCTTAGAACGTGGTCTTGACGGAGAAAGCCAGGTAGTCCCGGTCTTTCAACGACTGCTTGTAGTTGAAGTGGTTGGCGGCATCGAGCGTGGTGTCCTCGGGGCCGTAGAAGTGGGTATAAGTCAGTCCCACGGTCACTTGGTCCAGATAGGTCGCGGTGACGCCGATGTTCATGTCACCGCCTTTATCCGGGCCGAACCCGCTGACCGCGGCCGACTTGCCCATGGGGAAGTAACTGATGCCCATCGGAATACCGATATCCACGCCCGGGAAGAACTGGCGATAGGTAGGCGTGTACACCAATCTGAAGCCCAGACCGTCATCGGTGGAGTTAGGGTCAAGGGCCGCGCGGTTCTTGGTCACGGACAGCACACGGTTCCAGGCCATCTCCCCGACCAGACTGGCTTCATTGGCGATGAAGGAAGGCCCCAGCGATGCCAGCACATTGAGGTTGACGTGGGCCGTCCGGCCAACGGCGTACAGAGCGTCATCGTTGTTGTCCGCCTCGACGCCCGGCAGGACGGCCTGGGCGCTGGACACCAATGGCATGTTCCAGCGCGTCGATGCCTCACCGGCAAAGCTGTATTCGCCCACGGTGGTGGCGAAGCTGGCCCCCAGGACGCGAATATCTTCGGGATAAACCCAGGAGTATTCACCGATTTTCCCAGTACCGAAGTCAGGCCCGGTGGCATTCGGTTTCAAATACAACGCTGGCGTTTTCTCGTGATACTGGAGCGCATACAGACCGTAATCCACTGTCCCGGTAGTGTATTTGAGCTGCAGACCGCCTTGGCCGGAGTTCCTGGCTTTCTTGTCTTTGCCATGGAAGAACGCTGCCGGGCTATCGGCATTACCACCAAGGAAAGCCGGGAATGGCCCGCCAGCGATCAGTCGCTCATTACCTTCGCCGATGGTATCGCTGGTGGAGAAGTAGCTGCCGGAGCCAGGCAAGCGAGTTTCTTCCCACTCCAACTGGTAGAAAGCGCCCAACGACATGTCATCGGTCAGTTGGTAGGAGGTCGATAGCTGGTTGACCGGACGGGTGATTTCCTTGAACTGGGTATTGGGCACCGATTGCGCCTTGACCACGTCCACCGGCGCCATGGCACCGGCAATGCCGTTGGCGCCGAAGAACAGGCTCTCACCCCAGATCAGGCCGTGGCGTCCCGCGCGAACCGACAAGGCACGGTCGGCCAGCTCGCCGTTCCAGTAGACAAAGGCATCCAGCAGTTCGCCATCGCCACCGTGCAGATGACGAGTGTCACTGGTGAATTCGTCGAAGCCCACCGAACGTTGGTTGGCACTGGCCGCGTCGTTGTTGTCGTTGCGGTCCTGGTAGACGGTGTCGTACCAGGCGGCACCGCTCAGACGGGCACCGAAGTTGTGATAACCAATGTCCATTTCGGAAAGAATATCCAGACGATTGGAGATCAACCCCTTGCCGAAGTTGTGATCGCCGTCATTCTGGTTCAACGCCGTCTGCCCTTCGCTGAGTTTGCTGCTGGGGTCTTTCAGGCGCCAGGCCGCGCTGTACTTCAGCGTGTTGTCCCAGCGCAAGCTGAGATCGGGATTGCCGGTGTCGATCTGAAAGGCCTGGGCCGCCGAAGCGCCAAGCCCCAGGCTGGCCGCAAGGGTCAAGGTGAAGGGGACGCGCCGCGACGCAGCGAACTTGCGAGTAGCCATCGAAGTAATCCTCATTATTGTTGTTGTATGTCAGCTCTTCTGGTGAAACCGCGCCCGCAGTCGAACCGGGCCAAACCTGCACGGGCATGAAACATCCATGGGAGAGTGAAATCAGTCCTGCCGGCGCCTCAGATGGGCTCTGCCGTGACTTCGAGCATCCGCCTGACCAAGCCGATCCGGTCGAAGCTGCGGTCATGGGCCATTTCCTTGTCACCGGCCAGCACCGAGCTTTCGCTGATGAATTTGCAGCGCTCATAACGGCGCGCCATGAAGCGTTCGAGCTGCTGTTCAACGCTGCCACCGGCGACCAATTCTTCGCCAAGCACCACGGCATCCTCGATGGCCATGCCGGCACCCTGGCCCAGGTGCGGCGTCGTGGCGTGCACCGCATCGCCAATCAGCACAACACGGCCGCGGAACCAGGGCTCGCTGACGAACACCACCTCCAGAGGCTTGTAGACCACCCGGTCGCTGTCGGTTATTTGCTCGCGCAGTTCACCGATAAGCCCGGTGAAACCACTCAGGCGCTGGCGCATCTGGGTCGCCAGCGTGGCGGCATCCATCCTGGGGTTGGCGGGCTCGTGGGAGGTCATGAACAGGTACATCTGGTCGTGGCCCAGCGGCACCAGCCCGGCATTGCCGGCGGGGCCCTGGAAGGTCGCTAGGTGATCGATTCCGGCGGCGCGTGGAAAGTTGTAGCGCCACACCGATTGGCCGGTGAAGCGCGGCAGGTACTGCTCGCCGAACAGCAAGCCGCGCATTTGGGAGTACAGGCCATCGGCGCCCACCACCAGGTCGTAATGGCCGCGACTGTCATCGGTGAACAGCACATCAATGCCCTCGCCCACCTGCTCCAGCGTCTCGACGCTCAGGCCCAGACGAATCGAGGCACCCAGAGAAATGGTGGTTTCGCTGAGGACTTGATGCAGGGCCAGGCGCGAAATGCCGACGTTGGCTGGATACTCGGGGCCGGCCAGGCGCTGGCCAGGGATTCGCGCCAGCTGTTCACCGGCGGTGGTATTGATGGTCACATCCTCGAACGCGTAGGCGGCGTCCAGGTAGCCGTCCAGCACACCCAACTTGGCCATCTCTCGCACGACATTACTCTGCTGGATGATGCCAACGCCGTAGACTGTCCACTGCGCCTTGAGCTCGACAAGATCGACTTCGATGCCCTGGCGACGCAAAGCGATTGCGGCGCATAGACCACCGATACCACCACCGACGATAAGCACCTTTCTCACTGCGTTCATGCTCGTCTCACTCTTATTCTTGTTATTCACGCTAGCGTTCTGCCGGAGCGATCCCAGGCTTCACGACCGGCTGTTTCTGCACGCATTCGCTACCGTGTTGTGTTCACTTTCTCGGCAAAGCAGGCGTTTGACTAATCGCATGTAGGGATACGATGTATCAGCAACCGCGATACCTTAATTAAGGTGCACACGCCTCCAACTGACCCGCTTCAAGCACCAGCCAATCGGCCTCGGCATGCCATCGCAGCGCACTCAGGCTTTGCCCCAGGCACGGCCCGTAGACGCACAGGCCACTGTCTGGAAGGAACCGGGCGCCATGGGCGTAACAGATGATCTGGCTGCCATCGACGCTGAGAAAACGATCCTTGCGGTACTCCAGGCGCACCTCTAGGTGCGGGCAGCTGTTGCGATAGACCCGCACCTCGCCGCCATGGCGCAGGGCAAATACGCTGTCCTTCCCCGTACCCAGAGGATCGAACCCGAGGGCCTGCCCTTCGACCAGTTCATCCAGGCGACAGAGCACAATGGCGTCGTGACTCATGGACGACCTCCGCACTCAGGCCTGCTTGGGCGGTGGGCCGCTCGGGAACCATTTTTCCCGGGAAGTGAACAGGAACAATTGCGAGTTATCCGCCGACAACGGCGCCTGGCGCGCTTGCCAGGCGTCATCGTGCTTGTCCATGTCCGCGTCGTATTCGATGTGGCAGCCCAGCGGGCTGTTGAAGTACCAGAACCAGTTGGAACCGAAGAGGTGACGGCCCGGCCCCCAGAAGCTGGTCCAGCCTTGCTGCTCGAAGCGGCGCCCGGCCAGCAGCACTTCCGTGCCGCTGCCCATGTGAAAGGTGAAGTGCTCGCAACCCTTCATGTGCGGTGGCGTCTGGATCATGAACAAGCAATGGTGGTCATCGGAACCGGCCGGACGCATGAACGGGCCTGCGCCAACGAAGGTGTCGGTGGTCATGAAACCCAGGCGTTTGTAAAAGGCCTCGGCCTTGGCCGCATCCGGCACGAAATACACCACGTGGGAAAGGGTTCGCGGCAAGGCCTGCATATCGAGGTTGATGCCCGGTTGGTTGACCGGGCGCTGGGGGGCATGGCCCGGTGCATTGGTCAGGTCGGCTGGCGCGCTGTACGGGCGCCGCACACTGATCTGGAAACCAATGGCAAACCCCATGTCGTCCACACTGTGCACGGAGCCATCGGCGCCGCGGGTCACCAGACGATCGCGCCCCAACTCATCGGCGATGGCTTCAAGATCAGCCACGCTGGCCACGCCATAGACGGTTTCACGAATCGAGGGGGCAGGCCCGATGGCCGCCGGCAGACTGGCATCGTCTGCACGACGGATAATCACCGCAGTGCCGTCGAGGGCTTCAAAACGACCGCCCTCGCTGTCGACATCGACAGGTAGCAAGCCGTAGTCACGCAGGCAATGGGTACAGGCTTGAATGTCGTCGACGCCAAAAATCAAGGCATCAAGGCCGATGATGTTCATTGTTACCACTCCATTGTAATTATTCAGCGCAGGCCAGGCACCCCGCTTACGGGAGCAATGCCAGGCGGTGCGATGCAGAGGCTGGTCTTGGAGTCGATAAAGCGTCACGGCCAACCGACTGTGGACTGATAGTGATGGGGTAAAAACTCACTGACTAATCGCTTGTGGGGATGCGACCTATCGGCAAATGCGATACCTGGCTGCACAGCGCAAGTGGCGTGGAAAATCGAACAGGCATCGCTCGATTCGCCCGCTCACGGGACTTGACGCCGCGATAGGAAGGTCGGAAGGTATTTACAAAATAAATACAAGAATCGAGACCGCCATGCGTTTTAACCACTTGGATCTCAACCTCCTGGTGGCGCTTGATGTGTTACTGGAAGAGCAGAACATCACCCGCGCCGCCGAACGCCTGCACATGACCCAATCCGCCACCAGCGGCGTACTGGGCAGGCTGCGCCTCTACTTCGAAGATGAGCTGCTAGCGCAGGTCGGACGCAAGATGCAGCCCACGCCTTATGCCCGCGAACTGGCGGCGCCGGTGCGCCAGGTACTGCTGACGATCCAGTCCTCGATCACCGCCAAACCGGTGTTCGACCCAGCCACCAGCAAGCGCCATTTTCGCCTGATCACCTCGGACTATCTGATCAGCGTTCTGTTTGCCCGGGTGATCCAGAAAATCTCCCTGGAAGCCCCGCACATCACCTTCGAACTGCTCGGCCCCGGCGACACGTCCACCGAAATGCTGATGCGCGGTGAGGCCGACATGATGATCGTGCCTGAGCACTACCTCATCGAAGGCCACCCATCGCAGCTACTGTTCGAAGAAGAGCATGTTTGCGTCGTGTGGGACGGCAACACACTAGTGGGCGACAGCATCAGCCTCGATCAGTACATCGAGATGGGCCATGTCTCGGTGATTTTTGGCCGCAACCGGCAACTGAGCGTCGAAGAATGGCTGATGAGCCAGTACGGTTTCACCCGTCGCATGGAAGTGGTGACCCACGACTTCAACACCTTGCCGCAGTTGATCGTCGGCACCCAGCGCGTCGCCACCATGCTCCAGCGCATGGCCCGGCTCTACGCCAACTACCTGCCGCTGCGCATCTTGCAGCCGCCGGTGAAAATCCCGGTGATGCGTGAGTTCATGCTCTGGCACCGCACCATGGAGGGGGATCCGATGCACCGTTGGCTGCGGGCGAAAATCAGTCAGATCATCAACGAACTGGAGCAGTAGTAGCGGCCATTACTCGCAGGCGGGTCAGGTGCGGAAGTGCCCGACGGCCGCTTTTAGCTCGCCGCCAACCTGTTGCAAATCGGCCGTCGAGACTTGCAGTTGCAGGCCTTCCCTGGCACTGCCCTCAGCCACTTCGCGCACCCGCGTCATACTCTGGCTGACTTGCTCGGCCACCACGCTCTGCTGCTCGGCGGCCGCGGATATCTGCTGGTTCATCTGCTCGATGCTGGACACCGCCCGGGTGATCCGCGCCAGCGCCTGAGAAGCTTGCGCGGCAAGCACCACCGTTTCATCGCTCAACACATGGCTGCCTTGCAAGCGCTCGGCGGCGTGTTGGGCCACAGCGCTCAGACGAACGATCAGCCCTTCGATTTCCGTGGTCGAACGCTGTGTGCGCCGTGCCAGGCCACGCACCTCATCGGCGACCACGGCAAAGCCACGACCCTGCTCGCCAGCACGCGCGGCCTCGATTGCGGCGTTGAGCGCCAACAGGTTGGTCTGCTCGGCCACCGCCTTGATCACATCGAGCACGCCTCCAATCGCTGCGCTCTCCACCAATAGCGACCGCATGGCTTCAGCGCAACCACCCATTTCCACTGCCAGATGGTCAATTTTGTCACCCGCCTGACGCACCAGTTCGTCGCCCTCACGCGCCTGTTGGTCGGCATGCGCCACCGCTTCGCTGGCTTCACCCGCGTTGCGCGCGACTTCCTGCGCTGTGGCGGCCATCTGTTGCATGGCGGTGGCGGCCAGCTCGGTTTCCTGGCGTTGGTGTTCGACATCACGGCTGTTGCTCAGGGTCACCTCAGCCAGGCTGCAGGCCATGCCGTTGAGCGAGCCCACACCACGGTCGATTCGCCCGACCAAGCCGCGCAGGCTGCCCAGCATGCTACCCACGCTGCCCAACAGTTGACCCAGCTCATCGCGACGACCACTGTCTGCCGGCGGATCACTCAAGTCCCCCGCCGCCACGCGCTGGACCAACTGCACGGCCTGGCGCAACGGCTGCACAATCAACTGGCGGATCAGCAGGCTAGCGCCAATGCCCAAGGCGAGCGCGAGAACAGTGATCAAACCCAATTGGCGATCGGCATTGCGATTATCGTCCAGGACCGCTTGCCTTTGCTGTTCATCGGCTTGAGCCAGCAGCTTGCTTACCTGCTCGGTCTGCGCGGTCATCGCCGCACTGCTTTGCGCACTTTGCCCACGGCTGTCGACGAACTCGCGGAAGGACTTCCGGTAGTCGCCCAGAGCAGTGCTCGCCTCCTGCAGCGACTCGCCTTGTTGCTCACCAAGATCGAGCGCCTGCATGGCGGCCAGCAGTTCACTCATGCTCATTTCCCAGTCGCTGCGGTAACGCTCCTCGCCATCGAGCGAGTAATACAGTTCACTGTCACGCAGCTTGGCGAGCTTGTCTCGCAATGCAGCGGTCTGCTCGAGCAGCACCATCTGATTGCTGGTTGGGGGTGTGCCCTGCCCCAACCGGGTGTTAAGCGCATCCAGTTGATCGAGAAACAGCAGAGTGAAACTGTCGCCCGCGGTCTGCGCCAGCGTCTGCATGCGCAGGCGGGCTTCGCGAGCCCGACGCAACGAATCGGCATAGCCGAGAAACTGCTCCAGATAACTGCTGACAGCCGTGCGTACGCTGGCGCGCGCTGCGCTATTGACCGGTTCTTCATCCAGATGCTGGCTCAGTTTCCCGATCGTCTCGCGCACCTGCTCAAGATGCTGCGGAGCAAGATCCAGAGCGAATGCCTTCTCGGCGATTCGGGCACGCAGGATCAGTGCCTGGATCGATAACTCCTGACGCGATTGCTCACCGCGCTGCTGCAACACACCCAGGGAACGAAAAGCAGTAACCGCCACCGCCAACGTCACCAGCAGCACCAGGCCAAAGCCCAGCGACAGCTTGGCACCGACCGATAGATTCCCGAGTACGCGATTCAGTACGAGCATGTCGAACTCCTCGCACGGTCGTGAAAAAACAGCCTGCCCTTGGCGCCCAGGCTGATCGCTGTGCCGGGTTTGGACTCACTCATCTGCCGATACCTTATTCTTGTTGTTGTGCGCGCCCGGGACTCCGACCAATAGCGCGGTGTAGCAGCAACTCTAATGAGTCGTACCTCGACGACACCAATCGCATCCTGCGTTATGAGCAATCGCAAAGTACGATGATAGGTATCCGGATTTGCGGCTTGAACGGTGAGAAGAAAACCCTTAGGCCATGGCGCACATACGCTCTATCAGCGTTCGCAATACCTCCCATCCCGACTCGCGATTGGCCAAACCATTGGCCTCCCCTTAGCCTGCGTCGAACCGTCAGGCCTGGCCATCCCCGCGCCGGACCTGACCGCCTGCCTTTGCTCGCACAAGGACAATAACAATCATGTTCCGCTACTTCCCGACCAACTACGTGTGGAATCTTTCCGTCGACCTGGCCATTGAAATGGGCGCCCGTATCGGCGAAATCGAAGAGATGTGCGCGCCGCTGCAAGAGGCCGCCAAACAACCCGACGCCGCCGGTAGCAAGGCCTTCCGTGAGACCTGGGCGAACATGGCCGACAAGCTGTGCGGCCTGGCTGAAGAAGACGAAGGCAAGGGTCGAATGTTGTCTGCCGGTGAAAAATACAACCGCGCCGCAACCTACTACCTGAGCTGCGAACGCCTGCAGGCCCATGGCGCCCCCGGCCGCACGGAGCTGTACCAGCGCTTTCTGCACACCTTCCAACGCGGTATCGAACTGGCACGAGAGAACTGCGAGCGCGTTGAAATCCCTTACGAAGGCAAACACATTTCCGGCCTGCTGGTCCGTGCCGAAGGCGTCAGCGGCCCAGCGCCGATTCTGGTGCAGGTCAATGGACTGGATTCCACCAAAGAAATGAAATACCGCGTCGGCCTGCCCGCCTGGCTGGCCAAACGGGGCGTGTCGTCGTTGATCATCGACCAGCCGGGAACAGGCGAAGCACTGCGCCTGCATCACCTGACGGCGCGTTTCGACAGTGAGCATTGGGCCAGCCGTGTAGTGGACTGGCTGGAAACCCGCGACGATGTCGATGCCAAACGCATTGGCCTGGAAGGTGTGTCACTGGGCGGCTACTACTGTCCACGCGCAGTAGCCTTCGAGCCGCGCTTCGCTTGCGGCGTGGTGTGGGGTGCCAACCATGACTGGCGTGATGTGCAGAAACGTCGCCTGGAAAAGGAAGGCAGCTTTCCGGTGCCGCATTACTGGTCGCATGTGGCCTGGGTATGGGGCGCCAAAGACACCGATGAGTTCATGACCATCGCCGAGAATGTTCATCTGGACGGCATCCTGGATCGCATCAAGGTGCCTTTCCTGGTCACCCACGGTGAAAAGGATTCGCAGATTCCGCTGAAGTGGGCACACCGCACCTACGAACAGTTGGTCAACAGTCCAAAGCGCGAGCTAAAAGTCTTCACCGAACGTGAGGGCGGCGTGCAGCATTCGAGTTTTGATAACAGCATCAATGCTGGTCAGTACATTGCCGACTGGGTCGCTGAAGTGCTCCGCGGCCGTACCGAATGATGGGTGTGAAACCTACCAGATTCTCGGCATGTGTTGGCCTTGCCTTAAGCTGCAACCGCGACCCGGCGATGTTATAGCCCAAATGAGCTGACTCCTGTATTTCAGCAGGAGTCAGATCGCTGGGATTCCTTTCAAGCTATTTTCCAATAGGGTGTTAATCTGCAAAAAAAAAGTAAACTGAGTCAAGGAACAGTCACCGCACGGAAGCTCTCATACGAACTAGCCTCAAACGTTACTAGCGGATCTGTTCCCTCAGAGATGAGGCCGCTTCTATGTACATACCCCACAGCTGCAATCCGCTGGAAAAAGTATTTTATCGTCCCATAGATGCCGCCATACGTTGGTGTAATCTAATGGCTTTTGAATCTCAGATTCTTGAGTCCGCCAAGGATTGCCCCGCAATTCTGCCTACGACTTTCCCCCAGTGGCCATGCCTCCACGCCAACACTGAAAAAATCCTCGATGCAGTGCGCAACCATGAACTTCCTTTTGGCGTTTTCGGCGTGACGGTAGCACTTGGAACCCCCATAGACTGCAGACTTCTAACCGTCAGGCATGCAGACCTTAAATGTTGGATGTTTCATCATTATCCCGATCAGCGTCCGGCTTTCTTATTTGGGAAACTACCCGCTGAGAATAAGCAAATCAGCTTTGGGACTTACCTGACATTGCGAGCTGACCGAGATGCGCTTGAGGTAGCGCTTAAACAAAGTGATGCCGCCCTTCGTGAGATCCTTGAAGAGCTCACGGCCATCGGTTTGGAACGGGAAAGTTTACGCACACTCGTTAAGACACAAGGCAAGCTCAGTGAGCGCAGCGAGACCGGATATCAGCATGTAATCGGCGCCTTACTCGAAACCCTGCTCGGCTCCTCACCAGCCGGAAAACCCAACTCCGTATTCGATAGCCAAGCCGCGATAGTTGATTCAATATCGGAGAGGTGGATAAATACGGCCGCCAAACTGAACTCCTTGTTTGCCTCACGCAACTGATGTGAAAGGGACTGGAAGACTGTCCTTGCGCGCGACCTCAACCCTGGGCGGTACTTGCTTGTACCCAACAGAGCTGTAAAACGGGTCAGTCGACGCCGAAAAGGTCACCTAGGGAGTAACGGTAAATGAATCGAAGCTAGCAAAATGCTATACCCACGTCCACCCGTGGTTGCTGCTGATGGTTGCGGCTCGCTGAGTGGGATCACGCTTGATCAGCCCTCTCCCCGTCACGCCGCTGAAACCGCGTGATACCTAATGCCTCTGCCGGAACCTGAGCGATTGTCTGAATCACCTCAGCAGCAACCGAGGCTACCACCCCGCCAATACCCATCCCCCGGTGCTCGCCTCGCGGACCTTCGATATGGGCAATACCGTTGACGAACGCCCTTGTCACTTCAGAGCATTGTCTTGGCACGGGGAGCCTCCGGACACGAGATCAGAACACAATTGCGCCTTCCGGATGGCAACGCTACCCAGATCCAAAATATCCGTGGGAGTAAATGTAGGAGTATTTGTTTAGACATGAAAAAGCCCAATCTTTTCAGATTGGGCTAAGTCATTGAAAATATGGTCGGGACGGAGTGATTCGAACACTCGACCCCTAGCACCCCATGCTAGTGCGCTACCGGACTGCGCTACGCCCCGACTAGGCGTTGAATCTGTCCCTCATCTCGAGGAACGCTCAAGAATATATCGCAAGCTTTTGAAAACTGGAAGTATTTAAAAGCAGGAATTTATTTCTTAAGCACCACCAGAACATCTTCCAGCTCGGCGATCATCTGGCGGATCATTTGTTTGTATTGGGTTGTGTCGTCTTTGGCTTCATCGCCGGACAAACGCAAACGTGCGCCGCCGATGGTAAACCCCTGATCGTAAAGAAGCGCGCGGATCTGCCGGATCATCAGCACGTCCTGGCGCTGATAATACCGGCGGTTTCCGCGGCGTTTGACGGGGTTGAGTTGAGGAAACTCCTGCTCCCAGTAGCGCAGCACGTGCGGTTTTACGGCACATAGCTCGCTGACTTCACCAATGGTGAAGTAGCGTTTGCCCGGGATGACGGGTAGTTCGTCGTTATGACTTGGTTCCAGCATAAGCCTCAACTCGGGCCTTCAACTTCTGCCCTGGACGAAAGGTGACCACACGGCGAGCCGTGATCGGGATTTCTTCTCCCGTTTTCGGATTGCGGCCAGGCCGCTGGCGTTTGTCCCGAAGGTCGAAATTGCCGAAACCGGACAATTTGACTTGTTCGTTGTCTTCAAGAGCGTGCCTGATTTCCTCAAAAAACAGTTCGACCAATTCCTTGGCCTCCCGTTTATTCAGGCCCAGCTCTTCATACAGACGTTCCGCCATCTCAGCTTTCGTCAGAGCCCCCATACGTCACTTCCTTAACGTGGCGTTCAACCTTTGTTCGAGCGAGGTGAGGATGTTTTGCGTCGCGGTATTCACCTCATCGTCATTAAGAGTGCGCGATGGATGCTGCCAGGTCAAGCCGACTGCAAGGCTTTTTCTATCAGGATCAATGCCTTTACCCTGATACACGTCAAATAGCCTGAGGTCTGTGAGCCATTCGCCTGCATTTTCACGGATTACGTCCAGTACGGCACTGGCCGCAACGTCCGTGGCCGCAATCAGCGCCAAGTCACGACGCACTTCAGGAAAGCGCGACAACTCCTGGAATTTAGGCATTTTTCCCAATGCCACTTCGGCCAGAACCAACTCGAAGACGAAAACCGGGCGGTCGAGACCGAGGGTTTTCGACAATTCAGGATGGATAGCGCCAACGAAACCTACCAAGCGGCCTTCACGTTCGATGCGCGCGGTTTGACCCGGGTGCAACGCAGGGTGTTTGCCCGGCACGAACGTGAACGAATCCAGCGCACCGGCGAAGCCCAGTACCGCTTCCACATCGGCTTTGACGTCGAAGAAATCCACGACATCGCGACCTTGTGCCCAGCCTTCCGGTAGACGGCTACCGCACACCACACCCGCCAGCATCGGCTCTTGCTTCAGGCCTTCCAGCTGACCGACGAAACGCAGGCCGCTTTCGAACAGGCGGACGCGATCTTGCTGACGGTTCAGGTTGTGCTGAAGCGCCTTGACCAGACCAGGCCACAGGGACGAACGCATGGCAGCCATGTCGTTGGAAATCGGGTTGGCCAGCAGCAGCGGCTCGACACCCGGATTAAACAACTCGAACTGTTTCGGATCGATGAAGCTGTAAGTGATCGCTTCCTGATAACCACGAGCCACTAGCAGACGACGCAGTTCAGGCAGATCGCTGCGCGCTTCGGCCTTGGCTTGCGGCGCCAGACGGGCTTGCGGGTAGCGAACCGGCAGACGGTTGTAACCGTACAGACGGGCCAGCTCTTCGATCAGGTCGACTTCCAGGCTGATATCGAAACGGAAGCTTGGCACTTCAACGCGCCACTGCCCTGCCCCATCGGCAGAAATGGTCAGACCCAAGGCCCCGAGCAGACGCTCGACTTCGGCCGAGTCCATTTCCATGCCCAGCATCTGGGTGATGCGTTGGGCACGCAGGGTGATCGGAGCGATCGATGGCAGATGCTGCTCGCTGACGGTTTCGACGATCGGGCCAGCTTCACCGCCGGTGATCTCCAGCAGCAGGCCAGTGGCGCGCTCCATGGCTTCACGGGCCAGCTTCCAGTCCACGCCACGCTCGTAGCGGTGCGAAGCGTCAGTGTGCAGGCCGTAAGAACGAGCCTTGCCAGCAACGGCAATCTGATCGAAGAAGGCACTTTCAAGGAATATGTCGCGAGTGGTCGCGGTGTTGACGCCGCTGTGCTCGCCCCCCATGACGCCAGCGATTGCCAGTGCGCGGGTGTGGTCGGCAATCACCAGCGTATCGCTACGCAGGCTGACTTCCTGGCCATCGAGCAGCACCAGCTTCTCGCCTTCTTCGGCCATGCGCACGCGGATGCCGCCATTGATTTCGGCGAGATCGAAGGCGTGCAGCGGTTGACCCAGTTCCAGCATCACGTAGTTGGTGATGTCGACGGCGGCGTCGATGCTGCGCACGTCGGCACGACGCAGACGCTCGACCATCCACAGCGGCGTAGGCTTGGACAGATCAACATTACGGATCACACGACCCAAGTAACGCGGGCACGCGGCTGGCGCGAGCACTTCAACCGAACGCACTTCGTCGTGCATAGCGGGAACGCTGGCAACAACCGGGCGCGTGACTTGGGCGGCATACAGCGCACCGACTTCGCGAGCCAGACCGGCTAGGGACAGGCAATCACCGCGGTTCGGGGTCAGGTCGACCTCGATGCTGGCGTCGTCGAGGCTCAGGTACTCACGAATGTCCTGACCGACTGGCGCATCGGACGGCAATTCCATCAGGCCATCGTTGCCTTCGCCGATTTGCAGCTCGGCCTGGGAGCACAGCATGCCGTTGGACTCAACGCCACGCAGCTTGGCTTTCTTGATTTTGAAGTCGCCCGGCAGTTCGGCACCGATCATGGCAAACGGGATCTTCAGGCCGGGGCGCACGTTTGGCGCACCGCACACTACCTGGAAAGTCTCCGAGCCATTGCTGACCTGACAAACGCGCAACTTGTCAGCGTCAGGGTGTTGCTCGGTGCTCAGCACCTCGCCCACCACCACACCACTGAATTCACCGGCGGCCGGCGTAACGCTATCGACCTCAAGACCGGCCATCGACAGACGAGCAACCAGCTCGTCGCGACTTACCTGCGGGCTTACCCAGCCACGCAGCCATTGTTCACTGAATTTCATCCTGCTCTCCTAAGAATTCGTTACGACTAGCGAAATTGCGCGAGGAACCGCAAGTCGTTGTCGAAGAACAGACGCAAGTCGTTCACGCCGTAACGCAGCATGGCCAGACGCTCAACGCCCATGCCGAAGGCGAAGCCCGAAAACTCTTCCGGGTCGATCCCGGACATGCGCAGCACGTTCGGGTGAACCATGCCGCAGCCCATGACTTCCAGCCAGCCAGTCTGCTTGCAGACGCGGCAGCCTTTACCGCTGCACATCACGCATTCCATGTCGACTTCAGCGGATGGCTCGGTGAACGGGAAGTACGAAGGACGGAAACGCACGGCCAGTTCTTTTTCGAAGAACACGCGCAGGAACTCTTCGATGGTGCCTTTCAGGTCGGCGAAGTTGATATCGCGGTCGACCAGCAGGCCTTCGACCTGGTGGAACATCGGCGAGTGGGTGATATCGGAGTCGCTGCGGTACACACGGCCTGGGCAGACGATGCGGATCGGCGGCTGTTTCGATTCCATGGTGCGGACCTGTACCGGCGAGGTATGGGTGCGCAGCAACATGTTGGCATTGAAATAGAAGGTGTCATGCATCGACCGGGCCGGGTGATGGCCTGGGATGTTGAGTGCTTCGAAGTTGTGATAGTCGTCTTCGACCTCAGGGCCTTCGGCGATGCCGTAGCCAATGTGGGTGAAGAACTGTTCGATACGTTCCAGAGTACGCGTAACCGGATGCAGACCACCCGAGGTCTGGCCGCGGCCAGGCAGGGTCACGTCAATGGACTCGGCAGACAGTTTGGCGGCCAGGTCG
This sequence comes from Pseudomonas cucumis, assembly GCF_030687935.1. Classification (GTDB taxonomy): domain Bacteria; phylum Pseudomonadota; class Gammaproteobacteria; order Pseudomonadales; family Pseudomonadaceae; genus Aquipseudomonas; species Aquipseudomonas cucumis. Next base: position 2,225,176 of record NZ_CP117454.1, on the reverse strand, counting down.
GCCTCTTCAAACAGTGCCTTGCGAGCATTGAGAACCTCTGTGACACGCTCCTTGGCAACGTTGATCAGGGCGCCGACTTGCGGACGCTCTTCTGCTGGCAAATTCCCCAGGGTCTTCATCACCTGAGTCAATTCACCCTTCTTGCCAAGGTAGTGAACCCGGATTTGCTCCAGGGCATTGATATCTTCAGCGCTTTGCACAGCCTCTAGTGCTTGAGAGACGAGCGCATCCAGGTTTTCCATGTACAGACTCCAGATACAAAATAGGGGAAGAGCTTGAAGGCTCTTCCCCTATTTATGACGTTTAACACCTGGCCCCACAGAGGTGAGGCCGGGTGACTGTCGGGGGTACTTAAGCCAAGGTGGCTTTAGCTTTCTCGACAATCGCAGCAAACGCCGCTTTTTCGTTCACTGCCAGATCAGCCAGAACCTTACGGTCGATCTCGATGGACGCTTTTTTCAGGCCGGCGATGAAACGGCTGTAGGACAGACCGTTGATACGTGCACCAGCGTTGATACGAGCAATCCACAGAGCGCGGAACTGACGTTTTTTCTGACGACGGTCACGGTAGGCGTATTGGCCTGCCTTGATTACCGCTTGCTTGGCAACACGGAATACGCGCGAGCGAGCGCCGTAGTAGCCTTTAGCAAGTTTCAGAATTTTTTTGTGACGTTTACGGGCAATGACGCCACGCTTTACACGAGCCATGAGTTACTTCCTCTATTCTTGACTAAAATTAACGAAGGCGCAGCATGCGCTCGACTTTTGCCACGTCAGACGGATGCAGCAAGCTGCTACCGCGCAGTTGACGCTTACGCTTGGTCGACATTTTAGTCAGGATGTGGCTCTTGAAAGCGTGCTTGTGCTTGATACCGTTAGCAGTTTTCAGAAACCGCTTAGCAGCACCACTTTTCGTTTTCATTTTTGGCATGTTCGGATACTCCGCATTCAGTTGATAAACATAATCAGAAGGCCTGCCGTGCCCTGTTGATTACTTCTTCTTTTTCGGGGCGATGACCATGATCAGCTGGCGTCCTTCCATCTTAGGATGCTGTTCGACCGAACCGTACTCGAGCAAGTCACCTTCAACTCGCTTGAGGAGTTCCATCCCCAGCTCCTGGTGGGCCATCTCACGGCCGCGGAATCGCAAGGATACCTTGGCCCTGTCCCCATCACTCAGGAAACGTACCAGGTTGCGCAGTTTTACCTGGTAATCCCCTTCCTCCGTCCCTGGACGAAACTTGATTTCTTTAACCTGAATCTGCTTCTGGTTTTTCTTGGCCGCGGCAATCTGCTTCTTCTTCTCGAAGATCGATTTGCCGTAGTCCATCAGTTTGCAAACAGGGGGTACTGCATCGGCGGAAATTTCCACCAAATCCAGTTTGGCCTCTTCAGCCTTAAGAAGCGCGTCTTCAATTGACACAATCCCAAGCTGTTCACCTTCAGCCCCAATTAACCGAACCTCGCGTGCCGAGATATTCTCGTTGATCGGGGCTTTCGGTGCAGCTCGTTTATCTTGTCTCATTTCACGCTTAATAGTAATTACTCCGAATCTGGGCGACCACGCCGGGAAACCGCTTGCGCGAGAAACTCAGCGAACTGGGCGACGGGCATCGAGCCCAGGTCAGCACCTTCACGAGTACGCACAGCGACAGTCTGCATCTCGACTTCCCGATCTCCGATAACCAAGAGATAGGGAACCTTGAGCAAAGTATGCTCGCGGATTTTAAAGCCGATCTTTTCATTTCTCAAGTCAGACTTGGCACGAAATCCGCTTTCATTGAGGGTTTTTTCAACCTCGGCGGCAAAATCGGCCTGTTTGTCAGTGATATTCATGATCACTGCCTGAGTCGGAGCCAGCCACGCAGGGAATGCACCCTCGTAGTGCTCGATCAGGATTCCGACGAAACGTTCGAAGGATCCGAGGATCGCCCGGTGCAACATGACCGGGTGCTTGCGACTGTTGTCTTCGGAGACGTATTCGGCTCCCAGACGGACAGGCAGGTTAAAATCGAGCTGAAGGGTACCACATTGCCAGACACGGCCGAGGCAATCTTTCAGCGAAAACTCGATCTTCGGACCGTAGAACGCACCCTCACCCGGCTGCAGATCATACGGCAGGCCCGCGCTATCAAGGGCTGCGGCCAATGCCGCTTCGGCGCGATCCCACAATTCGTCGGAACCGACGCGTTTTTCCGGACGAGTGGACAGCTTCATCTCGACGTCTTTGAAGCCGAAGTCGGCATAGACGTCCATGGTCAGCTTGATGAACGCAGCGGATTCGGCCTGCATCTGCTCTTCAGTACAGAAGATGTGAGCATCGTCCTGAGTGAAGGCGCGAACGCGCATGATCCCGTGCAGTGCACCCGACGGCTCGTTACGGTGGCAGGCACCGAACTCGGCCAAGCGCATCGGCAGCTCGCGGTAGCTTTTCAGGCCCTGATTGAACACCTGCACGTGGCACGGGCAGTTCATCGGCTTGATGGCGTAGTCGCGGTTTTCCGACTGAGTGGTGAACATGTTGTCGGCGTAGTTGGCCCAGTGCCCGGATTTCTCCCACAGGCTGCGGTCAACGACTTGTGGAGTCTTGATCTCCAGGTAGCCGTTGTCGCGCTGAACCTTGCGCATGTATTGCTCGAGCACCTGGTACAGAGTCCAGCCGTTCGGGTGCCAGAACACCATTCCCGGCGACTCTTCCTGAGTGTGGAACAGGCCCAGACGCTTGCCGATCTTGCGGTGATCGCGCTTCTCGGCTTCTTCGATGCGCTGGATGTAAGCCGCCAGTTGCTTCTTGTCCGCCCATGCGGTGCCGTAAACGCGCTGCAATTGCTCGTTCTTGGCATCGCCACGCCAATAGGCGCCGGACAGCTTGGTCAGCTTGAAGGATTTCAGGAAGCGCGTGTTCGGCACGTGCGGACCGCGGCACATGTCGACGTATTCTTCGTGATAGTACAGACCCATGGCCTGCTCGTTCGGCATGTCTTCGACCAGACGCAGCTTATAGTCTTCGCCGCGGGCCTTGAACACTTCGATCACTTCGGCGCGCGGAGTGACTTTCTTGATCACGTCGTAATCTTTCTCGATCAGCTGCTGCATGCGCTGTTCGATGGCGGCCAGGTCGTCCGGGGTGAAAGGACGCTCGAAGGCGATGTCGTAATAGAAGCCTTCGTCGATGACCGGACCGATGACCATCTTGGCCGTCGGGTACAACTGCTTGACCGCGTGGCCAACCAGGTGGGCGCAAGAGTGGCGAATGATCTCCAGCCCCTCTTCATCCTTTGGCGTAATGATTTGCAGCGAGGAATCGCTGTCGATGATGTCGCTGGCGTCGACCAGCTTGCCATCGACCTTACCGGCCACGGTGGCCTTGGCCAGACCGGCACCGATGGATGCGGCGACCTCGGCTACGGAAACCGGGTGATCGAATGAACGTTGACTGCCGTCGGGAAGAGTAATAGTTGGCATGGCGCCTCCTCTCCTAGTGGTGACCCCTACCAAAGGTCACGTGGGTTGGGATGAGCCAGTACAAGATCCGATCCAGGCCATTCAATAACGAACGCCTGCCTTACAGCGGCAGGAGCCTTGCGGCCAACCGGAAAACCGAACCAGAGTGACTGGGATTCAAATCAGGGTTATTCGCGCATCCGCCGCTACCGGGACTGAAGGTCATCCGGAGCCTGCAAACGCCCGAGCGAAGCATGCTAGCACAGATGAACGGTCGTCGCGGCGGCAAGGTTTTCTGCTGGGGCAAATCAGGCATTTTTATGCCAGAGTGCTGAACTTGAACCCCGCTTTACCCCTCAGATAACAAGACATTGACCCAAAAGGAGCATCTCAGCATGCGTCTGAATCGTTTATTCGCCATCGTCGCACCCGTCGTCCTGTTGCTGCCGCTGGCTGCCCATGCCGATTGGCCAAAGGGGGAGCGCGAGAAATACATGGCTCAGTGCACTCAGGCGGCCACTCCGCAGATCGGCGCTGCGGCTGCGAAGTCTCACTGCGCTTGCGGTGCCGACGCGATCAAATCGTACCCGGCTGGCGACATTCAGGCCCTGATGGATAACAAGGCCAGCCCGGAACTGCAACAGAAAGCACTGGGTCAGATTGCTAAATGCAAGGCCAATGCACCGGCGAAAAAGTGAGGAAAAAGTCCTTTTGACTCGGCTCACCGCCGATAAAAAGTGATGAAATTTAGCTTTTTCGTACGATTTATGCAGGTTTTTCAGCTTTTTTTATTGTCTTTACTTTCGACTGAAAGCCTTTTAAACCGGGGCTTTCAGCCACACGAAGCAACAAAGTAAACGCGACTGTAGGGCAAACAGCACACCCGGGGGGCTCCCAAAGCGAACATTTCGACTATGATACTCCGGTGTGCCCAGTTGGCCTGAGCAGCACAGTACTACTGAAAATATATGTTTCTTGGAGATACACCATGTCTAATCGCCAAACCGGCACCGTTAAATGGTTCAACGATGAAAAAGGCTTCGGCTTCATCACTCCTCAAGGTGGCGGTGACGACCTGTTCGTACACTTCAAAGCTATCGAAAGCGACGGTTTCAAAAGCCTGAAAGAAGGCCAGACCGTTTCCTTCGTGGCTGAGAAAGGCCAAAAGGGTATGCAAGCTGCACAAGTCCGCCCAGAGTAATTTTCTGGCGCACTAAAAAAACCCCGTCCATGTGACGGGGTTTTTTATGGGCGAAACAAAAGCCTGAAGAAATCAGCCGCAGTTGACGCGGGTGACCACCAGATTGTTGTCGGTGTTCAGGTTCAGGCGATCGGAGCGGTATTCCAGGGTCACCATGTCATCAGGCTTGAGGAACCGGGCATTCTGCGCGCCTGCGCGGGTACGTGCCTGCTCCAGCAATTGGGGCGAAGCCTTTTTGCCAATGGTGAATTCGGCAGCCTTTGCTTCACAACGGCTGTGGCCGGTGTCGGTCGCCACAGGGTCCTTTGCCGACTCGGTGGACGTACTGCTGCAACCGGCCAGCAGGGTGGCGGCCAACAAAGTACCCAATGACGCGAGCTTCCAAGGCATGAAGCCTCCTTTTTTCAATAGTTAAGCTGAGATCGTGCGACCGCCATTTTGGCGTTTGGTTTCAAGGCGAGCGCTCGCCCCGCCCTCGATCCAGGCAGCGTCGAGTGTGCCTGAGCATTAGCATGCCGTTCATCACTCAATCGTGACTGAATATGAACGGCGTTTAATAAACGTCGATGTAGTCGAAAGGCGGCTTCGGCCAGTTCTGCTTGAGCGCATTGAAAATCTGCATGACCCAGACCTTGTCGCTGGCTGCGACCAATCCGACATAACCGGAACCCTTGGCCCAAGTCTCCAGGCGAAACAGCAGCCCGTCGATGTCCGTGCCGCCCACAATACCCGACGAAATGTAGGCGATGCCGCCCTTGGTGACCCGCAACTGAGTGTGTTCATCGTCGCTGGCAGAAGCCAGCAGCTGACGCACCGCTTCGAGGGTCAAGCCATCAGGAGTGTTCAAATCGATCTGCACAGCACTGTCCTTGAAAAATCGTCAAAGACCAAGTGTCGCATAGCCCTCCCCTCATGCCTAAGTCGGAGTGCCAAACGTCCCACAAAATGGTTAACTCGACACTCAGCCTTTCCGACTTCACGAGCGCCATCATGACCACCGTAAGTATCGACGCCGACATCAAAGCCAAGTGGCCACAGGGCCACAGCTCTTACAGCCCGGGTAGCCCGGAAGAGTTGGCAATCATTGGTATCGATTTGCTGGTCAAGGAACTGGGAACACAAGCCGCACAGACATTCATCAAACAGGTTCTCGAGAAATACCCCGCTGACTACATGGGCGCAAGAGAAACCGAGTAGTGTAAAACCCGCAGGCTGGCACCTGCGGGCCTATGCCTTACTTCAAACGAGCCAGACGCTGGGTCAGCAGGTCGAAGAAGCCCTGAGCGTCGCCGCTTTCAACCCAGAAGGCATTTTTCGGTGCCTTCAGGCCGTCATACCAGTCGACGATGGTCTGGCCGAAAGTCGGCCCTTCGCGGCTATCAACCACTACGTTGACCGAACGTCCGGTGAACAGCTCCGGCTTGAGCAGGTAAGCGATGACTGTGGCGTCATGCACCGGGCCACCCGGAATGCCGTAGTGCTCCATGTCGCCTTTGACGTATTCGTTGAGAATATCGCCCACCAGTTTGCTGGCATTGTTATCCAGTGCGGCGATCTGCTGCAGGCGCGCTTCACTCGTGAGGACCTTGTGGGTCACATCCAGCGGCAGATAGGTCAGCTTGACACCACTTTTCAGCACCACTTCGGCAGCCTGCGGGTCAGCGAAGAGATTGAATTCGGCCACCGGGGTGATATTGCCACCATTGAAGTGCGCACCGCCCATTATCACCACTTCCTTGATGCCCTGAACGATTTCAGGCTCCTGGATCAGCGCCAGCGCCAGGTTGGTCTGTGGACCGAGCATGGCGATGGTGATGCTGTGGGGTTTGGCGGACTTCAGGGTATCGATCAGATAGTTGACCGCATTGCCTTCGGCCAGGCCTTTCTTCGGTTCGTGCACCGTGACGCCCGACAGACCTTCCTTGCCATGGATGTTCTCGGCATAGATCGGCGTGCGCATCATGGGTTTCGGCGCGCCCGCATAAACAGGCACCTCCTCGCGCCCTGCCCACTCACGGGCCAGACGCGCATTACGCGAGGTCTTGTCCAGACGTACGTTGCCAGCAACGGTGGTCAACGCACGAATGTTCAGCTCTTCCGGCGATGCCAGGGCAAACAGCAAGGCAACCACGTCATCGGCACCCGGATCGGTGTCGATGATCAAGTCGATCTTCTCCGCCGCTTGGGCGCTTGTTGCGGTAATCAGGGACAAAAGCAGCAGACTCCGGAGCAGGTGGTGCAGTTTCTGAGCATAGCGGTGCATAGCGCATTCCTTGTGCATGGGAAGAATGGAAAGTTAGAACGTTACGCCAGCCACCAAAACGATGTTGCAGTACGGCTGACATTCGCCTGTACGAACAATCGCCCGTGCCTGTCGGCTGAGTGCTTTGAATTGGTCATGACTGAGCAGATCGCGCCGGCCCAGTGCACCTTCGGCATTCAGTTCATCCAGCGTGCTCAAGGCCGACGGTTTCTTGTCCAGAATCTCATGGGCCAGCACATGGCTTTCGACCTGCATTTCGCTGAGCACGACCTTCAAGGTACTGACGAAATCCGGAATTCCGTGGGTCAAGGCCAGGTCTATCAATTCGACGCCGGGTGGAACCGGCAGGCCGGCATCGCCGATCACGACCGTGTCGCCATGGCCCAGGGCGGCGATCAGCCGCGACAGCGCGACGTTGAGCAAAGGAGTCTTTTTCATGGTGCTTTAAAGGCCTGTACGTCGGACAAGGTGGGAATCGAAGGTTGCGCGCCAGCCCGGGTGACCGACAGCGCAGCGGCGACCTGGCCGAAACGGATCGCTTCAGCCTCGCTTTTGCCGGCCGCCAAAGCTGCTGCGAAACCACCGACGAACGTGTCGCCGGCCGCAGTGGTGTCGACCGCCTTCACTTTCGCTGCCGGGAAATGCTCAAGCCGTGTGCCATTGGCCAATAGCGATCCCTGAGCGCCGAGGGTGATGATCACTTTGCCGGCACCCATGGCGATCAAGCGGGTGGCGGCGGTTTCGGCGGTGCTCAGGGAGTCCACCGGCAAACCGCTCAAGGCCGAGGCTTCGCTTTCGTTGGGTATCAGGTAATCGATGGCTGCATACCAATCCACCGGCAGCGGGCGACTGGCCGGCGCCGGATTGAGAATCACGGTTTTACCCAGCTCACGACCGCGCTTCAGAGCATGGCCAACCGTGGCATCCGGCACTTCCAGCTGACAGATAATGACATCCGCCGCTTGTAACACCGCGTCGAAACGGTCGATCACTTCGGGCGTCAGCGCACCGTTGGCGCCGGCAACAATCACGATCGCGTTCTGACTGTTGTCATCGACCACGATCAACGCCACGCCGCTGGAATCTTCGACCGTACTGACCGCCTGGCAATCGATCTGCTCGGCCAACAACGCCTCGCGCAGCGCTTCGCCATAGGCATCGCTTCCGACACAACCGACCATCGACACCTGCGCTCCCAGCCGCGCTGCGGCCACGGCCTGGTTCGCGCCCTTGCCGCCGGAAACCGTGGCAAACGATTGGCCGATCAGCGTTTCACCACCACGAGGCAGCCGTGGCGCCCGGGTGACCAAGTCCATGTTCAGGCTGCCTATTACCACTACTTTTGCTGGCATACATCACTCGTCAATTCTGTTTCTGCGGTGCTTTTGGTTTCAGCGGTACTTTTTGTTTAGCGGAATTGGGCGAACACACCAGCCAGCGGCGCAGTCGATTCGCGCAGGACAATACTCGGCGTCACGATGCGCTGATCGGTCGCCAGAGCCGGCGTGGCAATCCTGCGCAACAGCACTTCGGCCGCCATCTCGCCAAGCTGCAGGATCGACTGGCCCACGGTGGTCAGCGCCGGGTAGACGTAACGGCTCATCTGGATATCGTCAAAGCCGATCACCGACAGCTCGGTAGGCACACGAATATTGCGCTCGGCAGCGGCGCGCAACACACCGATGCCAATCATGTCGTTACCGGCGAAAATCGCGCTGGGCGGGTTCTTTTCCAACAGGATCGCGGCGGCGTTATAACCGCCGGTGCTGGTGAAGTCGCTTTCCAGCATGCGCTCGCGCGGCACTTCGACGCCCGCCTCTTTCAAGGCGCGGCAATAACCGGCCAGACGCATCTGCGCCACGCTGGTACTCGCTGGCCCGCCAATCGTGGCGATGTCCCGATGCCCCAGCTCCAGCAGGTGTCGGGTCGCCAGATAGGCACCGTATTCGTGATCGATGCGCACCAGATCGGCATCGAGACCTTCGAGCCCACGGTCGACGATCACCATTGGCGTTCGCACCCCCGCTAGACCTTCGGCCAGGCCGCTGTCACCACCGGCCGAGGCAACGATCAGGCCGTCAATGCGCTTTTCCAGCAACACGCGAAGGTAGCTGCGTTGCTTGTCCGGGTTGTCGTCAGAGTTGCAGAGGATGACGCAATAGCCGTTGCGCTCGCAGTAATCCTCGATGCCACGGGCCAACTCGGCGAAGTACGGGTTGAGGCTGTTGGGCACCAGCAGGCCGATGGTCGCGGTGGTTTTCGCTTTCAATGACCGGGCCACGGCACTGGGCACGTAGTCGAGACTTTTGATCGCCGCCTCGACCTTGACCCGTACTTCCTCACTGACCGGCCGCGTCTTGTTCACCACGTGGGAAACCGTGGTGTAGGAAATGCCCGCGAGTGCCGCTACATCCTTGATTGTTGCCATGACTCAGGTCCGCCGGCTTGCGCGCTGACTGCGATAAGTATCAAGCACCACCGCCACCACGATCACCGCACCGGTGATGATGCGTTTGGTTGGCTCGGTCGCGCCGATCTGAGCCAGACCGGCTGCCAGTACGGAGATGATCAGCACACCGAAGAACGTGCTGATGACCGAGCCGCGCCCGCCCATCAGGCTGGTGCCGCCGATCACGACCGCAGCGATTACCTGCAGCTCCAGACCGGAGCCGGCGTTCGGGTCCGCCGCTTCCAGGCGAGAAATCTGAAACAACGCAGCGATACCGGCCAGCAGCCCCATCAGACTGAAGACCAGGATCTTGTAGGGTTTCGGATTGATCCCCGCCAGACGCACCGCCTCTTCGTTGGTACCGATGCCGATCAGGTAACGACCGAACACCGTACGCGTCAGCACGGCCTGGGCGATGAAGATAATCAGCAAGGCAATGATGAATGACGGCGAGATGCCAAACGCGATCGGGTTGGACAGCCAGGCGAAGGCATCACCGATGTAGGCAGTGCGCGAACCGGTCATCTGATACGCCAGGCCTCGCGCCATTTCCAGCACGCCGAGGGACACGATGAACGAGGGAATCCGCCACGCCACGGTGATCGAGCCGGTGACAGTCCCGGCCAATGCCGCTACCGCCATGCCGAGCAAGGCCGCAGGCAAGACACTCCAGCCCCAACCGAGAATCGCCACACTGACCGCCGAGGCCGCGAGCGCCAGCACCGACCCCACCGACAAGTCGATACCGCCAATGATCAATACGAAGGTCATGCCGACCGCCAGCACCATCAAATCGGGAATCTGGTTGGCCAAAGTGCTGAAGGTGTCGTAAGACAGGAAGTGGCTGCTCAGGATCGAGAACAGCGCGACCATTGCCAGCAAGGCACCGGCCAGGCCCAGATAAGTACCGAGGCCATAAAAATTGCCACTACGTTTGCCGGCCAAAGATGCAGTATTCATGGAAGATCCCTAGGCGCTGCTTCGTTGAGCAACGCATCACGTTTTTGGTAGCCGGCGAAAGCGGCGGCAAGCAAATCATCCTGGGTCCAGCTGTCACGCTCGAAAGTGTCGATCAGACGCCCTGCCGACAGCACACCGATGCGATCGCAGATCAGCATCAGTTCGCGCAGGTCGCTGGACACCACTACCAGCGCTTTGCCTTGGCGGGTCAACTCGCCGAGTAATGCGTAGATATCGAACTTGGCGCCAACGTCGATGCCACGGGTCGGCTCATCGAACAGCATCACCGTGCAGTCACGCTCGAGCCAGCGGCCGATCACGACTTTCTGCTGATTGCCTCCGGACAATTCCGAGACCAATTGCGTCGGGCTGGAACTGCGAATGCGCATGGCGTTGATCTGACGTTGGGCCAGAGACATCTCGTCACCGTTATTAACGAAGCCACCGCTGGAAATCACCGGCATATTGCCCAAGGCAATGTTGGCGCTGATCGATTGCGTCAGCAGGAGGCCTTCGCCCTTGCGATCTTCGGTGATCAGGGCGATACCGTGACTGACCGCATCGGCCGGCGAACGAATACTCACCACCTGAGCCGATGCCCCCAGCGCGACGGTGCCGCTGTCGGCGGTGTCGGCACCGAAGATCAGGCGCAGTAACTCGGTGCGCCCTGCCCCGATCAAACCGGAAATCCCGTAAATTTCACCGGCGCGCACCTGGAAGGACACGTCACGAACCTTATCGGAACGGGTCAGCCCTTTGACCGTCAAGGCCGGCGCGCCGATCTTGCGCGGCCCCATGTCGATGTGCTCGCCCAATTCACGGCCGACCATCAGGGTGACCAGTTGCTCGCTGTTGTAATTGGCCATCGGTTCGACACAGACCAGGTTGCCGTCGCGCAATACCGCAATGCGCTGAGCCACTCTTGCCAGTTCTTCGAGACGGTGGGAAATGTAGATGATCGACACGCCACGAGCCTGTAGGCGAGTGATCTGCTCGAACAGCATTTCGACTTCACGGGCCGTGAGCATTGCTGTCGGTTCATCGAGGATCAGTACGTGGCAATCGCCGATCAGGTTGCGGGCGATCTCCACCATCTGCTGATGGCCGATCCCCAGTTCGCCAACCAACGTATCTGGATCAATGGCGTCCAATCCGACCTGGGCCATCGCCTCGATCGCTGCCTTGCGCAATTGTTTGCGGCTGATCCAGCCACCGTGGCTGGGCAGGTTGTCGAGAAACAGGTTTTCCGCCACCGACAACGTCGGCAACAGATTGAGTTCTTGCATAACCATGCGGATGCCCAGCTCTTCGGCCTGGCTCCGGCTACCAGGACGGTAATCCTGCCCCTGGAATTGCATCTGGCCGGTGGTCGGCGTGACCAGTCCGCCAATGATTTTCGACAGCGTGCTTTTGCCGGCACCATTCTCGCCAGTCAGCGCCAGCACTTCGCCGCGCATCAGCGTCAGGTCGATGCCGGTGAGGACGGGTTGGGCATAGGTTTTACCGATACCGCTGACCGAGAGGACAGCGTTCGGGGCGCAAACAGACATAAAAACTCTCCATGTGCTCGCCCCAAGAGGCGAGCACCGTTGTGTCGCCAGAAGGACTACTTGGTAACCAGCTCTACCGGAGTTTCGATGACGCCATTGACGCCGCTATCGACTGTCTCGCCTTTGATGATTTTCAGCGCAGTCTCGATGCCGAACACCGCTTGCCTGGCAGCAAACTGGTCGGCGGTGGCCAGGACGCGGCCATCCTTGAGCATTGGCTTGATGGCGTTGATGTTGTCGTAACCGACCACCTGCACCTTGCCGGCCTTGCCCGCCGCGCGCACGGCAGATACCGCGCCGACGGCCATGCTGTCGTTGCCGGCCAACAGGGCCTTGATGTTCGGGTATTCGCTGAGCATCGACGAGGCAACCTTGCCGCCCTTGTCGATTTCCCAATCGCCGGACTGCAGGGACACGACTTTGATTTGCGCCGCTTCCATCGCATCCTTGAAGCCCGCCGTACGCTGCTGGGCATTGGTGGTAGTGGAAACGCCTTCGATAATGCCGACTTCGTCACCGGCCTTCAGCTGTTTGGCCAGGTACTCACCCACCAGACGCGCGCCTTTGCGGTTATCCGGGCCTACGAATGGAACGGTGATGTTTTTGCTTTTGACCACGGCGGGGTCCAGCTGGTTATCGATGTTGATTACGGTAATGCCGGCATCGACCGCTTTCTTGATCACCGGAACCATGGCCTTGGAATCTGCCGGAGCGATAACCAATGCGTTGACCTTGGACAAAATCATTTGCTCGACGATACGGGTCTGGCCGGCCGTGTCCGTTTCGTCCTTGATGCCGTTGGAGATCAGCTCGAAGTCGCCGGAGTGGTCTTTCTGGTAGGCCTTGGCGCCGTCTTCCATGGTCAGGAAGAATTCGTTGGCCAGGGATTTCATGACCAGTGCGACTTTAGGTTTTTCAGGGGTTTCGGCGAAAGCCGAAGAGACAGGCAAAGCGGCGGATGCGGCAGCCAGCATTGCGACAGCGAGAAGACGTCCAGCGAATGGCAGCTTCATGGGTTCACTCCGATCTTATGATTATTCTGAGCAACGCTTGCGCTGGCCCCTGCCCTTACGGCATCGAGCCATCAAGGGCGACCGCGCAAACGTTTGCGAAGACCGAACTATGCGAACCCTGTCGAGATTTGTCAACGACCCGTTCTGTGTCTCGGTTGGCAAAAGCGACCCTTTTACATCACGCGGTGGTGCTGACCAGACTGCCACTGCTGGAGCCCTTTGCCAGTTCTTTGACCAGATTGCCTGTCACTTGCGCGAGCGCACCGCTGGTATCGGCGATTTGCCCCTGAATCGACATGACAGCGGTGGCTTTGGCTTCCGGGGTCGGATAATTCGCTGCCTGAGCGGCCGCCAGTTGCTGCTGCTGTTCGCGCAGTTGCTGCTGCAGTTCCTGCATGCGCTTGAGCAATACCTGTACCGCAATACTTTGATTGCTGCTTTTTTCGGATTTGGTTTCGCCCTGAGTCTGCGTAGCACCACCGGTTCTGACTTGGTTGTCGTTCCCCTCCTCTTCGCCCAGCGCTTGGGCCGAGGCGTCGGACGTCGCTTCACTCAAGGCATTGATGGTCGCCGGGGACTTGCCCGCGATAGTAATGGTGCCTGCATTTGGAAAACCGACAGTAAACGACATATGAACTCCTGAAAAAGATCCCTTTAAAGGAGCATCGACCTGCACAGGGGTTTCTTTAGCACTGATTTCCGATTTTGCAAGGCGACTTTCTCAACGAAGGTCGGAGAGCCGAACAAAAAAACCATACATGTTCGGAAACCCGGACGAGCAAGCGCGAATATTTTTTCGAACCGCTCAATAATTCATATAAAAATCATCAAGTTATAAGATCTTCATCTTCAATCTCGGGCTGGTACAGATCCTGCTCTTCTTCTACACCCCCGGCGTTCAGATCTGCCTGGGGCGCTTCTAGATGACCTGCATTCCGCACCGTCTCACTACTAGAGAAAACAATAATGAAATCTGCCTTCAACACTTTTATTCCGGGCGCTTTGGCCCTGCTGCTGCTTCTTCCCTCCGCCCTTCAGGCAAAAGAAGTCGAAACCCAACAAAAACTGGCGAATGTGGTGATCCTGGCCACCGGCGGCACCATTGCAGGCGCGGGCGCCGGCGCCGCCAACAGCGCCACCTATCAAGCGGCGAAAGTCGGTATCGAACAGTTGATCGCTGGAGTTCCGGAACTGAGCCAATTGGCCAACGTTCGCGGCGAACAGGTCATGCAGATCGCGTCCGAGAGCATCACCAACGACAACCTGCTGCAATTGGGCCGTCGGGTGGCTGAGCTGGCCGACAGCAATGACGTCGATGGTATCGTCATCACCCACGGCACCGACACCCTGGAAGAAACCGCATACTTCCTCAACCTGGTGGAAAAAACCGACAAGCCGATCATCGTCGTCGGCTCCATGCGCCCTGGCACCGCCATGTCGGCCGACGGCATGCTGAACCTGTACAACGCCGTCGCCGTGGCCAGCAGCAAAGACGCGCGAGGCAAAGGCGTGCTCGTGACCATGAACGATGAAATCCAGTCGGGTCGCGATGTCAGCAAAATGATCAACATCAAGACCGAGGCATTCAAAAGTGCCTGGGGCCCACTGGGCATGGTGGTCGAAGGCAAATCCTACTGGTTCCGCCTGCCGGCCAAGCGACACACCATGGATTCGGAATTCGACATCAAAACCATCAAGAGCCTGCCTGACGTCGAAATTGCCTATTCCTATGGCAACGTCAGCGACACCGCCTACAAAGCCCTGGCTCAATCGGGCGCCAAAGCCATCATCCACGCCGGTACCGGCAATGGCTCGGTCTCGTCCCGCGTAGTTCCCGCCCTGCAAGCCCTGCGCAAGGATGGCGTACACATCATTCGTTCTTCCCACGTCAACGCCGGCGGTTTCGTACTGCGTAACGCCGAACAGCCTGATGACAAGTACGACTGGGTTGTGGCGCATGACCTGAACCCGCAAAAAGCCCGCATCCTGGCCATGGTCGCACTGACCAAGACCAACGACAGCAAAGAGCTGCAACGGATGTTCTGGGAATACTGATCCGCCCTCGCCCGACCCGCTCCGGGTCGGGTACCCGCTGTCACCACTCTCCAGCCTTGGTGAGTGGTTCACGACCTTTCCGATAAAAAATTTCCCACCGTCCTACACCAAACGGAAAAAACTACTGTCAGAGGATTTTCTTGAATTTTAAGCAGTTGCGAAATTGCTTACAGTTAAATACTGTATGCCCGTACAGCTTAATAAGGATAATTCCGTGGCCATTACCCCTGTCTCTCCTGATACCTACGAACGCCTGGGTATGCGCGTTCAGAAAATCATCAATTCCCCCTCTGCCCAAAAAACCAAAGCAGCACTGATCTTTCGTCTTCCGGATGAACCCGTGGATGAGTGGGAACGCTTGCTCGAAGAAATCGACGAGAACGATAACGTCACCCTCGCCCATCGCGACGATGGTGGTGTGCAGATTTTCTGGGTTGTGCCGAAGGAAGACTGAGTCAATGAGTGTCCGCTGGTTTGCTTTACTGCTTCTGTTCATCACCCTCGGCGCCCAGGCTGGCGCCCCACGCACCTTCAACGAAGCCAAGAAAGTCGCGTGGAAGTTGTACGCACCGCAATCCACCGAGTTTTATTGCGGCTGCAAATACACTGGCAACCGTATCGACCTCGCTGCCTGCGGTTATGTGCCGCGTAAAAATGCCAAACGCGCCTCGCGCATCGAGTGGGAACACATTGTCCCGGCCTGGCAGATCGGCCATCAGCGCGAGTGCTGGCAACAAGGTGGTCGCAAGAACTGCACGCGGTACGACCCAACCTACCAAAAAGCCGAGGCTGATCTGCACAATCTGGTTCCAAGCATCGGCGAGGTGAATGGCGATCGCAGCAACTTCAGCTTCGGCTGGTTGCCCGTACAATCGGGTCAATACGGCTCGTGCCTGACACAGGTCGACTTCAAGGCGAAGAAGGTCATGCCCCGCCCTTCCATTCGCGGCATGATCGCCCGGACTTATTTCTACATGAGCAAGCAGTACGGCTTGCGCCTGTCAAAACAGGATCGGCAACTGTATGAGGCCTGGAACAAGACCTACCCGGTACAAGCCTGGGAACGTCAACGCAATCAGAGCGTGGCGTGTGTGATGGGGCGCGGCAACGAGTTTGTCGGCCCGGTAGACATGAAAAGCTGCGGCTGACCGGCCGCTGAAAACACAAAGGCCTGGGGCATCACACCCCAGGCCTTTTTCGATTTTAACCGCCGCTTTTGGTTATTGGGCCGTCGGGTGCTCAACGACCAGCGACTCGATGTTCCTTTTTTTCGCCCGAGTAAGCGCTGCCGTCACTTCCGCTTGTTTGGCTTCTGCCTCGATTTTCGAATTGAATGGCCCTATCAGGATACGGACCTTTCCATTCTCCCTGATGACACTGGAAACGAAGCTATGCTCAATCAACCAGCCGCTCAGGTCGCTGACCGCCTGGGGCGTTTCGCCGCGTACCTCGACGTCCCATTGCGGACCGGTTGTCGCCGCGGGTGCGGAAGCGACTGTCGGTTGCGGCTTTTGCGCGTCAACCCCCTTACCGTCATTGCACCCGGCCAACGTCAATACTGCGATTACCAAGGCCATTTTGCGCACAACGCTTCCCTCTGGATGCTGAAAGCGGCGATTTTAACACTCATGGATCCTGTTCGAGCGCCGAAAAATGGGCGCAAAACAACGAGAATGATGGTTGCGGCCTCTGTATAGTTACGCCTTGGGAATTAATGCAGCATCTGCGCGTCAGAAAGAGGCACCCAAACAGCGAGACTTCGCACTAATCTATACCTATACCTATACCGACCTCTGCACTGTCCGAATCAGGTGCCCCACAAGCAATCAAGGAGAAAACCATGCTGATACTCACCCGCAAAGTCGGTGAAAGCATAAACATCGGTGACAACATAACGATCACCATTCTGGGCGTTAGCGGCCAGCAAGTCAGGATTGGCATCAACGCCCCGAAAGACGTCGCGGTGCATCGCGAAGAGATCTATCAACGTATTCAGGCTGGCCTGACCGCTCCAGACAAGCCGCAAACACCCTGAATCCTGCAGTAGTCAGTAGCCAGCCTATTCAGCCTCGAATAACGGCTGGCTAAAGATTCAAGCACCGCATCGCTCTCCGCCCAGCCTCTCCTTGCTATGCCTTCGCAATGTGGAATCGATACTACCGCCCTCGCCTCATACCTGACTGTCAGACGTTTCGGATTTACTGCGAGAAAGGGCTTCCTCCTTCCCGGCTAACCAAACGTTACCCCACGCGCCATGCCCGCGGCGGCCACGACCATTAGCAGCAACAGCAGCGCTTCGATATGACTGATACGGGCAAACAGCGTTGCGCGCCCGGTATTGATAGCCGCCCCACGTCCCAGCGCAATCCGCCATTTGATCAGCGCCACCATCGGCATAATTTCAAGCAGCAGGATGAGGACGAAGAGGGTGATTTTGAGATGAAACAGCGGTTGGTGAAGATAGTAATCAGTGCCTTTTTCGTACCCACCAAAAGCTCGCACCCCACCCGTGACCAAGAGAATGACTGCAGAGATCCCCCACAGATTATCCGCAACCAAAACGCTGCGAGCCTCCCCCACCCCGGCTATCAGACGACGTAAAGCCGTGCCGCGGGTCAGTACTGCCCAGAAGCCCAGCGCAAAGGCCAAGAGGTGAATCGCCGCCAGAAACCAGTGAGACAGCATCGACATACTCCCTATAGACAAAGTTGAAACAGCCCTACAGTAGTAGTCCATCGGAGGGCGACTTGCCCGTGCACGTAGCTCCGCTGATTACCCGCACATCAGGGCGACCCATACGCCGGTTGTTTCAAATGTCAGACTCAATTGGCAAATAGCGGGCGCAAAAAAGCCGGGTTCCTGATGGATACCCGGCTTTTTGAGAACGTTGGACTTAATCCGTTCTTTTTGAAGTCGAAGTGCGAGCGTTACTTAATCCTTTTGCATTGTGATCACCTGGCGTAGAGGTCGAAATGGCAGAGGCCTTCGTTACTCCTCGCGTGTCCTTGGACTTCGCAATGCCCGAAGTCACTGCACCATGGCCGCTATCATCACGATCATTACGATCGTTACCATAGTGGTTGCCACTGACACCACGATCGCGGACAGCTTTGCCTGCGTGATCACTGCTCAAGCCATTGCCGTGGCCATTGCTGGCGCCGCCAGAATGGCCAGCCCCACCGTGGCCACCGCCGTTACCGCCGCCATTGCCACCACCGTTACCGCCGCCGTTACCACCACCACCACCACCACCACCATCCTTCGCGTAGGCGGAACTCATGATGGACAGGTCAGCGGGCAATAATGGGGCGGCTGCAAGCATCATCACGCATGACATGACAGCTGCAAAACTCTTGTTTTTAAATAACATGGGGGATTCCGTGAGGTTGAAATTGCACGAAGTAATTGACCCATTCACCTCCCATACAGTTCAAAGGTCGACGACCAGCGGGCAGGCAATTTGCTGTGATCGAACAATTGCACATTGCTTCCCGTGTTTTGCCCGGCCGTTACGCTGCAAAAATGCGATTGGAATGTGTTGCTTTCACATCAATCGAATGCGCCATTGAGAACCTCGTAGATGATCCCGGTAGCGATCGCCACCAATATCAAGTCAGTACCAGCCTGGCGCCACTCGTAGCCATCGTAGTGCGGAAGCCTGCCGAGCAATCGGCCATCGAGTTTTTTGGCGATCCCCGGCGGTAGCTGTTTTCCGCGGGCGAGGTTTTTTTGAATGCCGGGTGGCAAGGCGGGCCCGGGGCTCCAGTAATCGCGATAACCACCCACGATTCCAAGGACACTACCGTGGTTGATGCTCGGACCGTGACTCCAATCGTCACCCCCTGAACCTTTCCCTTTGTTTCCTTGGCTGGAGTTGCCATGGCCCTGAATGTTTTGTGGATTTCCCTTGCCGCTGCCCTGGCCCTTCCCGTTTCCCGGGTCGGCCAGTGCAGTCATTGAACCGGACGCCAAGGCAAGACACGTCATAGCGGCAATCAACGAGCGAGATCTAAACATATCCGTTCTCTCAGAAAGGGGATGCCCCCCCTGCAATGTAGACGGTTATGGCTGTGCTAGTTGAGAAACTGTGTTCACTGGAGGTGGCGACAGGGCCAGACGGGGGAAATTGAATGAATGGAGAGCAGAGCTGGCCCAGTTAGTTGATAGCTGGGCCAGCTGCAGTGGACTTCTGCGAACCCCTTCATAGCCCCAACTCCTGATCAATATCGATGCCGCCTCGACCCGATTCAAGGTCATCGTCGATCTTGCGCACCATGCAGACGGCGTTTCGCCAACCTAAATCAAATGACCATTTGGCGGATACTGGTAAGAGGATCAGAGCCTGCTGCTGTCTGCCGTATAAGAGTTGTGCAATCTCCAAAGTTTTGAACAACTCAAAGATCAATGCAGGCAAAACAAGGCGTCGCAGGCCAAACTCGAGAACGGCGCTGTAGCCTGCACCATTTGCGAGATCGACTGGCTCTAAGGTGCTTAGGTGCCGTAGGGCGCTAGTGTCTGATCGGCCCGGCCACGGTATCCACCTGCACTTTTTACCCCCGCCATCTTCAATCGTCAGACACCACCCGCATGCCCCTCTCCGTGCCCAACATTAACGAGCGGTGTTTTGAGTGGGAGCTTGCAAATCACAGACAACAAAAAAAGGCCCACCTTTCGGTGAGCCTTTCTAGACCGCCCAGCAGAGCGGATTTTGTTTGGTAGGCGCGATTGGACTCGAACCAACGACCCCCACCATGTCAAGGTGGTGCTCTAACCAACTGAGCTACGTGCCTGCTGTGAGGCGGCATTCTACGGAATTCCGGAGGGGTGTCAACACCTTTTTTTCACCTAACCCTATGAATATGCAAAATATTTAATTTTGCTATGGCGAAGAAGATTTTCCGGTGGCTGGCGGTCATTTTTTAACTCGGGTAGGATCGATGCACTCGTAAAATATATTAAACAGAGGCTGCAGGATGGCGAACACTCCCTACCCAGAATCCTATTACGCCGCGTCGGCGAATACGGCGCCGCCGCGCCCGGCCTTGCAGGATGATGTAGAGACTGATGTCTGTGTGATCGGCGCCGGCTATACCGGCCTGTCCTCTGCCCTGTTTCTGCTGGAAAACGGTTTTCGGGTAACGGTCCTGGAAGCCGCCAAAGTGGGTTTTGGCGCATCGGGGCGCAACGGTGGCCAGATCGTTAACAGCTACAGCCGTGATATCGATGTGATCGAGCGCAGTGTCGGTCCCAAGCAAGCTCAGCTGCTGGGGCTAATGGCGTTCGAGGGTGGACGGATCATTCGTGAGCGGGTGGCCAAATACAACATCCAGTGCGACCTGAAGGATGGCGGTGTGTTCGCCGCCATTACCGCCAAGCAGATGGACCATCTGGAGTCCCAGAAGCGCCTGTGGGAGCGCTTCGGTCACACGCAACTGGAGTTATTGGATCAGCGACGCATCCGTGAAGTGGTGGCTTGCGATCAATACGTCGGCGGCATGCTCGACATGAGCGGCGGGCATATTCATCCACTCAACCTTGTCTTGGGCGAGGCAGCAGCCGTGGAGTCGCTGGGCGGCACTATTTACGAGCAGTCGCCAGCGGTGCGCATCGAGCGCGGCGCCAATCCGGTGGTGCATACGCCTCAGGGCAAGGTCAGGGCCAGATTCATCATCGTCGCTGGCAACGCTTATATTGGTAACCTGGTGCCGGAGCTGGCAGCCAAGTCGATGCCCTGTGGGACCCAAGTGATCGCCACTGAACCCTTGGGCGATGAATTGGCCAAACGCCTGTTACCCCAGGACTACTGCGTCGAAGACTGTAACTACTTGCTCGACTACTACCGCCTGAGCGCTGACAAACGCCTGATTTTCGGCGGCGGCGTGGTCTATGGCGCGCGCGATCCGGCGAACATCGAAGCGATCATTCGGCCGAAGATGCTCAAGACCTTCCCGCAGCTCAAGGACGTGAAAATCGATTACGCCTGGACCGGCAATTTCCTGCTGACCCTGTCGCGACTTCCCCAGGTCGGACGACTAGGCAACAACATCTACTATTCCCAGGGTTGCAGCGGCCACGGCGTGACGTATACGCACCTGGCGGGCAAAGTGCTGGCCGAAGCATTGCGCGGTCAGGCCGAGCGCTTCGACGCCTTTGCCGACCTGCCCCACTACCCGCTCCCCGGCGGACAATTGCTGCGTACACCGTTCGCTGCGTTGGGCGCCTGGTATTACGGATTGCGGGACAAACTGGGGTTCTGACTGACAGACGAAAAAAGGGGCAACTGAATAGTTGCCCCTTTTTGCATCAGCATATCTCGCCCTGATTAAGGCTTACACCTTCTGATCTATTTTCAGAAATAGACAGTATTCAGAAGTCGACCGTCGCCGAAAGAAGGTAGGTGCGCGGGGTCGCCAGCGTCAAGCCAGGCTCGCTGTCATCCGAGGCTCCGGCCGAACTCCAGTAGCGTTTGTCCGCCACGTTCTCGACATTGGCACGCAGGGTGATGTTCTTTTCGTCGACCTTGAACGCGTAGCGCGCACCCACATCGAAACGCTCCCAGGAGTCGATTTCCTTGTTGTTGGACTGGTCCAGATACTGCGAGCTGGAATAGAGGCCGCGGCTGGTCAGGCTCAGGCCCTGTACGGTCGGTACATCCCACTCGGCGCCCAGGTTGACGTTGTATTTCGGCGTGGCCGGTGCCCGGTTGCCGTCGAAGGTACCATTGGTGGTGTTGGTCAACTCGCTGTCGATGTACATGACACCGCCGAGCAGACGAAAACCTTTGAGCGATTCACCGAACACACTCAGCTCCATGCCCGTATTCTCACGCTTGCCGTTAGGGCCGAAAACCCGCGTCGTGGCATTGGTCTCATAGGCTGGCTGCTTGATCCGGAACATCGCGGCGGTCACGGCGAATGCACCCGCGTCATACTTGGCGCCGACTTCGACCTGTCGACTGATGAACGGCGGGAAGATCTCGTCCTCGTTCACCGAGGTCGACGGCGCGATCTTGCCCTGGCTCAGGCCCTCCATGTAGTTGGCATACAGCGACAGCTTATCGGTTGCCTTAAACAGGATGCCGCCCGACGGCGAAACCTTTTCCTCATCGTAGGCCGTGGCGCCTTTGACATCATCCGTCCAGTCATCAACCTTCACGCGCTGCCAGCGGGCGCCGAGGGTCAGCAGCAGCCGGTCATCGAAGAAACCCAGCGTGTCGGACAACGCCACGCCGCTGAAGCGGTTCTCGGTGTAGACCTTCGAATCGAGTCGAGTGGGTCTGACAGGTGTTGGTGTTTCCACGGGGTCGTAGAGGTTGCTGCGGGCCGCGGCATAACGGGCGCCGCCATTCTCGAAATCCATGTAGAAATAGCTGGCGGCCAGGTTGACTTCATGACTCACCGGGCCGGTATGAAACCAGTTGCGCACCCCTGCCGTGGCCGTCCGGACATTTTCGTCACGGGTGAAGTCGCGCGGCTGAACGCTGAAATCGCCGGCGTCATTGGTGACTGCAACCGCATGCCGGAGAAAGTCATGGTTGCTTTTACGCGCGCCCACACCGCCGTACAGCATGACGGAATCGCTGACATCGAATTCGCCGTTCACCGCTCCGAAAGTGTCGTTGGTACTCGCCTTGCTCCAGGGCTGCGCATAGTTGTCGCGCACATCGTTCGCATTCGGCACCTTGGCATTGGCGCCGACCTGCACGCGTTCCTGCGGGGCATCGGTGTCACGCTCGGTGCGCCCGATGTCCGTCGAGAGTCGCAGGCGTTCACCGCGAAAATCCAGGCCCAGCACGGCCATCTCGCGGTCGACACTCTGGTGATCCCATTCGGTGTCGCCAGACTGCTTCACGCCGTTGAAGCGAATACCGAATTTGTTGTCTTCACCAAAGCGCCGGCCGACATCCACCGCACCGCCGACCTGGCTGTCGGAAGCGTAGCTACCGGTAAACGAAGTGATGGGCTTGTCGGTCGCGCGCTTGGGCACCACGTTGATC
Source organism: Pseudomonas cucumis (assembly GCF_030687935.1). Taxonomy (GTDB): domain Bacteria; phylum Pseudomonadota; class Gammaproteobacteria; order Pseudomonadales; family Pseudomonadaceae; genus Aquipseudomonas; species Aquipseudomonas cucumis. The sequence continues at coordinate 2,202,245 of NZ_CP117454.1, read as the reverse complement.
CCGCCACCCACACTGCCCCGCGGCGAGATGCCGTTGATGAGCTGGCTCGGGCCCTTGATGATGTCGACGCGGTCGGCCATCTCCATATCGATCGTATACGTCGGCAGAATGCCGTAGAGACCGTTGTAGGCGACATCACTGTTGAACAGGCTGAACCCGCGAATGGTGAACTGCTCATAACGCCCACCCGCCGGATTGGTGGCGCGAACCGAAGGATCACTGGCGATCAGGTCGCCCAAGGTACGAGCCTGCAGGTTTTTGACCGCCTCACCGGTGTAGGTGGTCATGCTGAACGGCGTTTCCATGAAATCTTTCGAGCCCAGTAAGCCTTGCGAACCGCGGCGCGCGACCTGGCCGCCGGCATACACCTCGCCGTCCGCCCCGCCCGTGACACCGAGAATCGAGGTGGGGGCCAGTTGCAGGCTGCTGCCTTCTGGCGCCGGGGTCAGGATGTACGCCTGCTCGCCCACCGGTTGCAGTTGCAGACCGGAACCCTGCAACAGCCGGGCAAAGCCCTCCTCGACCGCGAACTCGCCGGAAAGACCGGAACTGGTGCGACTGCCCACCAGCGCCGGGTCGACCGAGAGATTGACGCCAGACAGACCGGCAAACCGGGTCAGCGCATCGCTCAGGCTGCCGGCAGGCACCTGGTAATTGCGCCGGGCACTGTCTTCGGCCCAACTGGCCGTGATGAATAACGGACTGGCACTCAGGCCCAGCAACAGGCTCAGATGCAACAACGGACGCAGGCGGGAAGAAGCCGGGCGCGGACAGCAAGGTATTACTGCGGGCATTGATAGAATTCTCTTGATTCGTTCACATGCCTTGAATGACAAGCGAGTCGAAAAAAGGGGACAGGCTTCACACACTATTTTTGCGCGGCAGCAACGTCACCCAATAACGGGTACGTGAATGCACCTCCAGCGGCAGGCTGGCCGCGAGCAACGCGAGGACGCGATCGGTGTCGTCCAGGCGGAAACTGCCGGTGACACGCAACGCTTCAAGCTCCGGCTCCCAACGCAGCACACCTGGTCGATAAGTGCCGAGTTCGCGCAGGAAATCCCCCAACGGCTGATTTTTTGCCATCAGCACGCCTTCTCGCCACCCTGGCGCAAGCACGTCGAATGAGCTGATCGGTCCGACACCGACTGCTTGAAGACTGACCTGTTGACCACTGCGTAAAGCCAGCGCCGCCCCCTGCAAAGGCTGCAATTGCACGGCGCCGTTGTACACCGACACGCGGCAACCGCGCGCCTCCTGACGAACACAGACTTCACTCTGGCTGACGCTGATCTGCCCAAACTTCGTTTGGATCGTCAGCGGCGACGCGCTCGGCACCTTCAGCGACAGTTCGCCCTCAATCAGCTTCAAACGCCGGCTCTGCAAATCCACATCGACGGCACTGGCCGTGCTGAGCTGCAAGGAACTGCCATCAGCGAGCTGCATCTGTTTGCGCTCTCCGGTGGCCGTATGCAGATCGGCTTGCCAAATCTCCAGTGGCAACTGTCGGCTGATCAGCCAAGCGGCCGGCACCAACGCCACCGCACCCAATGCACGCTTGAGAACCACTCGCCGCCCCGGCTCGGGGCGATCCAGACTTTTAAGCGCCAACGCTGAAGGCAGATCGGCAAACCGCTGACGCAAGGCTTGAGCCTTCTGCCAAGCCTGCTCGTGACTGACGCAACTGTCGCGCCAACGTTGCAGATTCGCCCGATCCTGCTCGCTGGCACTTCCAGATTCCAGCAAGGCGAGCCACTGCGCGGCAGCACGCACTGCCTGACGGGCATCAGGTACCGGACTGCTCACAGTTCCACCAACAGGCAATGCTCATAGGCTTGCGCCATGTAGCGCTTGATCGTGCGTTCCGACACCCGCAGGCGCTTGGCGATTTGCTGATAGTTCAAGCCTTCCAGCTGACTCCAGAGAAACGCCCTACGCACTGCCGCCGGCAATCCATCGAGCAATTCATCCAGAGCTTGCAGGGTTTCGAGCAACAACCAGCGCTGCTCGGGCGACGGCACACAGTCTTCCGGCAACGCCGCCAGTGCCGTCAGATAAGCCTGCTCGAGGCTTCGACGTTTATAGAAATTACTCAGCAGGCGTTTGCCCACGGTCACCAGATAGGCACGGGGCTCTTGCAGATCGGCAATTCGTTGAGAGCTGGCGAGTAGACGCAGGAACGTATCCTGGCTCAGATCCGCCGCATCACAGCCATTGCCCATGCGTCTTCTCAACCAGCCTTCAAGCCAGCCACGGTGATCGCGGTACAGGTCGTGGAAGGTTTGCTCCTTCGGCATCGCTGCATCACTCATCTCAAGAAGCCCTGTGCCAGGAGTTATCGTAAATGAGAGTGATTCTAATTAATGCCGGGACTGCGAACCAAGCCCTTTATGCAGTTGGTGCGCAGAAAAACTTGGCGGGAAGGACATGAGAGAGGAAAAGGCAAATCGCAGACACAAAAAACCCCGGTCTTTCGACCAGGGTCTTTGCTATCGACTCGAAACAGACACTGGCTTTACCAGTGGCTTGCTTCGTAGCTCCAAGGCGTTCAGTGGGCCTTGAGGCAGATATGGCGCAGCGGACGGGACTCGAACCCGCGACCCCCGGCGTGACAGGCCGGTATTCTAACCGACTGAACTACCGCTGCGTATCGCTTTGGACTTTCGCCCAAGTAACTCGTCTGACTGGAAAGCTTCGAGGCTTTTCAATCTCGAGACAGGTAAACCTGACTCGGAAAATATGGCGCAGCGGACGGGACTCGAACCCGCGACCCCCGGCGTGACAGGCCGGTATTCTAACCGACTGAACTACCGCTGCGCGTCGGTGGAGGCTTTTAAAAGCTTCCATCTTGCTTTCGCAAGACTCTCGGAAGTGGTGGGTGATGACGGGATCGAACCGCCGACATTCTGCTTGTAAGGCAGACGCTCTCCCAGCTGAGCTAATCACCCGTTTGCATCTCCGAGGCCGCGAAATTTACGCAGGTACCGAAGCTAAGTCAATACCCTGCTTGAAGTTTTTCTGAAAAAGACAAAATTGTGTCTTAACAGCCAAGCCGCTTTCGCGAGCAAGCCCGCTCCCACACTGGATCTGCGGCGGACCACAGGTTTGTGATCGACATAAATTCAGGTTGGGAGCGGGCCTGCTCGCGAAGACGGCGGCACATTCAACATCAATGCTGGCTACATCCATCGCAGCCACGCCTGGATTTACTCGCTGTAAATCATCTTCTTGGTCATGCCACCATCGACCACGAATTCCTGGCCCGTGACGAACCCGGCGTTCTTCGACAGCAACCACGCCACCATCGCCGCCACGTCCTCGACCGTCCCTACTCTGCCCGCCGGATGCTGCGCATGATCGGCGTCGGTCAGCGGTTCGGCACGCCGTGCCGCAGGGTCTCGCGCGTCGATCCAGCCAGGACTGACCGCATTGACGCGAATCTCCGGCCCTAAACTGATGGCCAAGGCGTGAGTCAGGGCCAACAGACCGCCCTTGCTCGCCGCATAAGCCTCTGTGTCGGGTTCTGACTGGCCGGCACGGGTCGAGGCCAGATTGACGATGGCGCCGCTGTGAGCGCGCAGGTACGGCGCACAGTGCTTGGCCAACAGCATCGGCCCGCTGAGGTTCACCGCCAGCACCCGGTTCCAGTAGGCCAGATCGAGGCTTTCCAGGGTAATGTTGTGCGGGTCGGCCACCGCCGCATTGCACACCAGCGCATCCAGACGCCCGAACTGTCCCAGCACCTCGGCCACGCCCAGTGCCACCTGCGCTTCATTCGCGACGTCCATGGCGATGAACCAGGCGTTTTCGCCAAGCACCTTCGCCACTTTCGAACCGCGCTCCCGATCCAGATCGGTCAGCACCACCTGCCAGCCTTCACTGATCAGCCAGGCAGCGATCCCCAGACCGATGCCGCGTGCCGCCCCGGTGACGAGCGCGACGCGGCCATGGGTGCCCGTGGTCGGCGTCGACAGCTCGATCACAAGGCAGCCAACCCGCGCGCCAGATCGGCCTGCAGGTCTGCCACGTCTTCCAGACCGACCGCTACGCGGATCAGGCTGTCACGGATCCCTGCCGCTTCACGCTCTTGCGGCGCGAGACGGCCGTGAGAAGTGGTGCTCGGGTGAGTGATAGTGGTTTTGCTGTCGCCCAGGTTGGCGGTGATGGAGATCAGGCGAGTCGCATCGATAAAGCGCCAGGCGCCCTCTTTGCCACCCTTGACTTCGAAACTCACGACCGCACCGAAACCCTTCTGCTGACGCTGGGCCAGTTCGTGCTGCGGGTGGCTCTTGAGACCGGCGTAATGGACTTTCTCGATACCGTCCTGCTGCTCCAGCCATTCGGCCAGTTGCTGGGCATTGGCGCAGTGTGCCTTCATGCGCAGGCTCAGCGTTTCCAGCCCCTTGAGGAAGATCCAGGCGTTGAACGGGCTCAGGGTCGGCCCGGCAGTACGCAGGAAACCGACGACTTCTTTCATCTGCTCGCTACGACCGGCCACAACACCACCCATGCAACGGCCTTGGCCGTCAATGAACTTGGTCGCCGAGTGCACAACGATGTCCGCGCCCAGCTTCAACGGCTGCTGCAACGCAGGGGTGCAGAAGCAATTGTCGACCACCAGCATCGTGCCCTTGGCATGAGCAATTTCCGACAGCGCTTTGATATCTACCAGCTCGGCCAGCGGGTTGGACGGCGACTCGACGAACAGCAATTTAGTGTTGGCCTTGATCGCCGCATCCCAGCCGGACAAGTCCGCCAGGGGCACGTAATCGACTTCGATGCCGAAGCGCTTGAAGTACTTTTCGAACAGGCTGATGGTCGAGCCGAATACACTACGCGACACCAGAACATGGTCGCCGGCGCTGCACAGGCTCATCACCACCGCCATGATTGCGGCCATGCCGGTCGCGGTGGCCACGGCTTGTTCGGCGCTTTCCAGCGCGGCAATACGCTCTTCGAACGCGCGCACAGTCGGGTTGGTGTAGCGCGAGTAAACGTTGCCCGGCACTTCGCCAGCAAAGCGCGCGGCTGCGTCGGCGGCGGTACGGAATACGTAGCTGGAAGTGAAGAACATCGGATCACCGTGTTCGCCTTCCGGCGTGCGGTGCTGACCGGCGCGTACGGCCAGGGTATCGAACGCTACGCCTTCGAGGTCGCTGTCCAGCCGACCGGCATCCCAATCCTGACTCATGCTGTCACTCCTTTCCTTATTCTCGTAAATTAAAAGCCAGATACAAAACCGGCCCCTCAGGGCCGGTAGTTACTCAGTTGTTGTACAGATCGATGATCGCACTGACTGCCTGGGTCTTGACCTTGGAGGCATCGTTGCGCGCCTGCTCGATCTTGTTCAGGTAAGCCTCGTCGACATCACCGGTGACGTACTGGCCGTCGAACACCGCGCAATCGAACTTCTCGATCTTGATCTTGCCGCCACCGACCGCTTCGATCAAGTCAGGCAGGTCCTGATAGATCAACCAGTCAGCGCCGATCAGGTCGGCAACGTCCTGGGTCGAACGGTTGTGAGCGATAAGCTCGTGAGCGCTCGGCATGTCGATGCCGTAGACGTTCGGGTAACGCACAGCCGGTGCCGCGGAGCAGAAATAGACGTTTTTGGCGCCGGCTTCGCGAGCCATCTGGATGATCTGCTTGCAGGTGGTGCCGCGAACGATGGAGTCGTCCACCAGCATCACGTTCTTGCCGCGGAATTCCAGCTCGATGGCGTTGAGCTTCTGGCGTACGGATTTTTTCCGTGCTGCCTGACCCGGCATGATGAAGGTCCGGCCGATGTAGCGGTTCTTCACGAAGCCTTCGCGAAACTTGACGCCCAAGTGGTTCGCCAGCTCCAGGGCCGCGGTGCGGCTGGTGTCCGGAATCGGGATGACCACGTCGATGTCGTGATCCGGACGCTCGCGCAGGATCTTCTCGGCGAGCTTCTCGCCCATGCGAAGGCGGGCCTTGTAGACCGAGACGCCGTCGATAATCGAGTCCGGACGCGCCAGGTAGACGTGTTCGAAAATGCACGGAGTCAGGGACGGATTGGTCGCGCACTGACGGGTGTGCAGCTTGCCGTCTTCAGTGATGTAGACCGCTTCGCCCGGTGCCAGGTCGCGAATCAGGGTGAAACCGAGCACGTCCAGCGAAACACTTTCGGAGGCGATCATGTACTCGACGCCTTCGTCAGTGTGACGCTGGCCGAAGACGATCGGACGGATGCCGTGCGGATCACGGAAACCGACGATGCCGTAACCGGTCACCATCGCCACGACCGCGTAGCCACCGACGCAACGGTTGTGCACGTCGGTGACGGCAGCGAACACATCTTCTTCGGTCGGCTGCAACTTGCCGCGCTGGGCCAACTCGTGTGCGAACACGTTGAGCAGCACTTCCGAATCGGAGTTGGTGTTGACGTGGCGCAGGTCAGATTCGTAAATCTCCTTCGCCAGCTGTTCAACGTTGGTCAGGTTACCGTTATGCGCCAGAGTGATGCCATACGGCGAGTTGACGTAAAACGGTTGAGCTTCGGCCGAGGTCGAACTGCCCGCGGTCGGGTAACGCACATGGCCAATGCCCATGTGGCCGACCAGGCGCTGCATGTGACGCTGATGGAACACGTCACGCACCAGGCCATTGTCCTTGCGCAGGAATAACCGGCCATCATGGCTGGTCACGATACCGGCAGCGTCCTGGCCGCGGTGCTGGAGGACGGTTAGCGCGTCATACAGCGCCTGATTGACGTTCGACTTACCGACGATACCGACGATGCCACACATGCGACGCAACCCCTACTTAATGGATCTGAACTGAACACAACTCACTGAGGCGTTTTGGCCGTCGGCAAGAGATGCTCCTTGAACGGTATATCAGCGGGTACGCTGATTCCGCTGGCAAGCCACTGACTACTCCACCCCAGGATCAGGTTTTTGGACCAGTCTGCAACCAATAGAAATTTTGGCACGAGCTGTGACTCTTGCCACCACCCGTCCTGCTGTACCGGCCCCAGGCTCAACAGCCCGACCGCCACAACCACCAGCAACACGCCACGCGCTGCGCCGAAGGCCATGCCGAGGAATCGATCGGTCCCGGATAGGCCGGTGACGCGAACCAATTCGCCGATAAGATAATTGATCATTGCGCCTACGATTAAAGTGGCGACAAACATGATGGCACAGCCCGCGATCACGCGAGCCGACGGTGTTTCGATGTATCCGCCGAGGTACTCGGACAATGAGCCACCAAACATCCAGGCAACGCCTCCTGCGATGATCCAGGTCAGCAGCGAGAGTGCTTCTTTGACGAAGCCGCGGCTAAGACTGATCAAAGCGGAGATGGCGACGATTGCAACGATCGCCCAATCAACCCAGGTAAATGGCACAGTGCAGCCTACAGACAGATAAGGCGGCGCATTTTAGCAGAGCCCATGGCTGTCGGTAAGCTGAGATTATCAGTGCTTTTCAAATCGGGGCGATAGTTTTAACCACGCTCAGGCTGAAAACGTACCACAAAGCCCTTGAGGTTCTGTTGGCGACTCAACAAGTCACGCAGACGATCGGCTTCCGCGCGCTCGATCAGCGGCCCGACGAATACCCGATTCTTGCCATCGGCGGAGCGGATATAGGCGTTATAGCCTTGGCTGCGCAGGGTTTTCTGCAAACTTTCAGCGCTTTCTCGACTCGTCAGGCTCGCCAGTTGCACCGACCAACTGACCGACAGGCCATTGGCATCGACGCGGCTCGGGGTGGTAGCCGGCTTGCTCGGTGCGGCAGTAATTGGCTGGGCAGGTGCCGGTACAGGCTTGGCGACTGGCGCCGGAGGTGGCGTGACCGGTTTGGGAGCCGACGGGGCTGGCGGCGCTGGTGCCACAGGAGCACTTGGGGCAATCGGTGTTGACGGTACTTGCTGCGCGGCAATTTCGTCATCGCTTGGCACAGGTTCCTGCGGCAATGCCTGCGGTTCAGGCACCACCACCGGCTCGACCTGCACTTGCGGCAGAGCCGGCGCTTGCGGTGCGGCCGGCGCATCGACCCTCACCTGGCGCTGTTCGTCCTGACGGGAAAACAGCATTGGCAGGAAAATCACCGCCAGCGCCACCAGCACCAGGGCACCGACCATGCGCTGCTTGTACGCCTTATCCAGCAAAGCCATTTGCCGCTTCCTCCGTGGAGTGCCGGGCCAGCCATTCAAGGGCCTCGGCGACACAATAAAATGATCCGAACAACAGAATTTCGTCGTCGCTCGTCGCCTGCGCGCACTGCCCTTCCAAGGCGGCGGCCACACTGTCATAAGACGTTACCGAGGCGCCAAGATTCTGCAACGCCGCGTGCAACTGCTCAACGGGCCGCGCCCTCGGCGAATCCAGCGGGGCGACAGCCCAATGCTGGACACTAGCATTCAATTCACCGACAACACCATCCAGATCCTTGTCCGCCAACAACCCGAACACCGCCAGACGCTTGCCGGCCGGCGGTCGACTGGCCAGACGACGGGCCAGGTATTCTGCCGCATGGGGGTTGTGCCCCACGTCCAGCAACACATTCAGACGCTTGCCCTGCCAGTCGAACTGACGGCGATCGAGACGACCGACCACGCGTGTCGCTTTCAGGGCTTCAATAATCTGTGCATCTACCCAAGGCATACCGAGCAGCAGGTAAGCCTGCAGTGCCAATGCGGCGTTCTCCATCGGCAGATCGAGCAATGGCAGATCATGCAACTCGACTGCACGCCCTTGAGCATCAAGGCCGCGCCATTGCCAGTTGTGATCGGTGATACCCAGGTCGAAATCGCGCCCACGCAGAAAAAACGGGCAATTGAGCTCGCGCGCTTTATCCAGTAATGGTTGGGGGGGATTCAGATCGCCACAGAGCGCAGGCGCGCCTTGGCGAAAAATGCCGGCTTTTTCGTAAGCCACGGACTCACGGGTATCACCCAGGTAATCCGCATGATCGACGCCGATGCTGGTGACCAGCGCCATGTCCGCATCGACCACATTGACCGTGTCCAGACGACCACCCAGACCCACTTCCAGCACCACCGCATCAAGCCCTGCCTGTTGAAACAGCCAGAACGCCGCCAGGGTGCCCATTTCGAAGTAAGTCAGGGAAGTGTCGCCACGACCGGCCTCGACCGCAGCGAAGGCTTCGCACAGCTCGGCGTCGGTGGCTTCGACACCATTGACCTGCACCCGCTCGTTGTAACGCAGCAGGTGCGGAGAATTGTAGACACCGACGTTCAGGCCCTGCGCCCGCAGCAATGAAGCCACGAATGCGCAGGTAGAACCCTTGCCGTTGGTGCCAGTAACCGTGATCACCCGAGGCGCCGGTTTGCCCAGTCCCATGCGGGACGCTACCTGTTGCGAACGCTCCAGCCCCATGTCGATGGCCGAAGGATGCAACTGTTCAAGGTAGGCGAGCCACTCGCCAAGGGTGCGTTGGGTCATATGTTGGCAGGCACCGGCGGAACAACGATCGGCTCAATCGGCGCGGCGACGAATTTTGGCGTCGGCAAGCCCATCATTTGTGCCAGCAGGTTGCCCAGACGCGGGCGCAGTTCCTGACGGTGAATGATCATGTCGATCGCGCCGTGCTCCAGCAGGAACTCACTGCGCTGGAAGCCTTCCGGCAGTTTTTCGCGAACGGTTTGTTCGATAACGCGCGGGCCGGCGAAACCGATCAGGGCTTTTGGCTCACCAACGATTACGTCGCCGAGCATCGCCAGACTGGCGGAAACACCGCCGTAGACCGGGTCGGTCAGTACCGAGATAAACGGAATGCCTTCTTCACGCAGACGCGCCAGCACCGCTGAGGTCTTGGCCATTTGCATCAGGGAGATCAGTGCTTCCTGCATCCGCGCACCACCAGAGGCGGCAAAGCAGATCATCGGGCAGCGGTTTTCCAGGGCGTAGTTGGCAGCGCGCACGAAGCGCTCACCGACGATGGCGCCCATCGAGCCGCCCATGAAGGAGAATTCGAAGGCCGATACCACGACCGGCATACCCAGCAAGGTGCCGCTCATGGAGATCAGTGCATCTTTTTCGCCGGTCTGCTTTTGCGCAGCGGTCAGGCGATCCTTGTACTTCTTGCCGTCACGGAATTTCAGACGGTCAACCGGCTCCAGGTCCGCGCCCAGTTCGGCACGACCATCAGCGTCGAGGAAGATGTCGATGCGCGCGCGCGCGCCGATACGCATGTGGTGGTTGCACTTGGGGCAAACATCCAGGGTCTTTTCCAGCTCCGGACGATACAGCACCGCCTCGCAAGACGGGCATTTGTGCCACAGACCTTCAGGCACCGAGCTCTTCTTGACCTCGGAACGCATGATCGAAGGGATCAGTTTGTCTACTAACCAGTTGCTCATGCTTTCTTTCTCCAGTACCGGCGGCCCGAACGCTCTGGTTCGCAGCCCCGCGTATGCCCTTGAGCTAAATTCATATGTGTGGCGATGATCGATGGCTTGCCGGGTCAGCGAGATGTGACCTGCGTACAACCCCAAATATCCTCAGCCATGCCTGTGGACGGCGGCAGTGTGCCAGCCGTCACATCAACGTGGGGGCTGTCGAGTGAAGCGAGGCTGCGATCTTTTGATCTTGCATGTAAAAAACAAAGTCAAAAGATCGCAGCCTCGTTTCACTCGACAGCTCCTACGAGCTCCGATGTACCGCTTTGATGAATGCCTGAATCTTTGCGTGATCCTTGATGCCCTTGCTCGCCTCTACTCCACCGCTGACGTCCACCGCGTAAGGCCGAACCCGGGCAATCGCTTCGGCGACGTTGTCCGGTGTCAAGCCGCCCGCCAGGATGATCGGCTTGCTCAGGCCTTGCGGTATCAGAGACCAGTCGAACGCTTCACCGGTTCCGCCGGGAATGCCTTCAACGTAAGTGTCGAGCAGGATTCCGCTGGCACTGGCGTAGGCATCGCAAGCTGCTGCGATGTCGTCGCCTGCCTTGACCCGCAACGCCTTGATGTAGGGCCGGTGCCAGCCTTCACAGTCGGCCGCGGTCTCGTCACCATGGAACTGCAGCAGGTCCAGCGGCACGGCATCGAGGATTTCCCCCAACTCGCAGCGGCTGGCATTGACGAACAACCCCACGGTGGTCACGAACGGCGGCAAGGCCTTGATGATCGCCCTCGCCTGCTGGAACGTCACAGCCCGCGGGCTTTTGGCGTAGAACACAAATCCGATGGCATCGGCCCCGGCCTCGACCGCCGCCAACGCATCCTCTATGCGGGTAATCCCACAAATTTTGCTGCGAACGGCTGACATGTCGATAGAACCTCAGGACAAATCCGGGAAAGTCCCGGATGGTAACAAAACCGTTCGAAGGCGTCAGCCGTCAAGTTCCGAGAAGCCTGTCAGGAAGTGTGGGCCTATGTAACGCTCGGGCAATTCAAACTCATCGCGATACTCGACCTGTACCAGATACAGGCCAAACGGATGGGCCGTCACCCCGCCGGAACGACGCACACGACTTTCCAGGACTTCCTTCATCCACTCCACGGGACGCTCGCTGGCACCGATGGTCATCAGCACGCCTGCGATGTTACGCACCATGTGGTGCAGGAACGCGCTGGCGCGGATATCCAGCACAATCATTTTGCCGTGGCGGGTGACGCGCAGGTGATGCAGCTCCTTGATCGGCGACTTGGCCTGGCACTGACCGGCGCGAAATGCGCTGAAGTCGTGGGTGCCGACCAGGTATTGCGCGGCCTCGGACATGCGCTCGACGTCCAGCGGGCGATGGTTCCAGGTGATTTCATCGTTCAGGTGTGCCGGGCGGATCTGATCGTTGTAGATCACATAACGATAACGACGGGCGATGGCCTTGAATCGCGCATGGAAATCCGCCGGCATGACCTTGGCCCAACTGACACTGATGTCATGCGGCAAATTGATATTGGCACCCATGACCCAGGCCTTCATCGAACGCTCGACCTGGGTATCGAAATGCACCACTTGCCCGCAAGCATGCACACCGGCGTCGGTACGCCCTGCGCAATGCAGCGACACCGGTGAGTCGGCGACTTTGGACAAGGCCTTTTCGAGGGTTTCCTGCACTGTGGCCACACCGGAGGCCTGACGCTGCCAGCCGCGATAGCGCGAACCTTTGTACTCAACGCCCAACGCGATCCGGAAAAAGCCGTCGGCCGCCATTTCGGCGGCCGGATTATCTATATTTGCCAAGGGGTGACAGCCTGCTGATTTACGCGAAGGCAGGCATTATAAGGCCGCTTGGCCGGGATGTCAGAGCTGCGTGTTTATTGTGAATTGTCGGGTCGGGATTTGTACTGGGACTGAGCCCCCCATCGCGGGCAAGCCGCCCCCACAGGATCGGGGCTATTCGCATTGTTTGTATCCGACACCAATTCCTTGTGGGAGCGGGCTTGCCCGCGATGACGGCGCAACTGTCGACATTGATGTCGAATCTGACGGTTCGCCTCACATCACCACTCAAACAAAAACGGCAGCCTCGATGGGCTGCCGTTTTTGTTTATGCCTTACCGATGACTCATGCCAGACGCGAGAGCATTTCCTTGGCTTCGCTCTTCTGGCCAGCATCGCCTTCGGTCACTACCTCATTGAGGATGTCCCGAGCGCCGTCGTTGTCGCCCATGTCGATGTAGGCCTGGGCCAGGTCGAGTTTGGTGGCGACTTCATCGGTGCCGGAGAGGAAGTCGAAGTCCGGCTCATCGGCCGCGGAGGCCAAAGCGTCTTCGGCGGTGAAGCTTGGCTCACCGAGGCTCTGGGACAAACGATCCAACTCGGCGTTGACGTCGCTGAGTTCGCTTTCGAAGGCATCAGGCTGATCCGGGGCGGCGTCCATTTCATCGGCCAGTGACAGATCGAAATCCGCAGGCAGCTCCAAATCATCGAGCGTTGGCTCGGTCACGGGTGGCGCTTCGGCAGCAGGCAAGTCCTTGAGGTCTTCATCCAGACTCAGCAGGAAGTCGTCTTCGGCCAAGGTTGCCGGAGAGGCATTGCCGCCCAGGTCCATGTCCAGATCGAAGTCCGACAGATCGTCGAGGTTTTCCTTGATTTCAGTCTGTTGCTGCAACACCGACTCAAAGCTCAGATCGTCGTCCAGCGGAAATTCGTCCAGCTCAGCCAGAGCTTCTGGTGCCGGTGTTGGCTCCGGCTCTGGTGCTGGCTCTGGTTCCGCCGCAACGGCAGGCGCGATCGGAGTAGCCGCCTCCAGATCGTCCAGGCTCAAATCGAAGGCGCTGTCGAAGTCGGACAATGCCGGTTCCGGGGCTTGCGGCTCGTCCAGCAGCAGATCCTTGACGTATTGCGCGTCCAGTTCGGCGGCGATGGCGGCGGCAGCCAGACCGCTGGCCGCCACAACAGCCATGGCCGGGAAGCGGCTTTTCAACTCTTCGACCCGGGCGAAGTTATCGCCGTTGGCCACCAGTTGACGCTCCTGGGCGACGAACGCATCGCGGTCGCCCTGCTGACCGTAGACTTCCATCAGCTTCAGACGCAGGTCACTGCGTTGCGGCTCTTGCTTGATAGCGTTTTCCAGCAAGGCGGCGGCCTGATTCAGACGACCGCCTGCAATGTGCGACTGCGCCTGAGCCAGTACGTCGTCGGAACGCTCGGAACGCTCGGCGGCAGGCGATACCAGTGGCGCAGCGATCGGCGGCGTCACCACAACTGGAGCAATCACCGGGGCCGGTGTGGGCGCAGGTGTTGGCGCGGTCGCGAGTTTCACGCTCGGCGGCGGAACTTCCAGGCCTTCGAAGCTGCTTTCTGGCAGGTCTTGGTCGACGGAGAACTCTTGCTCCTCCTCCAAGGCACGGGCCATGCGCAGATGCTTCTCGGCCTCTTGCTGGGCTTTGCGGCGACGGGCCAACAACAGCAACAAGAGCAGCAGAACCACCGCACCGCCACCCACCAACCCCAGCAGGATCGGGTTGGTCAGCAGCTCGTTGAATTTCTGATCATCGGATGTTGCAGGCGCTGGCTCGACGGCTGGTGCCGGAACAGCTTCTGGTTCAGCAGTCTCTGGCGCAGGTGCCGGAGCTGCGTCCGCAGGCGTTGCCGCAGGGTTGGCCGCCAGCTCGGCTGACATCGCCGGAGCGGTCGGAGCTGTCGCCGGTGCGTCCGCGCCGCCTTCGGCCTGCAACTTGGCCAATTGGTTGTTCTTCAGTTCGATCAGGCGTTGCAGCTTATCCAGCTGACTCTGCAGATCGCTCATGCGGCTTTTCAGTTCAGCGTTGTCACGACGAGTGGTGTCGAGGCTTTCCTGGGTGACGGCCAGTTTGTTACTCAACGCTTTCGCATCACCAGCAGCACCTTTGCCCCCCTTGCCGGTATCGGCAGAAACCAGGCTCAGTTTGTCTGTGGCGGCTTGCGACGAAGCATCTTCACCGCGAGCACGCTTGGTGGCGTCGAGTTGCTGCTGACCGGTTCCCGGTTTCGCCACGTAGCGGCGGCCCTGACGCCACGCGGTGTTCTGCGCGGCGACCTCAGCAATGGCCTTGGGTTGTGGCAGGTTGGTGCTCTGCACCTGATCAGGCAGACGCAACACCTGACCGGTTTTCAGTCGGTTGATGTTGCCGTCGATGAACGCATCCGGGTTCAGCGCCTGGATGGCCAGCATGGTCTGCTGAATCGAACCGCCGTTACGCGCCTTCGCGGCGATTTCCCACAGGGTATCGCGCGCTGTGGTGGTGTATTGCGACGATTTGGTCGCACCGGTAACCGGCGCGGTCACCGTTTGGGCTGGCGCCGGTTGCGCGGCGGCATCAGCGGTCTGCGGCGAGAATTTGGACGGGTCAAGCAGCACACTGTAATCGCGCAGCAGACGACCGTTGGGCCACATCACCTGAACCAGGAATTTCACCATCGGTTCGGACAGCGGTTTGCTGGACGTGACGCGCAGGATGCTTTTGCCGCTGGCGTTAAGCACCGGGGTGAAGGTCAGGTCATTGAGAAACGCCTGGCGATCGACACCGGCCTTGGCGAAATCTTCGGGCGAGGCCAGGCTCGGCACCACTTCGGCAGACGTGAGGTCCTTGACGTCGAGCAACTCGATTTCTGCGACCAGAGGCTGGTTCAGCGTCGATTTCAGGGTCAGTTCCCCGAGCCCGAGGGCATGCGCCATACCGGAGGACAGCGCCGAGGCGGCCGCTATTGCTAACACCAGTTTGCGAACTTGAACCATAACCTCTTCCTTTGTTTGAACATTCCTCGGCCAGCGAGAAGGTGTTGATTGCCGCTGCCGTAAGGCATTGCGCGCGGCGACGAAGGGTCGTCGCGCGCGATCATTTCATTCATGCAATGGGAAGCCCTGCGGGGTGGCTCACCTTAAGCATTCCGGCCAAGCATGACGCTCGGCGGGAATCATTCGATAAATTGTTGCCAAGTATCTTTTACAGCAGGTCTTTTATCAACAATTCAGCCACCTGCACAGCATTGAGCGCGGCGCCTTTGCGTACGTTATCTGACGTCAGCCACATATTAAGTTCCGCCGGGTCGTCGATCCCGCCGCGAACCCGACCAACGTAAACCACGTCCTGCCCTACCGCATCGCCTACCGGGGTCGGGTAATCGCCCGCCTCGACCAGTTCGATGCCGGGTGCCGCGTCCAGTGCCGCGTTGACTTTCGCCAGATCCACAGCGCTCGATGACTGCAAGGTCACGCTAAAGCTATCGCCGAAAAACACCGGAGCTTGAATGCAAGTGACGGAAATCTTTAATGAAGGTAGCACCATGACCTGACGCAGCTCGCGCACCAGACGTTTTTCCAGCAGCGTATGGCCCTGATCATCAGGTTTACCGACTTGCGCCAACAGGTTGAAAGCCATCTGCCGGTCGAAGAACTTCGGCTCCAGCGGGCGCACATTGAGCAGCTCGGCGGTTTGTCGAGCCAGCTCGGTGACGGCTTCGCGGCCTTGGGCAGAAACCGCCAGGCACGCTGTCAGGCTGACGCGTTGCAGGTCGAGCAAACCGAGCAATGGCGCCAGCACCACCGCCAGCGTCGCGGCCGAAGGGCTTGGGCTACTGACCTGGAAGGGCTTTTTCAGACCGGCCAGAATTTCAGCGTTGGCCTCAGGCACCACCTGCGGCGCCTGATCGGCCGGCAAGGCGCCGGACAGGTCAATCAGCGAGCAACCGGCGGCCGTGGCACGCGGAGCGAAACTGAGGGTCACCGCCGGGCCGGCGGCAAAGAACACCAACTGGACTTTGCTGAAATCGAATTCATCGACTTCCCGTACCCGCACGTTCTTGCCGCGAAACGGTACCGAATGCCCGGCTGATTCACTGCTCGCCAGCAGGTGCAGGTTACCGACCGGAAAATCCCGCTCTTCGAGAATCTGGACGAGTGTTTCGCCGACAGTACCGGTGGCGCCGATCACGGCAATATCAAAGGACTGGCTCATGGTTCTACCTCTGGCGAAACGGGGGGAGCGGCACTTTACCGGGTGGTTGGCGGTGAGGCAATTCGGCGGAGACCTGCGGCGCCAGTTCCGGCCTCATCGCGGGCAAGCCCGCTCCCACAGGGTTCAGCGCAATCCTTGTGGGAGCGGGCTTGCCCGCGATGACGAAAGAGCAGACAACCACCCCCCTCAGACTGTCGCGCATAAAAAAACCCGCACCTCTTTCAAGGCACGGGCTCTTTCATTAGTTCAACAGATCAACGCTCAAGCAGGATCCGCAGCATGCGACGCAGCGGTTCGGCCGCGCCCCACAGCAGTTGGTCGCCGACGGTGAAGGCACCGACGAACTGCGACCCCATGTTCAGCTTGCGCAGACGGCCAACCGGCACGTTCAGGGTACCGGTAACCTTTGTAGGGCTCAGCTCCTGCATGCTGATCTCACGGTTGTTCGGCACCAGTTTGACCCATGGGTTGTGCTGGCTGATCAGCCCTTCGATGTCGGCAATTGGCACATCTTTGTTCAGCTTGATGGTCAGCGCCTGGCTGTGGCAACGCATGGCGCCGACGCGCACGCAGATGCCGTCAACCGGGATCGGGCTCTTGAAGCGACCGAGGATCTTGTTGGTCTCGGCCTGGGCCTTCCACTCTTCACGGCTCTGACCGTTCGGCAGTTCCTTGTCGATCCACGGGATCAGGCTGCCGGCCAGCGGTACGCCGAAGTTTTCGGTCGGGTACGCGTCGCTGCGCATGGCTTCGGCGACACGACGGTCGATGTCGAGGATCGCGCTGGCCGGATCGGCCAGTTGATCGGCGACAGCGCCATGGGTCACCCCCATTTGCTTGATCAGTTCACGCATGTGCTGCGCGCCGCCACCGGAGGCCGCCTGATAGGTCATGGCGCTCATCCACTCGACCAGACCGGCTTCGAACAGACCGCCCAGGCCCATCAGCATCAAGCTGACGGTGCAGTTGCCGCCGATGTAGTTCTTGGTGCCCGCATCGAGCTGCTGGTCGATGACCTTGCGGTTCACCGGGTCCAGCACGATCACCGCGTCATCCTGCATGCGCAGGCTGGAAGCGGCGTCGATCCAGTAACCCTGCCAGCCGGCTTCGCGCAGCTTCGGGAAGACTTCGCTGGTGTAGTCGCCACCCTGGCAGGTCAGAATCACGTCGAGGGTTTTCAGCTCTTCAATGCTGTAAGCGTCCTTGAGCGGAGCAATGTCCTTGCCCACGGAAGGGCCTTGGCCACCGACATTGGAAGTGGTGAAAAACACCGGCTCAATAAGATCGAAATCCTGCTCTTCCAGCATCCGCTGCATGAGCACGGAACCGACCATACCGCGCCAACCGATCAGACCTACACGTTTCATCGCAACTACACCTTCTTAAAAGTGGGCCGCTGCTTTCATGGTTGAAAGTTGCAGCGGGCCAAAGAGATTACAGATTCCGCAGCGCGGCGACTACTGCATCGCCCATTTCCTGCGTACCGACCTTGGTGCAACCGGCCGACCAGATGTCGCCTGTGCGCAGGCCCTGATCCAATACCAGGCTCACGGCCTTCTCGATAGCATCGGCCGCATCCTGCAGATTGAAGCTGTAACGCAGCATCATCGACACCGACAGAATGGTCGCCAACGGGTTGGCAATGCCCTTGCCAGCGATGTCCGGCGCCGAACCGTGGCACGGCTCGTACATGCCTTTGTTGTTGGCATCCAGCGACGCCGACGGCAGCATGCCGATGGAGCCGGTGAGCATCGACGCTTCGTCGGAAAGAATGTCGCCGAACAGGTTGTCGGTGACGATCACGTCGAATTGCTTCGGTGCACGCACCAGTTGCATGGCGGCGTTGTCGACGTACATGTGGCTCAGTTCGACGTCCGGGTAGTCCTTGGCCACTTGCTCGACGACTTCACGCCACAGTTGGCTGGACGCCAGCACGTTGGCCTTGTCCACCGAGCACAGCTTCTTGCCACGCACGCGGGCCATGTCGAAACCGACACGGGCGATACGGCGGATTTCGGTTTCGCTGTACGGCAGGGTGTCGTAGGCCTGACGCTCGCCATTTTCCAGTTCACGCACGCCACGTGGCGCGCCGAAGTAGATCCCGCCGGTCAGTTCACGGACGATCAGGATGTCCAGGCCGGCAACGATTTCTGCCTTAAGGCTGGAAGCCTCGGCCAGTTGCGGGTACAGGATTGCCGGACGCAGGTTACCGAACAGGCCCAGTTGCGCACGGATTTTCAGCAGACCGCGCTCAGGGCGGATGTCACGTTCGATGGTGTCCCATTTCGGACCGCCCACGGCGCCCAGCAATACTGCATCGGCGGCACGGGCACGGGCCAGGGTTTCGTCGGCCAGCGGCACGCCGTGCTTGTCGATGGCGGCACCACCGATCACGTCATGACTCAGTTCGAAGCCCAGGCTGTACTTGTCGTTCGCCAGCTCCAGCACCTTGACCGCTTCGGCCATGATTTCCGGGCCAATACCGTCACCCGGGAGAATCAGAATCTGCTTGCTCATGCGTTCCTCATGTCATCAGTCGGCACGCCCGTGGGCATGCCCGGAAAAATTCTATCGCTCGAAGAGCTTATCGTTCAGCCATCAGCACCAGCACATCTGTACTGAACGAACCATCGGCTTCAATCTCAAAATATTCGCGAACTTCATTGCCCATCGATCGCTGCAACTCACGGATCGCCGCGCGCATCACCTGCGGCGTGCGCATGCGCTCAACCCAGGAGGTGTATTCAAGGCGCAGCCGTTGGCGCGTGGTGCTGCGGGTATGCAACCCCGCTTCGCTGACCTGACGCAACCACTCACCGGCAGAATAATCGCGCACGTGACTGGTGTCGCGCAGCACTTCGACGCTTTGCAGGTAAGTGTCGAATAGAGGGCTGCCGGGCGACAACACATCAATGAACGCCGCCACTCCGCCAGGCTTCAACACCCGACGAACTTCCCGCAAGGCCAGCCCGAGGTCGCTCCAATGGTGCGCCGAATACCGGCTGAAAACGAAATCGAACTCGCCATCGGCAAATGGCAGGCGCTCGGCGGCGCCCAGTACCGTGGACACGTTGCCCAAGCCCCGATCAATGGCAGCAGCCGCCACCACGTAGAGCATCTGCTGAGACAGATCGTAAGCGACCACTTCCTTGACCAGCGAAGCCACGTGAAAGCTCACATGACCGGCGCCACAACCGAGGTCGAGCACGCGAGCATCGCCCTGCCCCGCCAGTTCAGCCTGTAGCAGCGCGAATTCAGTGCCTTGAGCGTGTACGGCGCTGCTCAGATAGGCCGAGGCCTGTTCACCGAATTGCTTTTGTACTACCTGACTGTGCTGGGCGGTGCTGGTCATGGGGACTTCCTTTTTGGGGTTTAGCCTTGTGTTGTCTGGTGGGCCTCTTCGCGGGCAAGCCTCGCTCCTACAGGGATTTGTGGTGTTCACAAAACCTGTGGGAGCGGGCTTGCCCGCGATGAGGCCGCTCCTATCCTTACAAATCCCGGATCAATCACGCGTCACGAAACAACCACGGCTGGCTCGCCCGATGCTTGGCTTCAAACGTGGCAATCGCCTCGTGGTCCTGCAAGGTCAGGCCGATATCGTCCAGGCCATTGAGCAGGCAGTGCTTGCGGAACGCATCGATTTCAAAGCTCAACACCTTGCCATCCGGACGGGTCACGGTCTGGGCTTGCAGATCAACCTGCAACTGATAGCCCGGAGTCGCCTCAACCTGCTGGAACAGCTCATCAACCTCAGCGTCGCTCAGGATGATCGGCAGCAAGCCGTTCTTGAAGCTGTTGTTGAAGAAGATGTCGGCATAGCTCGGCGCGATGATGCTGCGGAAACCGTATTCTTCCAGCGCCCACGGCGCGTGCTCGCGGCTGGAGCCGCAACCGAAGTTCTCGCGGGCCAGCAATACGCTCGCACCTTGATAACGCTCGGCGTTGAGGACGAAGTCCTTGTTCAACGGGCGCTTGGAGTTGTCCTGATACGGCTGCCCGACATCCAGGTAACGCCATTCATCGAACAGGTTCGGACCGAAACCGGTGCGCTTGATCGACTTCAAGAACTGCTTCGGAATGATCTGGTCGGTGTCGACGTTGGCTCTATCCAAAGGCGCGACAAGACCAGTGTGCTGGGTAAAAGCTTTCATGCTGCGCTCCTTTAGATCAATTCACGGACGTCGACGAAACGACCGTTCACCGCGGCGGCGGCGGCCATGGCCGGGCTGACGAGGTGCGTACGGCCACCGGCGCCCTGACGGCCTTCGAAGTTACGGTTGGAGGTCGAGGCGCAATGCTCGCCCGACTCCAAACGGTCCGGGTTCATCGCCAGGCACATCGAGCAACCCGGCTCACGCCATTCAAAACCCGCCTCGAGGAAAATCTTGTCCAGGCCTTCGGATTCGGCTTGAGCCTTCACCAGCCCCGAACCCGGCACCACGATGGCCTGTTTGATGGTCGAAGCCACTTTACGGCCCTTGGCGATCACGGCAGCGGCGCGCAGGTCTTCGATCCGCGAGTTGGTGCAGGAGCCAATGAATACGCGGTCCAGCTGAATGTCGGTGATCGCCTGATTGGCGGTCAAACCCATGTACTTCAAGGCGCGCTCGATGGAATCGCGCTTGACCAGGTCCATTTCCTTCGCAGGATCGGGAATGTTCTGATCGACAGCCAAGACCATCTCAGGCGAGGTGCCCCAGCTGACTTGCGGTTTGATCTGAGTGGCATCGAGTTCGACGATGGTGTCGAATTTGGCATCCGCGTCGGAAACCAGGTCTTTCCAGGCCTCGACAGCCAAGTCCCATTCCGCGCCTTTCGGAGCAAATGGACGGCCTTTCACGTAAGCCACGGTTTTTTCGTCGGCGGCCACCAGCCCTACGCGAGCGCCAGCCTCGATCGCCATGTTGCAAATGGTCATGCGACCTTCAACGGACAAGTCGCGAATCGCGCTACCGGCGAATTCGATGGCGTGGCCGTTACCGCCGGCGGTGCCAATTTTACCGATCACCGCGAGGACGATGTCCTTGGCGGTCACGCCGAACGGCAATTGGCCTTCGACGGACACCAGCATGTTCTTCATCTTTTTCGCGACCAGGCACTGAGTGGCGAGCACGTGCTCGACCTCGGAAGTGCCGATACCGTGAGCCAGGGCACCGAACGCGCCGTGGGTCGAGGTATGGGAGTCGCCGCAAACCACGGTCATGCCCGGCAAGGTCGCGCCCTGCTCCGGGCCGATGACGTGGACGATGCCTTGGCGGACATCATTCATCTTGAATTCGACGATGCCGTATTCGTCACAGTTATCGTCGAGGGTCTGAACCTGCAAACGCGAGACCTGGTCGACAATCGCTTCGATGCCGCCCTTGCGCTCCGCAGTAGTCGGAACGTTGTGGTCCGGGGTCGCGATATTGGCATCGATGCGCCAAGGCTTGCGCCCGGCCAGACGAAGGCCTTCGAAGGCTTGCGGTGAGGTCACTTCGTGGATGATGTGACGATCGATGTAGATCAGCGCCGAGCCATCGTCGCGCTGCTTGACCAAATGCGAATC
Organism: Pseudomonas cucumis; assembly: GCF_030687935.1. Lineage (GTDB taxonomy): Bacteria > Pseudomonadota > Gammaproteobacteria > Pseudomonadales > Pseudomonadaceae > Aquipseudomonas > Aquipseudomonas cucumis. The sequence continues at coordinate 2,180,323 of NZ_CP117454.1, read as the reverse complement.
CCAGAGCTTGTCGTAGAGCGTTTTGCCGGCCATCAGACGGTTTCCTCATCAGCTTGTTTCTATGCCCTGGGTCTTGAGCAACTTCAATAACCCCTTGGCTTGTGAGGTCGATCCTAGGGGGTTACATTAAATAACTCAAATTCATATTTTTTATGCTTTGCATAACCAACTGGAATGCCACCGAGACATCATCATGGACCTCGCCAACCTCAATGCTTTTATCGCGATTGCCGAGACCGGAAGCTTCTCCGGCGCTGGCGAACGGCTGCACCTGACACAACCCGCCATCAGCAAACGCATCGCCGGCCTGGAGCAGCAATTGAAGGTGCGGCTGTTCGATCGACTGGGCCGGGAAGTCAGCTTGACCGAAGCGGGTCGCGCCCTGCTGCCACGGGCCTATCAGATCCTCAATGTGCTGGATGACACCCGCCGCGCCCTGACCAACCTGACCGGCGAAGTCTCCGGTCGTCTGACATTGGCCACCAGTCATCACATTGGCCTGCACCGTTTGCCGCCCTTATTAAGGGAGTTCACTCGACGTTACCCACAAGTGGCGCTGGATATTCAGTTCCTCGATTCGGAAGTAGCTTACGAAGAAATCCTCCATGGCCGCGCCGAACTGGCGGTAATCACTCTTGCACCGGAGCCCCACGCACTGGTCAAGGCCACGCCCGTGTGGGACGACCCGCTGGATTTCGTGGTCGCCCCGGAGCATTCGCTGATCGCTAACGGTCCGGTCAGCCTGGCGGATATTGCCCTGCACCCTGCGGTTTTTCCCGGCGGCAACACCTTTACCCACCACATCGTGCAGCGCCTGTTCGAGGCCCAGGGCCTGACGCCGAACATCGCCATGAGCACGAATTACCTGGAAACCATAAAAATGATGGTCTCGATCGGCCTCGCCTGGAGCGTTTTGCCGCGCACCATGCTGGACGATCAAGTGGCGCGCATACCTTTGCCGGGCATACAGCTCACTCGCCAGCTAGGCTATATCCTGCACACCGAACGGACGCTGTCGAACGCGGCACGGGCCTTTATGGCTCTGCTGGATGCACAAATCGATCAGCCAGGGACTCGCGGCTAAGCTGTGCTTCTTCTTTTTGTGCTACGCCTATAGAGCCCCCAAACCCTGTGCCTAACGCCCAAGTCAGCCCAAGGCCTGTTATCCATGCCCAAATCTGTTGAACGTATGCCGCCGATGCCGCGAATTCAGGCACTTGACCCCAAACGGTCCGAGCAGAGCTGGGAAAGCGCCCCGCAGTTGCTGGCGGCCCTCAACGGCGCCCGGCTGGGCGCCTGGTATTGGGACATCGAGCGGGGGCAGATCAGTTGGTCTCGGGGTACTCAGGCGTTGTTCGGCTTCGATCCCCGGCAACCGTTGCCCGAGGACCTGGAATACCTCGACCTGCTTCCCCAGGAGGATCGGGCGAAAGCCATCCGCGCCTTCAATGCGGTGATCGCCGGCGCCCCGCTGGAGCAGGCGATGCACCACCGCATCCGCTGGCCCGACGGCAGCCTGCACTGGCTGGAAATCAACGGCAGCCTGCTGCCGGACAAAAACGGCCGGCCGCGAATGATTGGGGTCATTCGTGAAATCACCCATCAGCGCCAGCGCGAACAGGCGCTGAGCAGCTCGGAAAAACGCTTCGCCACGCTGTTTCACCTGTGCCCGAACATGGTCTTGCTGACCCGGCAGGAAGACGGCCTGATCAGCGAAGCCAACCAGTATTTCGAAAGCCTGTTCGGCTGGCCGGTGCAAGACGCCATCGGCCGAACCACGCTGGAGCTGGGCCTTTGGGTCAACCCGGAGCAACGGGCGCAACTGGTCAAGGCCACCAAGGCCAAAGGCGAACTGATCAACATGGAGGTGCAGTTTCGTGCCAGCAACGGGCAGGTTCACGACGGCATTCTCAGCGCGCAAAAGGTCGAGCTCGAAGGCCAGCCTTATCTGCTGAGCACGTTCCTCGACACCACCGAACGCAAAATTGCCGAACACGCCCTCAAAGACAGCCAGGAACGCCTCGACCTGGCCCTGGATTCGGCGCAACTCGGCACCTGGGACTGGCACATTCCCAGCGGCATGCTTTACGGCTCGGCACGGGCCGCCCAGTTGCATGGGCTGGAGCCCAAACCCTTCCATGAATCCTTCGATGCGTTTTTTGAAGGGGTGCCTGATGAAGAGCGCGGCACCATGCGCGACGCCTACCGCAGCTTGCGCGAAGGCCCGGCCGGTAATTATCAACTGACGTACCGGGTGCAGCTGCAGGACGGCAGTTCGCGCTATCTGGAAAGCCGCGCCAGACTTTATCGCGACGAGCACGGCAACCCACTGCGCATGGCCGGCACATTGCTGGACATCACTGATCAGGTAGAGCGCGAACAGCAACTGGTGGCGTCGGAAGAGAAATTCGCCACTTTGTTCCAGGTCAGCCCGGACCCGATTTGCGTCACGCGCCAGGACACCGGCCATTTCATCGAAATCAATTCCAGCTTCACCCAGACATTCGGCTGGAGCACCACCGACGTGATTGGTCGCAGCGCTGACGAAATCGGCCTGTGGGACGCTTCGGCAAAAAGCCTGCAACGAATCGAGCGGGTCATCCGCGAACAGGGCCTGAACAATGTAGCGATTGTCGTGCAGCACAAGGACGGGCAGTCCCTGACCTGCGTGATATCGAGCCGGCAGATCAGCGTCGGCGACCAACCCTGCATCGTCACCACCCTGCGAGACATCACCCAGCAGCAACGTTCGGAAGCGGCGCTCAAGGCCAGCGAGGAGAAATTCGCCAAGGCCTTCCACTCAAGCCCCGACGCCATCACCATTACCGAGCGCGACACCGGACGCTACCTGGAAGTTAACGATGGTTTCTGTCGTCTGACTGGCTACCGCGCCGATGAAGTGATCGGCCGCACGGTGTATCAGGTGGGCATCTGGGCTGAAGAGAAACAACGCTCGGCGCTGCTGGCGGAACTACAGATCAAGGGCCGGGTTCACCACCTGGAAATGCTCGGGCGCAACAAACGCGGCGAGTTGCTGACCGTCGAAGTCTCGGTGGAGCCGATCACCCTCAACGAAACCGCCTGCTTGCTGCTGACCGCCCGGGACGTCAGCTTGCTGAAAAACGCCGAAGCGCAGATCCGTCACCTGGCCTACCACGACCCGCTGACCAACCTGCCCAACCGCGCCCTGTTGATGGATCGTCTGAGCCAGCAGATCGCCCTGCTCAAACGCCACAACCTGCGCGGCGCATTGATGTTCCTCGACCTCGATCACTTCAAGCACATCAATGACTCCCTCGGCCACCCGGTAGGCGATACGGTGTTGAAGATCATCACCGCGCGCCTTGAAGCCAGCGTGCGCATGGAGGACACCGTCGCACGCCTGGGCGGAGACGAATTCGTGGTGCTACTCAGCGGCCTGGAAGGCTCGCGCAGCGATGTCAGCGCTCAGGTCCGGGAGTTGGCGGACACCTTGCGCGAACTGCTGTCCGAACCGATGTTCCTCGACGGACAGCGCCTGCAAGTGACGCCGAGCATCGGCATCGCGCTGATCCCCGACCACGGCTCGACCCCGACCGACCTGCTCAAACGTGCCGATATCGCCCTCTACCGCGCCAAGGACTCGGGCCGCAATACCACGCAGATGTATCACAACACCATGCAAAAGGCCGCCAGCGAGCGCCTGCGCATGGAAACCGACCTGCGCCTGGCCCTGTCTCGGGGTGAATTCAGCGTGCAATACCAACCTCAAGTGGACGCCCGCAACAATCGCATTACCGGCGCCGAAGCCCTGGTACGCTGGCATCATCCGCAACTGGGCGCGCAATCGCCCACCGAATTCATCAAGGTGCTGGAAGACAGCGGGTTGATTCTGGAAGTCGGCACGTGGATCCTCGACGAAGCCTGCGCGGCCTTCAAACACCTGATCGCCAATGGCCTGATCGATCCGCTCGACTTCAGCCTGTGCGTGAACATCAGCCCCCGGCAGTTCCGCCAGAACGATTTCGTCGAACGCATCGAACACAGCCTTGGCAGCCATGGCCTGCCCTACTCGTTGTTGAAACTGGAAATCACCGAAGGCATCGTCATCCAGAACCTGGACGACACCATCAGCAAAATGCGACGCCTGAAAAAACTCGGCGTGAGCTTTGCCATGGACGATTTCGGTACCGGTTATTCCTCGCTGACCTACCTCAAGCGCCTGCCGGTAGACACCCTGAAAATCGATCAATCGTTCATCCGCGATGCCACCACCGACCCCAACGATGCCGAAATCATCCGCGCCATCGTCGCCATGGCCCGCAGTCTGGAGCTGGAAGTCATCGCCGAAGGGGTGGAAAACCTGGAGCAACTGACATTTTTGCAGGGGCTGGGCTGCCATTTGTATCAGGGGTATTTGCACAGTCGGCCGTTGCCGGTTGAGGAGTTTCAGAAACTGCTCAAATAATCGGGGTCACTGTTGCACCGCACAGGAGACGTTCCGTAACAGGCACTCCAATTGCCAGTTTTTCTCTCAACCTGTAGGGTCGCGTTTTTTTGCACCGCCTCAAAGAGATCAACCATGCAGGATGCAACCCTCCCCCGCCCGGCCTTGCTGGGTATCGACCTTGGCACCACCAATAGCCTGATCGCCGTTTGGCAGGAAGGTCGGGCACAGTTGATTCCCAACGCCCTTGGCGATTTCCTCACCCCTTCCGTGGTCAGCCTCGATGAAGACGACAGCATTCTGGTTGGCAATGCGGCTCGTGCCCGTCTAACCACCCATCCGGAACGCACAGTGGCGGCGTTCAAGCGTTTTATGGGCAGCGACAAACAGTTCGAACTGGGCGGGCGGCAATTCAGCCCGGAAGAACTGTCAGCACTGGTAATCGGCTCTCTCAAACAGGATGCCGAAGCCTGGCTGGGCCATCCGGTGCATGAGGCGGTGATTTCGGTGCCGGCCTACTTCAGTGACGAGCAACGCAAACGCACGCTGTTTGCCGCCGAGCTGGCAGGCTTGACGGTGTCGCGGCTGATCAACGAGCCGACCGCCGCCGCCATGGCATACGGGCTGCACGAACAGAAGTTCGAGCGCACGCTGATTTTCGACCTGGGCGGCGGCACCTTCGATGTCACGGTACTGGAATACGCACTGCCGCTGATTGAAGTGCACGCCTCCACCGGCGACAACTTCCTCGGCGGTGAAGACTTCACTGCAGCGTTGCTACAGGCCTGCCTGAAAGACTGGCAACTCACCCCGCAGCTGATCGACGGCCAGGGGTTGGCCAGCCTGGGCGATGCTCTGGAGCAACTCAAATGCAAACTCAGTGAAGGCACCCAGCATCTGAACTGGAATGGCGCCGGCGTCTTGCACGAGTGGTCGCTGGATGAGGCCACCGCGCTGAAAATCTGGGAGCCGCTGCTGGCCCGGTTGCGCGCTCCCATCGAACAAGCCCTGCGCGATGCACGGCTCAAACCCCGGGACCTCGACAGCCTGGTGCTGGTCGGAGGTGCTACGCGGATGCCAGCCGTGCAGCAGATGGTCGCCACACTGTTCGGGCGCCTGCCCTATCGCCACCTCGACCCGGACACGATTGTCGCACTGGGCGCCGCCACTCAGGCGGCGTGCAAGGCCCGCGACAGTGCAATCGAGGAGCTGATCCTGACCGACGTCTGCCCCTACACTCTGGGCATCTCGACCAATCGCGGTGAAGACGTCAGCGGCGCCTTCTCACCGATCATCGAACGCAACACCGTGATCCCCACCTCTCGGGTGCAACGCTTTTACACCACCCATCCGCAGCAAAAGCAAATCCGTATCGCGGTCTATCAGGGTGAACGGCCGTGGGTACGGGACAATATTTTCATCGATGCCTTCGATGTCGCGATGACACCCAGCGACCAGACACAGGCCCTGGATGTGCGCTTCAGCTACGACATCAACGGCTTGCTTGAAGTTGACGTGACCCTGCTGGCCAGCGGCGAACGCCACAGCCACAGCATTGATCGCAGCCCCACCGGGCTCGACCCGCAATCACGGCAAAACAGCCATGAACGGCTCAGCGCCCTGAAAATCCATCCACGGGACGCGCTGCCCAATCGCACCCTGCTGGCACGACTGGAGCGTGCGTGGACGCAAAGCCTAGGCGATGAGCGCGAACAAATTGCCGGTTGGCTGGATGCCTTTACCGCCGTGCTCGGTGGCCAGCAATCGGTGGAGATTGCCAGCCATCGGTCACAACTCAATAAAGCGCTGGATCAACTGCGTCTTTAGCCGTTAAGCCGCCGCAGGGTCGCCTGCAAACCACCGGGCAACGTGTCCTCACCGGCGCTGTCCGGCGGCACACCATAGCGGTTAGGCAGCTTGTCGCCGGGAAAGCCGAACAACACCAGAGGCAGGAACGGCAATACCGGCGTCAGGCAGGCGACAATCAGCAGTGTGGGAATCCCGCGGCCAATGTCATGCAGCCGACGCAGAATCGCACTGAGCAACAACGCGATGCTCAGCAGCAGCATGACAATCCCCAAGACGGCGGTGCCGCTTAGCAGCGCCACGATCGGGGTGATCAGCACACACCCCAGCACTTGCCCGATAAACGCCTTGCGCCCCAATCGCGTGCCCAAGCGCCAGACCGCAACCGACGGCACCGGGCGAGTGTCGCTTTTGGCCAGGAGCAGGCGCTCGCTCCAGGACAGCAAGGCAGTCAATGCCAGACGCAGGCCCACACTGTTCGCGGCTTCATCCTTGCCACGCTGCAACTGTTGCAGCACCTTGGTCCTCGGCACTCCTGCCGCGCCATAACGAATCAGACTTCTCAGCGTATCGAGGACTTCATAGACCAGCAGCTTGTCGACGTCGAAATCCGTCAGCACTTTGCGCGGCGGCCAAACAGGATCCCCTTTGAGCAAACCATCACGAAACGCTTCGAACCAGTCATCTTCACAACTGATAGCAGCGATGGATTGCAACAGTGCGCGATGCTGCTCGGCGTCAAGGCTCGGATCGTGATACAGCACCCCCCAGAGCAGCATCAGCCCCAGCAAATCCTCGCCGCACGCATCAGGATCACTTTCAATGCAGGTATAGAGCTGCGCATTACCGGGCAGCGCTGCGCTGTCGAGGGCCTGTTGCACATTGAACAGCTGCTGCACGAGCAAACCATGGACCGGATCGGTACCTTGCAGCCACCCCAGCAAACCGGTGCAGTTACCTTGCTCACGCTGCAAACGCCGCAATAACGGCTGGAGCCGACTCAGGGGATGAGCCGGGTTGACCTCCAGTCGCTCCAGGCATTGCGTATCGATCAACGTCAGCCAACGCTCAGGCTGTTCGAGCAATGCCAGCAGGAATACCGTTTGAGCGTGCCATTGCCACGCTGCTTCGCCTTGCGCAATGTCCGGCAGGACTGCGCCTCGCTGCCCCAATTGAACCAGCAGGCTCAAGCTCCGCAAGTTCGTGTCCGCTTCTGCGTCCAGCAAGTCAAATGCCTGATCGATCCGCACCAGGGCAGACTGGTCGTAAGCCCTCAGCCTGCGCAACCACAGGCGACAAATCTTGTGCGGCTCGCCTTTTGTCAGTTCCTCGGCCAGTTGCGGCTCAGCTGAACGACTGTTGAGAAAGGCCTTCATTGCCAACGGAATCGGCGCCTGATTCAACCAACAGAGCTGCTGCTCTGCCTGATACTTGAACCCGCTCAGCACCAGCCCCTCAAGGGCATCGAACGGATGCGGCTCGTCCAGTATTTGTTGCAACAACCACACATCCCCACGATGCAAGGCCCATGCATGCCGGTACAGACGCTGCAAGCGGGAATCCGCATGTTCCCCTAGCAGCAATGCCAGCAGAGGCAGTTCATCCCCTGTCATCCGCCAGTCGACAAATGCGGATGCCAAACCTTGCAGATTGAGTTGCCCAACCCCAAGCCAGCGAGCCAGCGTTTCGGGGCGCTGTGAAGGGCTGCCATATTCTTGAGTGACATCGTCGAGGTCATGGGACCAGTCACGGAAATTTTCCAGACGGTCAAATGCCTGAATCAGCAGCGCGAGAAAGTCTGGTTGACGTTTGGCGCAAAGCTCCAGCAAGCAACTTTCAGCCTTCGGGTGACGATACTCCAGCCAGAGCCGGATCCAGCAGGGCAGCGCCTGATCCTCAAGCCCCAACAAACTGTTTTGACAAGCCAACAAATAAAGCCAATCGATATCGTCTGGCGCCTGGCTCTGTTGTTCGACACACAGCTGCAGCAGACCTGCACCACCGATACCCGCCTGAGTGAACCGCACCAGCAAACGCTTGATGAATACTTCGTCCGTCGGCAGCGGCAAACAGGTGTGATGGTTGGCGAAGTCTTCGAATTCATGGAGCGGACGATGCTCGAAGAGGTAGTCGAGGCTGCGGGCATACCACAGGGTTTCCATCTGCGCAGGCTCGGACCACCCGCTCATCAGTGTCGTGTCGAACGGGTCTGGCGCCTTGATGCGTTGCAGGAACTGTTCGACTTTACTCGCCTGCTCGAACCCCAGATCCAGCAGCTGGTGCTCCCAACCCATCCGTTGCGCCAGCAGATTCGCGCAGCGGTAAGACAGCGACCCGGCATTGGCCAATGCATGGAACAACCCCCAACCGAGGTCATCAAAAGCGTCCAGAGGCAGCTGATCCAACGCTTTAACGAACGCTTGCCAGGCCTCTGGATTGAAGCGCCGAGCCGGATCTTCGAGCAACGCGTAAAAATCCACCAAGGTCTGCGGAACCTCAGGAGCACCAGTACCTTCATCTTCGATTTCGTCCTCTTCATGACGAGCGAAGCGGGTGGCACTTTCATAGGCCTCACGCAATGCCTGAAAGCCCTCAGGATCACTCTCCGGATGATGTTCCGGTAGACGCGCGCGATAGGCATTTCGAATAACTGTCTGATCTTTGGTAGGTTCTATACCCAGGCGTATCCAGCAACTCATGACCAGTCGAACTCCTCAAGGGACGCCGGGCGTGGCAGTGGGTTGAGGTCCATGTGCCAGGGCAGGTCTACCAGGAAAGAAGGGATGTCGTGCGCAAGACCACGCGCTATGAAAGCGCTCCGCGAAAACTCCCCTTGCCGATCAAGCTCGTGAGCCATCTGTTCGTCACTGTTGCCCAGACAGCTCCAGAACGCATGACCGGCCAGGAAACCATTGAAATAGGAGAACCAACTGCCGTAATGGTATTGCGCTCTCACGGCGAGTCGGCCATGCAGCCAAAGACTTTCAGTTAAATCGATCCACTCATTGCGCAAGCCACAGCGCAAGAGAAACCCCATGCGCCCGAGATCCCAAGCCCTGATGCCACCCGGCCCGCATCCACCGAAGGTACGCCCGGCGAATTCGTGCAAGTCGCGTTCCCGGGGTGACAGCGTTTCAAGCAGTGCCTGCCATTCGCTCGGCAAGCAACGCTGCCACGACCGATATGCCCCATCGAGATGAGAGGCATGACCGTCGTCCGCCATCCCTTCGAGCATGCTTAATAACTGCGGCCGGTCGCTGATACCCCAGCTGCATTGCAGGTCGATGAATTGCGGATCGGAGTAGAAAGCAGGCTCGTCATAATGGGCGCGAGGATTGAGGGCCACCATCGGCGCAGAAAGACCGCACAGCCAACGCTGTTGTATCTCTTCCATGAAAAAAAACTCCGGGCCGACCAGACAGGATGGGAGTCGGCAAAACTGGCGCGGATTGTAGAGAAACCGTCGCAAGGCGGCAAAGTTTGCAGTGCTGTTTTTCGCCTGGAAACAAAAAGGCCCCGACAAGTCGGGGCCTTCATTCAGCGGGTTACAGCCTGTTCAAACGAATGTATGTCTTCGAATGACTCAATGCTGCAGAGCCGGTTTTTCCGTCCCGTTGATCGGGATGCGTTTGGCTTTCGCTTCTTCCGGAATCACGCGCAGCAGGTCGATACTCAACAAACCGTTGCGCAGTTCGGCGGCCTTGATTTCAATATGGTCCGCCAGACGGAACGACAGCTTGAAGGCGCGCTGAGCGATGCCTTGGTACAGATAAGTGACGTTTTCGTCCGCGTCACGTTTGCCGCCACTGATGGTCAGCACACCTTTCTCCACTTGCAGGTCCAGGTCTTCTTCCTGGAAACCGGCCGCCGCTACAACAATGCGGTATTGATCATCACCGTATTTTTCAACGTTGTAGGGTGGATAGGTGGTGCCTGGCTCATTGCGCAGGGCGGTTTCGAACAGGTCGTTGAAACGGTCGAAACCTACCGAGGAACGGAACAGTGGGGCCAGGGAAAATGCAGTACTCATGATTCAAATCTCCTGAACATAATCAGCAAGTTTTTTTGTCTCCGCGACCCGAATTCGGCATCGCGTAATCCTTAGATAAGGATCGCTGATTACTTTTCAAGAGATTTTTTCAGATTTTTTTCAAGTAGATTCAGGCCGCTTCAGACACCTGTAATCCCAGTAAACGCGAGACATTATCCAGTTCGGTCTCACGACGCAGGACGGTGAACAACTCTACCGCTTCGGGATAATTGCGGGTCAGCATCGCCAGCCACTGCTTCAAGCGACCCGGCGATTGGCGTGGCGTCATCTGCGCTTTGGCTTGCAGCCAGAAGTCCTGGATCAGCGGCAGCAGCTCGGCCCAGGTCATCTCGACGACGTCTTCACCGGCGCGGGCGGCTGCGATTTGCCGGGCCAGATCCGGGCGCGATACCAGACCACGACCGAGCATGATGTCTTCGACGCCGCTGATCTCGCGGCAACGACGCCAGTCCTCGACGCTCCAGATGTCGCCGTTGGCAAATACCGGCACTTTGACTACGTCCTGCACCCGAGGGATCCATTCCCAGTGGGCTGGCGGCTTGTAGCCATCAGTTTTGGTCCGCGCATGGACCACGATGTGTGCCGCACCGCCTTCAGCCAGGGCCGTAGCGCAAACCAGCGCGCCGTCCGGGCTGTCGAAACCGAGGCGCATCTTGGCGGTCACCGGGATATGCGCAGGGACGGCACGACGGACATGCTCGACGATTTGGTTGAGCAGTTCGGGCTCTTTGAGCAGCACCGCGCCGCCACGGGATTTGTTGACGGTCTTGGCCGGGCAGCCGAAGTTGAGATCGATGACTTCCGAACCCAATTCGCAGGCCAGCGCGGCGTTTTCCGCCAGACATACCGGATCGGAGCCGAGCAGTTGCACCCGCAGCGGCACGCCGGAGGCGGTCCGGGCGCCAGTCAGCAGTTCCGGGCCGAACTTGTGGTAATAGGCAGGCGTGAGCAACTGATCGTTGATCCGAATGAATTCGGTCACGCACCAATCAATACCGCCCACACGGGTCAGCACGTCCCGCAGGATGTTGTCGACCAACCCCTCCATGGGCGCCAAAGCAATTTGCATGAAAAACACACTCAACGAAAAACGTGCGGCAGTTTACTGGATTGCGCGAGGAATCTGCAGAACATCGCTGATTCCTTGTGGGGGCGGGCTTGCTCGCGAAAGCGGTTTAACATTCAACAATTGTGCTGCCTGTCAGTCCGCTTTCGCGAGCAAGCCCGCTCCCACATCAGATTTTTACTGAATCCAACTCCTGCAACGCCGGGCCGTAGCCCTCGATGAATTCCACCGGCATGCGCTTGGGCTTGCCGGTCGACAATTCGATACATACGAATGTGGTCTGCGCCCGCAGCAACGTCGTGTTGTCGCTGGGGCGCTTCAATTGAAAGTGTCGGGTCATTTTCAGGCGCTGGTCCCAATCGACGATCCAGGTCGCCAACTGCAACTCATCGCCCTCATAGGCTGCTGCCAGGTAATCAATCTCGTGCCGCACCACCGCCATCGCCCGATCCAGCCGCCGGTACTCGACCAGATCCAGCCCAAGCCGTTGCGAATGGCGCCAGGCGCAGCGCTCGAGCCAGGTCACGTACACCGCGTTGTTCGCGTGGCCCAGCCCGTCGATGTCCTCGGCGCCCACTTCCAGATCAATGATAAACGGCGTTGCCCGATCCCAGCCCATGCCCCACTCCCGGTCAGATGATTTCGACCGGGGCAGTGTAACGGATGCTCAGGCCGATTGGCGCGATTGCAGGCTGCGACCGGCCAGCAGCGAAAGAACGCCATCGATCACCCGCGGATCGGCGAGCACCCGTTGATGACCTCCCTCTTCCAGGCGCAACAGACGGCTATCGAACCAGGCTTCGTGGATCAATTGGGATTCTTTGACTGGAACAAAGTTGTCGTCCTCGGCATGGACGATCAGCCCCGGCATGTCGAGCTGATAGCGCGCCACATCCAGCGCAGCGGCGCGCATGCCGACGTCTTTCTCCACCTGGCGAATAAACGCCGAACGCGCTTTGGGCGGCAGGCGCACATAGCGGGCGAATCCACGCAGTACCCCGAGAATTCGCGCCGGGGCGGCGATCGAGACCAGGGTTTCGGTGCGCAAACCCAACTGAACTGCGAGCATGGCACTGGCGCCGCCCATGGAGTGACCGATCACCGCTTGCAGCGGCGGCAATTCAGCGGCCGCTTCGAGCATCGCCCGGGCGAACAGCACCACATTGGCTTCGCGCCCAGGGGAGCGACCGTGAGCCGGGCCGTCCAAGGCAACCACGGTGTAACCGGCATCGACCAGCGCGGTGATCAGAGCGGCAAACTGGGTTGGCCGGCCTTCCCAGCCGTGCATCAACAACACCGCCGGCCCCTGCCCCCAACGCAGCGCCGAAAGGCCGAAGCGCAAGGTGATCCGCTCGGACTTCGCCAGCAACGGCAATTCCCAGTCACGCGGCGGTAATTCGCGCGGGGTCATGAATGCCAGACGCATCTTGCTCGCCATCAGCTTCGGCGCGAACCAGCCCAAGGTGCCATTAACGCCACGAACCCAGCTCAACGTGTTCATCGCCCATCTCCTCAGGCTGACGCCTTTAGGTCATAGCACCGCCGATTTGGCGGCGCGCAGCAAACGATCGGACAACTCTCCTGGCCCCAGCGCCCGTGCCAGAGCCAGACCACCGACCATCAAGGCGATGTCGGCCAAGACTTTGTCGGTGTCTTCCGGGCTGGCCGCCAACTGCGCGACCATCAATTCAACATGTTCATTCAACGCCACACGAAACTCGTCCGGCAGACGGCCCAGCTCCCCGACCGAAGCCGGAATCGGACACGCATGCTCGGTGGAATCACGGTGTTTGCGCGACAGATAGAACGCTGCGACCAAGGCGCGACGCTCTTCGCCGGTCAACTCGGCGTCCATATCGGCGATCAAGCCACGACGATGGCTGAGCAGCTGCTTGAACGCTTCCAGCATCAATGCGTCCTTGCTTTCGAAGTGCGCGTAGAAGCCGCCGACCGTCAGGCCGGCCGCGCCCATCACTTCGCCCACGCTCGGCTCGGCCGGGCCGCGCTGAATCAGCGCTGCACTGGCAGCCTTGAGGATGCGCTCGCGGGTTTGAGCTTTTTTATCGTTCATCGTTGCCTCCGAATATTACGACTAGAATATTATTCTCATAATAATTTTTCGCAAGTCGTGGATGTGACCGCTGGTCTGAAGAACAGTTTTGAGGAAAAAGGAGAGTTGGCCAAATGCCAGACAAACAAAAGGGCCATTCAATAATTGAATGACCCTTAAAAATCCCGCAGAGCGGGTAATCGTGGCGTCCCCTAGGGGACTCGAACCCCTGTTACCGCCGTGAAAGGGCGGTGTCCTAGGCCACTAGACGAAGGGGACACAAACCCTTCTATACAACTGATCAGTGCTGAGAGCTGATCGATTCAAGGCCGGTGTGGCCAGACCTTGAACTGTAAAATTGGTGGAGCTAGACGGGATCGAACCGTCGACCTCTTGCATGCCATGCAAGCGCTCTCCCAGCTGAGCTATAGCCCCGGATTTTTCGCCTCGCGGCGGAGCGACATCTTGCAACATCGCTTCTGTAAAACTGGCGTCCCCTAGGGGACTCGAACCCCTGTTACCGCCGTGAAAGGGCGGTGTCCTAGGCCACTAGACGAAGGGGACGCAAACCCTTCTATACACTTGATCAACGCTGAGTGTTGATCGCTTCAAGGCCGGTGTGGCCAGACCTTGAAGTGTAAATTGGTGGAGCTAGACGGGATCGAACCGTCGACCTCTTGCATGCCATGCAAGCGCTCTCCCAGCTGAGCTATAGCCCCTCATCGCTGAGGACGGGGCGAATCTTAATGGCGCATCGGAAGGCTGTCAAACTTATTTTTAACAATTCCCAAAATTTTTTGCCCACATAACAATCACTTACCGCCCTCCCCCCGTAAATTCGGGGGAAGTACCGAAGATCAGGATCAAAAGATCGCAGCCTTCGGCAGCTCCTACAGAGTCAAACGCCGTCAGGCAATCGCGCCCAGAAGCTTTTCCCACTCCTTGTTTTCCTTCTTCGACACGCCGCCCAGCAGGTCGATAGCCTGGCGCAGACGGAAACGGGTCAGGTCCGGACCGAGGATTTCCATCGCATCGAGCACCGACACCGAGCTGGCCTGGCCTGTAATCGCGGCGAACATCAGCGGCATGGCGTCACGCAGCTTCAATTCCAGGGATTCGACCACCGATTGAATCGTCGCAGTAATGCTGTCCTTCTCCCACTGACGCAGGCTTTCCAGCTTCCACAAAATCAACTGCATCAACTGACGAACCTGATCACCCGAGAGTTTCTTGGATTCGAACAACTTGGCGTCCGGGTTCACGCCACCGGCGAAGAAGAAGCCGGCCAGCGGTGCGACCTGGCTGAAGGTTTCAACCCGGCCCTGCACGTGCGGTGCGATCTTCATCATGTATTCAGGGTTCAGCGCCCACTTTTGCACACGAGCGGCGAACTCTTCCACCGGCAGGTCACGCAGCCATTGGCCGTTGAGCCACGACAGCTTCTCGATGTCGAAAATCGGCCCGCCGAGGGAGACGCGCGTCAGATCGAAGTTGTCGACCATTTCCTGCAGCGAGAACTTCTCGCGCTCGTCCGGCATCGACCAGCCCATGCGGCCCAGGTAGTTGAGCATTGCTTCCGGCATGAAGCCCATGCGCTCGTAGAACGTTACCGAGGTCGGGTTCTTGCGCTTGGACAGCTTGCTCTTGTCCGGGTTACGCAGCAGCGGCATGTAGCACAGCTGCGGTTGTTCCCAGCCGAAGTATTCGTACAAGAGGATCAGTTTCGGTGCCGAAGGCAGCCACTCTTCACCCCGCAAAACGTGGGTGATGCCCATCAAGTGGTCATCGACCACGTTGGCCAGGAAGTACGTTGGCAAGCCGTCGGTCTTCATCAGCACTTGCATGTCCATGCGATCCCACGGGATCTCGACATCGCCACGCAGCATGTCAGGCACCACGCACACGCCTTCGGTCGGCACTTTCATGCGGATGACGTGTGGCTCGCTGGCGGCCAGGCGGCGCGCGACTTCTTCCTTGGACAGCAACAGCGCACGGCCGTCGTATCGCGGGGTTTCGCCGCGGGCCATTTGCTCGGCGCGCATCTGGTCCAGCTCTTCGGCTGTGCAGAAGCACGGGAAGGCATGCCCCATGTCGACCAGTTGCTGGCAGTACTTCTGATAGATATCGCCGCGCTCGCTCTGACGGTAAGGACCGTGCGGGCCGCCGACGTCCGGGCCTTCGCTCCAGTCGATACCCAACCAGCGCAGGGCGTCGTAAATCTGCTGTTCGGACTCGCGGGTCGAACGCAGTTGGTCGGTGTCTTCGATCCGCAGGATGAACTCACCGCCATGCTGCTTGGCAAAGCAGTAGTTGAACAAAGCGATGTAAGCGGTACCTACGTGGGGGTCCCCGGTAGGCGATGGCGCGATGCGAGTGCGGACGGTGGTCATGGCATGTCTCGAAAAGAATAAAAGCGAAGATCAAAGCGAACTTCCAACAAGAGCCGAATGGTAACAGGCGTAGCCTGCCATGCTCCAGTCAGCGGGGCATATAAGCCAATATTGCATTGGGGGATCAGCCTGGTGGCGGTGTTGCCTACCAGGAGGTTGCAGGCAGGGCTGAAGGCTTGGGAAGCGCGCAATTGATATTTATAGTGTTCCGGCGGACCTCATCGCGGGCAAGCCCGCTCCCACAAGGATTGAGGGTATTCACACACTATGTTACCTATCTACAGACCCTGTGGGAGCGGGCTTGCCCGCGATGAGGTCCGCCCATTCATTGCACATCTCAAACCGCGATCAACCGCTCCCGCAACTTGCCGATTTCGTCGCGCAACTGTGCCGCGGCTTCGAATTCCAGATCGCGGGCGAGTTGGTACATCTTTTCTTCCAACTGACGAATGCGCTTGCTGATCTCGCTCGGCGAGCGCAGTTCGGCCTCGTACTTGGCACTTTCCTCGGCGGCCTTGGCCATGCCTTTGCGTTTCTTGCTGCGCGAACCCGGCACGACCGCGCCTTCCATGATGTCGGCAACGTCTTTGAACACCCCCTTCGGCGTGATGCCGTTGGCCAGGTTGAAGGCGATCTGCTTGTCGCGACGACGCTCGGTTTCGCCAATCGCCCGCTCCATGGAACCGGTGATGCGATCCGCATACAAAATCGCCCGACCATTGAGGTTGCGCGCCGCCCGGCCGATGGTCTGGATCAGCGAGCGCTCGGAACGCAGGAAACCTTCCTTGTCCGCGTCAAGAATCGCCACCAGCGAAACTTCCGGCATGTCCAGACCTTCACGCAGCAGGTTGATCCCCACCAGCACATCGAAGACGCCGAGACGCAAGTCACGAATAATTTCAACCCGCTCCACGGTGTCGATGTCCGAGTGCAGATAACGCACACGCACGCCGTGGTCGGCCAGGTAATCGGTCAAGTCTTCGGACATGCGCTTGGTCAGCGTGGTCACCAGCACCCGCTCTTCCAGGGCCACGCGCTTGGTGATTTCCGAGAGCAAATCGTCAACCTGAGTCAACGCCGGACGGATTTCGATTTGCGGGTCCACCAGGCCAGTCGGGCGCACCAATTGCTCGACCACTCGGCCGGCGTGCTCCGCTTCGTAATTGCCCGGCGTGGCCGAGACAAAAATCGTTTGGGGACTGATGCTTTCGAACTCGTCGAAACGCATCGGCCGGTTATCCAGGGCCGAGGGCAAACGGAAACCGTACTCCACCAGCGTTTCTTTCCGGGAACGGTCACCTTTATACATGGCGCCGACTTGCGGCACGCTGACGTGGGATTCGTCGATCACCAACAAGGCGTCCGCCGGCAAGTAGTCGAACAAAGTGGGCGGCGCCTGGCCGGACTCACGGCCCGACAGGTAGCGCGAGTAGTTTTCGATGCCGTTGCAGTAGCCCAGTTCCAGGATCATCTCCAGGTCGAAACGGGTGCGTTGCTCAAGTCGCTGAGCTTCCAGCAGTTTATTGTTGGAGCGCAGGTATTCCAGGCGCTCCTGCAATTCGACCTTGATCCCTTCGGTAGCTTCGAGCAGGGTTTCGCGCGGCGTCACATAGTGGCTCTTCGGATAGAAAGTGAAACGCGGCAGTTTGCGGATGACTTCACCGGTCAGCGGATCGAAGGCGGACAGGCTTTCCACTTCGTCATCGAACAGTTCAATGCGGATCGCCTCAAAATCGGATTCCGCCGGGTGGATATCAATCACATCGCCGCGCACCCGAAAGGTCGCCCGGGCGAAGTCCATGTCGTTGCGGGTGTATTGCAGGTCGGCCAGGCGACGCAGCAGCGCACGCTGGTCGAGCTTGTCGCCGCGATCGACGTGCAACACCATCTTCAAATAGGTTTCCGGACTGCCCAGACCGTAGATGCAGGACACCGTGGTGACGATAATCGCGTCCTTGCGCTCCAGCAGCGCCTTGGTCGCGGACAATCGCATCTGCTCGATGTGGTCGTTGATCGAGGCATCCTTCTCGATGAAGGTATCGGACGACGGCACATAGGCTTCGGGCTGGTAGTAGTCGTAATAGGACACGAAGTATTCAACGGCGTTGTTCGGGAAGAACGCCTTGAATTCGCCATACAGCTGCGCGGCCAGAGTCTTGTTGGGCGCCAGCACCAGCGTCGGGCGCTGTATCTGGGCGATCACGTTGGCGATGCTGAAGGTCTTGCCTGAGCCGGTCACACCGAGCAATGTCTGGTGCGCCAGCCCGGCCTCAATGCCCTCGACCATCAGGCGAATGGCTTCCGGCTGATCGCCGGCGGGCTCGAAGCGGGTGACTAGCTGGAATTCAGACATAACTACCTCTGGGTTCGCATCTGCACGGCTGACCGGGCACGAACGAAAAAGACCGCAAACGACCGACGTCGCCCGAGGAAAAAACTGGATTGTGCTCAATGTGGAGCCGTTTGCCACTGCTTTCAAGGCAAACGTCCTACATCGGGTAAAACCTTTGACGACGCCACTCGACCAACGATCGAAAAATAATTGGAAAAACTTACCGTAAAAGCCAAATCGCCTGTCGCCATCAATCACTGATGGCCTCTATACTAGCTCCCCGTTTGTGCACCGCTCTAGTGCATTCGGCTGGAGCGCGACACGTCCCTCCACACTCCATTCAGAGCCGCCGCAATAATGAGCCTGTTCTCCGCTGTCGAAATGGCACCACGCGATCCAATCCTGGGCCTCAACGAAGCATTCAATGCCGATACCCGTACCAACAAGGTCAACCTGGGGGTCGGTGTTTACTGCGACGAGCAGGGGCGAATTCCACTCCTGCGCGCCGTTGTCGAAGCCGAGACGATTCGCGCCGCTCAACACGTTTCCCGTGGTTACTTGCCGATCGACGGCATCGCTGCCTACGACCAGGCCGTGCAGAAACTGCTGTTCGGCAATGATTCGCCGCTGATCGCCGCTGGCCGGGTCATCACCACCCAAGCCGTCGGCGGTACCGGCGCACTGAAAATCGGTGCCGACTTCCTCAAGCAACTGCTGCCGAACGCCGTCGTGGCGATCAGCGACCCAAGCTGGGAAAACCACCGCGCGCTGTTCGAAACCGCCGGTTTCCCGGTGCAGAACTATCGCTACTATGACGCCGCGACTCACGACGTTAACCGCGCCGGCCTGCTGGAAGACCTGAACGCCCTGCCGTCCGGCTCCATCGTTGTGCTGCACGCTTGCTGCCACAACCCGACTGGCGTGGACCTGAGCCCGGCGGACTGGAAAAACGTGCTGGAAGTGGTCAAGGCCAAAGGTCACGTGCCATTCCTCGACATGGCCTACCAGGGCTTTGGCGACGGTATCGATGAAGACGCCGCGGCCGTGCGCCTGTTCGCCGAGTCGGACCTGACCTTCTTCGTCTCCAGCTCGTTCTCCAAATCCTTCTCGCTGTACGGCGAGCGCGTTGGCGCCCTGTCGATCGTCAGCGATTCGAAAGAAGAAAGCGCGCGCGTGCTGTCGCAAGTCAAACGCGTGATCCGCACCAACTACTCCAACCCGCCGACCCACGGTGCAAGCATCGTCGCTGCCGTGCTGAACAGCCCGGTACTGCGCGCCCAGTGGGAAGAAGAACTGGCAGAAATGCGCCTGCGGATTCGTGGCATGCGCACCCAGATGGTCGACCTGCTGGCGAAAAACGCTCCACAGCGCGATTTCAGCTTCGTCGGTCGCCAGCGCGGCATGTTCTCCTACTCCGGCCTGACGGTTGAGCAGGTTACCCGCCTGCGCAACGAGTTCGGCATCTACGCCCTGGACACCGGCCGCATCTGCGTTGCCGCGCTGAACCAGAGCAACATCGACGCCGTGACCAAGGCCATTGTTCAGGTGATCTGAGTCGGGCGCGTGATTGAAAACGGGAAGCCATAGGGCTTCCCGTTTTTTATGGGTCGCAGATATCTCTCGACCCGACGGCCAAGCCCTCTAGACTGCACACCATCCCGGCCCCCACAGGTTATGAGTACACCCGATAAATCTTGCGAGAACCCACATGAAAAACGATGACCTACGCGCCGACCGCGACGAGCTGGACTACTTTGTGCCCCGCTCTGCGGCCAAACGCGGTAATAACCTGGTGCTGCAAGTGGCTGCGGGCGTGTTCCTTGGCGGCCTGGCGTTGTGGCTGGTGCAACTGGTCGCTACGATGGCGTACGCCAAGCTGATGCTCGGCACCATTACCTTCGGCGGTTAAGCCAGTTCGGTTGCACGCTGGCTGGCTGCGTCGTCGTAGGCCACATAAAGCGACTCGGCCACCTGGCTTTTGATTGCCTTGGAGCTTTCCAGGCCCAGGACAAAACCTTCGGCCTTGCCGCCCGCGCGGTTCAATTCGTCAGCGGTGCTGGCCTGAGTGATGGCGTCGAACAGTTTCTCGGCGTGCGGGCCAACGCCTTTGGGCAGGCTGATCTGAGCGATGCTCATGCGAATACCCCGCTGTTTTGAGGTGTGAGGCTTGGGTGATTCATGGCGCGTACCTTTTCGGCTGAGGGCCGGCAGCGCGTGTCACCACTTCCGGGCGACCATGGTAGACCTCTACCGCGATTCTGGTAACCGCCAATGGCCGATAACCCCCTCTGATCCGATGAAAACATCAAACTGCCAACAGAGGCTTGACTTCTCTTTTTGAATCAGTAACATAGACGCCATTCCGCGATAGCTCAGTTGGTAGAGCAAGTGACTGTTAATCACTGGGTCCCTGGTTCGAGTCCAGGTCGTGGAGCCAGACAGCAAAATCGAAAAGCCCCTGAATCGAAAGTTCAGGGGCTTTTTTTGTGCTCGCCATTAAAGTCAAAAGATCGCAGCCTGCGGCAGCTCCTACGTCGGTCGCGTTTTACTTCGACCGAATGCAATTCGTTTCGTACGCGACGAAACGGATCGTGTAGAGAGCTGCCGCAGGCTGCGATCTTTTGATCTACCTGCCTTTTTACCAGGTACCGCCGTCAGACATGCTCACTGCTTTTCGCATGCACCGCCCGCGACTCGGCATGCCCATGCTCCGCCTCCACCACCGGAATCTCATTCCCGTCGCAGTCATGCAGCTTGCCTTCGCTGAAGTAATCCCCTTCCCGCAATGCCGCCAGATCTTGATAACGCAAGACTCGCTCGGTACCGGCTGCAAACACCGATTGTTGATCCGAGTTGCCGGCAGTGAGGTGGTTGAAGGTCAGGTTCAGCACGATGGCCATGATCGCCGAAGAGCTGATGCCCGAGTGGAAGATCGTCGCGAACCAGCTGGGGAAGTGGTCGTAGAAGTTCGGTGCGGCGATGGGAATCATGCCAAAACCGATGGAGGTGGCAACGATGATCAGGTTGACGTTGTTGCGGTAGTCGACCTTGGACAGCGTCCGAATGCCACTGGCCGCCACGGTGCCGAACAGCACGATGCCGGCACCGCCGAGCACGGAGGTCGGCACGGCGGCGATGACCCGGCCCATGAAGGGCAGCAGTCCGAGCACCACCAGGAACACACCGCCGGTGGCCACCACGAAACGGCTCTTGATCCCGGTTACCGCCACCAGCCCGACGTTCTGGGCGAAGGCGCTCTGGGTGAAGGAGCCGAAGATCGGCGCAACCATGCTCGACAGCATGTCGGCGCGCAGGCCGTTGCCCAGGCGTTTGGAGTCGACTTTGGTGCCGATGATTTCACCAACGGCCAGAATGTCGGCCGAGGTTTCCACCAAGGTCACCATGATCACGATGCACATCGACAGGATCGCGGCGAAATGGAACGTCGGCATGCCGAAATGGAACGGTGCCGGGAAACCGAACATCGGGCCTTGGGTGACGGACGAGAAATCTGCCATGCCGAGGAACACAGCGATAACTGTGCCGATGACCATGGCCAAGAGAATCGACAAACGGGAGATGGTCGCACTGCCGATTTTGCTGAGTAGCAGCACCAACACCAGCGTCACCGCCGCCAGGCCAATGTTCGCCATGCTGCCGAAGTCTGGCGCATGGCTGTTGCCGCCCATGGCCCAGCGTGCGGCCACCGGCATCAGCGTGAGGCCGATAGTGGTGATCACAATGCCCGTCACCAACGGCGGAAAGAACTTGGTGATTCGCGAGAACACCGGCGTGATCAGCAAGCCGATCAGCGACGCGGCAATCACCGCCCCGAGAATCGACTGAAAGCCGCCCTCCCCACCACTGCTGACAATCGCCACCATGGTCGCAACGCCAGAGAACGACACGCCCTGCACCAGTGGCAACTGACAACCGAAAAACGGCAAACCCAGGGTTTGCAGCAATGTCGCCACCCCCCCGGCAAACAATGAAGCAGCAATCAACAAACCGATGTCCGCCGGCGAAAGCCCGGCCGCCTGGCCGATGATCAAAGGCACCGCGACGATACCGCCATACATGGTCAGAACGTGTTGCAGTCCGTAAGCCATATTCGCGCCGATCCCGAGATTCTCATCCTCAGGCCGCTGGTATGAAACATGGGGCGTTTTCATGGTTGGGGGGTTCCCTGGTTTTTGTTGTGCGCACACTGTATTCAATAGTCAGGACAAATGTCTATAGAGTTGTATACAACTAACCAGTCAGATTATGGACATGTGGCCATATCGCCCTTTTGTCCATGGAGCCTCCCAATCAAAAGAAAAAGGGGCGAATTGCTCAAATCCGCCCCTTTACGTGTCGCTCAATTTGCCTGCGACACAGGCTCAATCAACCGCTCAAGCACCCGCTTCAACACTTCCCGCGCCGGCACTCGAATCCCGAATTCACTCTCCAGTAACCCGATCAACTCCTCAGTATCCGCCACCTGCCGCCGTTCGCTCTCGCTGCCCATGCGATGAATGGCAAAGCTGCCGTTATTCAATGTGCGTCGCCATCCCTCCCCCGTCCGCGCCACCATCAGTTGTTTGACGAAGGGCGATTCGGGATGGGTCGAGACGTACCAGTTGCCCAGGCTGTAATCGATGTCTTCCTGACGCTGCAGATCGAAGATGTACATGGCCCGCCATTCACCGCCGACGTTGGCGCGCAAGGTGTAGCCGTCGGCATGTGGTTCGATACGATAGGGTTCGTGAGGGGTGAACTGCTCGGCTTCGGTATCCAGCATCAGCGGTGCGGTGGGCACCATGCCGCCGAAGCCGACATCGGTGATGTAGCGCACGCCCTCCAGAGTCACCAGGCTCAAGCGGTGCGTACGCGCAGTCCACGCGCCTTCGGACTGGCCCATGACCACGCGACCGGTGATGCCACGTGCGTCGAAGCCCAATGTCTGAAGCAAGGCCAGGAACAGGTTATTGAGTTCGTAGCAGTAGCCACCGCGACCATCATGCAGGACTTTCTGTTCTATGGACGGGAGATCGATGAGCACCGGCTTGCCCAATAACGTGGTGAGGTTTTCGAACGGGAAGGCACCGGTGTGGCGCAGTTGCAGTTGGCGCAGGGTTTCCAGGGTCGGCGCCGGAGGCGCATCGAAGCCCAGGCGTTGCAGGTACAGCGCAAGATTTGTCAGTCGTGTCTCGCTCATCGCTCAATCCTTTATGCAGAGGTCCGCGGATCGCTCCGCCGATGGGCGCCATGTATAAGGGAAAACACGGTCGGACTGACAATTGATTTAGCCAATCGTCGCACGCGCCAAGACTATCGCCGCTTGCGCGAACCCAATCGAATCCATGTCGGCGCGTGATCACTGGCATGAGGTTCGTTGCGAACCCAGGCATCGACGCCGGCCTCTTGCAGGTAAGGACTCAGTGCCGGGTTGAGCAGCAGATGATCGATGCGCAATCCCGAGTTTTTCTGCCAGTGCTGCCGGAAATAATCCCAGAAGGTGTAGATGCGCTCCTCTGGATACAGATGACGCAGGGAATCGGTCCAGCCCTGATCCAGCAATCGCTGATAACACGCGCGACTCTCGGGTTGCAGCAACGCGTCCTTGAGCCAGGAGCGCGGGTTGTAGATGTCCAGATCGGTGGGCACCACGTTGTAATCGCCGGCCAGCACCACCGGATGGTCGCTGCTCTGCAGGTCCTTGGCGTGCGAGATCAGCCGCTCGAACCACGCCAGTTTGTAATCGAACTTAGGCCCCGGCTGCGGATTGCCATTGGGCAGGTACAGACAGCCCACCAGAACCCCGTGCACGGCAGCTTCCACGTAGCGGCTATGGGTATCGCTGTCATCCCCCGGTAAACCGCGCCGGCTCTCCAGCGGCTGCGCATCACGCGCCAGAATCGCCACCCCGTTCCACGACACCTGGCCGTGCCACACGGCGCCATACCCGGCCGCCTCAAGTTCCGCGACAGGGAATGCGCCGTCGACCGATTTGAGCTCTTGCAAGCAGGCAATATCTGGCTGTTCTCGCGCAAGCCAGGCCAGCAGATTCGGCAAGCGGGCGCGCATGCCGTTGACATTGAAGGTGGCGATTTTCAGGTTCTTCATGATCCGACGCTCGCAACGGATTGGGCGGTATCCAGTTGTGACCGGGGTGCGCCACGGCAGTTGCCGCGGCGAACGAATCAGGCGACTAAAGGCGCGAGCTTACAGCCGATGTTCATCCCAAGAGGCCTTGAGCAACGGCAGCAACGCCTCCTTGCCCACCGGCCGACTGAGGTAGAACCCCTGCACTTCATGGCACTGGTCCGAGATCAGGAAGTCCAGTTGCTCCAGCGTCTCGACACCTTCGGCGGTCACGGTCAGCCCCATGGCCTTGCCCAGGTTGATGATTGCCTGCACCACGGCGCGGTCATTGCTGCCGTTGCTCATGGACGCGATGAAGCGCTTGTCGATCTTGATGCCGTCGAACGGATACGTGCGCAGGTAGCCCAACGAAGAATAACCGGTGCCGAAATCGTCCATGTTCAGTCGTACGCCCAACTCCTTGAGCGCATTCATGGTCGCCAGGGCACCATCGACGTCGATGAGCATCACGTTTTCAGTGATCTCCAGTTCCAGTCGACTGGCGGGCAATCGGCTCTGGATCAACGCCTCCCGGACATCCTCGATCACATCGCTACGGGCAAACTGCACCGGTGACAGGTTGACCGACACCATCATCGCACCAGGCCAGGTCAAGGCCGTCTCGCACGCCTCGCGCAACACCCAGCGCCCTAATGGCACGATCAAATCAGTCTGCTCGGCCAATGGAATAAACGCGTCGGGGTTCAACAAGCCTTGCACCGGATGCTGCCAGCGCAGCAGCGCTTCGACCGAGACGATCTGCTTGCCATCGACGTGATAACGCGGCTGGTAATGCATCACGAATTCGTTGTTCTTGATCGCCAGACGCAGGTCGCTTTCCAGTTGTCGGCGGTGCTGGATCTGATCGTTCATGTGCGCAGCAAAGTAGCACCAGGTCTTCTTCCCATTGGACTTGGCCTGATACAACGCGATATCGGCGCAGCGAATCAGCTCCTGCGGAAGATGCCCCTGGCGCCGGCTCAGGGCGATACCGATGCTCGCGCCGATGTGCAGTGTGTGGTGATCGTAATGGATGGGTTGATGCAGGCTGTCGAGCAAGCGCTCGCAAAACCGGTCGATTTCCGCGTGGCTGTCCATGCCGTGGAGCACCAGCACGAACTCATCGCCACCCAATCGGGCAACCAGATCGATGTCCCGCGTGCACTCGCGCAAACGAATGGCAACCTCCAGCAGTACCGCATCGCCGGCCGGGTGGCCGAGGGAATCGTTGATCGGCTTGAAGTTATCCAGGTCGATCATTAACAACGTCAACGCCGTCGATTGCTCTTTCAGCGCCAGCGCGTCTTCGAGGTAGCGCGCCAGTTTGTTGCGGTTCGGCAAGCCAGTCAGGGCGTCGTGCATCGACAGATGCTGGATCTGCGCATGGGCGGCGACTTCATCGGTGATGTCGCTGGCCGTCCCGCGAAAACCCAGTACCGCGCCCTTGCGCTGGATCGGTCGCGCCGACACCCGGCACACTCGCTGTTGCCCCGATTGATCACGGTAGGAACAGCGCAAGTGACTGACAGCTTGCTCTTCATCAAGTTTGTTCAGCCACAGCGACAAGGGCGTGGTTTCGCAATTGAGCAGCTGCCCGATGTTCTGCCCCAGCCATTGCTGATCGGTGAATCCGGTAACGGTGCTGAAGCGCCCCGACAGATAAGTGATGCAGTGCTGGTCGTCGGTTTCCCAGATCCAGTCAGACGCGGCCTCAGCCACCGCACGAAAACGTTCTTCACTGGCCTCCAGCGCCTGGTTCGACAAATCGAGACTGGTGTAACTGGCGTCCACATGCCCGGACGCGCGCAGGACATAACGAAAGAAGTAAGCGGTCAACAACCCCAGAATCAACAGCGCCCCACCCAGTGGCGGCAGCAACGACCAGAGCAACTGGTGACCCGGCTGCTCGAGCCGGGAGACCAGGCTGTAACCGGTGCCGGTCAGGGCGACGGCGGGCTGACCGGGAACAAGGGCGTCGTCGGCCGCGAGGCTCAAATCAATCAACCCGTAATCGGCGCTCAAGGTATCGAGCTTTTCAGGGTTCAACTGGTCGACGTATATCAGTATCGAGGTGCTCTTGGGATCGACCGCCGGGCGTTCGTCATTGGGCACGATCGCGGCCGCCGTCAACAGCGCCGGTTTGCCTTCGAACAAGGTGTACCGGCTGACGGGCTCGATGAGGCTCTCCTGGCTCTGAACCTCCTCTATGAGGCTCGCCATCGACGTCGACAGATAGGCCGTCGCTTCGCCCTGCACCTGAAGCCCACGCACTATGGCGTATTTGGTTCGCTGACGATCGATCACGAAAACGCCATCGTAGTGATCGATGGTGAACAGGGTTTTGCCCACGTTCTGATCGATGTAGGCCCACTGCACATCGACCTTGTCGTTCAGGTGGTCGTAGGCAGTCGTCCAGTTGGCGTAGCTGGCGATGTAGTTTTTCGAGGCGGTGATGCGGTTCTCAAGTGCGCGTTGCGTGTAGAACGTGGTTTTACTCAGATCCTGAGCATCGAGCCGTGCGGCAATGCTGAACAGGGCCATCAAAGCGATCAACACCCCAACCACAAACAGCAGGCCGATGACGAACATCAGGTTGCGGGTAATCGGTGTATGACGCGCAGGTGCAACGGTGGAAGCAGCAGTCAAATCCATGCACTTGATCCTGTCAATCGATCGCCTTATCGGGTGAGACCGGCGGGGTCTGGTCTGTCGTCATGACAGCCAGGCTCTCCACTGACCATAGCAGCCATGCTCGGTCATCGCCCCTGAATACACTTAACTGGCTAGCATTAGCGGTCCGAACGCATCAGCGCCTCGACGCCCCCTTCCATCGACAACACCGCCGAACGATTTCGCCCCGAATGCTTGGCCTGGTACAGCGCTGCATCCGCGCGCTTGATCAACATTTCGGTGCTGTCATACCCCGTTGGCACAAACGAATAACAGCCCAGGCTGACCGTCACGTAGCCCGTGGGTGAACCGCTGTGGATGATGTTCTTGTCCATGACGCTTCGGCGGATCTGCTCGGCGATGTTCAGTGCACCATGGATGTCGGTATCCGGCAGCAACACCGCAAACTCTTCACCGCCGTAGCGCACCGCCAGATCAGCTTTGCGGTGACAGCAACCCTTCAATGCCCGCGCCACTTCGGCCAGGCAATGGTCCCCGGCCACATGACCGTAGGCGTCGTTATAGCGCTTGAAATAATCGATATCGAGCATGATCAGACTCAGCGGACTCGACTGCCGGGCACCGCGCCCGAACTCGATTTCCAGCGCGCGCTCGAACAATCGACGGTTGGCCAACCCGGTCAGGCTGTCGTGAGTGGCGATCAATTCCAGGGTTTTCTGCGCCTTGCGCAAATCCGCCTCGATCCGTTCGCCCGCGCGCACCTGATGAATGAATACCCAACCGAACAACCCCACGCCGAGGACAACCAGAGCGACGATCACACTGGATTGAATCGCCGTGTCGTACCAGTCCTTGAGGATCGCGTCTTCGGAAGATGCCGCCGCGACCACTACTGGATAGGCATCGAGCTGACGGTAGCCATACAACCGCACAATGCCATCCACCACCGAGTCGATCATGGCGTTGCCGGAGGTTGCGCTGGGCAAGTGTGTTTGAAAAATCGCGCCCTGAGCCAGGGATGTGCCGATCTGCGATTCCACAAACGGCCGTCGCGCCAGCAAGGTCCCATCGGTCAACGCCAAAAACATCGCGCCGTTGTTATCGAGGCTGAAGCTTTTGAAGAACTGATCGAAGTACGACATCTTGATCCCGGCCAACAACACACCCTGGAAATTGCCGTTCTGGTCGTTGACTCGCCTGGAAACAGGAATGATCCATTCGCCATTTTCGCGACTGCGAATTGCCGGACCGATGTGCGCCAGGGACGATACGTTCTGCTGGTGAAACCTGAAATATTCGCGGTCCGCCACACCTGCGCCACGGGGCAGATCATCGAACGACGTCACGACCCATTGCCCCCGCTTGTCGAACAGAAATATTCCGTGCAATTGATCCAGCGTTTGCACCCGCCGCGCGAAGGTTTTCTGCAAACGTGCCGCCTGGACAGCGTCGAAACCCTCCGCCTGGATCCAGTCCACCAGACTGGTCAGCACCAGATCGGCTTTCATGAAGGTGTCTTCGGCCTGCTGCGCCATGGCCCGGGTCAGGTTTGACGAAGACACCTCGGCCAACGCCAGATCGTGTCGACGCGACTGCTCCAGTTGCAGATAAAGCAGCCCACAGAGGCACAGGCACACGGCCGCAATGAACAGCACCGCTGCTTTGAGCAGGGGCAGCCGTTTCAAGGCACCGCCGGGCGCGGGGGGCGGATCGGGAATGGGGATAGGCAAAAGCATGTCCTGAAAGGGTAAGGCATGGGCAGAGGCCCAAAACCCTTATTTTTTGTGAGCTTAGTCTACGGGGTTGTGCGCCGCAATTGCGCCGATTTACAGAGATCGATTTGCCCGCGTGAGTGAAATACAAAAATCGTTTCTGCCAGGATGAAAAACCTCAGGAGCCTATTGAACGCTTCGATATCGGCTGCCATGCCCGGCCCCCGGCCCGGTTACCCAAGGAGGTATCCGCTGGAACCCCGCGGTTTGACGTTGATAGCCGCCGCGCGGTCTTCATCGATGATCATGCGCCGCATATTGCAGGCGCACGCCGGGAGGGATTTCATGCGGTTCAGTTCTTCAGCCCGCAACAATTGCGCGAGGAACTGGTAGCGCTTGGGTTGCCGGTACAGCAAGGCCAATCGGCGAGATGAGCCGCTTTTCGTAGGAGCCAGCGGTGCGGGCTCCTGCTGGCCCGTCCATTTTCTTCAATACCGCCGGTGCTTAAATCACATGACGCAAGGCAAAACCACGTTACCTTGAAGGAGCTACGATTAACTGACATCACGACAGGAAATCGAAATGAGTAAAGCAGATGAGCTCGCCGAGAAGCTGAAACAATCCCGGCAAACCAGTGCCGACGCGACCATCGCCGATCAGGCCATCGACAGCTGGCCTGCCCAGGTCAACGAGCTGTATCACCAGATCGAAGCCTGGCTGCAGCCATCGATCGAAGTGGGCCTGAAGCTGCGACGCAATCCCACTCACGTGTTCGAGAGGGCGCCGGACGGGGCGAGTTACGATTACGCCATCGACCAACTGCTGATCGAAGGCAACCACCATAGCGTCACCTTCGACCCTGTCGCTCGTTTCACCGCCGACGGTGCCGGGCGGATCGAGATCCACTCGACAGGCAAGGAACTCGCCCTGTTGCGAACCTCGGACGAACACGGCGTGACGCACTGGTGGCTTCAGGCGATCGAACAATCCGGCCAACAACCAGATGCGATCGCACTGACGGAACACAACCTGCTCCTGGCGGTGCAAGAAGGGCTGGGGCTTTAAGCCTTACAGCTTGCTCTGCCCCACCGCCATCGAGGGAGGCGCCGCTCGCCTCCCGTCCAGCGTTGGCCGTTCCGACGGCAGATTCAGTGCCCGCAACACCGGCTTATCGTACCCATACACATCGGGCTTGAACGTCACCCGCCCATCAAGGCTCAGGTCCACTGTCCAATAGGCCAACAGCACCGGCACTTTCACAGGGAGCCTGATGTTCTCAGTCTTGCCGTTGGCTAACTGCTTTTGAATCCCTTCGCTGTTCCAGCGAACCGGGTCGTTGAACAACAGCTCCACTAATTGCAGCGGATTTTCTACCCGAATACAGCCGGAACTGGTCGCGCGATTGGATTGCGCAAACAACTCACGATGCGGCGTGTCGTGCAGATAAATCGCATAGTCATTGGGAAAGCGAATAACCACCTGCCCCAACGAATTATCCGACCCTGCATCCTGCCGCAGCGTCAGGCCGCGCGGGTTCTCCCAATCCACGGTATACGGGTCGAGCACGTTGCCTTCTCGATCGATCACGCGAATCCGGTTTGCATCAAGGTAACCAGGATTGTTGCGAATCTTCGGCAGCATATCCTTGACCAGAATGGTTGGCGGCACCGTCCAGGTCGGGTTGAACGTGACGTAGGTGATCTCCGATTGAAAAATCGGCGTGCTGCGATACGGTTTACCCACCTGCACCCGGGAGCGCCATGTCAGCTTGCCATCGCGATAGAACGAAACCTTGTACCCGGCAATGTCGACGATGACAAAGGTGCCCTGCAGTTTGTACAGCAGCCACCGTGCCCGTTCCATGTTCACGCGAACCTGGTCGATTCGCGCTTCGACCGGCACATTCAGCGCCGCCAGTGTCGCCGGCCCCGCCACACCATCCGCCCCGAGGTATTGCTCGGTTTGATACTTCTTCACCGCCGCCATGACGGTGTCGTCGTAGTCGGAGCGCGCGTTCTTATTCGTGGCCAGATAACCACCCGCTACCAAACGGGCTCGCAACTGCGCAACCGAGGCGTCGTCCATGCCGGGCCTGAGGGTCTGCCCTTGCGGAATCTTTGGCCAGCCGCCACTGTCGCGAACCCTGCGCAGTTGCGCCAGGCCCTGTCGCAACGTGCCATAAATTGCTTCTTGTGGCGGCGCCTGGGCGAACGCGCGCGCGACGTCATGGCTGTCGAGGGCGGCGAAGAAAAGATTGACGTCCTCCCGGGGGTCGATGCCGAGCGGATCGAAATTCCAATGGATGTCCAGCCGCGAAGGGTCGACCTTGCCGCGCCGCAACTGCAGCAGCGCCGTGATAAACGTCTGGGTCGCCGAGATATCGAAGGCAGCCTGTTGCCCGGGAGTTGACGCTGCCGTTTGCAGCGACGCTCGGGCACTGGCCAGTTCAGCAATTCGAAAATCCGCAGGATCCAGGCCATCGACCTCGGTATCGCTCAGGCTCTTCAACAACTGGACGACATCGTCATCGTCCGTCCAGGCAGCGCGATAGCCCCGATGGCTATAAAAATCCATCACCGCCCGGTTAACGTCGACCCGCTGATGACGCGGCGAGGTGAGCAACGGAGGAAATGCCGAACTCAATGGCGCCAGCGCCGCCTGAATCGCCTGACCAACGTAATCGCCAGGCGCTGCCTCCGCGATCATGCTAACGGGAGATGCCGGCTCAATCGGCGAAGTTTGCGCAACTGCCATGCCGCTTATCAGAAAGCCCATAAAAAATATGCGGCTTATGACGAATAACCTTGTTAACTGCCCCATGGATAATCCTTAATCTCCCGTTTTCAACCGGCTAGCGTCGTGCGCGCTGCTAGACTCGAAACAATCAGATGAGACTTGCGTATGGCCCTAGACCGCTGCGGCTTTTTAATGACGGCCCTGTTGCTGACCGCGTGTACCTTACCGGCAGCCTACGCCGATTCGCTTGAAGCCGCGCTGATCAAAGCGGCCCCCAATGCCAATGCCAAGGTGATTGCCTTGGCCGTACGCGCCTCTCAATGCAGCCGGACCCAAGGCACGGCCCCGGCTCAAAGACTGGCAGTCATCGATTACTCCCTGCCCTCGACCGCGCAACGTCTTTGGGTATTCGACCTTAAACAACGCAAATTGTTGTTCCATGAACTGGTCGCCCACGGTCGCAACAGCGGCGAGAACATGGCCCGCCAGTTCTCCAACCGCAATGCCAGCTTCGCTACCAGTCTTGGCCTGTATCGTACCCAATCCAGCTATGTCGGGCAGAACGGCTATTCGTTGCGCATGGAAGGTCTGGAGCCGGGTTTCAACGACAATGCTTTCGAGCGAGCGATTGTCATTCATGGCGCACCGTATGTCAGTCCTGACCTGGCGCGAGCGAATGGCCGGATCGGCAGAAGCCTGGGCTGCCCGGCGGTGAGGCCTGCAATTGCGCATCAACTGATCGACTCGATGAAGGATGGGCAGCTGTTGTTTTCTTATTATCCGGATCAGCGCTGGTTGAAGTCTTCTTCGTACATCAATTGCGGTAACGCTACCGTGGCGGACTCGGCCAGGCCGACGGGAAAATCATTGAACACAGAATGAAACTGTCAGAAATGTAATCTTGGCCTCAGTCTGCTGAAAGGCGCCGCCCGTTAGCCTCCACCTCATTAAGTGCTCCTCCCTCCGCTCAGGATGGGCATGAGGGCTTCATCAGGCTGACGGATGGGAAAAACGGCATGCATTCCAACACCTCAAGACGCACCTTCGTGAAGGGCCTGGCCGCGGGTGGCGTCCTCGCGGGCCTCGGGCTGTGGCGCACGCCTGTCTGGGCGATCACCAGCCCTGGCGAACCGAACGTGCTGGCCGGTACCGAATTCGACCTCTACATCGGCGAAACCGCGGTCAACATCACCGGCAACCCTCGCACGGCGATGACCATCAACGGCGGCATTCCCGGCCCCCTGCTGCGCTGGCGTGAAGGCGACACCGTCACGCTGCGGGTGAAGAACAAACTCAAGGACACCACCTCCATTCACTGGCACGGCATCTTGCTGCCCGCCAACATGGACGGCGTTCCGGGCCTGAGCTTTCACGGCATCGAGCCGGACGGGATGTACGTCTACCAGTTCAAGGTCCGGCAGAACGGCACTTACTGGTATCACAGCCATTCGGGCTTTCAGGAGCAGTCCGGGGTTTACGGGCCATTGGTGATCGACGCCAAGGAACCGGAGCCGTTCCAGTACGACCGCGATTACGTGGTGATGCTGACCGACTGGACCGACGAAGACGCCGTCGACCTGATGAGCAAACTCAAGAAGCAATCGGATTATTACAACTACCACAAGCGCACCGTGGGCGATTTCATCCAAGACGTCAGCGAAAAAGGCTGGGGCTCGACAGTCGCCGATCGCAAGATGTGGGCCGAGATGAAGATGAACCCCACCGATCTGGCCGACGTCAGCGGCGCCACTTACACCTACTTGATGAACGGCCAAGCGCCGAACATGAACTGGACCGGTGTCTTCCGTCCCGGCGAAAAGCTGCGCCTGCGTTTCATCAACGGTTCGTCGATGACCTACTTCGACGT
The DNA here is from genome assembly GCF_030687935.1 of Pseudomonas cucumis. Classification (GTDB taxonomy): domain Bacteria; phylum Pseudomonadota; class Gammaproteobacteria; order Pseudomonadales; family Pseudomonadaceae; genus Aquipseudomonas; species Aquipseudomonas cucumis. The sequence goes on along the minus strand of NZ_CP117454.1, from coordinate 2,147,130 downwards.
GCGTATCCCCGGCCTGAAAATGACCGTAGTCGCGGCCGATGGCCAACACGTCAAACCGGTGAGCGTCGACGAGTTCCGCATCGCGGTGGCGGAGACATTCGATGTGATTGTCGAGCCAACCCAGGACGCCTACACCCTGTTCGCCCAGTCGATGGATCGAACGGGTTATGCCCGCGGCACCCTTGCGGTGAAGGCCGGGTTGTCGGCACCGGTTCCTCCGCTGGATCCGCGACCGCTGGTGACCATGGATGACATGGGCATGGGTGGCATGGATCACGGAAGCATGAGCGGCGACATGGCGGGGATGGATCACAGTGCAATGCAAGGCATGACGGGCATGGACGGCGGAGATATGCAGGGCATGGACAACATGGCCGGTATGGATCACAGCACCATGGCCGGTATGCAATCCCATCCCGACACGGAAAAAGACAACCCGCTGGTGGACATGCAAGCCATGACCACCTCGCCGAAACTCGACGACCCGGGCCTTGGCTTGCGCGACAACGGCCGTCGCGTACTGACTTACTCCGACCTGCGCAGCACCTTCGAAGATCCGGACGGCCGCGAGCCCGGTCGCACCATCGAGCTGCACCTCACCGGCCACATGGAGAAATTCGCCTGGTCGTTCAACGGCGTGAAATTCTCCGATGCCGAACCGCTGCGACTCAAGTACGGTGAGCGAATCCGGGTCGTCCTGGTCAACGACACGATGATGACTCACCCCATTCATTTGCACGGTATGTGGAGCGACCTCGAAGACGAGAACGGCCAGTTCATGGTGCGCAAACACACTATCGACATGCCACCGGGATCAAAGCGCAGCTATAGGGTCACCTCCGATGCGCTCGGCCGCTGGGCCTACCACTGCCATCTCCTGTATCACATGGAAATGGGCATGTTCCGTGAAGTTCGCGTGGAAGAATGAGGCGCTACCCATGACCAGACTCACTCCGATCTCTTTGGCCCTCGTTACCGTGGGCCTGACGCTCTCTTCGGCCATGGCCGCCACCGACAACATGCAGGGCATGGACCATAGCCAGATGCCGGGCATGAATCACAGCCAGATGCAAAGCGAGGATTACGGGCAAATGCAGCCCGCCGCACCGACCCAAAGCCGCACGCCGATCCCGGCATTGACCGACGCCGACCGCGCCGCCGTCTACGTCAGCCCCGCCGGCCACGCCGTGCATGACACCGCGCTCAACTATTACTTCCTCGCCGACAAACTCGAATGGCAGGACGCCGACGACGGCAGCGCGTTGGCGTGGGATCTGTCCGGCTGGATCGGCGGCGACATCGATCGCCTGTGGCTGCGCTCCGAAGGCGAACGCGTCAATGGCAAAACCGAAGACGCTGAAATTCAAGCTCTGTGGGGCCACGCGATCAGCCCATGGTGGGACGTGGTGACCGGCGTACGCCAGGATTTCAAACCCGGCGATCCGCAAACCTGGGCCGCGTTCGGCGTGCAAGGCATGGCGCTGTACAACTTCGAAACCGAGGCCACCGCCTTCATCGGCGAAGGTGGCCAGACCGCCGCACGGCTGGAAGGTGACTACGATATTCTGCTCACCAACCGGCTGATTTTGCAGCCGACCGCCGAGCTCAACGTCTACGGCAAAAACGACCCGCAACGGGGCATCGGCTCCGGGCTGTCCAACACCGAAGCCGGCCTGCGCCTGCGCTATGAAATTCGCCGGGAATTCGCGCCGTACATCGGCGTGACCTGGAACCGCACCTACGGCAAAACCGCCGATTACGCCAGGGACGAAGGCGAGGACCGCAGCGAAGCCCGCCTCGTGGTCGGCGTTCGGTTGTGGTTCTAAATGCTTCAACTCAAAAACCTAAAAATCAACCGCTTAAAGCGGTAAGAGGCCTTGCATGCGCACAATCAAAACCACCGCTGTCGCCATCGCACTTTCCACCGGGCTGCTCATGAGCGCACTGGCTCAAGCTCATCCGAAACTGCTCTCCTCTACCCCGGCGGAAGGCGCGGAGGGCGCAGCACCGAGCACTATCGAACTGCGCTTCTCCGAAAACCTCGTGACCCAATTCTCCGGCGCCAAACTGGTCATGACGGCCATGCCCGGCATGGCCCACTCGCCCATGCCGATGAAGGCCAAAGTCTCCGGCGGCAGCGACCCGAAAACCATGGTCATCACCCCGCTCTCGCCACTGCCCACCGGCAGCTACAAAGTCGAATGGCGCGCCGTGTCTTCGGACACTCACCCGATCACCGGCAACGTTACGTTCAAAGTGAAGTGATGGATGAGCGACTCGATCAGCATTGCCCTGCGCTTTGCGTTGTATGTGGATTTGATGCTGTTGTTCGGGGTGGCGTTTTTTGGGCTCTACAGCCTTAAAGGGCAAGAACGGAAATCGGGAGCCGTGTTGCCGTTCCGGTCGATGTTGGCGGGGACGGCAGTGCTGGGTGCGCTGCTGTCCATTGCCAGCATCGTGATGATGGCGAGTGCCATGAGCGGGGAATCGGACTTCGCCGAACTGCGCCCGCACCTCGAGATGATGATGTTCGAGACGGACGTGGGATTGGCCGGTGTGGTTCGCATCGTCGCGCTGCTGACTACCGCTTTGGCGGTGATGCTCCGTGCGCCTGGCGTCAGCTTGTGGATCGCGGCCTTTGCTGGCGGTATCGCCCTCTCCAGCCTGGCCTGGAACGGACATGGTGCGATGGATGAGGGCAGTCGTCGTGATTGGCATTTCACGGTAGACATACTGCACTTGCTGGTGGCGGGGGCATGGCTGGGTGCGTTGGTGGCGTTTGCACTGATGGCGAAAATCACCGCTTTGCAAACTGAAGCGCGCATCAGGTTGCTGGCCCGCGCGGTTAGTCGATTTGAGGTGATTGGCGCGGTCATCGTGGTGGTCATCACGGTGACGGGGGTTGTGAATTATCTGTTCATCGTCGGGCCGAAGCTGGATGAGGTTTTTCTTAGCACCTATGGGATTTTGCTGTTTATCAAAGTGGTGCTGTTTGCCGGGATGCTCGTGCTTGCCGCGTTGAACCGGTTTCACCTTGGGCCGCTTTTGGAGCGGTCGTTGCGGGACAGGCAATACACGGTCGCCGCCAATGCGTTGCGGCGCAGTGTGGTGGTGGAATTGGTGGCGGCGGTGGTGATTGTGGGGTTGGTGGCTTGGCTCGGAACGCTGAGCCCGGAAATGGATGCCCAGTAAAGAAATGAAAGCATCCGATGACCGGCCAGAGCAGTCAGTGGACAGGGTGAGGGTCCTTTACTAGCGTCTAACCACACTAGATTTCAAGCCAGAGGGTTCAACACCCAAGCGCCAAGGTGAAAAAAGCGGCGCAATTATCGAAAGGAGTTCGAAAATGGCTGAAGTAATGAAAGTGGTGGATGTCGACTTAAAAATACTTAAATCAAACCCACCGCAGCTACACATATCGGCAATTGGCCTGGTGAATTCTGGTGGATGGACAAACCCGAGACTGGAGCCACGGGTTTATATTCAGTTCCCGCCAGACGGCATTCAAGACTTCGATTTTGTTGCTGATCCGCCCCAAGGGGCTGCTATACAGGTCATCCTTCCCATCGACGCATCAAAACTTTGGAAAGATCCGCCACTCGATAAACTCAAGGGAGTAAGAGTCCACTCTGCCAGCAACTCGATTGAAGCGCATCTTAAGAGTTCGAAGTCCGTGGCTTGTGGATAAACAACTCATATGAAGGGATACGTGTCGGGCCTTGCCTGACACGTACCATGCGCTGGAGTGAATGGAGTATTGGGACAGTGGATGACAGTCGAGAAGCGCTTTCACTACACTTACTCCCGCTTGAACCCCACTCCATCACAAAAGCCCAATAACAATGAAAACCATAAAAAGCACAATGATGCTCTGTGGCCCGCTGGCTCTATCCTGCGCAGCACAATAAGCCTCTGTGGGCGTTGTTTGATATGGATCAACAACGCCCTCCGGTCGTAGCGTAAGTTCGGGATTATTCCCTTCTATCGGGAACACGACATGCTCTGATCCGCAGCTGCTTAGCGCTGCCGATCCCCCTAATATTGTGGAGATTGTCATGCACACCTACGTCAAATCGCTCATAGCCGCACTGCTCATCAGCAGCCCATTGCCAGTGCTGGCCACCGACGAACATCACCCCGAAACAGCGCCTGCCGCCCCCACAACCGACTCCACCCAAACCACGCCCATGCAAGACAAGGCCATGAGCGAACAGATGCAGAAAATGCAGGCGGCCCACGACAAAATGATCGCCGCTAAAACCCCGGCCGAGCGCCAGGCGGCGATGCAGGAAGCCATGACCACGATGAAAAACAGCATGGGCATGATGCACGACCAGTGCATGGGGATGGGGATGGGCAAAGGCAAAGGCATGTCCGGCAGCAAGGACGGCTCGGGTACAGCGATGATGGACATGATGATAAAAATGATGGATCAGCAATCCAGCATGATGAAGATGCCGATGGGTCAATAAATCTCGATTGTCGCTGAGGTTCGCACTGGCCGGGATGGCAGGACGAAACCCCAGGACATTTTCGTCAGAATGGAGCTCGCTACATGAACCACTCACCTTCCTCGACGCCTTCAGCTCCCTCCTTCTGGCGCAGCAAATCCGGCATTGCGCTGGGCATGCTGCTAGTAATCGGTCTGTTTTACCTGGTCCGCGAGCATTACGGCCATATCTCCCCGATCCTGCCCTACCTGATTCTATTGCTGTGCCCGCTGATGCACCTGTTTGGCCATCACCACGGCGGCAGGCACTGACCCATACATCGCATGGATGACAGTCAAGAACGGGTTTCACTACACTGATCCCGACTTGCCCCTACTCCATCACAAAAGCCCAATAACAATGAAAACCATAAAAAGCACAATGATGCTCTGTGGCCTGCTCGCGTTAGCCAGCGGCGTTCAGGCAGAGCCAAGCACTTCCCATCTGGACACCGTCCTGCAACAAGGCCAACTGCGCGTTTGCACGACCGGCGACTACAAACCCTATACCGTCAAAGGTGAAGACGGCGAATACTCGGGGATCGACATCGCCATGGCCCGCTCGCTGGCCGACAGCCTGGGCGTGAAGGTCGAGTGGGTCCAGACCACCTGGAAAACCCTGATGCCCGACATGCTCGCGGGCAAATGTGACATCGGCGTCGGCGGCATCTCCGTCACCCTGGAACGCCAGAAAAAAGCCTTCTTCAGCACCACCCTGGACGTCGACGGCAAAATCCCGTTGGTGCGCTGCGAAGATCAGGCGAAATACCAGACCCTCGAACAAATCAACCAGCCTTCGGTTCGCCTGGTCGAACCGGCCGGCGGCACCAACGAAGCCTTCGTCCACGCCTTCCTGCCCAAGGCGCAATTGCAGTTGCACGACAACGTGACCATCTTCCAGGAGCTACTGGATAAGAGGGCTGATGTGATGATTACCGATGCTTCGGAAGCGCTGTACCAGCAGAAACTCAAACCGGGTTTGTGCGCGGTTAACCCGACGCAATTTATGCAGTATGGGGAGAAGGCTTATCTGTTGCCGCGTGATGATATTAGTTGGAAGTTGTATGTCGATCAGTGGCTGCACTTGGCCAAGGTGACGGGGAACTACCAGAAAATCCTCGGTCAATGGATCGCGGTGCCAGAGGCCAAATAGCCTACAGCCACCATTCCCTGTAGCAGCTGGCGCAGCCTGCGTCCGGCTGCGCAGCAGTCGCAAAATCAGAGCACTCGGTTCATCAGGCAAATCACGCAACGGCGGAAACCTCAGCCGTTGCGTAACCTTTAATCGTGCAGCAAGCCTGAGCTGTATTCATTGAAGCTGTTGCCGATGGAGCTCCCGCCAAGGTTTAACCTGTTGGCGCCATGTCCATCAAACTGTTGGCAGCCTTCTGAAAAACACGTGCTGGTGCTCACACCCGAACAGGCGCTCAAGAGCAAAGCACCGGCGATCAGCACGACTTTGAACAGGTTCGAGATCATTTTTCAGTTCCCTTGGGCTGGAAGCGTGGCAACACGATCTTAGGGTCATCATCCTATGCCGAAAGCCCGTCAAACTTGATGAAACATTGCTGAGCGACAGCATGGGTTCAGCTGCCATCATCGTTACGGCTGCTCATTGTCAATCGCGGTTCAGGGTCAATCCTTTTTGGGTCGTGACGGGTTGTCCTGACGATAGGTATGCTGGGGATTGATGACCAATTGTTTGACCTGGCTGTCCAACTCTTTGCTGTGATACAGGTCCAGGCATTTGAGCAGCTCAAAGCGAACGCCTTGACGCTCTGATTCGACCAGTGGATTGTGATAATCACGAGCCAGAAACCGGTCAACCAGAGGTCTACCGGCTTGAGGTGCTTGCTCCAGATCGAAATAGGTCCAGTCCATAAGCGCACTGGCACTGCTTCCGGCGTCCTGGGCGGCTTTAGGCTCGCTCTTGTAGGCTGTAGCGATGCAGTCTGCCAGCACCATATCTTTGTAATTTTGCGCGTAGGTGCGCCCGCCTGCCTGGGGGGAGTTGGTCGGATCATCCTTGGACCAACTGTTAGAAGGTGCGGCAGCCCAAGCCAGTACCAAGATCGCAGTCAAATACTTCATCAAGACAAACTCCAGAAGTTTGCGCGGTCGGTTTGATAGTTCATACCCGGCTCATTGAAATAGCAGTGGTCATAACACATTCTGCCGTCAAACAATGTGGCATGCCCCTGAGCGTCCGACCAGCCAGAAACTTCAAACAAAATAAGACCCTTCCGGCCCGCCAGGGCGCCGCCATCTGCGGCCGGGTATTTGACCGTTTCGGCACTTCCCCATTGCTGTTCCATATAGGCAATCAGGCTTTTGACGCGATAAAAGTACCAGCGCTTGTCAGCGCCAGACACGGTTTCGCCAACTATTCGCGGTATGAGTGAGCCGGAGTAATTAAGGATATAACTCATGCGCACTGCGCACGTGTTGACCCACCTTAGGGCCGGATCACGGCTGTTAATGTTCATTGCAACATTGCCGCCGATGACTGTCGCAACTTTTTCAGATGGATTGATGGTGTCGTAAATCCGTTGAGAAGCCGCCCACGCGCTAGAAAATGAGGGTCGAATCATGTTTCATCCTTGATTTTAGGAAGCAGAAATCTGCGGCAGTTTAATCCTTCATGCTTGAGGTGACATAGACCTGAATGACGGGGTCATGAAGGTGTGTTGCCCGGAAAGCTCCAGAAGATGAAGCAAATGGGCGACCTCATCAGGTCGCCCATCTTCATTGCGGCAACTACACCTGCGCCTGCAAGCGCCGCGCTACTACATCCAGTAAATCGCAGCCATCGCGCAGCGGGATCGCCAACACCCGCGCGAAGTCCCGTAGCAGCAATGCATCACGACTAATGCCTTCGTCCAGAGAAAGGGTTTCCAGCAGTTGCGTCACAGTGCGAATGCGGTATGCGGCTGTGTCGTGCAACACGTCTACGGGTGCTTCGGTGTCGATCAGCAGCGACGGGACTGTGCAGTCAATGCCGGTTATTGGCATGTATCGAGCCATGGTTTTGAACCTCCATTGGGTGAACGAGCGTGGCCGCTTAGACGTGGGTGGCGGATGGGACTTCAGACGCGCCGTCGGGCGGGTCGAGATTGTCCAGGGCTCGGTTTACCAATAACTCACCGACTACTGATAATTGCTGAATCGATAAGGCGAAACTGCGGTGTGAACCTTCGAGTTCGCAGGCCAAGTCGGTGGTCAGGACGTTTAGGGACGCGAGGGTTTCGCAGGCGTGGCTTAACAGGGTTTCTGCATCGACGTTGGGGAGGATGGTGAAAACGTGGCTGATCGGGTCGGCGTGATTTGGGTTACGAAGGCGTTTGCTGACAGCGCGTTGAGTGGCTTTGGAGAGCTCATCGAGAGGATCGGAAACGGTTGAGGTTTCGGGGGGATTTGGAGTGATTTTCTTCATTGCTTTGTTCCTAGAATTAAATTAAGGAACTGCCAGCATCACTTCCACATGATGGGTGGCAGCTGTACGCAGGTGTGGAAGACCGGGGATCTAGGAACCCGGCGCACCCGAAAGTGCCCCGCGCACAGCCGCCATAATTTAACAGCAGACACGAAAAAAGCGCCCGCTGAAATTTTGGTGGCGCTTGTGCGCCTAGATCTTGTGAAGGGCTTCCACACCCTTGCCGCTGATTTTGCAGCGACGGGAGAAGGTTATCTGGGTGGTTGAGGGAGTGCAAGGTGGGCGATGGCGACGCGGGTTGAGGGAAATCTCCGACATTGGCGTGATGCCATAAACAGAGCACCGTAAAACGCTGCTGGGTAACGCGCAGGTGGTTATGTTGGGGGAGTTGGCGGTGAATCAGGCATTGGATAAGGTCGAGCCGTCTGAGTAATCAATGCTGCACATCGGCGTGGGGAGCGTGAGCTCCTCGCGCCTTAGCCATCTTTCAAAGCAACTCTGATACAGTCGCCCCCGGTAAATTGACAGGAAGTCAAACATGGCAAAGCCCGCCGCACGTATCACCGACCCCACCACTTGCCCCATGCCTGGGCACGGCCCAAAAGCCATCGCCTCTGGTTCTCCCGACGTGTTCTTCGACGGTCTTGCAGCCGCGACCAAAGGCGATGCCTGAAGCCATCAACGGCAATATGGACCAGAAAATCCCAGCCATACAAATCGACACCCTACTGAACTTAATTCAAGCCCTGACCAGCGTTTTCAGGGTGACGACTTTGGGTGGACACCGGGAATTTCCCATGCAAGCCGGGGAAGGAAAGATTTGTCCCCGCAACATTGGAATGGAGCTGGTAAGAAACCTTCGAATTAAAACCAAACTGTTACCACCACCCTCATCATGAAATCCCTACTTATCATTGTTCCGACCATACTCGTCGCCTTCCTCTACATCGGTTTCTACGAAAGGATGGAAGACGCCTACCCGGAAAAAATATTTTTCATCAAGAAAGCCCCGACATTTCAGATTAAGTTTGAAAATATTTTCGCGTACGAATCCGATGACAAAAAATTGAGTGAGCTAAGTGACACGGAGCAACAGTTGGTCATCCAGTACTGCAAATATCGGTTAGGTGTGACTACGACATTGATAAACCAAAACGAGCTTGAGGAATGCAAAAAAAGGTAAGACAACCCATCCTTTGGATGTAAAAATTGGACAGATCTATTTCATACGCAAAATAATCCGCCCCTGAGGGACGGATTTATTTGCTCGTGCCAAGTCGCTCAATCCCTCCCCATTCTGCTTTTCTCCGGATTTTGATTTTCCACCCAGCTGTTGTCGATTTGGGTGCTGTTTTTTTCTTCCGTTTTCGCTGGAGGATATCCGGCAGATCAATAGTGCATATAACATACACTTGATATTTCAATTTTTTCCAAGGACGGCAAATTTACTGCGGCGAGTGTTTTGCGCTCGCCTATACTAAAAAGATTAATAGTGCTGACGAGTGTGTTTGACAAGATATTGAAATTATCGAAATTTAAAAGTGTGGACATCTTTGTGAATTGCTGGTATCGCGACGAGGATTTGATATGAACGTCTTGTTGAAAGAACTTCAGGCCTATCATCATGAAGTGGCTATGAAAATTTCTCAGATCAAAGAGTTGCTGAGGAAAATGAGACATGAATCCGAGGGGGCTGATAACTGCAAGCTGTTGTTCACGATGCTGGAAGCCTTGCACGGTGATGCAGAGCGACACCACCATGAAAATGAAGAGCTTATTCGGCTGGCCTTGCTAGAGACTGAGGCGCCGATCCATCAACGGGTCAAGGATATCGAGCGAGATCATCTGGCATTTGGGCGCATTGCTGGACAGCTGAAGATGTTGGAGGACACCACTAAGGAAACGAGAGTAATTGCTGACACTATCGATGACTTCATCAAAAAATATTATGATCACATGGACGCCGAGGAAAATATTTTCTTTCCGGCGGCAGATAAGTGGCTGTCAGACGACCAGTGGCAGGAAGTCAAGAATCAATGGCATTAATTGGAAGCCACCGTACACTTTTAAAAGTTAGCTACTACTTAGTACTGACGTCACTATGTAATTACGCGGACATCATATATTAACTCACAGGGGTGTCCGTATATTGGCGGCTCCTCGTTGCAAGTCGCTCAATCCCTCCCGTTCTTGTACTCACTCTCTCAACTACCTCCGCCAGACTCGCCCGAGCCCCGCAAGCCCAATCCTGATAAACTCCCCAACTCCCAGCCTTACCCATTCCAGAAACGCCAATGCCCCCAATCACCGCCACACCCGCTCCGCTCTCCCGTCGCTTCTCCGTCGCCCCGATGATGGATTGGACTGACCGCCACTGCCGCTTCTTCCTGCGCCTGCTCTCCAAGCACGCCCTCCTTTACACCGAAATGGTCACCACCGGCGCACTCCTCAACGGTGATCACGAGCGCTTCCTGCGCCACAACGAAGCCGAGCACCCACTCGCCCTGCAACTCGGCGGCAGTGTCCCGCTGGACCTGGCCGCCTGCGCACGCATGGCCCAGGACCACGGCTACGACGAGGTAAACCTGAACGTCGGCTGCCCGAGTGATCGGGTGCAGAACAATATGATTGGCGCGTGCCTGATGGGGCATCCACAGTTGGTTGCTGATTGTGTGAAGGCGATGCGTGATGCGGTGTCGATTCCGGTGACGGTGAAGCATCGGATCGGGATTAACGGGCGGGACAGTTACGAGCAGTTGTGTGATTTCGTCGGCACGGTTCGGGATGCCGGGTGCACGAGTTTTACGGTGCATGCGCGGATTGCGATTCTGGAGGGGTTGTCTCCGAAGGAGAACCGCGACATTCCGCCTCTGCGCTATGACGTGGCGGCGCGGTTGAAGACGGATTTTCCGGAGCTGGAGATTATTCTCAACGGCGGGATCAAGACGCTGGAGGCTTGTCACGAGCATTTGCAGACGTTTGACGGCGTGATGCTGGGCCGTGAGGCGTATCACAATCCTTATGTGATGGCTGAGGTGGATCAGCAGCTGTTCGGCAGCAAGGCACCGGTGATCAGCCGGGCCGAGGCGCTGGCGCAGTTGCGGCCTTATATCGCCGAGCATCTGCTGGCGGGCGGGGCGATGCATCACATCACCCGGCATGTGCTGGGGCTGGGCACCGGGTTTCCGGGGGCGCGGAAGTTTCGGCAGTTGTTGTCGGTGGATATTCATAAGGCCAAAGAGCCTTTGGCCTTGCTGGATCAGGCGGCGGAGTTGTTGGAGGGGCGTTAACGGTCACCTGCGTTGAACCTGTCCCCCATTTCAGCATCGTATCTACCGATACCACGCCCCGCCTTTCAAACATCCGTTTTCAGGATGTTGCCGCTGGGGCCTTCGATACGTACATGCACCCTTGAGTGGCTGTCAGCGCTCGGGTAATGTCATTAGACCCATAGGACAGAGCACGCCCATGACTTCCAAGCTGGAACAACTCAAACAAATGACCACCGTGGTTGCCGACACCGGCGACTTCGAAGCAATCGCTCGCGTTAAACCCGTGGACGCTACCACCAACCCTTCCCTGCTGCTCAAAGCCGCGGCCATTCCCGGTTATGCCGAGTTGCTGAACGCTTGCGTTCACGACTGCAAGGGCGATGTGGGCCTGGCTAGCGACCGTTTTGGCGTTGCGGTAGGGCAAGAAATTCTGAAGGTTGTACCGGGCCGTATTTCCACTGAGGTGGATGCGCGCCTGTCGTTCGACACTGACGCCGTATTGAAGCGTGCACACCGTCTGATCGACCTGTACGACAAGGCCGGCGTTGGCCGTGACCGTGTGCTGATCAAGATCGCTTCGACCTGGGAAGGCATTCGCGCTGCCGAGAAGCTGGAAAAGGAAGGCATTCAGTGCAACCTGACGCTGCTGTTCTCCTTCGCTCAGGCGGCTGCTTGTGCCGATGCCGGGGTGTTTCTGATTTCGCCGTTCGTGGGTCGCATCTACGACTGGTACAAGAAGGCCACCGGCAACGACTACACCGGCGCGGATGATCCGGGCGTGCAGTCGGTGACGCGCATCTACAACTACTACAAGGCCAATGACTACAAGACTGTGGTGATGGGCGCGAGCTTCCGTAATCTGAATCAGATCGAGCAGTTGGCCGGTTGTGATCGGCTGACCATTAGCCCGGACCTGCTGGAAAAGCTGGCGGCGGATACTGGCAAGCTGGAGCGCAAATTGGCGCCAGGGCATGCCGGTGAAACGCGTCTGAGCTTGAATGAAGCGCAGTTCCGTTGGTTGTCCAACGAGGATGCGATGGCGACCGAGAAGCTGGCTGAGGGGATTCGTCAGTTTGCTCGGGATCAAGAGAAGCTTGAGGCGTTGTTGCAGGCCAAGCTGTGATCTAGTTCGAAGCTGTGCAAAAAGGGCGAACCTTGATGGGTTCGCCCTTTTTTTTTGCGTTGAACTTGGGTATTGGATGGCTGCGCGCGGAGGGATGTGGCGTTTGCGATGACGCCATCGCGGGCAAGCCCGGCTCCCACAAGGGTTCTGTGGTGGGTCGCGATAGTGTTTACGACTGAGGCTTATGTGGGAGCTGGCTTGCCTGCGATGGAGCCCATAAGACCCACATCACTTCTGGGAATCAGTGCCGCTCCAGCGCATTCACCAGGTCATGGAACGCCTCACGGTTGGAGTCGTTCAGGCCCATGAGGATTTTGTGCGCCTCGAGGACTTTGACGCGTACCACTTCTTCGGACTGATCCTGGTCTGGCAGGTCGGTCAGGCATTCAGGGCATGGGATCGGGCGATCAACGATGTTGAACACCTGCTCGAAGCCCATGGACTGCAGCAGACGGGTGATGTCTTCGTGGGTGGTGACGACGGTCGGCAACAGGCCGACCTTTTGCCGCGACAGTATCGACAGCTTGGCCAGCAGGCCCAGGGTGGTGCTGTCGATGCTGCGGGTTTCGGTCAGGTCGATCACGATGGCGTTGAAATTCAACGCAGTGAAGATCTTCTCAATAGTCGCATCCAACGCCGAACACAGGGTCAGGCGAACTTCACCGACGAACTTCAGGACGAAGGTGCCGTCCTGCTCGGCGAACTGGATTCTACCGGTACTCATTAAAGATTCCTGCTCAACACCAACAGGGCGATATCATCCGGCATCTCCCCTAGCGTGGCCAATCCAAAAACCTGGCGCAGACCATCCAGGCTGCCGCCCGCTGCTTTCACCCGTTGAGGTAAAGCAGCTTCTTTATCTTTGAGTGTGGGTTCCGGCAAAAGGTCCAAAATGCCATCAGACATCAGCGTCAGGCTGAACACCGGCGGCAATTCCAGTACGCGGTCTTCGTAGGTGGCTTCATTGAAGAGGCCCACCGGCAGACCGCGCCCTTCCAGGTAACGAACACTGTCTGGCGTGTACAACACAGGCAACGGCAGGTGACCGCCGATGCTATAGGTCAACAAACCGGTCTCCTCGTCGATGACTCCACCGACCATTGTGACGTGTTTACCCAGCTTACAACTGATCAGGCCCCGGTTGATATGACCAAGAACCTCTGAAGGCTTGAACTCCGGCAAGGTGCCGTTGCGCTTGGATTCGAACAGCAAGCGCGTGGTCATGAATTTCAGCAATACGGTGACGAAGGCTGAAGAGGCGCCATGACCGGAAACGTCCGCCAGGTAAAACGCTACCCGACGGTCGTCGACCCGAAAGTAGTCGACGAAGTCACCCGACAGGTACAGCGACGGGATGATCTGGTGTGCAAACTGGAACTCGTCGATGCTCCAGGGGCTGACCGGCAGCATGTTCATTTGCACTTGGCGACCGGCGTTCTGGTCTTCCTGGAGCAGGTTCAGGCTGGCTTCGAGCTCGCGGTTGGCCTTTTCCAGCTTCTCGCGGTAGCGCTGGTTTTCCAGCAGCAGGCGCGCACGATCCAGGGCCCGGCGCACAGAGTGCTCGAGCACGGCCAGATCTTCGAGAGGCTTGATCAGGTAGTCCGCCGCGCCCAGGCGCAGGGCCTCGACCGCGTCGTTCATCACGCCCGCACCCGATACCACGATCACCGGGGTTTGCGGCGACAGCTCGGTGACCTGGCGAATGAGTTCGAGTCCGCCCATCTGCGGCATGCGCAAATCGCAGATGACCAAGTCGGGCTTGTCTTGCTCGAATACCTGAAGACCCTGCTGGCCATTGCTGGCCTGCAGGACACTGAAACCACTGTCTTCCAAGTAGGCCGCGAGGCTCGCGCGCACTACTTCGTCATCATCGATTATCAGCAGCGTGGCACTGGTTTTTGGCATGTGGGCAAACGGCGCCAGAATTAGGTTGGCGTAGCAGGCTGGGCATTGGCCCCGCACATACTACTGGATTCGCTTTCTAGCCTCTCTGACTGCACCGTTTTCGAGCGTTTGCCCTACTCACAAGTCCACCAAAGGTGCCCTTCTAAGGCGCAGACGGTACTCCCATCCGCGAGGCGTTTCAAGCTCACGCCGATGGTCGCTTGACGTCTTTACTTGTCAAATCACCGGGAGTTATAAGAACAGGCAAAACCGTAACCCAAAGGAAGGATCGAGCCCATGAGCCAAACTGATCGGGACTACAGCGAAAAGCGCGATTTCATCCGCATGCGGGTCGATGCCGATGTGGCGCTGATTCATGAAGGCGACGAGGTGCCAGCCGTCTGCATCGACCTTTCCAGCAGCGGCATGCAGGTTGAAGCGCCTCGCGTGTTCAAGGTCGGTGACCGGCTCAGCGTGCGGATTGATTCCGATCACACGGCGCTCAAAGGCCTTGAGGCCGACACCGAGGTGGTGTGGGTGAAAGCACAGGACGGTGGCAGTCAGAAACTCGGGCTTACAATCCTGAAGATGAAATAACCCGATTTAATCCACAAACCCAACGAAGGAAGGCGGCCAATTGGCCGCCTTCCTGGTTTTACCGGTCGAGATTAAAAATCGTCTTCGACCTGGCCGTCCTTGACCTTGAATTCGCGGTTTTGCAGGTATGCATTGCGAATGAAGGTGTATTTGTCGCCGCTGATCAACTTCTCGGCCGACAACAGGCTGGCGCGGGCGTCGAGGACGTTCAGGCCGAAGATCGAGTTACGCACCGGCACGTCGTGGATGTAGCGGTATGGGCCGGTATAGCCGTCGACATACTTGGAAGGCGCATCACGCAAGGTGCTTGGGCCCAGAAACGGCAGCATTACGTATGGACCGCTGCCCATGCCCCAGTAACCGAGGGTCTGGCCGAAGTCTTCATCATTGCGATGCAAGCCCATCTGGGTGCCCACGTCGAAGAAGCCCAGCAGGCCGAAGGTGGTATTGAAGATCAAACGCGCGGTGTCGACGCCTGCCGCGGCGGGCTTGACCTGCAACACGTCGTTGGCAAGGTTGGTCACGTCGCCGACGTTGCGGAACATGTTGTGGATGCCATCTTCCAGAAACTGCGGCGTGACGAACTGGTAGCCCTGAGCCAACGGCTTCAGTGCATAGGTGTCGACAAAGTCGTTGAATTTGTAGATCGGGCGGTTAACGCTTTCCCAAGGGTCTTCTTCCGTGGCAGCCTGGGCCGCGAACGGAACCAGCAATACACTGGCACACATACAAAGCTGAGCGAGATGATTGCTCCAGCGCATAGAAAACTCCTTGGATTTGTACTGGCGCGGGCGCTTGGCCCAGGCGCAAAGGTCGCTAGTATATGACGGAAAACCCTGTTTAGGCAGCATCGTACGCGATGCCCTACGGATGATTCGTTTGACTGCGCGCCATTCATATCCGTGTCACTCAACTGTCACCGTCCACGAATAGCCTTGTTACTATTTCAAGGATGTTGACATGCCCCGCGCCGAAACCTCGCCTCTCATCGCACCCCGCCTGACCGCTGTACTGTTCGGCCTCAGTGGATGTCTGGTGGATTTCGGCGCACGCACCCGCCAATCCGGCACACCGACTGCCGAGCATGCCGAAGCCACGTTCGGCGCTATGGATAGCCTGTCCAGCTTGCAGCGCCAACAGATTCCTTGCGCCTGGCTCGATGAACTGCCCCCCGCCCTCACCCACTCTCTGGCCGCGGCACTCCCGGACTGGATCAAACCTTCGCAACACCCGACAACAATCAATCCATGGCCGGCCCCGAACGCCTGTTGGCAAGCGTTGATGGCATTGAATGTCGAGCGTCTGGACGGCTGCGTGCTGGTCAGCGGTGAGCCGCGACTTCTGCAATCGGGCCTGAATGCCGGGCTGTGGACCATTGGCCTGGCGTCCTGCGGTTCGCTGTGCGGGCTGGCCCCCAGCGAATGGCAGGCCTTGAGTCAAAAGGAACGGGAACATCTGCGCGGCAAGGCGACAATGCAGTTGTTCGGCCTGGGCGTGCATTCGGTGATCGATCATCTGGGCGAACTCGACACTTGCCTGGCCGATATCAGCCTGCGCCGGCTCAAGGGCGAAAAGCCCTGATCGAGATCATGCAGTTTGCCCGGGAGTGGATTAATCTAAAGGTCAGCCATAGACCTTTGGCGCGCCGTCGCGGTCTATGCCAGTGCCTATCGATAAAAGGAAGAACGCCATGCCTGCCCGCGAACTGCAAGAACAGCTCAACAAACTGCGCGAGCAATTGGAACAGAATCCACCGCTGACGGAAGCCGAACGCGCAGACTTGCACGCGCTGATGCAACAGATCGAACTGGAACTTGAACTCGAAACCAAAACCCAAGACACCAACCTCGCCGACAATGTGAACCTGGCCGTCGAGCGCTTCGAACTCGAACACCCCACCCTAGCTGGCACCTTACGCAACATCGTGCAAGCCTTGGGCAATATGGGTATCTGAACCCGTCAGATGCAAAAAGCCCCGCTATTGATAGCGGGGCTTTTTAATGTCTGCGACCTGAAATGCAACCCCTTGTGGGAGCTTTACTGACGAACCAGACGATGGTTCGGCAGTTGTACGTCTTCAGTGCTGCGATACGGGTTGATGTCCAACCCGCCGCGACGCACATACCGTGCATACACCGTCAGTTTCTCTGGCTTCAGCAACCGTTGCAGGTCGAGGAAAATCCGCTCCACGCACTGCTCATGAAAGTCCGAGTGCTGACGGAAACTCACGATGTATTCCAGCAAACTCGCGTGATCCAGCGCCGCGCCGCGATACTCCACCGCCACGCTGCCCCAATCCGGCTGACTGGTAACCGGGCAGTTGGACTTGAGCAAATGGCTGTGAACGCACTCTTCAATAATGAGCGACTCATCGCACCGCAGCAGTTCCGGACGCGGATGCTCATAGTTGCTGACGCTGATGTCCAGGTCATCGATGCACACACCCGGCAACGCCACGACGCCTTCTGCCTCAACCTCTTTCAGGCTGCGAATCCGCACGCCCACCGGTTTGCCGGCAGCGGCCGAGAGGTCTTTCGCCAGCGTCGCTTCAAGGCTCGCGGTATCGGCAAACGCTGTCTGGTTCAGCGAGTTGAGGTACAGCTTGAACGACTTCGATTCGATGATGTTCGGCGAATCCGCCGGAATGCTGAATTCGCCAATCGCCACCACAGGCTTGCCGGATGGCAACAGCCACGACAGTTCGAAGCAGTTCCAGAAGTCCACGCCCTTGTACGGCAGGGTTTCAGCCGTCAGGCCCAGTTCGGCCCATTTCGCGGTACGCGGGATCGGGAACAGCAAGGACGGCGTGTAGGTGGCGATGTATTCGCTGGATTTGCCCAGCGGCGAATGTTCGGCTGCGGGATGCATGGCGGAAACCTGACTGAAGAATCAGCGGATTCTACCAGCCTTTGCTCCCGCCTTTGAGTGCTTACTGACTGACTGTCAATTTGCCGACCATGCCGGCCTGATAGTGGCCGGGGATATTGCAGGCAAATTCCAGGTGGGCGGCCTTGGTGAAGGTCCAGGTCAGCTCGGCGGTTTTGCCCGCTTCCACCAGCACACTGTTCGGGTCATCGTGTTTCATCCCATGCCCTTCGGAAGAATGACCCATGGAGCCGTGGTCCATGGTCTTCATCCCTGTGGGCATAAGCATGCCGCTTTGCTGCATCTGAAGCATTTCCTGTTGGTGCCGAGCATGCATCGCCGCGTCGCCGAGGTTGAATTCGTGCAATAACTGGCCTTTATTCACCAGTACAAAACGCACGGTTTCCCCGGCCTTGATATCCATCGCCTTAGAAGTGAAGGACATGTCGCCCATCACCACTTCAACGCTGCGGGTAGCCTTGGCGGCCGTTGCTGGTTGACCGAAGTCATAGGAATGCGCGGGGGAAGCCTCAAGCCCCAGGCTCAGAGTCAGCAAGCAAGCAGCCAGTACCAGATGATTGTGCAAAAACATAGTCGCGCTCCAACAAGATGGGGTTCAGCTTGTGGGAAACTCTAAACCGCAGGTACTGCCAACCACCTGACAGACAAATTACAACTTTGTCAGGTAGGCCTGCTTCGCCGCCGCCCACGGTATAACGCACCTGTTCCAACTACCCGAGCCGCCCATGAAACTGCTGATCGTCGAAGACCAACCGAAAACCGGCCAATACCTGCGCCAGGGCCTGACCGAGGCTGGCTTCAATACTGAACTGGTGGCAGACGGCACCACTGGCCAGCAACTGGCCTTGAGCGGCGATTACGCCTTGCTGATTCTCGATGTGATGCTCCCCGGACGCGATGGCTGGCAAATTCTGCAAGCGGTGCGCGGCGCGGGCCTCGACACACCGGTACTGTTTCTTACAGCCCGCGACGCGGTGGAGGACAGGGTCCACGGCCTGGAGCTGGGTGCCGACGACTATCTGGTCAAACCTTTCGCCTTCTCCGAACTGCTGGCGCGGGTTCGTAGCCTGCTGCGGCGCGGTAGCGCAACACCTCAGGAAACCAGCCTGCAACTGGCCGACTTGCGCCTGGACCTGATCCGCCGCCGGGTCGAGCGCAACGGCCAGCGCATCGACCTGACCGCCAAGGAATTCGCTCTGCTGGAAATGCTCCTGCGGCGTCAGGGCGAAGTGCTGCCCAAGTCGCTGATCGCTTCCCAAGTGTGGGACATGAATTTCGACAGCGACACCAATGTTATCGAAGTGGCGATCCGCCGTTTGCGCCTGAAGATCGACGATGACTTCCCGAACAAATTGATCCACACCGTACGCGGCATGGGTTATGTCCTTGAAGAGCGCCCTGCCTGATGCGCCGACTTTCACTCAGCAATCGCCTGGCGCTGTTGTTCGCAGCTTGCACTGCCGTGGTGTCGTTGTTTGCCGGGGTGTTGTTCAGCCGCGCCAGCGAGGCGCATTTTGTTGAACTGGACCAACAGTTACTCGACGGCAAACTGATTGGCTTGCGCCGGGCGCTGGAGGACATTCAGTCCAGCGAAACCGACGCCCGACTGGCCGATGAATTGAGCCGACAAGCCGATCTTTCGCTGCGCATCATTGGCAGCGACGGCCAACGCTTGTACGACAGCTCAGCCCGTTTACCCAAAGACTTGCCGCGCCAGTCGGGCCTGTCGACGGTGAGCGATGACGGTACCGACTACCGTGTCCTGAATGCGCCGCTGTTCCCCGATAAACCCGATTCACCGCAACTGACCCTGCTACTGGACATCACCCATCACCAGCATTTTCTGCAACGCATGCAGCACCTGATTTGGCTGACGGTCGGTTTGTCGGCGCTGGCCACCGCCCTGCTCGGTGCCTGGGCGGCGCGCAGTGGTTTACGCCCGCTGCGGCGCATGAGTGCGGTCGCCAGCGGCGTTTCGGCGCAATCGCTCAACGCCCGCCTGCCAGAAGCAGACATGCCGCCAGAACTCGCGGAAATGGCCCACAGCTTCAACGCCATGCTCGGACGCCTCGACGACTCTTTTCAGCGCCTCTCGGCGTTCTCCGCCGACATCGCCCATGAACTACGCACACCGCTGTCGAACCTGCTGACCCACACCCAAGTCACCCTCACCCGCCCTCGCCCAATCGAGGATTACCGCGAAGCGCTGCACAGCAATCTCGAAGAACTGCAATGGATGGCGCAACTGGTCAACGACATGTTGTACCTGGCCAAGGCTGACCACGGCTTGCTGATGCCCAAGCGCGAACCGCTGGAACTGGCGGAAGAAGCCGATGTGCTGCTGGAGTTTTTTGCGCCGCTGGCCGAGGACGCTCAGGTGAAGTTGAGTCGTGACGGCAGCGCGCGCATGCAGGGAGACCGCAGCATGTTACGCCGGGCGCTGTCCAATTTGCTGGACAATGCGTTGCGGTTTACGCCGGTCGGTGGCGAGGTGCGGGTAAGGATTGTCGAGCAGCCGACTGGCTTGAGCTTGAGCGTTGAAAACAGTGGCGAAGGGATTTCTGAAGACTTGGTGCCGCGCTTGTTTGACCGCTTCTACCGGGCAGACCCGGCACGTCGTGAAGGCAGCAGTGAGCATGCGGGTTTGGGGTTGGCGATTACCCAGTCGATCATCCGCGCCCATGGCGGGCAGATTCGTTGCGAATCGGATAAGGGGTGGACGCGGTTTGTGATTGAGTTGCCACGAACCTGATCATTCCCACGCGGAACGCGGGAACGACCATTGGAAGCTTACGAATACCGCAACGCAGTAGCCGGCTCGACTTTCGCCGCCCGCCACGCCGGATACACCGTCGCCAAAAAGCTCATGATGAAACCGGCGGAACAGATCAACAACACATCCGCGCCCTGCAGTTCCGACGGCAAGTTACTGACAAAGTACACATCGGAACTGAAGATGTGCTGCCCGCTCACCCGCTCCATCCAGCCCACCAGTTCGCTGACGTTCAACGCTGCAATCACGCCCAGCACGCCGCCAATCAAGGTACCGACAACCCCGATCACCGTGCCCTGCACCATGAAGATCGCCATGATCTGCCGAGGTGTCGCGCCAATGGTGCGCAGGATCGCGATGTCCGCGCCCTTGTCGTTCACCACCATGATCAGGGTGGCGATGATGTTGAACGCCGCCACCGCGACGATCATCAGCAATAGCAGGCCGATCATGGTTTTCTCCATCTTCATCGCGCTGAACAGGCTGCCCTGGGTGTGGGTCCAGTCGTCAGCTTTGTAGGCGGCACCCAGGCCTGTCGCGATGTCGCTCGACACTTGCGGCGCGGCGTACAGATCCTTCACCGCCAAACGTACGCTCTGCACCTGATTCGGCTGCCAGTGTTGCATCTGCGCGGCATCGGCGAGGTGGATCAGCGCCATCGAGCCATCCAGCTCGGCGCCGACCTTGAACACGCCCACCACGTTCAGCCGCTGCATGCGCGGGGTAATCCCGCCCGGGGCGGTGCTGATTTCCGGCACGATCAGGGTGATCTTGTCGCCGACGTTCAGGCGAAAGCGTCGTGCGGTGATCTCACCGATCACCACGCCAAACTCGCCCGGCTTCAAGGCGTCGAGACGCCCCTGAACAATATGTTTGGCAACAATCGACACCTTGCCTTCCAGCGCCGGATCGACACCGCTGACCTGGATCGGCTGCATGGTACCCTTGTAGGACAGCATGCCTTCCATCTCGGTGAACGGCACCGCTGCCGTCACTTCAGGATTCTTCATCGCCGCGGCGGCCACCGGCTGCCAATCTTCGATAGGGTTCACGCCGACGATGGTCGCATGGGGCACCATGCCGAGGATGCGCGAACTCATTTCGCGCTGGAAGCCATTCATCACCGACAGCACCACGATCATCGCCAGCACGCCCAGGGCGAGGCCGATCATCGAGGTCATCGAGATGAAGGAAACAAAGCGATTGCGGCGCTTGGCGCGGGTATAGCGCGTGCCGATAAAGATCGATAACGGTCTGAACATTCGCTGGGGCACCGTATAAAAATAAAAGACCCGACGCACTGTTCAGTACGCCGGGTTTCGGTCAATCAGATGGGTGTCAGGTAACCTTCCTGCAAATGCAGGACGCGATCCATCTGGCGAGCCAGGTTCATGTCGTGGGTCACCACCAGGAACGCGGTGCGCATCGAGGTGCTGAGTTCCAGCATCAAATCCTGAATGCCTTGGGCAGTATGGGAGTCGAGGTTGCCGGTCGGCTCGTCGAGCATCACCAGGCCTGGTTTGTTCACCAGGGCACGGGCGATGGCCACACGCTGGCGTTCGCCACCGGACAATTCCGCCGGTTTATGCTCCAGACGATGGCCCAGCCCTACTCGCTCCAGCAACGCCGTAGCACGCTGACGCGCTTCCGGAATCGCGGTTTTACCGATCAGCAACGGCATGCAGACGTTTTCCAGCGCGGTGAACTCAGGCAGCAAGTGGTGGAACTGGTAAACGAAACCCAGCGACCGATTGCGCAGCAGGCCACGGGCCTTTTCGTTCAGTGCCGAGAGCTCTTCACCGGCCAGCCAGACGCTGCCCTTGGTCGGCGTATCTAGACCGCCCAACAGGTTGAGCAAGGTACTTTTGCCCGAACCCGAGGTACCGACGATAGCCACGCGCTCACCCGGATGCAGCTCCAGTTGCAGACCGGCCAGAACCTCTACCGATTCCGGGCCTTCCACGTAGGATTTGCCCAGGTTGCGGCAGCTCAAGATTGCTTTATCACTCATGCCCGACTCACTCATAACGTAGCGCCTCCGCAGGCTGGGTGCGCGCGGCACGCCAGGCTGGATACAGGGTGGCGAGGAAACTCAGAACCAACGCGGCGGCGCAGACCATCAACACGTCCTGGCTCTGCACTTGCGACGGCAGGTAATCGATGAAATACACGTCGGCGTTCAGGAATTTGTGGCCGATCAGCCCTTCAAGAGCCGAGATCGCGGCACTGACGTTCAGCGCGGCGAAGATCCCGACCACTGCGCCGATCAGCGTACCGAACACACCAATGACCGTCCCCTGAACCATGAAGATCGCCATGATCTGCCCCGGCGTGGAGCCGAGGGTGCGCAGGATCGCGATGTCGCCCTTCTTGTCGTTCACCACCATCACCAGTGTGGAAATGATGTTGAACGCCGCAACGGCAACAATCAGCAGCAACAGCAGACCGATCATGGCTTTTTCCATGCGGATCGCTTGATACAGATTGCCGTGGGTGCGGGTCCAGTCGCGAGCGTAATACTGATCTTCGCCAAGTTGCTGAGCGATGGTCCATGCCACGCGTGGTGCCTGGAACAGATCGTCAAACTTCAAGCGGATGCCCTGGACCTGATCCGGCTTCCACCGATGCAGCTTCGCCAGATCCTGCAGGTTGGTAATGCCCAGATACCCGTCGATCTCACCGGCCCCGACATGGAAGATGCCGACCACGGTAAAGCGTTTCATGCGCGGGAACATCCCGGCCGGGGTCACGGTGACTTCCGGCGCGACAAACGTCAGCTTGTCGCCGACCGCCACGCCGAGCTTGGCCGCAGCCTTGTCGCCGATGACGATGCCGAAACTGCCCGGCGCCAGATCATCGAGTTTGCCCTGCTGCATGAAGTTATCAATGATCGATACCTGCCGTTCCTGCACAGGGTCAATGGCATTGAGCAGCACTTTGGAGACCTTGCCGTTGTTGGTCAGCAGGCCCTGCATCTGGACGAAGGGCGCAACCGCCGTCACCTGCGGGTTCTGCTTGACCTTGGCGGCCAGGCTTTGCCAGTCGCTGATCGGCTCACCGGACTCGATGGTCGCGTGGGGCACCATGCCCAGCACGCGGGTGCGCATCTCATGATCGAAGCCGTTCATCACCGACAGAACGACGATCATCACGACCACGCCAAGGGCGAGTCCGATCATCGAGGTCAGGGAAATGAATGACACAAAATGATTGCGACGCTTTGCACGGGTATAACGCGTGCCAATAAATACGAAGAGAGGTCTGAACATGTCGGGGCTTGTTCGGAGGGAAAAGGAACGTCCTTGTGGCGGGGGTCGATAACCAGCTTTACACTCAGACCACCGCCGCTACCATGGGTTCGCCATGTCGACATTAGATGAAGAAGATCGCCGCGAATACTACCGTATCGAGGACACGATCGCACTGGAAATTCGGCCCCTGTCTGCTCCCGAAGCCGCAGGCCAGGAAGTGTTGCAGGATGCTTCCCCTCTATTCAACCTGCTCAGCGAACTGCACCTGAGCGAATTCGAGTCGCAACACCTGCTGCGACAGATCAGCGAACGTGACCGGACCATCGCCGCGTTCCTCAAATCCCAGAACAAACGCATCGACCTGCTGAGTCAGGTGGTCGCCCTGACCGTGCTCGGGCAGATTGGCGAACCGCAGCCGGTGATCCTCTCCGAAGGGGGCATCGACTTTCAGCATCCGACGCCCATCGCCACCGGCGCGCATCTGTCGGTCAAATTGGTGCTGATGCCGCAAGCCCTTGGCTTGCTGCTGCGCGCCCGCGTCACACACTGCGACCGCAAGGGCGACGGCTACGATGTCGGCACCGAGTTCGAATACGTCTCCGATGCCCAGCGGCAATTGCTGGCCCGTTACATCTTGCAGCGACAGGCACAAGAACGACGCCTGGCCCGCGAACAAAACGAATCAGGCACCTAATTTAAGGAAGAACCGTGACCCTCATCTACGGCCATCGCGGCGCCAAGGGCGAAGCACCGGAAAACACCCTGACCAGCTTTCAGGAATGCCTCAAGCACGGCGTTAGGCGCTGTGAACTGGACCTTCACCTGTCCAAGGATGGCGAGTTGATGGTGATCCACGACCCGACCCTCAAACGCACCACCGAGCGTCGCGGCAAAGTAGTCGAACATACCGCCGCTGAGCTGGTGACCTACGACGCGCGCAAGGGTGGCCCGGGCTGGATCAAACCCTGCCCGATTCCAACACTGGAAGAGTTGTTCGAGAAATGTGATTTCGAGCATTGGCAACTGGAAGTCAAAAGCGCTTCACGCACCCGTGCCGCGACCACCGTGCTGGCGATTCGCGAAATGGCGCAGCGTTTCGGTTTGCGGGACAAGATCACCATTACGTCGAGTTCACGCGAAGTATTGAAAGCCGCGCTGGACCTGGTGCCGGACGTGTCTCGCGGTTTGGTGGCCGAATATGCCTGGCTCGACCCGCTGAAGGTCGCGCAAAACTATGGCTGTGAGATTCTGGCGCTGAACTGGACCCTGTGTACGCCGGAACGCCTGCAGAAGGCGCAGCGTCAAGGGCTGCATGTGTCGGTGTGGACAGTCAACGAGCCCGCGCTGATGCGCAGACTCGCCGACTTCGGCGTTGACAGCCTGATTACAGACTTTCCCGGTTTGGCCATCGCCACGCTCGAGAATTGCTGAAATCGGTCTCCCCGGCCGGCTCAGGCCACCGGCCGGAGCCGCTCAAAAAAGCCGGTTGAGGCCATCGTACGCCGCTACCCGATAGGCTTCAGCCATGGTCGGGTAGTTGAACGTAGTATTGACGAAGTACTTCAGGGTGTTTTGTTCGCCCGGCTGGCTCATGATCGCCTGACCGATGTGCACGATCTCCGACGCCTGATAACCGAAGCAGTGAACGCCCAGTACTTCCAGGGTATCGCGGTGGAACAGGATCTTGAGCATGCCTTGCGGCTCGCCGGCAATCTGCGCACGCGCCATGCCCTTGAAGAACGCCTTGCCCACTTCGTACGGCACCTTGGCCTGAGTCAGCTCCTGCTCGTTCTTGCCGATCGAGCTGATCTCCGGAATGGTGTAGATGCCGGTTGGCACGTCGTTAACGAAGCGCCAGCTGCCGTTGTCGACAATGCTGCCAGCGGCCGAACGACCCTGGTCGTGGGCGGCACTGGCCAGGCTCGGCCAACCGATCACGTCACCGGCACCATAAATATTCGGTACGCAGGTGCGGTAGTTTTCGTCGACTTCGATCTGGCCACGGCTGTTGACCTTCACGCCGATATTTTCCAGACCCAGCTGATCGGTGTTGCCAGTACGTCCGTTGCACCAGAGCAAGGCATCGGCCTTGATCTTCTTGCCGGACTTCAGGTGCAGGATCACGCCATTGTCCACGCCTTCGACGCGGTCGTAGTCTTCGTTGTGGCGAACCGTGATGTTGTTGTTGCTGAAGTGGTAGCTCAGGGCCTGGGAAATTTCCGAGTCAAGGAAGCTCAGCAACTGACCGCGGTTGTCCACCAGCTCCACCAGCACACCCAGACCACTGAAGATCGAGGCGTATTCGCAACCGATCACGCCGGCGCCGTAAACGATGAGTTTGCGCGGGGTGTGGCCGAGGCTGAGAATGGTGTCGCTATCGTAGATACGCGGGTGATGGAAATCGATGTCCGCCGGGCGATAAGGACGCGAGCCGGTGGCGATGATGATGTGCTTGGCCACCAGTTTTTCAACCACGCCGTTGGCGCAGACCACTTCGATGGTTTGCTCGTCAGCGAAGCTGCCGGTGCCGAAGAACACGTCGACGCGGTTACGGGCGTAGTAGCCAGTGCGCGAGGCGACTTGTTTGGAGATGACTTTTTCGGCGCTTTTCAAAACGTCCGGGAACGAGAACCAGCGCGGCTCACCAATCGCCCGGAACATCGGGTTGGTGTTGAACTGCATGATCTGCCGGACCGAGTGACGCAAGGCCTTGGACGGGATGGTGCCCAGGTGGGTGCAGTTGCCGCCGACCTGGCGACGACTATCGACCATCGCCACCTTGCGCCCTGCTTTGGCGGCATTCATTGCCGCGCCTTCTCCCGCCGGGCCGGAACCCAACACCACCACGTCGTAGTTGTAGACAGCCATGCATACTCCTCAGAACAGGCCGCGGCGCCCTCGGCACCTGCGGCTAAATCACGCCGATCTGCGGCGTGAAGGAACAATTTGGGGCCAGTGCAGAACCCGGACACAGTCTATAGAACCGTCAACGCCGGGCACATTAACCCTTGGTCGCGTCGTAGGCTAGTTTTGCCTGCACTACAACGCCATCAAAAACGCTTTTCAGTGCCGCAATCACTTGGTTTTATCACCTGCCAGGCGCTCAAATGCCTGATTGGTGCGTGTAACGAAACCTGTATCGGCACGAATCACAAAGAATGCACCAATGTCATGGGTTTCGGCATAGTCCCAACCCCGTTCAGGCCCAAGAATCAGCAACAGCGTCGATAGGCCATCGGCCATTAACGCAGAAGGATGAATCACTGTGACTGACGCCAAGGTGTGTAGGACAGGTGCTCCGGCACGAGCATCGAAGGTGTGGGAATAGCGCCTGCCATTCTGTTGAAAATAATTGCGGTAGTCGCCGGACGTGGACACGCCGTAACCGTCGACGGCGATGATTTTTTGCGCGACTTGCTGGTCGTCGCGGGGCTCTTCTAACGCGATGTGCCAGGGTGAGCCGTCGAGTTTTCTGCCAGCGGCCTTGAGCTCACCGGTGACCTCCGCCAAGTAGTTGTGGATGCCCTGCTCTTCGAGCTTTGCGGCAATCGTGTCGACCGCGTAACCGGCAGCGATGCTGTTGAAGTCGACCTCAACCGCAGCGTCCTTGCATAACTGATCGCCATCTATGCGCAAGTGGGTGTAGCCGACGCGTTGCTGCACCTCGGTAAGCGCTTCGGTGCTGGGGACTTTTTCCTCACGCGCCTGCGGACCGAATCCCCACAGGTTGAGCAGCGGCTCCACCGTCAAGTCGAAGGAGCCTTCGCTTTGGGATGACAACTGCTCGCCCACACGGATCAATTCGAGCACAGGGCCAGGCATGACCTGACAACGACCGGCCGGCAGTGCGTTAAAGCGCACGGTGTCCGAGTCGCCGCGATAGGTCGAGAATTGTCGATCCACTTCGGCGAGGATATTTTCTACTTCTGCCTGCACCGCTTTCGGCCCGGGCGTGGAGGAATGTCTTACGTATTGAATGGAATAACGACTGCCCATGGTCGGGCCATCGAAGCGTTCCAGGCTGTCGCCGCTGCCACAACCGGACAAAACGCCGGCCAGCACCACAAGTCTACTCCACCGTCCAATTAACAAATCTTCATCTCCCCTCAAAACCGCGCCCGCCATTATGGGCCTCAGAGCGCATGGGAGCGAGCCTGCGTGGCGAGGGGGCTTGCCCCGTCCGATTGCGAAGCAATCGTAAATCCGGTCACCGCTATCGCGAGCAGGCTCGCGCCCACAGGTGCAGCGTTTTCAAACAAGATTTACCAGCGTGAGTACTTACAAATGTCTTCCAATACGAGCAACGGCAAAGCAATTTTTCGCGTCGTCAGCGGAAACTTCCTGGAGATGTTCGACTTCATGGTCTACGGCTTCTACGCCACGGCCATCGCCAAAACCTTCTTCCCTGCCGACAGCGCTTTCGCTTCCCTGATGCTGTCTTTGGCCACTTTCGGGGCCGGCTTCCTGATGCGTCCGTTGGGTGCGATTTTCCTCGGGGCTTACATCGACCGTCACGGTCGCCGCAAAGGCCTGATCATCACATTAGCAATGATGGCCGCCGGCACACTATTGATTGCCTGCGTGCCGGGTTATGCGACGCTGGGTGTCGCGGCACCGCTGATTGTATTGTTCGGTCGCCTGTTGCAAGGCTTCTCGGCGGGCGTGGAACTGGGTGGGGTGTCTGTGTACCTCGCCGAGATCTCCACACCAGGTCGCAAAGGCTTCTTCGTCAGTTGGCAGTCCGCCAGTCAGCAAGCCGCTGTTGTATTCGCCGGCCTGCTCGGCGTGGGTTTGAACCATTGGCTCAGCCCTGAAGAAATGGGTGAATGGGGCTGGCGCGTGCCGTTCCTGATCGGCTGCATGATCGTGCCGGTGATCTTCGTGATTCGCCGTTCTCTGGAAGAAACCCCGGAATTCCAGGCGCGTAAACACCGCCCTACCCTGCAAGACATTGTCCGCTCGATTGGTCAGAACTTCGGCATCGTCCTCGCCGGCATGGCGCTGGTGGTGATGACCACGGTGTCGTTCTACTTGATCACCGCCTACACCCCTACCTTCGGCAAAGCCGAACTGCATCTGTCGGATCTGGATACGTTACTGGTGACAGTGTGCATCGGCCTGTCGAATTTCTTCTGGCTGCCGGTGATGGGTTCTGTGTCTGACAGAATCGGGCGCAAACCCCTGCTGTTGGCGGCGACGATTCTGGCGATCCTCACGGCTTATCCAGCGCTGTCATGGCTGGTTGCGAACCCGAGCTTCAGCCATCTGCTGATCGTCGAGTTGTGGCTGTCGTTCCTGTATGGCTCGTACAACGGCGCCATGGTGGTGGCCCTGACCGAGATCATGCCAGTGGAAGTTCGCACGACCGGTTTTTCCCTTGCCTACAGCCTGGCGACCGCGACCTTTGGTGGTTTCACACCGGCGGCCTGTACGTATCTAATCCATGTGCTGGACAACAAGGCGGCGCCGGGGATCTGGCTCAGTGGCGCGGCAGTGTTGGGGTTGATTGCGACACTGGTGCTGTTCAAAGGCAATCGGCATGAACTGCGGACCGCGCAAGCAGCGGTGGCTGGCGGCGCCTGATCCATCGCCTTCGCGGGCAAGCCTCGTTCCTACAGAGAAGAGGATCGTTCCCACGCTCTGCGTGGGAACGATCACCCACAAACAAAAACGCCCCGAACAAAGTCGGGGCGTTTTCATGTGCGGCTAAGGCTTAGCGCGGGAACGCTGGCGGGTTTACACCGGCCATGTCTTCCATCACGCGCACTACCTGGCAGCTGTAACCGAACTCGTTGTCATACCAAACGTACAGAACAACGCGGTTGTCGTTGCAGATGGTCGCTTCAGCGTCCACCACGCCGGCGTGGCGCGAACCTACGAAGTCGGTGGAAACCACTTCCTGCGAGCTGACGTAGTCGATTTGCTTATGCAGATCGGAGTGCATGGCCATCTGGCGCAGGTACTCGTTGATCTCTTCGCGGCTGGTGGCTTTCTCAAGGTTGAGGTTGAGGATGGCCATCGACACGTTTGGCGTCGGAACGCGGATCGCGTTACCGGTCAGCTTGCCGGCCAGTTCAGGCAGCGCCTTGGCGGCAGCGGTGGCAGCACCGGTTTCAGTGATTACCATGTTCAACGCGGCGCTACGGCCACGACGATCGCCTTTGTGGAAGTTGTCGATCAGGTTCTGGTCGTTGGTGTACGAGTGAACCGTTTCGACGTGACCGTTGACGATGCCGAACTTGTCATTCACAGCCTTCAGCACCGGCACGATGGCGTTGGTGGTGCAGGAAGCGGCGGACACGATCTTGTCGTCAGCGGTGATTTCACCGTGGTTGATGCCGTGAACGATGTTCTTCAGCTTGCCTTTGCCAGGCGCGGTCAGAACAACGCGGTCGATACCCGGGCATGCCAAGTGCTGGCCCAGGCCGTCGGCGTCACGCCATACACCAGTGTTGTCCACCAGCAGCGCGTCTTTGATGCCGTACTGGGTGTAGTCCACTTCGGTCGGGTTCTTCGCGTAGATCACCTGGATCAGGTTGCCGTTGGCGGTGATGGTGTTGTTGGCTTCATCAATGGTGATGGTGCCATCGAACGGACCATGTACCGAGTCACGACGCAACAGGCTGGCACGTTTGACCAGATCGTTCTCGGCGCCCTTGCGGACAACGATGGCGCGCAGACGCAGGCCGTCGCCACCACCGGTTTTCTCGATCAGGATGCGCGCCAGCAGACGGCCGATACGACCGAAGCCATACAACACAACGTCGGTGCCGGTACGACCGGAACCATTTTGCTTGCCGACCACATCGGCCAGTTCGTCACGGACGAACTCTTCGACGGTACGGCCATTGCCTTCGGTCTTGAACTTGACGGCCAGCTTGCCCAGGTCCACCGAAGCGGCACCGAGCTTGAGCTCGCTCATCGCCTTGAGCAGCGGGAATGTTTCGTGGACGGACAATTCGCTGTCATCGGACTGACGATGGCGAGCAAAGCGGTGAGCTTTGAGAATCGCGATGACTGAACGATTGATCAGGCTGCGGCCATAGATCGAGCTCACCACGTTGTTATTGCGGTAGAGCTGACCGATAAGCGGAATCATCGCTTCTGCGAGTGCTTCACGGTCGATCCATTCACCAAGACACTGGTCGGGCTTCTGAGTCACGGGAACCTTCCACATGTAGGGGCAGAAAAAAGGGGCTACATTATGCCGCCGACTGCCTCCCGTAGCAATGCGCGCCTGTCGCACGGGCGGTAACAGAATCCCGTTCAAAAAAATTACGCCCCGCTCCAGCCCAGTAAAACCGGGGCTTTCAGCACAGTCAATTTTTCGACGTTAGCGATGCCGTGTCCGTAACCCTCCGTAACACTGAGCGGTTTTCGCACTACATTTTCAGTATCAAACCGCCAGTTTTTGTCATTACCACTACATTTCACCCAACCTGTGCATATAGACACAGTCTGCAACTGACAGCCGGCACCTCAGGCCGTTACAATTGTCGACTTTGTCGCAACGCTTGGAGCTCAACCTTCCGTGCCCGTTCTGCGTCTACCGCTTCTCCCTGCCGCGGCAGGTAAACAGCACTGGGGCAACCTGCCCGGTGCCGCCCTGAGCCTGGCCATCGCCGAGGCCGCCAGCGCTGCCAAGCGCTTTACCCTGCTACTGACCGCCGACAGCCAGAGTGCCGAACGGCTGGAACAGGAGCTGAGTTTCTTCGCCCCGGATTTGCCTGTTCTGCATTTCCCCGACTGGGAAACCCTGCCCTACGACCTGTTCTCGCCACACCAGGACATCATCTCTCAGCGCATCTCCAGCCTGTATCGGTTGCCGGAGCTGGAGCATGGCGTGCTGGTCGTGCCGATTACCACGGCCCTGCACCGCCTGGCGCCGACCAAATTCCTGCTCGGCAGCAGCCTGGTGCTGGACGTCGGCCAGAAGCTTGATGTCGAGCAAATGCGCAGCCGTCTTGAAGCCAGCGGCTATCGTTACGTCGATACCGTCTATGAGCACGGCGAATTCACCGTGCGCGGCTCGCTGATCGATCTGTTCCCGATGGGCAGCAAATTGCCCTTCCGTATCGACCTGTTCGACGACGAAATCGAAACACTGCGTACCTTCGATCCGGAAAACCAGCGCTCCATCGACAAGGTGGACACTGTTCGCCTGCTGCCGGCGCGGGAGTTCCCGCTGCAAAAGGACGCAGTCACCCGTTTCAAGGCGCGCTTCCGTGAGCGTTTCGATGTCGATTTCCGACGCTGCCCGATCTTTCAGGATTTGAGCAGCGGGATTACACCGGCCGGTATCGAGTACTACTTGCCGCTGTTCTTCGACGAAACCTCCACGCTGTTCGATTATCTGCCCCAGGACACGCAAGTGTTCTCCTTGCCGGGCATCGAACAGGCCGCGGAAAACTTCTGGAACGACGTGCGCAATCGTTACGAAGAGCGTCGCGTCGACCCATCCCGTCCTTTATTGCCACCGGCCGAGCTGTTCCTGCCCGTAGAAGACTGCTTTGCCCGTCTGAAGAGCTGGCCCCGCGTGGTTGCCAGTCAACAGGACGTGGAAACCGGTGTCGGTCGCGAGCGCTTCCCGGCTCAGCCGCTGCCGAACCTGGCCATCGAAGCCAAGGCCACTCAGCCGTTGGCGGCGCTGGCCGGTTTCCTCGACCAATTCCCTGGCCGCGTGCTGTTTACCGCCGAGTCCGCGGGCCGTCGTGAAGTGCTGCTGGAATTGCTGGAACGCCTGAAGCTGCGACCGAAAACCGTCGACAGCTGGCCAGACTTTGTTGCGAGCAAGGAGCGCTTGGCGATCACCATCGCGCCGCTCGACGAAGGTCTGTTGCTGGACGATCCAGCCCTGGCCCTGGTCGCTGAAAGCCCATTGTTCGGGCAGCGCGTGATGCAGCGCCGTCGCCGCGAGAAACGCGCCGACGCCAACAACGATGCGGTGATCAAAAACCTCACCGAGCTGCGCGAAGGCGCTCCGGTGGTGCACATCGATCATGGTGTCGGCCGTTATCTGGGTCTGACGATTCTGGAAATCGACAATCAAGCCGCCGAATTTCTGACCCTTGAATATGCCGAGAACGCCAAGCTGTACGTCCCGGTAGCCAACCTGCACCTGA
The DNA here is from genome assembly GCF_030687935.1 of Pseudomonas cucumis. Classification (GTDB taxonomy): domain Bacteria; phylum Pseudomonadota; class Gammaproteobacteria; order Pseudomonadales; family Pseudomonadaceae; genus Aquipseudomonas; species Aquipseudomonas cucumis. Next base: position 2,114,300 of record NZ_CP117454.1, on the reverse strand, counting down.
TCGCCCGCTATACCGGCAGCGACGATGCCCTGGCGCCGCTGCACCGCCTCGGCTCCGAGACCTGGCAGAAAGCCAAACGCAAAGCCGCCGAACAGGTGCGCGATGTGGCCGCCGAGTTGCTCGACATTTATGCCCGCCGCGCCGCTCGCGAGGGTTATGCCTTCGCCGACCCGAAAGCCGATTACGCAACCTTCAGCGCCGGCTTCCCATTTGAAGAAACCCCAGACCAGCAGACCACCATCGAAGCGGTGCGCGCCGACATGCTCGCACCGAAACCGATGGATCGCCTGGTTTGCGGCGACGTCGGTTTCGGCAAGACCGAAGTGGCGATGCGTGCGGCGTTCATTGCGGTGCACGGCGGTCGTCAGGTGGCGATTCTGGTACCGACCACCCTGCTCGCCCAGCAGCACTACAACAGCTTCCGCGACCGCTTCGCCGACTGGCCGGTGAGCGTGGAAGTGATGAGCCGCTTCAAGTCGACCAAGGAAGTCAACGCCGCGGTCGCGGACCTGGCCGAAGGCAAAATCGACATCGTCATCGGCACACACAAACTGCTGCAAGACGACGTGAAGATCAAAAACCTCGGGCTGGTGATCATCGACGAAGAGCACCGTTTCGGTGTCCGTCAGAAAGAACAGCTCAAAGCACTGCGCAGTGAAGTCGACATCCTGACGCTGACCGCCACGCCCATTCCGCGCACGCTGAACATGGCAGTGTCGGGCATGCGTGATCTGTCGATCATCGCCACGCCACCCGCCCGTCGCCTGTCGGTGCGCACGTTCGTCATGGAGCAGAACAAGAGCACGGTCAAAGAGGCCCTGCTGCGTGAGTTGCTGCGTGGCGGGCAGGTCTACTACCTGCACAACGACGTGAAGACCATCGAGAAATGCGCCGCCGACCTCGCCGAACTGGTGCCGGAAGCACGGATCGGCATCGGTCACGGGCAGATGCGCGAACGTGAACTCGAACAGGTGATGAGCGACTTCTATCACAAGCGCTTCAACGTGCTGATCGCCTCGACCATCATCGAGACCGGCATCGACGTGCCGAGCGCCAATACCATCATCATCGAGCGTGCCGACAAGTTCGGCCTGGCACAGTTGCACCAGTTGCGTGGCCGCGTCGGTCGCAGCCACCACCAGGCGTATGCTTACCTGCTGACACCGCCGCGCCAACAAATCACTCCCGACGCGGAAAAACGCCTGGAAGCGATTGCCAATACCCAGGACCTCGGCGCGGGCTTCGTACTCGCCACCAACGACCTGGAAATCCGTGGCGCCGGCGAACTGCTGGGCGATGGCCAAAGCGGGCAGATCCAGGCCGTCGGTTTCACGCTGTACATGGAAATGCTCGAGCGCGCGGTAAAGTCGATCCGCAAGGGCGAACAGCCGAACCTCGATCAACCGCTGGGTGGTGGTCCGGAAGTCAATCTGCGTGTACCGGCGTTGATTCCAGAGGACTATCTGCCAGACGTTCATGCTCGATTGATTCTCTACAAACGCATTGCCTCGGCCACCGACGAGGAAGGTCTCAAGGACCTGCAAGTGGAGATGATCGACCGTTTCGGCCTGCTGCCGGAACCGACCAAGAACCTGGTGCGGATCACGGCGCTGAAATTGCAGGCCGAACAGCTGGGCATCAAGAAAGTCGACGGCGGCCCGCAGGGCGGTCGTATCGAGTTCGCCGCACAGACACCGGTCGATCCACTGACGCTGATCAAACTGATCCAGAGCCAGCCCAAGCGCTACAAATTCGAAGGCGCCACGATGTTCAAGTTCCAGGTGCCGATGGAGCGCCCGGAAGAACGCTTTAATACTGTAGAGGCGCTATTCGAGCGCCTCATTCCGACCACTGCTTGAAGGACGCCGCATGCGCCTGTTTCGCTCACTGACCTTGTTGATGACGTTGTTGATGTCGCTGCTAGCCTCTACGGCGTTTGCCGATGATCTGTATCAGGTTGAAATGATTCTGGTACGGCAAAACGCCGTGCCCGCCATCGTCAGCCGCGCCGCGCCGGAAGACTGGGATGCCGGTGCCCAACGCATCAGCCCCGAGAGTTTTCGTACACCGAGCCTGAATGCCGAAGTGGAAAAGCTCAGCGCCAGCAACAACTACACCGTGTTGCTGCATAAAGCGTGGCAACAGAACCTGGGCGAAGAAGCCAGCAAAGTTGCGATCAGCGAGGGCAAGGAGCAGTTTGGCCAATACCCGATCGAGGGTACGTTGAGCCTGAAACTGGGGCGCTTCACTGACGTTGATGCCGATTTCTGGGTCAACCGGATTGATGCCAACGGCCTGGTTACCGCCAGCGAACGCCTGAAGCAGGAAAGCCACACCAAGAACGGTCAGCTGAACTTCCTCGATAACGGCCATCTGGGCCTGCTGATCAAGATCACTTCACTGACCGCCCCTGCGCCTCGGCCAGTCCCCGATGAAATTCCGGACTGATTGAAGCCCTTATGTCCTCCGCGACCCTGAGCAAACCCCTGGCAACATCCTGGGTCAGCCGATTCAAGGAACAGAGCCTGGAACGTGGCCGTCGCTACGCGCTGGAAAACCGCGTCAGGATCGTCGAAGCCGGCGACGCCACCATCACCGCCAGTTGCGAAGGCTCTGGCGGCAACGTTTACCGTCAGACCATTCGCCTGCGCGAGTCGGCCAAAGGCACCTTGCTGATGATCGACGCCACGTGCACCTGCCCGGTTCACAGCAACTGCAAACATTGCGCGGCAGTGTTGCTGCAAGTGCAGGAAACCCTCGCGTACCCGGCCGCTGCCAAAGACGCTGAACTGCTGGAAAAACTGCAAGCAGTACTGGAAAACCGTAGCCCGAAAGCACCGCCGCAAATCCTCGTGGACAACGTGCAACCGGTGCCGCGCCTGTGGCTGGCGAGCATCGAGTTCAGCGCCTTCGAACCGCGCAATGGCAAGATGCAGCGGTACATCCAGCATCGGGCGGCGCTGTCCTTCAGCTACCTGGATGAATACGTCAGCGGACAGAAAAATACTGACATCCTGATTCGCCAAGAGACGCAGACGTTGCGGATAAAACGTCACCCGGAAGTCGAACAGGCCTACAGGGAACAGCTGCGAATCCTCGGCTTCAAAGTCGCCACCCGACAAAGCAAGGCCTTGCCGGAAAGTGCCGGCGAACTCTACGAGATGGTCAACGACAGCGCCTGGCTGACCTTTACCCTCAACGAACTGCCGAAGTTGCGCACCCAAGGTTGGGAGTTGCAGATCGACGAGGATTTCGGTTTCGACCTGACGGCCGTGGACGACTGGTACGCCACCGTCGAGCAGGCACCGGAGCGCGACTGGTTCGATCTGGAACTGGGGATCATCGTCAACGGCGAACGGCTGAGCCTGCTGCCGATCCTGTTGAACCTGATGCGCTCCCACACCGAGATCCTCAACCCGGAACGGCTCGCCCGACGTCGCGACGACGAACTGATTCTGGTGAACATCCCGCAGCGCCGCAGCACCGACCAAGGCCCGCTGCAGGTCGCCCTGCCCTTCGGCCGCTTGAAACCGGTGCTGGCCACCCTCGGCGAGTTTTATCTGCAAGAACCCGGCGAAACCACGCTGCGCCTGAGCAAGGCCGACGCCACGCGATTGAATCCGCTGGAAGGCCTGCCGTTGCTCTGGGAAGGTGGCGAGCAGATCCGCACCTTTGCCCAGCGCCTGCGCGACATCAAGGACCACACCGCGGTGGCACCCGAAGGCTTGAATGCCACCTTGCGCCCGTATCAGCTGGAAGGCCTGAGCTGGATGCAATCGTTGCGGCAACTGGAAGTCGGCGGGATTCTCGCGGACGACATGGGCCTGGGCAAAACCCTACAAACCCTGGCGCACATTCTCAGCGAGAAGAATGCCGGACGCCTCGATCGGCCGTGCATGGTGGTCATGCCCACCAGCCTGATTCCCAACTGGCTCGACGAAGCCGCGCATTTCACGCCGCAACTCAAAGTGCTTGCGCTGTATGGTGCCAGTCGCAAAAAGCATTTCGAGCACCTGGCCGATTACGACCTGATCCTGACCACCTATGCGCTGTTACCCAAGGACGTCGAACGCCTGGCCGCGCAGCCGTTGCACGTACTGGTGCTGGATGAAGCGCAGTACATCAAGAACCCCAACAGCAAAGCCGCCCATGCCGCCCGTGAACTGAATGCTCGCCAGCGCCTGTGCCTGAGTGGCACACCGCTGGAAAACCACTTGGGCGAGCTGTGGTCGCTGTTCCACTTCCTGCTGCCGGGCTGGCTCGGTGACGTGAAAAGCTTCAACCGCGATTACCGCGTGCCGATAGAAAAACGTGCCAGTGAAGTACGACTTCAACACCTGAACGGTCGGATCAAACCGTTCCTGCTGCGTCGGACCAAGGAACAGGTGGCCACCGAACTGCCGCCGAAAACCGAGATCATCCATTGGGTCGAACTCAACGAAGCCCAGCGTGATGTATACGAAACCATGCGCCTGGCCATGGACAAGAAAGTCCGCGATGAAATCACCCGCAAGGGCGTGGCGCGCAGCCAGATCATTATTCTTGAGGCCCTGCTGAAGCTACGTCAGGTGTGCTGTGATTTGCGTCTGGTCAACGATGCTGCCCTGCCCGCTCGTGGCAGTACCTCCGGCAAGCTCGATAGCCTGATGGAAATGCTGGAAGAATTGTTCGAGGAAGGTCGGCGGATTCTGCTGTTCTCGCAGTTCACCTCAATGCTGTCGCTGATCGAGGACGAGCTGAACAAACGCGGCGTGGCGTATGCGATCCTGACCGGTCAGACCCGGGATCGACGCACGCCGGTGAAGGAGTTTCAGAGTGGCAAGCGTCAGATCTTTCTGATCAGCCTGAAGGCCGGTGGTGTGGGCCTGAACCTGACCGAGGCCGATACGGTGATTCACTACGATCCGTGGTGGAACCCTGCAACGGAAAATCAGGCGACGGATCGTGCGTATCGCATTGGTCAGGAGAAGCCGGTATTCGTCTACAAGATGATTGCCAGGGGCACGGTGGAAGAGAAGATTCAGCATCTGCAGAAGGAAAAATCCGATCTTGCCGCAGGGGTGCTGGATGGGCGCAAGACCGGGGATTGGAAATTGCAGAGCGATGACATCGAGGCGCTGTTTGCGCCGTTGCCGGAAAAAATTGATAGGTAGCGGTGTCTGACAGGCCGCTTTCGCGAGCAAGCCCGCTTGTGTCTTGCGCAGGAATTAGACTGGGGGGTGAGAGCGGGCTTGCTCGCGAAAGGGTCAACTCAATACAAAGGCAATACTCAACCAGCCAGCACCCGCGCCAATGTCGATTTAACCTTGCCCATCCCGTCATGCAATGCCTGCTCGATCTCGGCCATGGTGATCACCGCTGTCGACTTGCCCGCCGCCGGATTCACCACCAGCGCCAGGCATGCGTAGTCCAGCTCCAGCTCACGTGCCAATGCCGCTTCAGGCATCCCGGTCATGCCGACGATGTCGCAACCATCACGTTCCAGCCGCGCAATTTCAGCGACGGTTTCAAGACGTGGTCCCTGGGTGCAGGCGTACACGCCATGGCTGCTATAGCCAACCCCTTCAGCCGCCAACGCCGCGATCAATTGCTGACGCAGGGGTTCGTTGTAGGGATAGCTGAAGTCGATGTGTGTGACCTGTTCCAGGTCATCGGCAAAATAGGTGTGTTCGCGACCGCTGGTGTAGTCGATCAATTGATGCGGCACGCAGAAATGCCCGGTGCCCATTGCAGTATGAATCCCGCCCACGGCGTTGACCGCGAGAATCGCTTCGGCACCGGCCTGCTTCAAGGCCCACAGGTTGGCGCGGTAGTTCACCTGATGCGGCGGGAAACGGTGTGGGTGCCCATGACGCGCGAGAAACAGCACTTCCTTGCCGGCGAACTCACCGACCTGCACCTCGGCCGAAGGCGCGCCGTAAGGCGTGTCCACCGCCAATGACTGACGAATGCTCAGGCCTTCAAGTTGAGTCAGGCCGGTGCCACCGATAATCGCGTAAACCGTCATGGCGAAAAGTCCTTAATCAATCAATTGAGCTTCTCTGAGCGCGCCGATGGCCGCCAGCCAGCGCGGGTCTTGACGGTATTCGGTGTTGGCGTATGCCTGCCCGCGCATCCGCGCGATACGCGCCGAAGGCTTGACCTTCAAACGCTGGGCGGCGTTCAAGGCCAACTCGGCAGCTGCGCGATCGTTGCACACCAGGCCCATGTCGCAACCGGCGGTCAATGCCGCTTCGATGCGACTGGCGGCGTCGCCGACCACGTGGGCGCCGGCCATCGACAGGTCGTCGCTGAAGATCACACCGTCGAACTGCAGTTCGCCGCGCAGGATGTCCTGCAACCAGCGACGGGAGAAACCTGCAGGTTGGGAATCGACTTGTGGATAAATAACGTGGGCCGGCATGACGGCAGCCAATTGCTTGCTCAATCGCGCAAACGGCACCAGGTCGTTGGCGCGAATTTCCTCGAGGCTGCGCTCGTCGTTGGGAATCGCGACGTGGGAATCGGCCTCGGCCCAACCATGACCTGGGAAATGCTTGCCGGTGGCGGCCATTCCGGCACAGTTCATGCCGCGGATGAATGCACCGGCGAGCAAGGCGGCACGCTCTGGATCGCCTTCGAACGAACGGGTGCCGACCACCGCGCTGCGCTGGTAATCCAGGTCCAGCACCGGGGCGAAGCTCAAGTCGAGACCGACCGCGAGCACTTCGGTCGCCATGATCCAGCCACACTGCTCGGCCAGCTCTTCGGCATTCGGGTTATCGGCGATGGCGCGCATGGCTGGCAACCGCACGAAGCCTTGACGCAGCCGCTGAACCCGACCGCCCTCTTGATCCACCGCCAGCAGCAGATCGGGACGAATGGCACGGATCGAAGCGCTCAACTCGCGCACTTGACGCGGATGCTCGATGTTGCGGGCAAAAATGATCAGGCCACCCACTTCGGGCTGGCGCAACAATTGGCGATCTTCAGCCGTCAGCCAGGTACCGGCGACGTCCACCATCAACGAGCCTTGCAGGCCAGCAGTCATAGATATTCCTTGATAACGAAAAACCCGGCTCGCACGAATTCGCCGCCATGGGCTGGGCCCGGCAGGTCGGCGATATCGATGAGGAGCGGGTTCAGAACGAGAGTCGGCATGGGCGGCTAGCTTAGCGGATGTCAGCTGCCGCGCCCACCCGTGTGCGGCTAAACCTTGGCGGCGACCGGAGCCGATTTGCTGCGTGGACGCAACTGCGCGGTGGCCATGGCCGTGTCGGTGACGCCGGTTTCGGCCCGCATGCCAGCGGCCAGGAACGGCACCATCAGACGCATCACTTGCTCGATGGAGGTGTTGACGCCGAAGTCGGTCTCGGCAATCGCACGCAAGGCCTTGATCCCCGACATACTGAACGCCGCGGCACCGAGCATGAAATGCACACGCCAGAACAGTTCGATCGGTGGAATGCGCGGCGCGGCCTCGTTGACCAGCATCATGTAGCGGCGGAACACCTTGCCGTACATATCTTCCAGATAACGACGCAAGTGCCCTTGGCTCTGACTGAACGCCAGCCCGAGCAAACGCATGAAGATGGAGAGATCATTGCCGCTGCGTGGCTGCACCACCAGCGCTTGCTCGACGAGGATCTCCAGCAACTCTTCAAGGGTCGGTTTGTTCTCGGGCCTGGCCTGACGGCGTTCCAGCTCTTTATCGAGACTGAGGCAGAACGGCCCGAGAAAACGCGAGAAGACCGCCTGAATAAGCGCCTTCTTCGACCCGAAGTGATAATTCACCGCCGCCAGATTGACACCGGCCTTGCTGGTGATCAGACGCAATGAGGTTTCAGCAAAACCTTTTTCCGCGAACAACTGCTCGGCAGCATCGAGAATGCGTTCAACGGTTTCCGACTGGGCCATGGCTACTCCGCCTGACAAACACTTGTTTGAAACATACGTTTCAGCCCTGGCCTTGTCAAGTCTGGCGGTTCGTTTTGGGAATGGTCGGTCAGGTATTTAACCATACAACAGTGCCGCTTCAATCAGCGAGCAAAATGACCGTCCAGCGGCCGACAAAAAAAGGGGCATTGCCAAGACCAGTTCACTGTATATAATCCCAGTCACTGTGTAAAAAGACAGAGCGATCAATATGCTAAAGCTGACGCCACGCCAAGCAGAGATTCTGGCCTTCATCAAACGTTGCCTCGAAGACAACGGCTACCCGCCGACCCGCGCGGAAATCGCTCAGGAACTGGGTTTCAAGTCGCCCAATGCGGCGGAAGAACACCTCAAGGCGCTGGCCCGCAAGGGGGCGATCGAGATGACCCCGGGCGCCTCCCGCGGCATCCGCATCCCGGGCTTCGAAGCCAAGGCCGACGAGTCCAGCTTGCCAATCATTGGCCGGGTGGCTGCCGGTGCGCCGATCCTCGCCCAGCAGCACATCGAAGAATCCTGCAACATCAACCCTTCATTCTTCCATCCTCGCGCTGACTATCTGCTGCGGGTCCATGGCATGAGCATGAAGGACGTCGGCATTTTCGACGGTGACCTGCTGGCAGTCCACACCACCCGTGAAGCCCGTAACGGCCAGATCGTGGTGGCGCGGATCGGCGACGAAGTGACCGTCAAGCGCTTCAAGCGCGACGGCAGCAAGGTTTGGTTGATTGCCGAAAACCCTGAATTCGCCCCTATCGAAGTCAACCTGAAAGATCAGGAACTGGTTATCGAAGGCTTGAGTGTCGGCGTGATTCGCCGCTAAAGGAGGCTTTATGCAGTTCCCACATACCTCACAGCAAGCCCAACTGCCGTTGTTCGAGGCCTTTATGGCACAGCCATTGGCGCCGATTCTGAAAGACGTGGTCGAATCGCCCTGGAGCGCTGAGCCTGAAGTCTTCAGCGAGCTATCACTGCGCGGCGCGGCCGGGAACTGCCTGAACCTTCTGGCACCGATTCTCAGGGAACTGAGTCAGGATCAGGATGCACGCTGGCTGACACTGATCGCCCCGCCTGCCAGCCTGACACAAGCCTGGTTACGGGACGCCGGTCTGAACCGTGAGCGCATTCTGCTTCTGCAACCGCGCGGCACGCAGAGCGCTCAGCAGTTGACCTGCGAAGCCTTGCGACTTGGTCGCAGCCATACGGTCGTCAGCTGGCTTAACCCGCTGAGCACAACGTTGCGGCAACAGTTGATCAGCGCCGCCCGTATCGGGGATGCGCAAAGTCTGAATATTCGACTGGGTTAACTGACAAACACTGTGCGCGCTGAACAGCGCGGGGCTTCTCCAGGGATAGAGAAGCCAATCTGTAGAGGTATTCGAAGAATCCGACGGGCGGGATCAATGAAGAACCCGTGGCCCCTCTTCCTTATCAAATTCGCCTTCAACCAAGCGTCCTGCCATCTGAACACCGACGCTCAACATCGCCTTGGCGACTTCCACATGCTGGCCTTGCAGGAAAACCTTGGCATCCTCGGAGAAATCCAAAGTAACCAGAGAACCCTCGTCCTCGGCCCTGCGCAGCTCGATTCGGCCGTCTGGTAACTCGACAATTTCTAGAAAGGATGTTGGCATAAAAGTCTGTTCTCCACGAAAGGCGGGGATTATATAGGCATCAGCCAAGCTTCGCTCGGGATCTTGACCAAATGCCATCACGAAGAGAAATTTCTGACATCACTCTTCCTTGAGCGGACCTATCCCTAAACACTCAATCTTTCAGCACTCGTTCAACCCTTCGCGAAACCGAATCGCCAGACCTTTAAGGTTCTGACGCCAGCTCTCCAGCTCTTCCCGACTCAACTCCTCCGGTGCCTCTTCCTCATCCAGATTAACGGCCAGAATGAGCGGCTGCGTCACATCGCCCTTAGGCTTGTGCGGAGCGCGAGGCGGCTGAAACAGTGCGGCATGTGCCGACAGCAGCTTGGCCAGCCAGGTTTCAGGGTTTTGCGCCAGCTCAACCATCTCGGCCATTTCCGGAATAGCGATGGTTTCGAGCACCTCGCGGGTCAGCAGCATCTCTGCCCGCGGCGCATTGGCCTGAGGCAGCCGATAGAAACCGGCGATTTCATGGCACAGCCCCAACAGCGCACCGTACAGGTGAAACAACGCCGATTCGCGCCCGGCCTGAATCAGTGCCAGGGAGTTCATCGCCCGCCCCTCTTCGGCTTTGGCGAGCGCTTCCAGCGACAGGCCGGCGAAATAAATCTTCTGGTTGGTACGGGTATAGAGTTCGTGGGCCATGACGGCAGCCTCCACAACGAAATAATTGCTTCACGCAGGTCAGACAGTGTCGTGGATCACCTGAGTTTCCCGCAAGCCCAAAACAAAAGGCCGCATGAAAACCCGAGGGTTGTCATGCGGCCTTTTGTGTCCAGCCTTTTAAGCCTTGGCTGATGGACGCTTGTCTTCAACCGTCCACTTACCGCCGTCGTAATACGCCTTCCAGCCAGTCGGTTTACCGTCGACCTCTGTCTGCACGTACTGCTCTTTGGTCTTGCGGCTATAACGGATCACTGCTGGGAGACCGTCCGGGTCTTTCTTCGGCGCTTCGCAGAGGAAGTGATACTTCGGATCGATCTCATCCTTGTGCGGCACGATCTCCATGACCAATGGAGCACGAGTCTCGCGATTTTTCGGGAACTGGCTGGCCGCCAGGAACAGGCCGGAAGCACCGTCGCGCAGGATATAAGTGTCGTTGACCTTTTCGCATTTGAGCTCAGGCATCTTCACCGGGTCCATCTTCGGTGGCGCCGCGTCACCGCTTTTCAGCAGCTTGCGGGTGTTCTTGCAGGTGGCGTTGGTGCAACCGAAGAACTTGCCGAAACGGCCGGTCTTGAGCTGCATCTCGCTGCCGCACTTGTCGCACTCCAGGCTCGGACCTTCGTAGCCCTTGATGCGGTAGGTGCCCTCTTCGATTTCGTAACCAGAGCAATCCGGGTTGTTACCGCAGATGTGCAGCTTGCGCTTCTCGTCGAGCAGGTAAGCGTCCATGGCCGTGCTGCAGATCGGGCAGCGGTGCTTGCCACGCAGGACCAGCGACTCGGACTCACCCTCGTCGTCCGCGGCGATTTCATCGCCCGGCACCAGGTTGACAGTGGCTTTGCAGCGCTCTTTCGGCGGCAGGCTGTAGCCTGAGCAACCGAGGAATACGCCCGTCGAAGCAGTGCGGATCTGCATCGGACGACCGCACAACACACACGGAATGTCAGTCATTACCGGCTGGTTGGCGCGCATGCCGCCTTCGGCGCTTTCGGCTACTTCGAGTTTCTTCTTGAAGTCGCCGTAGAACTCGTCGAGCACGTTTTTCCAGTCGCGCTCGCCCTGAGCGACGTCATCGAGGTTCTCTTCCATGCCGGCAGTGAAGCCGTAGTCCATGAGATTGGAGAAGCTCTCGGCCAGACGCTCGGTGACGATGTCGCCCATCTTTTCCGAATAGAAACGACGGTTGTGCAGCGCCACGTAGCCGCGGTCCTGGATGGTCGAAATGATCGCCGCGTAGGTCGAAGGACGACCGATGCCGCGTTTTTCCATTTCCTTAACCAGGCTCGCTTCCGAGTAACGCGCCGGCGGCTTGGTGAAGTGCTGAGTCGGATCAAGCTTGATCAGCTTCATCGCGTCGCCTTGGGCCATATCCGGCAGCACATCATCATCGCCTGGTTTGGCAATTTGCGGCATGACGCGGGTGTAACCGTCGAACTTCAGGATGCGGCCCTTGGCACGCAGTTCGAAGTCGCCGGCACCGACGGTGACTGTGGTCGACAGGTATTGCGCCGGCAGCATCTGGCAGGCCAGGAATTGGCGCCAGATCAGTTCGTAAAGCCGCTCGGCATCACGCTCCATGCCCGACAGCTTGCTTGGCTCGGTATTGGCGTCGGACGGACGAATCGCTTCGTGAGCTTCTTGTGCGCCTTCCTTGCTGCTGTAGACGTTCGGGCTTTCCGGCAGGTACTTCTTGCCGAACTCGCCTTCAATATAAGTACGCGCCATCGTCACGGCATCGGCCGAGAGGTTGGTGGAGTCGGTACGCATATATGTGATGTAGCCGGCTTCGTACAAACGCTGGGCCATCATCATGGTTTTCTTCACACCGAAGCCCAGGCGGTTACTCGCGGCCTGCTGCAGGGTGGAGGTGATGAACGGTGCCGACGGCTTGCTGCTGGTCGGTTTGTCTTCGCGCTTGACGATGCTGTAGCTGGAAGCCTTGAGCTTCTCCAGCGCGGCCATGGCCTGGACTTCGTTGAGCGGCTTGAAGGCTTCGCCTTTCTCGCGAGCCACGTCGAAGCGCACGGTCGCGCCCTTGGCGGTGCCGAGGTCGGCGTGAACTTCCCAGTACTCTTCCGGGTTGAACGCGCGGATTTCACGCTCACGCTCGACCACCAGCTTCACGGCAACCGATTGCACGCGACCAGCGGACAGGCCACGGGCGACCTTGGCCCACAGCAGCGGCGAAACCATGTAACCCACCACGCGGTCGAGGAAGCGACGCGCCTGCTGGGCGTTGACACGGTCGATGTCCAGCTCACCCGGCTTGGAAAAGGCTTCCTGGATCGCTTTCTTGGTGATTTCGTTGAACACCACGCGCTTATAGCGGCTGTCGTCACCACCGATGGCTTCGCGCAGGTGCCAGGCAATGGCTTCCCCCTCGCGATCCAAGTCGGTTGCGAGATAGATGGTGTCAGCATCTTTGGCGAGCCGGCGCAGCTCTTCGATGACTTTTTCCTTGCCCGGGAGGATCTCGTACTTGGCTTTCCAGCCATGATCGGGATCGACACCCATGCGCGAGACCAGCTGCTTGCGCGCTTTCTCTTTCGGCGTGAGCACCGGACCTTCACCTGCAGCGGCCTTGCCGCGCTTGGCAGCAGGCTCTTTGCTGGCGCTAGCCGAACCGCTGGTGGGCAGGTCTCGGATATGGCCGATACTCGACTTCACCACGTATTGGTTACCCAGATACTTGTTGATGGTCTTGGCCTTAGCCGGGGATTCCACAATGACCAGCGATTTGCCCATGGATCAGAAAATTCCTGAATTCTAGAAGTGAAAGGCGGTTGGCGCCTGACGCGGCACCGCTATATATAGTGGCTACAAGGTGAGGTCAAGCGCAGGGTTCTGCGCGCACTCCCCTTATGGCTGCGGAAAAACGCTCGGTTCGGCTTGCACCAAAGCAAAGCGTGGCACCTGTTCGCCGTCAACCTCGACCGACTCCAGGAACATGCTCAAGGGGCGCACCCAAAAGCCGTAATCGCCATACAGGGCTTGGTAGAAGACCACTTCCTCTTCGGTTTCCGAATGCCGCGCAACCGCGAATACGCGGTACTGCGGACCTTTGTAATGTTCGTAGAGCCCAGGTTGTATCGGCATGGTTTGGCCCTCACTCAAATTTTTTCAAAATAAAAACAAAATAAATCCGGAAAAACAAAAACCGGGGCACTTGGCCCCGGCTTCCATCAGCGAAACGCTTAAACGCGTTCGAAGACGGTGGAGATGCCTTGGCCGAGACCAATGCACATGGTAGCCACCCCGAAGGTGCCGCCATTCTGCTTCATCACGTTCAGCAAAGTGCCGGAGATACGGGCACCGGAGCAACCGAACGGGTGACCCAGGGCGATCGCGCCGCCGTGCAGGTTAACCTTCTCGTTCATCTTGTCGAGCACTTTCAAATCTTTCAGCACTGGCAGGGCCTGTGCGGCGAAAGCTTCGTTGAGCTCGAAGAAGTCGATATCGTTGATAGCAAGACCCGCGCGCTTCAGTGCTTTCTGCGTGGCCGGTACTGGACCATAGCCCATGATCGCCGGGTCCACACCCGCCACGGCCATCGAACGAATCACCGCCATCGGCTGGATGCCCAGGTCTTGGGCACGCTGCGCCGACATCACGATCATGCACGAAGCACCGTCGGTGATCTGCGACGAAGTACCGGCTGTCACGGTGCCGCCCTTCGGGTTAAACGCTGGCTTCAGAGCCGCCAGGCTTTCCAGGGTGGTTTCCGGACGAATGGTTTCGTCGTAGTCGAACAGTTTCAGGAAACCGTTCTCGTCGTAGCCCTGCATCGGGATGATTTCGTCTTTGAACTTGCCTTCCAGCGTCGCCTTGTGGGCGAGCTGGTGGGAGCGCACGCCAAAGGCGTCCTGTTGTTCGCGAGTAATGCCATGCATTTTGCCGAGCATTTCCGCGGTCAGGCCCATCATGCCCGAGGCTTTCGCCGCGTACAGTGACATGTGCGGGTTTGGATCGACACCGTGCATCATACTCACGTGCCCCATATGCTCGACGCCACCAACCACGAACACGTCACCGTTACCGGTCATGATCGCTTGCGCAGCGGTGTGCAGAGCACTCATCGACGAACCACACAGACGGCTGACGGTCTGGCCGGCCGAGGTGTGCGGGATCTGCGTCATCAGGGACGCCATGCGGGCGATGTTCCAGCCCTGCTCCAGGGTCTGGTTCACACAGCCCCAGATCACGTCTTCGACTTCGCTCGGGTCGACCTTGACGTTGCGTTCCAGCAATTTGCTGATCAGGTGCGCCGACATGTCTTCGGCGCGGGTGTTGCGGTGCATGCCGCCCTTGGAGCGGCCCATCGGCGTACGACCGAAGTCGACAATCACGACGTCTCTAGGATTCAAGCTCATATACGTTCACTCTCGCTCTAGTGTGGGCGCTTAACCGAAAAAGCTCTGACCGTTTTTGGCCATTTCACGCAGCTTCGCGGTCGGGTGGTACAGCGCGCCCAAATCAGCGTACTGGTCAGCCAGGGCAACGAACTCTGCAACACCGATCGAGTCGATGTAGCGCAGCGCACCGCCACGGAATGGAGGAAAACCAATACCGTAGACCAGGCCCATATCGGCTTCGGCGGCGGTTTCGACGATGCCGTCTTCCAGGCAACGCACGGTTTCCAGGCACAGCGGGATCATCATCCAGTTGATGATGTCTTCATCAGTGACTTCGCGCTGTTCGAACACGATTGGCTTGAGCACTTCCAGTACCGAAGGATCGGCGACTTTCTTCTGCTTGCCGCGCTTGTCGGTCTCGTAGGCGTAGAAGCCCTTGCCATTCTTCTGGCCCAGGCGCTTGGCTTCGTAGAGCACGTCAACGGCCGAACGGCGGTCGTCCTTCATGCGATCCGGGAAGCCTTCAGCCATTACATCGCGACCGTGGTGACCGGTGTCGATGCCGACCACGTCCATCAGGTACGCCGGGCCCATTGGCCAGCCGAATTTTTCCATGACCTTGTCGATGCGGACGAAGTCCACACCGGCGCTGACCAGTTTGGCGAAACCGCCGAAGTACGGGAACAGCACGCGGTTGACCAGGAAGCCCGGGCAGTCGTTGACGACGATCGGGTTCTTGCCCATTTTCTTGGCGTAGGCAACGGTGGTGGCAACGGCCACTTCGCTGGACTTCTCGCCACGGATCACTTCAACCAGCGGCATCATGTGCACCGGGTTGAAGAAGTGCATGCCGACGAAGTTTTCCGGACGCTTGAGGGCTTTGGCCAGCAAGGTGATGGAAATGGTCGAGGTGTTGGACGCGAGGATGGTGTCCTCTTTGACCTTGCCTTCAACTTCGGCCAGAACGGCTTGCTTGACCTTCGGGTTCTCGACCACGGCTTCGACGACCAGGTCGACATGACCGAAATCACCGTAGGACAGGGTCGGACGAATGCCATTGAGCACTTCGGCCATTTTCGCCGGAGTCATGCGACCTTTATCAACGCGGCCCACCAGCAGCTTGGCGGCTTCTGCCAGCCCTTGCTCGATGCCGTGCTCGTTGATGTCTTTCATCAGGATCGGCGTACCTTTGGAGGCCGACTGATAAGCGATACCGCCACCCATGATGCCGGCGCCCAATACGGCGGCCTGCTTCACGTCCCTGGCGATTTCGTCGTAGGCCTTGGCCTTTTTCTTCAGCTCCTGATCGTTCAGGAACAGACCGATCAAGCTCTGCGCGGCAGAGGTCTTGGCCAGTTTGACGAAACCGTTGGCTTCGACTTCCAGCGCCTTGTCGCGACCGAAGTTCGCGGCTTTCTGGATGGTCTTGATCGCTTCGACCGGTGCCGGGTAGTTCGGGCCCGCCTGGCCTGCCACGAAACCTTTGGCGGTTTCAAACGACATCATTTGTTCAATGGCGTTGAGCTTGAGCTTTTCGAGCTTCGGCTGACGCTTGGCCTTGTAGTCAAACTCACCGGAGATGGCGCCTTTGACCAGATTCAGAGCCGCTTCCTGCAATTTCTCTGGCGCGACCACGGCGTCGACGGCACCGACTTTCAGCGCGTCTTCAGCGCGGTTTTCCTTGCCGGCGGCAATCCACTCGATGGCGTTGTCGGCACCGATGATGCGCGGCAGACGCACAGTACCGCCGAAGCCCGGGTAGATGCCCAGCTTGACTTCCGGCAGACCGATTTTGGCGGTATTGGCCATGACGCGGAAATCTGCCGCCAGGCACATTTCCAGACCGCCACCCAGTGCGATGCCATTGATCGCGGCGACAGTCGGGACGTTGAGGTCTTCGAAATCGCTGAAAATCTTGTTGGCTTCGAGGTTACCAGCGACAAGCTCGGCATCCGGCAGCTTGAAGTTGTCGACGAATTCGGTGATGTCGGCGCCGACGATGAATACGTCCTTGCCACTGCTGACGATCACACCCTTGATCGAAGCATCTGCCTTGATGGTGTCTACAGCCTGACGCAGTTCGTTCAGGGTAAGACGGTTGAACTTGTTGACGGACTCACCCTTGAGGTCGAATTTCAATTCGACGATGCCACTTTCAAGAGCCTTAACCGTGATGGCTTTACCTTCGTAAATCATCAACTGATCTCCACGATATGGAAGCTGAACAGTACACGTCGGACGCAGGCGACTGGCTCGGCAAGGACGTTTATCGTCGATGCTACGCCAATTCACCCGGCACACCCGCCAACGCGATAGTCGGGATTCTGTAGGAGCGCTCTGTAATACAAACGCTCAATTCATACGCCCGTTTGATTCGGGTATGCCACCTTCACGGAATTTCCGGCAATTGTCAATCGCCCAAAATGCTGGTTGAAACGCGACTTTCCGGTCACTTCCGTACCACGAAGCCCTGCAACACGCTCATGCATGTGAGGCCATTCATAGAATCAATAGTTAGAAAAGTCGCCCTAATTAGCGGCAGCCTGTGTTTAACAAGCTACGCTGGCGGGACCCTGAAGAAAAAATTTGAACGCTTTTGACGAGTGTCCAGCGTAAGATCAATGCCACACAGAATTACCGGCCTGCCTGGCCAACCTCAGCCCGATGATGATGTCGGGCTTTTTATTGCCTTCTGTAGCAGCTGCCGAGCCTGCGAGGCTGCTACAGATTGAGGTTCAGGCGAGTGCTTTGAGCGTGGAATCGATCTGTTGCAGAACCTCGGCCTCGCCCTTCTCGCCCCAATACAGGGCAATCATTTGCTTGTCTGCCTCGACCTTGTAGACGTTGGCAGGCAATTTTTCGAAATGATTCAGCAACACTCCATCCTCACAGACCTCCTGCCACTGATTGACCCACACGCCGGGCGCCTTCTGCCAGTAACTCCAGCACGCCGGTCGGGTGCCACGGCGCGGCCGATGGTACTGGGCGCAAGGGCTCGGTGGCTCCTGGCTCAGCCAATGCGGCCATTCCTGAGGCGCCAGCTGCATGGCCAGGCCAATGCGCCGCGCCTCCATGCGCAGGGCTATGCGCCCGCTCTGAGCACGAGAGGGGCGTAACCAGGCCAGCGGGCTCAAGACCACCAGCAGGATTGACACCACTATCCAGACCGTCATATGTGTACTCCCGATTCTTGATGAGCCCATTGAGTCACTTTGAAACCAATGCGCTTGAAACCAGCCATACTTACCAATATTGCAATCCTCAGGAGGTGCACCTCATGCCCTACCACCACATTCTGGTCGCTGTAGATCTAACCGAAGAGTGCGATCCTGTAATCCACCGAGCTCGCGAACTCTCAGTGAGCAATGGCGCGAAGCTGTCACTGGTGCATATCGTCGAACCGATGGCCATGGCCTTTGGCGGCGACGTTCCGATGGACCTTTCCCAGCTGCAACAGCAACAGTTCGATCAGGCCAAAGAGCGCCTTGAGCGATTGATCGTGAAATACCCGGAACTCTCCAAGGAATACAGTCACTTGACCTACGGCCAGCCGCGCCAGGAGATTCACCACCTAGCCAAGGAGCAAACGTGCGACCTGATCGTGGTGGGCAGTCATGGTCGACACGGTCTGGCGCTGTTGCTCGGCTCCACCGCCAATGACGTACTGCACGGCGCACCTTGCGATGTGCTGGCGGTGCGCCTGATCAAAAGCTGACAACACAACCCCCAGCAGGAAAAAAGCCCGACACTCGAGTTACCGAAGTCGGGCTTTTTTATCGCCGGATCAATCAGGCATCCAGCTCAGCCCAGCGCTCGACCATCACATCGAGTTCGGCCTGCAACTGCTCAAGCTGAGCGATCACCGCAGCTGTCTCGACAGCAGGACGCTGATAGAAACCGGCATCCGCCATCTGCGCTTCAACCACCACGATCTGCTGCTCCATGGCTTCGATCTGACTCGGCAACATTTCCAGCTCACGCTGCAGCTTGTAGCTGAGCTTCTTCTTTGCCACCGGCGCCTCTACTACCGCAGCGACTGGCACTGGCTCAGCAGTGACGACAGCCGAGTTCAGGTCGGCCTTGCCGGACTTGCTCTCGGTCACGCCCAACAGGCGCGGCGAGCCGCCCTGACGCAGCCAGTCCTGATAACCACCGACGTATTCGCGAACCTTCCCTTCGCCTTCGAAGACCAGGGTGCTGGTGACCACGTTGTCGAGGAATGCCCGGTCATGGCTGACCATCAGGACGGTGCCGTTGAAGGTCAGCAAGACCTCTTCCAGCAATTCGAGGGTTTCCACGTCCAGGTCGTTGGTCGGTTCGTCGAGTACCAGCAGGTTCGCCGGTTTGCTGAACAGTTTGGCCAGCAACAGACGGGCACGCTCACCACCGGACAGCGCCTTGACCGGCGTGCGGGCACGCTGCGGGCTGAACAGGAAGTCGCCGAGGTAGCTCAGCACATGGCGGCTCTGACCATCGATATCGATGAAATCGCGACCTTCGGCCACGTTGTCGATCACAGTCTTTTCCAGGTCCAACTGATGGCGCAACTGGTCGAAGTAGGCCACGTCGATGCGCGTCCCCTCTTCCACTTTGCCGCTGGTCGGTTGCAGGCCGCTGAGCATCAGCTTCAGCAGCGTGGTCTTGCCGGTACCGTTGGCACCGAGCAGACCGATACGGTCGCCGCGCTGCAGGACCATCGAGAAATCCTTGATCAGGAACGGACCACCCGGATGCGCGAAACTCACGTTTTCGAGGACCATGACCTGCTTGCCGGACTTGTCGGCGGTATCCAACTGAATGTTGGCCTTGCCGGTGCGCTCACGACGCTCGCTACGCTCAACGCGCAAGGCTTTCAGAGCGCGGACACGGCCTTCGTTACGGGTGCGACGAGCCTTGATGCCCTGGCGGATCCAGACTTCTTCCTGGGCCAGTTTTTTGTCGAACAGCGCGTTGGCGGTTTCTTCAGCCGCCAGAGTCGCCTCTTTGTGCACGAGGAAACTGGCGTAGTCGCCGTTCCAGTCGATCAGGCCGCCGCGATCCAGTTCCAGGATGCGGGTCGCGAGGTTCTGCAGGAATGAACGGTCGTGCGTGATGAACAGCACGGCGCCCTGGAAATCCTTCAGTGCTTCTTCGAGCCAGGCGATTGCACCGATGTCCAGGTGGTTGGTCGGTTCGTCGAGCAGCAGCAGATCCGGTTCGGAAACCAGAGCCTGAGCCAGCAGGACGCGGCGACGCCAGCCGCCGGACAATTCGGCGAGGGTCTTGTCGGCCGGCAGTTGCAAGCGGCTCAAGGTGCTGTCGACCAATTGCTGCAAACGCCAGCCGTCACGGGCTTCGAGGTCGTGCTGGACATGCATCAGTTTGTCCAGATCGGCGTCGGTGACGATGTTCTGGCTCAGGTGGTGATACTGCGCAAGCAGCTCGCCGACACCGTCCAGGCCTTCGGCAACCACGTCGAACACAGTCCGCTCGTCGGCTACCGGCAATTCTTGCGGCAATTCGCCAATTTTTAGGCCAGGTGCGCGCCAGACAGAGCCGTCATCGGGCTTCTGGTCGCCCTTGACGAGCTTCATCATGCTGGACTTGCCGGTGCCATTGCGGCCGATGATGCACACCCGCTCACCACGGGCGATCTGCCAGGACACCTTGTCCAACAACGGCGTAGCGCCGAAAGCAAGGGACACATCGCTGAATTTGAGCAGGGTCATGAGCTTCTCCAAAAACCGGGGGCGCATTCTACCTGAAACGAGGCTTCAGAAGGCCGGCAATTTCGCTGTGACAGCACTCTGACAAATAATTGTTGCGAACTTGTGCCGGCAGCCCGGCAAAGCTTTCGCCGGTTGCTGGCAAAAGGCTAAGCTACATATATTAAGTGCGGGCGTTGCCGGCACATGTCACGATTTCTCTGCCCGGATGCCTCATGCGCAGTCGCCTTTTCAGTTTTTTTTCATGTTTGCTTCTTACCGCCGCTGCCGCTCAATCCGCTCAGGCGGTGGACCTGTCTACCCAGCGCCAATATTACGATGAAGCCAAGCGCGCCCTGGCCAAGGGCGATTCCGGCCCTTATTTCCGTTATAGCCAGGCGCTTAGCGATTACCCGCTGGAACCCTACCTGGCCTATGACGAACTGACCGCGCGCCTGAAAACCGCGAGCAACGCCGAAATCGAGAAATTCCTCGCCGAACACGGTGACCTGCCCCAAGCCAACTGGATGAAATTGCGCTGGTTGCGCTGGCTGGCCGAACGTGGCGATTGGGCGACTTTCGTCAAGTATTACGATCCCAAGCTCAATTTCACCGAACTTGACTGCCTTAACGCGCAATATCAGATCAGCCATAACCGCAAGGTCGAGGGCTATGCCAACGCCGACAAGCTTTGGCTGAGCGGCAAAACCCAGCCCGAAGCTTGCGATGGTTTGTTCGGCATGTGGGCCGCCGAGGGTCAACTGACTGAACAGAAACGCTGGGAGCGCACCAAGCTCGCCGCCCAGGCGCGCAACTATGCGCTGGCCAACAGCCTGATCAATGGCCTGACGACCCTCGCCCCACGCGGTCGCCTGCTGGTGGATGTGGCGCAGAAACCCGAGCTGCTCAATCAGCCGTCGCGTTTCATCCCCGCCGACGAACCCATGTCCGATATCGTCAGCCTCGGCCTGCGCCGCCTGGCCCGTCAGGATCCGGACAGGGCCATGGCCCTGCTCGACGGTTACGCCAACAGCATGCACTTCTCACGTGACGAAAAAGTCGCGATTGCCCGGGAAATCGGCCTGACCCTCGCTCGGCGTTTCGACAGTCGCGCGCTGGATGTGATGACCAAATACGACCCGGAACTGCGCGACAACACCGTTTCCGAATGGCGCTTGCGCCTGCTATTGCGTCTGGCCCGCTGGGACGATGCCTATCAGTTGACCCGCCGTTTACCTCAGGATCTGGCCACCACCAACCGCTGGCGTTACTGGCAGGCTCGCAGCCTGGAATTGGCGCAGCCGCAAAATCCGGAAGCGCAGACGCTTTACAAGAACCTGGCTCGCGAGCGCGATTTCTACGGTTTCCTGGCAGCCGATCGCTCGCAATCATCCTATTCGCTGAACAACAAACCGCTGGTGCTCAGCCAGGCGCTGATCAACAAAGTGCGCAATACCCCCGGCATACGAAGAGCCCTGGAGTTCCATGCCCGCGGGCAGATCGTCGACGGTCGTCGCGAGTGGTACCACGTCAGCCGGCACTTCAACCGTGACGAAATGGTCGCCCAGGCGAAACTGGCTTACGACCTGAAATGGTATTTCCCGGCGATCCGCACCATCAGTCAGGCGAAGTACTGGGACGACCTGGATATCCGCTTCCCGATGGCCCACCGCGAAACCCTGGTCCGTGAAGCCAAGGTCCGAGGGCTGCATTCGAGCTGGGTATTCGCCATCACCCGTCAGGAAAGCGCCTTCATGGCCGATGCACGCTCCGGCGTCGGTGCCAGCGGCCTGATGCAACTGATGCCCGGCACCGCCAAGGAAACCGCGCGCAAGTTCAGCATTCCCCTCGCTTCCCCGCAGCAAGTGTTCGATCCGGACAAGAACATTCAGCTCGGTGCCGCTTACCTGAGCCAGGTCCACAGCCAGTTCAACGGCAACCGCGTCCTCGCCTCCGCCGCCTACAACGCCGGCCCCGGCCGCGTACGTCAATGGCTGCGTGGCGCCGATCACCTGAGCTTCGATGTGTGGGTGGAAAGCATCCCGTTCGACGAAACCCGCCAGTACGTGCAGAACGTATTATCGTATTCGGTGATCTACGGCCAGAAGCTCAACTCACCACAACCGTTGGTGGATTGGCATGAACGCTACTTTGACGATCAATGAGCCTGCTTTGAAATGCTGACAAAAATGCCTGCATCGATTGATGCGGGCATTTTTTAGGGTGCTCTACTTGGTCGGTTACTTAGTCGGTTACTTGGTCGGTTGGGGCATGGCGCCCATCACTAAACTGCAACGCCGCCAGCCGGGCATACAGTGCATTACTCGCAATCAACTCCTGATGCGTCCCCACTGCTACCAGTTTTCCTTGGTCCATCACTGCAATCCTGTCGGCGTTTTTCACCGTGGCCAATCGGTGGGCGATGACCAGCGTGGTGCGATTTTTCATCAGGCTGGGCAGGGCTTGCTGGATCAGATGCTCACTCTGGGCGTCGAGGGCGCTGGTGGCTTCGTCCAGCAGCAGGATCGGCGCGTCCACCAGCAGCGCCCGGGCGATGGCCAGACGCTGGCGTTGCCCGCCGGACAAACCGAGACCAGCGTCGCCGAGGTGAGTCTGGTAGCCGTTGGGCAGTTGCTCGATGAAGTCGTGGGCGTAGGCGATTTTCGCGGCTTCCTGGACTTGGGCCAAAGTCGCGGTCGGGTGACCGTAGCGAATATTCTCTTCGACGCTGCCGAAGAACAGCGCCGGGGTTTGCGAGACCAGGGCGAAGCAGCGGCGCAGGTCCAGAGGATCGAGTTGGGTCAGCGGCACACCGTCCAGCAGGATGCGTCCTTCGATGGGGTCGTAAAAGCGCAACAACAGGTCATACACCGTCGACTTGCCGGCACCGGACGGCCCGACCAATGCAAGGGTTTCGCCGGCATTGATAGTCAGATTAAGGCCATCGACGGCATAGCTTTGCGGACGCGACGGGTAGGAAAAGCGCACATCTTGTAGCACCAGATCGCCCTTCACCCGTTCAGGCAAAGTCACCAGACCATGGGTCGGTGGCTGAATGATGTTTTCCGAACGCAACAACTCGGCAATCCGTTCCGCCGCCCCCGCCGCTCGCTGCAGTTCGCCAATCACTTCACTCAACGTGCCGAAAGCACCGCCAACGATCAGGCTGTAAAAGACAAACGCTGCCAGCTCACCCGCGGAAATCCGCCCGGCGATGACATCCATGCCGCCGACCCAGAGCATCACCCCGACCGCGCCCAACACCAGCAGGATCACCAAGGTAATCAACCAGGCCCGCTGGAAGATGCGCTTGCGGGCAGTGTTGAAAGCCTCTTCCACGGTCGTGGCAAAACGCTGCTCGTCCTGAACCTGATGGTTGTAGGCCTGCACGGTTTTGATCTGACTCAGGGTTTCGGAGACATAGCTGCCGATGTCGGCAATCCGGTCCTGGCTAAGACGCGACAGGGTGCGCACCCGGCGACCAAAAATCAGGATCGGCGCGACCACCAGCGGCAACGCGATCACCACGATACTGGTGAGTTTGGGGTTGGTGATAAACAGCAAGACAATCCCGCCGATCACCATCAGCCCATTACGCAGAAACAGCGACAGTGAAGAGCCGATCACCGATTGGAGCAGCGTGGTGTCGGCGGTCAGCCGCGACTGGATTTCGGAGCTGCGGTTGTCTTCATAGAACCCCGGATGCAGGTAGACCAGATGGTTGAATACCCGACGGCGGATGTCGGCGACAACGCGCTCGCCGATCCACGACACCAGGTAAAAGCGTGCAAAGGTGCCAATCGCCAGACCGACCACCAACAGCATAAACACGCCGATGGATCGGTTGAGCAAATGCGGCGACTGGGTCATGAAACCCTCATCCACCAGCAGGCGAATCCCCTGCCCCATGGACAAGGTGATGCCGGCAGTAACAATCAACGCCAGCAAAGCGCCCAAAGCCGGCCAGCGATAAGGTGCGAGGAAACGGCTGGCCAGACGAATGGCGCGGCGGTGACGGGAAGAGAGCATGAGGATCATCCGAAGGTGCAACCAATGGTTTTGACCCGTCCAAGCCTACACCGGTCAATGGAATTGAACCCTGTAAATCATAATGAGTCAGGTTAATTATGACCGCGAAGACTAGTGACTAGAGATTATTGGTCTAAAGTCCGGGTGGAAACATCCGGGTATTTCTGATGGACTGAGGATGCCGACCTGAAAGATCGCAGGGAGTTGTCACAGCCCGGTCACTTGGCGGTTTTACAGTAAGCACACAACCTGATGAGGAGACAGGCCATGTCCTTGCAAAACAGCAGCGATGACAAGATTCCAGTGATCCGCACGCAGCCAGACCAGTCTCTGGGTTGCTCGATTATTGATAAGGATGGGCACGAAGTACCGATCACTGAAAACATGATCCAGGACGCTTGCCGCGAACTGGAGAAGCGATTGGTCAAGCCTGCCGAACAAGAGTGATGTAGCCACCGTCTTCTTGACCCGGCTCTTTTAGCCGGGTTTTTTATGGGTGCCTTTTGAAAGTGTTGCGCACGCTATCGCGGGCAAGTCGGATCGCCGCACCGCCGCTCCCACAGGATTACCGCGATTTCGAAATTGACGCATGACGTGTGGGAGCGTGGCTTGCCCGCGATAAGGCCAACGCGGTACTCAGACAGCCGAAGCACCCAACGCCGCCACAATCTGCTGCAATGCCGGCGAATCTCCCTCGAGCCGCACCTTCAACCCATCAATCTCCCGCCGTAGCGGGTAATGCTTGCGCAGCGCATCGAACGCCGCACGCTGCTCGCTCACGTTGCCTACAAGGCTGCGACGGAAATCCGCGTCGTCACGGCGCGGGTCGTACACGCCACGGCACAACATCGCCAGCGCCCAGGCCGGATCGCTGTCGGCGTTCAACGTCACGGCCGACAACCAAGGGGCTGGCAGCAAGTCGCTCAGGTGGACCTGTTCCGGTTGCCCGAGGAACTCGCAAAACGCCTGATAGATCTGCGCCGTCCCGCGCTGTTTGCCGTCCAGGCTGTAACCGGCAATGTGTGGCGTCGCCAGCACACACAACTCGGCCAGTGCCACATCGACCTCGGGCTCAGCCTCCCAGACATCCAGCACCGCTTGCAGGTCTTCACGCTGCAACAGCACCTGGCGCAGGGCGGCGTTGTCGATGACCGGGCCACGACTGGCGTTGATCAGCCAAGTGGCAGGCTTGAGCTGGTTCAAGCGGGTTTTATCGAACAGATGCCAGGTCGCCTGAGGGCCTTGTTTGTCCAGCGGGGTGTGCAGACTGATGACGTCGCATTGCTCGATGATCTGCTCAAGACTGACGTAATCGCCCCCTTCAGCGGCTTGCCGTGGTGGGTCGCAGACCAGCACGTTCCAGCCCAGACCTTGCAGAACCTTGACCAGCCGCCCACCCACTTCACCGGCGCCGA
The DNA here is from genome assembly GCF_030687935.1 of Pseudomonas cucumis. Lineage (GTDB taxonomy): Bacteria > Pseudomonadota > Gammaproteobacteria > Pseudomonadales > Pseudomonadaceae > Aquipseudomonas > Aquipseudomonas cucumis. The sequence goes on along the minus strand of NZ_CP117454.1, from coordinate 2,088,588 downwards.
CCACGCCGTAGGTGCGTTGAGTCAGGTCGGCACCTTCGATTTCGGCCAGGGTCAACAGGCTGCCCAGCACGTAATCGACCACACCCCGGGCATTGCAGCCTGGCGCGCTGGACCAGGTGATGCCGGCCTGTTGAAAGTAATCCAGATCCAGGTGATCGGTGCCGATGGTGCACGTGCCGACGAAGCGCACCTTGCTGCCTTCGAGCAATTCGCGGTTGACGTTGGTCACCGAGCGCACCAACAGCACATCGGCCTGCTCGACAGTGGCGCGATCAATGGCACGTCCCGGTACCCGGCGGATTTCACCGAAACCTGCGAAGAAGGCATCGAGCAGCGGGATATTTTCGTCGGCAACAATCAGCATGGCAGGCTCCTTTGGCGGACCGGCAGTTTAGGCGCAGATGACACTCTGCGCCTAGCACACATCTTCTGTGAGCTGCCGGGTTGAGGGATTACAAATCGGTAACACAGGATTTTTCCTGACCACTGCGTCAAGGCGTAGAATGCGCCGCCTGCGCATCAAAACCCTTTTGGACGTTTCGCCTTGAATTCCGTGACAGACCGCCCCACCGCTATTTCCCTCAACCGCCCGGCCCGGGTTCGCCTGGAGCTGAAAAACCTGCTCGGCCTTGCGTTGCCGATCATGATCGCGCAACTGGCGACCACCGCCATGGGCTTCGTCGATGCGGTGATGGCCGGTCGTGTCGGGCCTCGAGATCTGGCGGCCGTCGCGCTGGGCAACTCGATCTGGGTGCCGGTGTTTCTGCTGATGACCGGCACACTGCTGGCCACCACCCCGAAAGTCGCCCAGCGCTTCGGCGCCGGCACGCACAGCGAGATTGGCCCGATCGTGCGTCAGGCCTTGTGGCTGGCGCTGGTGGTGGGCTTGATGGCGACCGGCATGCTGTTCAGCGCCGAACCGATCCTGCACATCATGAAAGTCGATCCCGAGCTGATCGGCCCGTGCATGCAGTATCTGCACGGCATCGCCAGCGGCCTGCCTGCCGTCGCGTTCTATCACGTGCTGCGCTGCTTCAGTGATGGCCTGGGTCGCACCCGCCCGGCCATGGTCCTTGGCCTGTGTGGGTTGGCGCTGAATATTCCGCTCAATTACATCTTCATCTATGGCCACTTTGGTGTGCCGGCCATGGGCGGGGTCGGCTGCGGCTGGGCCACGGCGATTGTGATGTGGGTGATGGCGTTGGGCATGGCCGGCTGGGAGCGTTGGGCGCCGGCCTACCAGTCAAGCCAGCTGTTCAGCCGTTTCGACTGGCCACAGTGGTCAGTGATCAAACGCTTGCTGGGCATCGGCCTGCCAATCGGCATCGCGGTGTTCGCCGAGTCGAGCATCTTCGCCGTGATTGCCCTGCTGATCGGCAGCCTCGGCGCCACCGTGGTCGCCGGGCATCAGATCGCGCTGAACTTCAGCTCGCTGGTGTTCATGATCCCCTACTCCCTCGGCATGGCCGTGACCGTGCGAGTCGGCCAGGCTCTCGGTCGAGAGGAACCGCGCGAAGCCCGCTTCGCCGCCGGTGTCGGCATGGGCACCGCCCTGGCTTATGCGTGCCTGTCGGCGAGCCTGATGCTGTTGCTGCGTGAACCCATCGCTGCGATTTACACCGCCGACCCGACGGTGATTCAGGTGGCCGCGATGCTGATCGTGTATTCGGCGCTGTTCCAGTTTTCCGATGCGATACAGGTAACGGCGGCGGGTGCACTGCGCGGCTATCAGGACACGCGGGTGACGATGATCCTGACGCTGTTCGCGTACTGGGGGATTGGTCTGCCGGTGGGTTACGCCTTGGGCCTGACCGACTGGTTCGGCGCGCCGAGCGGCCCGAGCGGGCTGTGGCAGGGTTTGATCGTGGGCTTGAGTTGCGCGGCACTGATGCTGTCGATCCGCCTGACGCGAAGTGCACGCAAGCGGATCCGCATCAGTCGTTCGGCGGGTTAAGCGAGTTTTTTGCGGATCCAGTAGAGGTAGGTGCCTGCCTCTTCGTGCTGCGCGACCAGTTCGTGGTCGAGAAACACGCAAAACTTGGGGATGTCGCGACGGGTCGAGGGGTCGGTGGCGATCACCTTCAGCAGGCCGCCGGGCACCAGGTCTCGGATGTGCTGGTGCAGCATCATCACCGGTTCCGGGCAATTGAGGCCGGTGGCGTCGAGGGTGCCGTCTACCGGCGTATCGATCATTTCACTCATGATTTACTCCTGAAACTTGCCGGCATTGTCGCGCATTGCCGGGTGTCTAGTCACTGGCAGCTGATCGTTCCCACGCTCTGCGTGGGAAGGCATCCCGTGACGCTCTGCGTCACATCCAAAGGCGGAACGCGGAGCGTCCCCGGCGGCATTCCCACGCGGAGCGTGGGAATGATCGGTACACAAAGTCAGCGGGACTTGGGTTTCTTTACGTCAAGCCGGCGAAGGTGACAGGTCACTTCCTCACGGTCGTGATACAGCTGCTTGCAGCCGATCTCGACCCGAATGCCCCGCGCCTTGAACCCGTCGGCAATACGTTCCAGCAAGCGCTTCACTTCGGCATAACGCTGTTTCATCGGCAGCTTGAGGTTAACCACCGCTTCCCGGCAGTGCCCCTCGCCAATCCATGCTTCCAGCATTGCCGCGTTGCGCGCCGGTTTCTCGACGATGTCGCAAACCATCCAGTCCACCGGTTGCTTGGGTTTGAAGGTGAAACCGTCGGCCATCAAGTGCTGCACCAAACCGGTGTCCATCAGGCTTTCGGCCATCGGGCCATTGTCGATAGCGGTCACCAGCATGCCGCGGTTGACCAGTTGCCAGGTCCAGCCACCGGGTGCAGCGCCGAGGTCGACACCGGTCATGTCACTGTGCAGGCGCTCGTCCCACTGGTCGCGGGGGATGAAATGGTGCCAGGCTTCTTCCAGCTTGAGAGTCGAACGGCTCGGTGCTTCACGCGGGAATTTCAGGCGCGGAATGCCCATCGGCCACATCGCCGAATTGTTCGATTCCGCCAGGCCCATGAACACTTCACGGCCACTCTTGAAGGTCAGCAACAGCCGCGGCTTGTGGGCGTCGTCTACCAGTTTGCCGGCCGCCATCAGCGCCTTGCGCAGGTGGCCTTCGAATTTCTTGCAGAAGTTCGACAGCTCTTTGCCATCGTTGGTGTCGACCATTTCCAGCCACAGGCTGCCGCACAGCGGGAAGTCCGCCATGTGCGCGAGGATTACGCTGATGCGGTCGGTTTCCGGCAGATCGATGAAGATCCCGCGAGCCCACTGGCGAGGGAAGATCAGGTCAGCAAAACGCTGACCACGCATCAGGCGCTCGGCGCCGTCTTCTTCGGTGCAGATAAATTCGGCGCAGGCGCTGGCGGTCTTGGCCTTGGCATAACCGGCCACGTTCAGCCGCGCGGCGTGTTCGGAAATCTCGGAACAGACTTCGCTTTCGAAGCCCGGCCGGCAATGCATAAAGAGGGTGTTCATTCTTACTCCTGGGCAGTTGGCGAAGAATTCAGCCACTGCGCGATGCCCAGACTTGCGTTGAAGCAAAGCCTGTCACGAAAACCGGCGCATGATAGCCGAGTTCGGAACCTTGGACTTCTCCATAGAGTCCAGTAATTAGCCTTAAGCATCAAACAGGACTAGGTTTAAGCCTCAGTTCGTTCCCTCAATCCGTAGCCGTGCGGATTTAAAGGAGTCATTTCAATGCCGTCCCTAGATAGCCTGAAAACCCTTAAAACCTTACAAGTCGACGACAAGACTTATCACTATTTCAGCCTGCCCGAAGCCGCCAAAAGCCTGGGCGATCTCGACAAGCTGCCGATGTCGTTGAAAGTGTTGCTGGAAAACCTGCTGCGCTGGGAAGACGAGAAAACCGTTACCGGCGCCGACCTCAAGGCGATTGCCGCCTGGCTCAAGGAGCGTCGCTCCGATCGCGAAATCCAATACCGCCCCGCGCGGGTATTGATGCAGGACTTTACCGGCGTCCCGGCCGTGGTCGACCTGGCCGCCATGCGCGCCGCCATGGCCAAGGCCGGTGGCGACCCGCAGCGCATCAATCCCCTGTCGCCGGTGGACCTGGTGATCGACCACTCGGTAATGGTCGACAAGTACGCCAGCTCAAGCGCCTTCGAACAGAACGTCGATATTGAAATGCAGCGCAACCACGAACGTTATGCCTTCCTGCGCTGGGGCCAGAGCGCCTTCGCCAATTTCAGCGTGGTGCCACCGGGCACCGGCATCTGCCACCAGGTCAATCTTGAGTACTTGGGCCGTACGGTCTGGACCAAGGACGAGGACGGTCGCACGTATGCTTTCCCGGACACCTTGGTTGGCACCGACTCTCACACCACCATGATCAACGGCCTCGGCGTGCTCGGCTGGGGCGTGGGCGGGATCGAAGCGGAAGCGGCGATGCTCGGCCAACCGGTGTCGATGCTGATTCCCGAAGTGATCGGTTTCAAGCTCACCGGCAAGCTCAGGGAAGGCATCACCGCCACCGATCTGGTGCTGACGGTGACCCAGATGCTGCGCAAGAAAGGTGTGGTCGGCAAATTCGTCGAGTTCTACGGCGACGGCCTCGCCGACCTGCCGCTGGCTGACCGCGCGACCATCGCCAACATGGCCCCGGAATATGGCGCCACCTGCGGTTTCTTCCCGGTGGACGAGGTGACACTGGAGTACTTGCGCCTGTCCGGCCGTACACCGGAAACCGTGAAACTGGTGGAGGCCTACAGCAAGATCCAGGGGCTGTGGCGCCTGCCCGGCAAGGAGCCGGTGTTCACTGACAGCCTGGCCCTGGACATGGGCAGCGTCGAGGCCAGTCTCGCCGGACCGAAACGCCCACAGGACCGCGTCTCGTTGCCGAATGTCGCGCAAGCGTTCACTGACTTTCTCGGCCTGCAATTCAAACCCTCCAGCAAGGAAGAAAGTCGTCTGGAAAGTGAGGGTGGCGGTGGTGTCGCGGTGGGCAACGCCGATCTGGTCGGCGAAACGGACTACCATCACGAAGGCCGCACATATCGGCTGAAAAATGGCGCGGTGGTGATTGCCGCGATCACTTCCTGCACCAACACTTCCAACCCCAGCGTGATGATGGCGGCCGGGCTGGTGGCGAAAAAAGCCGTGGAGAAAGGCCTGAAGCGCAAACCGTGGGTCAAGAGTTCGCTGGCTCCCGGTTCGAAAGTGGTCACCGACTACTACAAGGCAGCGGGCCTGACCCACTACCTTGATGAACTCGGTTTTGCGCTAGTCGGTTATGGCTGCACCACCTGCATCGGTAACTCCGGGCCGTTGCCGGAGCCGATCGAAAAAGCCATTCAGCAAGCCGACCTGACCGTCGCCTCGGTGCTCTCGGGCAACCGCAACTTTGAAGGTCGCGTGCATCCGCTGGTGAAAACCAACTGGCTGGCCTCCCCGCCTCTGGTCGTCGCCTATGCATTGGCTGGCACGGTGCGCATCGACATCAGCAGCGAGTCATTGGGTAACGACAAGGACGGCCAGCCGGTTTATCTGCGAGACATTTGGCCGAGCACCAAAGAAATCGCCGACGCGGTGACTCAAGTGAACACCGCCATGTTCCACAAGGAGTACGCCGAAGTGTTCGCCGGCGACGAGCAGTGGCAAGCCATCGAAGTGCCGCAGGCAGCGACTTATGTCTGGAACAACGATTCGACGTATATCCAGCATCCGCCCTTCTTCGATGACATCGGCGGCCCTGCGCCGGTGGTCAAGGACGTCGAAGGGGCGAAAGTCCTCGCGCTGCTCGGTGACTCGGTGACTACCGACCACATTTCCCCGGCCGGCAACATCAAGGCTGACAGCCCTGCCGGCCGTTACCTGCGCGAGCAAGGGGTGGAACCTCGGGACTTCAATTCCTACGGCTCCCGTCGCGGCAACCATCAAGTGATGATGCGCGGCACCTTCGCCAACATCCGGATCCGCAACGAGATGCTCGGCGGCGAAGAAGGCGGCAACACGATTTATATTCCGACCGGAGAAAAGCTGCCGATCTACGACGCGGCCATGCTTTACCAGGCATCGGGCACGCCGCTGGTGGTGATCGCCGGGCAAGAATACGGCACCGGCTCGAGCCGCGACTGGGCGGCCAAGGGCACCAATCTGCTGGGGGTCAAAGCGGTCATCGCCGAAAGCTTCGAGCGGATTCACCGTTCCAACCTGGTGGGCATGGGCGTATTGCCGTTGCAGTTCAAGCTGGATCAGAACCGCAAGAGCCTGAACCTCACCGGCAAGGAGACCCTTGATATTCTTGGCCTCACTGGCGTCGAACTGACTCCGCGGATGAACCTGACACTGGTCATCACCCGTGAAGACAGCAGCAAGGAAAAGATTGAGGTGTTGTGCCGGATCGATACCCTCAACGAGGTGGAATACTTCAAGGCCGGCGGGATTTTGCATTATGTGTTGAGGCAATTGATTGCCTCGTAACAGCCTGCTGACAACGACACCGCCTTCGGGCGGTGTTTTTGTTTGTGTCCTGCACCGAACAAAAATACCCTGCGCGCCACCGATCCACTGTGGGATCGCCGCACCGCCGCTCCCACAAGGGACCGTGTCACACTGTAGAAATTACCGACACAAGGACTTCACATGCTTGCTCTGCCATGGACTTATCTGGCGCTCCTCTCCATGGGCTATGGCCTGGCGTTGATCTACGGCCAGCTCGGCTGGCTGGCCGCGATCTCTTTCGCGTTGCTGCTGTTCGCCGGTTTCGCCGTTCGCCAACAACAGATTCCCATCGGCCGCTACCTCGGCCACGGCTTGTTCATCTTCCTGGCGGTAGCGCTGGCGATGCACTGGCTTCCCGGTTTCTATAACGGTCGTGCCATCAATCCCCAGCGCTTCACCGACGATGCCGTGCCGTTTGCCATGTACCTGAATCAGGACAAACCGCTGATCGGGTTCTGGCTGTTGTTGGTTTGCCCCTGGATTGTCGGCCGGCGCTCATTGCGACTGTCCGTTTATGCCACCGCCCTCGCCCTGGCCATAAGCGCCGTACTGGCCTTGGGTGGCGCGCTGTTGCTGGGCGTGATCAGTTGGGCACCGAAGTGGCCGGATCAGGCCTGGTTGTGGGTGCTGAACAATCTGTTGCTGGTGACGTTGGTGGAAGAAGCGTTGTTTCGCGGCTACATCCAGGGTGGCCTGAGCCGACAGTTCAAACACCTGCCTTATGGCGAAAATCTCGCGTTGTTGCTCGCCTCCATGCTGTTCGGCCTCGTTCATCTGGGCGCTGGCTGGCAATGGATGTTGCTGGCGGGCCTGGCGGGGGTCGGTTATGGCCTGGCCTATCGTTTTGGCGGGTTGGGCGCAGCCATCGCCACCCACTTTGGTTTGAATCTGCTGCATTTCGGCTTGTTCACGTATCCGATGCTCGCGGGATGATGACGCAGCAGTCGTTTTGCGACGCGTTACTGATTTATTGAAAAAAAACTTCAATAAATGCCTGACGATGCCGATACCCCTTCAAAGCCTTGCGGATTGAAAAAGCCATGCGTAACAACCAGCCCATTACACAACGCGAACGGACCTTCCCGGCTCAGCAACGGTTGATTTCCACCACCGATGCCAAGGGCGTGATCACCTACTGCAACGACGCTTTCGTTGAAATCAGCGGGTTTACTCGTGAGGAACTGATCCGTGCACCGCATAACCTGGTCCGTCACCCCGACGTCCCGGCTGCGGTGTTCGCGCACATGTGGGGCACACTGAAACAAGGCTTGCCATGGATGGGCATTGTCAAGAATCGCTGCAAAACCGGTGACCACTACTGGGTTAACGCCTATGTCACACCGGTGTTCGACGGCAATCAGGTGATCGGTTACGAATCGGTGCGGGTCAAACCCACCGCCGAACAGATCCGCCGCGCCGAAGCGCTCTACCAACGCATCAACCAGGGCAAGTCCGCGGTTCCCTCTACAGACAAATGGCTACCGGTGCTTCAAGACTGGCTGCCGTTCATTCTGGTCAGCCAGTTGAGTTTCATGATCGGCGCCACCCTGACGTCCCAATGGGGCTTCGCCCTCGCGGCCGGCCTTTCGGTGCCGTTGGGCTTGATGGGTTTGAGCTGGCAACAGCGCGGTATCAAGCGTTTGCTGCGCCTGGCCGAACAGACCACGTCCGACCCGCTGATCGCGCAGATGTACACCGACAGCCGCGGCGCCCAGGCACGCCTGGAGATGTCGATCCTCAGTCAGGAAGCCCGTCTGAAAACCTGCCTGACCCGTCTGCAGGACACCGCCGAGCATCTGACCGAGCAAGCGAAACAGTCCGACACCTTGGCCCACAACAGCTCCACCGGCCTGGAACGTCAACGCGTCGAAACCGAGCAAGTGGCAACCGCTGTGAATCAGATGGCCGCCACCACTCAGGAAGTCGCCAGCCACGTGCAGCGCACTGCTGACGCCACTCAGGAAGCCAATCGCCTGACCGGTCGCGGTCGCGACATCGCCGGGGAAACCCGCGAAGCCATTCAGCGTCTGTCGGTGGTGGTCGGTGAAACCGGCCTGACGGTCACGCAACTGGCCAAGGACAGCGACGAAATCGGCGGCGTGGTCGACGTGATCAAAGGCATCGCTGACCAGACCAACCTGCTGGCCTTGAACGCCGCGATTGAAGCAGCGCGCGCCGGTGAGATGGGCCGTGGTTTTGCGGTGGTGGCCGACGAAGTGCGTCAACTGGCGCAACGCACCAGCGAATCCACCGGGCAGATTCACGCCCTGATCGCCAAGCTGCAGCAAACCGCCAGCACCGCGGTGCAAACCATGGAAGCCGGGCATCGCCAGGCCGAAGAGGGCGTGGCGCGGGTCTTGGAAGCGGATCAGGCGCTGGCGGGCATCAGCGAAGCGGTGGCCAACATCACCGACATGACCACCCAGATCGCTGCCGCCACGGAAGAGCAAAGCGCCGTCGCCGAAGAAATCAGCCGCAACATCAGCAACATCTCGCAACTGGCTGACCAGACCTCGGAACAGGCACAGCACTCGGCGCTGTTGAGCGAAGAACTGACCAAGACGGCGAATACCCAGTATTCGTTGGTGGAGCGGTTTAACCGCTGATTATTGCGTCCCTCCTGATCATTCCCACGCTCCGCGTGGGAACGATCACTGACCTAGAAACGTAGCCACCCTGCCTGCCGCAGCCGCCAAATGCTGCTCATGGGTAAACCCCGAAGCCTTCAACGGCTTCAAATCATGATCCCCTGCCGCCAGCCAGAACACCTCGATACTCGGCGCCATCGTGTAAGCCTCGACCGCCGCCCGATTACCCAACGCATCCCGCTCACCCTGCACGATCAACGTGCGAGTCTTCAGCGCCGCCAAATGTTCGACCCGTGGCTTCTCCGGTTTGCCCACCGCATAAAACGGATATCCCAGGCACACCAGCGCATCCGCGCCCAATTCATCAGCCAACAAACTCGCCATCCGCCCGCCCATGGACTTGCCGCCAATGGCCAGGCGCCCAGCGACATGGCGTCGCACCACGGCATACACCTCACGCCAGCATTCCTGCAATTTGGGCGCCGGGTTCGGGGGACGTTTACTGCCATCGATACGCCGCTGCGCCATGTAGGGGAACTCGAAACGCAACACGTTGACCCCAAGCGCAGCAAGACGCGCAGCCATGTCGTTCATCCAGCCGCTGTCCATCGGCGCGCCGGCACCGTGGGCGAGAATCAGCGTCACAGGCGTTGCCGACGGTGCCGAAGCAGCGGCATTCCACAACCATCCATGATCCCGCACACAATGCGCCCATTGATCCCCGTCAATACTGGCCTTGTGCTCTTTGTCCATGCTTGCCTCGCTTTTAGTCTGCCTATAACTCCAGGCGAAGGGAGCGTCTGCCTTGCGGCTTACTCGCAAAGACAGGCCCTCACTTCGGCTGAACCGTGGATGGGGAACCATGAACACTTCTATCAGTACCGCCTACAACTACAAGGTGGTCCGCCAATTCGCCATTATGACGGTGGTGTGGGGCATCGTCGGCATGGGGCTCGGGGTTTTTCTCGCCGCCCAATTGGTCTGGCCTGAACTCAACTTCAACCTGCCGTGGACCAGCTTCGGCCGTCTGCGCCCGCTGCATACTAACGCGGTGATCTTCGCTTTCGGCGGTTGCGCCCTGTTCGCCAGTTCGTTCTACTCGGTACAACGCACCTGCCAGACCCGCCTGTTTGCGCCAAAAATCGCCGCGTTCTGCTTCTGGGGCTGGCAGCTTGTGATTCTCTTGGCAGCCATCAGCCTGCCACTGGGTTACACCAGCTCCAAGGAATACGCCGAACTGGAATGGCCGATCGACATCCTGATCACCATCGTCTGGGTGGCCTATGCCGTCGTGTTCTTCGGCACAATCATGCAGCGCAAGACCAAACACATCTATGTCGGTAACTGGTTCTTCGGTGGATTCATCATCACCGTGGCGATCCTGCACATCGTCAACAACCTTGAGCTGCCGGTGAGTTTCACCAAGTCCTACTCGGTGTACGCCGGTGCGACCGATGCCATGGTGCAGTGGTGGTATGGACACAACGCCGTAGGCTTTTTCCTCACCGCCGGTTTCCTCGGGATGATGTACTACTTCGTGCCGAAACAGGCCGAGCGTCCGGTGTATTCCTATCGCTTGTCGATCGTGCACTTCTGGGCGCTGATCACCCTGTACATCTGGGCCGGTCCTCACCACTTGCACTACACCGCGCTGCCGGACTGGGCACAGTCGCTGGGCATGGTGATGTCACTGATCCTGCTGGCGCCAAGCTGGGGCGGGATGATCAACGGCATGATGACGCTCTCGGGCGCCTGGCATAAGTTGCGCAGCGACCCGATCCTGCGCTTCCTCGTGGTGTCTCTGGCGTTCTACGGCATGTCGACCTTCGAAGGGCCGATGATGGCGATCAAGACGGTCAACGCCCTCTCTCACTACACCGACTGGACCATTGGCCACGTTCACGCCGGCGCGCTCGGCTGGGTGGCGATGATTTCCATCGGGGCGCTGTACCACATGATTCCGAAAATCTTCGGCCGCACGCAGATGCACAGCATCGGCCTGATCAACGCGCACTTCTGGCTCGCGACCATCGGCACCGTGCTGTACATCGCGTCCATGTGGGTCAACGGCATCGCCCAGGGCCTGATGTGGCGCGCGGTCAACGAAGACGGCACGCTGACCTACTCCTTCGTCGAAACCCTGGTGGCCAGCCATCCTGGCTTCGTCGTGCGACTGGTGGGCGGTGCGATCTTCCTCAGTGGCATGTTCCTGATGGCTTACAACACCTGGCGCACCGTGCGGGCCTCGCAGCCTGCCGAAGCCGCCGCTGCCGCGCAGATAGCCTGAGGAGTCCGCCATGAAACACGAAACAATCGAAAAAAACGTCGGCCTGCTGATGTTGCTGATGGTGTTCGCCGTGAGCATCGGCGGCCTGACCCAGATCGTCCCGCTGTTTTTTCAGGACGTGACCAATAAACCGGTAGAAGGCATGAAGCCCTACACCGCACTGCAACTGGAAGGTCGCGACATTTACATCCGCGAAGGCTGTGTCGGTTGCCACTCGCAGATGATCCGCCCGTTCCGCGCCGAAACCGAGCGCTATGGCCACTACTCGGTGGCCGGGGAAAGCGTTTGGGACCACCCGTTCCTTTGGGGCTCCAAGCGTACCGGTCCGGATCTGGCCCGAGTCGGCGGTCGCTACTCCGAAGACTGGCACCGCGCGCACTTGTACAACCCGCGCAACGTGGTGCCGGAGTCGAAGATGCCGGCCTACCCGTGGCTGGTCACACAAGCGGTCGACAACAGCCACACCGAAACCAAGCTCAAGACCATGCGCACCCTCGGCGTGCCGTACACCGACGACGACATCGCCGGTAGCGTCGCCTCGCTTCAGGGCAAAACCGAAATGGACGCGCTGGTCGCCTACCTGCAAGTGCTCGGCACTGCCATCAAGAGCAAGAGGTGAGCCATGTCCATGCCCTTTGAAATACTAAGCGAAATGAGCAGTGGAATGATCCGCGGACTGGGCACGGTCGTGGTATTCGTGGCCTTCGTCGGCCTGACGCTGTGGGTGTTCAACAGCAAGCGTAATCCGGAATTCGCCGAAGCGCGCTTGCTGCCGTTCGCCGATGAGCCGCCATCCGAAAACAGCACCCAACAAGAATCCGCCGCAAGGAGTACCCGGCCATGACCACCTTCTGGAGTACGTGGATCTGCGTACTGACCATCGGCAGCCTGATCGGCCTGACCTGGCTGCTGATCGGTACGCGCCGAGGGGAAACCAAGGGCAGCACCGACCAGACCATGGGCCACAGCTTCGACGGCATCGAGGAGTACGACAACCCGCTGCCGCAGTGGTGGTTCATGCTGTTCGCCGCCACCTTGGTGTTTGCCGTCGGTTATCTGGTGCTTTACCCGGGCCTGGGCAACTGGAAAGGCCTATTGCCCGGCTATGAGGACGGCTGGACCGGCGTCCATGAATGGGAAAAGGAGATGAACAAGGCTGACGCGAAGTTCGGACCGATCTTCGCCAAATTTGCTGCCATGCCCATCGAAGAAGTGGCCAAGGACCCGCTAGCGCTGAAAATGGGCGGTCGTCTGTTTGCGTCCAATTGCTCGGTGTGCCACGGCTCGGATGCCAAGGGCGCGTTCGGCTTCCCTAACCTGGCCGACAGCAACTGGCGTTGGGGCGGCGATGCCGACATGATCAAAACAACCATCATGGGTGGTCGCATGGCCGCGATGCCGGCCTGGGGTGAAATCCTCGGCGACGCCGGCGTGAAGAACGTCGCCGCCTATGTGCGTCATGAATTGGCCGGCCTGCCCTTGCCCGCCGACAGCACAGCCGATCTGCACGCCGGACAGCAAGCGTTCAGCACCACCTGCGTAGCCTGTCATGGGGCAAACGGCCAGGGCACTGAAGCCATGGGGGCGCCGAATCTGACGCAACCAGCCGGATTTATCTACGGTACAAGCCTGGCGCAACTGCAACAAACCATCCGTCATGGCCGCCAGGGCCATATGCCGGCGCAGAACGAACTGCTCGGCAACGACAAGGTGCAATTGCTGGCCGCTTACGTGTACAGCCTCTCTCACGGGCTGAGCACCGAGCGTTTACAGGCTGAAGGCAAAGGCAAATAAATCTCGTCCGCTCTGCTGCCGCATTCACCCGGATGCGGCAGTTCCCTGTCCCTTTGCGACGCATTGTCGCACCCTCCCTTGGTCTTCCTTTCGGTTCACCGGATTCGGGTCTAAGCTTCCCAGCGATGCGGACTGGCCAGCGCCGGTTCCAGGTCGATTCAACCCGATGTGTTCGACGAATTTGCTCGATGACAGGCCGCAAAGGCTGGTAGACACCGGCTATCGTCCCCGTTGCCCTCTGTTACCCGATCGTCGTGTTTGAACATACCCCGTTACAACTGACCTGAACCCCTTGCCTCGTTCATTCGTCGCGACATTTTGCCCGAGGGCAATTTTGTCCTTACGCGGCGCATGGAAAGGCCGCAGAATCAGCTTTTGAAAGCATTGACCCACGTCATGGCGCGTTGCAATGACCCCCCGCTTTCTACATACTTGCGGCCGATTTTTACTCCTAATAAAACACCCAAACCGTGGAACCTTAGAATGAGCACAGCAATCAGTCCGACTGCTTATAACTATAAGGTAGTCCGCCAGTTCGCCATCATGACGGTGGTCTGGGGGATCCTTGGCATGGGGCTCGGTGTCTTCATCGCCTCGCAACTGGTCTGGCCGGAGTTGAACTTCGGTCTGGCATGGACGAGCTTTGGACGCCTGCGCCCGCTGCACACCAACCTGGTGATTTTCGCCTTCGGTGGTTGTGCTCTGTTTGCCACTTCCTATTACGTCGTGCAGCGAACCTGCCAAACGCGACTGATTTCCGACAGCCTCGCGGCCTTCACCTTCTGGGGTTGGCAAGCGGTGATCGTCGGCGCGATCGTGACCTTGCCGATGGGTTTCACCACCACCAAGGAATACGCGGAACTGGAATGGCCCCTGGCTATTCTGCTGGCCATTGTCTGGGTCACCTACGGTCTGGTGTTCTTCGGCACCATCGTCAAGCGCAAGACCAAGCACATCTATGTGGGTAACTGGTTCTACGGTGCCTTCATCGTCGTGACCGCGATGCTGCACATCGTCAACCACGCCTCTCTGCCGGTCAGTTTCTTCAAGTCCTACTCGGCTTATTCGGGTGCGACTGACGCGATGATCCAGTGGTGGTACGGCCACAACGCGGTCGGTTTCTTCCTGACCACCGGCTTCCTGGGGATGATGTACTACTTCGTTCCGAAGCAGGCCGAGCGTCCGATCTACTCTTATCGTCTGTCGATCGTGCACTTCTGGGCGCTGATCACCCTGTACATCTGGGCCGGTCCTCACCACTTGCACTACACCGCACTGCCAGACTGGGCTCAGTCCCTGGGCATGGCGATGTCGATCATCCTGCTGGCTCCGAGCTGGGGCGGCATGATCAACGGCATGATGACCCTGTCGGGCGCCTGGCATAAGCTGCGCACCGACCCGATCCTGCGCTTCCTCGTGGTATCGCTGGCGTTCTACGGCATGTCGACCTTCGAAGGCCCGATGATGGCCATCAAGACCGTCAACTCGCTGTCGCACTACACCGACTGGACCATCGGCCACGTACACGCCGGCGCTCTTGGCTGGGTAGCGATGATTTCGATCGGCGCGATCTACCACATGATCCCGAAACTGTTCGGTCGTACGCAGATGCACAGCATCGGCCTGATCAACACGCACTTCTGGCTCGCGACCATCGGTACCGTTCTGTACATCGCATCGATGTGGGTCAACGGCATCACCCAGGGCCTGATGTGGCGTGCAATCAACGACGACGGCACCCTCACCTACTCGTTCGTCGAAGCGCTGCAAGCCAGCCACCCTGGTTTCATCGTTCGCGCCCTGGGCGGTGCGTTCTTCGCCAGCGGCATGCTGTTCATGGCCTACAACGTATGGCGTACCGTACGTGCCTCGAACCCGGCTGAAGCCAAAGCTGCTGAACAGATTGCTGTAGTTGGAGCTCACTGATGAAGCATGAAGCAGTCGAGAAGAATATTGGCCTGCTGGCCTTCTTCATGGTTATCGCCGTCAGCGTCGGCGGCCTGACTCAAATCGTTCCGCTGTTTTTCCAGGACGTCACCAACAAGCCGGTCGAAGGCATGAAGCCTCGCACCGCCCTTGAACTGGAAGGACGCGACATCTACATCGCCAACGGTTGTGTCGGCTGCCACTCGCAGATGATCCGCCCGTTCCGTGCTGAAACCGAACGTTATGGCCACTACTCGGTAGCCGGTGAAAGCGTCTGGGACCACCCGTTCCTGTGGGGTTCCAAGCGTACCGGTCCGGACCTGGCCCGTGTCGGCGGTCGTTACTCCGATGACTGGCAGCGTGCGCACTTGTACAACCCGCGCAACGTAGTGCCTGAGTCGAAAATGCCGGCGTACCCGTTCCTCGTGGAAAACAAGCTCGACGGCAAAGACACCGCCAAGAAAATGGAAGTCTTGCGCACGCTCGGCGTCCCTTACACCGACGAAGACATCGCCGGCGCCAAGGATGCTGTGAAGGGCAAAACCGAAATGGACGCGCTGGTGGCCTATCTGCAAGGCCTGGGCACCATCATCAAAAGCAAACGGTGATTTAGATGGATATCGGGATGATTCGTGGCCTGGGCACCGTTGTTGTGATGGTGGCCTTCATCGGTCTGGCGCTGTGGGTGTTCAGCCCCAAGCGCAAGTCGGAGTTTGAAGACGCGACCTTGCTGCCTTTCGCGGATGATCCCGAAGCCATCAAGCACGTCGAGCAAGCTTCTAGGAGTAACAAAGAATGACTACGTTCTGGAGTCTGTACGTCACAGTCCTCAGTCTCGGCACCATCTTCGCCCTGACCTGGCTGCTGCTGTCCACCCGCAAGGGCCAGCGCAGCGAATCCACCGATGAAACGGTCGGCCACTCCTTCGACGGGATCGAGGAGTATGACAACCCGCTGCCGAAATGGTGGTTCATGCTGTTCGTGGGCACCATCATCTTCGCCCTCGGCTATCTGGTGCTGTACCCGGGCCTGGGTAACTGGAAAGGCCTGCTGCCGGGTTACAACTACCTCGATAACGAGAAGCAGACCGCGTTCGCCAACGGCCAGACCGGCTGGACCGGCGTTCACGAGTGGGAAAAGGAAATGCTCAGGTCGGATGCCAAGTTCGGCCCGATCTTCGCCAAGTTCGCTTCCATGCCGATCGAAGAAGTCGCCAAAGACCCGCAAGCCCTGAAGATGGGTGGCCGCCTGTTCGCCTCCAACTGCTCGGTCTGCCACGGTTCCGACGCCAAAGGCGCCTATGGCTTCCCTAACCTGACCGACGCCGACTGGCGCTGGGGTGGCGAGGCAGAAACCATCAAGACCACCATCATGGGCGGTCGTCACGCCGTGATGCCGGCCTGGGCTGAAGTGATCGGTGAGCAAGGCGTTGCTGACGTTGCCGCGTTCGTGGTGACCAACCTGGATGGCCGCAAGCTGCCGGAAGGTACCAAGGCTGACCCGGTTGCCGGCCAGAAACTGTTCGCCGCCAACTGCGTGGCGTGCCATGGCCCGCAAGGTAAAGGCACCCCAGCGATGGGCGCCCCTGACCTGACCCACCCTGCCGGGTTCATCTACGGTTCGAGCTTCGCTCAACTGCAGCAGACCATCCGTTACGGCCGTCAGGGCCAGATGCCTGCGCAGGAACAGCTGCAAGGCAACGACAAGGTTCACCTGCTGGCTGCTTACGTTTACAGCCTGTCTCACGGTGAGAAAGCGCCCGTGGCGGACGCCCAGTAAGGCAAA
This sequence comes from Pseudomonas cucumis, assembly GCF_030687935.1. Classification (GTDB taxonomy): domain Bacteria; phylum Pseudomonadota; class Gammaproteobacteria; order Pseudomonadales; family Pseudomonadaceae; genus Aquipseudomonas; species Aquipseudomonas cucumis. Next base: position 2,071,762 of record NZ_CP117454.1, on the reverse strand, counting down.
CGCTTGATGCAACACAAAAGGCCCCGCCAGTGATTTGGCGGGGCCTTTTTCATGGACGATTAGCGAAAATTGATTTCACAGGAGTCGTATCGATCAGCCTCCGGTTTTGCCATTGATTGTTCTCCACCAGATAGACCTGCAACTGCTTGCGATCCTCGGTAAAACTGGCAATCAGGTAGGTCTGCTGAGAAGTGGCGCCGCTGAGGTACATTGGCACGTCACTCTCTTTAAAGGCAGCGCCGCCTCTTTGATGGTAATGACCGGCAAAAATGGCAGTGACCTCATACTTCCTGATCATTTGGTAGAAGCGCCTCGCTTGCTCAATGTTACCCATCATTTCCTCGGGTTTGTGCATGTTGATAATGATGGCGTAACCCTGAATCCGAGCGAGCCTCAAATCGGCTTCAAGCCAATCCAGCGTACTGGTGATGTCGAACGTCGTCGGGTTTAACGCATGAGAAATTCTGGTCGTATAGGTCGGCTCATTATTGAGTTGCACCATATGGACTTCACCTATGTTTACGGAATAGGCGAGACTGCCCGAATACAGCTTATTAAAAAACCCGCCAGTAATATTCAAATCAAAACTGTCGACCTTTCCAATGTGATGCTCTTTAAATTCCACGATACTGCCGGCCGCACAATTATTGCTAAAGCAATCGTCCACATTATTCTCATAATCGTGATTGCCCAGGCCATATAAATAATCGCTCCCGAAGTATTTTTTCAATGTCGAATTCATATAGGAACGTTGCCAGCCGTGACCGAAAGCGGTGACGTCACCGTTGATCATCAGCGGCACCTGCGATTGCGGATGATTTTTGCGGAAGTCGGCAATACTCGCAAACTGGGATTCCACCAGCCATTTGGAGCGCGTCTTGAAATCCGCATCTGATTCAGGCTCTCTGCGGTCGAGTTTGTCCGTCCAGGGGTATTGTGTATCCGACACGAAGACCATATGACGCGGAGTGCCCTCGGTTGAATTGGCCAAAGGTACTGCGGACAGCAGACACAAGCCCAGCATGAATCGTTTAACTTTCTTAGTAATCATAGAATTCCATTTCCAATAACATTAAATACAAGCGCGTACTTGAAGGCCGCGCCCGACCAACTTATTCGAAACGAGTAAAAACCTCAAATAACCAACTAAAACCAATTAAATAAATATATTTCCGCCGCGCACGATTAAAGCCGACAAACAACTTACCCCCGACTTCAACTTTGCCTGCTTTGAGTTTTGATTGTTTCCGACTGCAGTGCGCCAAACTATGAAGCCGCTGCCATGGCATGCACTATCGTGATCGGCATGCCGGCTGAGGCCTGCCCGCCGCCTCCGCCTCTTCGGCCACGCAACGCCTATGAATTGCAGCACCTCTGATTCTGCACCGTGAAAAACCGTCCATAATCCACAAGTCAATTGATTCAAGTCACTACACCATCAATTGATTTTGCCCAACGCGACCAAAGGTCGCACCCTTGTGCCAGAGCTACAGGCGTATCATTGCGCCACTGCAACACCTCTTTTTGACCGCGGTCGGCACGTACTGACCGGGGCATTTTTCCACTGCCGTGGGATGCAATGATGAGCAATCAGATTCCGGTACACGACGTCACGCCACCTGCCAAGAACGCGAACAACAGCGTCGACCTCTACGCCTCTCGAGAAAAAATCTACACCCGCGCCTTCACCGGCCTGTTCCGCAATCTGCGGATGATCGGCGGTGCCGGGCTGTTTCTACTGTATTTCGGCACGGTGTGGCTGAACTGGGGCGGCCATCAAGCCGTCTGGTGGAACCTGCCGGAACGTAAATTCTTTATTTTCGGCGCGACCTTCTGGCCTCAGGACTTCATCCTGCTCTCGGGAATCCTGATCGTCAGCGCTTTCGGCCTGTTCTTCATCACCGTGTATGCCGGTCGGGTCTGGTGCGGCTACACCTGCCCACAGAGCGTCTGGACCTGGATCTTCATGTGGTGCGAAAAAGTCACCGAAGGCGACCGCAACCAGCGCATCAAGCTCGACAAGGCGCCGATGAGCGCAAACAAATTCCTGCGCAAATTCAGCAAGCACACGATGTGGCTGCTGATCGGTTTCGTGACCGGCATGACCTTCGTCGGTTACTTCTCGCCGATTCGCGAGCTGGTGATCGATTTCTTCACCGGCCAGGCCGATGGCTGGTCGTATTTCTGGGTCGGCTTCTTCACCCTCGCCACTTACGGCAACGCTGGCTGGTTGCGTGAGCAAGTGTGCATTTACATGTGCCCGTACGCCCGCTTCCAGAGCGTAATGTTCGACAAGGACACGCTGATCGTCTCCTATGATCCGCGCCGTGGCGAAAGCCGTGGCCCGCGCAAGAAAGGTATCGACTACAAGGCCCAGGGCCTGGGCGATTGCATCGACTGCACCATGTGCGTCCAGGTCTGCCCCACCGGTATCGACATCCGCGATGGCCTGCAAATCGAATGCATCGGCTGCGCGGCGTGCATCGACGCCTGCGACAGCATCATGGATAAGATGGATTACCCCCGCGGCCTGATCAGCTACACCACCGAGCACAACCTGTCGGGGCAAAAAACCCATAAACTGCGCCCACGCCTGATCGGTTATGCCTTGGTGTTGCTGACAATGATCGCGTTGCTGATGACTGCGTTCTTCATGCGTTCGCTGGTCGGCTTCGATGTCAGTAAAGACCGCGTGTTGTACCGCGAGAACGCCGAAGGCCGGATCGAAAACGTCTACAGCCTGAAGATCATGAACAAGGATCAGCGCGACCACACCTACGTGCTCGAAGCCACCGGCCTGCCGGATCTCAAGCTGCAAGGCAAGCGCGAGATCAAAGTCGCTGCCGGGGAGATCTTCAGCCAGCCGGTCGAACTGTCCAGCGCACCGGAACAACTGCCGTCGAGCACCAACGAGGTGACATTCATCCTCAAGGATGCCGATGACGCCAACGTCCACGTTGAAGCCAAGAGCCGATTCATCGGCCCACAAATTCGTTGAGAGAAGTGAACATGTCCGCAGCAACTGCCGCAAGTCCCTGGTACAAGCACCTTTGGCCGTGGATCATCATCGCCATCCTGGCCTGCTCGGTGACCTTGACCCTGTCGATGGTGACCATCGCGGTGAACAACCCGGACAACCTGGTCAACGACAACTATTACGAGGCCGGCAAGGGTATCAACCGTTCGCTGGACCGCGAACTGCTGGCCCAGACCCTGCAACTGCGTGCCAGCGTGCATCTGGATGACGTGACCGGCGAAGTCGACCTGCGCCTGAGCGGCAACAGCACGCCTGCAACCCTTGAGCTGAACCTGATTTCGCCAACTCAACCGGAGAAGGATCGCAAGATCACCCTGGCCCGCAGCGAAACCGAACAGGGCCGCTACATTGGCCAGTTGAGCGACAAGATTGAAGGTCGTCGCTTTGTCGAATTGCTGGGTGTGCAGGATGACAAGACCTGGCGCATGTTCGAAGAAGAACAGGTCAGCCATGCCAAGGATCTGCTGCTCGGTGATGAACCGCTGCAGGGTGCGGAAGACCTGAAAAAATAAGCCTTACCCTGATCGTTTCCCACGCTCTGCGTGGGAACGCAGCCAGGGACGCTCCGCGTCCCAGCCGAAGCGGACGCGGAGCGTCCGGGGAGGCATTCCCACACAGAGCGTGGGAACGATTATCGGAACACGCCCATGACCAGTCCAACCCCCTGCTACCACTGCGCACTGCCCGTCCCCGCCGGCAGCCGCTTTACGGCCGCCGTCCTCGGGGATACCCGCGAGTTCTGCTGCCCGGGTTGCCAGGCGGTGGCCGAGGCCATTGTGGCCGGTGGGCTGGAAAGTTATTACCAGCATCGCAGCGAAGCCTCGGCCAACCCCGAAGCCTTGCCAGTGCAGTTGGTGGATGAGCTGGCGCTGTATGATCGCGCCGACGTGCAGCAGCCCTTTGTCCGCCACGAAGGCGAACTCGCCGAAACCACGCTGCTGATGGAAGGCATCAGTTGCGCCGCCTGCGGCTGGTTGATCGAGAAACACCTGCGCGCCTTGCCCGCGGTGGCCGAAGCACGCCTGAACCTGTCCAACCATCGCCTGCATGTGCGCTGGGCCGATGCACAATTGCCGCTGAGCCAAGTGCTCAGCGAATTGCGCCACATCGGTTACGCCGCCCATCCTTATCAGGCCGACCGCGCCAGCGAACAACTGGCCAGCGAAAACCGTCTGGCGCTACGTCAACTCGGCGTTGCCGGGCTGCTGTGGTTCCAGGCGATGATGGCAACGATGGCCACCTGGCCGGAATTCAACATCGACCTCAGCCCCGAGCTGCACACTATCCTGCGCTGGGTCGCGCTGTTTCTCACCACCCCGATCGTGTTTTACAGCTGCGCGCCGTTCTTCAAGGGCGCGATGCGCGATCTGCGCACACGTCACCTGACCATGGACGTCTCGGTGTCGCTGGCGATCGGCAGTGCCTATATCGCCGGGATCTGGACCTCGATCACCGGGGTTGGCGAGCTTTATTTCGATGCGGTGGGGATGTTTGCACTGTTCCTGCTGGCCGGGCGTTATCTGGAGCGTCGTGCCCGGGAACGCACCGCCGCCGCGACCGCACAGCTGGTCAATCTGTTGCCCGCCTCCTGCCTGCGGCTGAGCGCTGACGGTCAGAGCGAGCGGATTCTGCTCAGCGAGTTGCGCGTGGGTGATCAGGTGCTGGTGCACCCCGGAGCGATCCTGCCGGCCGACGGCAAGATCCTCGACGGTCAGTCGAGCATCGACGAATCCCTGCTCACCGGCGAATACCTGCCCCAACCACGAACCCCGGGCGATGTCGTCACCGCCGGCACCTTGAACGTCGAGGGTGCGTTGACCGTGAAAGTCCTGGCGTTGGGTCAGGACACGCGCCTGTCGGCCATCGTCCGCCTGCTGGATCGCGCCCAGGCCGAAAAGCCTCGGCTGGCGGAAATCGCCGACCGCGCCGCGCAGTGGTTTTTACTGCTGACGCTTATCGCAGTGGCTGCCATTGGCCTGCTCTGGTGGGAGCTGGACTCATCGCGAGCGTTCTGGATTGTCTTGGCGATGCTGGTTGCCACCTGCCCGTGCGCCTTGTCCCTGGCCACGCCGACCGCCCTTACCGCCGCCACCGGCACGCTGCACAAACTGGGGCTTTTGCTGACGCGCGGTCATGTGCTGGAAGGCCTGAACCAGATCGACACGGTGATTTTCGACAAGACTGGAACCCTCACCGAAGGTCGTCTGGCCTTGCGTTCGATCCGGCCGCTTGGGGCCCTGACCAGCGATCAATGCCTGAGTCTCGCCGCCGCTTTGGAAAACCGCTCCGAGCACCCGATTGCCCGGGCTTTTGGTCGCGCGCCACTGGCCGCCGAGGAAGTTAACAGTACGCCAGGGCTGGGTCTGGAGGGGTTGGTCGGCGCACAACGCCTGCGCATTGGTCAGCCGGGGTTCGTCTGCGAACTCAGCGGCGCTCAAATGCCAGTAATGCCCGATGAGCCCGGCCAATGGCTACTGCTCGGCGACAGCCAAGGGCCGCTGGCGTGGTTCGTGCTCGACGACCGTTTGCGCGCCGACGCGCCCGCCCTGCTCGCAGCATGCAAGGCTCGCGGCTGGCGCACGCTGCTGCTGTCCGGCGACAGCTCGCCGATGGTCGCCAGCGTCGCTGCCGAACTGGGCATCGACGAGGCCCGTGGCGGTTTGCGCCCGGATGATAAATTGCAGGTGCTGCAACAGCTGCACAACGAAGGCCGCAAGGTGTTGATGCTCGGTGACGGGGTCAATGACGTGCCGGTGCTGGCCGCCGCTGACATCAGCGTGGCGATGGGGTCGGCCACCGATCTGGCGAAAACCAGTGCCGATGCGGTGCTGCTGTCGAATCGTCTCGACGCGCTGGTACAAGCCTTCAGCCTGGCCCGTCGCACCCGTCGGGTCATCATCGAGAACTTGCTCTGGGCGGCGCTGTACAATGGCCTCATGTTGCCGTTCGCTGCCCTCGGCTGGATCACTCCGGTATGGGCCGCGGTCGGCATGTCGATCAGTTCGTTGACCGTGGTGCTGAATGCCCTGCGCCTGACTCGCCTGCCGAGCGCGCCGGCTGTCGGCACCACGCCAGAAACCCGCCCGCTGCCGGCCTGAGCCGCGCGGGCATGGAGTCCAGATGCCAGCTCTCTACGTGATGATCCCGGCCGCGCTGCTGATCGTGGCCATCGCTATCTATATTTTCTTCTGGGCGGTCGACAGCGGTCAGTACGATGACCTCGACGGCCCGGCCCACAGCATCCTGTTCGATGATCAGGACCCGAACCACAAGGCAGCGGTCGACGAGGCCAGCGGCCAGCCGGCCAAACCGGACGACAAGGCGCCGCCCCATGCTTGAGTTGGCGCCACTGTTGGTGTCTGCGGTGATCCTCGGCCTGCTCGGCGGCGGACATTGCCTGGGCATGTGCGGCGGCTTGATGGGTGCGTTGACCCTGGCGATCCCCAAGGAACAGCGCAGCCGACGCTTCCGCTTGTTGCTGGCCTACAACCTGGGGCGGATTCTCAGCTACGCCGCGGCCGGCCTGCTGATCGGCCTGGCCGGCTGGGCCGTGGCCAATAGCCCGGCGGCGATGTTCATGCGCATCCTCGCCGGACTGCTGCTGATCGCCATGGGCCTGTACCTGGCTGGCTGGTGGAGCGGCCTGACCCGTATCGAAAGCCTCGGTCGCGGCCTGTGGCGGCATATCCAGCCGGTTGCCAACAAACTATTGCCAGTATCGAACCTGCCCCGCGCCCTGCTGCTGGGCGCATTATGGGGCTGGCTGCCGTGCGGGCTGGTTTACAGCACATTGCTGTGGTCGGCGAGCCAGGGCAATGCCCTGGACAGTGCGTTGCTGATGCTGGCATTCGGGCTAGGCACCTGGCCGGTGCTGCTCGCCACAGGGCTGGCGGCCGAGCGCGTTACCGCGTTGTTGCGCAAACGCAGTGTGCGCATGACGGGTGGTTTGCTGGTGATGGTGTTCGGCATCTGGACCTTGCCGGGGCCGCATCAGCATTGGCTCATGGGGCATTAGATCGGTGGTGCGGCCTTCGCGGGCAAGCCTCGCTCCTGCAGGGGCGAGGCTTGCCCGCGAAGAGGCCCCCACTGACAACACAAATCCCGACCCTTGATGCAAATCAAGATGCCTTTGCGCACTTCTCCCTAGACTCGCCCACACTGCCAGCCTTATCCGGGGGAATGCCCGCATGCTCGACGCCATTCGTTGGGACACAGATCTGATCCGCCGTTATGACCTGGCGGGACCGCGCTATACCTCGTACCCGACCGCCGTGCAATTCGACAGCCAGGTCAGCACCTTCGACCTGTTTCATGCCCTTCGCGACAGCCGCAAGGCCCTGCGGCCGCTGTCGCTGTATGTGCACGTGCCATTCTGCGCGAACATTTGCTACTACTGCGCCTGCAACAAAGTCATCACCAAGGACCGTGGCCGCGCCCTGCCCTATTTGCAGCGCCTGGAACAGGAAATCCAGTTGATTGCCTGTCACCTCGACCCGACGCAAAAAGTCGAGCAACTGCATTTCGGCGGCGGCACACCGACCTTTCTCAGCCACGACGAATTGCGCCAGTTGATGGCTCAGTTGCGCAAACATTTCAATCTGCTGGACGACGACTCCGGCGACTACGGCATCGAGATAGACCCTCGCGAGGCCGACTGGTCGACCATGGGCCTGCTTCGGGAGTTGGGCTTCAATCGGGTCAGCATCGGCGTTCAAGACCTCGATCCGGCGGTACAACGGGCGGTCAACCGCCTGCAAAGCCTGGAAGAAACCCGTGCGGTGATCGATGCGGCCCGAACCCTGCAATTTCGCTCGATCAACATCGATCTGATCTACGGCCTGCCGAAACAGACACCCGAGAGCTTCGCCCGCACCGTTGACGAAGTCATCAGCCTGCAACCGGATCGGCTCTCGGTGTTCAACTATGCCCATCTGCCGGAACGCTTCATGCCGCAACGGCGGATCAACGGCAATGATTTACCGGCACCGGCACAGAAGCTGGAAATGCTCCAGCGCACCATCGAACAACTGACGGCCGCCGGTTACCGCTACATCGGAATGGACCATTTCGCCCTGCCCGATGATGAATTGGCGATTGCTCAGGAAGAATCGACCCTGCAACGTAACTTCCAGGGCTATACCACCCACGGTCATTGCGATTTGATCGGTTTGGGGGTCTCGGCCATCAGCCAGATCGGCGATTTGTACTGCCAGAACAGCAGCGACCTGACTCAGTACCAGAACGCGTTGGCCAGCGCACAGCTGGCCACCAGTCGTGGTCTGCTGTGCAATACCGATGACCACCTGCGACGTGCGGTCATCCAGCAACTGATCTGCCATTTCAACCTGGAATTCGCCCAGATCGAACAAACCTTCAACATCGACTTTCAGGGTTACTTCGGCAAACTCTGGCCACAATTGCAGGGAATGGCCGACGACGGACTGATCAAACTTGATAACGAACGGATTACCGTACTGCCCGCCGGACGATTGCTGGTGCGCTCGGTGTGCATGGTGTTCGACGCGTACCTGGAACAGCAAAATCGCCAGCGGTTTTCACGGGTTATCTAACCATCAGCCCATGGCCAGTCTGCGAGACGCTGATTTTATGACCCTGCGACAAAATCGCCGCGTGCCTGAATGTCCTCCCGTGGGTTACCCTTACGTCTTATGTGTGTTTTCCCACAAGGATTGAAGAAATGTCCGAGCCAGTAAAGCTGCGCGCTCATAGCCAGGCCCATTGCAAGGATTGCAGCTTGGCCCCTCTCTGCCTGCCACTTTCTTTGAATCTGGAAGACATGGATGCGCTGGACGATATCGTCAAACGTGGTCGCCCGCTGAAAAAAGGCGAGTTCCTGTTTCGCCAGGGCGACACGTTCGATTCCGTTTATGCAGTACGCTCCGGCGCCCTGAAGACTTTCAGCCTGAGCGATGGCGGCGAAGAGCAGCTCACCGGCTTCCATTTGCCGAGTGAACTGGTCGGCCTGTCGGGCATGGACACCGAAAAGCACCCGGTCTCGGCGCAAGCCCTGGAAACCACCTCGGTGTGCGAAATTCCTTTCGATCGCCTCGACGAACTGGCCCTGCAACTGCCACAACTGCGCCGTCAGTTGATGCGGGTGATGAGCCGCGAGATTCGCGACGATCAGCAAATGATGTTGCTGCTGTCGAAGAAAACCGCCGACGAGCGCATCGCCACTTTCCTGGTCAACCTGTCGGCCCGTTTCCGGGCCCGGGGCTTCTCGGCCAACCAGTTCCGGTTGAGCATGTCGCGCAACGAGATCGGCAACTACCTGGGCCTGGCGGTGGAAACCGTGTCCCGGGTGTTCACCCGCTTCCAGCAAAACGAACTGATTGCCGCCGAGGGAAAGGAAATACATATCCTCGACCCGATCCAGCTCTGCGCCCTGGCCGGCGGCTCGCTCGACGGCTGATCGTGGCGACGGCGGCTGAGCGAAACGGTTCAGCCGCCGTTATACTGCGACGTTTGCAGCCCGCCAGGACACTTCGACGATGGTCTTCGACTCCTTCGACATCAAATCCCTGATCCGCCCCGTGATCGACTTCCCCAAGCCGGGCGTGATCTTTCGCGACATCACCCCCTTGTTCCAGTCACCCACTGCCCTGCGCCTGGTGATGGACAGCTTTGCCCATCGTTACGTCGAGGCCGACTTCACCCACATCGGGGCCATGGACGCGCGCGGGTTCCTGATCGGTTCGATATTGGCGTATCAGCTGAACAAGCCATTGGTGTTGTTCCGCAAGCAGGGCAAATTACCCGCCGACGTGCTGGCCGAAGGTTACGCGACCGAATACGGCGAAGCCTTCCTTGAAGTCCACGCCGACAGCCTGTGCGAGGGGGATTCGGTGGTGCTGTTCGATGACCTGATCGCCACCGGCGGCACGCTGATTGCGGCGGCCAATCTGGTTCGGCGCATGGGCGCGCGGGTGCATGAAGCGGCGGCGATCATTGATTTGCCGGAGCTGGGTGGCTCGCAGCGGCTGGAAGACATGGGGATTCCTACTTTCTGCCTGACTCAGTTTGCCCTTACTGATAAATAAGCAGCGGCTGTGCTGATGCCATCGCGGACAAGCCCGCGATGGCGTCAGCCGCAACACCGCAAAAACTCAAAGCCCCATTTGCTTGCTGATGATCTCATTCATCACTTCCCGCGTCCCCCCACCAATCGACAGAATCCGGTTATCCCGATACAGCCTCTCCACCAGGCTCTCGCGCATATAACCCAAACCACCCAAAATCTGCACCGCATCGCTCGTAATGCGATCAGCCGTGTCGGTAGCGAAATTCTTGGCCATGGAAATCTCCTTGATCACGCTCTGCCCGGCGGCCATTTTCGCTGCCTGCCGGTAGGTGAATTCCCGTGATACCTCCAGCGCCGTGGCCATTTCCGCTAGACGGTGCTTGAGCACCTGGAACTTGCCGATGGGTTTGCCGAAGGCTTCACGCTGACGAGCCCACTTCAGGCTCTCCTCCAGCGCCAACTGCGCGGTCATGTTGGCCATCAGTGCCAAGGCCAGACGCTCGCTCTGGAAGTTGCCCATGATGCAGGCGAAGCCCATGTTCTCGGCACCGATCAGATGGCTCACCGGCACGCGGCAATCATCGAAAAACAGCTCGGCGGTGTCCGACGCCCACCAGCCCATTTTCTTCAACTGACGACCGACAGTGAAACCGGGTGTGCCCTTCTCGATCAGCAGCAAACTGATGCCACCAAAACCCGGCTCGCCGGTGCGCACCGCGACGGTGTAGAAATCCGCGCGAACGCCGCTGGTAATGAAGGTTTTGCTGCCGCTGACGCGGTAACAGTCGCCGTCACGTACGGCGCGGGTTTGCAGGTTGGCGACGTCGGAGCCGCCGCTGGGCTCAGTGACGGCCAAGGCACTGATCTTCTCGCCCGCCAGCACCTGAGGCACAACGCGATCGCGGACTTCGGGCCTGGCCCATTTGAGGATCGGCGGCAGACCGATGTCCAGCGAGCCCAGCCCCGCGACCAGACCACCGGAACCGCAGCGCATCAGCTCTTCACTGGCGGCGATCTTGGCGAACACATCGCCTTCGTGGCTGCCGCCCAAGGCTTCGGGATAACCGATACCCAGAATCCCCGCCGCGCCGGCCTTCAGGTAGAGCTCACGGGGGAAGCTTTCGGCTTCTTCCCACTGATCGATGTCCGGAAGAATCTCGTGCTCGACGAAACGTCTGACGCTGTCGCGGACCAATTGGTGGCTGGGGTCGAAGTATTCCTGAAAGGCAGGCATCGGCGAACTCCACTGAAGGTTCAGCGAAGTTAACCGAGCGCTTGCTTGGTTTTCAATAGCGTTGTGTGAATCAGATAGACCGAGGCTTGCCCGCGAAGGGGCCTGTTCAGACACTACAAGGCAATCGGCTTACGCCCGGCAAACGAATGCGCCAATGTCCCGCCATCCACCAATTCCAGCTCGCCACCCAACGGCACGCCATGGGCGATGCGTGAGGCGATCAGGCCTTTGTTGCTCAGCAACTGGGCGATGTAATGCGCGGTGGCTTCACCTTCCACCGTCGGGTTGGTGGCGAGGATGACTTCGGCAAACGTACCCGCTTCTTCTATCCGCGACATCAATTGTGGAATGCCGATGGCGTCCGGTCCCAACCCGTCGAGGGGCGACAGGTGCCCTTTGAGCACGAAGTAGCGACCACGGAAACCGGTCTGCTCCACCGCATAAACGTCCATTGGACCTTCCACCACACACAGCAAGGTATCGTCGCGGCGCGGATCGGCGCATTGCGGGCACAGATCGTCTTCGGTCAGCGTGCGGCACAAGCGGCAGTGGCCCACCCCTTCCATGGCCTGGCTCAGTGCCTGGGCCAGCCGCGAGCCGCCGCTGCGATCACGCTCAAGCAGTTGCAACGCCATGCGCTGGGCAGTTTTCTGACCCACGCCCGGCAAAACTCGCAGGGCATCGATCAGTTGGCGAATCAAAGGGCTGAAGCTCATGGGAAAAGTCCGACATAACAACGAGACGCGGTTTATACCCGCGCCTCTGTTTAGCGTCAAATAGCACCGTCAATTACTCAGTCGGCGCAACCCGCACCACCAGTTTGCCGAAGTTGCGTCCCTCCAACAGACCGATGAACGCCTGGGGTGCGTTCTCCAGGCCGTCGACCACGTCTTCACGGAATTTCACCTTGCCGTCACGCACCCATGGGGCCACGGCGCTGATGAACTCCGGCTGACGGTCACCGTAGTCGTCAAACACAATGAAGCCCTGAATCCGTACGCGCTTGGTCAGCAGCGTGCGCTGCAATTGTGGCAAGCGATCTGGCCCACTCGGCGCTTCATTGGCGTTGTAGGACGCAATCAGACCGCAAAGAGGAATCCGCGCCTTGGGGTTGAGCAGCGGCAGCACCGCATCGAACACCTTGCCACCGACGTTTTCAAAGTAGATATCGACGCCTCTGAAGCAGGCCAGCGCCAACTCTTCGGCGAAGTCCGGGCGCTTGTGGTCGATGCAGGCATCGAAGCCCAGCTCCTCAACCACATAGCGACACTTTTTCGCGCCACCGGCCACACCGACCACTCGCAGGCCCTTGATCTTCGCCACTTGGCCGACCACCGAACCCACCGCGCCGGACGCAGCCGCTACCACCAGGGTTTCGCCTTCCTTGGGCTGACCGATGTCCATCAACCCCATGTAGGCGGTCATGCCGGGCATGCCCAGTACACCCAGGGCCATCGACGGACTCTGCAGCCCGGACGGGATCGGAATGATGTTGCGCCCGTCGCTGATGCTGTGGCTTTGCCATCCCGTGACGCCGACCACCAGATCACCCTCATGGAATTTCGGATGCAGCGAGCGTTCGACACGACTGACAGCCCCACCAGTCATCACCTCGTCGATTTCTACCGGCGCAGCGTAGGACGGCGCGTCACTCATACGACCGCGCATGTAGGGATCCAGCGACAGATAAAGCGTTTTGAGCAACACCTGACCGTCGGCCAGGTCTGGCAGCGCTACCCGTTCCAGGCGGAAATTCTCCGGTGTCGGCGCGCCCACCGGGCGGGACACCAGGACGATACGCTGGTTGAGGGTCAATGCTTGTGGCATGTGAGCGTCTCCTTGATCGATAAATTTCAGCGGTATAGGCAGCAGACCTTTGTGGCGCTGCCGGGTTCGAAGTTTCGTCAGTTGTACCGAGGTGACTTCATCGCGGGCAAGCCACGCTCCCACAGGATTCAGGTGATCCCTGTGGGAGCGGGCTTGCCCGCGAAGGCTGCCTCACAGGCATCACACTTCCAACAGACAGAAACAAAAATGCCAGGCGCGATGCCTGGCATTTTTTTGTTCCCATCCAACGCGCGTTGGCGAATCAGAATGGCAGTTTCATACCCGGTGGCAATTGCATGCCAGCGGTCACGCCGGACATTTTGTCCTGGCTGTTGGCTTCGATCTTGCGTACGGCGTCGTTAACGGCTGCGGCGAATACCGCCTCCAGCATTTCTTTGTCATCTTCGCTCAGGCCTTCGACCAGGCTTGGGTCGATAGTCACACGCTTGACGTCGTGACGACCGGTCATCACCACGGTGACCATATCGCCGCCGGCTTTACCGGTGACTTCGGCGTTGGCCAGCTCTTCCTGCATCTTGGCCATTTTTTCCTGCATCTGCTGCGCCTGCTTCATCAGGCCGGCCATGCCACCTTTCATCATGGGAATCACCTCAAAAGTACTTGGATAAAAACAGCGCCCGGCGAATGCGGCCAAGCGCCTTCAGTTATTAGTCCTGACTGACCAGGGCCTCGACAGGTTCAATAGTATCGTGACGGACCACCGCCCCGAACTGCTGCATCATTTGCTGGATGAACGGATCGCCGTGGATCGATTCCTCGGCCTCACGCTGACGGTTGGCACGACGGCGGGATGAGGCCTGAGCCGGGGTTTCCTGCTCGGGCTTGATCAGCTCCATGCTCAGGGTCAACGTGCGCCCGTGGAGCTGGTTCAGTGCATCGTTGAGGCGACGTTGTTGTGTCGCGTTGAACAAGGCACTGTGGGCCGGGTCCAGGTGCAACAACCAATTGTCGCCATCGACGGCGATCAGCGTGCAGTTGGCGGCGATGCTGGCGGTCATGCCGGACACCGGCAGTTTCGGGAACAACTCCAGCCATTGCAGGGCCAGGCCGGTGGCCGGCATCGCGGCCGGTTCAGGTTCGGGTTCCGGCGCAGGTTCGGCGGTGTGCTCGCTGGCCAGGTCGTCGAGATAGCTATAGGCCGAATCCATGTCCGGCTCGATGTAATCCTCGTCCAGCGGCGGCTCATCGTCCTGATCCATGCCTGGCGTGGCGGCATCGACTTGGGCCACGGACGGTTCCAGGATCGGCGCAGCGGTCCATTCAGACGCGTCCGGCGCATCCGGCACCACACTGTCCGGCGTCGGCATGGGTATCGGTGGCAATTCGGGTTGTTCGCCAGCCGTTTCCAGCACCGGCTCGACGGCGGGATGCTGGACAACTTCAGGTTCTACCGGGTCGTTCCACGGCAGATCGACGACCTCTTCGACCGCTACGGGCTCGACAACAGGCTCGGGCTCAGGCGCGACGATGGGCACAGCCACAGACGCGACCGGCTCAGGCGCAGCTACCGGAACAGGGGCCGGTGCCACCACGGGCGCAACCGGAGCCGGTGTAACGGCCGTAGCGACTACCGGCGCAACAACCCGCGCGGCAGCCACTGAATTTGCGGAATCAACTGTGGCCTGGCTGATCCCCACTGTCTTTAGCGGTTGCCTCGGCGCGTCCTCGGTGTCTGCCGGCCGGAACGCGAGCATTCGCAGCAGGACCATTTCGAAACCGCCGCGCGGGTCCGGCGCCAGCGGCAAGTCCCGGCGCCCGATCAGGCCCATCTGGTAATAGAACTGCACGTCTTCGGCCGGCAATGCCTGGGCCAATGCCAGCACTCGATCACGGTCGCCATGGCCGTTGTCGACACCTTCGGGCAGGGCCTGAGCGATGGCAACACGGTGCAGCACATTGAGAATTTCCGAGAGCACGCCGTTCCAGTCCGGGCCTTGCTCGGCCAGATGACGCACGGCTTCGAGCAACGCCTTGGCGTCGCCTTCAATCAGCGCATGCAAAACGTCGTAGACCTGACCATGATCCAAAGTACCGAGCATGGCCCGCACATCAGCGGCCATGACCTTGCCTTCACCGAAAGCAATGGCCTGATCGGTCAGGCTCATGGCGTCGCGCATCGAGCCGTCGGCGGCGCGGCCCAGCAGCCACAGCGCGTCGTCTTCGAACGGCACGTTCTCGACGCTCAACACATGGGTCAAATGCTCGACCACCCGCTCCGGGGTCATGTTCTTCAGGGAGAACTGCAGGCACCGCGACAAAATCGTTGCAGGAAGTTTCTGCGGATCGGTGGTGGCCAGGATGAACTTGACGTAGGGCGGCGGCTCTTCAAGGGTTTTCAACAGCGCATTAAAGGAATGGCTGGAGAGCATGTGCACTTCGTCGATCAGGTAGACCTTGAAGCGCCCGCGGCTCGGTGCGTACTGCACGTTGTCGAGCAGTTCGCGAGTATCTTCGACCTTGGTCCGGCTCGCGGCGTCGATCTCGATCAGGTCGACGAAGCGGCCTTCATCGATTTCGCGGCACACCGAGCACTCGCCGCAGGGGGTCGAAGTGATACCTGTTTCACAGTTCAGGCATTTGGCGATGATCCGCGCGATGGTGGTCTTGCCGACCCCGCGGGTACCGGTAAACAGGTACGCGTGGTGCAGCCGTTGGCTGTCCAAGGCATTGATCAGAGCCTTGAGCACATGGGTCTGGCCGACCATTTCGCCGAACGAGCGCGGACGCCATTTACGTGCAAGAACCTGATAACTCATCGAAAACCGTCGCAACGAAGGAACAGAAGCGGCTAATGCTAGCGGAGCAAGGCCAAAATTGCATCCGGTGCGCTCGTCTATTCTGGCTAAGCTGCACTTTAAGGGCTTTTATTGGCTCAGGTTTGAGCCGTACCGGAGCGTTTATGCGTTTTGCCTTGGGGGCACTGCTGTTGGTCAGCCTGAGTGTCGCAGCCGCCGAGGCGCCGTTGCGCTTTGTCGTATCTGACAGCTGGGCCATGCCCATGGTGCAGATGGAGCGCGGTCGACCGACCCAGGGCATTCTGCACGACATCATGCTCAGCCTGGCGACACAGGTCGGCGTGCCGGCGCAATTTCATGTCTTGCCTCGGGCACGGGTGCAAAACGCCATGGAACACGGCGAAGTCGATGTGCGCTGTTATGTCTCAAAATCCTGGCTGCCGAATCTGTCCGGCAACTATATCTGGAGCGCTCCGCTGCTGGTTCAGCGCGACTTGCTGATTGGCCGGGGAGACTCACCCGACACGGTCAACCCGGCAGAGCTGCCGCAACAGTCGATCGGCACGGTATTCGGCTATAGCTACCCGACCCTGCAACCGCTGTTCGACGCCGACCGCCTGCACCGCGATGACGCGCGCAATCAGGAACAGGTGCTGGATAAACTCCTGGCCGGACGCTACCGCTATGCCGTGAGCAGCCAATGGACCCTGGACTGGTTCAACCAGCGCCTGCTGCCCGACCGACAACTGCAAAGCGTAGCGCTGGTACACGAACAAACCGTCGGTTGCTACATGCGCAACGACCCCAAGGTGCCTGTGCAACGCATTCTGGACACATTGCTGCAAATGAAAATGTCCGGGGAGATCGATGACATTATCCGGCTCTACACCGGCAACCCTGCTGCCAACCAGTAGCAGCTGCATGATGGCTCAGGCTGTCTGGCCGAGCATCTGCCATTGCGACGGGGCGACAAAACCCGCCACCCAGTCTGGCACCTCTCCGGGCGGCATCGGGCGAGCGATGAAGTAGCCTTGAGCGACTTCGCACCCCAGCCTCAACAGCAATTCGCCGTGCTCAAGGCTTTCCAGCCCCTCGGCAATCACCTGCCGGCCGAACGCCCGGGCCAGGCCAATCACCGCCGTGGTCAGGGCCAGGTCGTCACGATCATTCAGAATGTCACGCACGAACGACTTATCGATCTTGATGGTTTGGGTTCGCAAACGCTTGAGGTAACTCAGGGACGAGTAACCGGTGCCAAAGTCACCCAGCGAAAACTGCACCCCCAACGCCTGACAGGCCTGCAAACAGGCACTGACATGCTGGATATTCTCGATCGCCACCGACTCGACGATTTCCAGATCGAGCATCTGGGGGGCGACCTGGGCATGTCGAGCGAGTACATGCCTGAGCCGGTCGACGAAATCAGCGCGCTGAAAATGTCGCGCCGCGATGTTGATACTGACCGGCCAGCCCTGCCCCGCTTGCTGCCAACGGTGCAACTGCGACAGAACCTGGTCCATCACCCATTCACCAATATCGATGATCAGGTCGGTATCCTCCACCAGCGGCAAAAACTCCCGGGGTGGCACCATGCCATTCTGCGGGTGCTCCCAACGCAACAACGCCTCGAAACCGACGACCACGCCACGGCGCATGTTCACCTTGGGCTGAAAATGCAGGCGCAACTCACCGGCGACCAGCGCCTGACGCACCCGTTCGACGGTCTGGTGAGTGGCCTTGACCTCCTGATCCCGAGAGACATCGAATAGATGAAAGCGATTTCTCCCGCTCTGCTTGGCCACGTACATCGCCTGATCGGCATGACGCAGCAGGGTCTCGGCATCTTCGTTGTCATGGGGAAACAGGGTGACGCCGATACTGGCAAACACATTGATGTCCTTGCCGTGCAGCGTGTAAGGCGCCGAAATCGCCCCCAGCACGCGATTCAGCGCCGCGCGCAACTCCTGCAGATCACGCACATAACGCAGCACCAGCACGAACTCGTCACCGGCCAGTCGCGCCACCACATCTTCGCCGCGCACAATGTCGCGCAAACGCTTGGCCACTTCCACCAGCAACATATCGCCACTGGCGTGACCGTAACCGTCGTTGACCGCCTTGAAGCCGTCGAGGTCAAGCATGCACACCGCCAACGGAATGTTTTCATGCCGAGAGAATTCCAGCGCCTGATCCAGCAACTCCGAGAGGAACGTGCGATTGGGCAGCCCGGTCAGCACGTCATGCCCGACCCGCCATTGCAAGGATTGCAGCAGTTGGCGTTTTTCGCTGATGTCGAAACGAATCGACAAGTATCGGTGAACGCGCCCGGTGGCATCATCGAGCACCGGCACCATGGTGCTGTCGACCCAATACAGGCTGCCATCTTTGGCGCGATTACAGATCTCGCCCTTCCAGATATTGCCCAGGGCGATGGTGCGCCACATGGCGGCGAAAAAATCGGCGGAGTGCAAGCCGGAGTTCAGCACGCGATGATTCTGCCCCAACAGCTCTTCGCGGCTATAGCCGGACACGGCGCAGAATTGATCGTTGACGTAGGTAATCCGGCCGTCGAGATCGGTCTCGGAAAAAATCGCGGCGGCATCCACGGCCCTGCGGTATTTCTCATCCATGAGTCAGGCTCATTGTCGCTAGCGGTGGTACCGCTCGACCAGCGCAGGATGCCCGGAAGAGGTGTTTTGAGACGTACTGCGCAGAGACACGTTATCACTCCATGAACAGCATTTGATGGCCCCCCGGACCGCCTAAGATCCAGGGCAAAGTAACAACACCGACTCTGGTAATATTTCGCAAGGCTTCAGACCGCCAGCGGCCTTTGCGTATACCCGGCAGGGAACGCAATGCTGGCTGTTTCATATCGCCTAAACTTCAGAAAGCAGATCACCCAAAACCCTTCGAAGCGGCGATTCTACGAAATGCATCACATTTTGCAAAGCAAGGTGATGGATCATGCAGTTGCCTAATGCAAAAATCTATCGTTAAGTTCTTGATTCTAAATGGGAATTGAGCGATGCAAATTTCAAGTTTGGGTCCGGCCATCCGACGCTACCGTAAGGTCGCAGGGCTTACTCAGGCTGAACTCGGCGAAAAAACCGGTTTTGACCCCAAAACCATCAGTCGCTTCGAAACCGGCACCTATACCCCCAGCGTGGAAGCATTGTTTTTGCTTGCCGACGTGCTGGGCGTGAAGCTGAAAGCCTTTTTCGCAGATCTGGAAGACGAAGATGAACAGCGCGCGTACCTGTTCAGCGTCGTATACAAAGCCACCCCGAAGGATCTGGGAAAGCTGATCGCAGCGGTTGACCAGGCCTTGTCCAAGCCTAGTGCCAGTAAATGAAAAAAAGAGGCCGATCTGTCGAATGCGACAGATCGGCCTCCTTTTTTATTTCTTTAATTCGGAAACGACGAAACACCGCCCTGGATGAGCTCCATGGCAGGGAAAACAAAAACAGTATTTTTAAAAAGAAAACACGAAAGAGGGTCGTGCTGCGTTATGGAGGCAACCCCACCAGCCACACCCCGGCACACAATGTCACCGCTGCGGCTGCTCCCTTCCAGGCCTGACCGGGTTCACGGCTGATCGTTGCGGGGGGACCGATGGGGTCACCATAACGACGCTCACCTGACGGCGAGCCGCGCCATTGTACCTATCTGAGACGAAGTTACAACCGTTCGGGCGGATTAAAAAATATGAGCTGCTTCAAGGACATGCGCCGGCCTTTAAAAGATCGCAGCCTGCGGCGGCGCCCACAGGCGCGTAGGAGCTGCCGCAGCCTGCGATCTTTTGATCCTATTGCGCCAACACCTCATCCGCCCTTCCGCCTTCCTGCTGGATCACCAGATGAATGAAGTGCAGCTTGGCAATCACCGCCGGCGGCAGGACGAACGGATAGAAATCCGGCTGACCCATGCTGCGTGACAACTCGTTGAGCATGCCGGCCAGTTCGATCCATGCGTTGACGAACGACAGGAACGCCGGGCCGCCGGGGTGCTGCGGGTCGAATAGCGTGCTGGGTGGAAACGGCTGGTAATCGAAGTCCATTTCCCGGGCACTCATGCCGAACCCCAGGGCAGTGTCCACCGCATCCATCATATGTAGGTAGTGAGCCCAGGTTTCGGCCCAGTCCTCCCAAGGGTGCATGGTGGCGTAGGCGCTGACGTAATGTTGTTGCCAGTCGAGCGGAGCGCCTTGCTGATAATGCCGCTCTAGCGCCTCGGCGTAACTTTCACGCTCGTCGCCGAACAGGCCGCGGAACGGTTCCAGCCAATGACTGTTGGCGACCAAACGGTCCCAGTAGTAATGCCCTACTTCGTGACGAAAATGCCCGAGCAGCGTGCGATAAGGTTCGTGCATCTGCACGCGAACCTGTTCGCGATGGGCGTCGTCGGCCTCCTTGATATCGAGGGTGATCAGACCGTTGGCATGCCCGGTTGTCGGCGATTTGCCTTCGAGATCGATACCGATGAAATCGAAAGCCAGACCGATGTCTTCGCCCATGGATTTCGGAATGACTGGCAAGCCCAGACTGATCAGCTGCCCCACCAGACGACGCTTGGCGGTTTCCACTTTGCGCCAGCGCTCATGGTTCTCGGGGATCGACAGGTCGGGGATGGTGCGATTCAGGCTACAGGCGATGCACAACGCATCGTGATCATTGGCTGGCAGCAGCCAGTTGCATGCGGCCGGAGAGTCGAGATTGGCGCAGCGGCGGAACACACCGGCGTCAGGATCGGCATCGAGCAACCAGGTATCCGCTTGCGGGCCGGGTTGCAGCGAAGACAAGCGACTCTGCTGCGGCTGATAGCCCAGCGCCGCCGAACAGGCCAGGCACTGACTGTTGCGAAAGAACAGCGACTGCCCGCAGCGGCAATGCCAGACCTTGCTGTTGCGCGAACGCTCACCCATGAAGGGCGCGGCGATGCGTGAACTGAGCTGTTCGAAAAAGCGGTACATGGCGATCTCTCCCTGGGGCCTGCGAAGACTAGATCATTCTTGTACCGTGATCGTTCCCACGCTCTGCGTGGGAATGCCGCCCCGGACGCTCCGCGTCCGTTGTGACGCAGAGCGTCACGGGATGCGTTACTACGCAGAGCGTGGGAACGATCAACAGGTGTAGGCGCTGCCGAAGACTGCGATCTTGGCGATTTTAAACGTCGATACCGTGCTTCTTCAGAAACTCGACAAACGCCTCTTCATCCAACACCTTCAACCCCAGCTCATTGGCCTTGGTCAACTTCGAACCCGCACCCGGTCCCGCGACCACGCAATGGGTCTTGGCCGACACCGAACCGGCCACCTTGGCCCCGAGGCTTTCAAGCTTGTCCTTGGCGATATCGCGACTCATCAGTTCCAGCGATCCGGTCAACACCCAGGTCTGCCCGGCCAGCGGCAATCCTTCGACAACTTTCTTCTCGCTCTGCCAATGCATGCCGAAATCGCTCAGCTGCTTTTCGGCCGCCTCGGCGAGTTGACGGTTTTGCGTCACTGCAAAGAATTCCCGAACCGAGGTCGCCTGTTTCTCCGGCAACGCCTGACGCATGTCCAGCCAATCTGCATTCATCACCGCTTCAAGCGAGCCGAATTTGTCGGCGAGCTTCTGCGCCCCGCCCGGCCCGACCGAAGGGATGTGCAACTTGTCGAGGAAGCCGCCCAGCGTGGTACTGGCGGAAAATTCGGCACCCAGCTCGCCCTGATCCTGAATCTGCAAGCCATGCTTGAGCAGATCCTTGATCACCTGCCGGTTATGCGCATCTTCAAAGAAGCTGTGAATCTCGTGAGCCACTTCCAGCCCGACATCCGGCAAGTACGTGAGTACGTGCGGCAATGCTTGCTGAACCCGCTCCAGCGAGCCGAGAGAACGCGCGAGGACCTTGGCCGTCTCTTCGCCGACATCGGGAATGCCCAAGGCGTAGATGAACCGCGCCAGGCTCGGCTGCTTGCTGTCTTCGATAGCGCCGAGCAGGTTCTTGCTCGACAGTTCGGCAAAGCCTTCCAGATCGACGATCTGCTCGAACGTCAGGGCATAGAGATCGGCCGGCGAACTCACCAGGCCTTCATCCACCAATTGCTCGACGCTCTTCTCGCCCAGCCCTTCGATGTCCATGGCGCGGCGCGATACGAAGTGAATGATTGCTTGCTTGAGTTGCGCGCCACAGGCCAGACGGCCGACGCAGCGATACACCGCGCCTTCGCTGATGGTCTCACGACCCTTGCTGCGCTTGACCAGTTGCGTGCGCTCGACATGGGAGCCACATACCGGGCACTGCTGGGGAATCTGCACCGGCCGGGCATTCTCCGGACGGCGTCCGGCAACCACTTGCACCACTTGCGGAATCACATCACCGGCACGACGGATGATGACCGTGTCGCCGATCATCAGGCCCAGGCGCGCGACTTCATCCATGTTGTGCAGGGTCGCGTTGGCCACGGTGACCCCCGCGACCTTGACCGGTTTCAAGCGTGCCACCGGCGTCACGGCACCGGTGCGACCGACCTGAAACTCCACATCGAGCAACTCGGTGAGTTCTTCCATCGCCGGGAATTTATGCGCGATGGCCCAACGCGGTTCGCGGGCACGGAAACCCAACTCGCGCTGGGAGGCAATGCTGTTGACCTTGAACACCACGCCGTCGATTTCATAGGGCAGCGCATTGCGGCGTTCGCCGATGTCGCGGTAGTAATCCAGGCACTCATCGATGCCACGAGCCGATTTCAACTCATGACTGATCGGCATACCCCAGGCTTTGAGTTGCTGCAGATTGCCAATGTGCGTGTCGGCGATATCCGCAGAAATCTGGCCGATGCCGTAGCAGCAGAATTCCAGCGGACGGTTGGCGGTGATCTTTGAATCCAGCTGCCGCAAGCTACCTGCCGCTGCGTTACGCGGGTTGGCGAAGGTCTTGCCGCCCATTTCCAGTTGCGTGGCGTTGAGCCGCTCGAAACCGGCCTTGGACATGAACACTTCGCCGCGCACCTCCAGGGTCGCCGGCCAGCCGCTGCCATGCAGCTTGAGCGGGATATTGCGCACGGTGCGCACGTTGACGCTGATGTCTTCGCCCGTGGTGCCATCGCCGCGAGTGGCGCCGCGCACCAGCATACCGTCCTGATACAGCAGGCTGACCGCCAGGCCATCGAGCTTGGGTTCGCAGCTGTATTCCACCGCTGCGCCGGCGCCGAACAGGTCGCCGACCGGCAGGTCCAGCCCTTCCGTCACCCGGCGATCGAACTCGCGCATGTCGGTTTCTTCGAAGGCGTTGCCAAGGCTGAGCATCGGCACTTCATGACGCACCTGGGTGAACGCTGACAGCGCCGCACTACCGACACGCTGGGTCGGCGAGTCACTGGTGATCAGTTCGGGATGGGCTGCTTCGAGCGCCTTGAGCTCATGGAACAAGCGATCGTATTCGGCGTCCGGAATGCTCGGTTCATCCAGCACGTGATAGCGATAGTTGTGCTGATCGAGCTCGGCGCGCAGCTCTAGAATGCGGGTTTCGGCGGCAGTCATGGGTGTTCTCTCATAAAGCAAAAGAGCAGCCGAGGCTGCTCAATCTGTTGATGCTGTACAAATCATTGTAGGAGCCAGCGGTACGGCAAACCTGGCTCCTACAGATCAACGCTTCTGGGTCAATGCGCGGCGTTCAAACTCGACGATACGCTGACGGTAGTGCTCAATCGTCTGGGCGGTCAGCACGCTGCGCTGGTCGTCTTTCAGCTCGCCGTTCAGCTCCTGAGACAGTTTACGCGCCGCCGCCACCATCACGTCGAAGGCTTGCTTCGGATGACGCGGGCCTGGCAGACCGAGGAAGAAGCTCACCGCCGGAGTGCTGAAATGATCGATATCGTCCAGATCGAAGACGCCCGGCTTGACCGCGTTGGCCATCGAGAACAGCACTTCGCCGTTACCAGCCATGCTTTCGTGGCGGTGGAAAATGTCCATCTCGCCGAAACGCAGACCGCTTTCCAGAATGTTCTGCAACAGCGCCGGGCCCTTGAAGCCGGCCGGGTCGCGGCAGATCACGCTGATTACCAGCACTTCTTCGGCTTGTGGCTGCTCTTTGTCGGCAGGGCTGGCGGACTTGGTGTCATCCGGGAAATCGTCACGGCTGCTGAAGCTCGGGCCGCCGTCCAGGTCCAGGCTGAGGTTCATATCGCCTTGCGACGGCTCGCCATGGCCACGCTTGCCGCGCTTGGAACCCGACTCGCGAGGTTCACGGGCAGGCATGCTCACCGACGGCAGATCGTGCTCATCCAATTGCGGTTCTTTATGGGTATCCAGTACCCGGGGCGGGCCCAACAGCTCGGCGCTGGTGTCCTCGTCCGGCAGATTGGACAAACTTCGGTCAAGACGGAATTTCAGTTTTCCCTTGCCGCCGCGCATGCGACGCCAGCCATCGAAAAGAATACCGGCAATGACAATAATGCCGATGACGATCAGCCACTCGCGCAGACCGATTTCCATGTAATCCCGTGCCTCTATAAAAAATGCTGAAAAATAAGGGGTTTACATTGTGCAAACCGCTTTAAAACGTGGCGCCAACTCTATGTTCTGACAGGCGTTTTGCCCACGTATACGAAAAATTGACATTAAACTAGCACGACCAAAGGCAACTTTACACCGTCTGTCACAGTGGCTTGCGCGAATTGTGTCGATTGGCCAGCAAGTCAAGGCAGGTAAAAAGCCCTACAGCTCAAAAATTACTTGCCCTACACGCAATGACTCAGGCGTCCACCATGGCCATCGCCTCCTCCACATCCACTGCCACCAGACGCGAGCAACCGGGTTCGTGCATCGTCACCCCCATCAATTGATCGGCCATTTCCATGGCGATCTTGTTGTGGGTGATGTAGATGAACTGCACCGACTGCGACATTTCTTTGACCAGCCGTGCGTAGCGTCCAACGTTAGCGTCATCCAATGGCGCGTCAACCTCATCGAGCATGCAGAACGGCGCCGGGTTCAACTTGAAGATGGCAAATACCAGGGCCAATGCGGTCAGGGCTTTTTCGCCACCGGAGAGCAAATGGATGGTGCTGTTCTTCTTTCCTGGCGGCTGCGCCATGATCGTTACCCCTGTATCGAGTAGATCTTCGCCCGTCAGTTCCAAATACGCGCGTCCTCCGCCGAAAACTTTTGGGAAAAGGGCCTGTAAACCGCCATTGATCTGATCAAAGGTATCTTTGAAACGGTTTCGGGTTTCCTTGTCGATCTTGCGAATCACGTTCTCGAGCGTATCCAGCGCTTCCACCAGATCGTCATTCTGAGCGTCCAGATAACGTTTGCGCTCCGATTGTTGCTGGTATTCATCGATGGCCGCGAGGTTGATCGCGCCGAGGCGCTGAATCCGCGCGGCAATGCGCTCGAGCTCTTCTTCGGCGTCTTTCTCGTTGGCGCCGGCCAGCAGCGTGGCGAGCACGCCGTTGAGATCGTAGCCGTCCTCGAGCAATTGATCCTGCAGGGTCTTGCGTCGCACCGTCAACGCTTGCCATTCCATGCGCTGCTGTTCGAGTTGGCTGCGAATCAACTGGGATTGCTGCTCAGCCTGGGTCCGGCGTTTTTCGGCATCGCGCAGTTCGCGGTCGGCGTCTTCCATGGCGATTTGCGCGGTCTTGAGTTCTTCGTCAACCGTCATGCGCTTGTCGAGCAGCTCTTCGAGCTTCAGCCGCAGCTCTTCCAGCGGTGCCTCGCCCTCTTCCAGATTGAGACTGAGTTGTTCGCGCTTTTCGGTCAGGCGCTCGGACTGCATTTCCAAACGCTCAAGGGCCTGACGAGTGGAATCGTGTTGCGCCTTCAGCGAACCGAGGCGCACCGCCAATTGATGCGCATGATCCTTGTGCTGTCGGGCTTCCTGACGCACCCGATCGAGACGTTCGCGCAAGCTGTCGCGCTGGGCCAGCAGCAGCTCGCGCTGCTCGGTGTCCAGCGCCATGCTGTCGAGGGCCTCCTGCAATTGCAGGCGCGCTTCGCCGATGTTTTCGTGTTCCAGGGCGCGCTGTTCGGTCAACTCGGTAAGTTCTTCATCGAGACGGGTACGGCGCAGAGTCAACTGCTCGACCTTGGCTTTGCCGGCGGACAGCTGGGCTTTCAATTCGCCTTGCTGACGCGCTTCGTCTTGCAGCAAACGGCGCAAATGTTCGCGGCCGTTTTCCTGCTGGCGCTGTTGCGCCCTGAGATTCTGAAGTTGGGTTTCCAGGGTTTCGACCGTGGCTTCGCGCTCTTCGCGCTCAAGGCCCAAACGCTGGATTTCCTGGCCACGGGCGAGTACACCGCTTTCCGCTTCGCTGGCCCGGCGCACACGCAAAAAGTGTCGACCGACCCAGTAACCGTCGCGACTGATCAGGCTTTGCCCGGCGGCCAATTGCCCACGCAAGACCAAGGCTTGCTCAAGGCTGTCGACCGGTTTGACCTGCCCCAGCCATGGCGACAAATCAATCTGCGCCTCGACCTTGTCGAGCAAACTGCCAGGCATGCGCACGCCATCGACGGCCGGGCTGAGCAGGCGCAAATCGCCTTGGGCAAACCCGGCCAGATCGAAATCACCGAAGTCATCCACCAGCACCGCTTGCAGGTCGGCACCGAGCACGGTTTCCACCGCCAGTTCCCAACCGGCCTCGACCTTCAGGCCTTCGGCCAGACGCGGACGATCCGCCAGATGCTGTTCGCGCAGCCATTCGGCAGTGCCGGTACCGGGATCGAGCGCGGCTTGCTGCAAGGCTTCCAACGACGCCAGTCGACCGTTGAGCCGCTGCAAATCACCTTGGGCTTGCTGCTGGGCCGAAAGCGCTTGCTGCAACTCCTGACGCAGTTGCTCGAGGCGTTCGACTTGTGCTTCTTCACTGGCCTGCAAGTCTTCGAGCGTGGCCTCGGACGCGGCCAACTGCTCGCTGAGCTCTCTGATCGCCGCGTCTTCGGGATCCGCTGACAGCAACGCACGTTCTTCGCCAAGACGCTTCTGGCGATCGGCCAAACGCTCCATGCTGGTTTCCAGCTGCTGGATCCGTGATTGTTGAACTTCAGACTGACGGCGTGGCTCGGCGGCGGTGAGGTTGAAGGTGTCCCACTGCTCCTGCCAGGCATGCATGGTGGTTTCGGATTCTTCGAGCGCGGCAGCGGCTTCTTCGGCGGCGGCGCTGGTGACTTCCTGTTCCGGCGTGAGCATGTCCAGCTCTTCGCCCAAGGTCAGCAGCAAGGTGCGGTCGTGGCCCAAGTGCGACTCGGTTTCCAGCCGCGCGCGTTCGGCTTCCTTCAGGTCGTCCTGCAACTGACGCAAACGCTGCTGACCGTGCTGGATGCTCTGTTCGACCCGGGCAATATCACCGCCGACCGAATAGAAACGCCCTTGCACCAAATTGAAGCGTTCGGACAGATCGTGATGACCGTCGCGCAGGCGTTCGATGGCCGCGTCAGCATTGCGTTGCTCGGCCACCAGGGCTTCGAAGGTGACTTCCTGCGTACCGATGATCGACTCGCGCTGGCCGACCTGTTCGTTCAACGCCTGCCAGCGCAGGGCCGACAGCTGGGCCTTGAGCTGACGCTCTTCGCCTTTGTATTCCTGATACTTCTTGGCGGCCTCGGCCTGGCGGTGCAAGCGTTCAAGCTGACGCTCGAGCTCTTCGCGCAGGTCGGTCAGGCGGGCAAGGTTTTCGTGGGTGCGGCGGATACGGTTTTCAGTCTCGCGCCGACGCTCCTTGTACTTGGAAATACCGGCCGCTTCTTCGATGAAGTTGCGCAGGTCTTCAGGCTTGGACTCGATCAGCTTGGAGATCATCCCCTGCTCGATAATCGAATAGCTGCGCGGGCCGAGGCCGGTGCCCAGAAAGATGTCGGTGATGTCTCGGCGACGGCATTTGGCGCCGTTGAGGTAGTAGGTGGTCTGACTGTCGCGGGTCACTTTGCGGCGAATGGAAATTTCCGCATAGGCGGCCCATTCGCCGAGCAGGGTGCCGTCGGAGTTATCGAACACCAGCTCAATGCTGGCCTGACTCACCGGTTTACGGCTGGTCGAGCCATTGAAGATGACGTCGGTCATCGACTCGCCGCGCAAGTTCTTGGCCGAGCTCTCGCCCATCACCCAACGCACGGCGTCGATGATGTTCGACTTGCCGCAACCATTGGGTCCGACCACCGCCGCCATGTTACTGGGGAAGTTTACCGTGGTCGGATCGACGAAGGATTTGAACCCCGCCAGTTTGATGCACTTGAGCCGCACGCTTAAGCGACCGTCAGGGCAGAAATCACCAGATCGCAACTGCGCTGGGCATACGCCGTCAGCACCACGCGGATCTGCGCAAAGTCACGGGCCAGCACGGCAGCGAGCAGGCGTTCGAACAGCTCCAAAAACTCGCTCATCGAGGCCTTGCGCTGATCCAGTGCGAGGAAATACGCACGGCTCATGGCCGGCTGCAAATTCTCGACGGTTTCCTGCAAGTACGGGTTATTGGCGAACGGATAAGCAGCGCGCATCACACTGAAGCTGTCGTCGACGAATGTGCGGATGTCCTGACGCTCGTAGCTGTCGGTCAGGCGCTGCTGGATCTGCACGAACGGCGCCATGTCGGCCTGCACTTGCCAGCCGCTGGCCACGGCGTTGCCGAGCAGAATGTACAACTCGCTCATCAGCGTGCACAGGCTCTGTACCTTGTGCGCCGTGAGTTCGGTCACATGGGCGCCTCGTCGCGGCAAAATCGCGATCAGGTGGCGGCGCTCGAGAATCAGCAAGGCCTCACGGACTGAACCGCGGCTGACATTGAGCGCCAGCGTGACCTTCTGTTCCTGAATGCGCTCCCCCGGCTTCATTTCGCCGCGAATGATACGTTCGGCGAGGTGGTGAGCGATTTGCTCGGCGAGGCTGTCCGGCGCCTTGAACGTCATGGTTGTCCTTCAAACTCTTCGATCTGCACAAGCGGCGCAGTGTAGCGCAATTGATGGGTCATGGCGGAGTGCCCACCCAGCGGTTTTTGGCACGATTCACGCAAAAGGCAAGCTATCCCGTGAGGGTCAATAATGAAGGAACGAGTTGTTGATCGACAAAATGCCATTTCCTGACCTTTAAGTCAGAAAATCATTGACCGAAAAGTCAGACCTGATAAATTCGGCTCATGTCGGTTAACAACAATAATGAGTTTGCGAGGCCTTCCGTGATCCAGTTTTTACTAAACCAGGAACTCCGTAGCGAGCACGCCCTGGACCCGAACCTGACCGTGCTCAATTACCTGCGCGAACATGTGGGCAAACCCGGCACCAAAGAAGGCTGCGCCAGCGGCGACTGTGGCGCCTGCACCGTGGTGGTCGGCGAGTTGCAGACGGACGACGATGGCCGCGAACACATCCGCTATCGCAGCCTCAACTCGTGCCTGACCTTTGTTTCGTCGCTGCACGGCAAGCAACTGATCAGCGTCGAAGACCTCAAGCACCAAGGCGAACTGCACAGCGTGCAAAAAGCCATGGTCGAGTGCCACGGTTCGCAGTGCGGCTTCTGCACGCCGGGCTTCGTGATGTCGCTGTTCGCGCTGCAAAAGAACAGCGACGAGCCCGACGCCCATAAAGCCCACGAAGCGCTAGCCGGCAACCTCTGCCGCTGCACCGGCTATCGGCCGATCCTGGCCGCCGCGGAGCAATCGTGCTGCGGCAAACAACCGGACCAGTTCGATGCGCGAGAAGCGGATACCATCGCTCGCCTGAAAGCCATCGCCCCCACCGACATCGGCGAACTCAACAGTGGCGACAAACGCTGCCTGGTGCCGTTGACCGTGGCCGATCTGGCCGACCTCTACGACGCTTATCCACAGGCTCGCCTGCTGGCCGGTGGCACCGACCTGGCGCTCGAAGTCACCCAGTTCCACCGCACCTTGCCGGTGATGATCTACGTCGGCAACGTTGCCGAAATGAAACGCATCGAACGCTTCGACGATCGCCTGGAAATCGGCGCCGCCACTGCCCTGTCCGACTGTTACGACGCCTTGAAGGCCGAATACCCGGATTTCGGTGAATTGCTGCAGCGCTTTGCCTCCTTGCAGATCCGCAACCAGGGCACTTTGGGCGGCAACATCGGCAACGCCTCGCCGATTGGTGACTCGCCACCCCTGCTGATCGCCCTCGGCGCGCAGATCGTCCTGTGCAAAGGCGAAACCCGCCGCACCATGGCGCTGGAAGATTACTTCATCGATTACCGGGTCACCGCGCGTCAGGAAAGCGAGTTCATCGAAAAGATCATCGTGCCGCGCGCCAGCGTTGAACAACTGTTCCGCGCCTACAAGGTATCCAAGCGTCTGGACGATGACATTTCCGCCGTTTGTGCAGCGTTCAACCTGCGCATCGACCATGGCGTAGTCGCCGACGCCCGCGTTGCTTTCGGCGGCATGGCGACGATCCCGAAACGTGCGAAGAACTGCGAAGCCGCGCTGGTTGGCGCACCGTTCAACAACGCCACCATTGAACGCGCCTGCGCCGCACTGGCCGAAGATTTCACACCGCTCTCGGACTTCCGCGCCAGCAAGGAATACCGCCTGCTCAGCGCGCAGAACCTGCTGCGCAAATACTTCATCGAACTGCAAACACCGCACATCGAGACTCGGGTGACCGCTTATGTCTAATCATCACACTGTAGAGAAGACCCAAGCCGAACTGGCTGAATTGTTCGCCAAGGACCTGACCACCGGAGTCGGTCGCAGCGTCAAGCACGACAGCGCCGACAAGCACGTGTCCGGTGAAGCGCAGTACATCGACGATCGGCTGGAATTCCCCAATCAGCTGCACGTTTACGCACGGCTGTCGGACCGCGCCCACGCGAAAATCATCAGCATCGACACCAAGCCCTGCTATGCCTTCGAAGGCGTGCGCATCGCCATTACCCACGAAGATGTGCCGGGTCTGAAAGACATCGGCCCACTGTTGCCGGGCGACCCGTTGCTGGCCATCGATGACGTGCAATTCGTCGGTCAACCGGTACTGGCCGTGGCGGCGAAAGACCTGGAAACCGCGCGCAAAGCAGCCATGGCCGCGATCATCGAATACGAAGATTTGGAACCGGTCCTGGACGTGGTCGAAGCCCTGCGCAAACGCCACTTTGTGCTCGACAGTCATACCCATCAGCGCGGCGATTCGGCCACTGCGCTTTCTACTGCAGAACATCGCATCCAAGGCACGCTGCACATCGGCGGCCAGGAACACTTTTATCTGGAAACCCAGATCTCTTCGGTGATGCCGACTGAAGACGGCGGCATGATCGTTTACTGCTCGACCCAGAACCCCACCGAAGTGCAGAAGCTGGTGGCGGAGGTGCTGGACGTGTCGATGAACAAAATCGTTGTCGACATGCGCCGCATGGGCGGTGGTTTCGGCGGCAAGGAAACCCAGGCCGCGAGCCCGGCGTGCCTGTGCGCGGTGATTGCGCACCTGACCGGCCAGCCGACCAAAATGCGCCTGCCGCGTGTCGAAGACATGCTGATGACTGGCAAGCGTCACCCGTTCTACGTCGAGTACGACGTCGGCTTCGACAGCACTGGCCGCCTGCACGGCATTGCGCTGGAACTGGCCGGTAACTGCGGTTGCTCACCGGATTTGTCGGCATCGATTGTCGACCGCGCGATGTTCCATGCCGACAACTCGTACTACCTGGGCGACGCGACCATCAACGGTCATCGCTGCAAGACCAACACCGCGTCGAACACCGCTTACCGTGGTTTCGGCGGCCCGCAAGGCATGGTCGCCATCGAAGAGGTCATGGACGCGATTGCCCGGCATTTGGGCCTCGATCCGCTGGCGGTGCGCAAGGCCAACTACTATGGCAAGACCGAGCGCAACATCACCCATTACTACCAGACCGTCGAGCACAACATGCTCGAGGAAATGACCGCCGAACTGGAAGCCAGCAGCCAGTACGCCGAGCGTCGCGAAGCGATCCGTCGCTACAACGCCAACAGCCCGATCCTGAAAAAAGGCCTGGCGCTGACCCCGGTGAAATTCGGTATTTCCTTCACCGCCAGTTTCCTCAACCAGGCCGGTGCACTGATCCACATTTACACCGACGGCAGCATCCACCTGAACCACGGCGGCACTGAAATGGGCCAGGGCCTGAACACCAAGGTTGCGCAAGTCGTGGCTGAAGTGTTCCAGGTGGAAATGGACCGCGTACAGATCACCGCGACCAACACCGATAAGGTTCCGAACACTTCGCCAACCGCTGCTTCGAGCGGCGCCGACCTCAATGGTAAAGCGGCGCAAAACGCGGCTGAAACCATCAAGAAACGCCTGGTGGAATTCGCCGCGCGGCAGTACAAGGTCAGCGAAGAGGACGTGGAGTTCCACAACGGTCACGTGCGGGTTCGCGATCACATCCTCACCTTCGAATCGCTGATCCAGCAGGCGTATTTCGCGCAGGTGTCGCTGTCGAGCACCGGCTTCTACAAGACCCCGAAAATCTACTACGACCGCAGCCAGGCCCGTGGTCGGCCGTTCTACTACTACGCCTTTGGTGCGGCCTGCGCCGAGGTGATCGTCGACACGCTGACCGGCGAGTACAAGATGCTGCGCACCGACATTCTTCACGACGTCGGCGACTCGCTGAACCCGGCGATCGACATCGGCCAGGTCGAGGGTGGTTTCATCCAGGGCATGGGTTGGCTGACCATGGAAGAACTGGTGTGGAACGACAAAGGCAAACTGATGACCAACGGCCCGGCCAGCTACAAGATCCCGGCAGTAGCCGACATGCCATTGGACCTGCGGGTGAAGCTGGTGGAAAACCGCAAGAACCCGGAAGACACGGTGTTCCATTCCAAAGCTGTGGGTGAGCCGCCGTTCATGCTCGGGATCGCCGCGTGGTGTGCGATCAAGGACGCCGTGGCCAGTTTGGGCGACTACCAGCATCAACCGAAAATCGACGCACCGGCAACCCCGGAGCGGGTGTTGTGGGGCTGTGAGCAGATGCGGCAGTTGAAGGCGGCGAAGACCGTGGAAGCCGAATCCGAGGTAGTGGTTTGATCGTTCCCACGCTCTGCGTGGGAATGCAGCCCGCGACGCTCTGCGTCGCATTGTGAACAGCGGACGCGGAGCGTCCAGAGATGCATTCCCACGCAGAGCGTGGGAATGATCTTGAGAGGTGAAACATGTACAACTGGATCGACGCCCTCGCCGACCTGCAAACCCGGGGTGAACCCTGTGTATTGGTGACCATCATCGAAGAGCTCGGCTCGACGCCGCGCAATGCCGGCTCGAAGATGGTCATCAGCGCCACGCAAACGTTCGACACCATCGGTGGCGGGCATCTGGAATACAAAGCCATGCAGATCGGCCGCGAAATGCTTGCCAGCGGCCGACAGGACACCCATCTGGAGCGCTTCAGCCTCAGCGCCAGCTTGGGCCAGTGCTGCGGTGGCGTGACCGTGTTGCTGTTCGAACCGATGGGCCAGGTCCAGGCGCAGATTGCGGTGTTCGGCGCCGGCCATGTCGGTCGGGCGCTGGTGCCGCTGCTCGCCAGCCTGCCCTGCCGGGTGCGCTGGATCGACTCGCGGGAAGCGGAATTTCCTGAACAGATTCCCCACGGCGTGCGCAAGATCGTCACCGAAGAACCGGTGGATGAAGTCGACGACCTGCCCGCTGGCAGCTACTGCATCGTCATGACCCACAACCACCAGCTCGATCTCGAACTCACCGCCGCGATCCTCAAGCGCAACGACTTCGCCTATTTCGGCCTGATCGGTTCGAAGACCAAACGGGTGAAGTTCGAACATCGCCTGCGTGACCGCGGCTTCGACAGCAGCGTGCTGCAACGCATGCGCTGCCCAATGGGCATCGGCGAAGTCAAAGGCAAGTTGCCTGTGGAAATCGCCATCTCCATCGCCGGCGAAATCATCGCCACCTATAACGCGAATTTCGGCCAGCACACCGCCAGCGCCGGATCATCGATCGCCAAACTGCTGCCTGCTTCACGCCGCAGCCAAGCTTTGAACTGAAAAGCTTCGAACCACTTGAGAACTCACATGCCTCTGACTCGCAAAGCCTATCGCGCCGCCCTCCTGCACAGCATCGCCGACCCCGCCGAAGTGGGCATCGAAGCCTCGTACGAGTATTTTGAAGACGGCCTGCTGGTGGTCGATAACGGCCAGATCAGCGCCATCGGCCACGCCAGCGAATTGCTGCCGACCCTGCCGGCCGACATCGAGATCACCCATTATCAGGACGCCCTGATCACCCCGGGCTTCATCGACACCCACATCCACTTGCCGCAAACCGGCATGGTCGGTGCCTATGGCGAACAGCTGCTGGACTGGTTGAATACCTACACCTTCCCGTGCGAAAGCCAGTTCGCCGACAAGGGCCACGCTGACGAAGTCGCGGATATTTTCATCAAGGAACTGCTGCGCAACGGCACCACCACGGCGCTGGTGTTCGGCAGCGTGCATCCACAGTCGGTGAACTCGTTCTTCGAGGCTGCCGAACAGTTGGACCTGCGGATGATCGCCGGCAAGGTAATGATGGACCGCAACGCGCCGGACTACCTGACCGACACCGCCGAATCGAGCTACGTCGAAAGCAAGGCGCTGATCGAGCGCTGGCACGGCAAGGGCCGCTTGCACTACGCCGTCACCCCACGCTTCGCCCCGACCAGCACCCCGGAACAACTGACCCTCGCCGGCCAATTGCTGAGTGAATACCCGGATCTGTACATGCAGACCCACATCAGCGAAAACCTCAAGGAAGTCGAGTGGGTCAAGGAACTGTTCCCGGAGCGCAAGGGCTACCTGGACGTCTACGATCACTACCAACTGCTCGGCGAGCGCTCGGTGTTCGCCCACGGCGTGCACCTGTGCGATGACGAATGTGCGCGACTGGCGCAGACGGGTTCAGCGATTGCGTTCTGCCCGACCTCGAACCTGTTCCTCGGCAGCGGCCTGTTCAATCTGCCCATGGCCGAGAAGCACAAACTCAATGTCGGCCTCGGTACCGACGTTGGCGGCGGCACCAGTTTCTCGCTGCTGCAAACCCTGAACGAAGCCTACAAAGTCATGCAACTGCAAGGCGCTCGGTTGAGCCCGTTCAAGTCGCTGTACCTGGCCACCCTCGGCGGCGCCCGCGCACTGCGCCTGGAAGACAAGATCGGTACCTTGCAACCGGGCAGCGACGCGGACTTCCTGGTGCTGGACTACAACGCCACGCCACTGCTCGGCTATCGCCTGAAACAGGCCAATAA
This sequence comes from Pseudomonas cucumis, assembly GCF_030687935.1. GTDB lineage: Bacteria > Pseudomonadota > Gammaproteobacteria > Pseudomonadales > Pseudomonadaceae > Aquipseudomonas > Aquipseudomonas cucumis. Next base: position 2,036,660 of record NZ_CP117454.1, on the reverse strand, counting down.
CATTGCCGAGACGTTGTTTGTATTGATGACGCTGGGGGATGACCGGACGGTTCTGCAGACGTATGCGGCGGGGAATCTGGTGCATCAGCGCTAGTTTTCTCCAGGCATAAAAAATCCCCCGTAGCCGTACAGCCCGGGGGATTTTTATTGCCTGTCAGAAAGCCATCGCGGGCAAGCCCGCTCCCACAGGGTTCGGAGATGGAATGAAATCCTTGTGAACACTCCAGACACTGTGGGAGCGGGCTTGCCCGCGATGGGCGCAACACGGTCTGACTTAAAGCTTGGCTGTTGAACGCCCAGGCTTCTTGGTCTGCAACAAATGCGAAAACACCGCATGCAAATCATCCGACGCGCTTTCTTCGTCGAGGTTGAGTTTGCTGTCGATGTGGTCCATGTGATGCATCATCAGGTCCACTGCCAGCGTCGCGTCCCGCGCTTCGATCGCGTCGATCAACTGGGTGTGTTCATCATACGAACAGTGGGAACGGTTGCCGCTCTCGTACTGGGCGATGATCAACGAAGTCTGGGACACCAGGCTGCGCTGAAAGCTGATCAGCGGGGCATTTTTCGCCGCTTCGGCCAGTTTCAAATGGAACTCGCCGGACAGACGGATCCCGGCACCGCGATCGCCACGGGAAAAACTGTCGCGCTCGTCGTTGACCATCTGCCGCAGCTCGAGAAGTTGTTCGGCGGTGGCGTGCTGAACCGCCAATTCAGTGATCGCTCGCTCCACCAGACGCCGCGCCAGAAACACCTGGCGGGCCTCTTCGACACTCGGGCTGGCGACGACAGCGCCGCGATTCGGTCGCAGTAATACCACGCCTTCATGGGCCAGACGCGACAGCGCACGGCGAATGATGGTGCGGCTGACCCCGAAAATTTCCCCCAGCGCTTCTTCGCTCAACTTGGTGCCGGGCGCCAGACGCTGTTCGAGGATGGCCTCGAAGATATGCGCATAGACAATATCGTCCTGGGTACCGCTACGGCCGGCTTTGCCTGCTCGCGGTTGTTTCTTGAGGGGTTGCAACTGTTCGTTCATGGGCACTCGAGTCGGGAGAACTGCGGCGAATTGACCGTGACTGTAATACGGCACAGTGGGTCGCTGGCAAGTATCGCGTAAAAAACACCGCGATTGTACACAATGGAAGGTGGCAACACGACTGTACGGCTGTTTGACGCCCTCGCTGTATTGCAACGACCGGTTACTTTTCAGTTTAGGCTTGAACGCAGAATTGGAAGACGTCGCTACGGACATCTTTATCAGAACAAGGAACACCGCTGTCATGACCGACGCCACGCACACGCAGCTTCGCCCCCTGACTGACACGTCACCCTCGGCCATCGTCGCCGGGTTCATCGCGATGATGACCGGCTACACCAGCTCACTGGTGCTGATGTTCCAGGCCGGGCAAGCAGCGGGGCTGACGAGCGGGCAGATTTCGTCGTGGATCTGGGCGATCTCTATCGGCATGGCGGTGTGCTCGATCGGCTTGTCCTTGCGCTACCGCACTCCGATCACCATCGCCTGGTCGACCCCCGGCGCGGCGTTGCTGATCACCAGCCTGGGCGGTGTCAGTTACGGCGAGGCCATCGGCGCCTACATCACTTGCGCAGTGCTGGTGACCATTTGCGGCCTGACCGGCAGTTTCGAACGGCTGGTGAAAAAGATTCCGGCCTCATTGGCGGCGGCATTGCTGGCGGGGATTCTGTTCAAGATCGGCAGCGAGATTTTCGTCGCCGCCCAGCACCGCACTGCGCTGGTCCTGGGGATGTTCTTCACGTATCTGCTGGTCAAGCGCCTGTCGCCGCGCTACGCCGTGCTCGCCGCGCTGTTGATTGGCACTGCACTGTCGGGGTTTATGGGGTTGCTGGATTTCAGTGGCTTCCATCTGGAAGTCGCGACACCGGTCTGGACCACGCCGCATTTCTCCCTGGCTGCGACCATCAGCATCGGCATTCCGCTGTTCGTGGTGGCGATGACGTCGCAGAACATGCCGGGCATCGCCGTATTGCGCGCCGACGGCTACAACGTGCCGGCCTCGCCACTGATCACTTCCACCGGTATTGCCTCGTTGTTGTTGGCGCCGTTCGGCTCCCATGGGATCAACCTGGCCGCCATCAGCGCAGCGATCTGTACCGGGCCGCACGCCCATGAAGATCGCAACAAGCGCTACACCGCAGCCGTCTGGTGCGGGATTTTCTACGGGATTGCCGGGGTGTTCGGCGCGACGCTGGCGGCGTTGTTTGCCGCATTGCCTAAAGAGCTGGTGCTGTCGATTGCCGCGCTGGCGCTGTTCGGCTCGATCATCAATGGGTTGCACATTGCCATGGCGCAAGTGCAGGAACGGGAAGCAGCGCTGATTACCTTTATGGTCACGGCGTCGGGGTTGACGCTGTTTTCCATCGGTTCGGCGTTCTGGGGGATTGTGGCGGGGGTGTTGACGCTGGTGATTCTGAACTGGCGCAATGCCTGAGGGCCCCTTCGCGGGCCAAGCCATGCGCCTACAAAAAGCAGGCATAAAAAAACGGCGACCCTTGGGTCGCCGTTTTTTAGAACATCAAGCTACCGGATTGATCGGCTTTTCCGGGTACCAGACGTCGATCAGCGGGCTGACGGTTGCTTCGGTCAGTTCGCTGCGGCCTTTGAGCCAGGCTTCAACAGCGGCACGCTGCTCTTCGGAAACCGAGCCACGCTTCTGCAGGCACACCAGACCGAAGTCGTCGCCGCCAACATAGCCCAGACCGTTGGCTTCCATGGCTTCTTTCAGGAACGCGTCGAGGAAAGCATCAATGGCTTCATCAGCCAAATCTTCTTTGAAATCCAGGTTCAGTTCGAAACCCAGCTCTTGAAATTCATCGACGCACAGTTTTTTGCGCAGACGCTGGGAACGGTTAGTCGCCATTGGAACAATCCTCATAAGTAATAACGGGCCGCACTTTAGCAGTTTAAGGCGCCGATTGCCCGCCTCAGAACAGCGCTACACCTACCGCCGGTAAAAAAATAGCGGTTTAGCGGACCAGGGTACGGCACAAGCCGCTACACCTTGGGGCATAATGCCGACACTTTCATGACCGCTGAGGGAATTTATCTCCATGCCCTCGTCTTTTTCCCCCTCGGCTGTAGGGTTTTATTTCAAATGATCAAATCTTTGCGTCCATTGCTGCTGGCCAGTCTTCTTCTGCCCCTGGCCCTTCCTGTTTCCGCCGCGTCGATCAACACCGCCCTGTCGCCCAACGTCGAAAAGGCCCTCAAGGCCAGCAAGTTGCAGGACAGTGCCCTGTCGCTGGTGATGATTCCGCTCAACGGCCCAGGCACCCCAACCATTCATAACGCTGACGTTTCGGTTAACCCGGCCTCGACCATGAAGCTGGTGACCACCTATGCCGCGCTGGAGATGCTTGGCCCGAACCACCAGTGGAAAACCGAGTTCTATACCGACGGCACCCTCAGCGGCGGCATCCTCAATGGCAACCTCTACCTCAAGGGTGGCGGCGATCCGAAGCTGAACATGGAAAAACTCTGGCTGCTGATGCGCGACTTGCGCGCCAACGGCGTGACGCAAATCACCGGCGATCTGGTGCTGGACCGTGGCTTCTTCGTGCAGCCGCAACTGCCCGAGTTCAACGACGACGGCAATGACGAGAACAAACCATTCCTGGTCAAACCCGACGCGCTGCTGGTCAACCTCAAGGCCCTGCGCTTCGTGGCTCGCAACGACTCGGGCAAGGTCCTGGTGTCGGTCGAGCCGCCGATTGCCAGCATCCGCATCGACAATCAGGTCAAGGCGCTCAACTCCAAGCAATGCACCGGTGGCGTGCGCTACAACCCGGTGCCCCAGGCTGATGGCAGCGTCACCGTGACCGTCGGCGGCCAGTTGGGCGAAGGTTGCAGTTCCCAGACCTATCTGTCGCTGCTCGACCATGCAACCTATACCGCCGGCGCTGTGCGGGCGATCTGGAAGGAACTGGGCGGCAGCATCCAGGGCCAGGATCGTCTGGCACCGACGCCGAGCAACGCCAAGGTGCTGGCCCGGGCCTACTCGCCAGACCTGGCGGAAATCATTCGCGACATCAACAAATACAGTAACAACACCATGGCTCAGCAGTTGTTCCTGAGCCTGGGCCAGAAGTTCCGCACCGACGCCGACGGTGACGACGCCAAGGCCGCCCAGCGGGTGGTGCGTCAGTGGCTGGCGAGGAAAGGCATTACCGCGCCGCACCTGGTGATGGAGAACGGCTCCGGTCTGTCCCGCGCCGAACGAGTGAGTGCTCGTGAAATGGCCGCGATGCTGCAAGCCGCCTGGCGCAGTCCGTATTCCGCCGAGTTCATCAGCTCGATGCCAATCGCCGGCACCGACGGCACCATGCGCAAACGCCTGAAGACCACCGCGATGCGCGGTGAAGCCCACGTCAAGACCGGCACCCTGAACACCGTGCGCGCCATTTCCGGCTACAGCCGCGACGTCAATGGCAATACCTGGGCGGTCGTGGCGATCCTCAACGACAAGGCACCGTTTGGCGCTTCCTCGGTGCTGGATCAGGTGCTGCTGGATCTGTACCGCCAGCCGAAACTGCCAGAAACGGCTTCGGTGTTGTAACTCCCAACCTGAAGCGGACGCGGAGCGTCCATTGAGGCGTTCCCACGCAGAGCGTGGGAACGATTATCTTGGCTGGGTTAACTCATCTGCCCCTCAACCCGATCCCTTCCCGCCTGCTTCGCCGCATACACCCCTGAGTCAGCCCGCAACAGCAGCGCATCCGCGCCCTCTCCGACCTTCCAGCTGGCAATCCCGAAACTCGCGGTGACGATCCCGACCTCGTCGATCGGCGCGCTGCGCAATCCTTGCCACAACTCAACGGCCAGCACATGAGCCTGTTTGCCGTCGATATCCGGACAGAGCACCATGAATTCTTCGCCGCCCAGGCGACAGAACACATCGGTGCACCGCAGGCGACCGCCAATGCGCTCGCACACAGCCTGCAATACCCGATCACCCACGGCATGACCGTGCTGATCATTGATGCGCTTGAAATGATCGATATCGAGCATGATCACCGACAACTCGCCACCGCCGCGCTCGACCCGGGCCATTTCGGTGGTCAGGCGCTCCTGGAAGTAGCGACGGTTATGGATCCCCGTCAGGGAGTCGGTCACCGACAGTGCGCGTAATTCCTCTTCCACCCGCTTGAGGTCGGAGATGTCCGAAATGTAGCCATGCCACAGAACACCGCCACCGGGCAGTTCCTCCGGCGTCGCTTCGCCGCGGACCCAGCGCAGACCACGCTCGGGCAATTGCACGCGGTATTCCTCGCGCCAGGGGCTGAGGGTGTCCGCCGAGGCCAGGATCGAAGCGCGGACCCGACGCGTGTCCTGAGGATGAATCCGCGCAAACACCGCTTCGGCGTTGAGCAACAGCACGTCCGGCTCAAGTTCGTAGATATCGCGCATACCGTCGCTGGCGTAGATCACGCTGAAGCGCCCATCGAATTCCATCTTGAACTGGTAGATCCCGCCGGGCACATGGGCGCTGAGTTTCTTCAACAACAGGTCCCGTGCCGCCAGGGCTTCGTGGACCCGTTTGCGCTCGGTGATGTCGATACAGATCGCCAGGTGCCCGACCCACAAGCCTTGCTCGTCGAGGACCGGGGTGGCCAGCATGTTCACCGTCAAATGGCTGCCGTCGCAGCGGAGCAGCGTCCACTCCCGGGCTTCGTGACCGCCCTCTTCCCCGCCTTCGACCAACATCGCCTGACACGTCGGGATAGGTTTGCCATAGCGCGCGCTCAACTCGGCCGAGCGCGCTTGGAGCTCCCGGGGCAGGTGCAGACTTTCCAGGGTCATATGGCCTATGACCTGCGCACTGGCATAACCGAGCATTTGCTCCGCGCCAGCGTTGAAGGTGCTGATGACGCCGCGCAGGTCGGTGGCGATGATCGCTACCTGAGTCGCAGCATCCAGCACACCACGCAACTGCCCATGGGTGCCGCGCAACTCTTGCTCACGGTCGTGAAGTTCCTGGGTCTGTTGTTCGACCAGTTTCAACGCCCGTTGGCGCTGACTGACCAATACATACAGAAACACACTGAGCAGCAGGCTGAGCAGACCACCGAGCACCACCAGGCTGGTCACCGAGGAATGGTTGGCTTTCAGGAACGCGGCGCTGGGATGCATATCCACTTGATAATCATGGTCGGCCAGTCGTAGCAAACGTGTGAAGGACAAGTCACTGGCCCCCGCCGTGTTGGTCGACTCGTACAACACTTCATGCTGCTCATCGGTGGACAAGTCGAGGATCCGCACCGAGAGAGAGTCATGATTTTCTTCCGGCAGTCCGTCCGCCAGTAGTTGGCGCATGCTGATCACCGCCATGACATACCCGGCGGGCGCGGCGTTCGGGAGGTTCTGACGGATGACGGGTGCTACCAGCAACACGCCCCGCGAATAGGCGGGCTCGATGCCTACCAGATGCAAGGGTTGCGACACGGCCATGCGACCATTGCGATCGGCCCGCTCCAGAGTCGAGCGACGCAGGGGCTGGGCCAGTAGGTCATAACCCAGCGGCGTGGGCAGTCGGCTCTGGGTTTGGGTGTAGAGCACGGGTACGTATTCATCTCGCAAGCCGGCTGGTTGCAACTGACCATCGGCGTTGAGTTCTCGAAAGATGAAACTGCTCAAACCTTGTTCAAGCACCGCGCGCTCAAGTAGAGGCCGTTCGACGCGGGAAACCCGGGGAGCCCAGGAGTAGGCCTGGGTGCGACGCAAGAGAGGTTTGGCGTAACCGTCGAATTCCTCGCGGGACACCGATTCGGAATTGACGAAGAACCGGCGCAAGCCGTCGAGGCGCTGCTCCTGATCTTCGAAACGTTCTTCGATACGGCTGTAACGTTCACTGGCGAGCAGCTGGAAACGTTGCCGCAATTGCTGATGAAATTGATTGAACGTCGCCCAGGCCAGCAATCCCGTAAGAATCCCGCCGACGAGCAATACCAGCAGCGCGACCAGCCAGGCCGAAACATCTTCGCGGATAAAACCCAGGATCTTGGGGCGCACGGCGTGCAGCGACATAGATACAACTCAAAACGCCAGGTGCCGGAAAAGCCCATTGGCCATGGGTTGAGTTATAGCTATTAGCCACTAATTTGACCAGCACTGAAAGAACCCAAGAGCCTTTAAAAATCAAGGCCCTGTGGATCCAATCAGGCTCAAGTGTCAGCGAGCAGTGATCTTCCAGGCACGGTGGATCTTGCCATTACGGGCGAAATCCGGATCAATGGTCTGGGCGGTGATTTCTTCAACGGCATAACGCTCGGTGAGATTTTCCTCGAGCTGGAACTTGCGGAAGTTGTTGGAGAAGTACAACACCCCGCCCGGTGCCAGACGCGCCATGGCCAGGTCGATCAACTGCACTTGATCACGCTGCACGTCGAAGATCCCTTCCATGCGCTTGGAGTTGGAGAAGGTCGGCGGGTCGATGAAGATCAAGTCGTACTCGTCACGGCAGGCATCGAGCCAAGCCATTACATCGCCCTGCTCCAGACGGTTCTTGTCGGAAAAACCGTTCAGCGACAGGTTGCGACGTGCCCAATCCAGATAAGTTTTCGACAGGTCGACGCTGGTGGTGCTGCGCGCGCCACCCTTGGCCGCATGAACGCTGGCCGTCGCGGTATAGCAATACAGGTTGAGGAAGCGCTTGCCGGCCGCCTCTTTCTGAATTCGCATGCGCATCGGTCGGTGGTCGAGGAACAGCCCGGTGTCGAGGTAGTCGGTGAGGTTCACCAGCAGCTTCACGCCGCCTTCGTTGACCTCATTGAACTTGCCCTGTGCGCTCTGGCGTTCGTACTGTTTGGTGCCGCTCTGACGCTCGCGACGCTTGACCACCACGCGGTTCTTGTCGATGTTCAACGCCTGCGGGATCGCCGCCAGGGCATCGAACATCCGCGCCGAGGCTTTTTCCGGGTCGATGGATTTTGGTGCGGCGTATTCCTGAACGTGGACCCAGTCGTGGTACAAATCGATGGCCATGGAATATTCCGGCATATCGGCATCGTAGACGCGGTAGCAGTCGATGCCTTCACGCTTGACCCACTTGCCCAGCGCCTTGAGGTTCTTTTGCAGGCGGTTGGCAAACATCTGCCCGCCTTCGCTCAAGCGCGGTTGCTCGATCACCACCGGGGCCGGTTTGATCGGGTTGCCGTTCTTGTTGTACTTCTCGTACTTGCCCGGCGCTTCGATGTTCGACGGAGCATCGGATTCGGCCTGTTCACGCTCGATCTGACGCTGTTCCGGAGTCCGACGCTCGCCGGTGACGAACTGGTCTGGCGTGACCTTGATCAGCAGCAATTTGCACGGCAAGGCGCCGTTCCAGAACGAATACTGCTTGTGGCTGCGGATGCCCATGCGCTTGCCCAGGTCCGGGGCGCCGGTAAACACCGCCGCTTCCCAGTTCAGGCACGCCTGACGCAGACGTTCGCCGAGATTCTGGTAGAGGTAGAGCAGGCTCGCCTCATCGCCCAGACGCTCGCCATAGGGAGGGTTGCAGATCACCAGGCCTTTCTGGTTCTGGTCCGGGCGCGGCTCGAACGTCGCGACTTCGCCCTGGTAGATCTTGATCCACTCGCTCAGGCCGGCACGTTCGACGTTATTGCGGCCCGGTTGAATCAGGCGCGGGTCAGCTTCGTAACCGCGAATCCACAGCGGTGGCTTGGCCAGGCCGGCTGCGGCGCGTTCGGTGGCTTCTTCGTGGAGCTTTTTCCACAGCGCCGGCACATGACCGAGCCAGGCGGTGAAGCCCCATTGCTCGCGACGCAGGTTTGGCGCCATGTCGGCAGCGATCATCGCAGCTTCGACCAGGAACGTACCGACACCGCACATCGGGTCAGCCAGCGCGCCGCCATCGGCGGCAATCCGTGGCCAGCCGGCACGGATCAGAATCGCCGCCGCGAGGTTTTCCTTCAGCGGCGCCGCGCCCTGCTGCAAGCGGTAACCGCGCTGGTGCAGGCTGTGACCGGACAGGTCGAGGGACAAAATCGCTTCGCCACGGTCCAGACGCAGGTGAATGCGCAGGTCCGGGTTGAGCTTGTCGATGGACGGACGATCGCCCTGCGGGGTGCGCAGTTTATCGACGATGGCGTCTTTGACTTTCAAGGCGCCGAAGTGGGTGTTGTCGATGCCCGAACCGTGACCGCTGAATTCGACCGCCAGGGTGCCGTCATTGAGCATGTGGTCTTGCCACTCGATGTCGAGCACGCCGTGGTACAGGTCTTCGGCGTCTTTCATCGGGAAACGCTTGAGCACCAGCAGCACCCGGTTCGCCAGACGCGACCACAGGCACAGGCGATAAGCGGTTTCCATGGTGGCCATGCCGCGCACAGCCGAGGTGTGCTCACGTGCTTCCTCAAGGCCAAGCCCGACGGCTTCCTCGATGAGCAGGCCTTCAAGGCCTTTTGGGCAAGTGAGGAAGAGTTCGAAACGATCGGACATGGTAATTCCAGAGCCTTTAGCTAAGTGAACCGGCAACGCATTGCCGATCCGGTTTTCAATCAGGCGTTTTTCTAACAGAACGCCCGCGTGGCACGAAGGTGTGCCGTCCCACCCTGACTGCTCGGGTTAAAAGAGCTTAGATGCCAGGGCAGATAAAAAAGTTAATGCAACAAAATGTCATAAGTCGACCCTTCGTCGAATAGTCCCCAGGTGAACGGGTGTCATTCTCGTTAAAGGCCTCCCCCCTCTCATCCCGCGCAGGGCCGATCATACCGGGCTTTGGCCAATAAACACGGGACAAATATCGTGTTACTTATGGCCATAGCATCTTTATGGTTACGTTCTTATGACAAAACGATCATTCCCTCGATGTGACGCATTGGTTAGAACTCAACTCAGGTTGACGTCGCAACGGCGTCAACACCTTGGCTCGCGACGCCGGCAGCGAGCCGCCAACGGCAGGATTTTTCTGCCTGACCTCGATTGAGGTCGACGCGATAAATACAGTCAACAAGTGAGGGCAACACCCTATGAGAAGACTTAAGCGTGATCCGTTGGAAAGAGCATTTTTGCGCGGATATCAATATGGCGTTGGTGGTAAATCCCGTGAGCTTTGCCCTTTTACTCTACCGTCGGTACGCCAAGCCTGGATCAATGGCTGGCGAGAAGGACGCGGCGACAACTGGGACGGTATGACCGGCACTGCGGGAATCCACAGACTCAACGAACTTCACGCCGTCGGCTAATACAGGGCACACACTCCGACACGACAATCTGATTACGCAACGACTTAACCACGCACGTCCCATCCGGACGGCGGGCTTCGGCCCAGGGGCTCCTTCGAGGAGCCCTTTTTTATGTTCAACTCATTAACCGACCGTTGTAGCAGCTGCCGAGCCTGCGAGGCTGCGTTCGGCGGCGAAGCCGTCGTAAACCCTGCATACACGGTGTACCTCTAATACCGCGTTGTCTGATTTCACGACGGCTTCGCCGCCGAACGCAGCCTCGCAGGCTCGGCAGCTGCTACAAATCAGCGTAGGGCGGCGATGGCATCTACCGATTCACGAATCAACGCCGGGCCTTTATAGATAAAGCCCGAATAGATCTGCACCAAACTCGCACCCGCGGCGATTTTCTCAGCCGCGTGCTTGCCTTCGGTGATGCCGCCCACGGCAATGATCGGCAAGCGACCGGCCAGTTCCGCCGCCAGCACCTTCACCGTGTGGGTGCTCTTGTCGCGAACCGGTGCGCCGGACAAACCGCCCGCCTCGTCGCCATGTTCCAGGCCTTCGACGCCAACGCGACTCAGGGTGGTGTTGGTGGCGATCACCGCATCCATCCCGGTTTCGATCAACGCTTGGGCGACTTGAGCGGTTTCTTCGTCTGTCATGTCTGGCGCGATCTTGATCGCCAGCGGAACATGCTTGCCATGACGCAGGGCCAGTTCCGCCCGGCGGGTGGCCAGGTCGGCGAGCAATTGCTTGAGCGAATCGCCGAATTGCAGGCTGCGCAGGCCCGGGGTGTTCGGCGAACTGACGTTGACCGTCACGTAGCTGGCGTGGGCATAAACCTTGTCCAGGCAGATCAGGTAATCGTCAACCGCGCGCTCAACCGGCGTATCGAAATTCTTGCCGATGTTGATGCCCAGCACGCCCTTGTACTTGGCCGCCGCCACGCGAGCGAGCAAGTGATCGACGCCAAGGTTGTTGAAGCCCATGCGGTTGATGATCGCCTCGGCGTCCGGCAAACGGAAAATCCGTGGTTTCGGGTTGCCCGGTTGCGGACGCGGAGTGATGGTGCCGATCTCGACAAAACCGAAACCCAATTGGGCAAACCCATCGATCGCCGCGCCGTTTTTGTCCAGACCAGCCGCCAAACCCACCGGGTTCGGGAACTCCAGGCCCATGACCGTCACCGGCAATTTCGCCGGTGCCTTGCACAGCAAGCCGTTAAGGCCCAAACGCCCGCCCGCGCCGATCAGGTCCAGGGACAGATCGTGGGAGGTTTCCGGGGAAAGTTTGAACAACAGCTGACGGGCCAGGGTGTACATGGGCAGGCTTGACTCGGTTGGCGATGAGAGGCGGCGATTATAGCCGCGCATCGAGTCCACAGGCGAGGCGCACGACAAAATCATCCAGCGATGGCATATGCCTTGCACCGTCACAGGCATCAGCACTCATGCCAACGGCGGGATGAGTGGAAGGACAATGGCGTCGTCACCCGGCTTTGCCCACGCAAAGGCCTGGGACGACGCTTTTTTTTGGAAGGTGCGAAATCGATGAACGAACCATCAGCCGGCCCATTGGCCTGGGTCAATGGCAGCGATGCCCCGGAAAAAACCGTAATCAACCTCGGCTTCATGGCCCTGAGCGACTGCGCCTCAGTGGTGGTCGCGGCCACTCAGGGCTTTGCCCAACCCTACGGCCTGACCCTGAACCTCAAGCGCCAATCGTCCTGGGCCAACCTGCGAGACAAACTGGTCAGCGGTGAACTCGACGCCGCCCACAGCCTGTACGGCCTGATTTACGCCGTGCACCTGGGCATCGGCGGCGTAGCCTCCACCGACATGGCCGTGCTCATGGGCCTGAACCAGAACGGCCAGAGCATCAACCTCTCCCACGGTTTACAGGCCCTGGACGTGACCAGTCCTGAAGCACTGGACCGGCACGTGCACCAAAGTCGCCCAAAACTGACCTTCGCTCAGACATTTCCCACGGGCACCCACGCCATGTGGCTGTATTACTGGCTCGCGAGCCAGGGTATTCATCCTTTGCAGGATGTCGACAGCGTGGTGGTGCCGCCGCCGCAAATGGTCGCGCACCTGCAAGCCGGGCGCATCGACGGCTTCTGCGTCGGCGAGCCGTGGGCAGCCAGTGCGGTGCAGCAGAATCTCGGGTTTACGATGGCCACCAGCCAGACCCTCTGGCCCGATCACCCGGAAAAAGTCCTCGGCTGCACCCGCGCCTTTGTCGAGCAATACCCCAACACCGCACGGGCATTGGTGATGGCGATCCTCGAAGCCAGCCGATTCATCGAAGCCAGCCGCGAAAATCGCCGCAGCACCGCGCAACTGTTGAGTGCGCCTGAGTATCTGGATGCACCGCTCGATTGCATCGAACCGCGCTTGCTCGGTGACTACGCCGACGGCCTGGGCAATCGCTGGCAAGACCCGCACGCGATGCGTTTCCACGGTGGTGGCGAGGTCAATTTTCCGTATTTGTCCGACGGTATGTGGTTCATGACCCAGTTCCGGCGCTGGGGTTTGTTGCGTGACGACCCGGATTACCTCGGCGTGGCCCGCCAGGTCCAGCAACTAGACTTATACCGTGAGGCCGCCACCGCTGTCGGTGTGCCCGCCCGGAGTCAGGAAATGCGCAGCAGTCAACTGATCGACGGCAAAGTCTGGGACGGCTCGGACCCGGCCGGCTATGCCCGCAGCTTCACGCTGCACGCCATGAGCGACAGCGTTCCCCTTCTCGCCAGCCGCTGACAGGAGCCTACGAATATGTTGCGTATCCTGCTGATCAATGACACTGCGAAAAAAGTCGGGCGTCTGAAAGCGGCCCTGACCGAAGCCGGGTTCGAGGTCATCGACGAGTCCGGCCTGACCATTGACCTCCCCGCGCGCGTCGAAACGGTGCGTCCGGACGTAATTCTGATCGATACCGAGTCACCGAGCCGCGATGTGATGGAGCAAGTGGTGCTGGTGACCCGTGACCAACCACGGCCGATTGTGATGTTCACCGACGAGCACGACCCCGACGTGATGCGCCGCGCGATCAAGTCCGGCGTCAGTGCCTACATCGTCGAAGGCATCCACGCACAACGCTTGCAGCCGATTCTCGACGTGGCCATGGCGCGCTTTGAAAGCGACCAGGCCCTGCGCGCGCAGCTCCACGCCCGCGACCAGCAACTGGCCGAGCGCAAGCGCATCGAGCTGGCCAAGGGACTGCTGATGAAGATGAAGGACTGCAACGAAGAAGAGGCCTACACCCTGATGCGCCGCCAAGCCATGAGCCGCCAGCAGAAGCTGATACAGGTGGCGGAGCAGATTATTGCCATGAGTGAGTTGCTTGGCTGAAGCCTTGCGGAGCCTGTGCAGGCGACTCGATCTCACTTGTTGGCACAGATCTCGCTAAGTAAATCCCTGCAAGGTAACCAACGGCGGTTGCCCCACCTACGACAAAGACGTCGCTCACCTCATTCGCCCCCTTGGCGGATCGGGTAGCGGCGTTTTTCCGTTTTGGCCCCAGAGACCGGGGCTGGTGGTGCGGCCGTTGTGGCGCCCCACCTGCAAGCTCATGACTCCTTCTTGATACGCCTGACAGCTGAGGTGCGCGATGAATTCAAGCTTCTGGAAATCCGGCCATACCCCGACACTGTTCGCAGCCTTCCTCTATTTCGACCTGAGTTTCATGGTCTGGTACCTGCTCGGCCCAATGGCGGTGCAGATCGCCGCCGATTTGCAGCTGACCACCCAACAGCGCGGGCTGATGGTGGCCACGCCGATTCTGGCCGGGGCCGTGTTGCGCTTTGCGATGGGCCTGCTGGCTGATCGCCTGTCGCCAAAAACCGCCGGGATAATCGGCCAGGTGATCGTCATTTGCGCCCTGTTCGTCGCCTGGAAAGTCGGCATCCACAGTTACGAGCAAGCGCTGTTGCTGGGCCTGTTCCTCGGCATGGCCGGTGCGTCCTTCGCCGTCGCCCTGCCATTGGCCTCGCAATGGTATCCGCCCCAGCATCAAGGCAAAGCCATGGGCATCGCCGGTGCCGGCAACTCAGGCACCGTACTCGCTGCGCTGATCGCCCCGGTACTGGCTGCCGCATTTGGCTGGAGCAATGTGTTCGGCTTCGCCCTGATCCCGCTGATCCTGACACTGATCGTCTTCTACTGGTTGGCCAAGAATGCGCCTGAGCGCCCGAAAGCCAAGTCCATGTCCGACTACTTGAAGGCCTTGGGTGACCGCGACAGCTGGTGGTTCATGTTTTTCTACAGCGTGACCTTCGGTGGCTTCATCGGTCTGGCCAGCGCCCTGCCCGGCTACTTCAACGACCAATACGGCCTGAGCCCAGTGACCGCCGGCTACTACACTGCGGCTTGTGTGTTCGGTGGCAGCCTGATGCGTCCGTTGGGCGGCGCGCTGGCGGATCGCTTCGGCGGGATTCGTACCCTGCTGGCGATGTACACCGTAGCAGCGATCTGCATTGCGACAGTGGGTTTCAATCTGCCGAGTTCCTACGCCGCGTTGGCGCTTTTCGTCTGCACCATGCTCGGTTTGGGTGCAGGCAACGGTGCGGTATTCCAGTTGGTCCCGCAGCGTTTTCGTCGGGAGATCGGTGTGATGACCGGGCTGATCGGCATGGCCGGCGGCATCGGTGGTTTCGCACTGGCAGCCGGTATGGGAGCGATCAAGCAAAGCACCGGCAGCTATCAAATGGCCTTGTGGTTGTTCGCCAGCCTCGGCGTACTCGCCTGGTTTGGTCTGCACGGTGTGAAACGTCGCTGGAGAACCACTTGGGGGTCGGCAGCCGTCACCGCTGCACGGGTGTGAGGACTGAATGAGCCTGCAACTGAGCTTCGCCGAACACAGCGCCATCGGCCCCCGCGAGGAGAACCAGGACGCTCTGCGCCTGGTCACTCCGGCCCCGGCGCTGGCGGCAAGCAAGGGTTACCTGTTCGCCATCGCCGACGGCGTCAGCCAATGTGCCGACGGCGGTCTCGCGGCCCGTTCAACCTTGCAGGCCTTGGCGCTGGACTACTACGCGACCCCGGAAACCTGGGGTGTCGCCCAGGCACTGGATCGCCTGCTGCTGGCGCAAAATCGCTGGTTGCAGGCTAACGGCGGCGGGCAACCGCTGCTGACCACGGTCAGTGCCTTGGTGATGCGCGGCCGGCGCTTCACCTTGGCGCATGTCGGCGATTGCCGGGTTTATCGCTGGCACGCCGACACGCTGCAACGGGTGAGTGAGGATCACGTCTGGGACCAGCCGGGCATGCAGCATGTGCTCAAACGGGCCTTGGGGCTGGATCAACACCTGGTGCTGGACTTTCTCGATGGCGAACTGCGCCTGAACGAGAGTTTCGTGCTGCTCAGCGACGGCATCTGGGCCGTGCTGGGCGACACGGCCATTGCGGCGATTCTGCGCGATCAACCTGATCTGGACAGTGCTGCGCAGACCCTGGTCAGCGCGGCGCACCTGGCCGGCAGTCAGGACAATGCCAGCGCCCTGCTGGTGCGGGTCGATGCCCTCGGCGAAACCAGCATTGGCGACGCGCTGATTCATCTGCAGCAATGGCCACTCCCGCCTGCACTGAAGCCGGGCCAGACTTTCGAAGGCTGGCAGGTCGAAGGGATCCTCGGCCAGAGCCAGCAATCGCTGCTCTACCGGGTGCGCGACGCACAACAACAGCCCTGGCTGCTGAAAACCTTGCCCAGTGCACTCCGTGACGATCACCAGGCCGGGCAGGCATTGTTGTCGGAAGAATGGTTTCTCAAGCGTGTGGCCGGGCGGCATTTTCCTGAAGTCCATGCCGCCAGTCAGCGTCAGCATTTGTACTACGTGATGCGGGAATATTCCGGGTCAACCCTGGCGGAGCTGCATGAGCGTGTCGCAACGCTGCCACTGGCTCAATGGCTGGACCTGGCCGAACGCCTACTGCGGGCCATCGGCATCTTGCATCGACGGCAGATTCTGCATCGCGATATCAAACCGGAGAACCTGCTGCTGGGGGACGACGGCGAGTTGCGCCTGCTGGATTTCGGCCTCGCCTACTGCCCCGGGCTGTCCGAAGATCAAGCTTGCGCGCTGCCCGGAACGCCCAGCTATATCGCACCGGAAGCCTTTCGAGGTGACGCTCCTACACCACAACAGGATTTGTATGCGGTCGGCGTGACCTTGTATTACCTGCTGACCGGGCATTATCCCTACGGCGAAATCGAAGCTTTCCAGCGCCCTCGGTTTGGTGTGCCTGTCAGCGCCAGTCGCTACCGGCCCGACCTGCCGGAATGGATCGCGCAAAGCCTGGAGCGCGCGGTGGCGGCGGCTCCGGATCAGCGTTTTGAAACGGCGGAAGAATGGTTGTTGCTACTGGAACAGGGAGAACGACGCAGTTTGAGCGTGCGCCCCAGACCGTTGCTGGAGCGCGAACCGTTGAAGGTCTGGCGGACGTTGGCGCTGGTGTCGTTGCTGGTGAATCTGGTGCTGCTGTTTTTGCTGTTTCATGGTTGAGTTTTTCACTTCACCCAAAAGATCAAAGGATCGCAGCCTGCGGCAGCCCCTACGGGTGCCCACGATCTCCTGTAGGAGCTGGCGCAGCCTGCGATCTTTTGATCTTTCTGCTTCAAAACCGGGCACTGCGCCTTGAACCGGTGCACGCAAACACCCTCCCCCCACGGTGAGAGCCCATAAATTCGGCATTTGCGCGACTTGGCACAACCACTGCATTACCTTTCCCAACATACATAAAGCCCAACCTTCAACGTAGAAGGCTGCGCTGCCCGAGAGAACGGGACAAGGACAAAGGCGTCCTCGCTAGTTAACTAGCGGGACGCCTTTTTTTGTTTGCGCAAAATTTTGTCGAGCAAGGCCTGAATGCCCTGATGAGGCAGGCCCGAGCTCCCCGGAGAACCTGATGAAAAAACTAAAACTAGTGATGATCGGCAACGGCATGGCCGGGGTTCGTACCCTGGAAGAACTGCTCAAGCTGAGTAATGAGCTGTACGACATCACGGTCTTCGGCGCCGAACCCCATACCAACTACAACCGCATCCTGCTGTCGCCCGTACTCGCTGGCGAACAAACGTTCGAAGAGATCGTGCTCAACGATCTGGACTGGTACCTGGAAAACAACATCAAGCTGCTGCTCAACCGCAAAGTGGTGGAAATCGACCGGGTCAAACGTCGGGTCATCGCCGAAGACGGCACCGAGGCCGAATACGACCGCCTGCTGATTGCCACCGGTTCAACCCCGTTCATCCTGCCGATCCCCGGTAATACCTTGCAGGGCGTGATTGGCTACCGCGACATTGCCGACACCCAGGCGATGATCGACACCGCCAAGACCCACAAGCATGCCGTGGTCATCGGCGGCGGCCTGCTGGGTCTTGAAGCCGCCAACGGCCTGATGCTGCGCGGCATGCACGTCACCGTGGTGCACATCGGCGAATGGCTGCTGGAACGGCAACTGGACAAAACCAGTGGCCAACTCCTGCAAACCGCTCTGGAAGCCCGCGGCTTGCATTTTCGCCTGTGCGAACAGACCCAGGCCCTGCACGACGCCGGCAATGGCCGGGTTGGTTCGGTTGAATTCAAAAACGGCGACATCATTCCTGCCGACCTGGTAGTGATGGCGGCCGGTATTCGCCCCAACACCGAGCTTGCGGAAAAATCCGGCATCCCATGCAACCGCGGGATCCTGGTCAACGACACGATGCAAACCTACGACCCTCGGGTGTACGCCATCGGCGAATGCGCCAGCCACCGTGGCATCGCCTACGGCCTGGTCGCGCCGCTGTTCGAACAGGCCAAGGTGTGCGCCAACCATCTCGCCCAACTGGGTTTCGCCACCTACAAGGGTTCGGTGACGTCGACCAAATTGAAAGTCACCGGCATCGACCTGTTTTCCGCCGGCGACTTCATGGGCGGCGAAGGCACCGAGACCATCACCCTCTCCGACCCGATCGGCGGGGTCTACAAAAAACTGGTGATCAAGGATGACGTGCTGGTCGGCGCCTGTCTGTACGGCGATACGGCAGATGGCGGTTGGTATTTCCGGCAGATCCGTGAGAACCATGACATCCGGCAAATCCGCGATCACCTGATGTTCGGCGGCTCTTCGTCTATGGAGCAGGCCTTGGGCGACGTAGGACACCAGGGCCAGGACAAAGCCATGAGCATGGCCGACACCGCCGAAGTCTGCGGCTGCAATGGCGTGTGCAAAGGCACCATCGTCAAGGCCATCCAGGAACACGGTCTGTTCAGCGTCGACGACGTGAAGAAACACACCAAGGCCGCCAGCTCCTGCGGCTCCTGCGCCGGCCTCGTCGAGCAGATCCTGATCAACACCGTGGGCGGTGCGGCGGATGTCAAACCGAAAAGCGAAAAAGCCATCTGCGGTTGCAGCGACCTCAACCACGGGCAAATCCGCCAGGCCATCCGCGACCAGCACCTGCTGACCATCGCCGGCACCATGAGCTACCTGAACTGGCGCACCCCTAACGGTTGCGCCACGTGCCGTCCGGCGCTCAACTACTACCTGATTTCCACCTGGCCGGGCGAAGCCAAGGACGACCCGCAATCGCGCCTGATCAACGAACGCGCCCACGCCAACATTCAGAAAGACGGCACTTACTCTGTAGTCCCGCGGATGTGGGGCGGTGTGACCAATCCTTCAGAGTTGCGGCGCATTGCCGACGTGGCCGACAAGTACAACGTGCCGATGGTCAAGGTCACCGGCGGCCAGCGCATCGACTTGCTGGGGATCAAAAAGCAGGACCTGCCAGGCGTCTGGAAAGACCTGGACATGGCGTCCGGCCACGCCTACGGCAAATCCATCCGCACCGTGAAAACCTGCGTCGGCAGCGAGTTCTGCCGCTTCGGCACCCAGAACTCCACGCAACTGGGCATCGAGCTTGAGCACGACCTGTTCAACATGTGGTCGCCGCACAAAGTGAAACTGGCCGTCTCCGGTTGCCCACGCAACTGCTCGGAAGCGGGGATCAAGGACGTCGGAATTATCGGCGTGGATTCCGGCTGGGAGATGTACATCGGCGGCAACGGCGGGATCAAAACCGAAGTTGCAGAGTTTTTCGTCAAGCTGAAAACCGCCGAAGAAGTACGCGAATACAACGGCGCATTCCTGCAGCTGTACCGCGAAGAAGCCTTCTACCTGGAGCGCACCGTGCATTACCTGCAACGGGTCGGCATGGAACACATCAAGAAAGCCGTGCTGGAAGACCCCGAGCGGCGCAAGGCCTTGAACGATCGCCTGCAATTCTCCCTGTCGTTCGAACAGGATCCGTGGAAGGAACGCCTCGAACAGCCGCTGCTGAAAAAAGAATTCGAGGTCATTCCCGTGAAGAACCTGGAGGTGTCGGTATGAACTGGCTGGATATCTGCGCACTGGAAGAGATCAACACCCTGGGCTCGCGGATCATCGCGGGCCCGAAAGGCGACATCGCGATTTTTCGTACGAGCGACGATGAGGTTTTCGCCCTCGACGACCGCTGCCCGCACAAGGGCGGACCGCTGTCCCAGGGTTTGATCTACGGCAAGCGGGTGGCCTGCCCGCTGCACAACTGGCAGATCGACCTGGAAACCGGCGAGGCCCAGGCCCCGGATATCGGCTGCGCCCACCATCACTCGGCACGGGTCGAGAACGGCCGGGTGCTGCTGGCCCTACGGGAAGCGAGCTGATGGACCATCAAATCACCGCCTCCACCTGCTGCTACTGCGGGGTCGGCTGCGGCGTGCTGATCGAGCACGACGGCGAGCGCATTCTCGGCGTCAGCGGCGATCCGGCACACCCGGCCAACTTCGGCAAATTGTGCAGTAAAGGTTCGACCCTGCACCTGACCGGCGACCTGACGGCACGGGCGTTATACCCGGAACTGCGCCTGGGCAAAGGCCTGGCCCGCAGCCGCACCGACTGGGACACGGCGCTCGATCATGCCGCCAGCGTCTTCGCCCAAACCATCGCCGAGCACGGCCCGGACAGCGTCGCGTTCTATATCTCTGGGCAGTTGCTGACCGAGGATTACTACGCCTTCAACAAACTGGCGCGAGCGCTGGTGGGCACCAACAACATCGACAGCAATTCGCGGCTATGCATGTCTTCGGCAGTGGTCGGCTACAAGCGCAGCCTCGGCGCTGATGCTCCGCCTTGCAACTACGAAGACCTGGAATTGAGCGACTGCGTAATGATCGTCGGCAGCAACATGGCTTACGCCCACCCGATCCTCTTTCGTCGCCTGGAAGAAGCCAAATCCCGCCGCCCACAGATGAAAGTCATCGTCATCGACCCTCGGCGCACCGACACCTGCGATTTGGCTGACATGCATTTGGCGATCCTGCCCGGCACCGATGTCGCCTTGTTCCATGGGATTTTGCATCTCTTGCTGTGGGAAGACTGGGTCGACCGCGACTTCATCAAGGCCCACACCGAAGGCTTGGCCGAGCTGAAAAACCTGGTGCGCGATTACACCCCGACAATGGTTTCGCAACTCTGCGGCATCAGCGTCGAGCAACTGCATCAATGCGCGCAATGGGTCGGCACTTCACCGAGCTTTCTGTCGCTGTGGTGCATGGGGCTGAATCAGTCCACCGCCGGCAGCGCGAAGAACAGCGCGCTGATCAACCTGCACCTGGCCACCGGGCAAATCGGCCGGCCCGGTGCAGGACCTTTCTCGCTGACTGGTCAGCCGAATGCCATGGGCGGCCGGGAAACCGGCAGTTTGTCGAACCTGCTGCCAGGTCATCGCGAAGCGGCCAATGCCGAACACCGCGCACAAGTGGCCGACTACTGGGGCGTTGATCAACTGCCCGCGAACACCGGGCTGACCGCCATCGAACTGTTCGAGCAGATGCGCAGCGGCAAGATCAAAGCGCTGTGGATCGCCTGCACCAACCCTGCACAGTCGCTACCGGATCAGACCGCTGTGCGCGAAGCACTGCAAGCCTGTCCGTTCGTGGTGTTGCAGGAAGCCTTTCGCACCACCGAAACCGCCGCGTTCGCCGACCTGCTGCTGCCCGCCGCCAGTTGGGGTGAAAAGGACGGCACGGTCACCAACTCCGAACGGCGCATTTCCCACGTCCGGCAGGCCATCGGTGCACCCGGTGAAGCACGGCCCGACTGGGCGATCACGGTGGATTTCGCACAGCGCCTGGAAAAACATCTGCGCCCTGGAGCAACCAGCCTGTTTGCCTTTGAAACCCCGGCGCAGGTCTTCGACGAATACAAACACCTGACTCGCGGCCGCGACCTCGATCTGTCCGGGATCAGTCATGAATTGATCGACCAACTTGGTCCGCAGCAATGGCCCTTCCCCGCCGGTGCCCGCGAAGGTACTGCGCGGCTGTACCTCGACGGAGTTTTCCCGACCGCCAGCGGGCGCGCACAGTTCGTGACCGACCCGTATCGCGCCGCCAAGGAACAACGCGATGCGCGTTTTCCGCTGACCCTGATCACCGGCCGCCTGCGCGATCAATGGCACGGCATGAGCCGCACCGGCACCGCCGCGCAGCTATTCGGCCATGTCAGCGAAGCCGTGTTGAGCCTGCACCCGGATGAACTGCGTCGGCATCGCCTGCAACCTGGCGATCTGATCAATCTGAAAAGTCGCCGGGGCTCGGTGATCGTGCCGGTCAGCAGCGACGACAGCGTACGTCCGGGCCAGGCTTTCCTGCCAATGCACTGGGGAGACCGCTTTCTCAAAGGCGGCGTGAACACCCTCACCCTTCCCGCCTTCGACCCATTGTCGAAACAACCGGAACTCAAACACAGCGGTGTACGACTCGAGCCTGTGCACTTGCCCTGGCAGCTTTTCGCCCTGATAGAGGGTGATGTTCAACAGCACTTGGAGACGCTGCGACCGCTCTGCGAGGCGTTTTCCTACGCAAGCCTCAGCCTTACCGGCCGTGAACGCCCTGCACTGCTGATACGCGCCGCCAGCGCCACCGCGCCAGAGCCGCAGCTGTTGCGTGATATCGATCAATGCCTGGGGCTCACCGACGGGCCGGTATTGGCCTACGACGATCCTCGGCGCTCGATCGGCAAGCGGGTACGGATCGAGAACGGTCGGATCACCGCGATTCGCCTGGCCGGTGAAACACTCGCCCAGCACTGGCTGCAAAGCCTGTGGCTCGAAGGTCGCGCCGACGAACAGCTACGTCGTTGGCTGCTGGCGCCCTTGAGTGCGCCACCGGGCAGCGCTGGCAGTTCGGCATCGGGCACCAAAACCCTGTGCAACTGCATGAACGTGAGCCAGAACGCGGTCTGTGCCGGTATCAGCCGTGGCCTGGACTTGCAGGGTTTGAAACAAGAATTGGGCTGCGGCACGCAATGCGGCTCCTGCGTTCCGGAAATCAAGCGTTTGCTGGCCGCCACTGCGCAGCCAGTCGCCGTCATCTCGTGAGGAAAACACTATGAACGCAAAAGTCTGGCTGGTGGGTGCGGGTCCTGGCGACCCTGAATTGCTGACCCTCAAGGCGGTTCGAGCATTGCGTGAAGCGGACGTGGTGTTGATCGACGATCTGGTCAATGACGCGGTACTGGAACATTGTCCGAGCGCGCGAATTATCCCAGTGGGTAAGCGCGGCGGTTGTCGCTCAACGCCTCAAGCCTTCATTCATCGCCTGATGTTGCGTTATACCCGTCACGGCAAATGCGTGGTGCGGCTCAAGGGTGGCGATCCGTGCATCTTCGGGCGCGGCGGTGAGGAAGCGCAGTGGCTGCGTGAGCGTGGCGTCGAGGTTGAGCTGGTCAATGGCATCACGGCTGGTCTTGCCGGCGCCACCCAATGCGATATTCCGCTGACACTGAGGGGCGTCGCGCGTGGCGTGACACTGGTCACGGCGCACACTCAGGATGACAGCAGCCTGAACTGGCAGGCCCTGGCTCAAGGGGGCACCACACTGGTGATCTACATGGGTGTGGCGAAGCTTAGTGAGATTCGCGAGCAACTGCTGGCCGGCGGAATGGCAGCCGATACACCCGTGGCGATGATCGAAAATGCTTCCCTGCCGCACCAACGGGAATGTCGGAGCGACTTGGCAGCCATGGAAGACGATGCCTGCGACTTCCAGCTCAAAAGCCCGGCGATTCTGGTGATCGGTGCTGTGGCGGCCTGCGATGAGATCAAAAGATCGCAGACTTCGGCAGCTCCTACATGGGCTCAGTGTTCATCTTTGTAAGGATTGAAAGATCACAGCTTGCGCGAGCGCCTACAGTGGTGAAGGCAGAACCAATGTAGGCGCTGCCGCAGGCTGGGATCTTTTCGGAACACCGCCAAACCCTCGCTGAACCCCAAATCGCAGACAAAGAAAAGCCCGGCCTAAGCCGGGCTTTTCCAGAGCTGCGAGCTAATTACTTAGCTTGAGCTTCAACCTGCGCTTCTACGCGACGGTTTACAGCGCGGCCAGCGTCAGTAGCGTTGTCAGCAACTGGGCGGGATTCGCCGTAGCCAACAGACTGAACGCGGGACGATTCAACACCGTACTGGTTGGTCAGAACTTGCTTAACGGCGTTTGCACGACGCTCGGACAGTTTCTGGTTGTAAGCGTCAGGACCGACGGAGTCAGTGTGACCTTCAACAGTAGTAGTGGTGGATGGGTACTGCTTCATGAAGTCAGCCAGGTTCTTGATGTCGCCGTAGCTGTTAGGCTTGACTACCGACTTGTCGAAGTCGAACTTCACGTCCAGCTCAACACGAACAACTTCAGCAACTGCTGGGCAGCCATCAGCGTCAACAGTTACGTTGGCTGGGGTGTCCGGGCACTTGTCAACGTTGTCGCAAACGCCATCGTTGTCGCTGTCGGCGCAGACTTCAGCTGGTGCTGGAACTGGAGCAGCAGCAGGCTTGGAGCCGCCACCGAAGTTCACACCGATACCAACGCTAGGAGCCCACTCGGTGTCGCCCTGGTCGATGTTGTACTGAGCTTCAACGCCGGCACGGGCGTAGAAGTTCTCGGTGAAGTACAGCTTGGCACCGCCGCCAACGTTGGCGAAGGTGGAACCGTTACGACCGCTTTTGCCGTTCTGACCAATGCTTTGGTCGGAGAAGCCAGCCGATACGTACGGACGCAGCATGTCGCCCGGGTTGTTGAAGTGGTACAGAGCATCCAGAGCGGTGTTGGAGCCCTTGATGTTACGGCCATCTTCAGCACGTGCGTTGTGCACTTCGTCGTAGGCCAGACGCAGTTCAACGTCGTCGGTCAGGAAGTAACCAACAGAACCGCCGAACAGGTTGCCGTTGTTCTTGAAGTCACGAGCGCTATCGAACATTTCTTTCTTAGCGAAGCCTTCGATTTCAACTGCGCCTTGGCCTTGTGCCAGAGCGCCGAACGAAGTGGCAGCAATAAGAGAACCAATGGCCAAGCCCAAGGTGTTTTTCAGTTTCATCCGTTAAATCCCCATCTGGTGATTGTGAAGCAGTCCCGCAAACCGGGGGACAACTCGGCGGCAAGTCTATCAGAACTTGCCTACACGTAAGAGATATTTGCGCCGAACTAAGTTTCAGCAATGCCTGCAAATTTCTCACGCAATTTGTCTAGAGCGCGTTTGTAACGCATTTTTGTTGCACTCAAACCCATGTGCATTATGTCTGCGATCTCCTGAAATTCCAGCTCTGCGACAAATCGTAGCACCAGAATTTCACGGTCGATCGGGTTCACATACACCAGCCAGCGATCAAGTCCGCCCTTCTCCTCGGGTTTCGGCATCTTTTCTTCAGATGCTTCCTCCAGGGGGTCCAGACTCAAAGCGTCCATCAAGCGACGCTTTCGCCGTTCTTTCCGATACTGCGTGATGCACTCGTTGTACGTGATGCTATACAGCCAGGTCTTGAACTTCGATTTGCCCTCGAAGTTCTTCAGGCCGTAGAGCACCTTCAACATCACTTCCTGACAGACATCATCTGCGTCACGATCGTTCCCGAGATACCGTGCACAAACGTTAAATAAGGTTCGCTGGTAACGCCGCATCAGTTCTTCATAAGCGCGCGTTACGTGAAACAGCTCGGTATGCGAGCGCGCGACCAACTCCTCATCAGAGAGCTCGCGGGGGTCGTAGCGCGTGGAGAGCGATTGAGCTTTATTCAAAACAAGTCTGGCCGACAGTCAGGTCAATGTCCGCCGCAATCCTTCAGGACATTTTGCGGCGGCATACATTAGCAGGATTTGCCGGGTTAGCGGCTACTCACATGCTGCTCCAAGAGAAACCGATTCGAGAGAGAGACTAGCTCACCCTCATCGGTCAGCACGGTGGTTTTAACCGTGCCGATCTCTTCGATCTGACCTTCGACCTCACCAACACGCACTTGTTGCCCAACCTGATACAACTCACGCACATAGATTCCCGCAAGAATCTGACCGGCAATTTCCCGGCTTCCCAAGCCCATGGCCAGCGCAACCGCCAGACCAACGGTAATCAAAACGATCACGATTACATGGTTGAGCAGGTCAGTTTTGACCTCCAACTGGCTGATCGCAACCGAAATACTGATGATGATCACCAGGCCTTGGGCAATTCGCCCCAGGCCCGCGGCGTAATCAAGCCCTACGCCTTCTGCCGCGCCACGCACCAGCCCATTGGCCAGTTGCGCCAGCAAGACACCCACCAGCAGCACCAGAGCAGCGCCGAATACTTTAGGCAAATACAGCGCCAACATGTCCAGCGTAGCCGAAACTCGCTCAAGTCCAAGTGATTCTGCGGCCGAAACCAGAAAAATCAGCAGAACGAACCAATAAACGATCTTGCCTATCAATGTGGAGATAGGCACCTGAAGGCCGGCGCGGGACAGCAACTTGGTCAGTCCGGTGCCGCCCATCAAGCGATCGAGGCCCAGTTTGGCAAGCAATTTGGAGAGCAGCGTGTCCAGCAGTTTGGCCACGACAAAACCCAGCAGCAGCACAACCAGTGCGCCAAACAGGTTCGGAATGAAGTTCGCAACTTTGGTCCATAACGCAGTCATTGCAGTGACGAGGCTCTGAGTCCAGAGGTCTAGTTCCATATTCAATCAGCCTTATCAGCAGTGCGAGCGGAAGATTTACGAAGACGGGAGACCGGCGCGACATGGGCCGATCCGTTATTCAGCGCGATCATCAGCGCGGGCAGCCAACGGCCCAGCAGGCTGAACAGATCGCCGGCACCGACCTGGCGGTTGGCGGTTTTCAGCACGCGACCCAAGCAAGCATCGTCGTCACGGCTGGACGGCGAAGCTTTGAGCATGTCACGCAAAGATTGTTCAAACGGATCGTGCATACGCACCTCTCGTGATATCTGTGAAAGACGCGGTCAAATTTGGTCGGGTCACATGACTCATCTTCAGAACCAGCGCAAACGTCGGAATAGCCACCACTGCCCCAGCGCTACCGAGCCTGCCAGCAAGCAGGCGATCAGGAAGCCATAAGGGCTGGTGGAGAACGGAATACCGCCGACGTTGATGCCCAAAAGACCGGTCAGGAAACTCATCGGCAAAAAGATCCCGGTGATGATCCCGAAGCGGTACATCGTGCGGTTCATGCGCACGCTCAGACGCCGGTCTTCGGCCTCCAGGACCAGCCCCACGCGCTCCCGGGTCAATTCCAGCTCCTCGAGATAACGGGTCAGGCTGTTGTTCAATTCGTTCCAGTAATCGCCATCGTCTTCAACGAACCATGGCAGTTTTATCCGCGTCAGCTGACCGAAAATATCCCGCTGCGGAGCCAGAAAACGTTTCAGTGCGGCTGCTCTGCGACGGATCTGCAAAACGGCCCCATGCTCCGGTGTATACCGTTCGTCGGTATCCAGCTTTTCTTCTTCCTCGTCGACGATTTCCGAGAGGCAGCTGACCAGATCCTGCACTTTGTTAGTGAGGTATTGCGCCATATAAAGGATCAGTTCGGAAGCGGTTCTCGGCCCTTTGCCTTCGGCCAGTTGCACCAGCAACTCATCGGTGGCGCGCAACGGCCGCAGACGCAGGGAGATCACCCGCTGGGCCGAACCGAAAATCCGCACCGAGACCATGTCTTCCGGCTCGGCACCTGGATTGAGGTTGATTCCGCGCAGAAACAGCAACAGCTCGGAGTCCGGCAGCGGCAAAAGACGCGGCCGGGTGTTCTCTTCCAGCAACAAGTCGCAACTAAATTCACTCAGACCGCTGTATTTACGCAGCCAGGTCTGGGTTTGCGGATGACTGCGATCCCAGTGCAGCCACAGGCTTTCATGGGCCTGCAACTGCAAGTCATCGAGTTCAGTCCGGGCTATCGAACGCGCACCGCCTTTACCGTCCAGCACCAGGGCATGCACCAGCCCCCACTGCGCGTTTTCTTCCTCGAACATCCTCACCCCTTTAATGAAACGCGCTTTATTCAGGCATCTTCAGCGGGCTTGGCGAAATGATCACGCCGTTGTTGTCCGCGTAAACATAGTGACCCGGGTGGAAGGTCACACCCGCGAAGGTCACGGCAATATTGAGTTCACCCACACCGCGCCGGTCGGTTTTCATCGGGTGACTGGCCAGGGCCTGAACCCCCAGATCGGTTTGCGCGATGACGTCGACGTCGCGGATGCAGCCGTAGATCACCAGCCCTTCCCAACCGTTATTGGCGGCTTTCTCGGCCAGCAGGTCGCCCAACAGCGCGCGGCGCAGGGAACCGCCACCGTCTACCACCAGCACTTTACCGTTACCCTTGAGCGCGACTTGCTCCTTGACCAGCGAATTATCTTCGAAACATTTGATGGTCACGATTTCGCCACCGAAAGAATCACGGCCACCGAAATTGCTGAACATCGGTTCCAGCACCTGTACCAGCTCCGGGTAGGCGTCGCACAGGTCAGGCGTGAGGTAATGGTTCATCGAGAAACTCCTGTAAAAAGGAAGACAATCGAGTAGACCGCAGAGGCGGGCCAAGGTTGAACGGCTGCAAACGCGCCGATCGAATCGTTCACCAAAAGTGACCAGAACCGCTTAATGCGTCATATCTTAGCCGCAAGCCGTTCAGAGCGAAATGCCCTTGTTAGAGCATCAGACTCAAACGGCCGCGGCCAAATCCGGCTTCCCGCCCAGCAAAGGTGTCTGTTGATCCGCCAGCCAACGCGCCACCAACGGCCAGACTTCAGTCTGCGCAGACTTGCTGACCAGCATTTCCACATGACCGAAATTATCGCCAAAGCCTTGCTCGCGACCAAGGGTGATGAATTGCTTGTGCTCGGAACCGACCTGATCGAACAGCTTGCGGCAGGCCCAGGTCGGGTCCTGATGATCGCCTGCGGCGCTCACGGCCAGTACTGGCAATTGAACCTCGGCCAAACCCGCCCACCAATCCTTGTCGGCGTCGCCAAAACGCCCGAACAGCCCGTACCAACGCATGCTTTCCAAGGCCAGGCCTATTGGCTCGTCCTCCGGGCCGCGCTTGAGCCGGGAACCCGACAGTTGGGCAAACCGCTTGAGAATGAAGCGCCCGCTCCACTCCACCGGAGGAAACTTCAACGGCCAGTAAGTGCGGCTGACCTGCGTACCGAAAAACGCAGCAGAAGCCACGACAGGCTCGCCGATGTATTCCCCACCCAGCGCCGCCGCCAGCGTAATGCCACCCAGCGAATGACCGATCCAATGTGGAACCTGGCCGCTTTGCTCGCGCACGAACGCGCCAATGGCCGGCAAATCGTAACGTGCGTAGTCGGCGACGCGGTTCTGGCGATAGTTCTGGTTGCGCTGAGACAGGCCATGACCGCGCATTTCCGGAATCCACACATCGAAGCCCAGACGCGTCAGATAAGCCCCCAACCCCAGACCTTTGGGAGAGAACCAGAACCGTCGATTGGAAAAACTGCCGTGCAACAAAATCACCGGCACGCCACGCACCGCCGGCTCGTCGGCCAGGCCCAGGCGTGTCACAGCCAGTTCGACGGTGCCGTCGGGGCTGTTACCGGGTTTCAAACGATAGACGTCTTCGCTCAGATCACCGCGCCGCTCGGCGCTGATCAGGGCGACAGGAAATAGGTTGCTGCTGCTTTGCATAATGCTCTTGCACAAAAAAGGGCGGCGTCCAGAGGAGCCCGCCCTACTTGAATCTTAAAACCCCGGCCCACCGAAGCGGGCCGGGGCTTCACTCACCGATCAGACCGAAGCCTGACCTTCAGCCAGGAAGAACCAGGTTTCCAGTACGGAATCGGGGTTCAGCGAAACGCTTTCGATGCCCTGCTCCATCAGCCACTTTGCCAGATCCGGGTGATCCGAAGGACCCTGACCGCAGATGCCGATGTACTTGCCAGCCTTGTTGCACGCCTGAATAGCATTGGCCAGCAGCTTCTTGACCGCAGGATTACGCTCGTCGAACAGGTGCGCGATGATCCCGGAGTCACGGTCCAGGCCCAGTGTCAGCTGGGTCAGGTCGTTGGAGCCGATGGAGAAGCCGTCGAAGAACTCGAGGAACTCTTCAGCCAGGATTGCGTTGGACGGCAGTTCGCACATCATGATCACGCGCAGACCGTTTTCGCCACGGGCCAGACCGTTTTCGGCCAGCAGGTCAACGACCTGGCTCGCTTCGCCCAGGGTACGGACGAACGGCACCATGATTTCAACGTTGGTCAGGCCCATCTCGTTGCGCACGCGCTTGAGGGCACGGCATTCGAGCTCGAAGCAGTCGCGGAACGATTCGCTGATGTAACGCGAAGCGCCACGGAAGCCCAGCATCGGGTTCTCTTCTTCCGGCTCGTAGAGTTTGCCGCCGATCAGGTTCGCGTATTCGTTGGACTTGAAGTCCGACAGACGCACGATGACCTTTTTCGGCCAGAACGCTGCCGCCAGGGTGCTGATGCCCTCGACCAGTTTCTCGACATAGAAGCCGACCGGGTCGTTGTAACCGGCAATGCGCTTGTCGACGCTGTCCTTGATTTCTGGCGGCAGGCCGTCGTAGTTCAACAGCGCCTTGGGGTGCACGCCGATCATACGGTTGATGATGAATTCCAGACGGGCCAGGCCCACACCGGCGTTCGGCAGTTGCGCGAAGTCGAAGGCGCGATCCGGGTTGCCGACGTTCATCATGATCTTGAACGGCAGATCCGGCATGGCATCCACGGAGTTTTTCTTGATGTCGAAGCCCAATTCGCCTTCGAAGATGTAACCGGTGTCGCCTTCAGCGCAGGAAACGGTCACGCCCTGGCCGTCTTTCAACAGCTGAGTGGCGTTGCCGCAACCGACCACGGCCGGAATGCCCAGCTCGCGAGCGATGATTGCCGCGTGGCAGGTACGACCGCCACGGTTGGTGACGATGGCGCTGGCGCGCTTCATGACCGGCTCCCAGTCCGGGTCGGTCATGTCGGAAACCAGAACATCGCCCGGCTGGACTTTGTCCATCTCGGACACGTCCTTGATGATCCGCACTTTGCCGGCGCCGATGCGCTGGCCGATGGCGCGACCTTCCACCAGCACGGTGCCGGTTTCTTTCAGCAGGTAACGTTCCATGACGTTGGCCGAAGTGCGGCTCTTCACGGTTTCAGGACGGGCCTGAACGATGTAGAGCTTGCCGTCGTCACCGTCTTTGGCCCATTCGATGTCCATCGGGCACTTGTAGTGCTTTTCGATGATCATCGCTTGTTTGGCCAGCTCGCTGACTTCAGCATCGCTCAGGCAGAAACGTGCACGATCAGCCTTGTCCACGTCGATGGTCTTGACCGATTTACCGGCCGTGGCCACTTCGCCGTAAATCATCTTGATGGCTTTGCTGCCCAGGTTGCGACGCAGGATGGCCGGACGACCGGCTTCCAGCGTGCCTTTGTGGACGTAGAACTCATCCGGGTTCACCGCGCCTTGTACGACGGTTTCACCCAGGCCGTAAGCGCCGGTGATGAACACCACGTCACGGAAGCCCGATTCGGTATCGAGGGTGAACATCACGCCGGCGGTGCCGGTTTCGGAGCGGACCATGCGCTGCACGCCGGCCGACAGGGCAACCAGCTTGTGGTCGAAGCCCTGGTGGACGCGGTAGGAAATTGCACGGTCGTTGAACAGGGAAGCAAACACCTCTTTGGCGGCGCGAATAACGTTTTCGACGCCACGGATGTTCAGGAAGGTTTCCTGCTGACCGGCGAAGGAAGCGTCCGGCAAGTCTTCGGCGGTAGCGGAAGAGCGCACGGCAACGGCCATGTCAGGGTTGCCGGCCGACAGCGTGGCGAACGCGGTGCGGATCTCGGCGTTGAGCTTCTCGGGGAACTCGGCTTCCATGATCCATTGACGGATCTGGGCACCGGTTTTGGCCAGGGCGTTGACATCGTCGACATCCAGCGCGCCGAGGGCGGCGTGGATCTGGTCGTTCAGACCGCTCAGTTCCAGGAAATCACGATACGCCTGAGCTGTCGTGGCGAAGCCACCGGGCACCGATACACCGGCACCTGCAAGGTTACTGATCATCTCGCCCAGGGATGCGTTCTTGCCCCCTACGTGCTCTACATCATGGACGCCGAGCTTATCGAGGGAAACTACGTACTCTACCAAGGTGATCTCTCCACTAACTGTGTTGGAAAAGCTCAGAAGCCGGCGACTCGGGGGAGCATTTGCCGGCTGTATGGCCTGGACCTGGAAAATAAGTGAGAATGCTGGCCACTGGCGGCCGACAAATCGCGCCTACTATATCCAAGAATCGTCACTAGCTTAAGGCCCAAGGTGCAAATGAAACGATCTGCTTTCTTTATCTCCGATGGCACGGGCATTACGGCCGAAACCCTCGGTCAAAGCCTGCTGGCGCAGTTCGAAAACATTACCTTCAGCAAGATCACGCGGCCCTACATCGACAACGCGGATAAAGCGCGGGCCATGGTACAACAAATCAACAAAGCCGCCGAAAACGATGGTTTTCGTCCGATTATTTTCGACACCATCGTCAATCAGGACATTCGTGAGATTCTCGCAACGTCGAATGGTTTCATGATTGACATTTTCTCGACCTTCCTGGCCCCGCTGGAACAGGAACTGACCGAGCATTCTTCCTACACCGTCGGCAAATCCCACTCCATCGGCGGCAACTCCAATTACATGGAGCGTATCGAGGCAGTGAACTTTGCCCTCGACAACGACGATGGCGCCCGCACCCACTATTACGACAAAGCTGATCTGATTCTAGTAGGCGTGTCGCGTTGCGGCAAAACCCCGACGTGTTTGTACATGGCCATGCAATTCGGCATCCGCGCGGCCAATTACCCGCTGACCGAAGACGACATGGAGCGCCTGCAACTGCCAACCGCCCTGCGCGCCCATCATCACAAGCTGTTCGGCCTGACCATCGACCCGGACCGCCTCACCGCGATCCGCAATGAACGCAAGCCCAACAGCCGCTATTCGAGCTACGCGCAGTGTGAATTCGAAGTGCGCGAGGTGGAGAATCTGTTTCGCCGCGAGAACATCGCCCACATCAATTCCACGCATTTCTCCGTGGAAGAGATTTCGGCGAAGATTTTAGTAGAGAAAGGTGTGGAGCGGCGGTTCAAGTAAATATCCGGCGACAGTTACACCGCCATCGCGGGCAAGCCCGCTCCCACAGGGATCTGTGTTGAATGCAAAATCTGCAAACAATGGAGAACTTGTGGGAGCGGGCTTGCCCGCGATTGAACAATGACGCGGTGTGACTAGATCACAAATAAATCCACAAACCGGTTCACCGGGGTCGCTTCAAGCGCAGCCTGGTCCTTGCACAACGCAAAGATCTCGGCACTGCGCTGAGCCGTGAAGCGCGTCGCCAGGTTGGCCTTGAACTTCTCTTCCAGCAGCGGAATACCATCGGCGCGGCGACGGCGATGGCCGATCGGGTATTCCACCACCACGTTCTCGGTGCTGGAGCCGTCCTTGAAGAACACCTGCAGCGCATTGGCGATAGAGCGTTTGTCCGGCTCCAGGTATTCGCGGGTGAAGCGCGGGTCTTCGACGATGACCATTTTGTCGCGCAGCACGTCGATGATCGGATGCACGACGTGGAAGTCGTCTTCGTACTGCTCGGCCACCAGATTACCGAACACCAGGGGCACGGCGGTCATGTACTGGATGCAGTGGTCGCGGTCCGCAGCGTTGGCCAGCGGGCCGACCTTGGAGATGATGCGGATCGCCGATTCGTGGGTGGTGATGACGATCCTGTCGATTTCGTGCAGACGGTTCCTGACCAATGGATGCAAGGTGACAGCGGCCTCGCAGGCGGTTTGCGCGTGAAACTCGGCGGGAAAGCTGATCTTGAACAGCACGTTTTCCATCACGTAGCTGCCGAACGGCCGGGAAAAGCTGAAGGCACGTTTGTCTTCAGGCTTGAGCGCCAGGTCATTGTTGGTATGGCTGAACAATACATCGTAGAACCCCCATTGTTTGGCGGTCAGTACACCGGGAATGCCCATTTCCCCGCGCATCGCAATGTCCGCCAGACGCACGCCACGGCTGGACGCGTCCCCTGCCGCCCAGGATTTGCGCGACCCGGCATTTGGCGCATGCCGGTAAGTACGCAGTGCCTGGCCGTCGGCAAAGGCATGGGACAACGCCGACAGCAGTTGCTCGCGATTGGCGCCCATGAGCTTGGCGGTGACGGCGGTCGAGGCGACTTTCACCAGGATGACGTGATCGATGCCAACGCGGTTGAAGGAGTTTTCCAGTGCAATCACGCCTTGAATCTCATGGGCCATGATCATGGCTTCCAACACCACGCGAAGGGTCAGCGGTGCATCGCCATTGGCCAGGCGTTTTTGCGACAGGTGGTCGGCCACCGCGAGAATGGCGCCGAGGTTATCGGACGGATGACCCCATTCGGCGGCGAGCCAGGTGTCGTTGTAATCGAGCCAGCGGACGATGCAACCGATGTCCCAGGCGGCTTTGACCGGATCGAGACGGTAACTGGTCCCCGGCACGCGAGCACCGAAGGGGACGACAGTGCCTTCGACGATGGGCCCCAGGTGCTTGGTGCATTCGGGAAAACGCAGGGCCAGCAGACCGCAGCCGAGGGTGTCCATCAGGCAATTGCGGGCGGTATCCAGCGCCTCGGTAGATTCGATTTTGAAATTGAGGACGTAGTCGGCGATGTCCTGCAGGACCGTGTCGTAGTCGGGGCGATTGTTCAGGTCGACGTTGGCGCTCATGTTCGATTCACTCGGTCAGTGGTTCGCTGATGGGACCTCGGTTCAGGATCAATCTTAGTTGGTGGCGCCATTCTTGTTATTGAAATGCAATTAACTGGGGGAGCGGGCTTGCTCGCGAAGAGGGAGTGTCAGTCGAAATCAATACTGCCCTCTGATACACCGCCTTCGCGAGCAAGCCCGCTCCCCCATTGGTTCAGGGTCGGGTTTAGAAACAATCCCCCGGCACCCGGACGTAACCTTCCATCAACACCCGCGCACTGCGGCTCATGATGGCTTTGTTCACGGTCCATTCCCCGTTGACCTGGCTGGCCTCGGCGCCCACGCGCAAGGTGCCGGAGGGATGACCGAAGCGCACAGCATTACGTTCGATGCCGCCCGCCGCCAGGTTCACCAACGTGCCGGAAATCGCCGCCGCCGTGCCAATGGCCACCGCTGCCGTGCCCATCATCGCGTGGTGCAGTTTGCCCATGGACAGCGCACGCACCAGCAAGTCAATGTCGGTGGCCGCAATCGCCTTGCCGCTGGACGCAATGTAATCCGCAGGTGGGGCGACGAACGCCACTTTCGGTGTGTGCTGACGCTTGGCCGCTTCGTCCAGATGCTCAATCAGCCCCATGCGCAGCGCGCCGTAAGCGCGGATGGTTTCGAACATCGCCAGGGCTTTCAGGTCGCCGTTGATCGCTCCCTGCAATTCGGTACCGGTGTAGCCGATGTCTTCGGCATTGATGAAAATGGTTGGAATGCCAGCGTTGATCAAGGTGGCCTTGAGCGTTCCGACGCCCGGCACTTCGAGGTCATCCACCAGATTGCCGGTGGGGAACATCGAACCACCGCCCCCCTCTTCTTCCGCCGCCGGGTCCATGAATTCGAGCTGTACTTCGGCCGCCGGAAAGGTCACGCCGTCGAGTTCGAAATCGCCGGTTTCCTGGACCTCACCGTTGGTGATCGGCACATGGGCGATGATGGTCTTGCCGATGTTGGCCTGCCACACGCGCACCACCGCCACACCGTTGTGCGGAATGCGGCTGGCGTCCACCAAGCCATTGCTGATGGCGAACGAACCGACCGCCGCCGACAGGTTGCCGCAGTTGCCACTCCAGTCGACGAAAGGCTTGTCGATGGAGACCTGACCGAACAGGTAATCGACGTCGTGATCGGCCTTGATGCTTTTCGACAAGATCACGGTTTTGCTGGTGCTGGACGTTGCACCGCCCATGCCGTCGATTTGCTTGTCGTACGGGTCGGGGCTGCCGATCACTCGCAGCAACAATGCATCGCGAGCCGGGCCGGGAATCTGTGCCGCTTCGGGCAGGTCTTTCAGGCTGAAGAACACGCCTTTGCTGGTGCCGCCGCGCATGTAGGTGGCGGGGATTTTAATTTGAGGTGCGTGAGCCATATTGATCCTTCTCGGCCAGCGCGGGACTTAAATCCCGCGCGGCTCGTCGTGTTAAACGGCAACCGCCGATTCTTCGAGGAAGTCCTGAGCGAAACGCTGCAACACGCCGCCGGCCTCGTAGATCGACACTTCTTCGGCGGTGTCGAGGCGGCAGGTCACCGGCACTTCGACGCGTTCGCCGTTCTTGCGGTTGATCACCAGCGTCAGCGTCGCACGCGGGGTACGGTCGCCGATCACGTCGTAGGTTTCGCTGCCGTCGATGGCCAAGGTGTGACGGTCGGTGCCCGGCTGGAACTCCAGCGGCAACACGCCCATGCCCACCAGGTTGGTGCGGTGAATGCGCTCGAAACCTTCAGCGGCGATCGCTTCCACACCCGCCAGACGCACGCCTTTGGCCGCCCAGTCACGGGACGAACCCTGACCATAGTCGGCGCCGGCGATGATGATCAGCGGCTGCTTACGTTCCATGTAGGTTTCGATGGCCTCCCACATGCGCATCACTTTGCCTTCCGGCTCGACCCGCGCCAGGGAACCCTGCTTGACCTTGCCGTTTTCCTGAACCATTTCATTGAACAGTTTCGGGTTGGCGAAGGTTGCGCGCTGCGCGGTCAAGTGGTCACCGCGATGCGTGGCATAGGAGTTGAAGTCTTCTTCCGGCAGGCCCATTTTCGCCAGGTATTCGCCCGCCGCGCTGTCGAGCATGATCGCGTTGGAAGGCGACAGGTGATCGGTGGTGATGTTGTCCGGCAGCACCGCCAGCGGGCGCATGCCCTTGAGCGGACGAGCGCCGGCCAGCGCGCCTTCCCAGTACGGCGGACGGCGGATGTAGGTGCTCATCTCTCGCCAGTCATACAGCGGCGTGACCTTCGGACCGGTGTCTTCGTGGATGGCGAACATCGGGATGTACACCTGGCGGAACTGCTCCGGTTTCACCGAGGCCTTGACCACCGCGTCGATTTCTTCGTCGCTCGGCCAGATGTCTTTCAGGCGGATTTCCCTGCCATCAACCACCCCCAGCACATCTTTTTCGATGTCGAAACGAATGGTCCCGGCGATGGCATAAGCCACCACCAATGGCGGCGAAGCCAGGAACGCGTTTTTGGCGTACGGGTGAATCCGCCCGTCGAAGTTACGATTACCGGAGAGTACGGCCGTGGCGTACAGATCGCGGTCAATGATTTCTTGCTGGATCACCGGGTCCAGTGCGCCGGACATGCCGTTGCACGTGGTGCAGGCGAAGGCCACGACGCCGAAGCCGAGTTGCTCCAGTTCTTTGGTCAGGCCGGCTTCATCCAGATACAGCGCCACGGTTTTCGAACCCGGCGCCAGCGAGGATTTGACCCACGGCTTGCGGGTCAGCCCGAGCTTGTTGGCGTTGCGCGCCAGCAGACCTGCGGCAATCACGTTGCGCGGGTTGCTGGTGTTGGTGCAACTGGTGATGGCGGCGATGATCACCGCGCCGTCCGGCATTTGACCCGGTACGTCTTCCCACTTCCCGGAGATGCCTTTTGCCGCCAGATCCGAAACCGCTACACGGGCGTGCGGGTTGCTCGGGCCAGCCATGTTGCGCACCACCGAGGACAGGTCGAACGTCAGGCCGCGCTCGTATTGCGCGCCTTTCAGGCTGTCAGCCCAGAGACCGGTTTGCTTGGCGTAATTCTCGACCAACTGCACTTGCTCGTCTTCACGGCCGGTGAGTTTCAGGTAGTCGATGGTCTGCTGGTCGATGTAGAACATCGCCGCGGTGGCGCCGTATTCCGGGGCCATGTTGGAAATGGTCGCGCGGTCGCCCAGGGTCAGCGCGGAAGCACCTTCACCGAAAAACTCCAGCCACGCGCCGACGACTTTTTGTTTGCGCAGGTATTCGGTCAGCGCCAGCACCATGTCGGTGGCGGTGATGCCCGGTTGCAGCTTGCCAGTAAGTTCGACGCCCACGCTTTCCGGCAAACGCATCCACGATGCGCGCCCGAGCATCACGCTCTCCGCTTCCAGACCACCAACACCAATAGCAATCACGCCCAGTGCATCGACGTGCGGCGTGTGACTGTCGGTGCCGACGCAGGTATCGGGGAAAGCCACACCGTCGCGCACCTGGATCACCGGCGACATTTTCTCCAGATTGATCTGGTGCATGATCCCGTTACCGGGCGGGATAACGTCGACGTTCTTGAAGGCTTTTTTGGTCCAGTTGATGAAGTGGAAACGGTCTTCGTTGCGACGGTCTTCGATGGCGCGGTTTTTCTCGAACGCCTCGGGATCGAAGCCACCGCGTTCAACGGCCAGGGAATGGTCGACGATCAACTGAGTCGGCACCACCGGGTTTACTTGCGCCGGATCGCCGCCTTGCAGGGCGATGGCGTCGCGCAGGCCGGCAAGGTCCACCAGGGCGGTCTGGCCAAGAATGTCATGGCACACCACGCGGGCCGGGAACCATGGGAAATCGAGATCGCGTTTGCGCTCGATGAATTGCTTCAGGGATTCAGTGAGCGTGGCCGGGTCACAGCGACGCACGAGGTTTTCCGCCAGCACGCGGGAGGTGTACGGCAAGGTGTCGTAGGCGCCAGGTGCAATGGCATCGACCGCCGCGCGGACGTCGAAATAATCCAGGTGGCTGCCGGGCAGCGGTTTGCGGAATTCAGTGTTCATCGTCAGGACTCGGTCACGGTGGTTACAAAGGGTGGGCGCCTGGCGCAGCTATTGAAGCAAACACACTCCACTGTGGGAGCGGGCTTGCCCGCGATAGCGGTGTATCAGTCGACATCAATGTTGGATGTCAGTCCGTCATCGCGGGCAAGCCCGCTCCCACAGGGTTTTTCGTTGCACCCAATAACCGGCATCGGCGCCCTCCCCCGGTCAGCGTTGTTCGATTGGCACGAACTTGCGCTGTTCGACGCCGACATATTCGGCGCTCGGGCGGATGATGCGGTTGTTGGCACGCTGCTCGAACACGTGCGCTGCCCAGCCGGTCAGGCGCGAGCAGACGAAGATCGGTGTGAACAACTTGGTCGGAATGCCCATGAAGTGGTAGGTCGAGGCATGGTAGAAGTCGGCGTTCGGGAACAGTCTCTTTTGTTCCCACATGGTTGCGTCGATGGCTTCGGAAACCGGGAACAACACCGTGTCGCCCACTTCGTCGGCGAGTTTTTTCGACCAGCCCTTGATCACCTCATTGCGCGGATCGTTGTCTTTATAGATCGCATGACCGAAGCCCATGATCTTTTCCTTGCGCGCCAGCATGCCGAGGGTGCCCTCGACCGCCTCTTCAGGCGACGAGAAGCGCTCGATCATTTCCATCGCTGCTTCGTTGGCGCCGCCGTGCAGCGGGCCGCGCAGGGAGCCAATGGCCGCCGTGATGCAGGAATATAGATCCGACAGGGTCGAGGCGCACACTCGCGCGGTGAAGGTCGAGGCGTTGAACTCGTGTTCCGCGTAGAGGATCAGCGAAACGTTCATCACCTTGACGTGCAATTCGCTCGGCTTCTTGTCGTGCAACAGGTGCAGGAAATGGCCGCCGATGCAGGCTTCATCGGTCACGCAATTGATGCGTTTGCTGTCGTGGCTGAAGCGATACCAGTAGCACATGATCGCCGGGAACGCGGCCAGCAGGCGGTCGGTTTTGTCGTGTTGCTCGGAGAAGTCGTTCTCCGGTTCGATGTTGCCCAGGAACGAGCAACCGGTGCGCATCACGTCCATCGGATGGGCGTCGGCGGGGATGCGTTCCAGCACTTCTTTCAGCGCTTGCGGCAGGTCACGCAGCTTGCTCAGTTTCTGGGTATAGGCAGCGAGTTGTGCCTTGGTCGGCAGTTCGCCATACAGCAGCAGGTAAGCCACTTCTTCAAATTGTGCGTCAGCCGCCAGGTCGCGAACGTCATAGCCGCGATAGGTCAGGCCTGCGCCCGACAGGCCCACGGTGGACAGTGCGGTTTGCCCGGCAACCTGGCCACGGAGCCCGGCGCCACTGAGTACTTTTGCTTCGGCCATTGCTGTCTCCAGTTTTCTTGAATTTGTCAGGGAATCTGCACGGTTATCTTTTTTCGTAGCAGCTGCCGAGCCTGCGAGGCTGCGTTCGGCTGCGCAGCAGTCGTAAACCCTGCATGCGCGATGTATCTGAACGACCGAGTCGCCTGGCTTGGCGAGCCCTTCGGTCTCGAACGCAGCCTCGCGGGCTCGGCAGCTGCTACAGGGTTTCCATTACTTCTTTGCAGCAAACAACGCATCGAGCTTCTGCTCGAAGGTGTGGTAATCGATGCGATCGTAAAGCTCCATGCGCGTCTGCATGGTGTCGATGACGTTCTGTTGCGTGCCGTCGCGGCGGATCGCGGTGTAGACGTTTTCCGCAGCCTTGTTCATCGCGCGGAATGCCGACAGCGGGTACAGCACCAGCGACACGTCAGCGGCCGCAAGCTGCTCGGTGGTGTACAGCGGCGTCGCGCCGAATTCGGTGATGTTGGCCAGGATCGGCGCTTTCACGCGGCTGGCGAACAGCTTGTACATCTCAAGCTCGGTGATCGCTTCCGGGAACACCATGTCGGCGCCAGCTTCGATGCATGCCGCTGCGCGATCCAGAGCAGACTCAAGACCTTCCACCGCCAGGGCGTCGGTGCGAGCCATGATCACGAAGCTGTCATCGGTGCGGGCATCGACGGCCGCTTTGATGCGGTCGACCATTTCCTGCTGCGAGACGATCTCTTTATTAGGACGGTGACCGCAGCGCTTGGCGCCGACCTGGTCTTCGATGTGAATCGCCGCCGCGCCGAACTTGATCATCGACTTCACGGTACGGGCGACGTTGAACGCCGAGGAACCGAAACCGGTGTCCACGTCCACCAACAGGGGCAAGTCGCAGACGTCAGTGATACGGCGAACATCGGTCAGCACGTCATCCAGGCCGGTAATCCCCAGGTCCGGCACGCCGAGGGAGCCGGCAGCTACCCCGCCACCCGACAGGTAGATAGCCTTGAAACCGGCGCGCTTGGCCAGCAGTGCGTGGTTGGCGTTGATCGCGCCAACCACTTGCAGCGGATGTTCGCTGGCGACCGCATCGCGGAAACGCTGGCCTGGAGTGCTCTTGTTGGAACTCATGACTCACCTCGTTCAGTGGCTGTCGGGTTAGCGCCGTCCTGATAATGACGGGCGATATTGCGTTTGGAGGCGCCGATGTGACGGCGCATCAACAACTCGGCCAGTTCACCGTCACGGTCGGCGATGGCATCGAGAATTCGGTGGTGTTCGGCAAACGCCTGGCGCGGCCGATTGGGCGTGGTGGAAAACTGTATTCGGTACATGCGCACCAGCTGATAGAGCTCACCGCACAGCATCTGGGTCAGGGTGCGGTTGCCGCTGCCCTGGATGATCCGGTAATGAAAGTCAAAATCGCCTTCCTGCTGGTAGTAGCCTCTACCCGCCTGAAACGCCTCATCGCGTTCGTGGGTTTCGAGCACCCGGCGCAGTTCGTCGATTTCTTCAACGGTCATGCGTTCAGCCGCCAGACGGCACGCCATGCCTTCCAGGGATTCGCGAATCTCGTAGAGCTCCAGCAGTTCAGCGTGGCTCAGCGACACCACCCGCGCCCCGACGTGCGGCACGCGAACCAGCAGGCGCTGGCCTTCCAGACGGTGAATGGCCTCACGCAGCGGCCCGCGGCTAATGCCGTAGGTGCGCGCCAGCTCTGGCTCGGAGATCTTGCTGCCCGGGGCGATCTCGCCCTTGACGATGGCCGCCTGAATACGTCGGAAGACGTTTTCGGAAAGTGTTTCCGAGTCGTCCTGAACTGTGACCGGGGGATCGAGTTGATCCAGCATATTGTCGACACCTTGAAAACCAATGCCGCAAAAACTAGCGAATATGGCTGATTACGTCAAAGGATAAATCGATATTGTCGACAATCGTCTAATAACCCGCTGCACCATAAGGAAGCAACACCTCAAGTTATAGCCGTCGGCCAACGCTGGCGCCATAAACCCACCGTGCTAGAATGCCGCCCGCATTTGCTTGTCATCTGCATTGCCTGTCATAAAAAGCGGATAGGCATACGAGGGAGCTTGTGCAGCAATGCCAGGGCCTTGAATTGAAGAACGGACCGCTGCGCACCAGGATTTATGAGACTCAAGCTCTTCACCACATTCCTTTGTCTTTTTGGCCTGCCAGGTTTCGCCGCGGCAGGGGAAAAGACTGTGTACGGCCTCAATGAGTACGCTTCGCTGGATGGCATCAATCTGGAAGTCGCCGCCAAACTCGACACCGGAGCGAAAACCGCTTCGCTGAGTGCCCGCGACATCAAACGTTTCAAACGCAATGGCGAATCCTGGGTGCGCTTCTATCTGGCTATCGACGCCGCGCATTCGCACCCGATCGAACGACCGCTGGCCCGTGTCAGCAAGATCAAGCGCCGGGCCGGTGACTACGACCCGGAAGAAGGCAAGAAGTACACCGCCCGTCCGGTCATCGAGCTGGATATCTGCATGGGTTCGGCTTTACGCAGCATCGAAGTGAACTTGACCGACCGCAGTGCCTTCCAATACCCGCTCCTGATCGGCTCCGAAGCACTCAAACGCTTCGATGCGCTGGTCGACCCCAGTCTTAAATACGCTGCTGGCAAACCCGCCTGCGCCACCGACGCACATACCGCAGAGTAATTCCAATGCGCTCTCTTACCCTCCATCTGAAACTGCTGATCGCCATCCTGGTGGTGCTGGGCATTTCAGTTACGGCCTATCAGATTTTCGTGCTCGGAATTCCGGTGACCGAAGACGCTACCGACGACTTGTGGAACATCGACGCCAAGGTCGAGTTCGTCGCCAACGCCAAGGATCCGATCAAGATCCAGATGTTCGTGCCGCCGCTGAGCCGCGACTACGTGAGCCTCAACGAGAGTTTCATTTCCAATAATTACGGCGTGGCGGTGAACCGTGTCGACGGCAACCGCAAGGTCACCTGGTCAGCGCGTCGGGCCAAGGGCAACCAGACC
Organism: Pseudomonas cucumis; assembly: GCF_030687935.1. Classification (GTDB taxonomy): domain Bacteria; phylum Pseudomonadota; class Gammaproteobacteria; order Pseudomonadales; family Pseudomonadaceae; genus Aquipseudomonas; species Aquipseudomonas cucumis. The sequence goes on along the minus strand of NZ_CP117454.1, from coordinate 1,994,011 downwards.
CTTTATTACCGACTGGTGCTGACCAAGCGCTACAGCGGCGAAAAACCCAAGGTCAAAGGCCCGACCTTCCGCGACAGCATCGCCGTCGAAGGCCCGGAAAAAGTCGCCGCCGAAGCCCTGCTCGCGCCGATCCGCCAGCACTCGGCCGACGTCGAAACCTTCATCGGCGAAGCCATCAAGCGCGTTAACAACCTCAACGACGACAACGTGAAACTGCTGCTGGGCGGCGATCCGTCCACCGCGAACAAAGCCAAAATCGTTGAATTGGTACTGTCCATCGCCCACGTGCCGATCGAAAAGGTCCACACCATTCGCCTGGTGGCCGATCAGCCACAAATGCCTGAACTCTGGTTGCGCAGCTTCAACGGCACCGACTGGCTGTACTTCAACCCGGAAACCGGCGAACAGGGCCTGCCCACCGACCGCTTGCAGTGGTGGACCGGCGACGAAAACCTGATCACCGTCGATGGCGGCAAAAAAGCCAACGTCACTTTCAGCCTGAATAACAGCGAAATGAACGCCATTCGCCTGGCCAAGCTGACCGACGAAAACTCCGACGCCAACTTCCTCGAATACTCGTTGTACGGCTTGCCGCTGCAAACCCAGCAGACCTTCATGATCATGGTGATGATCCCGATCGGCGTGCTGGTGATCCTGATTCTGCGCAACCTGATCGGCATTCAGACACTCGGCACCTTTACACCAGTGCTGATCGCCCTCGCCTTCCGGGAAACCCAGCTCGGTTTCGGCATCGTGCTATTTACAATCATCACAACGTTGGGGCTGTCGCTGCGCTCCTACCTTGAACACTTGAAACTGCAAATGCTGCCGAGGCTGTCGGTGGTGCTGACCTTCGTGGTGGTGCTGATCGCGGCTATCAGTCTGTTCAGTCACAAACTTGGCCTGGAACGCGGGCTGTCGGTGGCGCTGTTCCCGATGGTGATTCTGACCATGACCATTGAACGCCTGTCGATCACCTGGGAAGAGCGTGGTGGCGGCCATGCCATGAAAGTGGCGATCGGCACGCTGTTCGCCGCCTCTTTGGCTCACCTGATCATGAGCGTGCCTGAGCTGGTGTACTTCGTGTTCACCTTCCCGGCGATTCTGCTGATTCTGGTGGGCTTCATGCTGGCCATGGGTCGCTATCGCGGTTACCGCCTGACCGAACTGGTGCGCTTCAAGGCCTTCCTCAAGAAGGCTGACGCCTGATGTTCGGTCTCTGGAAGACCTGGAAAGCCCTGGAGGCCCGGGGCATCATGGGGATCAATCGGCGCAACGCAGACTACGTGCTCAAGTACAACAAGCGCAGCCTGTACCCGATCGTCGATGACAAGATCATCACCAAGGAGCGCGCCATCGCCGCCGGCATTCACGTGCCGGAGCTGTACGGGGTGATCTCCACCGAGAAGGAAATCGACAACCTCGGCGACATCATCGGCGGGCGTAACGATTTCGTGGTCAAACCGGCTCAGGGCGCCGGCGGTGACGGCATTCTGGTGATCGCCGACCGCTTCGAGGGCCGCTATCGCACGGTGTCGGGCAAGATCATCAGTCACGAGGAAATCGAGCACCAGATTTCCAGCATCCTGACCGGCCTGTACTCGCTCGGCGGTCACCGTGACCGCGCACTGATCGAATACCGCGTGACCCCGGACCAGATCTTCAAAAGCATCAGCTATGAAGGCGTGCCGGACATTCGCATCATCGTGCTGATGGGCTATCCGGTGATGGCCATGTTGCGCTTGCCGACTCGCCAGTCCGGCGGTAAGGCCAACCTGCACCAAGGCGCCATTGGTGTTGGTGTCGATCTGGCGACCGGGCTGACGTTGCGCGGCACCTGGCTGAACAACATCATCACCAAACACCCGGACACCACCAACGCAGTGGACGGCGTGCAACTGCCCTACTGGGACGGTTTCATGAAGCTCGCTGCCGGCTGCTATGAGCTGTGCGGGCTGGGTTACATCGGTGTCGACATGGTGCTCGACCAGGAGAAAGGGCCGTTGATTCTTGAGCTTAACGCCCGGCCCGGTTTGAACATTCAGATCGCCAACGATTGCGGGTTGACGCTACGTACCCACGCGGTCGAAGCGCGACTGGAAGAATTGAAGGCCCGCGGGATAACCGAAACGGTGCAGGAACGCGTGGAGTTCGTTCAGGAAATGTTTGGGCATATTCCTGCGGTTGAGGGTTGATCAAGACCGAGGTGCGACATTCGCGGGCAAGCCTCGCTCCTACAAGGACGCCGCTGTACCTGTAGGTGCAAGGCTTGCCCGCGAAGGCTGACTAACAGCCACCCAATCTTTCAACCCTGGCACCAACAGTTCAATCCCCGACATCCCCTCTAGGAGCGAATCCTGCAGAGGACTACAATCGCTCCCCCGCCTCGATGGCTGATCTGCCCCGCCCATGTTGACCTGTTCCGTACACCCGCTGCCCTATCGTGCCAACCCCGCCGAGTACTTCGCGGCGATTCGTCATGCCCCCGGCGCCGTGCTGCTCGACAGCGGCCGGCCGAGCGCCGAGCGTGGGCGTTATGACCTGCTCAGCGCCTGGCCGCTGGAGCAACTGGCCGTGTTACCGGATGAAAGCGGCAGCCATTTCCTGCAACGTCTTCGCGACACTCTGACGCGACTTGGCGAAGCCAGTGTTCCTTTCGACCTGCCTTTCGCCGGTGGCCTGATCGGTTATCTGAGCTATGACTTCGGCCGGCATCTGGAAAACCTGCCGAGCCAGGCGCGAGACGATTTGCAATTGCCGGACGCACGTTTCGGGCTGTACGACTGGGCCCTGATCAGCGATCACCACCTCGCCACCAGCCAACTGGTGTTCCACCCGGCGTTGATCGACAGCGAACGACAGCGGCTGATCGAACTGTTCACGCTGCCTGCACCTCAGAAGATCGAGCCTTTCAAACTCGACAGCCCGATGAGTGCCGACCTGAGCGCTGACGACTATCGACAAGCCTTCGAACGCATTCAGCAGTACATCCAGGCCGGCGACTGCTATCAGGTCAACTTCGCCCAGCGCTTTCGCGCGCAATGCCAAGGTGATCCGTGGGCGGCGTACTGCGCGCTGCGGGCGGCGTGCCCGACACCGTTTTCCGGTTTCCAGAGCCTGCCCGACGGCGACGCCGTGCTGAGCCTGTCGCCGGAGCGTTTCGTCAAAGTCAGCGAGCGCCACGTCGAAACCCGCCCGATCAAAGGCACCCGCCCCCGCGGTCTGACCGCCGCTGAAGATGCGGCGAACGCCGCCGAACTGCTGGCCAGCCCCAAGGACCGCGCGGAAAACCTGATGATCGTCGATTTGCTGCGCAACGACCTCGGCCGTACCTGCCGCATCGGCTCGGTGCGGGTGCCGGAGTTGTTCAGCCTGGAAAGCTATCCGAACGTGCATCACCTGGTAAGCAGCGTTACCGGCGAGCTGGCGGATGACAAGGATGCGCTGGATCTGATCGCCGGCAGCTTCCCTGGCGGCTCGATTACCGGGGCGCCGAAGATTCGGGCCATGCAGATCATCGATGAACTGGAACCGACCCGTCGTGGGTTGTATTGCGGTTCATTGCTGTATCTGGACGTACGCGGCGAGATGGACAGCTCCATCGCCATCCGCAGTTTGCTGGTCAAGGATGGACAAGTGTGCTGCTGGGGCGGCGGCGGGATCGTCGCGGATTCGGGCTGGCAGGCGGAATATCAGGAATCGATAACCAAGGTGAAGGTGCTGCTCGATACCCTTCAAAACCTGTAACCCGACACTATGATCGTTCCCGCGCTCCGCCTGGGAATGCCTCAATGGACGCTCTGCGTCCGCTTTGGGACGCGGAGCGTCCCGGGCTGCATTCCCACGCAGAGCGTGGGAACGATCAGCGACGGCAATTACAGACTCAAAGCCCTATTGGAAGCCTTGATGAACTCTTGCTTCAACTCCGCAAAGCTGTGCACCGCCGGGAATTGTGGAAACTCGCGAATCACATTGTCCGGCGCGTGGAACAGAATCCCGGCATCGGCCTCGCCCAGCATCGTCGTGTCATTGTAGGAGTCACCCGCCGCGATCACCCGGTAGTAGAGGCTCTTGAACGCCAACACCGACTGACGCTTGGGATCTTTCTGACGCAACTGATAGCCCGTGACCCGACCGGCATCGTCGGTAATCAGACGATGGCAAAGCAAGGTCGGGAAGCCCAGTTGACGCATCAGCGGCTGGGAGAATTCGTAAAAGGTGTCCGACAGAATCACCACCTGAAAGCGCTCACGCAGCCAGTCGACGAATTCGCTGGCGCCTTCCAGAGGCTTGAGCGTGGCGATCACTTCCTGGATATCGGAAAGCTTCAAGCCGTGCTCGTCGAGAATCCGCAACCGCTGCTTCATCAACACGTCGTAGTCGGGAATGTCCCGAGTGGTGGCCCTGAGGGAGTCGATCCCGGTTTTTTCGGCAAAGGCGATCCAGATTTCCGGGACCAGCACACCTTCAAGATCCAGACAGGCAATTTCCACAAGACACTCCCATTTTGTACTGTTTATTGAGTCGAGCGAGCAAAAGGACTGCCGAACTCTAGCGACTCGCCCTCCTCTGTGCAACGCAGAGGGTGCACCAGCTGCTGCAGGATTTTGTTACCATCGGCGCATATAGAGCGCCCAGCGCCACCGACCTGTAGGAAGCCGCCCTGATGAGCCCATCGTTCGATGTCGTGGAACTCGCCACGACCTATGCCAACAAATCCGCTCAGGACATCCTGAAACTCGCGTTCGCCGAGTTCGGTGATGACCTGTGGATATCTTTCAGCGGCGCCGAGGATGTGGTGCTGGTGGACATGGCCTGGAAGCTGAACAAGAACGTCAAAGTGTTCAGCCTCGACACCGGCCGCTTGCACCCCGAGACCTATCGCTTCATCGAACAGGTGCGCGAGCACTACAAGATCGATATCGAAGTGGTATCGCCGGACTACACCAAACTCGAACCTTTCGTGAAGGAAAAAGGCCTGTTCAGCTTCTACAAGGACGGCCATGGTGAGTGCTGCGGCATCCGCAAGATCGAGCCGCTGCGTCGCAAACTGTCCGGCGTGACGGCGTGGGCCACCGGCCAGCGTCGGGACCAGAGCCCGGGCACCCGCAGTGCGGTCGCGGTGCTGGAAATCGATACCGCGTTCTCCACCCCGGAACGCACTCTGTACAAATTCAATCCGCTGGCGCAAATGACCAGCGAAGAGATCTGGGGCTACATCCGCATGCTGGAGCTGCCGTACAACAGCCTGCATGAGCGCGGCTTCATCAGCATCGGCTGCGAGCCTTGCACCCGCCCGGTATTGCCGAACCAGCATGAGCGCGAAGGTCGTTGGTGGTGGGAAGAAGCCACGCAGAAAGAATGCGGGCTGCATGCCGGAAACATCATCAGCAAATCCAAAGCTTAAAAAATCACAGTCCAAGCCACGCTCCCACAGGTTTTGTCTCGTTCACATCATTACGATACGACTCAAAACCCTGTGGGAATATGGCTTGCCCGCGAACGCTGCACCTCGGTCTCAGCCAGGTTCAAAGCGCACTGAACCGCTGTCCCAACCCCTGCTCCGCAAACTGCTCAATGATGAAATCGACAAATGCCCGGGTCTTGCCCGGCAGCAGTTTGTGTTCGGCGTAATAGATGGAGATGTTGCCGTCGTCGACGTACCAGTCAGGCAACACCCGCTGCAACGTCCCCGCATCCAGATAGCCGACGGCGAACGGCATGCTGACCAACGCGATGCCCAAACCCTGGGCCGCCGTGGCACAAGCGGCTTCCGAATCGCTCATGGTCATCCGCGCCTTGAGCGTCAGCGGGCTGTGTTGCCGGGCGCGACTGGTCAACTGCCAGGAACGCACGCGCCCCGTCTGCGGCGAGCGTATCAAGATGCCATCGTGGAGTTTGAGGTCATCGGGCTCGACGATCGCCTCGTGCTTCGCCAGGTACTCGGTTGAAGCCACCAATACCCGATGGGCAGGCGTCAGCTTGCGCGCTACCACGCCCTGAGGCAGTTCGAATCCGCCACCAATTGCCGCATCGAAACCCTGGGCGATCAGGTCGACCTGGCGGTTATCGAAATGCCAGTCCGGGTTGATCGCCGGAAAGCGCTGCAGAAACTCGCCCAGCAACGGCACAATGTACAAGCGCCCGAACACTGTGCCCATGCTGACCTTGAGCGTTCCCGCCGGGCGCCCTTCGGCGCTGGCCAGGTTGGCCACGGCGTTCTGAATTGTGTGCAGGCTGGCGCTGACTTCGCCGAGAAACAATTGGCCGGCCTCAGTCAGCGTCAGGCTGCGTGTACTGCGCTGGAACAACCGCACACCCAGTCGCGCCTCCAGCTTCGCGACGCTTTTGCCTACTGCCGCCGGCGTCAGACTCAAGCGCCGCGCAGCTTCGGCGAAGCTGCCGACCTCGGCGCTACGCACGAAGCATTCGATACTGCTGAAGGTTTCCATAAGCGCCACTATAAACTTTTGGTTTACACAGACTATAGCAACGGCGGTCTACCCGCAGGGTAATACGAGGCCGATACTCAACTCCGACAACAAGGCAGCCCGCCTTGAATTTATGGAGATCGACATGACCACTCAACACCTCAGCGGTAAAGTAGCTCTGATTCAAGGCGGTTCACGCGGCATCGGTGCTGCCATCGTCAAACGGCTGGCCGCAGAAGGCGCTATCGTCGCCTTCACTTACGTCAGCTCTACCGTCAAAGCCGAAGAACTGCAAAACAGCATCACCCGCGCAGGCGGCAAAGCCTTGGCCATCAAGGCCGACAGCGCCGATGCCGTCGCCATTCGCAATGCCGTTAATGCCACCGTCGAAGCCTTCGGTCGCCTGGACATCCTGGTCAACAACGCAGGCGTTCTGGCCGTTGCACCGCTGGAAGACTTCAAACTTGAAGACTTCGATCAGACCCTGGCCATCAACGTGCGCAGTGTGTTCATTGCCACACAGGAAGCGGCCAAACATATGACCGAAGGCGGTCGCATCATCAACATCGGCAGCACCAATGCCGAGCGCATGCCCTTCGCCGGTGGTGGCCCGTACGCCATGAGCAAATCGGCGCTGGTCGGCCTGACCAAAGGCCTGGCTCGCGACCTCGGTCCACGGGGTATCACCATCAACAACGTGCAACCGGGCCCGGTCGACACCGACATGAACCCCGCCAGCGGCGACTTTGCTGAAAGCCTGATCCCGCTGATGGCTGTAGGTCGTTACGGTAAAGTGGAAGAAATCGCCAGCTTCGTCGCTTATCTTGTTGGTCCCGAAGCCGGCTACATCACCGGTGCCAGCCTGACCATCGACGGTGGTTTCGGCGCCTGATACACAGTTCGATTGAAACAAAAACGCCGGCAACAGGTTGCCGGCGTTTTTTTATGCCCGTCATTCTCCAGAGGTCAGGCCCACTCAAGTGCCGGCAAGCCACATGCGCTGGGCTTGAACGCCTTCAACGTACGAAGAATGCCATCGGCGTGTGCGTACTTTTCGTCGGCCATCGCCGCATCCGGAATCGCAATCGCCGTCATCCCCGCCGCTTTCGCTGCGGTGACGCCGAACGGTGAATCTTCGAACACCAGGCAATCCTCAGGCGCGACACCCAGGCGCCGCGCCGCCGTCAGGAAGATATCCGGCGCCGGTTTGGCCGCGCCCACTTCCGGGTCATCCGCAGTGACGATGAAGTCGAACAGCGCGAACCAGTCGCGGTGCAAGGTGGTTTTCTGGCCGAACGACTGACGTGAAGAACTGGTGCCCACCGCAATAGGAATGTTGTTGGCCTTCAAGTGCCGAACCAGCTCCTCTGCGCCAGGCATCGCCAGTGCCGTCGGAAAACGCTCGCGCATCAGCGGTTCGCGGATCACCAGAAACTCTTCGGCTGTAATCGGCAGGTCCAGCGCCTCGACCACATAGCGCGCCAGATCACCCGCGCCTCGACCGATGATGTTCTGTTTGACGCTCCAGTCGAAGGTCCGGCCATAACGCCCGGCAATGATGGACGTGACCTCGGTGTAAATGCCCTCGGTGTCCAGCAACAAGCCGTCCATGTCGAAAATCACGGCCTTGATCGGGCCGAACTCATCCAGGGGTGCATTCATCGCATCTGATCCGTTTTCTCATGACATCCCAGGAGCGGCGCAGGCACGACCGGGTCCGTGATGGATTAAAGGGTTCAGCAGCATAGCGAGCGCAGTTGGCAGAGAGCAACGGGCAATGCCTGGCGGATACAAAAAACGGTGTCGAGACGCCCGCGATGATTTAGCGATTTCCCCTACACCAAACACCTCCTTTCCCGACTTCTTTCCTCGTTGATCCCCCGCAAAGTCTTGCGCTCCAGATTAATCAGCGCGAGGGACTGCGAATGTTCGAACCTGACAAGGTCCTGGCCTTGAACAATGCCATCGGCCTGCTGGTGGTCGCCGCCATGAACCCCGAGCAGCCTGATGTCGAAGCGTTACTCGGTGATTTTCGACTCTGCCTCAACGACTACGAAGCCTGGGCGGAAAACTTCTGGGCCGGTGGGGCACTGAACGTCGAGCAGGTGTTCAAGGTCGGCAACGAAGTCCGGCTCAGCGCACCGAAGGACTCCAACGCCCCTGTCAGTTCGACGCTCGCCATGTGCCCCGCCAGCGGTCCGTTGACGCTGGTGCACCTGTTTGAGGCCGCGCGTTTCGTGCCGATCGGCAATACGCCGGTGATGCTCGAACCGGTTATCTCGCGGCGTAATGGCGAACTGGCGTTCGGTGAGCCCGTCCACAAAACCATCGGCCCCAGCGGCATCCTCGAAATCCCCGAATGCTGGCGTGGTCAGCGCTATCGCATCACTTTCTTTCCCGATGTTTCCGCTCATCACGTCAAAGCGCTCTATGCCTCCTATCAAGACGTGATCGGCGAGCTCGAAGGCTGGTTGCGCAATGAATGGTCGAGCGAATTCCAGCCCTTGTGGGCAGGGTTTTCCGAGGCAGGGTTCACCCAGCGCTACGGCATGTTGCAACAGGCTGACTGGCGCGGCTTCGAGCGTTCGCTGCACGGTTTGTGGGATGACGTGAAGCAGGTCTACGCCCTGCTGGCAGACCTGCAAACCAACAGCGAAAAACTCCTTGAGTACCTGAACCAAGGCGAGCTTGAGACGTTGCTGAATGCCTCGGCTGAAGTCATCGCCAATGTGTTGCTGATGTTGAGCGATGAGCCGTTGATGTTCATCCATCTCGCGGCCTTTACCAGTTGGCTGAGGATGCTGCCGCCGCAGTACATCGCCGAAGTCCTGGCGCAAATTCGTACAGAACTGTTGATCAATTTCCTGCTGGTGCGCCTCACCGGCCCTACGGGCCTGAAACTCGGCATGAGCGCCAAAGTCCTGGACAAGGTCAAGTCCAAGCGGGCTCGGCAATGGTTGGCGGCGGCCAGTTTACGGTTGGCCGAACTGACGGCCAGATCTGACCTGACAACCCACGCTGGCGTGCTCAAACCGCTCGTGGTCAGCGCGCGGAATGCACCACTGAAACCGGCACCGACGGTTCCGTTACAGATCCGTGCTGGCGACTCTCCTGCCGTACAGGTGAACAATCCGGTCGCCATTGCTCGTGACAAGTCCGAAGCCATGACCCGGCTCGGCCGTCATGAACCTCACGACGACGTCCCGGATCAGGCGAAAAACCCTAACGGCGACAGCGCTACTTGCGCGCCGTCCACCTGCAAAAATGGCTGCCCCGTGTCGATGGTCACCGGTGAAGAACTGCTGACCCTCACCGACGGCTCACTGGATGGGCTGCTGCCGTTTGCCTTCACCCGGTTGTACCGAACCAGCGCGGTGGAAATCGATTGCGGGCTGGGCTGGGGTTGGAGCCATTCGCTGGCGCAGCGGCTAGAGCTGGACGATGAACAGGTCGTCTGGGTCGACCATGAAAACCGTCGCACGACGTTTCCGCTGCCGAGCGTCGAGCGCCCGGCGATCCACAATAGCCTGTCGCGGGCGGCAATTTACCTCGGGGACGAGCCCGACGAACTGATCCTCGCCCAGGCTGGCGACGACACGCGTTTTTACCACTTTCATAACGGTCGGCTGACGGCGATCAGCGACGCCTACAACAACCGCTTGCGCCTCACCCGCGACCGTCAGGAGCGCATTCAACGCCTCGATAACGGCGCCGGTCGTTCGCTGCTGTTGTGCTATGAGCGCAGGCACCTCATTGCCGTCGAATACCAGTCGTTTCACTCCTGCGATGTTTTGGGCGAAGCCTGGCGTACAGAGCAGACGCTGGTTTTCTATCGCTACGACGCTCGCCAACGCTTGATCGAAGCGACCAACGCTGCCGGGGAAAGCGAGCGTTACGACTACGACGATCAACACGTGATCCTGCAGCGACAACTGGTCGGTGGGGCGAGTTTCTTCTGGGAGTGGGAACGGTCCGGCAAGGCGGCGCGCTGCGTCCGGCATTGGGCGTCGTTTGCGCAGATGGAAGCGCGCTATGTCTGGGATGAGCAAGGTAGCGTTACGGTCCAGAACATCGATGGCAGCGAAGAGGTTTACGTCCACGACGACCGGGCACGGCTGGTGCGCCGGGTTGAGCTGGACGGCGGTGAGCAGCTCAAGGCCTACGACGATCAGGGTCGACTGATTGCCGAGCAGGACCCGCTCGGCGCCGTCACCGAATACCGCTACGACGAAGTCGGACGGCTGGTGGCGCTGATTCCGCCGCAAGACGAGCCGACAGCCTACGAATACCGCAACGGTTTCCTGCACGCGCGCTATCGCGGCAAAACGGTGTGGAAATATCAGCGCAATGTTCAGGGGGACGTCACCGAAGCGACCGATCCGGACGGGCAGGTCACCCACTATCACTACGACGCTCAGGGGCGTTTGCTGTCGATCCGCTACCCGGACACCAGCCGGCATGTGTTTGTCTGGAATGCCTTGGGGCAGTTGCTCGAAGAGACCTTGCCGGACGGTGGTCAGAGGCGCTTTTCCTACGACGCGCTAGGCCGGCAGACGACTCGTCAGGACGAACACGGTGCGCTCACCCAGTACCAATGGGATACCGTCGGCCGACTGGTTCAGACGACGCTGCCTACCGGCGCCACTCGCACCTTCAGTTACAACGCCTACGGCAAAATCACCGCCGAACGCGATGAATTGGGCCGCATCACCCGCTACGAATACGCCGACGATCTGCACCTGGTCAGCCGCCGGATCAATCCCGATGGCACGCAACTGCGTTATCGCTACGACAACGCGCAGTTACGGCTGACGGAAATCGAAAATGAATCCGGTGAAAAGTATCGGCTGGACTACACGCCCGCCGGCCTGATCCGACAGGAAACCGGCTTCGACGACCGTCGCACCGCTTACAGCTATGACCTCAACGGCCACCTGCAGGAGAAAACCGAGTTTGGTGATGACGACTCACAGCTGATCACCGGCTATCAGCGGGACTCGGCTGGACGTCTGCTGGTCAAGACCCTGCCCGATGGCGTCAAGGTCAAGTACCGCTACGACTCGCTGGGCCGACTGGTCCGTGTCGACGACGGCTACCACCATCCGCTGGAATTCGAATACGACGCCCAGGACAGGCTGATCACCGAGCACCAAAGTTGGGGCACCTTGCGTTACCGCTACGACGCGTGCGGCCGACTCAACCACCTGCGCCTGCCGGACAACAGCAAACTCGATTATCACCACGCCAAGGGCGGCGTGCTGACGGCCATTGACCTCAACGGCACACGCCTCACCACCCACCAGTTTGCCTTCGGTCGCGAACAAAACCGCCAACAGGGCCTGCTGCTCAGCGAATACGCCTACGACGAACAAGGCCGGCTGAAAGCCCATGCCGTCAGCCAACTTCAACATCCGCTGTACCGTCGCGACTATGCCTACAGCGCCAACGGCAATCTCGACCACATCGCCGATACCCGCCATGGCCAGCGCAGCTACCAATACGACGCCCTCGACCGCCTGATCCGCGTCCGCCATTCCCGTGACCAACCGCCGGAAAGCTTCGCCCACGACCCGGCGGGCAATCTGTTGATGCAGGATCACCCCGGCGTTGCGAAGGTGCTGGGTAATCGCCTGCTGATGCAAGGCGACCGGCATTACGACTACGACGCCTTCGGCAACCTGACCCGCGAGCGTCGCGGTACCGCGCAAAAACTCGTCACCGAATACCACTACGACTGCCAGCACCGGCTGATTGGCGCCACCCTCCCTAACGGCAGCCAAGCCACTTACCGCTACGACGCCTTCGGCCGCCGTATCAGCAAATCCGTCGACGGCAAAACCACCGAATTTTTCTGGCAAGGCGACCACCTCGTCGCCGAACACAGCCAGGATCACCATCGCAGCTACATCTACGAACCTGGCACCTTCCGCCCCCTCGCCATGCTCGACGGCAAAGGCCCGCGCCAAGCCTGCCCGTTCTACTACCAACTCGACCACCTCGGCACACCGCAAGAACTCACCGACTACAGCGGCGACATCATCTGGGCCGCCCGATACACCGCCTATGGCCGCCTCACCCGCCTCAACCGCGACACCCACCAGGTCCTCGATCAACCGCTGCGCTTTCAAGGGCAGTATTTCGACGCGGAAACCGGCCTGCATTACAACCGGCATCGCTACTACAATCCGGAGGTCGGGCGATATTTGACACCGGACCCGAGCAAGTTGGCGGGCGGGTTAAACGGCTATCAGTACACGCGCAATCCGGTGGGCTGGGTTGATCCGTTGGGGTTGAGTGATTGTCCTGGAGGGGATGGGTGTAAGAAGCCGTCGTTTGGGGATGAGGATCCGGCGGGTAGGGTGGGGGTTGATAAGGGAGAGCCAACAACTCCTTCACCTAAAAAAGAAGAGGATTACTTATACCGCGGTGATGAACGAGATCCCAATGATGTATTTAAAAACGGTTTTAACAGCAAAGGGAAAAGTAATGATCTATTGCTCCACTCTATAGATAGTGAAAACCCACCCAGTAATTTCATCAGCACAACGCCCTCGCGAGATGTTGGTAAACTTTTCGCGACCGGTTATCACACAAAAGTAGGTTACCTCTATACTCTTCAAAAAATAGATGGATATGATTTGCAGAAGGAGCTTGGACAAGCTTACCTTTTCGGAGCAGAAAAAGAGATAGCGATAGCTAACCGCATAGAAAATGTCGATGTACTTGGTGCCACCCTAATCATTGATGATGGCAGAGAGCTCGGCTATTCCATACCTAATCCGTATAGGATAATAAAAAAATGATATTTAAGGTTGAAATAACCATAAGCATCGACAGCACAAAAGAAATCGCCATTCTTACATGCGACAACAAAAGCGTAACTATAACTTTTACAATGAAAAGCGGATTTAATAAAAAATATTCAGATAGTAATTTTTATAAATGTTTCGCTCGCCTTCGAGAAGACAACCCCAACATACAATTCCTCTGCAAGGGATCAAAAATCAACGTACATCCCTCAAGCATGTCATCACAGATGTCTCTTGGTTTGAAAGCATATGAATTGACATTGGGCAAAACGTCATCACTCAACAATATAGTTTATATCTTTGATTATGAGGACAATAATCTAACAAACGATCCACACGAACAATTATCTTTCTATAGACGCTGGATTGAATCAGAAAAAATCTGATTCGTTATGTGATCAAGCCCGGCTCATGTCCGGGCCAGATTAGCACTAAGAAAACTCTAACCGCCTGTTTTACCTCCACTTTCCGCTCCACCACCGCTCTCATCAATTTCAAAATCACCTGACTCTCCAGACCCACTTCCAGAACCACTCCCCATCGAACTTCCATCGCTCATCGACCCACTCCCCTTCCCCGGGCTGGTGCTACTCCCGCTGGCATCGCCGCCATCCCCACCACCAATGGTGTCCGGTGGCGGCACCTTTTTTCCATCCGAGGTACCCGCATTCATTTCCGAATAAGGTGGCATCCCGCCCTTGTCGACCGGCGCATCGCGGCCAGAAGATTGAGCAAACGCCGCTGATGAACTGATCGACAATAAGCCGACCACCGTCAGGGTCGTCAATTTTGACCTGATCATGGCGCACCTCCTTTTAAAGAGTGCTTTACCTGATGTCTGGCAGCGGTCGCTTTTTAAAGGTGCCGCACGATCGACGAGCGGCGATGGAACGCTGCGCAGGCTTCAGCTCGGTTCTCCCGATAGATCGTCACCGGCAATGTCTGGGTCTTCGGGGTCGGCTTCCACATCACCGCGCTTCACATCATCGGTATCGGTGGGCACCTGCTCCACGCCGGTGTCGTCATCGTCGGGCGGGCGCTGATCGCGACTCAGGGAGTCGGTGGGTGAAGGCAGGGGATATTCGGGGGTATCGTCGTCGATATCGGATTCTTTTGGATCAGCGTTCATAACGCACCTCTCAATGGACCTGAAAAGCAGATCCTGACATTTCGAGGACCGCACGATAGACGCAGTTCGATCAGAGGGACGATCGGTCGGTCCGACCGCAACCCCTGTTACTCGTCGTCTTCCTCGTCGTATTCGTCGTACTCGACATTGCCCACATCGCCTGCGTCATCGGCATCGTTGAGCGGCACCGTGGCGTCGTCCATCAGAGACCCCGGGTCTTCGTTGCCAGGATCGTTGATCGGACCTTCATCTTCGATGCCTTCGGTTTCCGGAGTCATGACATGCCTCGCAACGTTCAGGGGTGTATGAAGTTCGAGGCGTCCTACGGGCAAACGTTCCAGAGTCCTACGGACAGAAACGAAAAACCCGGCGCTGGGCCGGGTTTCTATGTCACTCGATATCGAGTTAGCGATGCTTGTACTTATTTTTATGCTTGTGTTTGTGTTTGCCGCCACCGGAATGCGAGCTGCCGCTGTCATTACCCAAGTTGCTACCCACCGCACCACCAGCTGCTCCGCCCAAGCCAGCGCCAATAGTCGAACCCGTGGAGCCGCCCAAACTATTGCCGATCACCGAGCCGCCCGCCGCGCCAATACCGCCACCGACGGCCGCTTCTGTTCGACTGCCCTTGCGCGCACCGACCGCGCTCCCTGCCGCACCACCGACGCCAGCGCCCACTGCTGCTCCCGTGCTGCCGCCTAATTGACCGCCGACCACGTTACCCAGCGCGCCGCCAAGACCACCGCCCACTGCAGCGGTGCCGTCACCGGCAGCCATTGCACCCTGAGCGACCAAAAGTCCTAAAACCACCGTGGACAATGTCAAACGCATGATATGAACCTCTAATTTCCGCATCGGGGGAAGAACGTGCCGCGGATAGGCCTCAGCCTGACATCTGCGGTTATTGGACCCGGCCAATCATGAACCGGGGGACAGCAAACCAGATACCGACTGTACGAGATTTGAGCCACATACGGGAAAAACGTTCCAAAACGAAAAAGCCCGGCATCAAGCCGGGCTTTTTCAGCGGATCATTAGGATCAGTGGCGCTTTTTGGACAGATTGCTGCCCACGCCGCCGCCCAATGCGCCACCCAGGCCGGCGCCGATGGTGGAACCTGTCTTGCCGCCCAGGCTGTTACCGATCACCGAACCGCCCGCCGCGCCCACACCGCCGCCAATGGCCGCTTTGGTGCGGCTGCCTTTGCGTGCTGCAACAGCACTGCCGGCTGCGCCCGCTACACCAGCACCAATCGCTGCACCTGTGCTGCCGCCCATTTTCTGACCGACCACATTACCCAGTGCGCCACCCAGACCACCACCGAGCGCGGCAGTGCCGTCACCGGCAGCCATCGCACCTTGAGCAACCAAAAGGCCCAAAACCAGAGCAGGCAGTGTCAAACGCATAACGAGAACCTCAAAAAAGGGGGAAACCGAAAGGCCGGAGATTGAATGCTTTAGAGGAGGCAAAGTCCAGACACAAACACGGAACAACCTCGTCATTGGCGACGGTTGGACAGCATTTATGGAAAAGGTTTTATGACAGGCAAAAAAAAGCCCGCTGGGGAGACGGGCCAGGGTACTGCTTTCTAACGGATGAGCTGAGACTACGTAGGCAGGTGTGAAAAGTTTGTGAAAAAAAACCTGGTGCTCGTAAAGTTTGTAGGACGTTTTCCCGCATTGCCGCCAAGCCACGCTTTCTACCCTTCAAAAACAAGAAACCCCGCTCAATGGCGGGGCTCGACGAATCACTGTTTACTTCCTGGAAGGCGCACCCAGCTTGGGCATGAATTTCGACTTCGGCCCTCGAGTTCGAGGTACTGTAGATTTTATTTTGTTGATTTTGATACGGTCTTCACCGAAGCTCGGCACATAGTCCGTCTGACCACACTGCACGCAATTATTGATTGGAAACTCCGCCCCGTCGTCTTCGATATACGGCTCAGTCATATCTTCGCTCCTCTCAACGGGTCGATACCGGCAAGCCCTATTTGCCTGGAAAATATCGACCACCCAGGATTTTGAGACTAGTCGGTCATTCCCGGACTTGTGATTCAGATTGTTACGTGCCCGACGAATGGCCAGCGCTTGCTTCCTACAAAACCGGATGGCGAATAAACAGAATGTGCGCGTCCTTGGCACCGCGGCATCCTCAAGATTTCTTCACACCACTTACCGCAGTTTGACCGCCGTCCCGGTCACAAACACCACTACCATTCCACCCTTGCCGGACGGCATGCTGATCTCATAATCGAGCCCTACCACTGCATCCGCCTGAAGCGCCCGCGCCCGCTCCTTGATCTCGTCGGTGGCCTGAATTCGCGCATCCTTCAATGCCCGCTCCAATGTCTGAGAACGTCCGCCGAAAAAATCCCGCATCCCGGCAAACAAGTCGCGAATCACGTTAACGCCCTGCACCGACTCGGCGCTGACGATGTCCAGGTAAGCGGTGATTTGCCGGCCTTCGATGGTGTGGGTTGTGGTGGTGATCATGAAATGTCCTTGTTCAGAGCTGTCGTCGATAGGGTGAACCGACGGAAAAAGCGGCGCGAGAATTGAGTATAGAGATCGAGTCCCGCCGAGGGCGGTTGCCAGTCTAACAGGGGGCGGAACACGCCTGAAACACAGCGTTGGGGGCGGTTTGAAAAAGTGGCAGCCATGATTGAAAAATCCGGACACCAGAAACCACAAAACCCCTGACTTCTCTCGAAATCAGGGGTTTTGTGTATATCGAATTTGGCGGTGAAGGAGAGATTCGAACTCTCGATACAGTTTCCTGTATACACACTTTCCAGGCGTGCTCCTTAAGCCACTCGGACACTTCACCGTATCTCTTCAAACATGTTCTGTCTGTCGAGGCGCGCTAATGTAGTCGAAAGCTTTTCTGATGGCAAACTTTTTTTGCAGAATTTTCATGCGGTTAGCGATTTAGTTGTTCCGGTGGGTGCCGTGCCATGGCAAACCCGCCAATCTCCGGCTTCGCGCCCTCTTCTATATAGAGGGGAATGCGCGGCTGGCGTGGCCGGCAACGCTTGCCGGGCGGGGAAAAGGGTGACCGGGTGGTCAGTCACGGCGCTTTACCTGGCCTACGGCGGTGGGTAACGTCTGCCCTACTTTATTAGAAGGATTGGCGTCATGAGTGAGTTGATTTCCTACCATCTCGAAGACGGTATCGCGACCCTGACCTTGAGCAATGGCAAGGTCAATGCCATCTCGCCGGATGTGATTGTTGCGTTTAACGCTGCGCTGGATCGGGCAGTAGCGGATCGGGCGGTGGTGATCATTACCAGCCAGCCGGGCATTTTTTCGGGTGGTTATGACTTGAAGGTGATGACAGCCGGCCCTAAAGAGGCGATTGCACTGGTGGCTGCCGGTTCGACCCTGGCTCGTCGCCTGCTGTCGCACCCGTTCCCGGTGGTTGTGGCCTGCCCTGGACATGCGGTGGCCAAGGGTGCGTTTATTCTGTTGTCGGCGGACTACCGCATTGGTGTCGACGGCCCGTTCAGCATTGGTCTGAACGAAGTGCAGATCGGCATGACCATGCACCACGCCGGTATCGAGCTGGCGCGTGATCGTCTGCGCAAATCGGCGTTTCATCGTGCGGTTATCAATGCCGAGATGTTCAATCCGCAGAGTGCTGTGGATGCCGGTTTCCTTGATCTGGTGGTATCGGCCGAAGAGCTGCAAGGCGCAGCGCTGGCGGCGGCTCGTCAGTTGAAGAAGCTCAACATGACCGCTCACAAAAACACCAAACTGAAAGTGCGTAAGGCGTTGTTGGAGACGCTGGACAACGCGATCATCCTGGATCAGGAGCATATGGGTTAAGCCCCTACGCGTTGCACCGAAAAGCCCGACCGTCGTGTCGGCTTTTTCTTACGTGTCCGGTTTAAAACCTTACAAGCGCTCTAGGCCGCATCTGACCCATAAGTCGGAAACATGCGCTCAAACATCGGCTATCTCCCACTTCCATAGCGGCAATTGCCGAAAACAGCGCACATCCGTACACTGCGCCACCTTTTGTCCCGGTGGGCCTTTAAATGCTGTTTGTGTTTCGTATGTTATTGATGGGCTTGCACTTTATTCTGGCCGGCCTGCTTGGGGTGATCCTCGGTCTATGCCGGCCGTTTAATCCGGACAACAGCCGTTTATGCGCGCGTCTGTATGCGTGGCCGGCGATGTGCATTTTGCGCTTGCGGGTGAAGACCGACGTCGGGCCGTTGATGGATAAGCCTGACAGCTGCGTGATCATTGCTAACCACCAGTCCAACTACGATCTGTTTGTGTTCGGCAACGTGGTGCCCCGCCGCACCGTGTGCATTGGCAAGAAGAGCCTGAAGTGGGTGCCGTTATTCGGGCAGTTGTTCTGGCTGGCCGGCAATGTGTTGATTGACCGCGGCAATGCGCACAAGGCACGCCAGTCGATGCTGACCACTACTCGCACCTTGCAGCATGAAGACACCTCGATCTGGGTCTTCCCGGAAGGCACGCGCAACCTCGGCGAAGAATTGCTGCCATTCAAGAAAGGCGCGTTTCAGATGGCGATTGCCGCGGGCGTGCCAATCGTTCCGGTGTGTGTCAGCAGTTACGTCAAACACATGCGACTAAACCGCTGGCGCAGTGGGAAGATTCTGATCCGTTCGCTGCCGGCGATTCCTACGGCTGGATTGAGTCTGGATGACATGCCGATGCTGATCGCCCAGTGCCGCGAGCAGATGCGCGAGTGTATCGACTCGATGGATCGGCAACTGCAAGCCGCCTGAAGAAACCCGCCCTGTGCGGGTTTTCTTTTGCCTGCGAACTCTACAGATTTTGCTGACTCTCAAGCAGCAGACAAGGTTAAGCTGAATCCTGCCTGGCACCGCCAGTCTTTACAGAAAGCGGCTAATAAGAAGTGAATCACCATCATGGGTAGAGTCGTTGCTGCTGCGGTTTACAGCGCCGGTAAGAAAGTCACCAATATCACCCTCGACGAAGGTGCTGCCTGGGCCGCCAAGCCTGGCCACTTTGTGTGGATTGGTCTGGAAGAACCGAACGCCGAAGAGCTGTTCAACCTGCAACGTCAGTTCAACCTGCATGAACTGGCTATCGAAGACGCCCTGGAAAAACACAGCCGACCGAAGCTGGAAACGTTCGGCGACGCACTGTTTATCGTCACGTATTCGCCGATCCGCAATGAAGGCAAACTGGAGTTCATCGAAACTCATATCTTTGCCGGGAAGGGCTACATCATTACCGCACGCAATGGTCATTCAGCGTCCTACGCCTATGTCCGACAGCGTTGTGAGGCGCGGCCGCTGTTGCTGGAGCATGGGGAAGATTTCGTACTCTATGCCATCCTCGACTTCGTGATTGAAAACTACCAGCCGATGGGCGAAGCGATTCATGCCGAGATCGATGAGCTGGAGACCAATGTCCTCTGCGGTTCCCTGAACGAACGCGATATCCAGAAACTCCACGGCCTGCGTCGCGATGTATTGCGCTTGCGCCGGTTTGCGGCGCCGATGGTAGAGATCGGTGAGGAACTGCAAAATCTGAGCTTTCCGTTCATCGACAAGAATATGCGCCCGTACTTTCGCGATGTGCAGATTCATGTCACGCGGCAGATGGAAGACCTCACGACCTTGGCGGACATTGCCAGCCAGACCATCGAGGTCGGGGTGTTGCTGGAGGCGTCGCGCCAGAGCGTGGTGCAGCGCAAGTTTGCGGCGTGGGCGGCGATTCTGGCGTTCCCGACGGCGGTGGCCGGGATCTACGGGATGAACTTCGAGGACATGCCAGAGTTGACTTGGCATTATGGGTATTTCGGGGTGTTGGGGTTTATTGCCGTTGGGTGCGTCGGTTTGTGGGCGAGTTTCAAGCGGTCGGGGTGGTTGTGAGTATGGTGTGACGCGGAGCGTCACGGGATGCATTCCCACGCGGAGCGTGGGAATGATCAAACATCCGACTAAGGCTTGTGCGCCACAAACCGCATCATCCACTCCGCAACAGTCGCTCCATGGTGAGGATGCTCCAGGCTCGCCATACCTTTCTGATAAACCTCTTCGCCCAGATGCTGCTGACGAATATCCAGCAACGCCCGTGAGTAATCGTGAATGAACTCCGGATGCCCCTGGAAGCACAGCACTTGATCGTTGATGTGGTACGCGGCGAACGGGCAAAAATCGCTCGAGGCGATGACCGTAGCGTTTTCCGGCAGCGCGGTGACCTGATCCTGGTGGCTGATCAGTAGCGTCAACTCCTCCCTCAGCGGGCTCATCCACGGCGCCTTGGCCGCAAGTTTGTAGCTGTGGGTGCCGACGCCCCAACCCTGGGTCGCCCGCTCGCTCTTGCCGCCCAACAACAGCGCCAGCAGTTGATGGCCGAAGCACACGCCCAGCAGTTTGTCGCCGCGTTCGTAGCGGTTCAGCAGGTACGTCTTGAGGGTTTGAATCCACGGGTCGGTGCCGAAGGAATCAGCCTTGCTGCCGGTGACCAGGTACGCATCAAAGGTCTCGTCATCACTGGGATAATCGCCCTGCATCACGTTGTACACAGTGAATTCGGCAGCAATGGGCTGCTGCGAAAACAGACGCTGGAACATCTGCCCGTAACCCTGATATTGATCGACCAGTTCCGGACGCAGGATGTCGGTTTCCAGAATGCAGATGCGTAACGACATAAAAAATACCTGACACATGAAGGGAATAATGCACACCCCAGAGCCTGCCTTGAAACACAGTGGCAAGGCAAGCCCCGGAGCGCGTCATCGGTCCCTTGGAACGTCCCTTAAAACAACGCGTCTTTGGCGGCTTTCTCCAGCAGCAGCGCAGGCGGTGTAAAGCGCTCACCGTACTGCTCGGCCAGGTACTGGGCGCGAGCGACGAAGTCTTTCACGCCGTACTGATTGATGAACTGCAGCGCACCGCCGGTCCAGGCCGCGAAGCCGATGCCGAAGATCGAGCCGACGTTGGCATCCGCCGTCGAGGTGAGCACGCCCTCTTCCAGACAGCGCACGGTTTCGATGGCTTGGACGAACAGCAGTCGATCGCGTATGTCCTTCGGCGAAATCTGCCCATCGGCTTTCTCGAAACGGCTTTTCAGTTCTGGCCACAAATGCTTCTGCCCTGTGGCGGGGTAATCGTAGAAACCACCTCCAGCGGCCTTGCCCGGACGCTTGTATTCCTTGAGCAACAAGTCAATCACGGCGAACGCCGGGTGCTCAATCAGGGTTTTCCCTTCTGCTCGCAGGTCTTTGGCGGTTTGTTCGCGGATATGGCTCATGAGGCTGAGGGAAACTTCGTCGGAGATCGCCAGAGGTCCGACAGGCATGCCGGCCTTACGCGCTTCGGTCTCGATCATTGGCGCGCTCACACCTTCGCCGAGCATGGCAATGCCTTCGTTGGTGAAGGTGCCGAACACCCGCGAGGTAAAGAAGCCGCGACTGTCGTTAACCACAATCGGGGTTTTCTTGATTTGCAGGACGAAATCGAAACCTCGAACCAGGGTTTCGTCGCTGGTATGGACGCCCTTGATGATTTCCACCAGTGGCATTTTCTCCACGGGACTGAAGAAATGCAGGCCGATAAATTTCGTCTGGTCCGGCACGGCGGTGGCCAGGCCGCTGATCGGCAAGGTCGAGGTGTTGGAGGCGATGACCGCATCCGGGCCGACGATTGCTTGCGCGGCTGATGAGACCTTGGCTTTCAGTTCGCGATCTTCAAACACTGCTTCGATGATCAAGTCGCAGCCGGCCAGATCCGCATCGTTCTCGGTGGCATGGATTCGCGTCAGAATCGCCTCGCGTTGTTCCCGGCTCAGGTGACCGCGCGCAACCTTTTTGTCCAGCAGCGTCGCCGAGTGGGCCTTGCCCTTCTCTGCCGCAGCGAGGTTGATGTCTTTGAGCACCACGTCGATGCCGGCTGATGCGCTGACAAACGCGATGCCCGCGCCCATCATCCCGGCGCCGAGCACGCCGACTTTCTTCGTCACGCAAGGCGCGATGCCTTGGGGCCGCGAGCCGCCAGCGTTGATCTCATTGAGCTGAAACCAGAAGGTGCCGATAAGGTTTTTCGACACTTGGCCCGTGGTCAGTTCGGTGAAGTAGCGGGTTTCGATCAGGTGCGCCGTATCGAAATCCACCTGGGCGCCTTCCACAGCGGCGCAGAGGATTTTCTCCGGCGCGGGCAGGCAGCCCTGGGTTTTGCTGCGCAGGATCGATGGCGTGATGGCCAGCATCGGCGCGAGCTTCGGGTCCGACGGCGTGCCGCCAGGAATCTGATAACCCTTCACGTCCCAGCGCTGCACAGCGACCGGGTGAGCGACAATCCACGCCCGCGCCTTGGCCATCAGTTCATCTCGATCGGCGGCCAATTCGTCGATCAACCGCGCCTGCAACGCCTGTTGCGGCCGGATTTTCTTGCCTTCCAGCAGATACGGCAGGGCTTTTTCAATGCCCAGCATGCGCACCATGCGCACTACCCCGCCGCCGCCCGGCAACAGGCCAAGAGTGACTTCCGGCAGGCCCAGCAGCACCGACGGATTGTCCAGCGCCACACGGTGATGGCAGGCCAGGCAGATTTCCCAACCGCCGCCGAGTGCCGCGCCATTAATGGCGGCGACCACCGGTTTGCCGAGGGTTTCCAGGGTGCGCAGTTGGCCTTTGAGGGTCAGCACCATGTCGTAAAAGGTTTTGGCCTCGGGTTTGCCGACCTTGATCAGCTCATTGAGGTCGCCGCCGGCGAAGAAGGTCTTCTTGGCCGAGGTGATGATCACGCCGGCAATGGCGTCCTTTTCGGCGACCAGTCGGGCGACGCAGGTGGCCATGGCCTCGCGGTAGACCGCGTTCATGGTGTTGGCACTCTGGCCCGGCATGTCGATGGTCAGGACGACAATCTGGTCCTGACCCTTTTCGTAACGGATGGCTTCGGTCATGGCAATTTTCCTTGAGTCGGATTTTCTTAAAGTCGGGCTCAGAGGCGTTCGATGATGGTGGCAATGCCCATGCCGCCGCCGACACACAATGTCGCCAAGCCATAGCGCAGGCGCCGGGTTTCCAGTTCATCGAGCAGCGTGCCGAGAATCGCGCAGCCGGTGGCGCCGAGCGGGTGGCCCATGGCGATGGAGCCGCCGTTGACGTTGACCTTGTCGGGGTCGATGGCCATGTCCTTGATGAACTTGAGCACCACCGAGGCGAATGCTTCGTTGACTTCGAACAGGTCGATGTCTTCGACCCGCAGCCCGGCCTTGGCCAGTGCCTTGCGAGTGGCCGGCGCAGGGCCGGTGAGCATGATGGTCGGGTCGGTGCTGGTGACCGCTGTGGCGACGATTCGCGCTCGCGGCTGCAAGCCCAGCGCCCGGCCCTTGGCCTCGGAGCCGATCAGCATCAGCGCCGCGCCATCAACAATCCCGGAACTGTTGCCCGGCGTGTGCACGTGGTTGATCCGCTCGACCTGGCTGTAAACCCGCAATGCCGTGGCGTCGAAGCCCATTTGCCCGATCATTTCGAAACTCGGTTTGAGTTTGCCCAGGCCTTCCATTGTCGATTCGGCGCGAATGAACTCATCGTGATCGAGCAGGATGATGCCGTTCTGGTCCCGCACCGGCACCAGCGACTTGTTGAACGAACCGTTCGCCCGCGCCCGCGCCGCCTTCTGCTGGGAGTGCAAGGCGAAGGCATCGACGTCCTGACGGCTGAAGCCTTCAATCGTGGCGATCAGGTCGGCCCCCACACCCTGGGGCGTGAAGTGGTTGTGCAAATTGGTTTCCGGGTCCAGCGCCCAAGCGCCACCGTCACTGCCCATGGGCACGCGGGACATTGACTCGACGCCACCGACCACCACCAGGTCTTCGAAACCGGAACGCACTTTCATCGCACCGAGGTTCACCGCCTCCAGCCCCGACGCGCAGAAGCGATTGAGCTGCATGCCGGCCACGCTGACGTCCCAATCGGCCACCTGCGTGGCGGTCTTGGCGATGTCGGAACCCTGGTCGCCGATGGGCGTCACGCAGCCGAGCACGACATCATCGACCTGACTGGTGTCCAGGGACGTGCGCTGCTGCAGCGCCGTCAGCAGCCCGGCCACCAGGTTCACTGGCTTGACGCTGTGCAAGGCGCCATTGGCCTTGCCTTTGCCACGGGGCGTGCGTAACGCGTCGAATATCAAAGCTTGGGTCATGACGTCCTCGAACCTGAAGGTGAATGAAACTCAAAAGATCGCAGCCTTCGGCAGCGCCTACAGGAGGCCTGTGACCCTGATCTTTATGCCCTCACCTTATGCCGAGCAGCCGTGGATTCAATGACCGCAGTGCTCATTGGCATTGACGGTCACGCTCAGACGAACGGTAGTCTGCTATCGGATAAACCGATTCCCATCACCAAGCTGTCTAGCAAACGGGCGCCCAAGAAGCTGGCCATAAGCCTCATGCTTTTTTTACAGCGATGAGTGCTCAATACATACGAAATGGATCTAAGCCAAGCGTGACGCGGGCCCTAAGGTAAACCTGTACGAAGTTGTCGTCGGGTTTTGCCGAGGCACTCGTCCTACAGGAAGTGCAGCGCTCTGCCGTCATGGATATGCAGGCAGGCACCAGGAAATAACAAAAAAGGCGGTCAAGCCATGTTCAAGCATTCGAAAGTACGTCAAGCCGGGCTCATTCTATTCGCCACAACACTGTTGTTGATTTTGCCGAACCTGACCAAGGTGATTGGCTGATCGGGCATCAGGGTTTTCGTTTCGCCTGATAAAAATGTGATTGACTCGCTACCCGGGTCAGCGTGGCTGTGCCAACCTTTGCGGCACTTCCACGACATGGACGGCGATCACTTGAAAGCGCTCACTCTATTTGGGGCCTTGCTGCTCAGCATGCCTCTGTCTGCCGCACAGCTGAGTCTGGAGCTAGGCGCGAGTTCTCGCACCTGGCAGACCGAGCAATTGCTCAAGCATCCTCAGGCTCAGACCATCACGATCACCAACGACGTTTCCTACAAACGGGACATGAGCTATCGCGCCGTGCCGATGGCGGCGTTGTTGACGGGCACCAAGCCTGGCGATCACCTGCAAGCCGTGGCCCTGGACGGTTTTGCTGCCGAACTGGCCGCCGCACCGTTGCTCAATATCCAAGGCGCGCGGGCCTGGTTGGCGATTGAAGAACCGGCCCAGCCGTGGCCGCCGTTGTCAGAGGGCAAACACAGTGCGGGGCCGTTTTATCTGGTCTGGACCAATCCGCAGGCGAGCAACATCAGCCCCGAGCAATGGCCGTTCCAAGTAGCGAGCATCAAGCGCATGGCCCCGGTGGCCGAGCGCTTCCCTGCCCTGCTGCCCGATCCTGCGCTGAAGGCGGACGATCCGGTGAACAAGGGCTTTGCGCTGTTTCAGAAGAACTGCCTGGCCTGTCATCGATTGAATGGCGCGGGAGATTCGCAGTTCGGGCCGGACTTGAATATTCCGTTCAACCCGACCGAGTACTTCGGCGCGGATTTCCTCAAGCGCTACATTCGTGATCCGCAGAGCTTGCGTCAGTGGCCACAGGCGAAGATGCCCGCGTTCGCGACGACGGTATTGCCGGAGGGGGATCTGGAGTTGTTGGTGGGGTATTTGAAGCATATGTCTGGGCGCAAGGTTAAGCCGTAACCGATCGTTCCCACGCTCTGCGTGGGAATGCAGCCCGGGACGCTCTGCGTCCCATCAAGAGCCGAACGCGGAGCGTCCGTGGAGGCATTCCCACGCGGAGCGTGGGAACGATCAGCGTGTAGGTTTACTGCTGCTGCACTGAGATCACCGGCGCCGGCGTCGGTGAGACAAACACCTTCGCATGCATCTGCTCGCACCCGCCACCACGGCGCATGCCGCGCACCGGGCAGGCGTCGAGGTAATCCAGGCCCACAGCCAGTTTCAGGTGACGCTCCGGGCGGGCCAGTTCGTTGGTCACGTCAAAGCTGTACCAGGCGTCATCCAGCCAGGCTTCAGCCCAGGCGTGACTGGCCAGGTGTTCGCTGTTCTCGCTGTACAAATACCCCGACACATAACGCGATGGAATGCCCAGGCTGCGAGCGCAGGCGAGAAACGCATGGGTGTGGTCCTGGCAGACCCCGGAACGCCCGGCGAATGCCTGGGCGGCGCTGGTGTCCACTTCGGTGGAACCCGGCGTGTAGGTCATGTGCTGGTTCAGGCCATGCATCAAATCGATCAGCGCCGTACGATCCCGGCGTTGTTTGCAGGCCTTCTCGGCGAATGCGCGCAAGGCTTCGTCGGCTTCGGTCAGGCGCGTGAAGCGCAGGAACGGCAGCGCCGACTGGCTTTCATGTTCCGCCTCACGCAATTCGTCGATGTCCACCTGGCCCCGGGCGCCGATGATGATGGCCTCGTGAGGCTCGTCCATGGTCAGTACGTGCAGGATGTTGCCGAACGGATCGAGTTGCGCGCGCACCGGGCGCGGCAAGTCGAGCTGCCAGCTGAGCACATGCTGGCGCTCGCTGTCGTGGGGTGTCAGTCGCAGGTACTGGATGCTCGCCCGCACCTGATCTTCGTAGTGATAGGTGGTCTCGTGGCTAATGGAAAGTCTCATGCAGCCTCCAGGTAGGAACTGTGTATGGCGTTGCCCAACTGGCGCACCAGCGGGATGAACTCGGTCAGCCAGGCGTGCAGGCCTTCGTCGAGGATTTCGGTGATGCCGGTGTAGCGCAAGCGTGCGTCCATTTCCGCGGCCAGCCGTTGTGCGGGACGGCCGTTGGCCCCTGGCAATTGGGCGAGGATCTGGTCGATTTCTTCGGTGCAGGCACGCAGGGAGCGCGGCACGTCGGCGCGCAGCAGCAACAACTCGGCCACATGCCGGGCGCCTGGGGCGTCGCGATAGATCTCGGTATAAGCCTCGAACGATGACAAGGCCCGCAGCAACGCGCTCCACTGGTAATAGGCGTGGGCCGTGCCGTCGCTGACCGCTTCGGCCTGATCGCCGGCCATTTCGTAACGGGCGTCGAGCAGGCGCAAGGTGTTGTCAGCCCTTTCGATAAAGGTGCCCAGACGAATGAAGCGGAACGCGTCGTTACGCATGATCGTGCCGTAGGACGCACCCCGGAACAGGTGGGAACGTTCCTTGATCCACTCACAGAAACGGCTCATGCCGTAGCGACTCAAGCCCTGCTCGGCGATTCCGCGAATTTCCAGCCAGGTAGAATTGATGTTTTCCCACATGTCGGCGGTGATTCGCCCACGCACCGCATGGGCGCTGGCGCGCGCGGCACCGAGGCAGCTGTAGATGCTCGCCGGGTTGGCCGCATCCAAAGCGAAAAAGTGCAGCAGCCGTTCGGCATGCAGATCGCCGTGACGCTCCAGGTAATCATCCAGAGTGCCGGTGATCAGCAGCGGCATGGCGAGTTCGTGCAAGCCATCGCCACGACCGTCCTGAGGCATCAGTGACAGCGAATAACTGATGTCGAGCATCCGTGCGAGGTTTTCGGCCCGCTCCAGGTAACGCGACATCCAATACAGATCCGAGGCAGTTCTACTTAACATGGCAGGCTTCCTTCAATCCTCGACCACCCAGGTGTCCTTGGTTCCGCCGCCCTGGGAGGAATTCACCACCAGGGAGCCTTCGCGCAAGGCGACACGGGTCAAACCGCCGGGCACAACCCGGGTTTCGCGGCCAGACAATACAAACGGACGCAGGTCGATGTGGCGTGGAGCGATGCCGTTTTCGACAAAGGTCGGACAGGTCGATAAAGACAACGTCGGTTGGGCGATATACGCGTGGGGCTTGGCTTTGATCCGCTCACGGAAAGATTCGATTTCCGCCGCCGTCGCCGCCGGCCCCACCAGCATTCCGTAACCGCCGGAACCTTGGGTTTCCTTGACCACCAGCTCTGGAAGATTGGCCAGCACGTGGGACAGTTCCGAGGGATTGCGACACTGCCACGTCGGCACGTTCTTCAGGATCGGCTCTTCATCCAGGTAGAAACGAATCATGTCCGTGACGAAGGGGTACACCGACTTGTCGTCCGCGACCCCGGTGCCGATGGCATTCGCCAGCACCACGTTGCCGGAGCGGTAGGACGACAGCAGTCCTGGAACGCCGAGCATCGAATCCGGGTTGAACGCCAGAGGATCGAGGAAAGCATCGTCGAGGCGGCGGTAGATCACGTCGACCGCTTTCGGCCCGTCCGTGGTGCGCATGAACACCTTGTCATCGCGTACGAACAGGTCCGCGCCCTCCACCAGTTCAACGCCCATTTCCCGGGCCAGAAACGCATGCTCGAAAAACGCGCTGTTGAAACGCCCCGGCGTCAGCACCACCACGCTCGGGTTGTCGATCGGGCTGGAGCTTTTCAGGGTATCGAGCAACAGGTTCGGATAGTGGTCGATCGGTGCGATGCGCTGGGCCGCGAACAACTCGGGGAACAGGCGCATCATCATCTTGCGGTCTTCGAGCATGTAGCTCACGCCGCTGGGTGTACGTAGATTGTCTTCGAGCACGTAGTACGTGCCGTCGCCATCGCGCACCAGGTCGACGCCGGAAATGTGCGAATAGATATCGCGGTGCAGATCCAGCCCCTGCATCGCCAACTGGTATTGCTCGTTGGCCAGCACTTGCTCGGCCGGGATGATGCCGGCCTTGATGATGCGCTGCTCGTGATAGAGGTCGGCAAGGAACATGTTCAATGCCTTGACCCGCTGAATGCAGCCGCGCTCGACGACCCGCCATTCACTGGCGGGGATACTGCGGGGAATGGTGTCGAAGGGAATCAGGCGCTCTGTCCCCTGCTCATCACCATAGAGCGTGAATGTAATCCCGGCACGATGAAATAACAGATCGGCCTCGCGTCGCCGTTGTGCCAAAAGCTCGTCAGGCGTTTCGGCCAGCCAACGGGCAAACTCCCGATAATGCGGGCGGACCTGGCCGCCGGCATCGTACATCTCATCAAAATAGGTGCGGATCATGCCGTACTCCTTGTCACCCGGACATCCAGGCCTTCGCAAGGCCCGTGCCATCGGCATAAACGCTTTGATATCAATCAGTTGGATAATGGCGCTGCACCCACCGCACCAATCCTGTGCGGGAAATGCCCCAACCTGATCGCCCCCGCTTCATGGCGAAGCAATGCTGTCGCCTATCAGCAGCATAGCCAGAGTTGATTTCACTGCCCGGAGGGCGATGCGGATAATCCACGCATTCGCTGGAAAACTTATCGTTCTTCCCTTTTAGCCGCCTGTTCAGGTGGCTTTTTTTTTGTCCATTTGATCTTGCTTTCCATACAGCAAAAACGAAAACGGCCAACCCAAAGGTCAGCCGTTGCTGAGTGTTGTCACTGCTCATAAAGTTATGCGAGTAGCCCTCGTACCTCCTGCTTGACGCCCCATCCTTCGATGATACCGCCCAGAGGCTCGACCACCGCCTCGAAGTCCTGCTCAAAGTCGCCGATCCCGTCATAGGTGGCGTACATCACTTTGCTCAGTTCCAGATGCCACGCGCCGTCGTCGCGCACGCTGATCTGGGCATTCAAGGATTCACCACAGAAATGACCTGCCGCCCTGCGTGCCCGCTCCTCGTCCGGAAAAATGGCGTAGAACTCGATGGGATGGAATCGTGAAAAGTCGAAACCGCCTTCTTTCATGCGGCGCAGCACACTGCTGCTGATGTCTTCTTGATAGGCTGTGCTCATGAAACGTCCCCCTCAGACTGATGGATAGACTTTCCGTATTCCCTGCACTTTCAACCGATTGGTGAGAGCGATACGGCAACAGAGGTTACCGACGGGAAACAAGCATGTAGCTGACAAGACCAGACCTTAGCGAGTCATTCGCTGATCTCGCTTGCAGAGTAGCCCCAAGATAGAGCTGCTGCCAAGGTCTGGTTGTGAATGTGACAAGAGGTGTATCAGATCGGGGTAATACTGATGATTTCAATGCTGTTCTGGGATTTCAGACTTTTGACGGTCGGATCATCGGTACGCCCCTCCAGATCATTGAGATCCAGTTCGGCAGCGACAGGCAGGCGCCGGGCGCGAATGAGTTTGGCGGCTTGCTCGCTATTCGGGCATTCCTCGCACTCGAAGAGTTCGTCCACTGTTTCACCGTGATCATCCACGAAAGTGATTTTCCACTTTTGCATCGGTGCCTCCTCGATAAAACCCGCAAATGGGCTTACAACAATCTGGACTTTTACCCTGAGTGATCGTTCAAACGGATTACCGCGCGCCAGCAGAAAAAACACAGATACCTGTGTTCATTTTAGTCGTTGCTGGGTTTGTTCACCGCGCCGGCGATGTAGGTCGGCACGGCCGCAGAAGTGCCAGTCCGGAAACAGGCTGCGCAGGCGACCGGCGGTGGTTATGACTTGTTCGATTTGCATGAACGGCGTGCCGTTCTGCATCACCAGAATGCCGCCTTCGTTCAGGCAGCGACGGCAAGCCATGACAGGTCGAACCTTCCCCGAGCGAGCATTATTCTCAAAGGCCCGCTCCCACAGGGTTCAGTGTTGTTTGCGGGAAACCGATCAGATCCGCACATTGCCTCGCGGCCCGGCGATGGCCCAGATGATCAGGCCCAGGACCGGCAGCAGGAGGATTAATAGCACCCAGATGATTTTCATCCCGGTCTCGGCGCCACTTTTAAGCACGTTGATGATGGCCCAGATATCCAGGGCAAGAATAATCAGGCCAACCAGGCTGTTGAACGTGGAACCCATGGTGACGCTCCCGAAGAGTGATATGCACTCTTAGGATAGTCGGGTGTTGCGAGGGTTCCGTTTTATTACCGTGCTAGACAGCTTCAGACGTGGATCGCCACTTTCAGGGCTTCCAGGGACGGCGCGGCGGCAATACCAACTTCCGCGCACAACTCCAATACCCGTGGCACGTCGTTACCGTAGACCAGCACCACTTGCAGTTCGTCGTCCAGCAACTGGCTGAAGTTCATCAGCGTGTAACCGCCGTTTTCTTTATTCATGCTGCTCATCTGCACTTGAATACGATTGAGCGCTGTCAGGGCTTCGGTCTTGGCCAGTTGCTTGGGTTTGATGTTGAAATCCACGCTGGGGCCGAACGAGGCGACGATCTGCGCAAACAGGTCCATGTAGGTGTCGGCCTGGAACAGCACGGTTTCCGGCAAGCTGCCGACGACCACCCACTCGCCCAACGGGATCGGAAAGGTATCGTCGTAGTTGATGTCCGGATTGGCCGTCAGAAAAGCCTCGGGATCGGCGTAGGCCTGAGCCGCTTCATCAGCGACTTTCAGAATTTCGTCATCGCTCATGCACCCGGAGCTGATTTTGCTGATGAGTTCGACGAGTGCGGCTTTCATGAGGTGGATCCTGTAGCGAGGGAGATTTGAGGGCGCGAAGGATAGCGCATTCGGAAACGGATTGCGGGACCTGGCATAAACCTGTGGCGAAGGAGCTTGCCCCCTCGCCATAGAAGCCCCGCAGCCACAGAGGTCAGGCCAGGAGTTTCTGCAATTGTGCGGTGGTGTCCACCGCGCCCATGGTTTTGGCTGCGTCCAGCGCGGATACACCGTTGGCATCCTTGGCTTTCGGATCGGCGCCTTTGCTGATCAGGTAGTCGACGATTTCGACGCGGTTGAACATCGCGGCCATCATCAGCGCAGTGCGACCGTCGAAGGACGAACCTTCCACTTGAGCTCCACCTTCCACCAACGCCTTGACCACAGCCAGATCACCTTTGAATGCCGCGCCGGCAATCGGGCTCTGGCCGTTGTCGTTGCGGATTTCAGGATCGGCCTTGTGCTCGAGCAGGACTTTTACCGTCTCGACATGACCGTGGTACGCGGCGAGCATCAGCAAGGTGTCGCCCTTGTGATTGCGCAGGTTCGGCGGCAAGCCCTTGGTCAGCAGCGCAGCCATCATGGCCGCATCGCCCTCGCGCGCTTTGTTGAACACCTGTTCGGCAAATTCAGCAGCCTCTTCGGGCGTCATCTGGCGGCTTTTGTCTGACATTGGGGACTCCACATTCGGTCAATCGGAAAGCCGATAGTTTCCCGAGCGGTCCGGAACCTGTCACTTCTTTTTTCTCATGGGTGGCTATAGCCACATTCAATAACGGTACTTGCCGCCCTGGATATCCGCCAGCACCTGCTCGGTGACTTGCACGTAAGTCTGGGTATCCGGCAACCAGGCGTAGATCGGGTCGTCGCCGGTTTTGTTCGGGTCGAAGGCTTCGTCCTTGAGCCGGGTCTTCTGGTATTTGAAGGTTCCGGTGGTCTCCATTTTCACTTTCACCCGCAGGAAAAGTGGCACCGCATAGGCAGGCATTTGCTGCCTGGCGAAAGCCAGCAACTCGCTGAAATCCAGGGTCGCCAGGGATTCAGCCGGCGTGATTGCCGCCATCCCGGCACGCCCGTTGGTGTTGTGGATTTCCACGCCATAGGCCACGGCTTCGGCGATGTGTGGGTGTTGCAAGAGAATGTTTTCGACCTCGGTGGTCGAGACGTTTTCACCCTTCCAGCGGTAGGTGTCGCCCAAGCGATCGACAAACTGCGCGTGGCCAAAACCGATGTTGCGCAGCAGGTCACCGGTATTGAAATAACGGTCGCCCTTCTTGAACACGTCATGGAGCACGACTTTTGCGGTCTTCTGTGGATCGGTGTAGCCGTCCAGCGGCGCCTTATCGTCGATCCTGGCCAGCAGCAACCCCTGCTCGCCCTTGGCCACTTTGCGCATGAAGCCCTTGGCATCACGGGTGGGTGCGCCGCTGTCGTGGTCGTAAGCCACCAGTTCCCAGGACATCAGGGAAAAACCGATGGTGTTGTCGAAATTGAGGATGTTGGTGAAGCCGATATTGCCGTCGCTGGCGGCGTACAGCTCGCAGATATGGTCAACGGCAAAACGCGTCTTGAACTCACTCCACGCGCCGGGGCGCAGCCCATTGCCGATCATCTTCGTCACGCTGTGCCGACTGTCGTCGACGCTGCGCGGTTGATCCACCAGGTAGCGGCACAATTCGCCGACATAACCGAGGGTGGTCGCCCGGTATTTGCGCACGTCGCTCCAGAATTGGCTGGCGCTGAACTTGCGGCGGATGGCAAACCCCGACGCCCCGCTGATTGCCGCGCCCCAGCACACGCAGAGCCCGGTGGCGTGGTACAGCGGCAAGGTGCAATAGACGATGTCCTGCGGCTGCATATCCAGGGCAATCAGCCCGAAACTGGCAGAGCTGCGCATCCAGCGGCCGTGCTTGAACACTCCGGCCTTGGGTAACCCGGTGGTGCCCGAGGTGTAAATGTAGAAACAAGGATCGTCGAGAAAAACCTGCTGGCTGCTGACAGGGTTATCGCTGCACGCGTCGCAGCTGGCCGTCATCAGGTTGATGAAGCCATCGGGCGAATTGCCCGGATGGCGATAAGTGTCTTGATCGGCGACAAACCAGGTGCGCGCAGCTTCGATGTCCACCCGCTCGCGGACCGCATTGAAGGCCGGCACCAGCTCTTCTCCGACCACGATCGCCACGGGCGCCACCAGGTTCAGGCTATGGGCCAGGGTATCGCGGGTCTGGGAGGTATTGAGCAAGGCGCTGATCGCACCGACCTTGGCCATCGCCAATATCGTCACCAGCAACTCCGGACGGTTTTCGATAAAGATCGCCACCACATCGCCCTTGCCGATGCCTTGGGCAATCAGATGATGGGCGATACGATTGGCCCACTGATTGACCTGTGCATAAGTGAGTCTCACCTCACCCAGCAGCAAGGCCGGGCCATCGGGATTGCGCAATGTCGCCTGCTCGAAGCTCCAGCCGAGACCACACGGTTGGGTCGGGTCCTTGACGTTGGCGGCTTTCATGCCCTTCACCACCCGGGGAATGGCTTTGGCAATGGAAGGCAGCTTGCGGAGCATCATGCCCCAGGTAATCGTGTCGTTCAGCGTGCGGCTCATGGTGCTCCCGTTCGATCTTCTTATTGTCGGGTGGCGTTGATTGAGGCCGAAAATACGTCAGCGGTTCTTGCGCTGTACACGCGGTTTTTGAAATGTTTTGTATCTGCGCCTGAAGCGTTCGGACCAGGCATCGCAAAGCGGAACCCTGGCGTTGTGATTGGTTCCATCTAATCACAGGCCGACCACGCAAAATGCAGGATGCACGATGGCAATTCATGCAGATTGCACGAAAGCATAAAAACGCTTAAAGGTTAACTTGTTGATTTATATGATTTTTTAAAAAATCAGGCACTGGCACAATCACTGCAACTACCTCTCCATGTTGCCCTTCAAGCACAAACGGAGCTGATAGACATGAGCCTGATCCAGGAAAAATTTTCGTCGCTGTTCTCCAACTTCGAAGTGACCACCCAGCCACGGCCTGACGGCGGCATTCTGCTGACCCTGCGCAGTACGGACGGCAAAGTCTTCAAGCGTTCGATTTCCTACCAGCAATTGCATGCCGGCGACCAGCTGTCGTGGGTGATCAGCGCGATTCGTCGTGACGTCGCCGAACAGGCCAGCGAACTGCCGCAGATCTCCATGCTGCAAAGCCAGCAACGGTTCGCCTTGCCGACCTATCACTCGGTTTAAATCCTGCGGTTGTATAAATAAACGCGCTACAAACAAACAGGCCGTGAGCGCTTTCGCTTCACGGCCTGAGTTGTTTCTGCGGTTACGCAATCCCTGTTATGTGGTTTACAGGGCTGAAGGATTGATCCGCGCAAAGCTGTCGACGGTCACATGCCCTGCCAGTTCCCCGCCCTCACGGGCCAGGCCACAGGTTGCCATCCCGGCCGCACGCGCGGCATCCAGCTCTTGAACGACGTCGGACAGAAACAGAATCTGCGAAGCCTCGACGCCAATCGCCTGGGTGATGCGCTCGTAGGACTGCGCTTCGCGCTTGGGCCCTGAGGTAGTGTCGAAATAGCCGCTGAACAGTGGCGACAAATCCCCCGCGTCCGAGCAGCCGAAGATCAGTTTTTGCGCCTGAATCGAGCCCGAAGAGTACACAAACAGTTGATAGCCTTCCTGATGCCAGCGCTTGAGCGCTTCAACGGCGTCCGGGTACACGTGGCCTTTCAACTGCCCGGCCTGATAACCCTGCTCCCAGACCATGCCTTGCAACGCTTTGAGCGGCGGGGCCTTGCGGTCTTCGCCGATCCAGGCCAAGAGGATTTCGATGACCCGTTCGACGTCGGCTTGCGGCTCACCGCAGTCATGCCGAACAGCGGCGAGCTGCTCGGCGACATCCGCGCGACCGGCGTTTTCGCGAATGAAATCCGGCAGATGTTTGGCCGCGTAGGGAAACAACACGTCAAACACAAAACTCACCGCACTGGTGGTGCCTTCGATATCGGTGAGAATCGCTTTGATCGGCATCGACTCAGTCCTCGAGACGCGGGAAGCGGCTGGCGATGTCATCGCCGGTGAAATTGGCCACCCAGCCTTCGGGGTTGTTGAACAGGCGGATCGCGACGAAATGCGGGTTTTCGCCCATGTCGAACCAATGCGGCGTACCGGCAGGCACCGAGAGCAGGTCGTTTTTTTCGCAGAGCACGGCGTAGACGTAATCGCCGATGTGCAGGGTGAACAAGCCACGGCCGGCGACGAAAAATCGTACTTCGTCTTCGCCATGGCGATGTTCATCGAGGAACTTGGCGCGCAGTTCGGCTTTTTGCGGGTGATCGCTGCTCAGGCTGATCACGTCGACGGTGATGTAACCGCGCTCGGTCATCAGCTTGTCGATTTGCGTCTGATACGCGGCGATCACTTCTTCCTGGCTGGCACCGGGCTGGATTTTCGCCGTGGCTTGCCAACGGTCAAAGCGCACGCCCTGTTCGGCCAGGGTCGAGGCGATGTCTTCGAGGTGGGTCAGGACTTTGTTCGGTATTTCGGGGCTGGAGACGTGATAAACGGACAGGCTGCTCATCTGGGCAACTCCTTAACGGTTCATGCTTTATGGTTCGAGAGCGAGCGCGTCTTCAACTCGCACTCGAACAAAAATTCAAAGGCTTCGATCTGTCGCAGCGCGTCGCTCATGCGCGCACCCCACGTGTAGAGGCCGTGGCCACGGATCAGATAGCCGACGCAATCAGGATGGGCGTCGAGCCAAGGCTGCACCTTGGCGGCCAGCCGTGCAATGTCCTGATCGTTGTCGAAAATCGGCACGCGCACGCGAGACTCATGAGTCGAAACGCCGCTGAAGGCTTTTTGCAGTTCATAGTCTTCGAACTCGATGAAGTCTTCCGGCGTCAGGCGCGACAGCACTGTGGCGTTCACCGAATGGGTGTGCAGCACCGCGCCGATCTCCGGGCGCCAGCTATAGAGCTGAGTATGCAGCAGGGTTTCGGCGGACGGTTTTTTGCCCGGTTCCAGGCTATTGCCCGAAAGATCGGTGGCCAGCACATCGTCGATGCCCAGCTGGCCTTTGTGCTTGCCAGACACCGTCAGCAAGGCTTCGGTCGGCGACAGGCGGGTCGAGTAATTGCTGCTGGTGGCCGGCGACCAGCCGCGGCCATACAGAAAACGCCCGGCGTCGATAATTTCCTTGGCGAGGTGTTCACGGGTAAGGCTCATGGCCTGTCCTCTTGCATACGTGTGGCAATGATAACGGCCGCGGCGAAGGCTGCGAGACTGGCAATACTAAAGGTCAATGTGGCGCCGAGGGCATTCCAGCTGTAGCCGGAATACAGCGCGCCCAGTGCACCGCCAGTGCCGGCCAGCGCGGCATACAACGCCTGGCCCTGCCCTTGCTGACGCGCGCCGAAGCTACGTTGCACGAACTGGATGGCAGCCGCGTGAAAGCTACCGAAGGTTGCGGCGTGCAGCACCTGGGCAAACAGCAGCACCCAGAGGAATTCAGCAAACGAACCGAGCAACAACCAACGCAAAGCCGCCAGCAGGAAACTCGCCAGCAGCACCCGACGCACCGAGAAACGTGCAAGGATCTTGCTCATGACCAAAAACATCAAGACTTCGGCGACCACGCCGACCGCCCAGAGCATGCCGATCAGCCCGCGGCTGTAACCGAGTCGCTCAAGGTGCAGGGTCAGAAAGGTGTAATACGGCCCGTGACTCATCTGCATCAGCGCCACGCAACCGTAGAACGCCAACACCCCGGGGTTGCGCAATTGCTGGAGGAATCCCTCCCCCGCCAACCGTTCACCCTGAATCGGTTGCGCGTTGGGTACCCACAAACTGCTGACGACGATCCCGGCCATGATCAGCACCAGCGCCACCGGGTAAATGTCCAGGCTGAGCCACTCGAACAATCGGCCCAGCGCTACCACGGTAATGATGAAACCGATGGATCCCCACAGGCGGATCTGACTGTAGCGAGACGTCTGGCCATTCAAGTGCGCCAGGGTGATGACTTCGAACTGCGGCAATACCGCGTGCCAGAAGAACGCGTGCAAGGCCATGACCATCGCCAGCCACGCGTAGCTTTGGTTGACGAAAATCAGTGAGAAGGTCAGCAGCGTACAGACCGCGCCGAACCGCACGATGGCCAGACGCCGCCCGGTGTAGTCACCGAGCCAGCCCCAAATATTCGGCGCCACGCAGCGCATCAGCATCGGGATCGCCACCAGTTCGCCAATACGCGCACTGGAAAAGCCCAGGTGATCGAAGTACAGCGCCAGAAATGGCGCTGTCGAACCGAGCAAGGCGAAATAGAACAGATAGAAACTGGAAAGCCGCCAGTACGGGAGCGCCGCCAACGTCGTCAGACCCCGGCGGCCATAAGGTCAGCCATTAAAGCTGACCCAGCACCGGAGTGCTCACGCGCACATTGATGTTCTGCCCGCGATGACGCAGCAGGTGATCCATCAATACGATGGCCATCATCGCTTCGGCAATTGGCGTGGCGCGGATGCCGACGCACGGGTCGTGACGGCCCTTGGTGACGACCTCAACCGGGTTGCCATGGATGTCGATGGAACGGCCCGGCGTGGTGATGCTCGATGTGGGCTTGAGTGCCAGGTGCGCGACGATCGGCTGACCCGATGAAATGCCACCGAGAATGCCGCCGGCGTTGTTGCTGAGGAAACCTTCCGGGGTCATTTCATCACGGTGCTCGGTGCCGCGCTGGGCGATGCTGGCAAACCCGGCGCCGATTTCCACGCCCTTGACCGCGTTGATGCTCATCAGCGCGTGGGCCAGTTCGGCGTCGAGGCGATCGAAGATCGGCTCGCCGAGGCCCGGCATCACGCCTTCGGCGACCACGGTGATTTTCGCGCCGACCGAGTCCTGATCACGACGCAACTGGTCCATATAGGCTTCCAGCTCCGGCACTTTGTCGGGATCGGGGCTGAAGAAAGCGTTTTCTTCCACCGAATCCCAAGTCTTGAACGGGATTTCAATCGGGCCGAGCTGGCTCATGTAGCCACGAATGACGATGCCCTGGGTGGCCAGGTACTTTTTCGCAATCGCCCCGGCCGCCACGCGCATGGCGGTTTCACGGGCGGAGCTGCGGCCGCCACCGCGGTAATCGCGTTCGCCATATTTGTGGTGATAGGTGTAGTCGGCATGGGCCGGGCGGAACAGGTCCTTGATCGCCGAGTAGTCCTTGGACTTCTGGTCGGTGTTGCGGATCAACAGGCCGATGGCGCAACCGGTGGTGCGGCCTTCGAACACGCCGCTGAGGATTTCAACTTCGTCGGCTTCCTGGCGCTGGGTGGTGTGGCGGCTGGTGCCGGGCTTGCGGCGGTCCAGGTCGCGCTGCAGATCCTCAAGGGAAATCTCCAGGCCCGGCGGGCAGCCATCGACAATGGCGACCAACGCCGGACCATGGCTTTCGCCCGCGGTGGTGACAGTGAACAGCTTGCCGTAGGTATTGCCGGACATGCGGGACGCTCCGTGAAATCGAAACTAAAATACGTAATGCGCGCCAGTATACGCAGGCTACCCGACTAGTTCATCCTCGAACCTTATGGGTGCCTGCGAGTCCAACCGGCACCTTGTTGATGATGGCGTGATGATGCTGCGAGTTCTAGCCTTGAGCCTTACCTTGTTTACCGGCTTTGCACAGGCCACTGTCCTGCAACGCCCGATCACATTGGACACGGGCAGCGGCGAGCTTTTCGGCTCACTGTTGCTGCCCAAATCCGACACGCCTGTACCGGTTGTCCTGATCATTTCCGGCTCCGGTCCTACGGATCGTGACGGAAACAACCCCGACGGCGGACGCAACGATAGCCTCAAACGGCTGGCCTGGGTGCTGGCCAAACACAACATCGCCAGCGTGCGCTACGACAAGCGCGGCGTGGCGGCGAGCCTGGCGGCCACGCCCGATGAGCGCAATCTGTCGGTGGAGGCCTATGTGGCCGACGCCGAAGCCTGGGGCCAGAAGCTCAACGCCGATCCGCGCTTTGGCAAACTGATTTTGCTGGGCCACAGCGAAGGTGCCTTGATCGCCAGCCTGGCGGCGCCAAACGTCGATGCCGCGGCGGTGATTTCCATGTCCGGCAGCGCCCGGCCGATCGATCAGGTCCTGCGCCAGCAATTGAGCAATCGCCTGCCACCGTCGTTGATGCTGCGCAGCAATGAACTGCTCGACAGCCTCAAGGCCGGCCACACCGACGACAACGTGCCACCGCAATTGCAGGTGATTTTCCGCCCCAGCGTGCAGCCGTATCTGATTTCGCTGTTCCGCCAAGACCCGGCCGCGGCCTTCGCCAAACTGAAAATGCCGGCGCTGATCATCCAGGGCAGCAACGACATTCAAGTCGGCGTGGGTGATGCCAAGGCACTCAAAGCCGCCAAACCGGACGCAGAACTGGCGCTGATCGAAGGCATGAACCACGTGATGCGCATCGTGCCCAACGACGTGAAGCGGCAATTGGCCTCCTACAAAGATCCGCAATTACCGCTAGCCGCCGAACTCGGCGCGCGAATCCTCGGGTTTATTGACGGACTTCGCACCCGTTAAGCGCTGTTTTAAGCGCTGTTGCCCCTCCAGTCCTGAAAAAAACGGCCGATAAGCCTTTGTCGCCAGCGCTATGACTGGCGGCAAGCAGCGCTTGGACAGGACCTCGCCGTTATGACTGATACCCAGACTTCACCCGACACCACCGCTGAAAAAGACGCACCGCCAGCGGTCGAGCTGCCGTGGGCGGACGTCCAAGTCGAGCACCACAAAATGCTCCGCCTGGCGCCGCTGCAAGCCGACCGCAATACCGGTGGACGGCCGTTGC
Organism: Pseudomonas cucumis; assembly: GCF_030687935.1. Taxonomy (GTDB): domain Bacteria; phylum Pseudomonadota; class Gammaproteobacteria; order Pseudomonadales; family Pseudomonadaceae; genus Aquipseudomonas; species Aquipseudomonas cucumis. The sequence goes on along the minus strand of NZ_CP117454.1, from coordinate 1,953,547 downwards.
GCTTTGTCGAATTCGGTTATGCCGAACGTAATAGCAAGGAACACAGCCTGATGCGCATGGCCATCAAGCTGCCGGGCCAGCGCGTGCGCAAAGAACAGAACCATCTGGACGTGTGGGTCGATCACACCGCCAAACGCGTGCATTTCGAGCCGGAAAGCGGCTTGCAGATCGAGCCGATGAACCGCGGCATCGGGCGCTATTTGGCAGCTCAGGGCATTACGTGGGCGAAGAAGAGATGGCCCGCCTACACCGTCGATGGCACTGACTTGAACAACAAGGATGCGCTGAACGAAGACACTCGCCTGCGCCGCGATCACTTTCTGCGGGTGCACGGTTTTGATGTGGTCTACGCCGACGCCCAGCATTTGAAGGGCAGCGTTAAAGAGGTGTCGGTCGGTGATTTGCTCGGCGACTGGAACAGCGAAAAGTTGCAGCAGGTGGAAATCCTCGAAGCCGCGCAGATGCTCCAGCAAGCCGAGCAGAACCTGGCGGAACAGGAAGTCAAACTGAAGAAGCACGAAGAAAAGGTCAGCAAGTACAAACGCGAAGACGCCGGGCTGCGTTTTACCATTACCTGTCTGGTGGCGTTTGCAGTGTTTCAGGCGGGGTTGTTGATCTGGATTGCTACGCACCGCTGAAGACTTCGATCGTTCCCACGCTCTGCGTGGGAATGCAGCCCGGAACGCTCCGCGTCCCCAGAAGCCGAACGCGGAGCGTCCGTTGAGGCATTCCCACGCGGAGCGTGGGAACGATCTACTGGTCAGACGCGAGAAGCGAACAACGCCTGATGATCGCGGCACTGCTCCGCTGTCAGCATGAACACACCATGCCCACCGCGCTCGAATTCCAGCCAGGCAAAGTCGACTTCCGGGTACAACGCCTCAACATGAACCTGGCTGTTACCCACCTCAACGATCAGCAACCCCTTCTCAGTCAGATGATCCGCCGCCTCGGCGAGCATGCGGCGCACCAGGTTCAAACCGTCGTCGCCACAGGCCAGGCCCAGCTCCGGTTCGTGCTGATACTCATCCGGCATGTCGGCGAAATCTTCCGCATCGACGTAAGGCGGATTCGACACGATCAGGTCGAAACGTTGACCCGGCAAGCCATCGAACCCATCACCCTGAACGGTGAACACCCGCTCATCGACACCGTGGCGCTCGATGTTCTGATTCGCCACTTCCAGCGCTTCGAACGATAGATCGGCCAGTACCACTTCGGCGTTCTGGAACTCATAAGCACAGGCGATGCCGATGCAACCGGAACCGGTGCACAGGTCGAGAATGCGCGCAGGTTCGGCACCCAACCACGGTTCGAAACGCTTTTCGATCAGCTCTCCAATCGGTGAGCGCGGGATCAGCACGCGCTCGTCGACAATGAACGACATGCCACAGAACCAGGCTTCGCCCAGCAGGTAAGCGGTCGGAATGCGCTCTTCGATGCGGCGCTTGAGCAAGCGTTGCAGATTGACCAGTTCGTCGTCTTCCAGACGGCAGTCCAGATAGCTGTCGGCGATTTCCCACGGCAAGTGCAGCGCACCCAACACCAGTTGACGGGCTTCGTCCCAGGCGTTGTCGGTCCCATGGCCGAAAAACAGATCCTCCCCATGGAAGCGGCTGACGGCCCAACGGATATGGTCACGCAGGGTACGAAGTCGGGAAGTGATCACGGGGCAAACTCCAGAAAAAACGACTGACGATTCTAACAGCCAAAAGACGCCGCGACGACGCAGGAAAAACACCGGATCAGATGTAGGACTCTTCTATTTTTTCAGCAAGCCATTGAACAGAACGAGTATCTTGACAAGGCTGCGACCCAACAACGGCGGTGCCTACGATGGTAGCGATTCACAGAAGCGCTCAGCCAGAGGACAATGTCGCAAAAGCCCCACTCGAAGGAGCCCCAGAATGTCCGTTCCAAAAACGATGTTTCAACTCAGCGGCCGTGGTTATGCGGCGGCCAATCTGGGTCATGCGACCCTTGTCATCATCGATGCCCAGAAAGAATACCTCAGCGGCCCCTTGGCACTGAGCGGCATGGATGCTGCTGTCGCAAACATCAAGCAATTGGTAGCCGCTGCCCGTGCAGCCGGTCGGCCGATCGTGCACGTGCGCCACCTCGGCACCGTCGGTGGGCTGTTCGACCCGCAAGGCGAGCGCGGTGAGTTCATCCCGGGCCTGGAACCACAGGGCGACGAAACCATCATCGGCAAATTGCTGCCGAGTGCGTTTCATGGCACTGAACTGCTGGAGCACCTGCAGAATCTCGGCTCGCTGGACCTTATCGTCTGCGGTTTCATGAGCCATTCCAGCGTCAGCACTACTGTGCGCGCCGCGAAAAACCTGGGCTTTCGTTGCACATTGGTTGAAGACGCCTGTGCGACTCGCGACCTGCCCTACAAGGGTGGCGTCCTGAGCGCCGAGCACGTTCAGCACACCGAGATGGCGATCATGGCGGACAATTTCGCCACCCTCGCCCAGACCCGCGAACTGATCTGATCAACCCTTCGATGAGCGGTCCATGCCGCCGCTCATCCGCAAAAGCCTCTCATTTGCTGTAATTGCCCTAGCCTCAGGAACATCCCGGTCAACTCCCGGTCGAAGGGCCGATACCCATTGAGGAAGGTCGGAATGAAGTTATCCGATGGTTTTGATGCACGCCGCTTGCGGCCCAAAGGCCAAAGCAACTGGCGTTTTCGCTTCGGCGCAGCGTTCGCTGCCTTGCTGGCGACGTGCGGTGTGTTACTGGCGATGGCCGGCGCGGCCAGCCTGCTGGGCCGGCCACCGGCGCTGGGCGAATTGAATGCCAGCCCGTTGGGCTCGGCGATCATTCTGGCCGTGGGTCTGTTCGTGCTGTACATCGGCGTGTGGTTGTGGCGCCGCTGCCGTCGCCGCTCGCGCCAGTCGCAAGAGCTGAACATGGCACCGCACCTGATGAAAAAACACGACTAAGCCCAAAGCCGGACGTTTTGTCGCGCCCGATTCGTCCCGACTTGGGTAAACTGGCCGCCCTTCGCGGAGGCTGACATGCAAGACGACGATTTTTCCCTGTTCAAAAGCGCGATCCAAGGCGTCAAGCCGATCAAGCACGATCGCGCCGAAACCGGCAAACCCAAGGCCGACCGCGCGCAAATCGCCAAGCTGCGCCAGGCCGCCACCGTGCGCACCGACGCCACCACCGTTGACGGGCTATCCGATCAATTCGTCATCGATGTCGGCCCCGAAGATGAGCTGATGTGGGCCCGCGACGGCGTCCAGGAAAGCCAGATGCGCAAGCTCAAGATCGGACAGATTCCGTTCGAAGGCAGCCTCGATCTGCATGGCATGAACGTGGAAAAGGCCCGTGAAACCCTGTGGGCCTTTCTGGCCGAAGCGACCAAATTCGAAATTCGCTGCGTACGTGTCACCCACGGCAAAGCGGTGCGCCTGGACGGCAAGCGGCCGATGATCAAGAGCCACGTCAACACGTGGCTACGTCAGCATTCACAGGTGCTCGGCTTCACCTCGTGCCAACCGAAACACGGTGGCGCCGGAGCGGTTTATGTGATGCTCAAACGCACTATGATGGAAGGTCGCGACGAGTGATGCCGTCGCTTCACGCTTGCAGCGCCGTGTCCGTCACCGTACCCTTGCCCTTTGCGTAAAATCCCACAGGTAGTTTCATGTCCCTGGAACAGAATTACACCGACATGTTAAGAGGTGTTTACTAAGTTGTCAGGGTCAATGAAATCAAGAACTTAGCGCCTAGACAAACTCAGAATCTCCTACCAAAACACAGTCATTGGTATAAAAATTGGTACGGGATTCCCTCCTTCTGCAACACATAAAAGCCTCGCTCCGGCTGCAACCGTGCGGGGCTTTTTCACAACTAGAGCTGATGCTCTGAACGCTTGCTGACAGGCAGCTATCGGGCCGATTCTGTTGAAAAAGTCGGTCTGCCCAAACTGCCTGATCATTGACTGGTGAAAACGCCTTTTTTGCACGCTGCTACGTGAAATTCGAGTCTGGAAGCCTCTGCCAAAAGTAAAGATTTCAATCTCGGACGCGTACTTTTTTGATGCGCAAACCATGGCCGACTTTTTCAACAGAATCGGCCAAATGCGGTCGTTCGCTTAGTCCAAACAACGACCAGTCACTCAGCATCAGGAGATGAGGCTTGTACGGCGAAAATATAGACAGGTAGCGTGCAGACATTAAACCGAAAGATACGTCCTGACCGCTTGATGCAACGCATCCAGTGACCATGGTTTACGCATGAACATTGAGTGGGAAGGCCACAGCCTGTCCGGAACAGATTTTTTGCCAGACGTTACGATCACAGGCAAGCATGGCCAACGTGACCAAATAATATTCGCCAACTCCAGCCCATCCATACTGCCCGGCATGAAGATGTCAGTAATGACTAGCGCAATTGAAGTCGAGTCTTCCAGCAAAGGAAGAGCGTCATCTGCAGAGGCACAATCCATCACACATACACCCAGCAGCGAAATCGCCTCGACCGTTAGGGAACGAAGTATTTCATCATCTTCTACGACTAGAACTGTTGGAGACATGGTTTATTGATCTCGACAGTTTGTAACTTAGTGGTGCCACAGATGGTAAGCGTTTCGGACAACTGACAAGCGGTGTCGGGTGCATGAGCTATTGTTGATTTTCGTCAATTGACTAGTCGATTTATCGGCCAAATCTGTTTGTCCAATATCTTGATTTCGAACAGTAGGCTAGATAGGCATTGCCATGCGACTTTCAGATTTCATCCTCGAAAACCTTGAGCTTATTCTGCAAGCGTGGGAGAAATTCGCCAGGTCTGTGGCTCCCCCCCTGCCGCCGTTGGACTCTGTAGGCCTGAGAAATCATGCTGAATGTATTTTGAGGCATGTTGCGCTTGATATGCGTACCTCGCAAAACTCACAGCAACAGATCGACCCATCCCAGAGGCTCGGGTCCACAGCCAAGGAAGACTCGGCTGCTCAAAGCTTCGCACTGACCCGCCTGATGGAGGGCTTGACGCTTGACCAGATGGTTTCAGAGTACCTCGCCCTCAAATCGAGTGTACTAGGGCTTTGGCTGGCTCAAGCAGGCGCGGAAGAAGACGATCAAGTCGTGGACATCATTCGGTTCAACGAGGGGATAGATCAAGCGCTTGTAGCGTCGATCGCTACTTATGAGCTTGCGGCGGAGACAGCGCGAAAAACAGTCTTGGGGGTGCTGGGTCACGACCTTCGCACACCATTGGGTGCCGTGACGTTGGGCACCGATCTACTGAAGCAGACTGAAGAACTGAGCAGTCGTGGAAAAAAGATAATTTCACAAATTTCCGTGAGTGCTCAACACGCCAACCAGATGGTGAACGACCTGCTCGACCTGGCACGCTGCAACCTTGGCAAAGGTATTCCAGTACGACCGGTAAACACTGACCTCACCTCTGTTTGCAAATCGGTGGTGGATGAGCTGACACTCGCCCATCCCAAAGCACATATTGTATTTAACAACACAGGCTCCGTAATAGGCCATTACGACCCCTCACGCATGGCGCAAGTTTTCTCGAATCTCATTGGCAACGCAGTGAGACACGGCAGCTCACGGCATTCAGTCAATGTCACGTTGAACTCCGTTGGCACCAGCGCTCGTTTTTGCGTGCAAAATCATGGAGAGCTTATTCCGCACAGCGCGTTGCCCACGCTCTTCAATCTGGAAGGACGTTATTCCCGGCACACTGACGGTGCGCACGAAGCGTCTTCGGGACTGGGGCTGGGACTATTCATAGCAGCTCAGATTGTGGGCGGTCATGGTGGGGAAATTGAGGTGGAGTCAACGTTGGAAAAAGGAACGATCTTTCGCGTAATTTTACCCTTTCGCCATTAACCGTCTCGAATACACAGCACCACAGCCCCCCTATACCCTGAGGTGAATGTCTCTTATATCGACGGCTGCCGGTCACAATTTAGAATCATCAGCGCTTCGGTGATGGATTGGACGTAGTCACCCGCTTGTACCATGGTCAGCTTGGCCAGCCCCAACAAAGAACATTGCTTTGTAGCAATATTTAAGCGTGCAGCGATTACTGCCCACTGAAGGCATCACCGGTACTATGCTTGTTGTTGTTCGAAAGGAGTCGGTGCCAGACGAGCATTGGTTATCGGATGTGTTGAAAAGGATGCACTAGAATCAGCTCGGGCTAGAGGCGGCCCTGATGGAGCTGACACTTCTTGCAGAAAAACAGGGTTTGACCGATGTTGTTGAGAACGTTCGTGGGGCCCTGTGGGCGATTGGCGAGAACGCCGAGCACATCAAGCAGGGGTTGGCGAGACTGAAGAGTAAGAGAGAGGGCTAGATTGGATTTGTACGTATCGGTTCCGGAACATTTGGGACGTGCCACGATCAGTCCACTCTTGGCGCGAAGCGGCCTGAAGCGGTCGAATCGCATCAGAAATAATCGCGAGAACCCAGCCTCGTTGCCCTCCAACCAATTGCTGAATGTAGTGATTGGCATAGATGGATGAATATACGATTAGCCCTATCTCGGCTACCTTTTTAACCGACCCCGGATAAGCTTGCGGAATTTAGACTTAGCGAGTTGTGACCCGGCTGCAAAGGCTAAAAGCGACTATCATCATCTTGGATCTCTACACCGGATACGATTACTTAATCATCATATGCTGAATAGGTGAAAAGGATTTAATCATGAATGCCAGCTCAATTTTCATTTTAACCTACGACCCAGACCCCACCGTGAACAAAAGTGCCCAGGGCCTCTTTTTCAAATACTTGATGCATCAGAATATCAAAAAAATCATTGTCGCGGAGATCCAAGCGGACTTTAACAAACTTATCATTAGACACGAAGCTTGCAGAGACGATGACAACCAAGACTGGAAAATCTCCAGCAAAGGAACTTGGAAACTTATATCCAAACAAGACAAACACGAAGTCGACGTTGAAATCACTGACAAAGAAAGAGAATCCATTACCAATATAATTAATACAAAGAAAAATAAATCTTACAAGAAGACACGTGATTGTGGTGCAATCATCGCATGCCATGGAACATCAAGCACTATCGCACATATGCAACCTGAATCCTTTGCCCTAGGCTTATTAAAACTCAGTAACACTGAAGATTCTAACATGCCTTTTTTTGACAAAATTGTGTTTAATGTTTGTAAATTTGCCAAGACAAATACAAACACTCCTCCCGACTTCTGGGAAGCCTACAAGCCTGACAAACAGGCATACACAGCATTCCGTTTTGTCGAAAACGATGTTTTGAAGATAAAAGATATTGCTCATTCTGAGCTCGATGATCCTAAAGAGAGATTTTTGAATTGCGTCTTTCGCTTCTTAAATGTTTACGGCCCAAAGGCTGGAAAAGAAGAAGTCTTGGCAGCTGGTTACACCGAAGGTCTAACAGCTATGCACCCTCTCAAAGCTGATATTAAAAACAAAACACAAAACGACATGAACACATATAACACTATGGAGTACGCAGGAATAAAAGTCTCAGCCGAAAACGATCAACCAATGTCGCTAATGAGACGTAGGTACAAACGTGCTTTTTCTTACCGCCTCGGAAAAGGGGTTATGGTAGTTGACAATATTGACTCCGAATGGTCCGACATTCAGGTTTGATGACGCGAACCGGAATATTGTTGTCGAACAGAAGGCACACACCTTTATTGATATACTGCTAGTCAATTGTGGAGGCTAATGCCTTCGCTTTCTTTTGAGGATAGGGATTCGAACCCCTTCAGCTGTCACCGCAGGCCGTTGCAGGCCAATAAAATTGGGAGATACAAGGCGATTTCAAAGCCTATAACGGCCCTTTGGCGGTCTCCGTTTCGCCCTAATTCTGCCCTAAATTTAGAAAGCGTCAGGTCTAAAATTGATCAGCAATTTTCGCGACTGCTGCAGCGATTGTCGCGACCTTCGGTAGAGAGTCAAGGAGGGCCATGACGACAGAACGTTTCGGCTTCTCTTGGCCGAACTGGTCCTTCACCGCATCCAGTACCTCTAGAGCTTCCGCTTGTTCTACCGGGGATAGATCCAGGTTCGCAATCTCCTTTCGCAGCGCCTCAATTTGCTCATCAACAACTGCATGAACGTTTGCAATGTTCGTGGAGTTATCTACGGAGTCAACGTTCACGCGCGCGTTGTTACCAGTGACGTTGTAAACGATGTGCTGAAAAGCAGCCCTGGCCTCCGGTACTCCGAGCTTCTTGACCTTGAGTTGATAATGGGGCCCAGATGATCCAGGTGTGGTTTCGTAGTATTTGGGATCGACTACCTGATATGTCTCCTCCGCTCCATTCGAAAGCTTTCTCGTGAGGAGATCTCCGACATCAATTATGTGTTTACTGCCTTTGATGACGATGAGATCGCTCCCAGCTACGGTCGCAATAATCCCGTCAGCTCCTGATCCATCCTGCCTTTTCAGATCCACTTTATCTTTATCAAACATACCCTGCCTCTCATATCCATTGATTGATAACAGAGCGATTTCCAATCAGGAGCCGACAGCCTCTGTAAAGCCGACTATCACCCATGACTCATCCAGGCCGCAAGCACCAAACCAAACCAAACCAAACCAAACGCCAATTGTGCTGGGGTATGTGGTGGCTTGGGAGAGCGAGGCCCGTGGTTACTAGCCATAACGCCCATTCTCGTCTACCTGCATAAATGCAATAGAGGGCATTAAATGGCATGGTTTGGCGTATTGTTTGCACCATTTTTGCCCCATTCACCATTGGCTTGCCGCCCCCCCCACATCCCAAATCTGCTTGGCTCATCGCACCATCCCTTTCGCCTTATAGCAAATTTTACGCAACCTATATCAGGCTCCAGCCGTGGGCGCTGTCACTGCTATGCTTGGGCTTTCTCGAAAGGAATCGACACCATGCTAAGCGATTATTCACTGTCGGAATTACTGGAAAGACTCTATGAAAACTAGCAGGCCCTGGAGGCGGCCATTATGGAGCTTACACTGCTGGTTGAGGAGCAAGGGGCACGGGAAGTGGGCGGGAATATCCGCGGAGCACTGGAGACGATGGAAGAGAACGCCAGCCATATCAAACAAGGCCTAGCTCGATTGAAGAAATGGGACGTCGGTTGACCGATTGCACACCAAAAGCTCGAGGTGAATCCGGCTCAGGCAGCTAATGCATGACTGGCATTGTTACGCAACAAACTGAGGAAGTAGAGCAAATACACTGATATATACGGGATAGTGCAGGCGTTTCAAGGCGTTTTGGATTAGGGACATCGTCAGGTAACACCATAAAAACAGATGTTACCCGACCATGGCTTAATGCGAAAGAACCTATAAATGTTATTAATTATCAAGACGGGTCTGTTGTTTCCAATTGGAATACCCATAATTGGTCTGGAAAGCTGCCAGAGTACAAACCAAACCCGCCATCCTTGTAGTAAAGATTTGACATGCCTTTCTGGATACCCAATTTGTTCTTTATGTATACTCCAGCGAGTTCTGGATCAGTACTAAATTCCCACACCTGATCTGGGCTATGCTCGTAAGCATTATATTCCATTGAACAGGTGGCTAATTCAGAGCTGTTCTCTGTCCAATAAAAAGTAAGATAAGAATCATATGCCACGCTGCATATTTTTATGTCGCCGCCGAGATTCTTTATATAGAAAAGTTGATTGTTAGCGTCAGTATCTGCAATGTAAGCCTTCCCTGAATCGCCGATGGTAATATATTGACCTGTTTGGGCATGCATAATCCTAAAGGTTACACCGTCAGGAATATTGCTTGCATCAACAGTGAACGTTTGTATAGTGAAATGCTGATCGGGATAATCCGGGTTATATACACCAATAACACCTTTGCTGTTAGCAAAAAGATTCAATCCAGTGGCGCTATTTTTTATAGTAACCACCTCCGGATTTTTACCTATTTCTGAGATATCCCAATGTTGATCCTCATAGTCAGCATACCCCACCGGATACAAACCAACTGTATTATTGCTTGATGAGTAGTCCGTCAGCCATTTTTGTGCATAAACATTAAGTATTTTTACTCCTCTCGTATCATCACTATGCTCTGGGTAAATAGACCAATATGATGGGTACTCCAATGGATTATAGGGCTGGGAGTGACTTACAACCTCAACCCCTTCTTTGTTTTGAGTCGCAGACAAGTACCCGGTAGCATTACAAGCGCGGACAAACATAGTGTCCGCATAGGCTGACAGATCCGGCTTAACATACAGCGGATCAGAATCATATGGAGGCGTAACCTGCCCCTCATCACGCTCAAGATGTAAATACCAAATTTTATGGGTGTGATCCAACTTGTATATTGGATCAAGGGTGGCATAAACAACCAGATCCGAACTGCCGTAGACCCCTTCTTTTTTTGCACCAAAGTAAACATCATCGTCAGGATTTGTGTTTTTTACCTTAAATATACCCGACAGCTCAGATACGGCCCACCCTAAAATAGAGCCGGCAGCGGCCCCCGTCCCACCCTCTTCCCAGTCCGCGGAACCGAATCCCTCGTCACCGAGTTGCTGTATGTATTCACCAGAGAACTGTTCCCATTGGCTAAGATTGATCGCATCTCCGGGGCCTTTAACCCTTGTGGAAAACCAAATCAAACAAGCATGAGCCGTTTGTGTTTCTTCGGCAGCTAATTCAAGCGTAGGGCCAGCAAGCGCATAAAAGGTCACCGGGAATGGGCAGGCATTGCGTACTTTCATTCTTCCCCAGGTCATATTTAACTCCTCCATGTTGTAAAAGGACTTCCATCAAAGAAAATTTACGGTACCACCTGCCTATGGGTAATACAGCTCGATGAAACCCAGAAAATTTTTCCAGGGCACCACCTGATCCATCTCGGCCAGGAACCGATCGCGGCGGGTTTCACACGTGCAATACAGCCGTGTGCCACCTGCACGTCTCCAACCGTAGTTGAGAGTGCTTGTTTACGCAAAGTGAACGCGCGTTTAATCCGCTCATGCTCATGCTCATGCAGCGCTTGGCGCATCGTATAGGCCCCCCCTAAACGACGCGCGATGCTTATGATCAGCAGGCCCCAAGTCAATTTTCCAGACCAGCCGTCACGGATAGATGCGATCCGCTAAACAGCACTGGGGGGTCGAACGTTCCAACTCTTGCTGCAATCGGACTGCAGCCTTCTGAGGAACCTACGAGTGAACCCGCGAGTGTTCCGAGGCTAGACGATATCCTGCCGCTCGGTCTCGATTTGCCGCCACAAGGCTTCCTCAATGATCTCGGCATATTGTTCAGCCAGCGCCGCGCAGGCATTGCGCCCGGCGTCGGTAGCCACACCGTTTTCGTCATACACCTGGCCCGACACCACGCGAAATTCCAGTTCACGATAGCCATAGACGTCCCAGTCACTGGTGGTGGCCTCCGGATTGGGTGGCACATCCAGCAACGAGGTCACCTCACATTGCAGGCAGTATTGGTCGATGGTCACCTCATACGGCATATGCGCCTCCCGCTACCGCTAGACGTGGTGCGCATTACTATTTTGAGCGTTGGCCTGGGCGAAAGTGCAGGAAAAGCTTGATCAAGCGAATGCTGTTTTTCTGACCGTCAATTCAGCGCGAGCTCAACCCCCAAACTCTGCAGCCTGGGAGGAGGTCGACAAGGAGAAACGCCTGGTCAACGTGTGTCGGATCGTCGCGGACTACAAGATCGAGGAGCGCACCAAAACCCGCAATATCCGCCAGGTCATGCTCAACAGTCGCGCTTTGCACGCCATAGAACAAGCCGAGCGCATGGCCAAGCAACGCATGCAGCAGAGCCGCCGCAAGCAAGCGAAGTCGCCGTTTGTGTTCCCGCCGACCAAGAACTTCGAGTTCATCCAGCAGTCGAGTGTGACCGACAAACATTTCCAAGCTGCGCTGACCGAATTGGGGATTCGCGCCCGCCGGCAATACAACTGCCGACACACTTACGCAACCATGTGCCTCATGGCGGGTATGAACCCTGCGTTTATTGCCACTCAGCTCGGTCATAGCGTTCAGATGTTGCTATCGACCTACGCCCGATGGATCAACTCCAGCACCGACTGGGGCGAGCTCGGGAAGCTCGAAAACAGTTGGATTGGTACAAAATTGCTACAGACAGAAACAGTACCCCTCTGAAACCCTTATGGTCTCAGCCTCTGTGACACTGGAACAGAACGACACGCTACGTTAGAAGAGCGGTTTTCTAAGTGTCCAGGGGCAGTAAACTGGAGGCAATATACTTAGGACGAAGCAACTTCGATCTAGACATAAAGGTGGCCAGACTCTCGACAAGCGTGACGATGCCGGGACAACCTGGAAAGAAACAACTCCTCCAGATAAGCAACAATCCACTGAAGTTTTACTTAGCAGTCGATCCAATCCCACCTGGTGCAAATGAAATCGGCCCAAGCAGTCACACTGCTACCGAGCGATTTTCCCACGCTTGCGTCAGAACCACTTAACGCCCAACTCACAGCCAAATCAAAAATCACCCACAACTTGAACTGTGCTTCTTGGCGCGCCCTTTGCTGAAGTCAAACCATTGAGTATTTATGCATTCATGCTCGCATCCAGCTCTCAGCATCCAAATTTACCGCACACTTTATAATCGAGATAATCGAACTGCTTATAGCCGATAGCAATAAATAGTACTTATTTAATACATTTCGGATGCATATAGTTTCTGAAATCCACCCCTTGCTGACCAGCTTGGCCTGGCAAGCAGCGGACAGGCTTGGGGCCTTCGTTTTCTGCCCGTGGCTCAAAGATAAATACGCTACCGTTGATGCCACAGAATTTTACTTCTAATCTTCATACGAGGCTTTGTCCTCGTTTATTTTATTTTTATCCGTAACTATCACCATTGTCGAAAACCAACACTTTTTCATTTTTAGCTTTCGGCTCAGGTACTTAGGATCCAAGAAAGAGCAATTCAAATCCTCCTCCTTTTAGCCAATAAAGAAAAATTAACGAAATAGGCTTTCAGACCGAATACAAATATTGACAGAGTGAGTCCGCCCATCAAGAATGCCACGCGCGCTTCCAAGGTTGGGAACGCGTAAAAGGGAGAAATTCTTTTCTAGAATTTCAGCGCATATAAAAAAAGGAAATTAAAATGTCTGAAGCACTCAAGGAAAAAGTCTCGGAAAAGTACCATGGTGCGGTTAAACCCTTCACCCTCTTCGACCAGAACGGCATCCAGATCACCTTGAACCTACCTGGTATATGGCAGCTCAACCCAAACAGCCAAGAGTATTACCCCCCCCTCGGTAGTTCCCAAACAAACGCTCCGGTCTTGGTCAACAATTCGGGCTTTGATATCCAATCGGCGACGTTCACTGTCACACTCAACAATGCGGTCGATACGAACAGTACAAACACAATTGCAAACGTGCAGTGGTCTGACGGCTCCGCACATGGGAAGCAGATAATGGAGTTCACTTGTGGGCCGGTCAGTCACAAAAACCAGGTGATGAGTACTCCCAAAGATGGATACTCTCAAGTCCGGTTGGCCACAACAGCGAACAACGGGCGTGGTCAGTCAACCTTCTTGAATGGCGTGAGCCTTATCTCGCTCACCTTCGGACCTGTTTCTGCAGATCCGAAGACGCCGGTTAACGGGCCGATTGTCCAAGTTGGCTAACTGATCTGCCACCGCGGGGCACGGAGACCCGGCCCTTGCGGTTGCCAACACTACTTACGCCAACTCCTCGAAGACTCCCCGTTTCGGGGTGTACGCCCAGAAGTGGTCAACCGCCGGGAGATCATAGCGGGCCCGCGCAAGCACTACCTCGCCTCCCCCTTCCGCACTGCGCGATGCCATCGAACGGGCTGAAAGAGGCAGGAAAACGCGATTGGCAGAGCCATCGCAAGCCGGCGGAGTCGCCGTTTGTGTTCCCGCCGACCAAGAACTTCGAGTCCATCCAGCAGGCCAGCGTGGCCGACAAACACTTCCAAGCGGCGCTGACCGATTTGAAGCTTCGCGCCCGCCGGCAATACAACTGCCGACACACATACGCTACCATGTGCCGCATGGCGGGTATGAACCCTGCATTTATTGCCACTCAGCTCGGTCATAGCGTTCAGATGCTGCTATCGACCTACGCCCGATGGATAAACTCCAGCACTGACTGGGGTGAACTCGGGAAGCTCGAAAACAGCTGGATTGGTACAAAATTGGTACAGACTGAAACAGTACCCCTCTGAAACCCTTATGGAATCAGCCCCTGTGACACTGGAACAGAATTACACCGAGATTCTCGGCCAATTGGGCGAGGACGCCTCCCGCGAGGGCCTGCTCGACACGCCAAAACGTGCCGCCAAAGCCATGCAGTACCTCTGCCGCGGTTATGAACAGACACTGGAAGAGGTCACCAACGGTGCCTTGTTCAGCTCCGACAACAGCGAGATGGTGCTGGTCAAGGACATCGAGCTCTACTCGTTGTGCGAGCACCACATGCTGCCGTTCATCGGCAAGGCCCATGTTGCCTACATCCCGAGCGGCAAGGTCCTGGGGCTGTCGAAAGTCGCGCGCATCGTCGATATGTACGCCCGCCGCCTGCAGATCCAGGAAAACCTCAGCCGCCAGATCGCCGATGCGGTCCAGCAAGTCACCGGCGCCCTGGGCGTTGCGGTGGTGATCGAGGCCAAGCACATGTGCATGATGATGCGCGGTGTGGAGAAACAGAATTCGACGATGATCACCTCGGTGATGCTCGGCGAATTCCGCGAAAATGCGGCCACCCGCAGCGAGTTTCTCAGCCTGATCAAGTAACTCGCAGCACGAAAAAACCGGCACTGATCGCCGGTTTTTTTTCGCCTGCGAAAAATCAGGTAAGCTGCGCGCCTTTCTGTTTACCCCTATGAGGCTTATCCGTGTTCGTAAAAGCGCTTCGTGTCGGCCTCGGCCAACTGATCATCTTCATCGATTTCATTACTCGTCCAGGCAAGAAGCAGCGCCCCGCCGCCGCTCAGGCTCAGGTCGAAGCGGCCGCCAAGGAACTGACCCTGTATCAGTTCCACGCCTGCCCGTTCTGCGTGAAAACCCGCCGTACCCTGCGTCGCCTGAACGTTCCGGTGGCGTTGCGCGATGCGAAGAACAACGAACAGGATCGCCAGGCCCTGCTTGAGCAAGGCGGCAAGATCAAGGTGCCGTGCCTGCGCATCGAAGAGAATGGCCAGACCACCTGGATGTATGAATCCAAAGTGATCATTGATTATCTGGATAAGCGGTTTGCTGCAGTCTGATGGTTTTGTGGTGCTCTGACTCCCGCGATGAGGCCAGACCAGCCACCACAAACTTCAGACAAAAATAAACCGGCCGATTGGCCGGTTTATTTGTTTATACCCTCCCCTCAGGCAGCTTCTGCCGCCTGTGCCTGACGCACCACCGTCGCCAATCGCTTGAGCCCTTCGTCCAGCCGCGCCGGGTCGATGTGGCTGAAGTTCAGCCGCAGATGACCGGGGTTTTTGTCCGGCTCGGGAAAAAATGGCTCGCCCGGCATAAACGCCACATCCGCCGCCAGCGCAGCCTTGAGCAGCGTGCGCGTATCCAGCGGCTGCTTGAGCGTCAGCCAGAAAAACAACCCGCCCTGCGGCACGTTCCACTCCGCCAGATCGGAAAAGTGCATTTCCAATCCCGACTGAAACGCATCCCGACGAACCCGATAGAAGTCACGCAACTCACCCAGGTGCTGCTGGTATTTTTCGGTGCCGATCCATTGCAACGCTTGCCACTGCCCGATGCGGTTGGTGTGCAGATCGGCCGATTGCTTGAGCCGCAGCAAGTGCGGAAACAGGTCCGGGCTGGCGATCAGGTAACCGACCCGCAGGCCCGGCAACAGGGTTTTCGACACGGTACCCGTGTAGATCCAACTGGCCTTGTTCAAGCGACTGACGATGGGCGTGGCACTGCCGCCGTCGAAGGTCAGCTCGCGGTAGGGTTCGTCTTCGATCAGGGTCACGCCGAACTCGTCGAGCAACGCCGCCACCGCGTCGCGCTTGGCCTCGCTGTAACGCACCGCCGACGGGTTCTGAAATGTCGGAATCAGGTAGATGAAAGCGGGTTTGTGTTTTTCCAGACGGCTGCGCAATTGCACCAGGTTCGGGCCATCGGCTTCCTGTGGGACGGTGATGCAGTTGGCGCCGAACAATTGGAAGATCTGCAACGCTGCCAGGTAAGTCGGCGCTTCAAGCAAGATCTCGGTGTCTTTATCGATGTAAAGCTTGGCCGCCAGATCGAGGGTTTGCTGGGAACCGCTGACCACCAGCACCTGACTCGCTTCGCACGGCACACCCAACGCCCGGGCTTCGGCCGCCAGCGCCTCACGCAGTGCCGGCTCGCCTTCACTCATGCCGTATTGCCCCACGGACAGCGGCATGTCCGTCCACTCGACTTTTGGCAGCATGGCTTCAGCTGGCAAGCCGCCGGCGAACGACATCACTCCCGGGCGCTGGGCGGCGGCGAGGATTTCACGGATCAAAGAACTTTTAAGGCGCGAGACACGTTCGGAAAAAGCCATGGGGGTCACCGGTAGCGAGGCCTGAGGAAAATGAGTCAAACTGGTTGACCGAAATTACGACAGACCGAGCAGATACGTCAATATGATTGACCTTAAAAACCCTAGCACTCAGCAACAAGCCATGGAAGCGTTTTTCTTCGGTTACCAGGCGTTCACCGCCAAGGCTGATGAAATGCTCGAGCGTCGCGGCTTGAGCCGGGTGCATCAACGCATCGTGTTTTTCATCGCCCGCTACCCTGCCCTCAGCGTCAAGGAACTGCTGGCGTTGCTCGGCGTGAGCAAGCAGGCGCTGAACATTCCGCTGCGCCAGTTGGTGGAAATGCATTTGGTGAACAGCGTGGCGTCTGAGACCGATAAGCGTAAGCGGTTGCTGGAATTGACCGTCGAAGGCGCGCAGTTCGAGCAATCGCTGCGGCGCGAGCAGGTGAAATTGCTCGAGCGCGTGTTTGCCGAGGCTGGGGAGACGGCGGTGAATGGGTGGCTGGCGGTGAATCTCGCGCTGGGTAAAGCCCAGGTCTTTCCAAACTGATCGTTCCCACGCTCTGCGTGGGAATGCATCCCGTGACGCTCTGCGTCACATCAACGGCGGACGCAGAGCGTCCATGGCGGCGTTCCCACGCAGAGCGTGGGAACGATCGTCTATAGCCGATATATCCTGATCAACAAACTTTTCGTCTACAAAATCAAAAACATTATTTGCTTTATTTGTATACAAAAGCATAATTCGCTTCGTGCGAGTTCCTGACCAACAAGTCAACAAATTCGCAAGTACCTCAAAGGGTCGCTGCCACCCTCATGGGTCCGGCCCTGGAAATAACAATAAAACTCTTGAGGAGTACTCGCTGTGGAAAGCCGCAAATCCGAAGCCTCGACGCTGGAACTCTCGCCGCCATTACGCAATGGCTGGCTGGAGCGCATCTTCAAACTCAGCTTGCACGGCACCACGGTGAAGACCGAGCTGATTGCCGGTCTGACAACCTTCATCACCATGGCCTACATCATCTTCGTCAACCCGAACATCATGGCCGATGCCGGCATCGATCACGGGGCGGCGTTCGTCGCCACCTGCATCGCCGCCGCACTGGGTTGCCTGCTGATGGGCCTGTACGCCAACTGGCCGGTCGGCCTGGCGCCGGGCATGGGTCTGAACGCGTTCTTCACCTACACCGTGGTCGGCACCATGGGTTACAACTGGGAAACCGCCCTCGGTGCGGTGTTCGTCTCCGGTGTGTTGTTCATGTTCCTGACCTTTTCCCGGATTCGCGAATGGCTGCTCAATAGCATTCCAGTGAGTTTGCGCTTTGCCATGGGCGCTGGTGTGGGCCTGTTTCTAGGGTTGATCGGCTTGAAAACCGCCGGCATCGTTGTCGATAGCCCGGCCACCCTGATTAAGCTCGGCTCCCTGCGAGAGCCAGGCCCGCTGCTGGCGGCCATCTGCTTCCTGATGATTGCGGTCCTGAGCTACCACAAAGTATTCGGCGCAATTCTCATCAGCATTATTACCGTGACCCTGGCCGGTTGGGGCCTGGGCCTGGTGAACTATGGGGGCATCATGTCCGCCCCGCCGAGCCTGGCGCCGACCTGGATGGCCATGGACGTCGCCGGCGTGTTCAACATCAGCATGATCAGCGTGGTGCTGGCCTTCCTCTTCGTGCACATGTTCGACACGGCCGGCACCTTGATGGGTGTCGCACAGCGCGCCGGCCTGGTGAACGCCGACGGCAAGATCGAAAACCTTTCCCGCGCCCTCAAAGCCGACAGTGCCTCCAGCGTGTTCGGTGCGGTGGTCGGCGTTCCGCCGGTGACCAGCTATGTGGAAAGTGCCGCTGGTGTAGCAGCGGGTGGTCGGACTGGTCTTACCGCCGTGACCGTAGGTGTGCTATTTATTGCCGCAATGTTTTTTGCACCGCTGGCTGGCATGATCCCCGCTTACGCAACCGCCGGTGCGCTGATTTATGTGGCGATGCTGATGATGGGCGGCATGGCGCACATCGAATGGGACGAAGCGACCGACAGCATTCCGGCGATCGTTACCGCGATCATGATGCCGCTGACCTTCTCGGTCGCCGACGGTATCGCGCTGGGCTTCATCACTTATGTGGCACTGAAGGCCGGCACCGGTAAGTACAAGGAAATTTCCGTCAGCCTGTGGGTGCTTTGCGCGATCTTCATCGCCAAGTTCATTTTCTTGTAAGCCGTCTACGTTTCAAAAACAGTGTTTCAAAACAGCCTCACCCCATCGGGTGAGGCTTTTGTGCAAATGGAGGAAAGTGATGAGTCTGGAAACCTGGCTGCTGTTCAGCGGCGCTGCGCTGGTGGTGATCCTGATCCCGGGGCCACTGTCGTTGCTGATGATCAGCAACAGTCTGAATTACGGTTTGCGCCGTTCTTATCCGGCATTTCTGGGTGGCGTGATTGCGTCGATCTGCCTGCTCAGTGCTTCGGCTTTGGGTCTGGGCGCATTGTTACTGGCGTCGGAACAGCTGTTCAGCGCCCTGAAAATCGTCGGTGCGCTGTACCTGTTTTATCTCGCCTGGCAGAGCTGGCAGCAATCGCGCCTGCCAACCCAAGGCGCTGAAGTGCCCCAGGCTGCGCCAGTGCCGCGCTTTCGTGCACTGTTCGGGCGCGCGTTCATGCTCGGCGCGAGCAATCCGAAAGACATTTTGTTCTTCGCCGCTTTCCTGCCGCAGTTTTTGAGCGCCGAACAGCCGTTCCTGCCGCAGTTGCTGGTGATGATCGTGACCTGGACTGTGCTGGATTTGCTGTGCAAGCTGGCTTATGGGCTAGGGGCTCACGGCGCTTCGCGGTATTTGCGTAGCGGCAAGGGGCAGAGCTGGTTTAATCGGGTGAGTGCGGGGTTGTTTAGCGGGGCTGGGGCGGCGTCGTTGTTGAGTCGTTAAGAGCAAAAGCATCGCGGGCAAGCCCGCTCCCACAGGTCCTGTGAACGCCACAGTTCACTGTGGGAGCGGGCTTGCCCGCGATGGCGCCAGACCCGTCAGCACATTTCTAAAGGCAAAAAAAAGCCCGCAGTGTGAGCGGGCGAAAGACCAAAGAAGCTATATGCGCAGTCGCTTCTCGGAGGAGGCAGCTGCTTGGGGGATCAACTGCCTCGATACGTGGAATAGCTGTACGGCGAAATCAGCAACGGCACATGGTAGTGATCCTGTTCCGCAGAGATGCCGAAACGCAGCACCACCACATCCAGGAATGCAGGCTCCGGCAGTTGAACCCCACGGGCACGGTAGTAATCGCCCGCGTGAAACTGAAGCTGATAGACCCCGGACCGATAGTCATCGCCTTGCAGCAGCGGCGAATCGACACGGCCATCGCTGTTGGTAATCGCAGTGGCGACCAATTCCAGCTGCGAACCTTCAACGCGGTACAACTCGACCTTGATCGAACTGCCCGGGCAACCATGTGCAGCGTCCAAAACGTGTGTAGTCAAACGTCCCATTGATTCTGCGCGCCTGCCTGCGTGGAGCAGTCAGACCTCGCGCCTCCCGAAGTCAGTTGAAAAGGAGGCCGCACCGTTTCGGAGCACGAAAAGCTGCGGCGAGCGACTGATTAAGACATTTTTCAAAAAAATTGTACACAATAAAAACGACATTTTTACTACCAACACCGTCATTCAGGGTTTACCAACGAATCTTGCGGCAAACCATAAGATCAAAGGACCTCTTATCCATTAGCTGACCAGTCAGGCAGGTTTCTTGCAGTATTCTCCAAAGAGGGCAGTCAGTGAAAAAGGTAAAAAATCAGGCTTACAAAGTGAATATAAAGTTGTATACAATCACTCCATCGCTGTGACGCCAGCCTGCCCTCTCATCGCCAGGCCGCCACACACCCTGACTTTGACCAAGTCGACACGAACAAGAAGGAAGACTGCAGTGAGCGCTGACTATCCACGCGACCTGATCGGTTACGGCAGTAACCCTCCTCACCCACACTGGCCGGGCAATGCCCGCATCGCGCTGTCCTTCGTGCTCAACTACGAGGAAGGTGGCGAGCGCAATATCCTGCACGGCGATAAAGAGTCCGAAGCCTTCCTCTCGGAAATGGTCTCGGCGCAGCCGCTGCAAGGCGAACGCAACATGAGCATGGAATCCCTTTACGAGTATGGCAGCCGTGCCGGCGTCTGGCGGATTCTGAAACTGTTCAAGGAATTCGACATCCCGCTGACCATCTTCGCCGTGGCCATGGCCGCCCAGCGCCACCCGGACGTGATCCGCGCGATGGTCGAGGCCGGCCATGAAATCTGCAGTCACGGCTACCGCTGGATCGACTACCAGTACATGGACGAAGCGCAGGAACGCGAGCACATGCTCGAAGCGATCCGCATCCTCACCGAAATCACCGGCGAGCGCCCTCTAGGCTGGTACACCGGCCGCACCGGCCCGAACACACGTCGGCTGGTGATGGAAGAAGGCGGTTTCCTTTACGACTGCGACACCTACGACGACGACCTGCCCTACTGGGAACCGAACAACCCGACCGGCAAGGCGCATTTGGTGATCCCGTACACCCTGGACACCAACGACATGCGCTTCACCCAGGTCCAGGGCTTCAACAAGGGCGACGATTTCTTTGAGTACCTCAAAGACGCGTTCGATGTGCTGTATGCCGAAGGCGCGCAAGCACCGAAGATGTTGTCGATCGGCCTGCACTGCCGCCTGATCGGCCGTCCGGCGCGCCTGGCCTCGCTCAAACGCTTTATCGAATACGCTAAAAGTCATGAACAGGTGTGGTTCAGCCGTCGCGTCGACATCGCTCGCCACTGGCACGAAACCCACCCGTTCCAAGGGGCCGTGAAATGAGCACCTTTCAAACCATCAAACCATCGACCCTGAGCCGCGACGCGTTTGTCGCCGCCTTCGCCGACATCTACGAACATTCGCCATGGGTGGCCGAGAAGGCCTTCGAGCTCGGCCAGGACGCTTCGATCGACGAGATCGAAACCCTGCACCAGCGCATGAGCGACATCTTGTTGAGCGCTGATCACGCCAGCCAGCTGGCCCTGATCAATGCTCACCCGGACCTGGCCGGCAAAGCCGCCGTCCAGGGCCAACTCACCGAAGCCAGCACGAATGAACAGGCTGGCGCCGGTATTCACCAATGCTCGAGCGATGAGTTTGAACGCTTCACCGAGCTGAACGACGCCTACAAAGCCAAGTTCAAGTTTCCCTTCATCATGGCGGTAAAAGGCAGCAACCGGCATCAGATCCTCGCAGCGTTCGAAACGCGCATCCACAACTCGGTCGACACCGAATTCAAATGCGCGCTGGCAGAGATCAACAAGATTGCCTTGTTCCGATTACTGACCCTATAGCAAGCCAGGCCCGCCGTTGATGAACGCAAAAAACGCCCCGGGCCTTGCAAGCATCCCAAGCCAACTTATTAAAGGCAGACAAGAAGAATGAAAGCTTACGCCGTACCTTTCGAGAAGTTCGTCAACCTGGCCGACGCCCGTTTGGGCACCAAAATCATCTCGGTCACCGATGACTGGTTCGCAGACGCCAATCGTCTGTTCCAACCGACCCCGGCCGTGTGGAAGGAGGGCGTGTTCGATGACAACGGCAAGTGGATGGACGGCTGGGAGTCGCGCCGCAAGCGCTTCGAAGGCTACGACAGCGCGGTGATCCGCCTGGGCGTACCGGGCTCGATCAAAGGCGTGGACATCGACACTTCATTCTTCACCGGCAACTTCCCGCCGTCGGCTTCGCTGGAAGCCTGTTTCCTGACTTCGGGCGAGCCGGACGACAACACCCAGTGGACTGAAGTGCTGTCGGCCGTCGAGTTGCAAGGCAACAGCCACCACTACCATGAAATCAGTAACGACCAGGCGTTCAGCCATCTGCGCTTCAACATCTACCCGGATGGTGGCGTGGCCCGTCTGCGTGTTTACGGCATTCCGTACCGCGACTGGTCCGCTGTGGGCGACAACGAACAGATCGATCTGGTAGCTGCCCTGAACGGCGGTCGCGCCCTCGCCTGCTCCGACGAACACTTCGGCCGCATGAGCAACATCCTCAACCCAGGCCGTGGCATCAACATGGGCGACGGCTGGGAAACTGCACGCCGTCGCACGCCGGGCAATGACTGGGTGATCGTCGCGCTGGGTCATGCGGGCGAGATCGAAAAAATCATCGTCGACACCCTGCACTTCAAAGGCAACTACCCGGACAGCTGCTCGATCCAGGGCGCGTTCGTGAAGGGCGGCACCGACAGCCAGATCGAAACCCAGTCGCTGTTCTGGCGCGAATTGCTGCCAAGCCAGAAGCTGGAAATGCACGCCGAACACACCTTCGCCGAACAGATCAAGGCGCTGGGCCCGATCACCCACATCCGCCTGAACGTGTTCCCGGATGGTGGTGTGAGCCGCCTGCGCGTTTTGGGCAAGGTCGCAAAGTAACACCCGATCGTTCCCATGCCCTGCGTGGGAATGCATACCGTGACGCTCCGCGTCACAGTGGACGCGGAGCGTCCATGGCGGCGTTCCCACGCAGAGCGTGGGAACGATCAAACTCAAAAGATTAAGAAGACCAGCATGCGCACATTGACGATTGAACCGCTGACCAAAGAAGCCTTCGCCCCTTTCGGTGACGTGATTGAAACCGAGGGCAGCGATCACTTCATGATCAACAACGGTTCGACCATGCGCTTTCACAAACTGGCTGTGGTCGAAACCGCCACGCCAGAGGACAAGGCGATCATCAGCATCTTCCGCGCCGACGCGCAGGACATGCCGCTGACCGTCTGCATGCTGGAGCGTCACCCGCTGGGCAGCCAGGCTTTCATTCCGCTGCTCGGCAACCCCTTTCTGATCGTGGTCGCGCCACTTGGCGATGAACCTGTATCAGGCTTGGTCCGCGCCTTCGTCACCAACGGCAGGCAGGGCATTAATTACCATCGCGGCGTTTGGCACCATCCGGTGCTGACGATCGAAAAGCGGGATGACTTCCTGGTGGTTGATCGCAGTGGCACAGGCAATAACTGCGATGAGCATTTTTTCAAAGAGGATGAGCGTTTGATCCTCGCCCCCCACCAATAAGAGAAGGTCTGATCACTCGACAACAGAGTGACAGGCGAGAGGTAAAGACTGTGGAAGCACATCTGTTGGAATGGCTGAACCTGAGCGTGCGCTGGGTTCACATGATCACTGGCGTGGCCTGGATCGGCGCGTCGTTCTATTTCGTCTGGCTGGAAAACAACCTCAATCGGGTCAACCCGAAAAACGGGTTGGCGGGCGATTTGTGGGCGATCCACGGCGGCGGTATCTATCACCTGGAAAAATACAAACTGGCTCCACCGACCATGCCAGACAACCTGCACTGGTTCAAATGGGAAGCCTACTTCACCTGGCTGTCGGGGGTCGCGCTGCTGTGCGTGGTGTTCTACTCCAACCCGACGCTGTACCTGCTCGCTCCGGGCAGCAGCCTGACCGGCCCTGAAGGGGTTGCCCTAGGCATCGCCTCGTTGTTCGTCGGCTGGTTCGTCTATTCCTTCCTCTGCGACTCGGCCCTGGGCAAACGCCCTGCCCTGCTAGGCGCAATCCTGTTCGTGCTGATCATTGGCGCCGCTTACGGCTTCAGCAAAGTGTTCAGCGGTCGTGGTGCCTACCTGCACGTCGGCGCGATCATCGGCACCATCATGGTCGGCAACGTGTTCCGCATCATCATGCCGGCTCAGCGCGCATTGGTGGCAGCGATCGCCGAGAACCGCACACCCGATCCGGCGCTGCCGGCCAAAGGCTTGCTGCGTTCGCGGCACAACAACTACTTCACCTTGCCGGTGCTGTTCATCATGATCAGCAACCACTTCCCGAGCACCTACGGCAGCCAATACAACTGGCTGATCCTGGCCGGGATCGCGGTGCTGGCGGTGTTGGTGCGTCACTACTTCAACACCCGTCATGACAGCCACAAGTTTGCCTGGACCCTGCCCGCTGCGGCGGTCGGCATGATCTGCCTGGCCTACGTGACCGGGCCGGCGCCGATGTCCAGCGCCCCTGAAGTGGCCAAGGCGCCTGGGACCATCGAGTACCAGCCGCTGCCGGAAACCGCACTCGGCGGCGGCAAGAAACCGGCTGAAGCTGCACCGGCGGCGGCCCCTGAAACTGCACCCGCCCAGGCATCAAATGCCGGTCCTGCCTTCGACAAGGTGCACGACGTGATCCAGGAACGCTGCACGGTCTGCCATTCGGCCAAACCTACCAGCCCGCTGTTTAGCGCGGCGCCGGCGGGCGTGATGTTCGATACCCCCGAGCAGATCAAGCTCCAGGCCCCGCGCATCCAGGCCCAGGCTGTTGCCAGCCAGATCATGCCACTGGGCAACATCACCCAGATGACCCAGCAGGAGCGTGACTTGATTGGGGCGTGGATTGTTCAGGGGGCCCAAACCCAATAAGTAGCAAAAGCATCGCGGGCAAGCCCGCTCCCACAGGGTTTGCATTGCCTGTGTGGGAGCTGGCTTGCCTGCGATTGGCCGCAACGCGGTCCACCTGATTAGAAAACAGCTGCCAGCAGCACTGCGGCTGTAAATCACAAGAATAAAAAAGATCCGAGGTGTTGCATGTCCGAGCTATCCGAAGCCCGCATCCCCGACGCACCCGCCATTCAGCGTTTACCCCTTTTGCAACTGATCCTGGTCGGTCTGCAACACGTTCTACTGATGTACGGCGGAGCCATCGCGGTGCCGCTGATCATCGGGCAGGCCGCGGGCCTGAGCCGTGAAGAAATCGCCTTCCTGATCAACGCCGACCTGCTGGTGGCTGGCATCGCCACCATCGTCCAGTCGCTGGGCATCGGCCCGATGGGCATTCGCATGCCGGTGATGATGGGCGCCAGTTTCGCCGCGGTCGGCAGCATGGTAGCCATGGCCGGGATGCCTGGCATCGGCCTGCAAGGGATCTTCGGCGCGACCATCGCCGCCGGTTTCTTCGGCATGCTCATCGCGCCGTTCATGTCCAAAGTCGTGCGCTTCTTCCCGCCGCTGGTGACCGGCACCGTCATCACCTCGATCGGTTTGTCGCTGTTCCCCGTGGCCGTGAATTGGGCCGGTGGCGGTGCTGACGCGGATCAATTCGGCTCGCCTGTTTACCTGGCCATCGCTGCATTGGTACTGGCTACGATTCTGTTGGTCCATCGTTTCATGCGCGGTTTCTGGGTCAACATTTCGGTGCTGATCGGCATGTGCCTGGGCTATGTCATCTGTGGCGTCATCGGCATGGTCGACCTCAGCGGCATGGCCCAGGCTCCGTGGTTGCAGATCGTTACGCCACTGCATTTCGGCATGCCGCAATTCCACTTGGCGCCGATCCTTTCGATGTGCCTGGTGGTGGTGATCATCTTCGTCGAGTCCACCGGGATGTTCCTGGCGCTGGGCAAAATCACGGGGCAGGACGTCACGCCACGGATGCTGCGTCGCGGCTTGCTCTGTGATGCCGGCGCTTCGTTTTTCGCCGGCTTCTTCAACACCTTCACCCACTCCTCTTTCGCCCAGAACATAGGCCTGGTGCAGATGACCGGCGTGCGTTGCCGTTCGGTGACCATCGTCGCTGGTGGCTTACTGGTGGTGCTGAGCCTGCTGCCGAAAGCGGCGTTCCTGGTGGCGTCCATTCCACCTGCGGTACTGGGTGGCGCGGCGATTGCGATGTTCGGCATGGTCGCCGCGACCGGGATCAAGATTCTTCAGGAAGCCGACATCGGTGACCGTCGCAATCAATTGCTGGTGGCGGTGAGCATCGGCATGGGGCTGATCCCGGTGGTGCGCCCGGAATTTTTCGCGCACCTGCCAATGTGGATGAGCCCGATCACCCACAGCGGCATCGCCATGGCCACGCTGAGCGCCCTGGCGTTGAACCTGTTGTTCAACATTCTTGGCGGTCACGAACGCACAACCGTCAACGACTGCCACGCCCACCCGCATTGACCCATTAGATAAAGAAACCTGTGCGAGCCTGCTCGCTCCCACAGGGGTGGCTGCCTGCGCCTCAAACAATAAAAACAAGAGGGAGCAACAGATGATTCGGACAAAAACCAGCGTGCTGTTGGGCTCTGGCCTGTTGGCCGCGAGCCAGGCCATGGCCAGCGATTTACTGCTGTGGCAGACCAACAGCCTGAGCTACCTGTACGGCAAAAATTTCGTGATCAACCCGTCGATCCAGCAGACGGTGACGTTCGAGCACGCCGACAAATGGAAGTACGGCGATAACTTCCTGTTTGTCGACAAGATCTTCTACAACGGCGAAGAAGACCGCAATAAAGGCCCCCACGCCTTTTATGGCGAATTCAGTCCGCGGCTGTCCTTTGGCAAGATGCTCGACCGTCGTTTCGAATTTGGCCCGGTCAAGGACGTGCTGCTGGCCATGACCTACGAGTACGGCGAAGGCGACAGCGAAGCGTATCTGATCGGCCCGGGCTTTGATCTGGCAGTGCCGGGTTTCAACTACTTCACCTTGAACTTCTATCGTCGCCAGACCGAAGGTCCACGCCCCGGTGATGGTGTCTGGCAGATCACGCCATCCTGGTCCTACAGCGTTGCGCTCGGTAATTCGAACCTGTTGATCGATGGCTATCTGGACTGGGTGGTGGACAACGATCGCAATGCACGCGGCACTTACCACGCCAACTTGCACATCAATCCACAGATCAAATACGACCTGGGCAAAGCCTTGGGCTGGGGCGAGAAATTCGTCTACGTCGGCACCGAATACAGCTATTGGAAAAACAAGTACGGAATCAAAAACAGCGCCGGCCTGGACACTCATCAAAACACCGCCAGCCTGCTGGTAAAGGTGCACTTCTAAGATGGCCCGCAACCGTGCCCCACACCTGTCGCCGGTGCTCTGTTGCGGGGCACTTGAGCCGTGGCACGGGAGTCAGTATTCTCCGCGCCCGCCCGAATCCGCTC
Source organism: Pseudomonas cucumis (assembly GCF_030687935.1). GTDB lineage: Bacteria > Pseudomonadota > Gammaproteobacteria > Pseudomonadales > Pseudomonadaceae > Aquipseudomonas > Aquipseudomonas cucumis. The sequence continues at coordinate 1,926,121 of NZ_CP117454.1, read as the reverse complement.
TAAAAAAAAGCGCGATTTTAATTCCTGACCAGAAAGCCAACTTATCCCGGCTCTGGACAGTACCAAGGCATTCCCAAATAACGCTCGATCGACTGTTTTAGAACAGCCGAACGGGCGTTTTTTGACTTTTTTAAAGCCTTGGCTCAGCTCTTGCTAACAGCACTAAAGCTGACCGGATGGATGATTTTTACAGCAGCAAAAAAAGGCGCCACACCAGAGCGCCGACCTTAGAAAAATAACGTGGAACCACCTACTTTTTGGGAGCAACCGAATGAAACGTACGTGCACCAGCCTGATGCTTGCGGGATCCTTGCTGGCCGGGGGCCAGGCAATGGCCGGCGACTTGCTGCAATGGCAGAACAACAGCCTGACCTACCTCTATGGCAAGGACTTCCAGGTCAACCCGCGCATTCAGCAAACCGTCACCTTCGAGCACGCCGATGCCTGGAAATACGGCGACAACTTCGTGTTCGTCGACAAGATTTTCTACAACGGCAAGGAAGACAGCGGCGTCGGCTCGAACACCTATTACGGCGAAATCAGCCCGCGCTTGTCGTTTGGCAAGATCTTCGACCAGAAACTGGAGTTCGGTCCGGTCAAAGACGTGCTGTTGGCCATGACGTACGAGTTCGGTGAGGGCGATACAGAGTCCTACCTGATCGGTCCTGGTTTCGACCTGGCGATTCCCGGGTTCGATTACTTCCAGCTGAACTTCTACCAGCGTCACACCGAGGGCAGCCGTCCGGGTGACAACGTCTGGCAGATCACCCCGGTCTGGTCCTACACCATTCCCGTGGGCGATTCGAACATCCTGATCGATGGCTTCATGGACTGGGTGGTCGATAACGACAAGAACAGCAAAGGCAGTTACCACGCCAACCTGCACTTCAACCCCCAGATCAAATACGACTTGGGTAAAGCCCTGAACATCGGCGAGAAGCAGTTGTACGTCGGGGTCGAGTACGACTACTGGTCAGACAAGTACGGGATCAAGGACAGCCAGTACTTCAAGACCGATCAGAGCAACACGAGCTTCCTGGTGAAGTTCCACTTCTAATCGCAAAAAGCATCGCGGGCAAGCCACGCTCCCACAGGTTTTGTGTCGTTCACATCATCGGTGAACGACACAAAACCTGTGGGAGCGTGGCTTGCCCGCGATAGCCGCACCGCCGATTCAAGCCGGAACCGCAGGCTCCACCAACCCCAGAAACCGGCACAGCTCCTCCCGCTTGGCCAACGCATCGCGCCGCCCCAGATCGATCAATTCGCTGCAATACCCCGCCTCGAACAGCAAATAACTCAGCACCCCCGCCCCGCTGGTCTTGGTCGCCCCCGGCCCGCGCAAAAACAGACGCAAGGCCGCCGGTAATTCCTGGCGATGCCGCGCTGCAATTTCATCGATCGGCTGACTCGGCGAAATCACCAGCACTTCCACCGGTGCGGCTCCCAATGCACGGCTCGGCGCGCCGTCGGGCAGCAGATGGCTGAACTGATTCAAACGCTGCAACAACTCGATGTCGCTTTCCAGGCTGTCAATGAATGTACTGTTGAGCATGTGCCCGCCGATTTGCGCCAGGGTCGGCTGCTGACCGGTGTAGGCGCGTTGCAGCGGCTGTTGCGGGTCGACCCCGCGCGGGTTGCCGCTGACACCCACCACCAGCACGCGGCTGGCACCCAGGTGCAGGGCTGGACTGATCGGTGCTGATTGACGCACCGCGCCATCGCCGAAATATTCTTCGCCGATTTTCACCGGCGCAAACAGCAACGGAATCGCCGAACTGGCGAGCAAGTGTTCGACTGTCAATTGGGTCGGCACGCCGATTCGCCGATGACGCAACCAGGACTCAATGGTGCCGCCGCCCTGATAAAACGTGACGGCCTGACCGGACTCATAGCCAAACGCCGTGATCGCCACCGCCTTCAATTGCTTTTGCGCAATGGCCTCGGCAATTCCAGGCATGTGCAGTTTGTCGTTGAGCAAACCGCGCAACGGCGAACTGTTGAGCAGGGCCACTGGTACCGGAGCGCCAATGCCCATCAGATTATGACTGACAAAACGAGTGGCTTGATGGATCACCCCCGGCCAGTCGCTGCGCAACACCAGATGGCTGCGAAAACCTTGCCAAAAAGCGGTCAGGCGCTGAATCGCGCCACGAAAGTCCATCGCCCCACTGGCCAGGCTGACCGCGTTGATCGCGCCGGCCGAGGTGCCGACGATCACCGGAAACGGATTAGCCGCTCCCACCGGAAGCAGCTCGGCAATCGCCGCCAGCACGCCCACCTGATAAGCCGCCCGAGCCCCGCCGCCGGAAAGTATCAACCCTGTAACCGGTTCAGCAGAACTCATCGCAACACTCCATGGTGCTTAAAGGGATCGGTGACTCAAATGCTTTTGGCGTACAGCTTCGGTTCGCCCGGTGGACGGCTCTTGAAGCGGCGATGTGCCCAGAGGTATTGCTCCGGACATTCGCGCAGCGCGCTTTCGACCCACTGGTTGATCCGGATGCAGTCAGCCTCTTCCGTCTCGCCGGGAAAGCCCTCGAGCGGCGCATGAATCACCAACCGATAACCGCTGCCGTCAGCCAGGCGTTGCTGAGTGAACGGCACGACCAGCGCCTTGCCCAGTCGCGCGAATTTACTCGTAGCGGTGACGGTCGCCGCCTGGATCCCGAACAGCGGCACGAAGATACTTTGCTTGGCGCCGTAGTCCTGATCCGGTGCGTACCAGATCGCTCGGCCTGCCCGCAGCAGTTTGAGCATGCCACGCACGTCGTCACGCTCCACCGCCAGCGAGTCGAGGTTGTGCCGCTCGCGGCCACGACGCTGGATGTAGTCGAACAGCGGATTCTTGTGTTCGCGGTACATGCCATCGATGGTGTGCTGCTGACCGAGCAGCGCCGCGCCGATTTCCAGCGTGGTGAAATGCACGGCCATCAGAATCACGCCCTTGCCCTCCGTCTGGGCCTGCTTCAAATGCTCCAGGCCTTCGACATGAGCCAGTTTCGCCAGACGCTTGCGCGACCACCACCAGCTCATGGCCATCTCGAAGAAGGCGATGCCGGTGGAGGCGAAGTTTTCCTTGAGCAGACGCTTGCGCTCGGCAGCGGACTTCTCAGGGAAACACAGCTCAAGATTGCGCTTGGCAATGCGCCGTCGGTCGCCGGCCACTCGATACATCAATGCACCCAAGACGCGGCCGACCGACAGCAACACCGGATACGGCAGCTGCACAATCAGCCACAACAGCCCCAAGCCACACCACAGCGGCCAGAAACGTGGAGAAAGAAATGCTGTTTGAAAACGCGGGCGATCCATTAAAGGTTCCGTCAAGACAGTGGCCGCGCATTCTACATCGTTCGACCCGGCTTGCGGCCTGCGGGCGTTCTCGTTATAAGTCTCGGCACTTTTAGTGACAAGCCGTTGTATGCCGACCATGAGCCAAACCGAACCGCTAGACCAAGATCCCGTGTTCCAGTTGAAGGGCAGCATGCTCGCCATTACGGTGCTGGAACTGGCCCGTAACGACCTTGAGAACCTTGATCGGCAACTGGCCGCCAAAGTCGCCCAAGCACCCAACTTCTTCAGCAATGCGCCGCTGGTCCTGGCCCTGGACAAACTTCCGCCCAGCGAAGGCTCGGTAGATCTGCCGGGGCTGATGCGCATTTGCCGCCAGCATGGCCTGCGCACTCTGGCGATTCGTGCCAGCCGCATCGAAGACATTGCCGCCGCCATCGCGGTCGATCTACCGGTGCTGCCGCCGTCCGGTGCCCGTGAGCGGCCGCTCGACCCGAACGAAGGCATCGTTGCAAAAAAACCGGAAAAACCACCGGAGCCGACCATCAAACCGACCAAAATCATCACTTCGCCAGTACGCGGTGGCCAGCAGATTTATGCCCAGGGGTGCGATTTGGTGGTGATTTCATCGGTCAGCCCGGGGGCGGAACTTCTCGCCGATGGGAACATCCATGTATACGGCGCGATGCGCGGTCGTGTCTTGGCCGGCGTCAAAGGTGACACGAAAGCCAGGATTTTCTGTCAGCAGATGACCGCTGAACTGGTCTCCATCGCTGGCCACTACAAGGTTTCCGAGGATCTGCGTCGCGATCCATTGTGGGGCGCCGGCGTACAAGTCAGCCTGTCGGGCGACGTGTTGAACATCATTCGGCTTTAACGGATACTGCCGCATTTTCCAAGCATCTCTAAAACGTAGCGAAAACGGCTCAAACGAAGTAGGAAAAAGGCCAAAAGCAGTGTTTACCGGGGGTAAGCGCCGCTCAGAACCGGATTCCAGCCAAGGCTGTCCGACTGCAGTAGTTTTTCAAGAGATGTTTTTCAGGGGCTAAACGTCCTTTTTCCTTAGGGGTAAAACACCTTGGCCAAGATTCTCGTGGTTACATCCGGCAAGGGTGGTGTGGGTAAGACCACCACCAGCGCCGCTATCGGTACCGGCCTCGCTCTGCGCGGTCACAAAACAGTCATCGTCGACTTCGACGTCGGCCTGCGTAACCTCGACCTGATCATGGGTTGCGAGCGCCGCGTGGTGTATGACTTCGTCAACGTGGTAAATGGCGAAGCCAACCTGCAACAGGCGCTGATCAAAGACAAGCGTCTGGAAAATCTCTACGTACTGGCCGCCAGTCAGACCCGCGACAAAGACGCGCTGACCCTGGAAGGCGTGGAAAAAGTGCTGATGGCACTGAAAGAAGACTTCGAATTCGTGGTCTGCGACTCCCCGGCGGGCATCGAGAAAGGCGCCCACTTGGCCATGTACTTCGCTGACGAAGCGATTGTCGTGACCAACCCGGAAGTCTCCTCCGTACGTGACTCGGACCGCATGCTGGGCCTGTTGGCCAGCAAATCCCGGCGCGCCGAGAACGGCGAAGAGCCGATCAAGGAACACCTGCTGCTGACCCGCTACAACCCAACACGCGTGAGCAACGGCGAAATGCTCGGCGTCGAAGACGTCAAGGACATCCTCGCGGTGACCCTGCTAGGCGTGATTCCGGAATCGCAAGCCGTCCTCAAGGCCTCCAACCAGGGCGTGCCGGTTATTCTCGACGACCAGAGCGACGCCGGTCAGGCGTACAGCGATGCTGTCGATCGTCTGCTGGGCAAAACCGTGGACCATCGTTTCCTCGATGTCGAGAAGAAGGGATTCTTCGAGCGACTTTTTGGAGGTAGGTAATGAACCTTTTTGACTTCTTTCGTGCCAACAAAAAGCCTAATACCGCCTCGGTAGCGAAAGAGCGTCTACAGATCATCGTGGCGCATGAACGCGGCCAGCGCAGTACGCCGGATTACCTGCCAGCCTTGCAGAAGGAACTGGTGGAAGTGATCCGCAAGTACGTCAATATCGGGTCCGATGACGTGCACGTCGCTCTGGAAAACCAGGGCAGCTGCTCGATTCTGGAACTCAATATCACCCTGCCAGATCGCTGAGTCGATCCGACAGGAGCCACGGCGGCTCAGGCTCTTACGCACTCCGTAGGAGCGAAGCTTGCTCGCGAACACAGGCAACTCGGTTTAATCAGATAGACCGAGGTGACGCATTCGCGAGCAAGCTTCGCTCCAACAGGGGGCGGGGCCTGAGCCGCCGTTGGCGTTTGTTACGAGGCTGTTTTAATGCCGTTGTCCAACATCCGCATCATCCATCAGGACACCGCCGTACTGGTGGTGGACAAACCGACCCTGTTGCTCTCCGTTCCCGGCCGGGCCGATGACAACAAGGACTGCCTGATTACGCGTCTGCAAGAAAACGGCTACCCGGAAGCGCGAATTGTCCATCGGCTGGACTGGGAAACGTCCGGCATCATTCTGTTGGCCCGTGACCCGGACACTCATCGCGAGCTGTCTCGGCAATTTCACGATCGCGAAACCGAAAAGGCCTACACCGCCCTGTGCTGGGGACAACCGGAACTGGACAGCGGCAGCATCGACCTACCGTTGCGCTACGACCCGCCGACCAAACCACGTCATGTGGTGGACCACGAATTTGGCAAACACGCCTTGACCTTCTGGCGAGTACTGGAGCGTTGTGGCGACTGGTGCCGCGTCGAGCTGACGCCGATCACCGGTCGCTCTCACCAGTTGCGTGTGCATATGCTGTCGATAGGTCACCCGCTGTTGGGTGATGGGCTCTACGCCCACCCGCAAGCCTTGGCTGCCTGGCCGCGCTTGTGCCTGCATGCGAGTATGCTGAGTTTTACCCACCCCCAAACGGGCGACCGCTTGCGTTTCGAATGCCCGGCACCGTTCTAAATCGGCCACATGGCGTCACCGCTTCAAAACGAGGATTGAACAGAATGAGTTGTACTGACTCCTTGGCCACGCCCGTCAAGAAAACCAGAAATCAGCTGCTTTATCTGATCTACGGCAATCAGGACGTTTATCGGCGCGAAGCCAAGTTCAGCATTTTAACTGCGCTTTCCCACGTCAAGAAAGGCGAGCCTCCGTGCATCAGAGTCCTGACGGATCGCCCGCAGGACTACGCCGGCTGGCCGGTTGAAACCGTGCTCCTGACCGAGGAAACCCTCACCCTGTGGCAGGGTGGAAACGGCTATCACCATCGCCGCAAGGCCTGCGCCATGGCCGCTGGCCTTGCGCTTGCTGAAAAGACCCTGTTCGTCGATACCGACACCCTGTTCCTCAGCGACCCGAGCCTGATCTTCAATCAGATTGAGCCCGGGCACTATTTGATGGATCGCCTCGAATACAACTGGCGGGATGTCTGTGAGCGCCACGACTACCTGAAACTCGGCGAACAGCTACGCCCTCACGGCATTACGCCAGACAACGGTTTCAAGCTGTACAACAGCGGGCTCTGCGGCGTGACCGAGCGCGATGCACCGCTATTCGAAACGTCGATCCAGTTGATCGACGAATGGACCCGCGGCAGCTTCGACATTCACACCATCGAGCAAATCGCCCTGTCGTTCGCGATGCGCGACAAACCGGTGCGTGAAGCGAAAAAATACGTCTATCACTACTTCGCGGAAAAACGCTTCTTCCATGCGATGCAGGCGTACTTCTTCTCCCAGCATGGCGAGCAGTTCAGCCAGAATCTGGTGGAACTGTGCCGCGATGTGCCGCGAGTCAAACCCGTTCCGTCGGCCTGGCAACGGCTGAAAATCAAATGGAAATTGCGTAAACAGAGCGGCGCCATGAGAAAAGTCGGTCGCGATCTGCTGTATGGCAGTGCAGCACCCGATCATCCGTACTACACGGCGTGCCGACACGAGTGGTGGGAATCTGCCTCCCGGGAGATTCTTCGCTGGAACCACACCCGTCAGAAACAGCTTCTGGGCACTCATCAAACTGACTGGCCGCAACAACTGCCCAAGCCAGAAAAGCCTGAAGATGAACAGATCATCATGAAGTACCTGAGAAAACGGATAGCCGCCGCTCGCTGACGTAACCTGCGAACGTCAGGCCCAAAGCCCTCAGCCAATACGTTAAACTCCTGCCCACTGCTGTCTGGAGTTTCTTATGCGCGAAGAGTTGAACCAAGGCCTGATCGACTTCCTCAAGGCCTCCCCTACCCCGTTCCATGCCACCGCCAGTCTTGTTCAGCGTCTGGAAGCGGCCGGTTTCATGCGCCTCGACGAGCGCGAGCCATGGATCACCGAAGCCAACGGTCGTTACTACGTCACCCGTAACGACTCTTCGATCGTTGCGTTCAAAATGGGCCGTCATTCGCCCCTGCACGGCGGCATCCGTCTGGTCGGCGCGCACACTGACAGCCCATGCCTGCGGGTCAAACCCCAACCAGAACTGCAACGCCAGGGCTTCTGGCAATTGGGCGTCGAAGTCTATGGTGGTGCATTGCTGGCACCGTGGTTTGACCGTGATTTGTCCCTGGCCGGCCGCGTAACCTTCCGCCGCGATGGCAAGGTCGAGAGCCAGTTGATCGACTTCAAGTCACCGATCGCGATCATTCCTAACCTGGCCATTCACCTCAACCGCGAAGCCAACATGGGCTGGGCGATCAACGCCCAGACCGAACTGCCGCCAATCCTCGCGCAATTCGCCGGTGACGAGCGCGTGGACTTCCGCGCCGTGCTCACCGATCAACTGGCCCGCGAACATGGCCTGAACGCCGACGTGGTGCTCGATTACGAGCTGAGCTTCTACGACACACAAAGCGCTGCGGTCATTGGCCTGCACGGCGATTTCATTGCGGGTGCGCGCCTGGATAATTTGCTGTCGTGCTACGCCGGTCTGCAAGCATTGCTGACGACCGAAACCGACGAAACCTGCGTGCTGGTCTGCAACGATCACGAAGAAGTCGGTTCCTGCTCGGCCTGTGGTGCCGACGGTCCGATGCTCGAGCAAACCCTGCGTCGTCTGTTGCCCGAAGGCGATGAATTCGTACGGACCATTCAGAAATCCCTGCTGGTCTCGGCCGACAACGCCCACGGCGTGCATCCAAACTATGCGGACAAGCACGATGCCAACCATGGCCCGAAACTCAACGCCGGCCCGGTGATCAAGGTCAACAGCAACCAGCGCTACGCCACCAACAGCGAAACCGCCGGCTTCTTCCGCCATTTGTGCATGGCCGAAGAAGTACCGGTGCAGAGCTTCGTGGTGCGCAGCGACATGGGCTGCGGTTCGACCATCGGCCCGATCACCGCCAGCCACTTGGGCGTGCGCACCGTGGACATCGGTTTGCCGACGTTCGCCATGCACTCGATCCGCGAGCTGTGCGGCAGCCATGACCTGGCGCACCTGGTCAAAGTGCTGAGCGCGTTCTACGCCTGCCGTGAATTGCCGTAGTTCGAGCGAATCGCACCCTGTGGGAGCGGGCTTGCTCGCTCCACACGGATTGCGCTGCCTCTGACTCACTTCTGACCCACATCACCTCCGCTCCTCCTAAAGCCGCCTAAACTTGCAATACCCCTCTACGACAAGGCTGTCGCCATGATCTCGATGTCATCCTTCCACTCCATGCTGATCCCGATTCTTTCCGGGATGATCATGCTGGCCATCGGCTTCAACTTTCGCGACAAGAACGTTGGTGTGTTCGCGATGTGGGTTGGCATGCTGATGATCCTCGCCACCGTGATCTACAAGATCCTCGCCAAACTCAACGAATAAATCCTCGCGCCTGGCTCGCATTGATTTTGACGGGCTCGTACACTCGGCCGATTCGTTCATCCGAGGTTGACCGTGTTCGCTCGTCTTTTTGCCCTGCCGTGTTTGTTCCTTGTCTGCCTGATGACACTGCTGCCTATGGCACCTGCCCACGCGGTCGGTTTGCCGGGGCTACTCGGCTCGGCGAAAACCCAGCCGCAAGCACAAGAGCCGCTGGGGCAGTCGCTGGACGAAGTCATCAAGTCTCTGGAAAACGATCAGCAGCGGACCCAGCTACTGACGGACCTGAAAAAGCTTCGCGACGTCACCCAAAAAGCTCAGCCGGCCACTGAAGAAGGCGTACTGGGGCTGATCGGCGGCACGCTGGCCGGTTTCGAAAAGCAATTTTCCGGTGCCGACAGTCCGCTCAATCGTTGGTCCGAAGAGGTCGATCTGGCCAAGGATGAACTGGTGGCGCTGATGCTGCCGGCCAATGAATGGCTGCCGATCATCTTCGCTTTCGCTGTAATCCTGATGGTCTGGAGCCTGCTGGCCGCCGCTCTGATCTGGCTTGGGCACCGGGTGCGCATGCGCTTCGGCCTGACCGAAGAACTGCCGCAACACCCCAAGGCGCTGGACATGCTGCGCTTCGCCTTGCGCAAACTCGGGCCATGGTTGATTGCCTTGGTCATGACGGTTTACATGACCTACGCCCTGCCTTCGTCATTGGGCAAAAGCCTGGCCATGGTGCTGGCCTATGCGCTGGTCGTCGGCACCTGTTTCTCGGCGATCTGCGTGATTGCGTTTTCCGTGCTGGATGGCCCGCATCGCCATCGCGCCCTGTACATCCTGCGGCATCAGGCCTTTCGCCCGTTGTGGCTGATCGGCAGTTTCGCCGCGTTCGGTGAAGCCCTGAACGACCCGCGCCTGATCGCCAGCCTCGGCAGCCACCTGGCCCATACTGCGGCGACATTCGCCAATGTGCTGGCGGCGATCTCCACCGGTTTCTTCGTTCTGCGCTTCCGTCGGCCTATTGCACACTTGATCCGCAACCAACCGCTATCCCGGCGCCTGACTCGCCGGGCCTTGAGTGACACAATCGAAATCCTCGGCACCTTCTGGTATCTGCCAGCGCTGGTGCTGGTGGGCATCTCGCTGTTCGCCACCTTCGTCTCCGCCGGCGACACCAGCACGGCCTTGCGTCAATCGCTGATCTGCACCGTGCTGCTGGTGTTGTGCATGGTCATCAATGGTCTGGTGCGCCGCCATTCACTCAAACCGCAACGCAGCGTGAAGCGCCATGCGCTGTATTCGGATCGCCTGAAAAGCTTCTTCTACACCCTCGCCCATCTGCTGGTGTGGCTGGCATTCATCGAACTCGGCCTGCGCGTCTGGGGCATGTCGCTGATCCGCTTCACCGAAGGCGAAGGCCATGAAGTCAGCGTCAAACTGTTCAGCCTCGGTGGCACGCTGATTTTTGCCTGGCTGATCTGGATCCTTAGCGACACCGCCGTGCACCACGCCCTCACCCGCTCGCGCAAAGGCCTGGCCAATGCCCGTGCGCAGACGATGATGCCGCTGATCCGCAACGTGCTGTTCGTGGCGATTTTCATCATTGCGCTGATCGTCGCCCTGGCGAACATGGGCATGAACGTCACGCCGTTGCTGGCCGGTGCCGGTGTGATCGGTCTGGCCATCGGTTTCGGCGCGCAATCACTGGTGGCCGACCTGATCACCGGGCTGTTCATCATCATCGAAGACTCCCTGGCCATTGACGACTACGTGGACGTCGGCGGCCACTTGGGCACGGTCGAAGGCTTGACCATCCGCACCGTACGCCTGCGGGACATCGACGGCATCGTCCACACCATTCCGTTCAGCGAAATCAAAAGCATCAAGAACTACTCCCGGGAATTCGGCTACGCGATCTTCCGGGTGGCGGTGCCCTCCAACATGGACATCGACGAGGCGATCAAACTGATGCGCGACGTCGGCCAGAAAATGCGCACCGACCCACTGCAACGGCGCAACATCTGGTCGCCGCTGGAGATTCAGGGTGTAGAGAGTTTCGAGTCCGGCAATGCGATTCTTCGCGCCCGCTTCAAGACCGCGCCGATCAAACAGTGGGAAGTGTCCCGGGCGTTCAACCTGTCGCTCAAGCGGCATCTGGATGAGGCGGGGCTGGATCTGGCGACACCGCGGATGAGCATTCAGGTGATCACACCCGGTGGCGAACAATCTGCGTAGGTGAGAAATATCGTGTGTGCAGGTTCAGACCACATCCACCCCGACATGAATCGCATCATGGCGCCAGAACTCCAGGTCACAATCGATCAGCCGCTGATGCTGATCGTAGTTGACCCGGGCAATCCGCAACCCCGGGCTGCCCACCGACACCCGTAACGCCGCCGCTGCGTCCACCGACAACGCCGTCGGCACAATCTCGAAGCGCACCCGCCCGTAATGCAAGTCGTAATGCCGCGCATACAGTTCGGTCATCGACTGATTCAGATCGAAATCCAGAATCCCCGGAAAATATTGCGGGTTCAGGTAGTGCTCCACGTACAACACCAATCGCCCGTCAATCCGTCGCGAGCGGCAGATCTGGATCACGCTCGACAGCGCCGGCAACTGCAGCCAGGCACATACCGCCGCTGACGCCGGCTGCAAACGCGCGGAAATCACCTCGGTGGACGGCACCCGCCCCTGGGCGCTGACCATCGCGTGAAAGTGGCTGCGTTGCATCAGGTTATAAGCCAGCCGCGGTGGCGACACGAACCAGCCGCGCCGTTCCTCGCGATAAATCTGGCCCTGGGCCTCCAGCTGCAATAACGCCTCACGCACGGTGATCCGCGTGGTACCGAACAACTCACTGAGCTTGCGCTCGGCCGGCAACTTGCTCCCGGGCGCCAACAGGCCGTGGTCTAGCTGTTCTTGCAGAACCTGCCCGATGGCTGTCACCGCTTTGGTTGTCTCGATGCGCATTAACGTTACCTATCTGGACTAGACCAGCACTGATTCAGGGCAGAACCGTGATTCAAATCGGTTCCATCAACTGCCTGCAAGCCTAGGCACTGCACATGACTGACAGATGACAAAGCCGCCGAACGGTTGCGCCAGACACCTGCAATTTTATGGCCAAGTCCCTTTCATATCAGCCCTTTAGCCATGGTCTACGCTTATCTCGCACCCCGCGTATCGGAGCGCAGAAAATTCAGGCCTACCGGTCGTCGACATCAAAATGTCATCGAGGACGCCTAAATTGGCTCAGGTATTGCTGACCTAGACCAACACAACCGCAATCGCAGCGTTGAAAACGCCCAAAGGAGCTTCGGATGAAACAGTTTTTCCTGGCATCACTGTTAGGCTCGACCATTGCCCTGTGCACCTCCGCCATGGCGGCGGATGATCTGAAAACCCTGGAAGCCGCTGCGAGAGCGGAAGGCGCAGTCAACAGCGTCGGCATGCCCGATGACTGGGCCAACTGGAAAGGCACCTGGGAAGACCTGGCCAAGAAATATGGCCTGAAACACATCGACACCGACATGAGCTCGGCCCAGGAAATCGCCAAGTTTGCCGCCGAAAAAGACAACGCCAGCGCCGACATCGGCGACGTCGGTGCCGCCTTCGGCCCGATCGCGGTCAAGCAGGGCGTGGTGCAACCTTATAAGCCAACGACCTGGGAACAGATTCCGGATTGGGCCAAGGACAAGGACGGTAACTGGGCGCTGGCCTACACCGGCACCATCGCGTTTATCGTCAACAAAAAACTGCTGCACGGTTCTGAAGTACCGACCAAATGGGCCGACCTCAAGACTGGCAAGTACAAAGTCTCTATCGGTGACGTCAGCACCGCGGCCCAGGCTGCCAACGGTGTACTGGCCGCCGCCCTCGCCAACGGTGGTGACGAGAAAAACATTCAGCCAGCCCTGTTGCTGTTCGCTGACATCGCCAAGCAAGGCCGCCTGTCCATGGCCAACCCTACGATCGCCACCATGGAAAAGGGTGAAATCGAAGTCGGCGTGGTCTGGGACTTCAACGGCTTGAGCTACAAAGCCAAGATGGCGAATCCGGATGACTACGTCGTGCTGATTCCGTCCGACGGCTCGGTGATTTCCGGTTACACCACCATCATCAACAAATACGCGAAGAACCCGAACGCCGCCAAGCTGACCCGCGAATACATCTTCAGCGATGCCGGCCAAATCAACCTGGCGAAAGGCAACGCCCGTCCGATCCGCGCCGAGCACTTGACTCTGCCGGCAGAGGTCAAGGCCAAGCTGCTGCCTAACGAGCAGTACAAAAAGGTCACGCCGATCAAAGACGCCGATGCATGGGAAAAGACCTCCAAGTCGCTGCCGCAGAAATGGCAGGAAGAAGTCATCATCAACATGCCGTAACACGGTAGACCCCCATTCGGGGATCTGATGGAGATCCATTGTAGGAGCGAGGCTTGCCCGCGAATAGGGACTGACATTCAACATTGATGTTGGCTGACAGTCCGCCTTCGCGAGCAAGCTTCGCTCCTACAGGTTTGACGATATTCACTGTTTTGCGGAGTCCCAGCCCTATGAAGCACAACGTCATCCTTGTCGTGCTCGACGGCCTCAATTACGAAGTCGCGCGCCACGCCATGGGGCATCTGCAGGCTTACGTTGGCGCAGGACGCGCGGCACTCTACAAACTGGAGTGCGAACTGCCAGCCCTGTCCCGACCGCTTTATGAATGCATCCTGACCGGCGTTACGCCGATCGACAGCGGCATCGTTCACAACAATGTCTCGCGCCTGTCCAACCAGCGCAGCATCTACCATTACGCCACCGATGCGGGCCTTAAAACCGCCGCCGCGGCCTATCACTGGGTCAGCGAGTTGTATAACCGTTCGCCGTTCGTGGCCGCCCGGGATCGTCACACCGACGACCCCAAACTGCCGATCCAGCAGGGTCACTTCTACTGGAACGACCACTACCCCGACTCGCACCTGTTCGCCGACGCGGAAAACCTGCGTCTGCGCCATGCGCCGAATTTTTTATTGGTCCACCCTATGAACATCGACGACGCCGGGCACAAGCACGGCCTCGACACCCCGCAATACCGCAACAGCGCTCGCTCAGCCGACATCATCCTCGCCGATTACCTGCAAGGCTGGCTCGATGCCGGGTATCAGGTGTTGGTGACAGCCGACCACGGCATGAACAACGACCGCTCGCACAACGGCCTGCTGCCCGAAGAACGCGAAGTGCCGCTGTTCGTCCTCGGCGATGCCTTCAGCTTCAACCAGAACGCCGCACCGAAACAGACCGACATCTGCGGCACCGTCTGCGAACTGCTGGGCGTGCCCCACGACAAACCTGTGTGCCGGGAGCTGTTCAAGTGAACGCCATGACCCGCGGTAAATGGCTGGCCGTTCTGTGCCTGGTGCCCTTCGCGATTTTCTTCTTCGTGTTCCAGATCGCGCCGCTGCTCTGGGTGATGATCAATAGCCTGCAATCGGAAGAGTTTGGCTGGGGCCTGGCCAACTTCAGCAAAATCTTCAATTCGAAGTTCTATTTGCAGGCGATCCAGCACAGCCTCGAGATCAGTTTCTGGTCCAGCGTATTCGGCATCATCATCGCCGTACTCGGCGCCTATTCCCTGCGCCGGGTCGACTCGAAACTGCGCAACTTCGTCAACGCCTTCGCCAACATGACCAGCAACTTCGCCGGCGTGCCCCTGGCCTTTGCGTTCATCATTTTGCTGGGGTTCAACGGCACCTTCACCATCATGCTCAAACAGGCCGGGATCATTCAGGACTTCAACCTGTACTCGAAAACCGGGCTGATCATTCTCTACACCTACTTCCAGATTCCCCTGGGCGTGCTGCTGCTCTACCCGGCTTTCGACGCCTTGCGCGAAGACTGGCGTGAGTCCGCCGAATTGCTCGGCGCCAACGGCTGGCAATTTTGGCGGCACATCGGTTTGCCGGTATTGACCCCGGCGCTGCTGGGCACATTCGTCATCCTGTTGGCCAACGCCCTCGGCGCGTATGCCACGGTCTACGCCCTGACCACCGGCAACTTCAACGTGTTGCCGATCCGCATTGCGGCGATGGTCTCCGGCGACATTTCCCTCGACCCGAACCTGGCCAGTGCCCTGGCTGTGGTGCTGGTTGCGTTGATGACCGTTGTGACCATCGTGCATCAACTGCTGTTGAAGAGGAGCTACCATGTCTCGCGCTGAACTGGGCCCCGTCGGTGTCTATCACCGCGTCGTGGCGTATTTGCTGTTTGCCATTCTGCTGTTGCCGCTGCTCGGAACGCTGATCTACTCGATCTCCAGCAGTTGGTCCGCGACGATCATGCCCAGCGGTTTTACCTTCAAGTGGTACATCCAGCTGTGGAGCGATCCGCGCTTTCTCAACGCGTTCGGCCAGTCACTGCTGGTCTGTGTCGGCTCGCTGATTCTGTCGGTGGTGCTGATTCTGCCGCTGCTGTTCGTGGTGCATTACCACTTCCCGAAACTCGACGCGTTGATGAATATCCTGATCCTGCTGCCCTTCGCGGTGCCGCCGGTGGTGTCGTCGGTGGGGCTGTTGCAGCTCTACGGTTCCGGGCCGTTCGCGATGGTCGGGACGCCGTGGATTCTGATCGGTTGCTACTTCACCGTGGCGCTGCCGTTCATGTACCGGGCGATCACCAACAACCTGCAAGCCATCAACCTGCGCGACCTGATGGATGCCGCACAACTGCTCGGTGCCAGCACCTGGCAAGCTGCATTCCTGGTGGTGCTGCCAAACCTGCGCAAGGGTCTGATGGTGGCGTTGCTGCTGTCGTTCTCGTTCCTGTTCGGTGAGTTCGTGTTCGCCAACATCCTGGTCGGCACCCGCTACGAAACCCTGCAGGTCTACCTCAACAACATGCGCAACAGCAGCGGCCACTTCACCAGCGCGGTGGTGATCTCCTACTTCTTCTTTGTGCTGGTTCTGACCTGGGCGGCCAATATCTTGAACAAGGACAAAAGCGAATGAGCTATGTCAGCGTCCAACATCTTCAAAAAAGCTACGCGGGCACACCTGTATTTACCGACATCAACTGCGAAATCAAGAAAGGTGAATTTGTCACCCTTCTCGGCCCATCCGGTTGCGGCAAGTCCACCCTGCTGCGTTGCATCGCCGGCCTGACCTCGGTGGACGGCGGCAAGATTCTGCTGGAGGATCACGACCTCGTTCCGCTGAGCCCGCAAAAACGTGGGATCGGCATGGTGTTCCAGAGTTATGCGCTGTTCCCGAACATGACCGTGGAGCAGAACGTCGCCTTTGGTTTACGCATGCAGAAGGTCAACGCCGACGACAGCCACAAGCGCGTCGCCGAAGTGCTGGCACTGGTAGAGCTCAAAGACTTCGCCGCCCGTTACCCGCATCAACTGTCCGGTGGCCAGTGCCAGCGTGTCGCCCTCGCTCGCTCGCTGGTGACCCGGCCTCGGTTGTTGTTGCTGGATGAGCCGCTGTCGGCATTGGATGCGCGAATTCGCAAGCACCTGCGCGAACAGATCCGTCAGATCCAGCGCGAACTCGGTCTGACCACGATCTTCGTCACTCACGATCAGGAAGAAGCCCTGACCATGTCTGACCGAATCTTCCTGATGAATGAGGGAAAGATCGTACAGAGCGGCGATGCCGAAACCCTTTACACCGCGCCAGTCGATGTTTTTGCCGCAGGCTTCATTGGCAACTACAACCTGCTGGACGCCGACAGCGCGTCGAAACTATTGCAGCGACCGATCACCCATCGCCTCGCCATTCGCCCGGAAGCCATTGAACTGAGCCTCAATGGCGAACTCGATGCCCAAGTCCGCAGCCACAGCCTGTTGGGCAACGTGATTCGCTACCGGGTCGAGGCCCGGGGCGTGGAATTGGTGGTGGATGTGCTGAACCGTTCGGCGGCCGATCTGCACCCCGATGGTCAGCGCCTGGCGCTTTCCATCGATCCGACAGCCCTGTGTGAGGTAGCCTGATGGCCTTGCTGATGTTGAAGAGAGAACTGCACTGATGGCCCTGGCAATTTTTGATCTGGACGAAACCCTGATCCACGGCGACTGCGCCTCGCTGTGGAGCGAGCAGATGGCCCGCCTCGGCTGGGTCGATGGCGAATCCTTCCTGCGTCGCGACAAGGAATTGATGGATGCGTACGGCAGGGGCCACCTGGCCATGGAAGACTACATGGCCTTCAGCCTCGAGCCGATGATCGGCCGTACCCCGGAAGAGCTCGAACATTTGGTGGCGCCTTGGGTAGAAGACTTCATCGAGCCGATCATCTTCAGCGACGCCACCAAAGCCATCGCCGCCCACCGCAAGGCCGGCGACCGGATTCTGGTGATCTCGGCCTCGGGCACGCATTTGGTCAAGCCGATTGCTGACCGTCTGGGCATCGACGAGATTCTCGCCATTGAGCTGGAAGTGGCACATGGGGTGTACAGCGGCAACACGGTTGGCACCCTGACCTACCGCGAAGGCAAGATCACCCGATTGCTGGAATGGCTGGATGCCGAAGAGGAAAATCTTGAAGGCGCGAGTTTCTACTCGGATTCACGCAACGATTTGCCGCTGTTGCTGAAGGTGGATTTCCCCCATGTGGTGAACCCGGATCCGGTGCTGCTCGAACACGCCGAAAAGGCCGGCTGGCCAATCCATATCTGGAAATAACTCAAATCCTGTGGGAGCGGGCTTGCCCGCGATTTAGGCGACGCGGTGTGTCTGTCATACCGCGTCATCGTTCATCGCGGGCAAGCCACGCTCCCACAGGTGAGTGTCAAACCAGGCTTTCGTCGATCACCAACACCAGTTTGCCCGACACCTTATTGGTCGCCAGTTCCGCAAACGCGGCTTCGGCATCCTTGATCGCAAATGTTCTGGCCAGTTGCGGGCTCAAACGCCCTTCGGCAAACAGCGGCCAGACGTGCTGGCCGAGATCGCTGAACAAATCCGCCTTGAACTGCTCGTCTCGATTACGCAAGGTTGAACCCAGCAGTTGCACACGCTTGGCCAATACCTGCGCCAGATCCAGCTGCGCCTCACGACCGCCCATCAAGCCGATCAGCACCCACCGACCATCGCGAGCCAGCAGCTTAAGGTTCAACGCCGCGTAATTGCCACCCACCGGGTCGAGAATCACGTCGAACGGCCCGAGATCGTTCAAGCTATCCAGATCGTCGTTGCGCACCACTCCACCCTGCGCGCCCAACGCTTCACAGTAGGCCAGACGCTCGGCAGAACCGACGCTGACCCAGCACGGATTACCAAACGCCTTGCATAGCTGAATGGCTGCTGAACCGATTCCACTGGCCCCGGCGTGCAGAAGAACTTTCTCACCCGGTTTGAGCGCAGCCAGCTGAAACAAATTCAGCCAAACGGTCGCATACACTTCCGGCAACCCTGCCGCCTCGGCCAGGGACAAACCTTCGGGAACCGGCAACACATGCCGTCCGTCGACAACTACCTCTTCGGCCATCCCACCCCCGGCCAGCAAGGCGCAAACCCGATCACCGACCTGCCAGGAAGAGCCCGGGCCGACCTCGCTGATCACCCCCGAACACTCAAGACCCAGTACTTGACTGGCTCCCGGCGGTGGCGGGTAAAGTCCTGCTTTCTGTAACAAATCGGCGCGATTGAGTCCTGCTGCCGCCACACGGATGCGAACTTGTCCTACATCGCACGTAGGACTCGGCTCTTCAACCCACTCCACTCGCCCCTCAACGCCTTGCAATGCTTTCACAGTGCCTCCATAGTGAGTCTGGACTGAGCCCGAAGCTGTAGCGCCGGGCTTTTTGCATTATGCGACCGGTCCTTGTGGATCCGGCGACTTCAAAGACGGCCTAATATGCGTTATCAATTGTCCCCGCGTCGAATCAGCATGAAGCATCTGCTCCCCAGCACCGCCCTCGCTCTTGTCCTTGGTCTCGGTCTTTTGCCGATGTCGAGCAATTCGTTCGCAGCCAACAGCTGGGACAAGCTTCAGCCCGATCGTGATGAAGTAATCGCCAGTCTGAACGTCGTCGAATTGCTCAAGCGTCACCATTACAGCAAGCCACCGCTCGACGATGCACGCTCCGTGATCATCTACGACAGCTATATCAAGCTGCTGGACCCATCGCGCAGCTACTTCATGGCCAGCGATATTGCCGAATTCGACAAATGGAAAACCCAGTTTGACGACTTCCTCAAAAGCGGCGACCTGAACGCCGGGTTCACCATCTACAAGCGCTACCTGGACCGCGTCAAGGCGCGTCTGGACTTTGCCCTTGCCGAGCTGAACAAGGGCGTCGACAAGATCGACTTCACCGCCAGGGAAACCTTGCTGGTCGATCGTAAGGATGCTCCTTGGCTCAAGACCACCGCCGATCTGGACGACCTGTGGCGCAAACGCGTCAAGGACGAAGTCCTGCGGATGAAAATCTCCGGCAAAGAGTCGAAACAGATTCAGGAAACCCTGACCAAGCGTTACAAGAATCAGCTGACCCGTCTGGACCAGACCCGTGCGGAAGACATCTTCCAGGCGTACATCAATACCTTCGCCATGTCCTACGACCCGCACACCAACTATCTGTCGCCGGATAACGCGGAAAACTTCGACATCAACATGAGCCTGTCCCTGGAGGGCATCGGCGCTGTGTTGCAGAGCGATAACGATCAAGTGAAAGTCGTGCGCCTGGTGCCTGCCGGCCCGGCCGACAAGACCAAGCAGGTCGCACCGGCTGACAAGATCATCGGCGTGGCCCAGGGCAACAAGGAGATGGTCGACGTGGTCGGCTGGCGCCTGGACGAAGTGGTCAAACTGATTCGTGGCCCGAAAGGCACCGTGGTGCGCCTGGAAGTGATCCCGGCCAGCAACGCGCCGAACGACCAGACCACCAAGATCGTGCCGATTACCCGCGAAGCGGTGAAGCTCGAAGACCAGGCGGTGAAGAAGTCGGTCCTCAACCTCAAGCAGGATGGCAAGGACTACAAGCTCGGCGTCATCGAGATCCCGGCCTTCTACCTGGACTTCAAGGCCTTCCGTGCCGGCGATCCGGACTACAAGAGCACCA
This sequence comes from Pseudomonas cucumis, assembly GCF_030687935.1. Lineage (GTDB taxonomy): Bacteria > Pseudomonadota > Gammaproteobacteria > Pseudomonadales > Pseudomonadaceae > Aquipseudomonas > Aquipseudomonas cucumis. The sequence continues at coordinate 1,905,988 of NZ_CP117454.1, read as the reverse complement.
CCCGCGACGTCAAGAAGCTGCTGACCGAGCTGCAGAAAGACAAGGTCGACGGCGTGGTCATCGACCTGCGCAACAACGGCGGCGGTTCCTTGCAGGAAGCCACCGAGCTGACCAGTCTGTTCATCGACAAAGGTCCGACCGTACTGGTGCGTAACGCCGACGGCCGGGTCGATGTGCTGGAAGATGAAAACCCGGGCGCGTTCTACAAAGGCCCGATGGCGTTGCTGGTCAACCGTTTGTCCGCCTCGGCTTCGGAGATTTTCGCCGGCGCCATGCAGGACTACCATCGCGCACTGATCATAGGCGGCCAGACCTTCGGCAAAGGCACCGTGCAGACCATTCAGCCGCTGAACCATGGCGAACTGAAACTGACCCTGGCCAAGTTCTACCGGGTTTCCGGCCAGAGCACCCAGCATCAGGGCGTACTGCCGGACATCGATTACCCGTCGATCATCGACACCAAGGAAATCGGCGAAAGCGCCCTGCCGGAAGCCATGCCATGGGACACCATTCGTGCGGCCATCAAGCCTGCGCTTGACCCGTTCAAACCGTACATCACGCAGCTCAAGTCCGAGCATGACGTGCGCACGGCCAAAGACGCGGAGTTCGTGTTCATCCGCGACAAACTGGCCCTGGCGCAGAAGTTGATGAGCGAAAAAACCGTCAGCCTCAATGAAGCCGACCGTCGTGCACAACACGCCGATATCGAAGCCAAGCAACTGGCCATGGAAAACATCCGTCGCAAGGCCAAAGGCGAAGAGCCGCTCAAAGAGCTGAAGAAAGAAGACGAAGATGCCATCGCGGCCGAGCAGGACAAGACCAAGCCAGAAGACGATGCTTATCTGAGCGAGACAGGGCGGATTTTGCTGGATTACTTGAAACTCAACACGGCGGTCGCCAAGCATTAAGATGATGGCAATTTAATGCTGACGCTCCCCGGAGCGTCATCAAACAGACATCATTCTGTCGTGAAATAAAGGACTGGGAGCTTTGCGCTCCCGGTCCTTTTTTTATCGCCAGAGATCGCCATGACCACAACCGAACAGCTGAGTGCCTTGAGCTCAATACTGACTCAAAGCGGTTTGCACAGCCTGTTCCAGCCGATCATCTCCCTCTCCGAACGACAGATCATCGGCTACGAAGCCCTCAGCCGTGGCCCCTCCAACAGTCCGCTGCACTCCCCCATCGCCCTGTTCGCGGTCGCCCGCCAGGCCGGTCGCCTCAGCGAACTGGAGATCGCTTGCCGTCAAAGTGCTTGCCGCCGCTTCAATGAGCAGCAACTGCCCGGCAAACTCTTCCTCAATGTGTCCCCGGAATCCCTGCTCGAAGCCGCCCACCAACCCGGACGCACCCTGCAACTGCTGCAGGATTTCGGCATACCGCCGAGCCAGGTGGTGATCGAACTCACCGAACAGACCCCGACCGACGATTTCCAGTTGCTGCAAACCGCCCTGCATCACTATCGGGCAATGGGTTTTTCCATTGCACTGGATGATCTGGGTGCGGGTTATTCGAGCTTGCGGCTCTGGTCTGAATTGCGCCCCGATTACGTCAAGATCGACCGGCACTTTATCGACGGCATTCATCAGGACGCGCTCAAGCGTGAATTCGTCGGCTCGATCCTGCAGATCGCCAAGGCTTCCCGGGCAAAAGTGATTGCCGAAGGCATCGAACTGCCAGAAGAACTGGCCGTGCTGACCGAAATGGGCGTCGATCTGGTCCAGGGCTATCTGCTCTGCCGGCCCCAGGAGCATCCGCCCCGCGATTCCCGAACCTTGATGCCCAAACCCAACACCACCGTAGCGATGCTGAACGAGGAAGTCAGTGACCTCAGCGCCTTGCTCAACGACCAACCGGCGGTGACCAGCGACACCCCGACCGCCACCGTGCTGGAAGCCTTTCGCCGCCAGGCCAACCTGAACTCCCTGGCGGTGCTCGACAAGCAGGGCCAGCCGTGCGGCATCGTCCATCGTCATTCACTCTCGGACGCACTGCTCAAGCCCTTTGCCACCGACCTGTTCGCCCGCAAACCCATCAGCCGCTTGATGAGCGACGATTTCCTGGCCGTGGAACTGAGCCAATCGCTGCAACAGGTCAGCCGCTTGATCACCAGCCGCGCCCGCCAACGCATCGAAGAAGACTTCATCATCACCCTCAACGGCGGCTATCTGGGCTTGGGCCGAGTGATCGACGTGCTCAAACTGATTACCGAACTGAAAATCCAGCAAGCCCGCTATGCCAACCCGCTGACCCTGCTGCCGGGCAACGTGCCGATCCAGCAATGCCTGACACGCCTGCTGCAACAGGAACGGGAATCGGTGATCTGCTACGTGGACATCGACAGCTTCAAACCCTTCAACGACATCTACGGCTACGGTCGCGGGGATGAAGTCCTACTGTGTTTGGCGCAATGCCTGAACGACCGCGTCGACCCATCCCGCGACTTCGTCGGCCATATCGGCGGCGACGACTTCCTGCTGGTGCTCGGCCCGGAAGACTGGCGCAAACGCCTGAACCAACTGCTGGACGACTTCCACAGCCAATGCCGACGCTTCTACCGCAGCGAACACCTGGAAGCCGGCTGCTTCATCGCCCCCAACCGCCAGGGCGTAAGACAGGAATTTCCACTACTGTCCCTGTCCATCGGCGTGGTGCATTTGCATCCACAGGTTTGTGGACAACTCGATGCGAGCCAGTTGGCGGAAATGGCTTCGCAGGCCAAGCATCACGCGAAGAATGTGCCGGGGTATAGCGTGCATGTGATTGATAGTCTGGCGGTGTCCAGACCTGAAGAAGAACTGCTCATTGGGCATCGCTGATTGATCTGACGCCTTCGCGGGCACCACACAATTCCAGGACTAATCCATCACTAGGCACCGCCCGAAGACCCCGCCAAAAAATTTCGCTCAAAAAAGCAAACGTGGCGGAAGGCTTCGCTGAAGCCTGGCTTGATTTTCTCCATTAGGGAAGTGCGCATCGCCCCACCACATGTGGTCAGGCAGGCTTGAGCAGGCTGGATCAATGTCAGGGAGTGGAAACAACCGACCTCGATGACAAAACCAAGGGTAGCAGACACCCACGTTTTAGCCGCCCGTAACCTGGAGATTGAGCTACTGAGGGCGGGGTAAATGAAAGTTATTGTCAATGATGGTTTGTACTATTTCTACCGACCCGTTTATGGCGAACTGAGCACCCATGCATACGAGTAGAAAGCCCATCAGGCGTGATATCGCATCAATGCCTGACTCCCCTGTTATTTTCATGATCAATCCTGAGCTGCGCAGGCAGACCCAGAGAATAATCGCAGTAAACAAGAAGATTAACGGCGGCGCGGTTAATACCACCCAGGCTGGAAATAACGTGCTGTGCTTAATGGTCGCGGAAGCGCTGATAATCATCGCGATGGTTCCTGGCCCGGCAGTACTGGGCATGGCCAGCGGAATGAAGGCGAAACTAGCCTGTTCCTTTGGGCTGTTGGCGGCAGCAGAAGCCTGGACAGGTGGCGGGAAGAGCATCTTCAAGCCCATTATTATGAGAATGCCACCGCCTGCCATTCGCAAGCCTGGAATGGAAATGTTGAAAGCGTCCATCACAAACTCACCTATGTAATAGGTCAGTGCCATGATGAGAAAAACATAGAGCGAAGTTGCAAGCGCCTGTTTGTTTTTTTCTTTTTGGGTAAGGCCTTTGCTCAGGGCGATAAATAAAGCCACTGTTGTAGGCGGATTGGTCAGTGGCAGTAACGCCAGTAATCCAAGCGCGATAGCATTCAACAAATCTGTCATATCGAAGCGTCCGCAGTAGCCTTCTTCAAGGTCTTTGCTTGTCAGGCACCTTAACGCGAGGTTTTGATCTTCATGACCTCGGTGTAGATGGCATTGATTGTCTGACCCACCTGGAGCTTCTTCATTTTGGCCTGAAGTTGCGGGTCCTCGACCTTCAGGACGGTCAGTTCGCCTTCCGGCGGAAGCAAGGTCACTTCATGTTTTTTCAAGTCAATGCGAGTGATCTTTGAAGTGACCTTGACCTTTCGAACCGCCTCACCGCCCGGATCAGGATTGTGCTGGGTGGTACGGACCGATTCGTTGCTGACCCCTGGCGCAGCGTCGACATTCGTGTCGAGCACATAGGCGACCGAGCGAATAACGTGGATATCGACCTTGTCGCCAACCTTCAAATTGTTCAGGGTCTTGGCTTTTTCCGTGAGCTGGATGGATACCGGGCTTTTGTTGGCGTCTTCTATGGTGACTTGATGATTCGCCGGATCAACGGCCAGCACCCGCGTGACGATGTGACCTTCCATGGAATGGCTACCCAACGGCACCTCGGATGCATGGGCCGTAAAGCCGATCGCGGCCATGATCGAGGCAAGGGTTACAACGGCAAGGGAGGGAATCGGTTTCATGGGCCTGTTTTTCTTTTGTTGGCAGGTAGAACAGCACGGATTACCGGTGGGAGCGTTTTGCACACAGGTCAAAGCATAGACATTGATTGCGGGGATGCCCCATCACAGTGTCGATTGGGCTGTTCGCTTGTTTTGTCAGATCTTCGATCAGTAGGCTGGAGTTGAATTTGATGTGCTCGTGTTGAATGCGAGTGGCAGCTTCTGGCCGATGTCTGCCTGTCGCCACCGTCAGTTTCGGGTCAATAGCTGCCCTCCCCACAGCCATAAGCGCTCGTTTGGGAACGGAAAATAAATCTGCCCACTTTATTACGATTTTTTCTTCACCCAGGTTTCACCATGCACGGCAACCAGTAGCCACTGACTGTCCCGCAGGCCGCCCATTCAGCTCGTCAGTCCACGATGCCCCTTGTCATGAAATGTAAATTCGCTGTCGTGCGATGCGAGGTGGCCGCACCCGCTGCACCCTAGAGTCGGAGACAAACACCGCAACCGGGCCCAGCGCCAGAAACACGAGAGCCGCCATGAGCAGATCAACCCGAGCGAGCGAGACCGCAACCCCCACCCAGCGCCCCCCGGTGACCGGCCGAAAACGTCGCGCTCGCAAGGATGGCGATCTCCCGGACAACCCCCAGCAACAAAAGCAGATCGGCATCGCTGCCAATCAGGCCCTGGCAGGCAATCCGCTAGTCAGCATGCGCGCGGCGGACCTGGCCAGCTCGGCCGGTTACCTGCTCAAGGCCGTGGGTAAGTCGCCGCTCAAGGCTGGCGCCCATCTGGGTGGCTACCTGAAGGAGCTGCGCGGCATCGTCGGCGGCAACTCCGATATCGCGCCGGACCCGAAGGACAAGCGCTTCGTCGATCCGGCCTGGCAATCCAACGCCTTCCTGCGCGCGCTGCTGCAGGCCTATCTGGCCGGGCAAAGTGAGCTGACCCGCTTCATCGAATCCACCGACCTTGCCCCGCTGGAAAAGAGCCGAGCCCGATTCGTAGCAGCACTCCTGGCCGATGCAATGGCACCGAGCAACTCGCCGCTGACCAATCCGGCGGCGCTGCGCAAGCTGGTGGACACCGGTGGCATGAGCCTGGCCAGGGGCCTCCGCCAATTTGGCGAGGATATGCTGAACAACCGTGGGCTCCCGAGACAGGTCGACAGCACGCCGTTCAAGGTTGGGGAAAACATCGCCACGGCCAAGGGCGAAGTGGTATTTCGCACCGAGATGTTCGAGCTGCTGCAGTTCGCGCCCACCACCGAAAAGGTCTATGCCCGGCCCTTGGTGATGTCGCCACCGCAAATCAACAAGTACTACGCCATCGATCTGTCGCCGGAGAAAAGCCTGATCAAGTGGATTCAGGACAGCGGCGTGAACTTCTTCGTCATCAGCTGGCGCAATCCCACCAGCGAGCACCATGACTGGGGCTTGTCCGATTACGCGCTGTGCCTCGACCAGGCTGTGGACGTGGCGCGCAAAATCACCGGTAGCCCGGATGTAAATATGTGGGGCTCCTGTTCGGGGGGCATCACCTTGGCCGCCTACCTGGGGTGGCTGGCGGCTCGTGGCGAAGGCCACAAGGTGGCCAACACCAGCTGGGCCGTGTGCGTACTCGACATGCCCTCGGTGCTGGACGACACCACCCTGGGGTTATTCGCCACCCCTTCCGCCCTGCGCGCAGCCAAGGCCAGCTCCCGGCGCAAGGGCGTGCTGAGCGGCCAGAGCATGGCCCGCATGTTCGCCTGGATGCGGCCCAACGACCTGATCTGGAACTACTGGGTCAACAACTACCTGCTTGGCAATAAGCCGCCGGCCTTCGACATCCTGGCCTGGAACAACGACACCACGCGGCTACCCGCCCAACTGCACGCGGACTACCTCGACCTGGTCCAGCAGAACCCCTACAGCAACCCGGGCTCCCTTGAGATTGCCGGCGAGTCGATCGACATGACCCAGGTGAAGGTGGGGGCCTATGTGGTTGGCGGCACCACCGACCACATCACCCCCCTGGCAGGGTTGCTACGGCACTGCCCGGCTGTTGGGTGAGGACACAACCTACGTGCTGTCCAACGCCGGCCACCTGCAGAGCCTGGTGAACCCGCCGGGCAACCCCAAGTCGTTCTACTACGCGGCGCCTGCCACCGCCGAGACCCCGGAGACCTGGCTGCAAAACGCCGGGGAGCGCCAGCCAGGCAGCTGGTGGCCGCATTGGCGCGAATGGATCGGGCAGCGCTCGGGCGACATCTTGCCGGCACCGAAGAAGCTCGGCTCGCGCAAGTACCCGCCCCTCTGCCCCGCACCTGGCACCTATGTCATGGAGCGTTGAGGCTGCCATCTCTTCCTCGAGCTGACCCCACGCCACCCCGTGGGTTTCAGCGCTTTACGCAGGTGAGGATCGACCAAGCGGCGCGACCCGTGAGTCTCGTCATGATCGATGGTAGATGGCTGAAGATCAGGCTTGAAGGTTGCTGCGGTAGCCAACGCCGGATTGCAGGTTTTGGGGCCGCTACGCAGCCCAATGGGAGCAAGCTCCCTCGCCACAAAATCGCGCGGCGCTACTCCGAAGACCGCGCCCGCAACCGCCGCCCAATCACATCCAGCTCATCGCAGCCATCGCGCAACGGAATAGCGCATAGCAAGGCAAAGTCGCTGAGTATCGTCGAATCACACTCGACTGAGCCGCGCATGGACAGGTTCTCAAGTACTTGGGTGACGGCGCGAATTCGATAGCTGGCAGCGTCGGACAAAATATCGAGTGGCGCGTGGGTATCGACAAACAGCGTGGGCATGTCGGTGCAGTTGCTGGTGAGCGCCATGAAGCGGCTTTTGGGGTGGGGAATTGGTTTTTCGTAGGGTGGATCAGGGGTAATTGCTGTCATTGTTTGATTCCTAACGTATGGATTGGAGCCGCCAGAAATCACTTCCACGCAATAGGTGGCGGCTGTACGCAGGTGTGGAAGACCGGGACGTTAGGCACCCGGCGCACTCGAAAGCGCCCCGCGCACAGCCACCATAAAACACAGACGATAAAAAACGCCGAACTGGTGGCGTTTGATGCGCCTAACGATAGAAGGGCTTCCACGCCCTGTCACTGAATTTGCAGTGACGCCCCCAAGACTATCGATGGAGCGCATCGCGCACCAGTTCATGCAAATCGCTACAACTTGAAGGAATTCTCCGATGGATCTGCCCGGCAATAAACGCGCGAGACTTTGCGGGGGATCGATCAGGAAAGAAGTCGGGAAAGGATGATGTTGATGTAGGGCGATTCGCTAATGATCACTCAATTAATCCACAAGCAGGCAGAAACGCAAACGTGGCGAGCGGTTTCCCTCACGCCACGTTCGTTTGTCAGACATGCAATTGTTTAATCTACAGAATCACGAGACGCCAACTCTTTCAATTTGAGTTCGGCCAGCGGATGCCCGGCCTTCGCTGCCATTTCCCACCAGCGAGCTGCTTCCACCGCATCCGGCGCCTTGCTCGGCGTCCCCGCCAGGCTGATCACGCCAACCTGATACGCCGCCTTGCCATCCCCCGCCAACGCGGCCAGGCGCAGTAATCGCCCGCCTTCCTCGCGAGCCCCAAGACCAACGCCGCGAAAGACCAGAATGTGGCCGTAGAAGCTCTGGGCGCCGACATCGCCCAGGTTCGCCATACGCGCGAACTGGCCCTCGAGCCAGCTCCAGCCTCGCGGTTGACGCACAAACCACGACCAGTGAAACAACCGGCGGGCCAGCCAGTAACCGGCCCGCGCCTTGAGTCGTAAAAACACTCAGGCTTCTGCCGACTCGGGGTACTCGTATTCGAACACCCGCACCACTTCCGAGGCATGCCAGGACGCGGCAGCCACGCCATCGGACGGTCCGGAGAAGCGCCCGAGGCGCTCGACACATTCGAAGAAACCAGTGCGCGGCAAGCGACTGGCGCCTTGGCTGATCACCAACGAGCTGCGCAACGGCTGCTCGGCTCTGGCATCCAGCGCGGCCAGGTGCTCAAGGGCTGCGGTCAAGGTTTGCATGGCCGGCGTGGGTAGCTGCAAACGCTCCAGCAACGCCCGATAAGTCAAAAGATGGCGCTGACGACGCGCCTGATCCAGCTCCCCCAGCAATCCATCCCAATGTTGACGACTGATGCGTACGCTCACGATTCATCCCTCCATCCTGGCACCGTCAATTCCCAGGCGAGGCTGCGGCGAATAGCAGCGTCGGGTTGACGCTCACCGCTTTCGATCAAGGCGAGATATGACGGGCTGATGCCTACCGTGCGGGCCAGCGCCTCAATGGCGATGCCCTTCCCTTCGCGCAAATTGCGTAGTTGATCCAGACCCGGAAGAATCTGGTCTGGTGCCGCCGCGGGAGGCACTGTGGCGTCACGCGGTGGTTGTTGCTTGATGCCTGCTGCTTTCAGTAGAGCCTGATACTGAGCCCATGGCAGAACCGCATATTCGGGCTCGCCTTCGCGTGTAATTATCTGAATATCCATGACTACCCCGTAGGACAACGACACTTAGCGAGTCGGCGCTTTTCCTTAGAAGTGTAATCCTAACAGCGGCCAAGGTCGCGGGGGGGTATGAATATATGGACGATTCTGAATTGGCTCAGTTTTTTTTCGGGCCCTGCAGCTGTAATTGTTCGGGGGTATCAGGCAAGCGTTCGACTACCGCGAGCTTCTCCGGCAGCTGGCGCTCGCGCCAGGCGCGGAAGGCGTTGAGCTCGTCATCGAGGACTTTCATCAACCAGGCCAGCACGGCAATGTCGTCGAGCATGCCGAATACCGGGATGAAATCCGGGATGGCATCCACCGGGCTCAGGAAATACATCAGGCCGGCCACCACCGAAAGCAGTGCTTTGGGGCTGATGGCCCGGTATTCGCCACGCCAGTAAGCCAGGCAGAGTGCCTGCAACAGGCGCAGATCGTCTTTGAGCTTGCCCAGACGATTACCCTGGCTGGCACTTTTGCTGGCAACCGCAAACAGCAAGGTAGGCAAACGGCCACGGGCGAGCAGGCGCCCGGCCAGTGGCAGGAAACGGGCGAAATTCCAGGGCATTTTCATCTTTTCCTCCCGCTGAAATGTTATCCACACAAATTGTGGATAACCTTGTGAACAGAGCTGCATTTCATCGCTGAAAGCCCCGTTTCATAAGGGCCTGACTCAGATCGGGCGTTTTTTACTCACATAAAAAAACCCAAGATTTCATTGACTTGGCGCTCCAGCCCGTCTACCTCAGGCGCCCTCAATGGCTATGACTCCAGCGTACCCGCATCTGTTCGGTTTGTTTACCTTCGCTTAACGCCAGATACAACAACGCCCCGCATAAGCGAGGCGTTGTTTTCAGAGCAGACGCGGATTACTGGGCAGCGTCTTGTTTCGCTGGATCCTTGATCCCCAGCAGCTCCAGGTCGAATACCAGCACCGAGTTGGCTGGAATCGCAGGGCTTGGGCTTTGGGCGCCGTAAGCCAGTTCGCTAGGGATGTACAGTTTGTACTTCTCGCCAACGTGCATCAGTTGCAGACCTTCGACCCAACCCGGAATCACACCGCTGACCGGCAGATCGATCGGGCTGCCGCGCTCGACGGAACTGTCGAAAACGGTGCCGTTGGTCAGCTTACCGGTGTAGTGAACAGTCACTACGTCGGTCGGCTTAGGCTGAGCGCCATCGGCCTTCTTGACCACTTCGTATTGCAGGCCGGAAGCCGTGGTGGTGACACCCGCTTTCTTGCCGTTTTCTTCGAGGAATTTCTTGCCGGCGGCTGCCGCCTCTTCGCTCATCTTGGTCAGACGCTCTTCAGCACGCTTTTGCAGTGCAGCGAAGGCTTCGACCAACTCTTCATCTTTCAGCTTCTGTTCTTTCTTGCCGACGGCATCTTCGATGCCCTGGGCTACCGCTTTGGAATCCAGATCATCCATGCCTTCCTGAGCCAGGCTTTTGCCCATGTTCAGGCCGATACCGTAGGAAGCTTTTTGCGCCGGGGTTTTCAGCTCTACGCTGGTCTGCGAATCACAACCCGCAAGTACCAGGCCAACCAGGGCCACCGCCGCCGCCAACCGATGCTGTTTCATGCTATTTCCTTGTTCATGCGCCTAAAGGGCAATCGAGTAAAGCCGCGAGCTTATCAGGCCGCCACGACCAATGGCTACCGGCATGAGAGCAGGAAACGTCTGATAAGTTCAGGGGTTTAAACGCATTTCGGCTATAGAAGGATGAAGCTTCTGTCATTTGGCTCTTATAGACTCAAGGGCCGGTTCCCACAGCCTCTGGCGTAATGGCCTCTTGCCGCACTTCGCCAGCTGAGGCATAAGAGAGCTACAAATTGACAAGGATGTTTATCGTGCGCCTCATATTCCGTTTGCTGATTCTGATCGCAGTACTGTTGGGGCTAGGCCTCGCCGTAGTGCTGTATTACGTCGCCAACCCGAAATTGCCGGTTTGGTCACCGGCGCAACAGGTGAATTACCTGGAGCAATGGAGCGCCGCCGACCGCCAGGCTTACTACTTCACACCTCAAGGTACCCAGGTCAAAGGCTTGCGTTATGACTGGTTCAACGCCCTGGAATTGCCCTTCTCGCAAAAACGATTCGCCGCTCCCGAATACCTCGCACGCTTTGGTTTTCTGATCGACCCGAGCCAGAAAGCCACGCCGAACAACCCTGGTAACCTGCCCGTCGGTTTTGCCCGTCATCAAAACCCCGGCAGCCAGGACGAGTTTCTGGACATCACCTGCGCCGCCTGCCACACCGGCGAATTGCGCTTCAATGGCCAAGCCGTACGCATCGACGGCGGCTCGGCCCAGCATGTATTGCCATCCAGCGTTCCGACCCTGCGAGGCGGCAGCTTCGGCCAGGCACTGGTGGCCAGCCTCGCCTCGACTTACTACAACCCCTGGAAATTCGAACGTTTCGCCCGCAACGTTCTGGGTCAGGACTACGACGCACGGCATCAACAACTACGCCGGGATTTTAAAGTCTCACTCGATACCTTCTTGAAAGTGGCCTGGAACGATACCCATCGCGGCCTCTACCCCACCGAAGAAGGCCCCGGCCGCACCGATGCCTTCGGGCGAATTGCCAACGCCAGCTTCGGCGACGCGATTTCACCCGCCAACTACCGCGTGGCCAACGCTCCGGTGGACTACCCGCAACTGTGGGACATGTGGACCTTCGACTGGGTGCAGTGGAACGGGTCGGCGCAGCAACCGATGGCCCGTAATATCGGTGAAGCCTTGGGTGTGGGCGCCACGCTGAATTTCTTCGACAGCAGCGGGCAGCCGCTCAAGGGCGACGACCGCTACCCGTCCAGCGTCCGGGTACGCGATCTGCACCAGATCGAAGAAACCCTGCAACGACTCAAACCGCCTGCCTGGCCGGAAGCCCTGTTGGGCAACATCGACAAGCCCCTGGCCGCAAAAGGCAGCGTTCTATTCGCTGAAAACTGCGCCGGGTGTCACGTACCCCGCGTCACCCAAAGCGAAGGCAGGCCGGTGCAACATCTGAAATTGCTGCCCGTGGAGGTGATCGGTACAGATCCCGGCGCGGCCAACAATATTGCCGACCATCGCTTCGATCTCACTGCCTTGCAGTGGGATCCGGCAGAACTGGCGCAACTGGACGTAAAACTGCACCCCAAACCCACAGAACCCTTGGATATGAGCCAGTTGTCAGTGGCCAAGGGGCTAGCCTATGTCACTGCTTTCGTGAGCAACCAGGCCTACCGCGCAGCCAATGTGACACCCGCGGAGCGACCGAACCTGGACGGTTTCGGCCTGCCTATCGGCGTCCAGGAATTGCGCAGCTACAAGGCCCGACCACTGGCGGGCGTCTGGGCCACGCCGCCGTTTCTGCATAACGGTTCGGTGCCGAGCATCTATCAACTGCTTTCGCCCCAGGCTGAACGTCCGATCACCTTCTACAAAGGCACCTTCGAATACGATCCCAAACACCTGGGCTATCGTACCGAAGCCTTTCCCAACGGATTCGAGTTCGACACGCGCATCACCGGCAATCACAACAGCGGCCACGAATTCCGCGCTGGCGAGCGCGGCAATGGCGTGATTGGTCGCCTGCTGCAACCGGAGGAACGCTGGGCGCTGCTGGAGTACTTGAAAGTGTTAGGCGGCCCTTTGGAGTCGCAATTGGCCACCCAGCTCACTCAAAAGGATTGACCCATGCTGATCACTCTCTGGTTGCGCCTGGGCGCCTTCCTCGGCAAAACCCTGCTGTGGTTGCTGGGTCTGGGCCTGCTCGGTTGGGCGCTGATCATGGCCTGGTCCGCCTGGCAGCATCGCGGCCCGGTATCGGCTGAAGAACTGATTCCGGACGGCGAAGCGGCAATGACCCAGGACATCATCCAGACGGCCGTGCGTATCGTCGATCAACACCGTGAAAGTACTCGCTACCTGCGCGATGCCCATGCCAAGGCCCATGGCTGCGTAAAGGCCGAGGTTCAGGTGCTGCCGGATCTGGCGACGGCGTTACGCCAAGGCGTTTTCAGCGAGCCCGGCAAAACCTGGCAAGCGACGATACGGCTGTCCAATGGCAATGCGTATCCGCAGTTCGACAGCATCCGCGATGCTCGGGGCATGGCGATCAAACTGTTCGATGTGCCTGGTAAACAGTTGCTGAGTGACCGACAAGGGCGCAACGAACAGGATTTCGTGATGTTCAACCATCCGAACTTCTTTGTCAGCGATGTCGCGGAGTATCGTCAGAATGTGGCCGCTCAGGCTGATGGCAAAAAGGCGATGGCGTTCTTCCCGGGCTGGGACCCGCGCACCTGGCAGGTTCGCCATCTGTTTATTGCGCTGGCGACGCTCTCCCCTGCCCCGGCAAGCCCGACGCAGACCACTTACTTTTCGGTTTCGCCATACAAGTTCGGTGAGGCCAACGCCAAATTCCGGGTGATGCCGGATCCTGATAGCTGCCCGGCCTACGCACTGCCCACGCAAAATCAGAACCTGCCGAACTTCCTGCGTAGCGCGTTGAACCAGCAGTTATCGACTGACCGGGTGCCGGCGTGTTTCGTTTTGCAGATCCAGCGTCAGGATGCGGGCAAGTACATGCCGATCGAAGACACCAGTATCGAGTGGAGCGAAAGCGACGCACCCTTCGAAACCGTAGCCAGGATCAAACTGCCTGCCCAGGATTTCGACACCCCGGCGCTGAACCTGCAATGCGACAACCTGTCGTTCAATCCATGGTTCGGCCTTGAAGCCCATCGGCCGATTGGCGGGATCAACCGGTTGCGCAAAGCGGTGTATGAGGCCGTCAGCGACTACCGGCACAGTCGCAACGCCGAACAATAAGCAAGGTAGAAACGAAAAAAGCGACCCGAGCAGGTCGCTTTTTCAGTGGAAGGCCAGCACAAAGCCAAATCCCAGACAGCAAAAAGCCCGCATTAAGCGGGCTTTCTGTGGTGATCTGGCGTTCAGCGTTCCAGATACCGAATATGGCGCAGCGGACGGGACTCGAACCCGCGACCCCCGGCGTGACAGGCCGGTATTCTAACCGACTGAACTACCGCTGCGCGTAGCGTTGAAAGTAAGTGGTGGGTGATGACGGGATCGAACCGCCGACATTCTGCTTGTAAGGCAGACGCTCTCCCAGCTGAGCTAATCACCCTTTACCTTCGTTGCGGGGCGCATTGTGCCACAGATTTTCATAAAGTGTTGATTTAATTGATAAAAAAATCAAAAAATTTGAAAACCGTTAAAACGACACACCCTGCAGGAACTTCAGACAGAAAAAAACCCGCGTTAGCGGGCTTTTCCGTGGTGACCTGGCGTTCAGCGTTCCAGGTTACCGAATATGGCGCAGCGGACGGGACTCGAACCCGCGACCCCCGGCGTGACAGGCCGGTATTCTAACCGACTGAACTACCGCTGCGCGTAACACTAAAGCGAATGGTGGGTGATGACGGGATCGAACCGCCGACATTCTGCTTGTAAGGCAGACGCTCTCCCAGCTGAGCTAATCACCCTTCACTTTCGGTGTGGCGCGCATTCTACGGAGCGCCCCAACCTCTGGCAAGCACTTTTTTAATTAATTTTCTCAGGCCTTCCAAAGGCTTAGAGAAGGGTTGGCCTATGGCACACGGAGGACAATAATGCCCCCCTTTGTATGAAGGAGAGACTCACCCCATGTGGTTCAAAAACCTGCTTATCTATCGCCTGACCCAAGATCTGCCTTTTGATGCCGAGGCGTTGGAAACTGCACTGGCCACCAAACTGGCGCGTCCATGTGCAAGCCAGGAGTTGACCACCTACGGTTTCGTTGCGCCATTCGGCAAGGGCGAAGACGCGCCGCTGGTGCACATCAGCGGCGACTTCCTGCTGATCGCCGCCCGTAAGGAAGAACGCATTCTGCCGGGCAGTGTCGTGCGTGACGCTGTGAAGGAAAAGGTCGAAGAGATCGAAGCCGAGCAAATGCGCAAGGTCTACAAAAAGGAACGCGATCAGATCAAGGATGAAATCATCCAGGCCTTCCTGCCCCGCGCCTTTATCCGCCGCTCGTCAACCTTCGCCGCTATCGCGCCGAAACAGGGCCTGATCCTGGTTAACTCGGCCAGCCCGAAACGTGCCGAAGACCTGCTGTCCACTCTGCGCGAAGTGATCGGCTCGCTGCCAGTACGTCCGCTGACGGTGAAGATGTCGCCGACCGCCACCATGACCGAGTGGGTCACCACGCAGAAAGCCGCGAATGATTTCTTCGTGCTGGACGAGTGCGAACTGCGCGATACCCACGAAGACGGCGGCATCGTGCGCTGCAAGCGTCAGGACCTGACCAGCGAAGAAATCCAGCTGCACCTGAGCACCGGCAAAGTGGTCACTCAACTATCGCTGGCCTGGCAGGACAAACTGTCGTTCGTGCTCGACGACAAAATGGTGGTCAAGCGCCTGAAGTTCGAAGACCTGCTGCAAGATCAGGCGGAACAGGACGGTGGCGACGAAGCCCTGGGCCAACTGGACGCGAGCTTCACCCTGATGATGCTGACTTTCGGCGACTTCCTGCCGTCGATGGTTGAAGCGCTGGGTGGTGAAGAGACACCGCAAGGTATCTAAAGGCAAATGATTGCCCCTGTGGGAGCGAGCCTGCTCGCGATAGCGGAGTTTCAGTCAACATCAATGTTGAATGTCAGTCCCTCATCGCGAGCAGGCTCGCTCCCACATTAGTTTTGTGGTGCTACTTAATAATAGGGATCAGGCCATGCGCGCACTGGCTGCATTGAGTCGTTTTGTCGGCAACACCTTCGCTTACTGGGTACTGATTTTCGCCGTCGTGGCGTTTCTGCAACCGACCTGGTTCATCGGCTTGAAAGGCGCCATCGTGCCGCTGCTGGGACTGGTGATGTTCGGCATGGGCCTGACCCTCAAGCTCGAAGACTTCGCCGAAGTCGCTCGCCATCCGTGGCGCGTGGCACTGGGCGTGGTCGCCCATTTCGTGATCATGCCCGGTGTGGCGTGGTTGCTCTGCCAGGTTTTCCACCTGCCGCCGGAAATCGCCGTCGGTGTGATTCTGGTCGGCTGCTGCCCGAGCGGCACTTCGTCGAATGTGATGACCTGGCTGGCGCGTGGCGATCTGGCGTTGTCGGTGGCCATCGCCGCCGTCACCACCCTCCTCGCTCCACTGCTGACACCAGCCCTGATCTGGCTGCTGGCCTCGGCCTGGTTGCCGGTGTCGTTCATGGAGCTGTTCTGGTCGATCCTGCAAGTCGTGCTGCTGCCAATCGTGCTCGGCGTGGTTGCCCAGCGTGTACTCGGTGATCGGGTGCGTCACGCGGTAGACGTGTTGCCACTGGTGTCGGTGGTGAGCATCGTGATCATCGTCACTGCCGTGGTGGCCGCCAGCCAGGCGAAGATTGCCGAGTCCGGCCTGCTGATCATGGCCGTGGTGATGTTGCACAACAGCTTCGGCTATTTGCTGGGTTACTTCACCGGACGTGTGTTCAACCTGCCGCTGGCCCAGCGCAAATCCCTGGCACTGGAAGTCGGCATGCAGAACTCCGGCCTGGGCGCGGCACTGGCCAGTGCGCACTTCTCGCCGCTGGCGGCGGTGCCGAGCGCATTGTTCAGCGTCTGGCACAACATTTCCGGGGCGCTGCTCTCCACCTATTTCCGTCGTATGAGCGAGATAGAGGATCGGAAAATCGCTGCTCAGCAGGTGGCTGACTAAGCCGAAAACTTGATCCTCGGGTTAATGATGGGCACTCTATTGCGCAACGCGGGGACGACCTCGCGGCTCGTTCGAGTCATTAGTCCGGGGACGACCCCATCCATCGATGAGGTCTGTGATGTCCTGGATCATTCTGTTTTTCGCCGGCCTGTTCGAAGTCGGCTGGGCCGTCGGCCTGAAATACACCGACGGTTTCAGCCGCCCTCTTCCTACTGCACTGACCATTGCCGCCATGGCGATCAGCCTTGGCCTGCTGGGCCTTGCCATGAAGGAATTGCCGCTGGGCACGGCCTATGCGGTCTGGACTGGCGTGGGTGCGGTGGGCACCGTGATCGCCGGGATCATTTTGTTTGGCGAATCCATGGCGCTGTTTCGGCTGGCCAGTGTGGCGTTGATCATTGCCGGGTTGGTTGGGCTCAAGGTTAGCGCTTAGGCCTCTACCGCTTTCGCGAGCAAGCCCGCTCCCACACTTGACCTGTGTTCGCAGGACTAATGTGGGAGCGGGCTTGCTCGCGAAGAGGCCCGCAAAGTCACCGACTACCTGACGGTCCCACGCAAATCCCCCACCAACGCTTGCAATGTCGCCGGCTCAGCCACTTCAACGGCCACCGCCGGCCCCGCCACCAGGGTCACCCGCGACCACAACCTACGAAACACGCCTTTGTCTGGATCACGGCTGAAGAAACTCCCCCACAACCCCTGCAATGCCAGCGGAATCACCGGCACCGGCGTTTCTTCGAGAATCCGCGTCAGCCCGCCCTTGAACTCGTTGATCTCACCATCAGCGGTCAACTTGCCCTCAGGGAAAATGCACACCAACTCGCCGTCCTTCAGGTATTGGGCGATGCGAGTGAAGGCTTTTTCGTAGATCTGAATGTCTTCCTGACGCCCTGCGATCGGAATCGTCCCGGCCGTGCGGAAGATGAAGTTCAGGACCGGCAGGTTGTAGATCTTGTAATACATCACAAAGCGGATCGGCCGACGCACTGCGCCGCCAATCAGCAAGGCATCGACGAACGACACATGGTTGCAAACCAGCAATGCCGCGCCTTCATCGGGAATCAGTTCCAGGTTGCGATGCTCGACACGGTACATGGAATGGCCGAGCAGCCAGATCATGAAGCGCATGCTGAACTCAGGGACGATTTTGAAGATATAAGCGTTAACACCGATGTTCAGCAGCGACACCACCAGGAACAGCTGCGGGATCGACAGCTTGGCGAGGCTCAGCAAGGCAATCGACACAATCGCCGAGACCACCATGAACAGGGCGTTAAGAATGTTGTTCGCAGCGATCACCCGCGCACGCTCATTCTCGACGGTGCGCGACTGGATCAGCGCATACAGCGGCACGATGTAGAAACCGCCGAAGACACCAAGCCCGAGGATGTCGATCAACACCAGCCAGGCGTGACCGAACCCAAGGACTTCGATCCAGCCATGGCCGGCAACGCTGTCCGGAATTCCGCCTGAGTGCCACCACAGTAGCAGGCCAAACACCGTCAGACCGAATGAGCCAAACGGCACCAGACCGATCTCGACTTTGCGCCCGGAAAGTTTCTCGCAGAGCATCGACCCCAGTGCGATACCGACTGAGAACACCGTGAGAATCAGCGTTACCACAGTCTCGTCGCCGTGCATCCATTCCTTGGCATACGCCGGAATCTGCGTCAGATAAATCGCCCCGACAAACCAGAACCATGAGTTGCCGACGATCGAACGCGATACCGCAGGGGTTTGCCCAAGGCCCAGCTTCAAGGTGGCCCAGGACTGGCTGAAAATGTTCCAGTTCAAACGCATTTCCGGCGATGCCGCCGCGGCCCGAGGAATGTTGAGGCTGGCCAGGTAACCGAGCACCGCGATCCCGATGATTGCCGTGGACACGACCGGCGCGTAGTTGCTGGCGGACATCATGATCCCGGCACCAATCGTCCCGGCAAGAATCGCCAGGAAGGTGCCCATTTCCACCAGACCGTTGCCGCCCACCAGCTCCTCTTCGCGCAAAGCCTGCGGCAGGATCGAGTACTTCACCGGCCCGAACAGCGCCGAGTGGGTGCCCATGGCAAACAGCGCCACCAGCATCAGTGACAGGTGATCGAACATGAAACCGACCGCGCCCACCGCCATGATGACGATTTCCCCGAGCTTGATCAGACGGATCAGCGCGTCCTTGGCGAACTTTTCCCCGAATTGCCCGGCCAAGGCCGAGAACAGGAAGAACGGCAGGATAAACAGCAACGCACACAAGTTGACCCAGATCGAACGGTCACCCTCGATAGTCAGCCGGTACAAAATGGCGAGGATCAGGGACTGCTTGAAGATGTTGTCGTTGAAGGCCCCGAGGGACTGCGTGACAAAAAACGGCAGAAAGCGCCGAGTGCGGAGCAAGGTGAACTGTGAGGGGTGACTCATCTTCCATGTGTCCCTGATGTTGGGTAGCTGATGTTAGGTAGAGAGTGGCGTGGATACTGTTTTTGGAATGTCGAACGTCGATCCAGGCCACAGATTACCTAATCTTCGCCGGTTATTTCTTTAATCCTGCAATGCACGGCGAAACGAACAACTCGCCCCGCCACGCGCCTTGCACCGTACGGTTGGCGACAATCAGCCACAACAACGCCAGCAACGCGACCAACACGCAACCAAAGGCACTGAAAAACATCAGGTTCAAGGTGCCGGCCAGTTTCAGCGTAGCCAGGGAATAGACACCCAGCGGGAAAGTGAAGCCCCACCAGCCGAGGTTGAACGGGATACCGGCGCGCAAATAACGCACGGTGATCAACAACGCCACCAGCATCCACCAGAGCCCGAAGCCCCACAGCGTGATGCCGGCCACCAAGCCAAGCCCTGCGGCAATCTCGCCGATACCCGGCAGACCATTGGCGGCAAAGATCGCTGGCGTGTCGGCTCCCAACAGCAACATCCCCAGTGCACCCGTGCCAATCGGCCCAAGGGCCAGCCAGCTCGAAGCAGCCATATTTTCATGGGGCAATTTATGCAACGCCATGCGCAACAACAGGATAGTCAGAATGCTGAACGCCACCGGTAGGGAAAACGCCCAGAGCACGTAGCTGGTCACCAACACCACCAGTTGTGAATGAGCATCGGCCAGGTGTGGCGCCAGCAAGCCGCCGCTGACAGCCGCCACTTCCGCCGCCACCACTGGCAACAGCCAGACGGCGGTCATCTGGTCGATGCTGTGCTCCTGGCGGGTGAACATCATGTAGGGAATCAACACGCCGCAGGCCAGTGACATGGCCACGTCCAGCCACCACAGCATTTCGGCGAGATGAATCACACCGTCGCCCCAGCGCGGCAAACCGAACAGCAGAAAGCCATTGATGATGGTCGCAAGCCCCATGGGAATGGTGCCGAAAAACATCGAAACCGTGGAGTGCCCAAAAATCCGCCGCGCCTCGTCGAAGAACATGACCCAACGGGCGGCATACATGGCCGTGAACACAACAAACAGAACAATATTGAACAGCCACAGGCCTTCGGCAAAGGCATGCAGACCGGGATTCGACACCGGCAATTGCGCAAGCGCGAGCGCCAATACGCCCGTGCCCATGGTCGCTGCAAACCAGTTGGGAGTGAATTGGCGGATGGCTTCTCGAGGGTGCTGCAAATGACTGAGCGGTTTGATACCGGGTTTAACGCTATGGGTGCAGGTCATGGTGAACTCCTGTCCTCTCGTGAGGTGGAGCTCATGGTAGATCCGAATCGAATATCGATATAACGGGTAATATCTCTAACAGTTATCTGTTTTACAGATATTGAATCAGACGCTACCTTCAGTCTCTATCACCAATATCCGTGCCACGCCCAGTGGATGAGCCACATGCTCGGTGCCCACCGACGCATAAAAAATATCGCCGACTTCGAGTAGCGTTTCCTTTTCCAGGCCTTCTTCGCGATAACGCATCTGCACTTGGCCATCGAGCACCACGAACACTTCCTGGCCATCGTTGATGTGCCATTTGTAAGGCTGATCGGTCCAGTGCAAACGGGTGGTGATGCCGTTCATGTTAGCGATGTCCAGCGCCGCCCAGGCGCGGTCAGCGGTGAAGGATTTGCTGCGGATGATCTTCATGGGTCGGTCCGTCGAAATGAATGGCGGAGCCAAGGCTAACGGTCATCGAACATCGACGCCACAGACTTCGACAGACTGCTCACGCATCAACCCGACCAGCGCACCGAGCGACAAGATGATCAGCACCGCCCCATAACCATCGGTGGTGGCCACGAGCCCAAAGGTCCGCGTCAGACTGCCGGCCAGCAACGACGGCAAACAGAACGCCAGGTAACTGAGCACATAAAACGCGGACATCAAACCCGCACGCTCATGAGGCAAGGCCAGCGGCACAATGCTTCGCAGGGCACCCAGGAAGCCCGCGCCAAACCCGCCGCCCGCCACCAGGGTGCCGAAGAAAAACAACGGCAGGCTGGCGCTGTGCACCGCCAGCAGAATCAGCGCAACGCCTGCCGGCAGCAGGCTAGCGCCCAACAGCAAGACTTTGTCGGCCGACCGATTGCGCAAGCTGTAGATCGTCAAGGCGCCGGTCACCGTCAGTACGGCCACCGTCGCCCCGCCAATCAGATTCGAGGTGGACCCGGTGGCGGTCCGCACCAGAGACGGCGCCAAAGAGGCGAAAAAACCGCCGAGCGCCCACACTGCTAGATCTATCGGCAGCACCCGCCACAACATACGCCGCGCTTGAATCGGTACATGCAGCGTCGGGCGCAGCGAGGCCCAGACACCCGATTGCCGTGTGACGCTTTCCGGCAGGCGCCAGACGTACAGTGCTTGCATCACAAACAGCGCGAACAGCACCCAATACGTCAATTGCAGCGGCAGCGGAGCAAACTCGGCCAACACGCCGCAGCCCATGGCACCCAGCGCCATGCCCAGCAACGGCGCCACACTGTTGACCATTGGCCCCTGCTGACGGTCGGTGTCCAGCAGCGCCGCACTCAAGACGGCGGTGGCCATGCCCGTGGCAAAACCCTGCAGGACCCGCGCACTGATCAGCCAAGCGACGCTGTCGGCATTGATAAACAGCAACATCGCCAGCATGTTCAGCAATACGGCAGTAAAAATCACCGGTTTGCGCCCCAGATAATCCGAAAGCGAACCGACCGTGAGCAACGCCGCCAGCAAGCTGAGGGCGTAAACGCCGAAAATCAGGGTCAAGGTCGCTGCCGAGAACTGCAGGTGTTCTTGATACAAGTGATACAACGGCGTTGGCGCGGTGGAAGCGGCGAGAAAACTGAGTAAGGTGATCGCCAGAAACCACAGGCTGGAACGGTTTGATGTTAAACGGGACATAAGCACACTCCGCAAAAGCTAACTTTTTGCTTTTGCGGAGTGTGCTACTGGTAAACGCTTAAAGCAAATTCTTTGTGTTAAGGTCCGCCGTATGGCTATTAAAGAAGGTTTACGTCCTGGTGGCCGCAGCGCCAGGGTGCAAGAGTCGATTCATTCGGCAGTCCGCGCGCTCCTCGAAGAGCAGGATCGCGCGAGCGTGACCGTGCCGCAAATCGCTGCCCGGGCCGGTGTGACGCCATCAACCATTTACCGGCGCTGGGGTGATCTGTCGGTGCTGCTGGCCGACGTCGCCCTCGCCCGCATGCGCCCCGACAGTGAACCGGCCAATACCGGCAGCCTGCGCGGTGACGTGCGGGCCTGGGCGGAGCAGTATCTGGACGAAATGAGTTCCGAGCCCGGACGCAACATGATGCGCGACGTGCAATCCAGCGCTACGCCGGGCTATTGCGTGACGATCATTGGCGGGCAGTTGCAGACGATTCTGGATCGCTATCCCGATCAGCCGAAGCCAAATGTCGATCAACTGATCAATATGGTGGTGGCGCCGACGGTGTTTCGCATCCTGTTTGCGGCGCAGGCGCTGGAGGTTGAAGAACTGCATCGGTTGATCGATATTGCGTTGAGTCAGTAACCGCCATCGCGAGCAGGCTCCCACAGGCCGCACAGACACCAAAGATCTGGCAGTCTCCCAACCTGCGACACCCAGCCACGCCACGACCTTGGTCGACACTGACTAACTCATGCGGTCATGCGAGACTGTCCTGACCGGGCGGAGCCCCGGATGTCTTTTGCCTGGAGTTCCCATGTCGCTGTCCATCGGGCTGATCGCCACCGTCGCCCTGGCCTATATGGCCATCCTGTTCGCTATCGCCTTTTACGGCGACCGGCGCAGCACGCCGTTGCCGCCACGGGTGCGTGCCTGGGTGTACAGCTTGTCGCTGGCCGTTTATTGCACCAGTTGGACATTCTTTGGCGCCGTGGGCCAGGCGGCCGAACAACTCTGGTCATTCCTGCCGATCTACCTCGGGCCGATCCTGCTGCTGGTGTGTGCGCCGTGGGTTCTGCAAAAAATGGTGATGATCAGCAAGCAGGAAAACATCACCTCCATCGCCGACTTCATCGCCGCCCGCTACGGTAAATCCCAATCGCTGGCGGTGGTGGTGGCGCTGATCTGTCTGGTCGGTGTATTGCCCTATATCGCCTTGCAACTCAAAGGCATTGTGCTCGGCGTGAACCTGCTGATCGGCGCCGGAGCCGATGCCATGGGCACGCGCGCGCAGGACACGGCGCTGATCGTGTCGCTGGTGCTGGCGCTGTTCACCATCGTTTTCGGCACCCGCAACCTCGATGCCACGGAACACCACCGCGGCATGGTAATGGCGATTGCCTTTGAATCGCTGGTCAAACTGTTCGCTTTTCTCGCGGTCGGCGCGTTCGTGACCTATGGCCTGTACGACGGTTTCGACGACCTGTTCGACCAGGCCATGCTCGCCCCGCGCCTCGAAGCGTACTGGAAAGAAACCATCAACTGGCCGTCCATGGTGGTGCAAACCGGCGTGG
Organism: Pseudomonas cucumis; assembly: GCF_030687935.1. Lineage (GTDB taxonomy): Bacteria > Pseudomonadota > Gammaproteobacteria > Pseudomonadales > Pseudomonadaceae > Aquipseudomonas > Aquipseudomonas cucumis. The sequence continues at coordinate 1,882,534 of NZ_CP117454.1, read as the reverse complement.
CGATGATGGCGATCATCTGCCTGCCCCGCCAGTTCCATGTGACGGTGGTGGAAAACATCGATCCTCAGGATCTGCGATTGGCCAAGTGGGTGTTCCCGGCCTATCTGGCACTGGCGGCGTTGTTTGTCGTGCCAATCGCGCTGGCCGGTCAGATGATGCTGCCCAGTTCGGTGCTGCCGGACTCATTCGTCATCAGCCTGCCGCTGGCCGAATCTCACCCCGCCTTGGCGATGCTGGCGTTTATCGGTGGCGCTTCGGCGGCGACCGGCATGGTGATCGTGGCCAGCGTGGCGTTGTCGACCATGCTTTCCAACGACCTGCTGCTGCCGTGGTTGCTGCGGCGTAACAACGCCGAGCGGCCGTTCGAAGTGTTCCGCCAATGGATGCTGTCGGTGCGCCGGGTGAGCATCGTGGTCATTCTGCTGCTGGCCTACGTCAGTTATCGACTGCTGGGCTCCACCGCAAGTCTGGCAACCATCGGCCAGATCGCCTTCGCCGCCGTGACCCAACTGGCCCCGGCCATGCTCGGCGCGCTGTACTGGAAACAGGCTAACCGTCGTGGGGTGTTCGCGGGGCTGGCCGCTGGGACGTTCCTCTGGTTCTACACCCTGGTGTTGCCGATCGCCGCCAAGAGTCTCGGCTTGTCCCTGAGCAGTTTTCCGGGGCTGGCATGGCTGCAAGGCAACCCGTTGAACCTGCCGATCACGCCGCTGACTCAAGGCGTGGTGCTGTCCCTGGCGGGCAACTTCACCTTGTTCGCCTGGGTCTCGCTACTGTCACGCACGCGGGTTTCGGAGCACTGGCAGGCCGGCCGCTTCATCGGTCAGGAAATCAGTGCCCGCCCGAGCGCCCGCTCGATGCTGGCGGTACAGATCAACGACTTGCTGCAACTGGCCGCCCGTTTTGTCGGCGAAGAGCGGGCTCGTCAGAGCTTCATCCGTTTCGCCTACCGTCAGGGCAAAGGCTTCAACCCGAACCAGAACGCGGACGGTGAATGGATCGCCCATACCGAACGCTTGCTGGCCGGCGTACTCGGCGCATCTTCGACCCGGGCGGTGGTAAAAGCCGCCATCGAAGGTCGGGAAATGCAACTCGAGGATGTCGTGCGGATCGCCGACGAAACTTCAGAAGTGCTGCAGTTCAACCGCGCCTTGCTGCAAGGTGCCATCGAGAACATCACCCAGGGCATCAGCGTGGTCGACCAGTCGTTGAAACTGGTGGCCTGGAACCGGCGTTATCTTGAACTCTTCAATTACCCCGACGGTTTGATCAGCGTGGGCCGGCCGATTGCCGACATTATTCGCTACAACGCCGAGCGCGGTCTGTGCGGCCCCGGCGAAGCTGAAGTGCACGTCGCCCGGCGCTTGCACTGGATGCGTCAGGGCCGAGCCCATACCTCCGAGCGGTTGTTCCCCAATGGTCGAGTGATCGAGCTGATCGGTAACCCGATGCCCGGTGGCGGTTTCGTCATGAGCTTCACCGACATCACCGCGTTCCGCGAGGCCGAGCAGGCGCTGACCGAAGCGAACGAAGGCCTCGAGCAACGGGTCACCGAACGGACCCACGAGCTGTCGCAACTCAACGTTGCCCTGACCGAAGCCAAAGGCATCGCCGAATCGGCCAACCAATCCAAAACCCGTTTCCTGGCCGCCGTCAGCCATGACTTGATGCAACCACTGAACGCTGCGCGACTGTTCTCTGCCGCCCTCTCCCACCAGGAGGAAAACTTATCCGGTGAAGCCCGGAAACTGGTTCATCACCTGGACAGTTCTCTGCGCTCGGCCGAGGACCTGATCAGCGACCTGCTGGACATTTCCCGCCTGGAAAACGGCAAGATCAACCCTGATCGCAAGCCCTTCGAGCTCAATGATTTATTCCATACGCTAGGCGCCGAATTCAAGGCACTGGCGCAGGAACAGGGGCTGAAATTTCGCGTCAGGGGCAGCGCGCTGCGGGTCGACAGTGACATCAAACTGCTTCGGCGGATTTTGCAGAACTTCCTGACCAATGCCTTCCGCTACGCCAAAGGCCCGGTGCTGCTCGGCGTTCGGCGGCGCAATAGCGAGCTGTGTCTGGAGGTTTGGGACCGTGGACCGGGCATTGCGGAAGACAAACTGCAGGTGATTTTCGAAGAGTTCAAACGCCTCGATAGCCACCAGACCCGGGCCGAGAAAGGTCTGGGCCTGGGCCTGGCGATTGCCGATGGGCTGTGTCGCGTGCTGGGTCACACCTTGCGCGTGCGTTCCTGGCCGGGTCGCGGCAGCGTGTTCAGTGTCAGCGTGCCGCTGGCTCGGGCACAAACCGCGACGCCGGCCAAGGTTGCCGAACTCAATGGCCACTTGCTCAGCGGCGCGCAGGTGCTGTGTATCGATAACGAAGACAGCATCCTGATCGGCATGAACAGCTTGCTCACCCGCTGGGGTTGCCAGGTCTGGACCGCGCGCAACCGTGAGGAATGCGCGACGCTGCTTGGCGACGGGATGCGTCCGCAATTGGCACTGGTTGATTACCACTTGGACGATGGCGAGACCGGGACCGAGTTGATGGCTTGGTTACGCACGCAACTGGGCGAGCCGGTGCCGGGCGTGGTGATCAGTGCCGATGGTCGGCCGGAGACAGTGGCGCAGGTGCATGCCGCGGGCCTGGATTACCTGGCCAAACCGGTGAAACCGGCGGCGTTGCGGGCGTTGTTGAGTCGGCATTTGCCGTTGTAGGGTGATGATTGAGGTCTGTGTTGTCTTCGAAAAGATCGCAGCCTTCGGCAGCTCCTACAGGATCGGGTTTCCACGCGGTCAATGTAGGAGCTGCCGAAGGCTGCGATCTTTTGCTCTTTATTCGGGCAGTTCGGCCAAGCCATCGACATCCGTCATCGCCCGCTCCAGCAAGTCCGCGGGCAAGCTCTTGCTGGCCCGCGCGCCCAGCAACTTGAGTTGCTCGCTGCGACTGACCAGGTTGCCGCGGCCTTCTGTCAGCTTATTGCGTGCAGAGCTGTAGGCTTTATCCAGTTGCTGCAGGCGATTGCCGACTTCATCCAGATCCTGAATAAACAACACGAACTTGTCGTATAGCCAACCGGCGCGCTCGGCGATTTCCCGGGCGTTCTGGCTCTGGCGCTCCTGCTTCCACAGGCTGTCGATGACCCGCAAAGTGGCCAGCAACGTGGTCGGACTGACGATCACGATATTGCGGTCGAATGCCTCCTGAAACAGCGTCGGCTCAGCTTGCAACGCTGCAGAAAACGCCGCTTCGATCGGGACGAAAAGCAGAACGAAATCCAGGCTGTGCAAGCCGTCGAGCCGCTTGTAGTCCTTGCCGGCCAAGCCTTTGACGTGACTGCGCAGAGACAGTACATGCTGCTTGATGGCAATCTGGCCGATGGCATCGTCCTCGGCCGCCACATATTGCTGATAAGCCGTGAGGCTGACCTTGGAATCGACCACGACCTGCTTGTCGCCGGGCAGATAAATAATCACATCCGGCTGGAAACGCTCACCGTCCGGCCCCTTGAGATTGACCTGAGTCTGGTACTCGCGCCCCTTCTCCAGACCCGCATGCTCAAGCACCCGCTCCAGAATCAGTTCGCCCCAGTTGCCTTGGGTTTTCTGCCCTTTCAAGGCGTGCGTCAAATTGGTGGCTTCGTCGCTCAGGCGCAGGTTCAGTTGTTGCAGCCGCTCCAGTTCCTTGGCCAGGGAAAAACGCTCGCGCGCTTCAGCCTGATAGCTTTCCTCAACGCGCTTTTCGAACGACTGGATACGTTCCTTCAACGGATCGAGCAACTGCCCCAAGCGCTGCTGACTGGTTTCGGCAAAACGCTGTTCACGCTCGTCGAAGATCTTGCCCGCCAGCTCGGCGAATTGCGCGCGCAGTTCGTCTCGCGAGCCTTGAAGGTCGTTGAGGCGCTGCTGATGGCTTTCCTGCTGCTCGCGCAGCTCGGCGTTAAGGGAGGCAGCCTGGGCGTCGAGACGACGCAGCTCAGCCTCTTTGCCGGCGCGTTCGATGTTCCAGGCGTGGGCCGCGTCGCGAGCGTCGTCGCGTTCGATCTGGAGCAGTTCGACTTCACGGCGCACGGCGGCCAAGTCGGCCTGTTTGGAGGCGTTGGCCTGGCTCAGGTCAGCGATTTCATCACGGCAGGTGTCAAGCTGAGCATTCAAGCCATCCTGTGTCAGCTGGGCAATGGCAAGGCGCTCTTCCAGTAGCGCCAGCTCGGCCTGCCCCGCACTCGCCCGACGCTGAAGTTGCCAGGCCAGTACCAGTAACGGCAGCCCAGCGCCCGCCAGACCCAGCAATGCGCTGGTCAAGTCCATCGCCATAGCCACTCCTGCCCATTCGATAAAGCGTGAAGGTTAACCAAGGCGTCAGGTCTTGGACAGCTCAGTCTTCGCTCAGGCCGAGTTCCTGTTGCGCGCGTCGGTCGCCCGCACGGGCGGCCTGACGCAATAGCTCCTGGCCGATGCGGCGATCCCGGGCGTTACCGCATTCGCGGCACATCAGCTGGCCGAGACGGCTTTGCGCAGCCACCACGCCTTCACGGGCAGGCTGCTTGAGCAAGCGTCCGGCGAAATGTTTGACGTTGGAGTTTTCGCCCAGGCGCGGGCTGTCGAGTAACCACTCAGCCACGCGCATCGAAAAGCGCTTGGGTTGGGTAACACTGAGGGTTGTTGAGGTAGCAGTGACTGATACTGAGCGAAACTTCATAAAGCACTGTGGGGCAGATCGGAGGCGCGCCACTCTACTCTTTTTTTCGTACAGGTAAAGTCGAAAAAAGCCTGCACGCCCGTCCTAGAGCAAGCGCTTGGGACAATCCACAGAAGCTGTGGATAACTCAGTGGACAACCGCCTTTGAACTCGCGCAAAGCCGTGTGGTGTGGGGCTCGCAGTCAAACTGACGATTTTTTCACCAGTAAAAAAAAGCGATGTTTTTCATTGACTTAAATTTTCATTACAGGCACCCACTCCCATTGAGGCGAGGATGACAGTGGGATGACAGTTCGCGCAACTTATGTGCACAAGTACCTGCAAGGCGGTTATATCGATGCGCTTTTTCGGCGCGTTTTCAGGTAAGGTCTGGGGACAAAACCAGGGCAACCCGCGCTACAGATTGATCCTGGCTCGATCGTCCTCTCGTATCGACGGTCGGGTTCTGGGCTATTACGGGGCGCAGGATCTGCCGAAGGGCTCTTCCAATCGATCAGCCGGGTCTGGACGGCAGGCACTCCAGCGATCTTTTTTGCGAACAGACTTCCCTTCGGCCATTCAATCCGTTAGTATCCGCGGCGTTAGTACCAAGCTGAAAGTCAATTCTGGTCGAACAAATCCCCCGGTCAGCCTTCCCTAAGAGAAGCCTCCACCGACAAAACGGGATCGACCACCTCGATGGTTTCCAGGTAAATCTTGCGCCAACACAGCCTTTGAATCGAAAGCAAAGGGTGTTGCCAAGCTCACTTACTCTGACCGAACCAGCCTGCAAATTGATCAGGATCTTCACCTCGGGCCCAGAACCTTTGCCCTTGATGTGTTGCCTGCCCTCCTAAGTACCTACCTGCCAGCCCAAGCGCGCCAATTTATCAGCGCTTCAAACTGGCTGCTTTGTTCCAGTCGGGTTCTTCGTTCGACCAATGGTGGTCGTCGTCACTGGAACGTTTTAACTTTGCACGGTTCTTATCCGTGTCGCTTGTAGGAACACCAATTATGTCCACTCAAATCCACACTCAGGATGCCATTCGCACCCTAACCAACGCTTTTGCTCCAATGAACTGCCTGATTATGGCCGCTCGCAAAGGCTGCTTCAGCTTCACTCTGGTCAACGAACACGGTATCGCTCGTCACAGCGAACGCCTGTACCCTGATCAATACTCCAGCGCAGAACCGCTGCAGGCTGTGATCGAGCGTACTCGCCAGGCACTGGTTGCCTGAGACGCCAGAAAGGCTGAAAACCTCAAAAGCCCTGCTGAAAAGCGGGGCTTTTTATTGCCCGATATTTCTCATTTCGTGGCCTACGGCTAAGCACCAACCGATATAACGGTTATAACTCGAAGCCAGAAATATTTTAAAAACAGTCCTTTACAGCAAAATAATGACACTACACTTCAACTCAAGCGGCTTGATCCGCTTCCGGCGAGCCTGAATCGATCCATTGCTGCCAAGGCCCCCTTCAGGTATCGCCGACCACTTCAGGTTTCGAGGGCTTTATGGGAATCGCTGCCAGCGAACTGTGTCGTTATGTGATCCGTCCGACGTTGATCTACCTCGGACGCCATAGCGCAACTGCCGAATCCCTGCTGCTGGGCATTGCCGCCAGTCAGTCAGCCCTTGGTTCAGCCCTGCATGACCGCCGTGGACACGGCCTGTACCGAATCGCCGAACCCCGCCACCAAGCCTTATGGGATCACTATCTGGCCCTGGATCCGGATCGGGCAAGTCTGGTCCGCGGCCTCGCCAGCCAGCATGCTTTTCTCAGTGGGCCGCACCTGGAATTGACCGTCAACCTGCGTTACGCCACCGCCATCGCCTGGCTGCTGGTGGAAGAACAGAACACCCCCCTCCCCGCCTCCGATGATCTACTGGGAATGGCCCGAATCTGGCGCCAGACTTTCCAGCCCCAAGGTCGTCTGCGAGATTTCACCTACGCCTGGCAAACCTGTGTTTCATCATTGAATCAGGTCGCCTGCTGATCCACCCGTTTCCGAAAGATCGCACAACATGTCGCGATTTTGGTCGGATTGTCCTACAAAACCGCTCTAAATCAAGCGTTACAGGCTATAGCGCCCAGACGAAAATGTTGGTAATTTTCGCCCCGGTGATCACCAAGAGTTCTAATAATGAAAAAAGTAATGCTCAAAACAACCCTTAGCTTCGCCGTTGCCTTGGCATCCACCCAGATCTTCGCAAGTGGCTTTGCCCTCAACGAACAAAGCATCAGCGGGATGGGCACAGGTTTTGCCGGGCGATCTTCCTCTGCCGACGACGCAAGCACCATTTTTGGCAACCCTGCCGGTATGTCTCGCCTCAAGCGCGAACAAGTGACCGGCGGCGCTGCACTGCTCGACGCACGCACTGACATCAGCGACGCCAGTTCCAGCCCGAACAGCGGCAGCAACGATGGTGACATGGTTCCCCTCGTTGCCGTACCAATGGGCTACTACGTCAAGCCAATCGATGAACATTGGGCATTCGGCATTGGCATGTATGCCCCGTTCGGTCTGGTGACCGACTACGAGAACGGCTTTGCTGGCCGTTACTTCGGCAGCAAGAGCGAAGTGAAAGTCATCACTTTGCAACCGACAGTCAGCTACGCCTTCAACGACAAGGTATCGATCGGCTTCGGCCCGACCATCAACCGTATCGAGGGCACCCTGGAATCGAATCTGTCGATTACCCAGGCCGCGCCGGACGGCAAGGTCAAGATCAAGGGTGACGACACCGCGCTGGGCTACAACATCGGCGTGCTGGTTCAAGCCACCGACAGCACGCGCGTCGGTCTGACCTATCACTCGAAAGTGAAGTACAAGCTCGAAGGCGACACCAAGGTCGATTACAACGTCCTCGCGGCCGTGGGCCAGAGCCCAAACCAGAAGTACGATGCTTCGCTGGACCTGACCACGCCTGAGTCGGTGGATTTCTCGGTCACTCATGAGCTGAACGACAAGTGGACCCTCTATGCAGGCAGCACCTGGACTCGCTGGAGCCGCCTGAAAGAAATCACCGTCGAAAACAAAGGTGTTCCGACCATCCTGAATGGCCAATTCGGCACCATCACCGAAGAGCAGAACTGGCACGACACCTGGGCTCACGCCATCGGCGCGTCCTACCAGCTGAACAAGCAATGGGTACTGCGTACCGGTCTGTCCATTGACCAGGCACCGACCAACAACGTCGATCGTTCCCCACGCATCCCGACAGGCGATCGCAAGATTTTCAGTCTGGGCGCCGGCTGGAGCCCGACCGACGACCTGACCATCGACGTGGCGTACTCGTACCTGCATGAAGAGTCGGTCAAGATCAACAACAGCAACAACCGTGGCCAGACCTACAACGCCAAGTATGAAAACCGGGCGAACGGTTTCGGTGTCGGCGCGACCTACCGTTTCTGATGATTCACGGCGAACTTGAATCACTCGCCGCCTGAATTGAAAAAGCCCCGCACTCTTGTACAGAGGCGGGGCTTTTTAGTGGCCGTCGATCAGAGTTTCGAGGCCAGGGCTTTCTCCACCGCCTCGATGAATTCGGGATTATCCGGTTTGGTCAGGCTGGAGAAATTGGCGACCACCTTGCCTTGGCGATCGACCACATACTTGTAGAAATTCCACTTTGGCGCACTGCTTTGTTCAGCAAGGACCTTGAACAAATGCGTTGCGTCATTACCGCGGACTTTCTGCGGCTCGGTCATGGTGAAGGTCACGCCGTAGTTCACGTAACAGACCTTGGCAGTCTCTGCGCCATCTTTGGACTCTTGCTTGAAGTCATTGGACGGAACACCGACCACCTCAAGCCCTTGATCCTTGTAACGCTGATACAACGCCTCAAGGCCTTTGAACTGCGGGGCGAAACCACAGAAGCTCGCGGTATTGACCACCACCAGCGGCTTGCCGGCGAAGCGCTGGCACAGATCGATGGATTCCTTGGCACGCAGCTTGGGCAATGAGCCTTGTAGCAACTCCGGGCATTCCGCCGCCAGGGCCAACCCGGTAAAAGCCATCAACAACGCGGGAACTGCAAGCCAGCGCATCAGCATGTCAGTGCATCCTTGAACAATCGTCAGGAAACGAAATTACTCGCCTTCACCGCTCGCTAGCAAGCACCCATACCCAGCTGCATCAATGCCAGGCCACCCTGATGCCAGCCCCACCAAGCCACAGCCAGCAGCAGTACGCCGATGGCGATTACAGCCATCCGCGGCCAGAGACTGTTCATGCGGCACTCATCCGGGTTTGCAGACGCGCCACCGGCTGCTCGCGCACCGGCCAGTTCAGGGCTGCAGCCACCAGACTCAAGAGAATCGCCACCTGCCAGATCAAGTCGTAACTCCCGGTTCGGTCATACACCACCCCGCCCAACCAGCCGCCGAGGAACGAGCCAAGCTGATGGAAGAGGAAAACGATCCCACCGAGCATGGACAAATTTCGTACACCGAACAAGGTTGCCACCGTGCCGTTGGTCAAGGGCACCGTCGACAACCAGAGAAAGCCCATGGCCATGCCGAACAAATAAGCCGTGACCTGAGTGACCGGCGCCCAGAGGAACAGCACAATAACTACCGCCCGCAACAGATACAGACCGGTGAGCAAACGCGGCTTGGACATCCGCCCGCCAAGCCAGCCCGCGGTATAAGTACCGAAGATATTGAACAGCCCGATCAGCGCCAACACCGTGGTGCCGACGGAGGCCGGCAAGTGTTGGTCCACCAGATAGGCCGGCAAATGCACGCCGATGAACACCACCTGAAAACCGCAGACAAAAAAGCCGAACGCCAACAGCCAGAATCCTGAATGGGAACAGGCTTCGCGCAGCGCTTCAGAGAGGGTTTGCTCGTGCCCGAGAACCGGCAGCGGCTTGTCTTTGAGCATGCTCACCAGCGGCACGATCAACGCCACGATCAGACCCAACACCAGCAATGCCGCAGACCAGCCAAGCCAGCCGATCAGCCCCAGCGTGCCGGGCAACATGGCGAATTGACCGAAAGAACCGGCGGCGCTGGCGATACCCATGCCCATGCTGCGTTTTTCCGGTGGCACGGCACGGCCGACCACGCCGAGGATCACCGAGAACGAGGTGCCGGACAGACCGATACCAATCAACAAGCCGGCGCTCAAGGACAAGGTCACCGCCGAATCGGACAGCCCCATGAACACCAGACCCAACGCGTACAGAACACCACCGATCAACACCACTTTCGCGGCGCCAAAGCGGTCGGCCAGTGCGCCGGTGAATGGCTGCGCCAGGCCCCAGATCAGGTTCTGCAAAGCAATGGCGAAGGCAAACACTTCGCGGCCCCAGCCGAACTCGGCACTCATGGGCGCCAGAAACAGCCCGAAGCCGTGGCGCACACCCAGGGACAACGCCAGAATCAGCGCACTTCCCAACAGCACCCAACCGCATGTACGCCACATTGATGTCATTCTTGTTCTCCGGTAGCGGGTATATACCCGCTTAAGATCGAACAAACTGGCCTCAAGCCAGTTCGTCCAGCAATTTCAGCAAGGTTTCACGCTTCTCGGCACCCAGACGGTCGATCAACCGCTGTTGCGCCGCTTCCCAGGCCGGCAAGGCCGCTGCCAAACGTTCGCGCCCAGTCTCGGTGAGCAGGACGATGCGATTGCGCATGTCCTCGCCCTCGACCAGCGTCACCAGGCCTTCACCCTCCAGCACTCGCAGATTGCGCCCGAGGGTGCTGCGATCCAGGCCCATGGCTTCGGCCAGAGATGAGATGCTCGGCTGATCCAGACGCTGCAGATTGCACAGCAGAGAATACTGGGCAACGTTGATCCCGAAGCCGTCGAGGGCGCCGTCGTAATGCCTGCTGACGCCACGAGCGGCGCGACGCAGATTAGTGCACAAACATTGAGAAGGAAGCATAGTGCGTGTATATACCCGCGGTTAAATGAAAGCAAATTTTTCGACACATATTACCGTAGGAGCAAGGCTTGCCCCACCAGCACCGCCACCTCCAGCAATTCAAGCAACGCTCCTGCCGTATCGCCCGTTGTCCCGCCCAAGCGCCGCACCATCACTTGCCGCAACCAGACAAACAGCGCGGCCGCCAGTGCAAGCGCCCATACAGCGCCGAGTCCAGCCATCAGCACACAAGCCACCGCACTGATCACCAACACCTGCTTCCCGGCCAAACGCGGTAGATGATCGGCCAACGCCTGCCCCAATCCACCCGGACGCACATAAGGCGTGGTGAGGAACAACCCCAGTAACGCGCTGCGGCTAATCAGTGGAACGATGATCAGGACCACGCTGTGCTGCTGCTCGATCAACGCCAGCAGCGCGGCGAACTTGAGCAGCAACACCAGCACCAGCGTCACCACGGCGATCGGCCCGCTGCGCGGGTCTTTCATGATCGTCAGAGTTCGTTCGCGGTCGCCATACCCCCCGAGCCACGCATCGGCGCTATCGGCCAGGCCATCGAGGTGCAACGCGCCGCTGAGCACGACCCAAACACTCAGCAGCAGTGCCGCGTGAAGCAATAATGGCGTGCCCAGCAATAGCCCGTTCAGCCCCCACAGCATCGCGCCGAACAGCAAACCGACCAGCGGATAAAACAGCAGCGACCGGCCCAATTCCTCGGGCGTCGGCATACCCGGCAGGCGAATCGGCAGGCTGCTCAGAAATTGCAGGGCGATCCAGAACGGCAACATGGTCAGATCGCTTCCCTTAACAAGACACCGGATTCGACCGACAGCGAGAACAGCGCGCCATGGCCGACTTCAACGTTGAGCAACTGCTCACGCGGCAATCCGCGCGCTTGAGCCAGCAACAAACGCATGACGCCGCCATGGCTGATCAGCAAGATCCGCTCACCCGCATAGGCCGCGTGCAGCCGTTCGATGGCCGCCAACACCCGCGTTGAAAAGTCCGCCACCGGCTCACCCTCAGGCGGCGTGAACGAATAAGGATCAGCCCAGAACAAGCCCAACGCCTCGGCGCTGGTTTCCATCAGCGCCGCCGCGCTCTGCCCTTCCCAGGCGCCGAAGTGCAGCTCTTGCAGATCCTTATCCAGCTGCACCGGCAAACCCAGTTGCGCCCCAAGCTCTTGCGCAAAACTCGCGCAACGCTGCAACGGCGAACTGACCAGTCGATCCCAGGGCCCCTGCTCGACCACCGCGGCGCGCATTTGCTCCCAGCCCTTGCCGGTCAGCGCATCGTCGAGGCTGCCGCGCAAACCGCCGCCGAGTTCGGTTTCGCCATGGCGCAACAGGTCCAGGCGCAAGGTCATGCCGGGCGGTCCGCCACCGCGGCTTCGGCGAATGTCGCCATCTGCCCGTGCAGGTCGCAGGCCAGACGCAGCAATGGCACGGCCAATGCCGCACCGCTGCCCTCGCCCAGTCGCAGGCCAAGATCCAGCAACGGTTCGGCCTTCAGGGTTTCGAGTACATGGCGATGGCCTGGCTCGGCGCCGCGATGGCCGAACAGCAACCACTCACGGCAGGCCGGATTCAAACGCACCGCCACCAGTGCGGCGACGCTGCAAATAAATCCGTCAACCAACACCGCGACGCCTTCCTGAGCACAGGCCAGGTACGCGCCGACCAGCGCAGCGATTTCGAAACCGCCGAGGTTGAGCAAAGTTTGCAGCGCATCGCCACGCTGAACACTGTGCAACGTCAAAGCACGTTCGATGACCCGGGCTTTATGGCTGACACCCGCCGCGTTCAATCCTGTACCCGGCCCGGCCAGATGCACTACCGGGCAATCGAGCAAGGCACAGGCCAACGCGCTGGCCGCGGTGGTGTTGCCGATGCCCATTTCGCCGCCGATGAACAACTGCGCGCCTGCCGCGATGGCGCGCTGCACACTGTCGCGGCCGGCCTGCAAGGCGAGCTCGCCCTGGGCCTGGGTCATCGCCGCCCCCTGAACGAAATTCGCCGTGCCCAGGCCGATATTCAGGTGACGTACACCCGGCAGATTCAACGACGGCGTGACGGTGCCGAGGTCGACCACTTCCAGGGACGCACCCAACTGCCGCGCCAACACGCTGATCGCCGCGCCGCCGCTGACAAAGTTGTGCAGCATCTGCCCGGTGACTTCCTGCGGAAACGCCGACACGCCTTCAGCAACCACACCATGGTCACCGGCAAAAATCGCGATCCACAACTGATCGAGCGTCGGCTTGACCTGCCCCTGCAACCCGGCCAGTTGCACCGCCACCGATTCGAGCCGACCGAGCGAGCCGGCAGGCTTGGTCAGTTGCTGTTGACGCGCCTGCGCCTGTTCGACCGCTTGCGCGTCGATTGGCTTGCACGGGTTCAGCCACCAGGAGTGAGTCATAACGCAGTTCCTTTCAAAGTCAGGGGCAGGCCGGCGACGGTCAGGACGACTCGCTGACAGCGCTCGGCCAAGGCTTGATGCAACCAACCGGCTTCATCGACATAGCGGCGAGTCAACTCGCCCAGCGGCACGACACCCATGCCGGTCTCGTTGCTGACAAAAATGATTTCACCTGGCAATGACGCCAGGCAGTCCAGCAGGGCTTCGCGTTCGGCCGAGAGACGCTCGGCGTTATCGAGCATCAGCAGATTGGTCAGCCACAGCGTCAGGCAATCCACCAGCAAGCAACGATCGGCACTGGCGCTTTCGCGCAGCACGCGTGCCAGTTCCAGCGGTTCTTCGATCAACGCCCACTCGGCCGGACGGCGGGCGCGGTGATGGGCTACCCGTTCGTTCATTTCACCGTCCAGGGGTTGGCTGGTGGCGATGTAGGTGACGTGAAGCTGACTGTCTGTCGCCAGTTTTTCAGCCAGGCGACTTTTGCCGGAGCGGGCGCCGCCGAGGATCAGTTGCAGCATGGTTTATTCCTTAAGATGTGCGGTGAGGCGACTCCAGTCTTCGCGAGCACACTCCCCTTAAAAACCACAGAGCTCCCGCAACAGCCCGGTATCCAAATGCTTCTCCACCAGATCCGCCAGCCGTTCAATATCGCGCTCTCGCAAGGCGTGGTAATCCACTTCCTGCACATCCCGCAACCCAGCCCAACGCAACAGTGCACCGCACGCCGCCGGTGACTCGAACAGGCCATGCAGATACGTGCCGAAAATCTGCCCATCAACACTTTGCGCGCCATCGCAGCGACCATCGTCGAGCTGCACCGCGGCGTTTTCCAGCGCCGGCCCGGTGGTCACGCCGGCATGAATTTCATAGCCGCTGACCTGCGCATCTTCCAGCGCCAGACGCCCACGCACATTGCGCAACTGCTTCTCTTCTTCGAGCTGCGTTTCGAACGCCAGCAGGCCCAAACCGGCACTGGAACCCGGCGCGCCTTCGAGGCCCAGCGGATCATGCACCTGCTCGCCGAGCATTTGCAGACCGCCGCAGATCCCCAACACTTTTCCGCCGTAGCGCAAGTGCCGCGAGATCGCCGTATCCCAGCCGTTGGCCCGCAGATACGCGAGGTCGCTGCGCACGCTTTTCGAGCCGGGGAGAATGATCAGGTCGGCCGGCGGAATTGCCTGACCGGGGCCGATGAATTGCAGGTCCACTTGCGGATGCAGGCGCAGCGGATCGAAATCGGTGTGGTTGCTGATGCGCGGCAATACAGGCACCACCACGTTGAGCACTTGATCGACCTTGTCGGTCTGCCGCTGATCGAGGCCGTCCTCGGCCTCAAGATGCAGGTCCATCACATACGGCAAGACGCCGATCACCGGTTTACCGGTGCGCTCCTCCAGCCAATCGAGGCCTGGTTGCAGCAAGGCGATGTCGCCGCGAAAACGGTTGATGATGAAGCCTTTGACCCGTGCCTGTTCGCTGGGCGAGAGCAGCTCCAACGTACCGACCAAATGCGCGAAAACCCCGCCGCGATTGATGTCGGCAATCAGCACGACCGGGCAGTCCACCGCCTCGGCAAACCCCATGTTCGCGATGTCGCCGGCCCGCAGGTTGATCTCTGCCGGCGAGCCCGCCCCTTCGACCATCACCACCGGATATGCCGCGCTCAAACGTTCATGGGAGGCCAGCACCGCTTGCATGGCGATGGCCTTGTAGTCGTGATACGCGACCGCGTTCATGGTGGTGACTGCGCGGCCATGAATGATCACTTGGGCGCCGGTATCGCTATTGGGCTTGAGCAGCACCGGGTTCATGTCAGTGTGCGGTTCGAGGTTGGCGGCTTGAGCCTGCACCGCTTGAGCACGGCCAATCTCGCCACCGTCGGCGGTCACCGCGCTGTTGAGCGCCATGTTCTGCGGTTTGAATGGCACGACGCTCACGCCCTGGCGCGTGACCCAGCGACACAGCGCCGTCACCAGCGTGCTTTTACCGGCGTCGGACGTGGTGCCTTGCACCATCAACGTTGTCATTGCGCTTCCTTAACGTAGGCTTCAAGCGCTTGCTCGAGACGCTGCCAATCCGCTTCATCCGCCGGCAAGCCGAAACGCAGGCTGCTGTTATGGGTGAACAACCGCAGCAGAATGCCGCGTCGGGCCATGAACTCATGCAGCGCTTCGGCTCGCTCGGTGATCAGCCACTGAAACAACGCGCAGCCGCCCTGAGGTTTGGAACCGTATTGTTCAAGCAGCAACGCCAGACGCTCGCCGGCCTCGTCAGTACGAATGCGCTGTCGGGTGTGCCCCTCCGTATCTGTCAGACACGCCTGGCCCAGCACTCGAGTGGGACCGCTGACCGCCCAAGGCCCGACCTGTTCAGCCAGCAGCTTGAGCAACTTGCGCTCAGCCAACACAAAACCCAGCCGCACACCGGCCAGGCCGAAAAACTTGCCAAAGGAACGCAGCACGATCAAGCCGATCTGATCGGCGAACGGCGCCAGACTCAAATGCGGCGTGCTGTCCATGAACGCCTCGTCCACCACCAGCCAGCCACCGCGCTGGGCCAGCCGCGAATGCCAATCCAGCAGGCGGGCCGGGGTCAGGCTCAGGCCCGTGGGATTGTTCGGGTTGACCACCACCAGCACGTCGAGGCTGTCGAGAAAAAAATCGACTTCCTGCTCCAGCACTTCACGCACGATGTAACCGTTGCGACGCCAGGCTTCGGCGTGTTCGGCGTAACACGGCGACAGCACGCCGACCTTGCCGGCCCGGCGCAAACGCGGCAGCAGCTGGATCGCCATTTGCGAGCCGGCCACCGGCAGTACGTGGGCCGCACCGTAATAGTCGCAGGCAGCCTGCTCCAGCCCGTCATCAGTTTCCGGCAACCGCGCCCAGGCCCGCAGAGGGATGTCCGGGACCGGGAATGGCCAGGGCGCAAGGCCACTGGACAGGTCGAGCCAATCGGCTTCGGCAATGCCATATTCAAGCGCCGCCTTACGCAAGCGGCCACCGTGCTCAAGCATAGAATTCAGCCCCCACGCAGAGAATCAGCAGCCATAACCATACCCCGCGCTGGACCAATTGCCAGCCACGGTCGATGGAATCGGCATCCGCCGGCACGCCTTCGCCCAATGGCGGACGCTGATGCAGTTCACCGTGATAGATCGCCGCCCCGCCCAACTCGACACCCAGCGCACCGGCCCCGGCCGCCATCACCGGCCCGGCATTCGGGCTGTCCCAGGTCGAGCCCTGGGTACGCCAGCACTTCAGCGCCAGTCGGGTTTTGCCCAGCAGTGCGTAAGTCAACGCCACCAGGCGTGCAGGAATGTAGTTCAGAACATCATCGATCTTCGCCGCTGCCCAACCGAAACGTTCGAAGCGTTCGTTGCGATAACCCCACATTGCATCGAGGGTGTTGCTCAGGCGATAGAGCACCACGCCGGGCGCACCCGCCACGGCAAACCAGAACAGTGCGGCGAACACCGCATCGCTGCCGTTCTCCAGCACCGATTCGGTAGCGGCGCGGGCGACTTCGGTTTCATCCAGTTCGCTGGTCTGACGGCTGACCAGATAACCGACACGTTTGCGCGCCTCGATCAAGTCATCGCTGCGCAGGGCCTTGGCCACCGGCTCGACATGCTCGCCGAGGCTGCGCATGCCGAGGGCGCAATAGAGCGCGAGAATCTCGACGATCCAGCCAACGTAAGGCGCCCAGGAAAATGCGGTGGCCAGCAAGGTCAGCGGCACGACCGCCATCACCCAGGCCGTAACCCCATGACTGCGCCAGCCACGGCCACCGGAGTTGAAACGTTGCTCGATGCGATCGGCAAAACGACCGAACGCCACCAGCGGATGCCAGCGTTTGGGTTCACCCAGCAGCGCATCCAGCGCGACCGCGGCGACACTCAACAACGCCACACTCATTGACTCACTCCCCAATAATTTTCATACAGCAACTCGCTGAGTGGACGCGCCTGCGCCCAACCTTCGAGTACCAACATCGGCGCCGGATAGAATTCCTTGACCGGCCCCAGGCAAAGAACAGCCAAAGGCTTGGCCCCGGCCGGTAAGCCCAACAAGTCCGCCAGCGCTTGCGGCTCGAACAGCGACACCCAGCCCATGCCCAGGCCTTCGGCGCGGGACGCCAGCCAAAGGTTCTGGATGGCGCAGGACAACGAGGCCATGTCCATTTCCGGCAATGTACGACGGCCGAAGATATGTCGCTCGCGATCGTCCATCAGCGCGGCGACCAGCACCTCGGCGCAGTCGTTGATGCCTTCGACCTTGAGCTTCATGAATTCGTCGGAGCGCTCGCCGAGGGCTTCGGCAGTGCGGATGCGTTCTTCTTCCACCAGCTGTTGAATCTTGCCGCGCAGTGCCCGGTCGCTGATGCGGATGAAACGCCAGGGCTGCATCAGGCCAACACTTGGGGCCTGATGCGCGGCTTCGAGCAGACGCCTCAGTAACTCGGGCTCAACCGAGCCGCCACTGAAGTGACGCATGTCGCGGCGCTCTGCAATCGCGCGATAAACAGCTTCGCGTTCGGCCTGGCTGAATGTGTTGTCCGTCATGGCCTGCTCGCGAAAGCGGTTTCAGGGTCAGGCGCAAACAGCGCTGCAATCGCTGTCGGATTGGACGGGAAATAAAAGTGCACATAAGAAGCCGTCATCCGCCCCTCACGATAAACCGCCTCCGCCCCTCGCCCGCCATTGGGACTCAAACCTCGAGCAATTGGCTCAAGTTCAGTGCTGGTCAACGAGTGGTGGTACGTGTGCCCACGCAGCAAACCTTCCGGCAATTCGACCGCCTGCAAGGCCAACGCGGCAAGACGCTTCTGCATCACCGCATCACCGGCCAGCAAGCCGACCAATTCAGCGCGCGTGCCCTCGACATCGGTCAGTGAATCGAGCAGATACAGCATGCCGCCACACTCGGCCAGCAACGGTTTGCCCGCCGCGTGATGAGCGCGGATGGCGGTCAGCATCGGCGTGTTTTGTGACAACGCCACATGGTGCAATTCGGGGTAACCGCCCGGCAGATAAAGACTGTCCGCCTCCGGTAACCCGCTGTCGCGGATCGGCGAGAAGAAAGACAATTCGGCGCCCATGGTCCGCAACAGATCAAGGCTCGCACCGTAGATAAACGCGAAAGCTTCGTCCCGGGCCACGGCAATCCGCACCCCGGCCAGCAACGGTTCGGCTGCGATCATTTCAGGCGCGGCGAATTCCACGGCCGGCGGTAGAGCCACATCACAACTGCTGGCCAGTGAGTCGGCCGCCGCGTCGAGGCGCAGATCGAGATCATTCAGCTCACTGGCCTGAACCAGGCCGAGATGCCGACTCGGCAATTCGATGCCGGTCTCCCGGGACAACGCGCCGTACCAGCGCAAGCCTTCAGTCAGGCTGCCTTCGAGCAACTGGGCATGGCGCACGGTGCCGACCCGGTTGGCCAACACACCGGCAAACGGTAAATCCGGCTGATAACGCGCAAGGCCCAGGGCCAGCGCGCCAAACGTCTGCGCCATGGCGGTGCCGTCGATCACGCCGAGCACCGGCACACCGAAGTGCCGCGCCAGGTCGGCGCTGGAAGGCGTACCGTCGAACAGCCCCATGACGCCTTCGATGAGGATCAGATCGGCTTCGCCCGCGGCCTCCCACAATAGCCGCCGACTTTCCTGCTCGCCGACCATCCACATGTCGAGTTGATAAACCGGTGCACCGCTGGCGCGCTCGAGAATCATCGGGTCGAGAAAATCCGGGCCGCATTTGAACACGCGGACCTTGCGCCCCTGATTGCGATGCAAACGAGCGAGCGCGGCGGTGACGGTGGTCTTGCCCTGACCGGAGGCCGGCGCGGCAATCAGTACCGCCGGGCAATGATGTGGTTGACTCACAACTCGACGCCTTTTTGCGCTTTGATTCCGGCCTGGAAGGCGTGCTTGATCATGCCCATTTCAGTGACGGTGTCCGCCAGCTCGATCATCTCCGGTTTGGCGCCACGACCGGTGACCACCACATGTTGCATCGGCGGACGAGCCTGCAAGTCGCTGAGCACCTGATCGAGATCGAGGTAGCCGTGCTTGAGGGCGATGTTCAACTCATCGAGCACTACCAGACCGATGGATGGATCACGCAGCAATTCGCGGGACACCGCCCAGGCGGCTTCAGCGGCGGCGATGTCGCGCTGGCGGTCTTGGGTTTCCCAGGTGAAGCCCTCGCCCATCACATGAAAACGCACCTGCTCCGGGAAGCGTCGGAAGAACAGCTCCTCACCGGTGCTGGTGCGCCCCTTGATGAACTGCACCACGCCGCACTGCATGCCGTGGCCCATGGCCCGGGAAAGCATGCCAAACGCCGAACTGCTCTTGCCTTTGCCGTTGCCGGAGAGCACCAGCAGCAAACCGCATTCATTCGGGGAGTTGGCGATGCGTTCGTCGATCACCGCTTTTTTGCGCAGCATGCGCGCCAGATGGCGTTCGTCACGATCGGGAGTATCAGTCATGGGGGAGCTCTCCGTTGAGGCTGGATAACGGCGGGCAGGCACAAGAATAGACGGCAAGAAGCCTGGCATCGCCCACCGTGATGCCGTTGGATGAATCAGGCCGGTCTCCGGGCTCATGAGCGGCACCAGGGCCAACTGCGCGCCTTCCCATGTCGACAATCGACACAGTGGCTCAAGGCGCAGTCTTCACTCATTTACCGTTGCGGGGGCAGCGCCGGGATCGTGATCATTTTTCACGGGAAGAAATTCACTCACCGGCTTCCCTGTTTCACTCTGTCGACCAAGGTCACAGAGCACCTGAAACAAGCCGCGAAGGTTAGAGGGTTGGGGGTGGAGCGTCAATTAAACCCGGGGCGCCGCTGAGCGAATAACTGCCATTGATCAATTAACTGACGCCAATCTTGTGCCACACTGCCAGCAGTGATATCAAAGAGCCACAACCTCACAACACAATAACAAGGGTGAGCCACATGCAAGGCATGATCATCAGCAATCCGAAGCTGGAATTCCTGCGGCCGGTGCTGGAACGCTGGTTTGACTGTATCGACCGCTTCAACGCCGTACGCGGCGATAACGATACACCTTACTGGTACGACGAAAACGCCAACCTCGGCCTGCTCTCCGCCGCAGCCTGGATGGCAGAAATGGTCACACTGCAACAAACATCCACGCGCAAACAGACTGAAGAAGGCGAACGCAACGCCCACGCCGATCTGTTTATCGCCAGCAGCGAAGAACGCGCGTATCTCCAGGCCACCCAGCGCTGGCCACGGGTCAATAGCCTGAACCTGACTCAGGCATTGGCGGACATCACCAGTGACGCGAAGCGAATCAGCTACGCCAGCGATCTGAAACTCGGCTGCCTGTTCGTAGCGCCGCAAAAAGCTCAGCAGAGCGCTACACCGGAAGAACTTCAGGACATGGTCGACGACCTGCAAAAGGAACACAGCTGCGCCGTGGCCTGGTATTTCCCATACGCCTACCGCAAGTTGCGCAATGAAGCCGGCAACTACCATCCAGGCATCGCTGTTCTGCTCAAGGAAGCCCGCGGCTGACCGGTTGAACCATCGAGCGTCTACGCTTCTCTATGATTACGTCAATGCATTCATAGGGAAGATCAGTAATGCGCAAACCCCAGCTCGTTTTCATCATCGCGCTCGCCGGAGGGCTCGCCGCCTGTGGTGAAACCTCCAGCCTGCAAGTCTCGGATGGCACAGGCCCCTCGCCCAAACTGCCAGAACCCAATAAAACCCTGATCCCGACGGTGAACATCGCCCCGGCGATCGGCTGGCCTGAAGGCAAGAAACCTGTCGCCGCGGCAGGGACTCAAGTAGCGGCGTTTGCCGAAGGCCTCGAGCACCCACGTTGGCTCTACGTATTGCCCAACGGCGATGTGCTGGTGGCCGAAACCAATGCACCGGCCAAATCCGATGGCGGTATTCGTGGCTGGATCATGGGCAAAGTCATGGGCCGCGCCGGTGCCGGCGTCCCCAGCCCGAACCGCATCACCCTGCTGCGGGACAAGGACCACGACGGCGTCGCCGAAACCCGCACGGTATTCCTGGAAAACCTCAACTCGCCCTTTGGCATGACCCTGGTCGGCAATGATTTGTATGTCGCCGACACTGATCGCCTGCTGCGTTTCCACTATGAAAACGGTGAGACGGCGATCAAGTCGCAGCCGATCAAGGTGGTCGATTTGCCGGGCGGCACGCTGAATCATCACTGGACCAAAAATGTCATCGCCAACAAGGATGGCAGCAAGCTGTACGTCACCGTGGGCTCGAACAGCAACGTCGGTGAAAACGGCATGGATCAGGAGGAAGGCCGCGCTGCGATCTGGGAAGTGGATCGCGCCACCGGCAATCATCGGATCTTCGCCTCGGGGATTCGCAATCCAAACGGTCTGGCCTGGGAACCTCAGAGCGGCGCGCTGTGGACCGCCGTCAACGAGCGCGACGAAATCGGCAGCGATCTGGTGCCGGACTACATCACATCCGTGAAGGACGGCGGGTTCTACGGCTGGCCTTACAGCTATTACGGCCAGCACGTCGACATTCGCGTCGAACCGCAAAACCCTGATCTGGTGGCCAAGGCGATTGCACCGGACTACGCGGTGGGGCCACATACGGCGTCACTGGGCCTGACGTTTGCCGAAGGCAGCAAACTGCCCGCACCGTTCACTCAAGGCGCTTTCATCGGCCAGCATGGCTCGTGGAACCGCAAACCGCACAGCGGCTATAAGGTGATTTTCGTGCCGTTCAACGCCGGCAAACCGACCGGGCAACCGGTGGATGTGCTCACTGGCTTCCTCAATGACGAGGAAAAAGCCATGGGCCGGCCGGTGGGCGTGGTGATCGATCAGCAAGGAGGCTTGCTGGTGGCGGATGATGTGGGGAACAAGGTGTGGCGCGTTTCCGCAGCCAAGTAATCAGCTCGACTGTAGGAGCGAGGCTTGCCCGCGAAGACGGCATCACAGTCAACATTGATATCGACTGACACACCGCTTTCGCGGGCAAGCATCGCTCCTACAGTTTTCTGCGCAGCCTCAGCCTGCAAACGAGCGGTCATGACAACCTCCGCTACGGATTATGTGCCAAATGCTCAGGTTGCAAGACGCGTTTGGCGCTCAGATAAGCTTTCTGCCAGTAAGCTTTGGACAAGCTGTCCAGCTTGACCGTGCCGCCCGTGGCTGGCGCGTGGACGAAGCGGCCTTCGCCAACGTAGATCCCGGCGTGACTGACCTGGGAGCCGCCATTGGTGGCGAAGAAAATCAGGTCACCGGTTTGCAGGCCTTCCTTGCCGATATTGGGGGCCTGCATGCCGATCATCTCGCGGGTGGAGCGCGGCAAGGAAATACCTGCGACATCGCGATACACATAACCGATCAGACCGCTGCAATCGAACCCGGAATCTGGCGTGTTGCCGCCCCAGCGATAAGGCGTTCCCACCAGGCCCAACGCGCGAAACAGCACGTCTTCTGCCGCGGGGGAAAAGGCTTGGGAAGGACCAAAAACAATCGGAGCGCGGACCACCGGCGCAGGTGGCGGTGTGCGGCTGGCGCAGGCGCTGAGCAGCGCTGCGAAGAACATGAGTGCGAGGCGGGCCGACATCGTCATAAGCAGAACATCCTGATCTGGCTGCGGCTTTTTCTACCGAGAAGGCAGAAAAGAAAACCGCCTGCGCAGAACGCAGGCGGTTTGCCATCAATAATAGATCAGGATTCTAGCGGCTACGCGGCAAACTTCAAGTAAGACTTTAAGTTCGCCTTACAAACTGTCCGCTTACTTGCGTGCAGTAACGATAGCCGGGGCCGTCGTCGGTGCCATCGCGAGTGCGCGCTTGGCCTCGATGAAGGTCTTGCTCCAGTAGCTGTCGCCCAGGCTATCGATCCGGACACCACCACTTTTGCGGCTGCTGGAGTGGATGAACTGGTTGTCACCCAGGTAGATCCCGGCGTGACTGACACGACCGCGACGACCATTGGTGGCGAAGAACAGCAGATCACCCGGCTTCAGGGCGCTGCGAGCAACCAGCGGAGCGTCAACGTTGATCATTTCGCGAGTGGAGCGCGGCAGGTTCATGCCGGCTTCTTCACGGAACAGATAACCGATGAAGCCGCTGCAGTCGAAGCCAGCCTCGGAGGTGCCGCCAAAACGATACCGGGTACCGATCAGGGACATGCCACGTTCGAGGATGCTGTCGGCCAGAACCGGAAGCTGGTACGACTTGCCGCCGGCGAAGTCTGCCAGTTCTTTATCGGTGGCCACGCCGTCCTGGTAAAGAGCTTCCTGGAAAAGAACGGAAGAAGATTGCGCAGTAACTGAGTTTTTAACCTGCTGTTGCTGCTCTGGCTGGGACACTGGAGAGTGAGCAGCGCAACCGAACAACAGGGTGACGAGTGCGAGAGGCACGAGGGGTGCGAAGCGATTTAGCATGGGCACGACCGTGGCTGATAGTTTCTAAAGAAGCCGAGACTATGCCCGCTATCAACCTCATTTGCAAATTCAATCGATCTTTATGTGACTTATCGGTTTCTCGTTTACATCTAAGCGCTTAAGCCCATTTTGAACCTTTGCGCAGCCTGCCCTCTTGCAGGAAAGCGGATTTGTTGACGCCTGGAATTTGCCAAAACCCGCGTAAAACCTGAGCTTGATCAGGTTTTTTACCAACCCAGGGTTTCTTTCAGGAACGGGATTGTCAGCTTGCGCTGAGCTTGAAGGGAGGCCTGATCGAGGCGTTCAAGCAGCTCGAAAAGCGCACTCATGCTGCGGGTGCCACGGGTCAAAATAAAATGCCCGACTTCGTCGGTCAGGTGCAGGCCACGACGGGATGCGCGCAACTGCAAGGCACGCAATTTGTCTTCGTCAGAGAGTGGGCGCATCTGGAAGATGAGTGCCAGTGTCAGCCGCGATTTGAGATCCGCCAGCTTCACCGGTAGTTCGCGCGGGGACGTCGAGGCGGCGATCAGCAGACGCCGGCCGCTGTCACGCAGACGATTGAACAGATGGAACAGCGCCTCTTCCCAATCCGCCTTGCCGGCGACCGCCTGCAAATCGTCCAGGCAGACCAGTTCGTACTGTTCGAGGTTGTCTAGGATTTCGATGCCACGGTCCAGCAACTCGGCCAACGGCAGATACACCGCCGGCTCACCCAGTTGCTCGAAGCGCAGACACGCCGCCTGCAACAAATGCGTGCGCCCTACCCCATCCTTGCCCCAGAGGTAAATCAGGCTTTCCGTCCAGCCGGCGTCGGCTTCGCAGAGCCGCTCGACATAGCCGAGTGCAGCGGCATTGGCGCCTGGGTAGTAATTGATAAAGGTAGCGTCATCACGCAGACGCACACCTAGGGGCAGCTGAATCGGTTTCATGCTGACTGAACAGTTCCAAAGGAACCGTTAGTGGCCTCTGTGTAAAGTTTGCGAAGTTTATACCCGTGAGGCTGAGCGCACAATGCGACAGACCACAAGCAAAATCAAAGGTTTGCGTTAACGTGCTGGTTTCATGACAGTTTCTTTGACGGCGCATGTGACAGCCACGCGAGGGATACGGGCAAACCTGGCACGAAACCAGACTGCCCGCTACGGGGATTAAAAGCCTACACCTCGGATTCGTCGACGCCGCCGTAGATTTCTGAATCCTTGTACAAATCGTGTACATGACGCACCAGGACCATAATCACCGCCGCCACCGGCAACGCCAGCAATATACCGGTAAAACCAAACAGTTCGCCGCCGGCCAGGATCGCGAAGATCACCGCCACCGGGTGCAGGCCGATCCGGTCACCCACCAGCAACGGCGTCAGGACCATGCCTTCCAGCGCCTGGCCTACCATGAACACCGCGACAATACCAATCATGGGATACAGATCGCCACCGAACTGGAACAGACCGGCAATCAACGCCGCGCCAATCCCGATGACGAACCCCATGTACGGCACGATCGCCGCCAACCCGGCAATCAGACCGATCAACAGCCCCAGCTCCAGCCCGACGATCATCAAGCCGGCGGCATAAATCACGCCCAGCGCCAGCATCACCAGCAACTGCCCGCGCACGAAGGCCCCGAGCACTTCATGGCATTCTCCCGCCAGGGACATGACGCGTTCTTCACGATCACGGGGCAGCAGGCTGCGGATCTTGGCCATCATCAGATCCCAGTCGCGCAGCAGGTAAAAACTCACCACCGGAATCAGCACCAGGTTGGCCAGCCACCCGATCAGCGCAAGGCCTGATGCCGTCGCCTGACTCAGCACTACGCCGACCACATCGGTGGTCTGACCCATGTGCTCGCTAAACGCCGCCTTGAGCTTGTCGAACTTCCAGAAGCCGTCCGACAACCCGATCTTCGATTGCGCCCACGGCACGGCGGTGTGCTGCAACCAGTCGAGCATTTGCGGCGCCAGTTCATACAAGCGAAACAGCTGCTTGGCGAGCATGGGCACCAACACCAACAGTAACGCGGTAACGATCAACGTGAACAAGGCGAACACCGCCACCACACCCCAGGTCCGTGACAGACCGTACTTCTCCAGCCGATCCACCAGCGGGTCGAACAGATAGGCCAGCAACAGCGCCACCAGGAATGGTGTCAGGATCGGATGCAACAGGTAAACAAACGCGCAAAGCAGGACCACCCCACCGAGCCAGAACCAACGCCGTGAATCGGCCATTTACCACTCCTGCTTCTATATAAAGAAAAACTACCAGCGAAAACGTAACTGCGGCGTCGGGGCTGGCGCTGCGACCGGTGTCGAGCCAGCAGTCAAGGGCTGAACAGGCGTCGCGGGGGCCGGCGCCTCACCTGCCGGAATTTCCTGCAACTTGGCCAAAGACAACTGCGCCCGCAGCTGATCGGCGCTGCCGTTGACCCGATAAAGTACGCGGTCGCCATCAACGCTTTGTAGCCGAGCACCAAAAGGTTCCAGCAAACGCCCGAGCGTCGCATAACGCTCCAGATTCATCCCCTGCACTTCCAGCAATTGCTCGCTCGATGCACCCGGCCTGGCGACAAAACGCGGCGCCAGGCGTTGGCTGACCGCCAGCATCACCGCATCGGCCAGCGCGGCGGTATCGGCGCCCTGCACGCTACCGGCTTCTTTCTGATCGCCCAACCACAAACGCCACTTGGCTTGCCATTGGCCACTCTCTTCACGGGCATGCACCGCCAGCAAGGCGTCGGCATTGTAACGGTCGGATGCACCCCGCAGCGGTGCAGGGTCTGCACTTTCCAGATTCGGCGCAGTGGCGACAATCTGCTCGTTCAGGTCTGCCAGTGGCAAACGCAGCGGCAGCCCACGATGTTGCGCCGCTCGAAGCAGCGGCGTCGCACTGGCCTGGCCATCGCCGACCAGGCTCGAACCCTCAGTGGAATCGTTCAACCACCAACCGAGAATCGACGGCCGGTTGCTGCCCCACATGGCCAACCCGGCACGACGCAAGGCCTGTTCGGTGGTAGCAGGATCGAAATCGACTTTCAGCACCTGCGGCGGCCCGGCCTCATAACCAAACTGGCTGATGATCTGCTGAGGATCTTTGCGCACGGTCGCCAGACCCGGGCTCTGTGCCGCCTTGGGATCGCCAGTGAGGCGCAACACCAACGTATCCAGCGCCCGCTGAGTCGCCTGATCGCGCTCCTCCGGCGTCTGGCTGCTGACAGGCTCGCGCACTTGGTAGAGGCTTTTGACTGTTTCGGCATGACTGGTCAGGCTGACCATGGATAAACAGCCCACGAACAAGAATTTAAGAAAACGCATAAAAAGATTCCTGACGACAAGAGCGGCTGGAACAGACCGCATGAAGATGATTGAACCAGGGGTCTGTTGACCACACGTTCAAGCAAAACATTCACCCGATCCCGGTAGTTTTCGCACTGTCATAACGATAGACGGTTAACGTCGATACCTTATACAGCCATCCGGGACGCCACCAACACGGGCAATATCGGTTTTTTTAACGCGATATGCTCCTGCCCGTCGGTACGAGGATGGCCGCTGCCCCTCAAGCCTGATAAAATCGCGCGCCTTCGCAGACCGGCAACAGCCGGGCACCCTGAAATTCGCGGATGGCACTCGCCTTCGTTTGTTTCGGCGGTCCCACTGGACTCGGTCGTTACCCCTGAATCCCCCCTAAAGGCCTGGATCATGAGCAAGCAACCCTCCCTGAGCTACAAGGACGCCGGTGTAGACATCGACGCCGGTGAAGCATTGGTCGAACGCATCAAGAGCGTCGCCAAGCGCACTGCGCGCCCGGAAGTCATGGGCGGCCTGGGCGGTTTCGGCGCCCTCTGCGAAATCCCGGCCGGTTACAAACAACCGGTGCTGGTATCGGGCACTGACGGCGTCGGCACCAAGCTGCGCCTGGCGCTGAACCTGAACAAGCACGACAGCATCGGCATCGACCTGGTTGCCATGTGCGTGAACGACCTGGTGGTCTGCGGCGCCGAGCCGCTGTTCTTCCTCGACTACTACGCCACCGGTAAACTGAACGTCGAAACCGCGACCCAGGTCGTGACCGGCATCGGCGCTGGCTGTGAACTGTCCGGCTGCTCCCTGGTCGGCGGCGAAACCGCTGAAATGCCTGGCATGTACGAAGGCGAAGACTACGACCTGGCCGGCTTCTGCGTCGGCGTCGTGGAAAAGTCCGAAATCATCGACGGTTCCAAAGTCGCTGCCGGCGATGCCCTGCTCGCCCTGCCGTCTTCCGGCCCGCACTCCAACGGCTACTCGCTGATCCGCAAGATCATCGAAGTGTCCGGTGCAGACATCGAAAACATCCAGCTCGACGGCAAACCGCTGACCGACCTGCTGATGGCCCCGACCCGCATCTACGTGAAGCCGCTGCTCAAGCTGATCAAAGAAACCGGCGCCGTCAAAGCCATGGCCCACATCACCGGTGGTGGCCTGCTGGACAACATTCCGCGCGTTCTGCCAAAAGGCGCACAAGCGGTAGTTGACGTTGCAAGCTGGACTCGCCCTGCCGTGTTCGACTGGCTGCAAGAGAAAGGCAACGTCGACGAAAACGAAATGCATCGCGTGCTGAACTGTGGCGTCGGCATGGTCATCTGCGTTGCTCAAGAGCACGTTGAAACCGCGCTGAACGTATTGCGTGAAGCCGGCGAGCAGCCTTGGGTCATCGGTCAGATCGCCACCGCTGCCGAAGGCGCGGCTCAGGTTGAACTGAAGAACCTCAAGGCACACTGATGCAAGAGCGGATGTCCCAGACCTGTGATGTGGTGGTGCTGTTGTCCGGCACCGGCAGTAACTTGCAGGCCTTGATCGACAGCACGCGGACCGGCGACAGCCCGGCCCGCATCGCCGCGGTGATCTCCAACCGCGCCGACGCTTACGGCCTGCAACGCGCCAGGG
This sequence comes from Pseudomonas cucumis, assembly GCF_030687935.1. Taxonomy (GTDB): domain Bacteria; phylum Pseudomonadota; class Gammaproteobacteria; order Pseudomonadales; family Pseudomonadaceae; genus Aquipseudomonas; species Aquipseudomonas cucumis. The sequence goes on along the minus strand of NZ_CP117454.1, from coordinate 1,854,185 downwards.
ACGCGGGTATCGACACCCGCACCCTGGATCACAAGGCTTTCGAAGGTCGCGAGGCCTTCGATGCCGCGCTGATCGAACTGATCGACGCCTTCAACCCCAAACTCGTGGTACTGGCCGGCTTCATGCGCATTCTCAGCGCTGACTTCGTGCGCCACTATCAGGGTCGCCTGCTCAATATCCATCCCTCGCTGCTGCCCAAGTACAAAGGGTTACACACCCATCAGCGCGCGCTGGAGGCCGGCGACACTGAACACGGCTGTTCCGTGCACTTCGTCACCGAGGAACTCGATGGCGGACCACTGGTCGTACAGGCAGTAATACCGGTAGAGTTGCACGATTCGCCGCAGAGTCTGGCGCAGCGAGTCCATACCCAGGAACACCTGATCTACCCGATGGCCGTACGCTGGTTTGCCGAAGGTCGTTTATCACTCGGTGAACAAGGTGCTTTACTGGACGGACAGTTACTCGCGGCCAGCGGCCACTTGATTCGAACCTAGGAGATTTTATGCGTCGCGCCCTGCTCTTCGCTTGCGCTCTGCTCGCCCTGCCGTTTGCGCAGGCCGCAGACCTTCAGCCCTTCTCCGCCAGCTACACCGCCGACTGGAAACAGCTGCCCATGAGCGGCACCGCCGAACGCAGCCTGACCAAGGGAGCCAACGGCGTCTGGAAACTCAGCTTCAAGGCGTCGATGATGATCGCCAGCCTGACTGAAGAAAGCACCCTGACCCTGGACAAAGACACACTGCTGCCGCAGTCCTACCATTTCGAACGTGGTGGCCTGGGCAAAGCCAAGAAGGCTGATCTGGATTTCGACTGGACCAACAAGATGGTCACCGGCACCGATCGCGGTGACGCCGTCAAGCTTCCACTCAACCGCGGCATGGTCGACAAATCCACCTACCAACTGGCGCTGCAGCATGACGTGGCCGCCGGCAAGAAAAGCATGAGCTATCAGGTCGTCGATGACGGCGAAGTCGATACCTATGACTTCCGCGTACTGGGCTCAGAGAAAGTCGACACCAAGGCTGGCCAGATCGATGCGATCAAGGTCGAACGCGTGCGCGATCCGACACAAAGCAAGCGCATCACCGTGCTGTGGTTCGCCAAGGATTGGGATTACCTGCTGGTCCGTCTGCAACAGGTCGAAACCGACGGCAAGGAGTACAACATCATGCTCCTCGATGGTACGGTTAACGGCAAGCCGGTCAAAGGCAGCTGATTCGCAACAACATGAAAGCCCCGCAAACGCGGGGCTTTTTTTCGTCTGGCATTTGGCTGGGCGAGAGCGATCAGCGCACGGTAAAGCGGTGCTGGGCCAGCAAACGGTCGCCCTGGAACACCATGAAACGCCATTCGCCGGGAACGACTTCGTGGCTTTCGGTGAACTCGTATGCCATCACATCCTGCGGAGCACCGGGTACCAGTTTTTGAGTCACTTCCAGTTTGTCGTGACGCACGCCATCCGGAGTACGGATGCCCGGCGTGAAATAGAGCAAAGTCAGCGGCTGATCTTCGGCGACCTTGCCGGCCAACTGGTAACGCATACCGAACTTGATGCCGAGTTTGGCGGGGACGATTTCGGTTTGCTGGATCTGTTCATTGCTGCGGCGCAAAACTCGCTCGCCCGATTGCAGTTCGGCTTTCGGGCCAGCGAACACGCCGTATTCCACCGGACCTTCGACGCGGACTTCGGCACTGGCCAGACCACTGACGAACATCATTGTGGCCAGGGCGGCTAAACGGGTGAGGTGCATGGTGCGCTCCTTGATTGAGATGAGCGCGAGGGTATGACGCGGGGGTGACAGGACGATGACAACCTTGAGTTCAGCAACCCTGAAGTGAGGGGGCTTGCCCAATCCGGGAGTTGAAGTCCCATTGTTACTTCACAACAGCCCGAGGCAGAATCGCCAAAAAGTTATCCCGCGCAACCCTTCTGGCAACATCCTCCGGCAAGGCATCAAGAAACGGATCGAAGCTGTGCATTTCCTGACCGAGTTTATTGAAACGTCCCACCACATCGGAACCGAGCATGAAGCGCTCCGGAAAGCGCTCCACCAGTCTCACCCATTCATCCCGAGGCGTGCCCTGCTCGTCCAGCAGGTAAGGCGTCAGCATGCTCCAGGACAGGTCAACGAACAGATTGGGGTAAGCCTCGAGCATTCGCGACAGCGTCGGCAACAGAAAATCCAGCTGGGTCTGGTGCCGATGAGTTTCCGCACTGCTGCCCGCGTGAGCCCAAATGAATCGCGTGTGTGGATGATTGCGCAGCGGCTCTTCGATTTCTGCCAGGTACAGCGGATTTTTCTCACGTTTGGAGGTGATGTTGGAATGCAGCATCACCGGCAAGTCATTCTCGGCAGCCAAGTGATAGATACGGGTCATCGCCTCATTGTTGGCCCGCGGCGTGTCGCCGGATGTCAGCGCAGTCAGATCGTCGTGACGGGTAAAGACTTCGCCAATGCCCTGCCAAAGCCCGGGATAGAGGTCGAGCATGCGCTGGATGTGTGCCGCGGAGTTTTTGTCATTCGGGTTGAAGCCTGACAGGAAAGGGTGAAAACGCTGGCGCTGCTCTGTGGTCAGCTTATTCACCGCCGCCGCGACGATCACATCGGTCGCGCTATACCAATAGGCATCGGCGTCATCGCCGGCGTAATAACGTGGGCGTTTGGGTTCGTCTTCGTGCCATTTCTTGGCCACCGGAATGCCGGAAATCATCACATGATCGATAGCATTGTCGTCCATGGCCGTGAGCAATTTCGACATGCCCGCCGTTTCCTGGAAGAAATCGACGTAATGCAGGTGCGCATCGCTGTAGGCATATTCGCGGGCGTAGGCATCAGTGCCGCACAGCGCCAGCAACCAGGCGAGGCTCAAGCGGATCGGGGGCACGGAATTCTCCTGTGACGGGCAACTGCGGTACGAGCAACATAGACCGCACCACGCAAACCAGGGTTCAGCCGGTAAGAAAGTGGAACGCGAATTTGAAGGAATGCTCTATAACTTCAGGGTCTTTTTTGATCGAATGACTTTTCATATTGCCCGCGAGGTTTCCCATGACTGTTACCGTCAATACCGTCTCCGCCGAAGGTTTTCGTCACAGCGTCCAGATCGATGACCACGAGCTTTTTGCCGATGTGCCGAAAACCTCTGGCGGCGAAGGCACGGCGCCTGAACCACACGACTACTTCGACGCCGCCCTCGGTGCCTGTAAGGCCCTGACGCTGAAAATGTATGCCAAGAAGAAGGACATCCCGCTGACAGGCGTCGAGGTTGAGGTCACGCGCGACAACAGCGAAGAGCAGAAAGGCAAATACGCCCTGCACGTCGAACTCACACTCAAAGGTGTGCTCACCGACGCCCAGCGTGACGAGCTGCACCGCGTGGCCGACCGCTGCCCGGTACACAAGCTGATGACCACTTCCGACATCAGCATTGAAACCCACCTGTCCGAAGGCGCCTTCAGCCAATAGCGGCAAGGGCTGCACAAGCGGGTTATGCTCCCTGCGTCACCCGCTCAGCCTGGAATGCACCATGAACACGCCACTCGTGATCCGCCCTCGCGCCGAAGATGTCGAAGGTCAGCCGATTCTTCGCCCGTTGCCATCAGCCAAATGCCGCAACGTCGGGCCTTTCGTGTTTTTCGACCACATGCTCGAAACCCGTTACCCGGCGGGCAAAGGCATGAACATCCGTCAGCATCCGCACATCGGCCTGTCCACCCTCACCTACTTGTTCGAAGGGCAAATCCAGCACAAGGATAGCCTCGGCTCCGATCAGGTGGTGAATGCCGGCGATGTCAGCTGGATGACCGCCGGCAGTGCAATTGCCCACGTCGAACGCACGCCCGAAGCATTGAAAGACAGCGGCTTTACGATGCACGGCTTACAGATCTGGCTGGCTTCACCCAAGGATCATGAACACGGCCCGGGACACTACAGCCACCATCCGGCTGCCACGCTGCCCGTCAGCGATAACCTTGGCGTGAAGATACGGATGATCGCCGGGTCAGGCTTTTGCCTCGAATCGCCAGTGCCGGTGCTTTCTCCTACGCTGTACGCCGAATTGAACCTGCAAACGGCGACCACATTGCTGATTCCCACCGAGCATGAAGAACGGGCACTGTATGTGCTGAGCGGTGAAGCGCAACTGGATGGCGAGTCGCTAGAGCCGCATGCGCTGGTGGTATTGCCGGCCGGGAAAGAGATGACCTTATTTGCCGAGAGCGACTGTCATGCCGTGCTGTTTGGCGGCGCGCCGCTGGATGGCCCGCGACGGATCAACTGGAATTTCGTCGCCAGCGATCCGGCATTGATCGATGAAGCACGTCGGCGCTGGGCGGCCGGGGATTGGCCGACAGTGCCGGGGGAAAGCGAGCGGATCGAGTTACCGAAACACCGAAGCCCGCCAACTCCCTTGTAACTGATCGGCTGATCGTTCCCACGCGCAGCAAAGGAATGCAGCCCGTGACGCTCCGCGCCACTGGACGCGGAGCGTCCCTAGAGGCATTCCCACGCGGAGCGTGGGAACGATCAGTGTCCAGCCATCAACCTTTAAACACTTCATCCAGCAAGTTATGCATCGACATGAACGCGCGAGCCGCGGTCTTTGCGTCATACATCATTTTGCCCCGCACATTGGCGTGGGGATCGGTGAACGAATGCACCGCGCCGCCGTAGCTCAGCAATTGCCAGTCCACACCAGCGGTGTTCATTTCAGCTTCGAATGCCGGCAGTTGCTCTTTCGGCACCAGCGGGTCGGCAGCGCCATGCAGCACCAGTACCGAGCCCTTGATGTTTTTCGCATCGTTCACGTTCGGCGTATCCAATGTGCCGTGGAACGACACCGCCGCTTTCACCGGCGCGCCCGTACGAGCCAGTTCCAGCGCGCAGCAACCACCGAAGCAGAAACCGAACGTTGCCAGTTTCGAGGTATCGATCGCCGCCTCGCCCTGCCCTTGCAGCTGTTCGAAGGCAGCCTGCATGCGTTTGCGCAGCAAGGCGCGGTCATTCTTCAACGGCATCATTGCTGCGCCCGCCTCGTCGCCGTTCTGCGGCCGAGTCGCCTGACCATAGAGATCCGCGATCAACACCACATAGCCCTTGGAGGCCACCGACTTGGCGATCTCTTCAGCACCGGCACTGACGCCCATCCAGTTCGGCGCCATCAACAGACCGGGGCGCGGGCTCTTATGGTCGGCATCGAAGACTAGACGGCTTTCATACGACTGGCCGTCGATCTGATAGGCGACGGAACGAACAGTGATTTGGCTCATGACTAACTCCCAGTAAAAAGCCCCAGAATGAAAAAACCCGCCGAAGCGGGTTTTTTTACAACGCGGTTAAACCGACAGTTCAACCAGCAGCTTGTTCAGACGGCGCACATAAGCGGCCGGGTCTTTCAAGCTGTCGCCGGCCGCCAGGGCCGCCTGATCGAACAGAATGTGCGACAGGTCGCCGAAGCGCTCGTCGCTCTGCTCGTTGTCGAGTTTCTCGATTAGCGGGTGAGCCGGGTTGAATTCGAAGATCGGCTTCGAATCCGGAACCTTCTGACCGCTGGCTTCCAGGATCTGGCGCATTTGCAGGCCCAGGTCCTGCTCACCGATGGCCAGAATCGCCGGGGAATCGGTCAGGCGGTGGGAAACCCGCACTTCAGCGACGGATTCACCCAAAGCGGTCTTGAGACGCTCAACCAGGCCTTCTTTGGACTTGGCGACTTCTTCCGCGGCTTTCTTGTCTTCTTCCGAATCCAGGTTGCCGAGGTCCAGGTCACCGCGTGCCACATCGACAAAGCTCTTGCCATCAAAGTCGCTGAGGTAGCTCATCAGCCACTCGTCGATGCGGTCGGTCAGCAGCAGCACTTCGATGCCTTTCTTGCGGAAGACTTCCAGGTGGGGGCTGTTTTTGACTTGTGCGTAGGTTTCGCCAGTCAGGTAGTAGATCTTGTCCTGACCTTCCTTGGCGCGGGCCAGGTAGTCGGCCAGACCTACAACCTGCTCGCCATCATCGCCCTGAGTGGACGCGAAACGCAGCAGGCCAGCAATTTTTTCTTTGTTGGCGAAGTCTTCAGCCGGGCCTTCTTTCATGACCTGACCGAAGTTCTTCCAGAAGCTCTTGTATTGCTCAGGCTCGCTCTTCGCCAGTTTTTCCAGCATGTCCAGAACGCGCTTGGTCAGCGCCGACTTCATGGAATCGATGATCGGGTCTTTCTGCAGGATTTCCCGCGACACGTTCAGCGACAGGTCGTTGGAGTCGACAACGCCTTTGATGAAGCGCAGGTACAGTGGCAGGAACGACTCGGCCTGATCCATGACGAACACACGCTGCACGTACAGCTTCAGGCCTTTCGGCGCTTCACGCTGGTACAGGTCGAATGGAGCACGGGTCGGCACATAAAGCAGCGAGGTGTACTCGAGCTTGCCTTCGACCTTGTTGTGGCTCCAGCTCAGCGGGTTTTCGAAATCGTGAGCGACGTGCTTGTAGAACTCCTGATACTCCTCGTCTTTCACTTCAGTGCGAGGGCGAGTCCACAGGGCGCTGGCGCGGTTGACGGTTTCCCATTCAACGGCAGGCTTCTCTTCACCTTCAACGGCTGCCACTTCTTTCGGCAACTCGATCGGCAAGGCGATGTGGTCGGAGTACTTCTTGATGATATTGCGCAGACGCCAGCCATCGGCGAACTCGTCTTCACCGGACTTCAGGTGCAGAACGATGCGAGTACCACGGTCGGCTTTCTCGACGGTGGCAATTTCGAATTCGCCTTCGCCCTTGGACGACCAGTGCACGCCTTCGCTGGCAGCGAGGCCGGCACGGCGGCTGAATACGTCGACTTTATCGGCGACGATGAAGGCCGAGTAGAAACCAACACCGAATTGACCGATCAGGTGCGAGTCTTTTTTCTGATCGCCAGACAGGTGTTTCATGAAATCGGCAGTGCCTGACTTGGCGATGGTACCCAGATGGGTGACCGCGTCGTCACGGCTCATGCCGATGCCGTTGTCTTCGAGGGTGACGGTTTTAGCGTCTTTGTCGAAGCTCACACGGATTTTCAGTTCAGCGCCGCCTTCCAGCAATTCAGGCTTGGCCAGCGCTTCAAAGCGTAATTTGTCGACAGCGTCAGAGGCGTTCGAGATCAATTCGCGAAGGAAAATTTCCTTGTTGGAATACAGCGAATGGATCATGAGGTGCAGCAGTTGCTTCACCTCGGTCTGGAAGCCCAGGGTTTCCTTTTGAGTTTCCACACTCATGGTCATCAAACTCCAATCAGATGGCAGTGGCCGCGACCTTGAGGGTCGGCGGCGGGTTGTCCTCAGAGTTGGGGGCTGAGATCAGGATTTCAAGGGCTCTTCAATTTTGAAGTGAGCGCGGGCCGTGGCAATGGGCTCGGCTTCAGTGCTTTGCCAGGCGGTAATTGCCACGTTTGCCACTCGGCGCCCCTGTCGGCACACCTGGCATCTGGCCCAGGTATCGCGAAACTGCCCCGCGCGCAGGTAGTCGAGGGAGAAGTCGATAATCTTCGGCACGCCGGGCGAGCCGGTGAAAATCAGCAGGTGCAGTGCCGCCGAGAGTTCCATGAAGCCGGCAATCACCCCGCCATGAATCGCTGGCAATAAAGGATTACCAATGTTGTCTTTGTTGGCCGGCAGACGAAACAGCAGGTCATCCCCGACACGCGAACATTCAACACCGATCAGTCTGGCGTAAGGGATCAGTTGCAGCAGAGAGGCGTAGTCGCCCTGCGCATGGGCCTGTTGAAGTTGCTCCTTGAATGTGTCGGTCATTTCGCAACTCCAGTAAGGGCACCGGCAATGACACCGCCAAACCCTTTGGTGCCTTTGATGCCCTTGCCCATGCGCATGAAGGTGCCCACCACATGGGCAATGGGCTGTTCGGGGTCATCCTGATAGGCAAAACCGCGCGCAAAGATCACGTCGGTGGTCACTCGGTAGCATTGGGCGAAGCCGTATACGTCCTTGTGCGGTTCGGCGGCGTGCATGTAGTCGATGCGCAAGTCGAGCGTCGGGCAGACTTCGAACTCGGGCAGCACGCAAAGGGTGGCCATGCCGCAAGCAGTGTCCATCAGCGAGGTCAGCGCACCGCCATGAATCACCCCGGTTTGCGGGTTGCCGACGATCTGCGGGCTGTACGGCAAAATCACCGTCAGCCCTTCGCTGCTGGCGCTGTGAACACGCATGCCGAGTACCTGACAATGGCGCAATGCCGACAGAAAGCGCGTCGCACGCTCAAAAACGGGGTTTTCGGCCATTTGATAAACGCTCCTTAGTGTCCGGGAAAAGTAGCAGGCCAAGGGGTAAAAGTTCCGTGGCAAAACAAACTTATATATCTGTGTGATTTGAGGAACTTAACCCTGATCGCCATGCTCGAAAGGCCAGTAGATATTTTCCATAAGGAGAAACACCCCATGCGTAAGACTTTAGCTATTGCCTTGATGTTGACCGCTTCCCTCGGTCTCGCTGCCTGCGATAAAAAATCCGAGGACAAAGCTCAAGATGCCGCCAAACATTCTGAACAAGCTCAAGAAAAAATGAGCGAAGCTCAGGATAAAGTGAACGAAGCCGCAAAAGAAAACGCCGAAGCTGCCAAAGCTCAGGCCGAATCGAACGCAGCAGCGACAAAAGAAGCCGCGCCAGAAGCACCTAAAAACTAAAAGCGTTTTTAGTGATAAAAGAAAACCCGCCAAGTGCGGGTTTTCTTTTATCTGCGGCTTTTGTTTTTCAATGCGGCATTAGACCAAAATCGTCCTAAAAGTCGGACTAATCATCAGCAACAACGAACACACTAAACCCACAAACCACACCAGACTGCGCTGCCAGGCCAGATCTGCCCAATAGCACAGCAAGTAAATGATGCGCGCGATCACAACGATGATTGCCAGCGTATCGATCAGCCATCCCGCCGTCTGCGTGGTGTGCGCCATCAACACCCCGACCGCGAACAATAAGAACGCCTCGAAACTGTTCTGGTGCGCCGCCAATGCCCGGGCACCAAAGCCGGTAAGTTGCGCCTGCTGCTGGCGCGGCAGGTGATTGTTGTAACCACCCTGCTCGCTCATGGCTTTGGCCACCGGAATCTTTGCCACGTAAATCAACAATGCGCTGATAAACACACACCAGAACGGAATACTCATCAAGCAGCTTCCTTGTTTGCTTCAGGCAATGGCGCCTCTGTAGGGGTATAGACCATCACATCAAGAACATCGGAGTGAAACTCGCGGCGATACAACACCAGCACGACGCCGGCACTCATCAACATGAACAACCAGGGGCTGACGAACCACGCCAGCATGGTCATGCCAAAGTAATAGGAACGCAGACCGAAGTTGAACTGGTTGGCCGCCATGGAGATGACACGGGCGGCTCTGGAAGCAAAGGCTTTGCGCTCTTGCTCGGATACATGGCGCTCGCCGATCATCGGTGCCGAGCCCACGAGAATGGCCGCAAAGTTGTACTGACGCATGCACCAGCTGAAGGTAAAGAACGCATAGACAAACACCAGCGCTAGGCACAACAACTTGATCTCCGACATGCCTTGGGAGGCCTGTTGCACCATCGGGATATCCGCCAGTAACGATACGGCTCTGTCGGACGCACCCAATACCGTGAGAATACCGGCCAGGATAATCAGCGTGCTGGAGGCGAAGAACGAGGCATTGCGCTCCAGGTTACCGATCACACTGGCATCGGCAATACGGTTGTCGCGCAACAGCATGCGGCGCATCCAGTCTTCGCGATACAGGTGCAACACGCTGGCCAGGCACGCGGTGTCGCGGCCCTTCCACGTTGCGTAACGGGTGTAGCCACCCCAGCAGACGACAAACCAGAGCGCGGCGAGGATGTGGATCAGATTGGCGTGGATGAACGACATGCAGGTCCTTGTGATGTGATTTGGCAATGCTTCGACGTTAGCGCAAGGAAAAAGACACCGCATCCCACCCATAAAAATCTATGGTCACCCCCATTTTTGCAATACTGATTAATGGGTGAAGTGGTTGGCTTGCTTAAATCTATCCGGCGTCGATCCAGGGCATGCCCCGCGCCACGATGAGAGTCGCGCCTGACGATCCTGAAAAATGCCGCGGCTTCTGAAGCCGATTTTTATGTCAGGTTCTTCGTCAGGCCGGTGGGCCGTTCACGTCATCCGTTGTTCAGCTATCGCAAAACCTGAAGGGTGATTCGTGGTACTGCAACAACCGCAGGGTCAGGCGTTCAGCGCGTCTGGCCCTGCTTCATATTGCGTATGGTGAGCCGCTAGCGCCCACGCGATCCGCGCCAGCTTGTTAGCCAGGGCGCAGGCCACCACGTTCGAGTGTCGTCGCCCAAGCAATGAGCGCACCCAGTCGGCCAGAGCCCCTTTCTGGTGTTCTAGCCTCTGCATATAGACCCGAGCACATTGAACCAGCAACTGCCTGAGATGCTTGTCGCCGCGCTTGCTGATGCCCAGCAAATTAGCCCTGCCGCCGGTGCTGTACTGCCTGGGCACCAAGCCCACGGAGGCGGCGAAGTCACGGCTGCATTTGTACTGTTGGCCATCGCGCACCTCTACAGCCAGCAGGCTGGCGGTGATCGGCCCGACACACGGCAAGCTCAGCAAGCGGCTGCCGAGATCATCGTCGGCCAGTTGGCTTGCCAGCTCTTTATCCAGCGCCTTGATCTGTTCATCCAGATAACAGAAATGCTCATGCCCCATGGCCATCAGCTGGCGAGCGACGAAATGCGCGCCGGCACAAGCTTCCATCACCACGGTACAGGCCGGCAGATTGCCGAAAAGCGTCATCATTTGTTGACGCGAGAGCTTCTTGCGAAACACCTCTCGGCCCAATTTGTCTTGGCCGTGCAGGTGGAAACTGTGTTTACCGAGATCGATCCCGATCAGCGCTGACTCGCTCATGATGATGGCCTCCGAAAACAAAACACCCTGCGAAAGCGTAGCCCTCGCAGGGTGTGGGGGTGACCATCTCATTAATGCCCCGTATCGATTGATACGGGGCATTTCTATTTTTTGCCAGGAAGCAGATCAAGGCCCGCTTGTGGCGGGCCATGAAGCAGCTTAAGCCAGCGCTTCGGCGCGCTTGCCCAGCAGACGGTCACAAACCACCGCAACCACCAGGGTCATGACCGATGGCACCAGCCACGCCAGACCTTGTTCGCTCAGCGGCAGGTGAGTCAGTTGAGTCGGCATCCAGTCGGCCAGACCGGCGCCTTTGAGGGCATCAATCAGGCCGAAGATGAACGACACCAGCATCACCGGACCGACAATACGGCCCTGCTCATGCCAGAAGTCCTTGCAGAAGCTCAGGGCTACCAGGGCGATGCACGGCGGGTAGATGGCGGTCAGCACCGGGATCGAGAAAGCAATCAGCTTGGTGAGGCCCAGGTTGGACACCAACAGGGAGAACGCAGCCAGGATGATCACCAGCGTCTTGTAGGACAGTGGCAGTACACGGCTGAAGTATTCGGCACAGGCACACGTCAGACCAACCGCTGTTACCAGGCAGGCCAGGGAGATCAGCACCGCAAGGAAACCGCTGCCCAACGAACCAAATGTGTGCTGAACGTAAGCGTGCAATACCGCCGCGCCGTTGGTAGCACCGGCGGCCACTTCATGGCTGCCCGAACCGAGACGGAACAGACTGACGTAAACCAGCGCCAGCCCCACGCCGGCAATCAGCCCTGCAATGATCGCGTAACGGGTGATCAACGCCGGCGATTCCACGCCCCGGGAACGAATGGCGTTGACAATGACGATGCCGAAAACCAGCGCACCCAGGGTATCCATGGTCAGGTAACCATTGATAAAGCCTTGGGAGAACGGTGCCGCGACATATTCAGGTGTGGCCACGCCGATATCACCAGCCGGCAACGCGAACGCAGCGATGCCGAGGACGGCCAGGGCGATGATCTTCAGCGGTGCAAGGAAACGTCCTACCGTGTCCAGCAGACGGCCCGGATAGAGCGAGATGAAGAACACCAGCAGGAAGTACACCGAGCTATAGAGAAACAGCGCCAGCGGGCTCTCGCCGGTCAGCGGCGCCAGGCCCACTTCGAACGACACGGTCGCGGTGCGCGGCGTCGCGAACAATGGGCCAACAGCGAGGTAGCACGCGGCTGCCAGCAAGCCACCGGCGACTTTACCGATCGGGCTGCTCAAGGCATCCATTGCACCACCGACCTTGGCCAGGGCAACAACGGTGATCACCGGCAAACCAACCGCGGTGATCAGAAAACCCAGCGCCGCCATCCAGACATTAGGCCCGGACTGCAAACCGACGATAGGCGGGAAGATGATGTTGCCAGCCCCGACGAACAGAGCAAACGTCATAAAACCCAGTGCCAGGATGTCCTGGCCTTTCAACACTTTCATCAAGGAAATACCACACTACTGAATCGGAATTTAGAGAGGGATTTCCCTTATGGGTGAGGGAAATGCTGTCGGCCCGTATAGGACTAACCCGTTTAGCGCGTCGCTGCCTTGTGGGCCGCGGACGCAAAAATGGCTGCTAGCCTAACGAATTTGCACGACAAACGCACTGTTACAGGGCGAACTATCCGATACGCGACATTTCAATGTCGCGTTTACATATCTAATTTTCCTACCTCGGCACAGATCATTCCCACGCTGCGTGGGAATGCATCCCGTGACGCTCTGCGTCACATTCAAAGGCGGAACGCGGAGCGTCCCTGGCGGCGTTCCCACGCAGCGCGTGGGAACGATCACCCGGAAACGACAAAGGCCACCCGAAGGTGGCCTTTGTTTGGTGAAGCGTCAGTTAAGCGCGAGGCTTACTTGACGGCCCAACCGGTCAGCTCGGCCAGGGCCTTGCCGATGTCTGCCAGCGAACGCACGGTTTTAACGCCTGCGTCTTGCAGTGCAGCGAATTTCTCGTCTGCAGTGCCTTTGCCGCCAGAGATGATTGCGCCAGCATGGCCCATGCGCTTGCCCGGAGGAGCAGTCACACCAGCGATGTAGGAAACAACTGGCTTGGTCACGTGTGCCTTGATGTAGGCAGCCGCTTCTTCTTCAGCCGAACCGCCGATCTCGCCGATCATCACGATCGCTTCGGTCTTCGGGTCTTCCTGGAACAGCTTCAGGATGTCGATGAAGTTCGAACCCGGGATCGGGTCACCACCGATGCCGACGCAAGTCGACTGACCGAAACCGGCGTCAGTAGTCTGCTTCACAGCTTCGTAGGTCAGGGTGCCGGAACGGGAAACGATACCGACCTTGCCTGGCAAGTGAATGTGACCTGGCATGATGCCGATCTTGCATTCGCCTGGAGTGATCACGCCTGGGCAGTTAGGACCGATCAGGACTACGCCCAACTCGTCGCACTTGACCTTGGCATCCAGCATGTCCAGGGTAGGAATGCCTTCAGTGATGCAAACGATCAGCTTGATGCCGCCGAAGGCTGCTTCCAGGATGGAGTCCTTGCAGAAAGGAGCTGGAACGTAGATCACGCTGGCGGTGGCGCCAGTGGCAGCTACAGCGTCTTTCACGGTGTTGAACACTGGCAGACCCAGGTGTTCGGTGCCGCCTTTACCAGGCGTTACACCACCAACCATCTTGGTGCCGTACTCGATGGCTTGCTGGGTGTGGAAACTACCTTGCGAACCGGTAATACCCTGGCAGATAACTTTGGTGTCTTTATTGATCAGGACGCTCATTATTTGCCCTCCGCAGCTTTAACGACTTGTTGAGCAGCGTCGGTCAGGCTGGTAGCAGCGATGATGTTCAAACCGCTTTCTGCCAGTACTTTAGCGCCCAGCTCAGCGTTGTTGCCTTCAAGGCGAACAACAACCGGGATTTTCACGCCGACTTCTTTCACAGCGCCGATGATGCCTTCGGCAATCATGTCGCAACGAACGATGCCGCCGAAGATGTTGACCAGTACTGCAGCGACGTTAGTGTCGGACAGGATGATCTTGAACGCTTCGGTAACGCGTTCTTTGGTAGCACCGCCGCCCACGTCGAGGAAGTTGGCTGGTTTGCCGCCATGCAGGTTGACGATGTCCATGGTACCCATGGCCAGGCCAGCACCGTTGACCATGCAACCGATGTTGCCTTCCAGCGCTACGTAGTTCAGTTCGAACTTGGCAGCGTGCGCTTCGCGCGGATCGTCTTGCGACGGATCGTGGAAAGTCTTCAGCTTAGGCTGACGGTACATGGCGTTGGCGTCGATGTTGATCTTGGCATCGAGGCAATGCAGATCGCCGTCAGCCTTGATCACCAGCGGGTTCACTTCCAGCAGAGCCAGGTCGTGATCCTTGAACAGCTTGGCTAGACCTACGAAGATCTTGGCGAACTGAGCAACTTGCTTGCCTTCCAGACCCAGCTGGAATGCCAGCTCGCGACCCTGGAATGGCTGAGCGCCAACCAGTGGATCGATAGTGGCCTTGAGGATTTTCTCAGGGGTGTCGTGAGCGATTTTCTCGATGTCCACGCCACCTTCGGTGGAAGCCATGAACACGATGCGACGGCTCGAACGGTCAACGACAGCGCCCAGGTACAGCTCTTTAGCGATATCAGTGCACGATTCAACCAGGATCTTGGTGACTGGCTGACCATTGGCATCAGTCTGGTAAGTCACCAGACGCTTGCCCAACCACTGTTGAGCGAATGCTTTGGCGTCTTCTTTGCTGCGAACCAGCTTTACGCCGCCCGCTTTACCGCGACCACCAGCGTGGACCTGGGCTTTGACAACCCACTCGCTGCCGCCGATTTTGTCGCAAGCTTCTGCTGCTGCTTCCGGGGTGTCTACTGCGTAGCCGGTGGAAACTGGCAGGCCGTACTCAGCGAACAGCTGCTTACCCTGATACTCGTGAAGATTCATGCTTATTACCGTCTTCGTTAGGTACTGCGCATTCGGTGCTGCACTTGTTCAAGTGCCGCACCACCTGTGACTGCTGCTTGCGTAGCAGAGCTACGCAAGACTGCGTCCAGCGGACATTCCGCGGTGAGTCTTGCATGCAAGGCTCACGACGGGCCGTACCGCCGTGGTTTCTTATTGTCTTAACGCTTCTTGCGGTTGGCGATGTGGATGGCGCCGCCATTCACAGCCAAAGCTGCTTCGTGCAAGGCTTCAGACAGGGTCGGATGGGAGAAAACCATCATGCCCAGGTCTTCAGCGCTGGTGCCGAATTCCATACCGATCGCGCCCTGCTGAACCAGTTCTGCAGCGCTCGGGCCAATCACGTGGACGCCCAATACGCGGTCAGTCTTGGCATCGGCAATGACTTTCACGAAACCGCCGGTGTCGTTGGCTGCCATGGCACGGCCACTGGCTGCGAACGGGAAGGTGCCAACGTTAACTTCAACGCCTTCAGCCTTCAAGGCCTGCTCGGTTTTGCCGACCCACGCGATTTCCGGGTGAGTATAAATAACCGAAGGGATCAAGTCATAGTTCATCTGGGCTTTATGGCCCTTGATGCGCTCAACGACCATGATGCCTTCTTCCGAGGCCTTGTGTGCCAGCATCATGCCGCGAACCACGTCACCGATGGCGTAAACGCCCGGTACGGTGGTAGCGCAGTGATCGTCAACGTGCACGAAACCGCGCTCGTCCAGGGTCACGCCGCAATCAGCAGCCAGCAGATCAGTGGTCACCGGACGGCGACCAACGGCTACGATCAGCTTGTCGAAAGTGATGTTCTGTTCGCCGTTGGCATCGGTGTAGTTCACAACGACTTCGTCGCCGTTCACTTTGGAACCGGTAACGCGAGCACCCAGCTTGATGTCCAGACCTTGTTTGGTCAGGGTTTTCAGCGCTTCCTTGGAAACGGCAGCGTCAGCGGCCATCAGGAAGGTGTCCAGCGCTTCGAGAACGGTCACTTCTGCGCCCAGACGGGACCAGACCGAACCCAGTTCCAGACCGATCACGCCAGCGCCAATCACGCCCAGACGTTTTGGCACCGATTGGAATTCCAGCGCGCCAGTCGAATCGACGATCACATTCTGGTCGACCGGAGCCGGTGGAATGTCGATCGGACGCGAACCTGGAGCCAGAATCACGTTCTCGGCTTCAATGATTTCTACCGAACCGTCAGGCTTGGTGACTTCGACTTTCTTGCCGGCCAGCAGTTTGCCGTGGCCCTGGATCGAGGTCACACCGTTGGCTTTGAACAGGGTCGCAACGCCGGAGGTCAGGCCTTTTACGATGTTGGCTTTACGGCCGACCATCGCTGCCACGTCCATGGTCACGCCAGCGTGGTTGATACCGTGGATTGCGAAGCCGTCTTGGGCTTCGTGGAACTTCCAGGAGCTGTCCAGCAGCGCCTTGGATGGAATGCAGCCGACGTTCAGGCAAGTACCGCCGAGGGCAAGTTTGCCTTCCTTGTCGGTGTATTTCTCGATGCAGGCAGTGGAGAGGCCCAGTTGCGCTGCTTTAATGGCAGCCACGTAGCCGCCAGGGCCCGCGCCAATCACTACCACGTCGAATTTCTGAGTCATGTGTCATTCCTTCTCGAATCAAACCGGACGGCCCCTTTTGGGGACCGTCGTGGGACGAAGCTGGTCATTACAGAAGGGCCGCCCATCGCTGAGCGGCCCGTGCAACGAAATCAGATATCCAGCAGCAAACGAGCCGGGTCTTCCAGCAGGTTCTTGATGGTAACCAGGAAGGTCACAGCTTCTTTGCCGTCGATCAAACGGTGATCGTAGGACAGAGCGAGGTACATCATCGGACGGATAACGACTTGACCGTTGATCGCCATAGGACGCTGCAGAATGTTGTGCATGCCCAGGATGGCCGCTTGTGGCGGGTTGACGATCGGCGTCGACATCATCGAACCGAAAGTACCACCGTTGGTGATGGTGAACGTACCACCGGTCATTTCGTCCATCGACAGCTTGCCGTCACGAGCCTTCTTGCCGAAGGTGGCGATGCCGCCTTCGATTTCAGCCAGGCTCATCAGTTCGGCGTTACGCAGAACCGGTACAACCAGGCCGCGGTCGCTGGAAACAGCCACACCGACGTCAGCGTAGCCGTGATAAACGATGTCAGCACCGTCGATCGACGCGTTGACAGCCGGGAAGCGTTTCAGCGCTTCGGTGGCAGCCTTGACGAAGAACGACATGAAGCCCAGGCGCACGCCGTTGTGGGACTTCTCGAACAGGTCCTTGTACTTCGAACGCAACGCCATGACTTCGGTCATGTCGACTTCGTTGAAAGTGGTCAGCATTGCCATGTTCGATTGAGCTTCAACCAGACGCTTGGCGACGGTGGCCCGCACGCGGGTCATCGGTACGCGCTTCTCGATGCGATCGCCAGCAGCGAACACTGGAGCAGCGGCAGCAGGTGCAGCAGCCTTGGCAGGCGCGGCAGCCGGAGCGGCTTTCTTGGCAGCTACAGCGGCAACAACGTCTTCCTTGGTCACGCGACCGCCTTTGCCAGTGCCGGCAACGGAAGCGATGTTGATGCTGTTTTCTTCAGCCAGCTTGCGAGCTGCCGGTGCAGCAACAGGATCATCTTCGCCTTCAGCGACCGGAGCAGCAGCTTGTGCAGCGGCCGGAGCAGCGGCAGCAGGAGCGGCAGCAGCGCCGCCCGCTTCGATGGAGCCCAGGACTTCGTCGGACAGAACGGTGTCGCCTTCGTTCTTGACGATAGCGCCCAGCACGCCATCAGCGGTAGCCAACACTTCCAGCACAACCTTGTCGGTTTCGATGTCGACGATCAGGTCGTCACGCTTTACAGCGTCGCCCGGTTGTTTGTGCCAGGTGGCAACGGTGCCATCGGCAACCGATTCCGGGAAAGTGGGGGCTTTGATTTCGATAGCCATTATCTGTGAGTCCTTAAATTCGGTTTCAAGTGCGCGAAGGCGTTAAACAGTAAAGGCGTCTTGCAGCAGTTTTTCCTGCTGCTCAGCGTGCATCGATGCGTAACCGCATGCAGGTGCAGCAGAAGCCTCACGGCCCGCGTACTCAAGTACGAGAGACTTGTTGAGATTGCTGATGCTGCGACGCATGTGGTGTTGGCTGCAGTACCACGCCCCCTGGTTCATCGGCTCTTCCTGGCACCACACGGCATTTTTGACGTTGGTGTAAGGAGCCAGGACTTCTTTCAAGTCGTCCTCAGGGAATGGGTACAGTTGCTCGATACGCACGATGGCGATGTCATCACGACCTTCGGCACGGCGTTTTTCCAGCAGGTCGTAGTAGACCTTGCCGCTACACAGAACAACGCGCTCGACCTTGTTCGGGTCCAGTGCATCGATTTCCGGGATAACGGTCTGGAACGAACCTTCGGCCAGATCTTCCAGGGTCGATACGGCCAGCTTGTGACGCAGCAGCGACTTCGGAGTCAGAACGATCAACGGCTTGCGCAGCGGACGAATCACCTGACGACGCAGCAAGTGGTAGATCTGGGCCGGGGTAGTCGGCACGGCTACCTGAATGTTGTGCTCGGCGCACAGCTGCAGGTAACGCTCCAGACGAGCCGAAGAGTGCTCCGGACCCTGACCTTCATAACCGTGCGGCAGCAGCATGGTCAGACCGCAGAGACGGCCCCACTTGTGCTCGCCACTGGTGATGAACTGGTCGATAACCACCTGGGCACCGTTGGCGAAGTCGCCGAACTGGGCTTCCCAGATCACCAGCGCTTCAGGCGTGGTGGTCGAGTAACCGTATTCGAACGCCAGCACGGCTTCTTCGGACAGGAACGAATCGTACAGGTCGAAACGTGGCTGGCCCTTGTACAGGTTTTGCAGCGGGACGTAGGTACCCGCGTCTTTCTGGTTGTGCAAGACAGCGTGACGGTGCGAGAACGTACCGCGACCGATGTCCTGACCCGTCATGCGAATCGGGTGACCTTCGAACGACAGGGTCGCGTACGCCATGGTTTCGGCGTAACCCCAGTTGATCGGCAGGCCGCCGGCTTGCATTTTCTGACGGTCTTCGTAGATTTTCGAGACCTGGCGCTGAACCACGAATCCTTCCGGAATTTCCAGCAGCTTGGCGGACAGTTCCTGCAAGGTTTTCAGATCGAAGCGAGTGTCGTGACGCGCGGTCCAGGCGTGGCCCAGATACGGACGCCAGTCCACGAACAACTCTTTGTTCGGCTCTTTGACCAGGCTTTTTACTACGTGCAGGCCGTTGTCCAGCGCATTGCGGTATTCGTCGACTTTCGCCTGAACACGCTCTGCGTCCAGCACACCGCTCTGGGTCAGACGATCGGCATACAGCTCACGGGTGGTGCGCTGTTTGGTGATCTGCTGATACATGATTGGCTGGGTGCCGCTAGGCTCGTCGGCCTCGTTGTGGCCGCGACGACGGTAGCAGACCAGGTCAATCACCACGTCACGCTTGAACTGCATGCGGTAGTCGATGGCCAGCTGGGTCACGAACAATACGGCTTCCGGATCATCACCATTTACATGGAGGATCGGCGCCTGGATCATCTTCGCAACGTCGGTCGCGTACTCGGTGGAGCGCGAGTCCAACGGGTTACTGATGGTGAAACCGACCTGGTTGTTGATCACGATGTGCACAGTGCCGCCGGTCTTGAAACCGCGGGTCTGCGACATCTGGAAGGTTTCCATCACCACACCCTGACCGGCGAATGCCGCGTCACCGTGGATGGAGATCGGCAGAACCTTCTCGCCGGTAGGGTCGTTACGACGATCCTGACGGGCGCGAACCGAACCCTCGACCACGGGTGAAACGATTTCCAGGTGGGACGGGTTGAACGCCATGGCCAGGTGAACTTCACCGCCAGTGGTCATCACGTTGGACGAGAAGCCCTGGTGATATTTAACGTCACCGGAACCCAACTCGACCTTCTTCTTGCCTTCGAACTCGTCGAACAGCTCGCGCGGGTTCTTGCCGAAGGTGTTGACCAGCACGTTTAGACGACCACGGTGGGCCATGCCGATGACGATTTCCTTGGTGCCGTAGGAGCCGGAACGCTGGATCAACTCGTCGAGCATCGGAATCAGGCTCTCGCCGCCTTCCAGACCGAAACGCTTGGTACCCGGGTATTTGGTCCCGAGGTATTTTTCCAGGCCTTCACCGGCGGTGACGCGCTCGAGCAGGTGGCTCTTGATGTCGGCGGAGTACGTCGGACGGCCGCGCACGCTTTCCAGACGCTGCTGGAACCACTGGCGCTGCTCGGAATCGGTGATGTGCGTAAATTCAGCGCCGATGGTGCGGCAATATGTCTGCTGCAACGCTTCGTGAATTTCGCGTAGGCTCGCCTCCTCTTTGCCGATGAACAGGTCGCCGGCACGGAAGGTCGTATCAAGATCGGCATTGGTCAAGCCGTAATGATTGATCGACAGGTCTGCAGGTGCAGGACGCTGCCACAGCCCCAGCGGGTCAAGCTGGGCTGCCTGGTGGCCACGCATACGGTAGGCCTGGATCAATCGCAGCACTTCAACTTGCTTCTTCTCGTGCTCACTGCTCACGCTGCCGGCGGAAACCGGTTGGGCGCGGCGCTGGTTCTTTGCCAGCAAGACGAAATGATCGCGAATTGTGGAGTGCGAAACATCGGTGGCAGTGTTGCCATCAGCAGGCAACTTCTGAAAGTAGGTGCGCCACTCTTCTGGCACAGCGTTAGGGTCGTGCAGGTAGAGCTCGTAGAGCTCTTCCACATAGGCAGCGTTACTACCGGATAGGTAGGCGCTGTTCCACATGCGCTGCATCACGCTTTCTTGCATGCTTGGTCACCCTCGGTTAGGGGAACACCACCGGCGTCGACACCGAGAAAACTTGCAGAAGTCCGAATGCAGCGACTAAAACAAGCCACTTAGGATCACGCTGATAGTCCGGGTACCAGCCCGGATGCCCCTGCTTGTCTCATTTCTTCAAAATAAGAGCCGCAGCCTTATAAGCTGCTGCTCAGGTTAAAACTACGGCGCCGGTTGAAGCCTGCGCCGTAGCATCTACGGGTACAGCGGTCCTACGGGTACAGCAGCTGAATCACACGCCGCTTTGCAGCAGCATGTTACGAATGTGACCGATGGCCTTAGTCGGGTTCAGGCCTTTCGGACAAACGTTGACGCAGTTCATGATGCCCCGGCAGCGGAATACGCTGAACGGGTCATCCAGCGAAGCCAGACGCTCGGATGTCTTGTTGTCGCGGCTGTCTGCCAGGAAGCGATAGGCTTGCAGCAGAGCAGCCGGACCCAGGAACTTGTCCGGGTTCCACCAGAAGGACGGGCACGAAGTCGAGCAGCAAGCGCACAGGATGCACTCGTACAGACCGTCGAGCTTTTCACGCTCTTCAGGGGACTGCAGACGCTCGATGGCCGGAGCCGGCGTGTCGTTCTGCAGGTATGGCTTAACCTTTTCGTATTGCTTGTAGAAGATGCTCATATCGACGACCAGGTCACGAATAACCGGCAAACCTGGCAGCGGACGGACGATCAGCTTGTTACGTTTTACGACGGCAGACAGCGGCGTGATGCACGCCAGACCGTTTTTGCCGTTGATGTTCATGCCGTCGGAACCGCAAACACCTTCACGGCAAGAGCGACGATAGGAGAAACCTTCGTCCTGCTCTTTGATCAGGGCCAGCACGTCCAGCACCATCAGGTCTTTACCACCGGTATCAACCTGGAATTCCTGCATGAACGGCGCAGCGTCCTGATCAGGGTTGTAACGATAAACACTGACTTGCAACATGGCGGCCACCCTTAATAAGTCCGAATCTTAGGTTCAAAAGTCGGAACAGTCTTCGGCGAGAAGTTCACAGCACGCTTGGCAACGCGCTTGTCACCCGGGAAGTACAGGGTGTGGCACAGCCAGTTTTCGTCGTCACGGTCTTCGAAGTCTTCACGGGCGTGAGCACCGCGGGACTCTTTGCGCACTTCTGCAGCGATGGCAGTGGCTTCGGCCACTTCCAGCAGGTTCTGCAGTTCCAGCGCTTCGATACGCGCGGTGTTGAACGCCTGGCTCTTGTCGTTGATCTTGACGTTGGCGATACGGCCACGCAGATCAGCCAGCTGAGCAATACCCTTCTGCATGTATTCGCCGGTACGGAACACACCGAAGTAGTTCTGCATGCAGCTTTGCAGTTCGCGACGCAGGGTTGCCACGTCTTCACCTTCGGTACGCTCGTTCAGAGCGGACAGACGTGCCAGGGCCGCGTTGATGTCGGCGTCGGTGGCGTCATCGTATTCGATACCGTCGGTCAGCGCTTTTTCCAGGTGCAGGCCGGCAGCGCGGCCGAATACCACCAGGTCAAGCAGCGAGTTGCCGCCCAGACGGTTGGCGCCGTGAACCGATACGCACGCCACTTCACCCACTGCGAACAGGCCAGGGATGATTTCGTCGACGCCTTCGTCGTTCTGGGTGATAGCCTGACCGTGAATGTTGGTCGGAACGCCGCCCATCATATAGTGGCAGGTCGGAACAACCGGAACCGGAGCAACAACCGGGTCAACGTGCGCGAAAGTCTTGGACAGTTCGCAGATGCCTGGCAGACGGCTGTGCAGCACTTCCTCGCCCAGGTGGTCGAGCTTGAGCATCACGTGGTCGCCATTCGGACCGCAACCGTTACCGGCGATGATTTCTTTAACCATCGAACGGGCAACAACGTCACGACCGGCAAGGTCTTTGGCGTTTGGAGCATAACGCTCCATGAAACGCTCGCCGTGCTTGTTGATCAGGTAACCACCTTCACCACGGCAACCTTCGGTGACCAGTACACCGGCGCCGGCGATGCCGGTCGGGTGGAACTGCCACATTTCGATGTCTTGTACCGGTACGCCGGCACGCAGCGCCATACCAACGCCGTCACCGGTGTTGATCAGGGCATTGGTGGTCGAAGCGTAGATACGACCTGCACCGCCGGTGGCCAGTACGGTGGCCTTGGCACGGATGTAGGTGGTTTCACCGGTTTCGATGCAGATGGCAATCACGCCGACGAATGCGCCGTCCTGGTTTTTCACCAGATCAACAGCGTAGTACTCGTTCAGGAACGTAGTGCCGGCTTTCAGGTTGCCCTGATAAAGGGTGTGCAGCAGCGCGTGGCCGGTACGGTCGGAAGCGGCGCAGGTACGGGCGGCCTGGCCACCTTTACCGTAGTCCTTGGACTGACCACCGAACGGACGCTGATAGATACGACCTTGTTCGGTACGCGAGAACGGCATACCCATGTGGTCCAACTCGTATACGGCGGCAGGACCTTCCTGACACATGTATTCGATAGCGTCCTGGTCACCGATATAGTCGGAACCCTTGACGGTATCGTACATGTGCCAGCGCCAGTCATCGTTCGGATCGGCAGATGCGATGGCGCAGGTGATGCCGCCCTGGGCCGACACGGTGTGCGAACGGGTCGGGAAAACCTTGGTGATCACGGCAGTCTTGTGACCGCCCTGTGCCAGTTGCAGCGCTGCGCGCATGCCGGCACCGCCACCACCAATAATGATGGCGTCGAAAGAAATCGTTGGAATGTTAGCCATGGATCAGATACCCCAGAGAATCTGCACACCCCAGACGAAGTAAGCGAACATCGCAACGCCGCATACTGCCTGGAAAAGGAAACGTACTGCAGTCGCGGACTTGCCCAGCGCCATCGGCGTCAGGTAGTCAGTCGCGATGGTCCACATGCCGACCCAGGCGTGAGCGCCCAGGGCTACAAGGGCCAGCAGACTGAAGATACGCATCCCGTTGTGGGCGAACAGGGCATGCCATTGGTCGTAGCCAATGCCTGGATTCGCAACGAGGTATCCGATCAGGAAGATAAAATAAGCCGCGAGAACGACCGCAGACACACGCTGTGCCATCCAGTCATAGAGGCCCGAACGCGACAGGTTCGTAACGCTGGTTACCATATCCAAACTCCCGCCAGAACGATCAACACCGCAGATACGGCGATAATGATTTGCGAGCCCAGCTTGCCGCCTTCCAGCGTCTCACCGATGCCCATATCCATAATCAAATGGCGCACACCGGCTACCAGGTGATACAGAAGTGAGGACAGGAGGCCCCATGCTACGAACTTGGCCAGCGGACTGGTCAAGCATGCCTTCACCTCGGCAAAACCTTCCTCGGAACCCAGAGACTTGCCCAATGCATACAGCATGAAGCCAAGGCCCAGGAAGAGGATGATGCCGGAAACACGGTGAAGAAACGACGTAACGCCGGTGATGGGGAGTTTGATGGTCCTTAGGTCTAGGTTTACAGGTCGTTGGCTTTTCACGGCTTTTTTTCACACTGAAGAGCCCCTAACAATCAGGGCAAAGTTGTTGGGGAGTGCACTGGTCAGGTAACCACCACCCAGGGATGCGACCCCCAATAAAGCAGGCCCAAAAGCCCCTGGCGGTCGGTGGCCGAGTATAGACAGTTAGGCTACTAATGACAACGCGTTCACCTTCCCCTAATAGCTGATTGCACAAGAGGGATAAAAGGCGTAAATGGCAGGCAATTTCGAGGAAAAAGTCCGGTTAAAGCCTTCTGGAGCAAGACTTTAGGCAAATTGACATTCGAATTTATCTCACTATAGTGGTGCGGGCCCTGCGTGGGGGGTCTGTCTGATGATTTCAAGCATAAATAGGAGGCCACATGGCTGACAAAAAAGCGCAGTTGATCATCGAGGGCGCAGCCCCCGTCGAGCTGCCCATTTTAACCGGCACCGTTGGTCCCGATGTTATCGACGTTCGGGGCCTGACGGCCACGGGCCGTTTCACCTTTGACCCTGGTTTCATGTCGACTGCCTCTTGCGAGTCGAAGATCACCTATATCGACGGCGACAACGGCATTTTGCTGCACCGCGGCTACCCGATCGAACAGCTGGCTGAAAAGTCGGACTACCTGGAAACCTGCTATCTGCTGCTCAACGGCGAATTGCCGACCGCAGAACAGAAGGCCCAGTTCGTCGGCACCGTGAAGAACCACACCATGGTTCACGAGCAGTTGAAGACCTTCTTCAACGGCTTCCGTCGCGACGCCCACCCGATGGCCGTCATGTGCGGCGTAGTTGGCGCCCTCTCCGCCTTCTACCACGACTCCCTCGACATCAATAACCCGCAGCATCGCGAAATCTCCGCGATCCGCCTGGTTGCCAAGATGCCGACCCTGGCCGCAATGGTTTACAAGTACTCCATGGGCCAACCCATGATGTACCCGCGCAACGACCTGTCGTACGCGGAAAACTTCCTGCACATGATGTTCAACACCCCGTGCGAGATCAAACCGATCAGCCCGGTACTCGCCAAGGCCATGGACCGGATCTTCATCCTCCATGCCGACCACGAGCAAAACGCATCGACTTCTACCGTACGTCTGGCCGGTTCGTCAGGTGCCAACCCGTTCGCCTGTATCGCCGCCGGTATCGCTGCACTGTGGGGCCCGGCCCACGGCGGTGCGAACGAAGCCGTTCTGACCATGCTTGACGAGATTGGCGATGTTTCGAACATCGACAAGTACATCGCCAAGGCCAAGGACAAGAACGATCCGTTCAAATTGATGGGCTTCGGTCACCGGGTTTACAAAAACCGCGACCCACGCGCCACCGTCATGAAGCAAACCTGCGACGAAGTGCTGAAAGAGCTGGGCATCACCAACGATCCGCAACTCGAACTGGCCATGCGCCTGGAAGAGATCGCCCTGACCGATCCGTACTTCATCGAACGCTCGCTGTACCCGAACGTCGACTTCTACTCGGGGATCATCCTCAAGGCGATCGGTATTCCGACCAGCATGTTCACCGTGATCTTCGCCCTGGCGCGGACTGTCGGCTGGATCTCCCACTGGAAAGAAATGCTCTCCAGCCCGTACAAGATCGGCCGCCCGCGCCAGTTGTACACCGGCTACGAGTCGCGTGATATCACCAAGCTGGAAGACCGCTGATAAGACCTGTCTTGCGATAGCGTCTTAAGTAGCATCGGAAACGGCCTCTATGTAGATAGAGGCCGTTTTTGTTTGCGCTCTTTGGTTGTGTGCATATCCGTTTCTTCGGTAACGGCGACTTATGGTTTCGCTCTTACAGCGAGTCACTTTGGAAAAGCCCGAAAGTCCTTTCGTTCGGTGCCTCGCCCAGGCTCGGCATGCCCTCGCTCCGGTCCTGCTCCGTGGGCCCGCCGCGATCGGCCATCCATGGCCGTGCGCGGCTAACCCGGCATCCATGCCGGGTTGCCCACTGCGCAGAACCTCCACTCGGCCTCTCGAGGGGGCGTGCACCGCAAAAGCCAAAGCGAGGCGGCCTACCGGCCGGCCTGACTTTAAGTGAACGCGTTCCCCCTGTAGGAACTGCCGAAGGCTGCGATCTTTTGATCATGCCTTTGCTTTGGCCTTTGATCTTGCTCTGCCTGCCCCAATAAAAATGCCCCGATCTCTCGACCGGGGCATTCGTGTCAGAACAACTTATATATAGAAACCTCAGTGCGAAACCGCCCCACTCGCCCCCAACCCAGTCTGCGAACGAACAAACTGCGGGAAGAACAGCGCACGTTCGTTCACACCCTCAGCCGACTTATCGGTGATCGAGAAGAACCAGATCCCGACAAACGCAATGGCCATGGAGAACAGCGCCGGGTATTCATACGGGAAGATCGCCTTCTCGTGACCCAGGATCTGCACCCAGATGGTTGGCCCCAGCACCATCAAGCCAACAGCACTGACCAGACCCAACCAGCCGCCGATCATCGCACCGCGAGTCGTCAGCTTCTTCCAGTACATGGAAAGCAGCAGCACCGGGAAGTTGCAGCTCGCCGCGATAGAGAACGCCAGGCCCACCATGAACGCGATGTTCTGCTTCTCGAACAGAATGCCCAGGCCGATCGCCAGCACTGCCAGAGCAATGGTGGTGATTTTCGAGACGCGGATCTCGTCCTTCTCGTTGGCCTTGCCCTTCTTGATCACACTGGCATACAGGTCATGAGATACCGCCGAAGCACCGGCCAGAGTCAGACCCGCCACCACCGCCAGGATGGTTGCGAACGCGACCGCCGAGATGAAGCCCAGGAAAATACTGCCACCCACCGCGTTGGCCAAATGCACCGCCGCCATGTTGTTGCCGCCCATCAGCGCGCCAGCCGCATCTTTGAAGGCCGGGTTGGTGCTTACCAACAAGATCGCGCCAAAGCCGATGATGAAGGTCAGGATGTAGAAGTAGCCAATGAAGCCGGTTGCATACAGCACGCTTTTACGCGCTTCTTTAGCGTCACTCACAGTGAAGAAGCGCATCAGAATGTGCGGCAGGCCAGCGGTACCGAACATCAGCGCCAGGCCGAGGGAGAACGCCGAGATCGGATCTTTCACCAGGCCGCCCGGGCTCATGATCGCCTCACCTTTAGGGTGAACCTTGATCGCCTCGGAGAACAGCGCGTTAAAGTCGAAGTTGACGTGCTTCATCACCATCAGCGCCATGAACGAGGCACCGGACAGCAACAGCACCGCCTTGATGATCTGCACCCAAGTGGTCGCCAGCATGCCGCCGAACAGCACGTACATGCACATCAGGATACCGACCAGGATAACCGCAACGTGATAGTCGAGACCGAACAGCAGCTGAATCAGCTTGCCGGCACCCACCATTTGCGCGATCAGGTAGAACGCCACCACCACCAGCGAACCGCAGGCCGACAGCGAACGGATCTGGGTTTGCCCGAGGCGATAGGACGCCACGTCGGCAAAGGTGTACTTGCCCAGGTTACGCAGGCGCTCGGCGATCAGGAACAGAATGATCGGCCAGCCCACCAGGAAGCCGATCGAGTAGATCAGGCCATCGTAGCCAGAGGTGAACACCAGGGCGGAAATACCCAGGAAGGACGCCGCGGACATGTAGTCACCGGCAATCGCCAAGCCGTTCTGGAAACCGGTGATCTTGCCGCCCGCCGCATAGTAGTCGGCGGCCGAGTTGTTTTTCTTGGAGGCCCAGTAAGTGATGCACAGGGTCGCCCCCACGAATGCCACGAACATCAGGATCGCGGAAACGTTGAGCGGTTGTTTCTGCACTGCACCCGTCAAAGCTTCAGCCGCCCAGGCGCCAGGTGCAAAAGCTGCGATGCTCAATAGAGCCATTAGACGCCGGATCATTGCTGAGCCTCCTTGAGAATCGCATTGTTCAAGTCGTCGAATTCGCCATTGGCGCGTCGCACGTAGATACCCGTCAGGATAAAGGCCGAAACAATCAGCCCGACACCAATCGGAATGCCCCAGGTAATCGATGACTCAGGGCTGATTTTCGCGCCCAGAATATGCGGCCCGTAAGCAATTAAAAGGATGAATCCGGAGTACAGCCCAAGCATGATCGCTGAAAGAATCCAGGCGAATCGTTCTCTCTTGCTGACCAGCTCTTTGAAGCGCGAGCTGTTTTGAATCGAGAGGTAAATGCTGTCGTTCATTGTTTTTATCCTCGCAGCACAGATTTAGTTGGAACGGTATCCACTCTATGCGGCTGCCGGACAGGTTCCAGACGACCTTAGTATTAGAACGACATGACAGGCATTAAACACATAAAAAAACAAAAGGCCCCTTGGCATGTGTGCCAAGGGGCCTTGAGAGGTGCTGACTAGACGCTTTAACTCAAATCATTTGATCCAGTCGGCAACGCGATCCGGGTGTTTGGCCACCCAATCCTTCGCCGCGGCTTCAGGCTTGGCGCCCTCTTGAATCGCCAACATGACCTCGCCGATTTCGTCTTTCGACGCCCACTGGAAGTTCTTCAAGAACTTCGCAACTTCCGGCGCTTTGGCGTCCAGGCCTTTGCTGCCAATGCTGTTCACGGTTTCAGCCGCACCGTAAACGCCTTTCGGATCTTCCAGGAAACGCAGTTTCCACTTGGCGAACATCCAGTGCGGCACCCAACCGGTGACGGCAATGGATTCATTTTTCTTCTCGGCACGGGTCAGCTCGGCAATCATGCCGGCGCCGGAACTGGCCTTGAGGGTGTAGTTGTCCAGGCCGTAATCCTTGATCGCCTGATCGGTCTTGAGCATCACGCCTGAACCGGCGTCGATGCCAACGATGCGATTTTTGAAGCTGTCGTCGGTTTTCAGATCCTCGATGGACTTGGCCTTGACGTATTCCGGCACGATCAGGCCGATTTTCGCATCCTTGAAGTTCGGGCCGTAATCGACGACCTGATCCTTGTTCTTGGTCCAGTATTCACCGTGAGTCACGGGCAACCACGCCGACAGCATGGCGTCGAGTTTACCGGTGGCTACACCCTGCCACATGATCCCGGTGGCAACGGCTTGCAGTTTCACGTCATAACCGAGTTTCTGCCTGATTACTTCTGCAGCCACGTTGGTCGTGGCGACGCTGTCCGACCAGCCATCGACATAACCGATCGTTACCGCCTTGCCTTCAGCGCTGGCCACAGTAGAACTGATGGCCAGCACCAAAGCGGCACCTGCTCCCAAGAGTCGTCGCATCTTCATCGTTACTTCCCCGAAAGTGCTGCTCCCGACGGATGTCGAGTCGCTCAACGTATTGTTATGGTGCACAGCGCCCCCATCACGCCTCACCGCAAACTCGTTCGAACATCAGCGGAGTACTGACGTTGCGATCATCAACCTGACGGCAATGAAGACCTGCTCTGCCAGCGACCTCAAAGCATCGAGAAACGACATCAGAAGGCCATTAATTGCGTCCCGCGAAAGTACGCGCGCCAACCCCGCCCGAACTTTGCATGTCAAAATCATGCAGGCCACCAAGCACGGGACAAATGCAGGTAACATGCCCGGCTTTGCTCCCAGACGGCCTGACCATGCCCGCAACATCACGCTTTCCTTTTTTTGCTTATCTCTTCGCCTGCCTATTGGGGCTGTTTGCCCTCGGCGGCTTCTGGTATGGCCTCGGCAAACCGGTGATCCTGCCGGACGTGGCCAGCGCAACGCACAAGCTGCAATGCGCCTCCTACACCCCGTTCGACAAAGACCAATCGCCGTTCGATGTGCCGTTCAAACTGCGCCCCGAGCGCATGGACGCCGATCTCGCACTGCTGGCAACCCGTTTCGAATGCATCCGCACCTATTCCATGACAGGCCTCGAGGCCCTGCCCGATCTGGCACGCAAGCACGGCTTGAAACTGATGATCGGCGCCTGGGTCAACAGCAACCCGGTGGACACCGCCAAGGAAGTCGACCTGCTGATCGCCTCGGCCAATGCCAATGCCGATGTCGTGACCTCGGTGATCGTAGGTAACGAAACCCTGTTGCGCAAGGAAGTCACCGGCGCGCAGTTGGCGATGCTGATCAATAAAGTCAAAAGTCAGGTCAAACAACCGGTGACCTATGCCGACGTCTGGGAGTTCTGGCTCAAGCACCCGGAAATCGCTCCGGCGGTGGACTTCCTGACCATCCATCTGCTGCCGTACTGGGAGGACGATCCGTCGAACATCGACGCTGCCCTGCAGCATGTAGCCGAAGTGCGTCAGGTGTTCGGCAACAAATTTGCGCCTAAAGACGTGATGATTGGCGAAACCGGCTGGCCGAGCGAAGGCCGTCAGCGCGAAACCGCCTTGCCGAGCCGGGTCAACGAATCCAAGTTCATTCGCGGTTTTGTCGCCATGGCCGAGCAGCAAGGCTGGCATTACAACCTGATCGAGGCATTCGACCAGCCTTGGAAACGCGCCAGCGAAGGTGCGGTCGGGGGTTACTGGGGTCTGTTCGACGCCAATCGCCAGGACAAGGGCGTGCTCGCCGGGCCAGTCTCGAACGTACCGTACTGGTCGCAATGGCTGATGGTGGGTGGCTTGATCTTCATCGGCACACTGATCCTCGGCGGTCGCATTCGCAGCACCCGCGCGGCGTTGGTTCTGCCACTGCTCGGCGCGTTGGCGGCCTGTTCGATTGGCGCCTGGGGCGATCTGGCTCGTGTCACCACCCGGTTTGCCAGTGAATGGCTATGGGTCGCCTTGCTGACGGGGTTGAATCTGTTGGTTCTGGCGCATGCCGCGCTGACCTTGAGCGCTCGTACCGGGTGGCGTGGACGCGCCTTCAATGCACTGGAACGTCGTGCCGGCTGGTGGCTGGCAGCGGCAGGTTTTGCCACGGCGGTGATGATGCTGGAGCTGGTGTTCGACCCGCGTTATCGCAGCTTCCCGAGTGTCGCGTTCATCCTGCCGGCGCTGGTGTACCTGTGCCGACCGGTCAGCGTACCGCGCCGGGAAATTGCCCTGCTGACCTTCATTATCGGCGCCGGCATTGCGCCACAGCTGTATCAAGAAGGTTTGCAGAACCAGCAGGCCTGGGGTTGGGCACTGGTGAGTGTGTTGATGGTGGCTGCGTTGTGGCGCAGTTTGCGGGTTCGCAAGGGCTGATCAACAAAGCAAGATCAAAAGATCGCAGCCTGCGGCAGCTCCTACACGGGATATGCGTTTCCCTGTAGGAGCTGCCGCAGGCTGCGATCTTTTTTATCAGGCGCTACGAGAAGCCCGGACCAGACGCAAAGCAGCAATCACCACCGCAAACACCGCTAACGTGGTGTTGTACAACGCCAGCGCCGGAAATCCGAACACCAGCGCGAGCACCGCCAACCACCACCCCGCTCGCCCCGGCAGCACAAAACCGAGCACAGCGGCGGCCATTGCCGACCAGCCCAGCACCTTGAAATGAATCATAAAGCCCAGATTCGACCGAATCTGGCATTCCCAGCGACTGGCCTCATCAACGCAAACGCCAACCCATTGAGCATCCTCCATGAAGCCGTAACGCGCGCCATAACTGGCGGCCAGCCATAACGGCAGAAGAACGAGCAACAGGATCACGGGCAGACGGCGGGACATGAAACACTCCAATAAACGAAATCGGCGGCCAGCTTAATCCCCCGCCCGCGGTAAGCAAGTGACATCAACAGATAACTGTTCATGAAATAGCTGCAAAGTGTATCGTCCGCTACCGTTGCTCCGAAATCAGGCCTGTTTGGCGCCCATCATGGCACTTTGGCGCAAATCCTGTGGTCATAGCCTGCGAACTTCATTCGGCACCTTCCTCTAAGGGATCTAGTCATGCTCCGTTCCTTGCGCTGCGCCGCCCTGTTTGGCGGCTTGTTTTTAAGTGCGTCCGCACTGGCGGCCGACATTGATGCCGCCAGTTACGGCTACCCCCTGACCAACCCGTTCGAGGCGACCATCGCCACAACACCGCCGGAGTTACGCCCGGAATTACCGCTGGACGACGATATCAATCAGTCGGACCGCAGTGTCACGATGCGCCCCGAGCGTGAGTTCAGCCTGCCGGACAACTTCTGGCCGGTAAAGAAACTCACCTACCGCATCGCCACGCAAGATCAAGCGGCACCGTTGATCTTCCTGATCTCCGGCACCGGTGCACGCTATGACAGCACCCTCAACGAGTACCTGAAAAAGCTCTACTACAAGGCTGGCTATCATGTGGTGCAGCTGTCGTCGCCGACCAGCTTCGACTTCATGACCGCCGCTTCGCGTTTCGCCACCCCCGGCGTGACCAAGGAAGATGCCGAAGACATGTATCGGGTGATGCAGGCTGTGCGGGCGCAAAACCCGAAACTGCCGGTCACCGACTATTTCCTGAGCGGTTACAGCCTCGGCGCCCTGGATGCGGCCTTTGTGGCGCACCTGGATGAAACCCGTCGCAGCTTCAATTTCAAGAAAGTCTTGCTGCTCAACCCGCCGGTCAACCTTTACACCTCGATCACCAACCTGGACAAGCTGGTACAAACAGAGGTAAAGGGCATCAACAACAGCACCACCTTCTATGAGCTGGTGCTGGACAAACTGACCCGCTACTTCCAGCAGAAGGGCTACATCGACCTCAACGATGCCCTGCTCTACGACTTCCAGCAGTCCAAGCAGCATTTGAGCAACGAGCAGATGGCCATGCTGATTGGCACTTCGTTCCGTTTCTCGGCGGCCGACATTGCCTTCACCTCGGACCTGATCAACCGCCGCGGCCTGATCACGCCGCCGAAATACCCGATAACCGAAGGCACCACCCTCACGCCGTTCCTCAAACGCGCGCTGCAATGCGACTTCGACTGCTATCTGACCGAACAGGTCATTCCGATGTGGCGCGCCCGCACCGACGGCGGCAGCCTGCTGCAACTGATCGATCAAGTCAGCCTGTATGCACTCAAGGATTACCTGCACGGCAGCCCGAAAATCGCCGTCATGCACAACGCTGACGACGTGATCCTCGGCCCTGGCGACCTGGGGTTTCTGCGCCGCACCTTTGGCGACCGTTTGACTGTTTATCCATTGGGCGGCCATTGCGGCAACCTCAACTATCGCGTCAACAGCGATGCAATGCTGGAGTTTTTCCGTGGCTAAATACCCCCTGCTGATCGCAGCGTTACTCTGTGCAGGCGTCGCCAACGCCGACAACAGCAAAGCCAATGCACCTGTGGTGGTCGATAGTGACGGCTTCAAGGAACCGTTGAGCAAACTCAAATTCAACCCGGGGCTGGATCAGCGCGAGTTCGAACGCTCGACGCTCAACGCGCTGAACGTCTACGACCCGCTGGAAGAGTGGAACCGCCGCGTCTACCACTTCAACTACCGTTTCGACCAATGGGTGTTCCTGCCCGTGGTCGACGGCTATCGCTACATCACCCCAAGCTTCCTGCGCACCGGCGTCAGCAACTTCTTCAACAACGTCGGCGATGTACCGAATCTGGTGAACAGCCTCCTGCAATTCAAGGGGCAGCGCTCGATGGAAACCACTGCGCGCCTGCTGCTCAACACCACCATCGGTGTCGCCGGCCTGTGGGATCCGGCCACCTCCATGGGGCTGCCGCGCCAGAGCGAAGACTTCGGCCAGACGCTAGGCTTCTACGGCGTACCGGGCGGCGCCTACTTCGTGCTGCCGATCCTCGGCCCGTCAAACCTGCGTGACACTGCAGGCCTGGTGGTGGATTACACCGGCGAATCGGCGATCAACTTCCTGAACGTGGCGGAAGTCAGCTCCAACCATCCGGAAGTCTGGGCACTGCGCGCCGTCGATAAGCGCTATCAGAACAGCTTCCGCTATGGTCAGCTGAATACGCCGTTCGAGTATGAAAAAGTGCGTTACGTGTACACCGAGTCGCGCAAGCTGCAGGTTGCCGAGTAATTCTATCGGCAACAAAAAAGGCCATTC
The DNA here is from genome assembly GCF_030687935.1 of Pseudomonas cucumis. Lineage (GTDB taxonomy): Bacteria > Pseudomonadota > Gammaproteobacteria > Pseudomonadales > Pseudomonadaceae > Aquipseudomonas > Aquipseudomonas cucumis. Next base: position 1,820,173 of record NZ_CP117454.1, on the reverse strand, counting down.
GATTTGCGTCGAATGGCCTTTTTTATGTGCGGTGTCTCAAACACCAGCAATCACTATAGGAGCGAGGCCTGCCCGCGATAGCGGTGTGTCAGTCGACATCAATATTGAAGGTGACATCGCCTTCGCGGGCGAGCCTCGCTCTTACAGGTTCAGGCCTTTACTGTTTTCCAAACCTTGCTGACAGCCATCACCCCAACCAACACCGCCGCACCCGCCACAATCCCGGCCACCGCATTCAGCAACGTCGGCACGATAAACCCGGCCCCACCAGCACCCGCGCTGACACTCTCGATCCAGTGATGAACCACCGGCACGCCATGGGTCAGAATCCCGCCACCGACCAAAAACATCGCCGCGGTGCCGATCACCGACAGGCTTTTCATCATGTACGGTGCCGCGCGCAGAATCCCGCCGCCGATGCTTTTGGCCATCTGGCCGGGCTTCAGGGCCAGCCACTGACCGAGGTCGTCGAGCTTGACGATGCCGGCCACCAAGCCGTAGACGCCGATGGTCATGACGATGGCGATGCCCGAGAGCACGATCACTTGCTGGGTCAGCGAAGCATCAGCCACGGTGCCCAGGGTAATGGCGATGATTTCCGCCGAGAGGATGAAGTCGGTACGGATCGCCCCCTTGATCTTGTCTTTTTCGAACGCCACCAGATCGACCGCCGGGTTGGCTACAGCCTCGACCAGTTCTGCGTGTTCAGCCTGATCTTCAGCTTTGCTGTGCAGGAATTTGTGGGCGAGTTTCTCGAAGCCTTCAAAGCACAGGTAAGCGCCACCGACCATCAACAATGGCGTGACCAGCCACGGAATGAACGCACTGATGGCCAACGCCGACGGCACCAGGATCAGCTTGTTAAGGAACGAGCCCTTGGCCACCGCCCACACCACCGGGATTTCCCGCTCGGCACGCACGCCGGAAACCTGCTGGGCGTTGAGCGCCAGATCGTCGCCAAGCACGCCGGCGGTCTTCTTCGCGGCCATTTTGGTCATCAACGCCACATCGTCCAGTACGGTGGCGATGTCGTCGATCAGCACCAGCAAACTGCTTCCTGCCATGAATCAGGTTTCCTTCTTGAATGAATGGTGCGCAGCATAGCGCGACCCGAGGCCAGACGGGGCATTCTTGAGCGCCGCGCGAGGCCGGTGCTACCATGCGCAACCGCCAGAACAGGCAAGGAACTCCTTGGTTTATGAGCACCATCCGCGAGCGCAACAAAGAACTGATCCTGCGTGCCGCCAGTGAAGAATTTGCCGACAAGGGCTTCGCTGCGACCAAAACCAGTGACATCGCGGCCAAGGCCGGGCTACCCAAGCCTAACGTCTACTACTACTTCAAATCCAAGGAAAATCTCTACCGCGAGGTCCTGGAGAGCATCATCGAGCCGATCCTGCAGGCCTCGACGCCGTTCAACGCCGACGGCGTACCCAGCGAAGTGCTGAGCGGCTACATTCGCTCGAAAATCCGCATCTCCCGTGACCTGCCCTTCGCCTCCAAGGTGTTCGCCAGCGAAATCATGCACGGCGCCCCGCACCTGAGCCCCGACCTGGTCGAGCAGCTCAACGGCCAGGCCAGGCACAACATCGACTGCATCCAGACCTGGATCGACCGCGGCCAAATCGCCCCGATCGACCCCAACCACCTGATGTTCAGCATCTGGGCCGCCACCCAGACCTACGCCGACTTCGACTGGCAGATCTCTGCGGTTACCGGCAAGGCCAAGCTGGATGAGGCCGACTATGAAGCGGCGGCGCAGACGATTATCCGGTTGGTACTTAAGGGGTGTGAGCTGGACTGATAGACCGAGTGAACCCCAATCGCGGGCAAGCCCGCCCCCACAGTTTCGGTGGGGTACACAAAATATGTGAACACCCTCGATCCTTGTGGGAGCGGGCTTGCCCGCGATGAAGGCGACTCGATCTGAAGTCTTAAAGCCAAATAGCATCCCACAACGGATAGTCGCCAAGCCGCTCTACAAGACCTGCCCGCAATGGATTGGCAACTACATACCGTGCCATCTTCACCAAGTCTTCTTCTCGCCTCAATGCCCGGTCGTGATAGCCCTGCTGCCAAAGTGGTCCATTCCTGTTACCGGAAAGATTCACCTCTCGCGCAATCAGTGACTTGGTTTGGCGCATCAGATTACTGAGCGAACATTTCTCCAGCTCGACAAGCCAATGGAAGTGATCAGGTATAACGACCCAGGCCAGTGAATTCACTAACCCTGTGTTTTGTGCTTGGCGAAATTGATGAACAACCAATCTGCCCAATGCGAAATCCGCAAAAACCGGTTCGCGATCAAGTGTATTGGTAGTCAGTAAATAGATTCGATTGGGTTCGGCATAGCGCCCCGTTCGTAGGCGATGTGAAGCAGGAAGATCAGGCAATCCATTGCCCCTTTATGATGGATTCCTCAGAAGACTAGACCTGAGCAGCCCATAGACCGCGACAGTCCGTTATCTAGATGTGTCCATGAGGCCGCCATCGCGGGCAAGCCCGCTCCCACAAGGATTGGAGGTGTTCACAGATTTTTTGTTCACCTCCAAGGATCGAGGGTGTTCACAGATTTTGTGTTCACCAGCAGGAACCTGTGGGAGCGGGCTTGCCCGCGATGACATTCGATCAGACGCTGAAGATCAACCAACCACCCCCGCATCCGCCCTCAACCCCTGCGCCTCGATCGCCCTGATCGCACACTGCTCATCAACATCAGACAAATCACCGCTGATACCCATCGCTCCCAGCACATTCCCATCCTGATCCCGAATCAGCACGCCGCCCGGTACCGGGACGACGCTGCCCTGCCCCAGGCTATTCAGCGCGGCGAAGAACGCGGGGCGTTGTTGAGCGTCCTGGGCGAGCAGGCGAGAGCCTTTGCCCAGGGCGATCGCGCCCCAGGCTTTGCCGATGGCGATCTGCGGGCGTAGCAGGCTGGCGCCGTCCTCGCGTTGCAGCGTTATCAAGTGCCCGCCGGCATCCAGCACGGCAACGGTCAAGGGCGCGGCGGAGATTTCCCGGCCTGCGGAGATGGCCTGATTGGCCAGGTTGACTGCGACGTTCAAGGTTAAAGCGCTCATGGTGCCGTCCTCATTTTGTTATTGGGAAAGCCGTTGGATTGCTTTCTGTGGCGCAATCCGATGCAACAAATAGAACACAATGAATTATTTTTTTGTATACAATAATTCTCGAAAAGCGCCACACGCGACGAAAAGTCACAGTCCTTCGGGCTTCCGACGAATGAAACAGGCGCTTGAGAAAATGGATTGACCTGCGCCGTCCGCCGTGAATACACTCTGCGCAAAGCCACTTGTATACAATTACAAAACGTAAGAGGCACAAAACCATGAGCAAAATGAGAGCAATCGAAGCCGCCGTTCTGGTGATGCGCCGTGAAGGGGTTGATACCGCTTTTGGCATCCCAGGCGCCGCGATCAACCCGCTGTACTCCGCCTTGCAGAAGGTCGGTGGCATCGATCACGTCCTCGCTCGCCACGTTGAAGGCGCCTCGCACATGGCCGAGGGCTACACCCGCACCAAGGCCGGCAACATCGGCGTGTGCATCGGCACGTCCGGCCCGGCCGGCACGGACATGGTCACCGGGCTCTACAGCGCCTCGGCCGACTCGATCCCGATCCTGTGCATCACCGGGCAAGCACCGCGGGCCCGTATGCACAAGGAAGACTTCCAGGCCGTCGACATCACCAGCATAGTCAAGCCGGTCACCAAATGGTCGACCACGGTTATGGAGCCGGGCCAGGTGCCTTACGCGTTCCAGAAAGCCTTCTATGAAATGCGCTCCGGCCGCCCAGGCCCAGTGCTGATCGACCTGCCGTTCGACGTGCAGATGGCTGAAATCGAATTCGACATCGACGCCTATGAGCCGCTGCCGCTGGCCAAGCCGACCGCCAACCGCGTGCAAATCGAGAAGGCCCTGGCCATGCTCGATCAGGCTGAGCGCCCATTGCTGGTGGCCGGTGGCGGCATCATCAATGCCGACGCCAGCGAGTTGCTGGTGGAGTTCGCCGAGCTGACCGGCATTCCAGTGATCCCGACCCTGATGGGCTGGGGCACCATTCCCGACGATCACCCGCTGATGGTCGGCATGGTCGGTCTGCAAACCTCGCACCGTTACGGCAACGCCACGATGTTGAAGTCGGACCTGGTACTGGGCGTCGGTAACCGTTGGGCTAACCGTCACACCGGTTCGGTAGACGTTTACACCGAAGGCCGCAAATTCATTCACGTCGACATCGAACCGACCCAGATCGGCCGCGTGTTCACCCCGGACCTGGGCATCGTGTCCGACGCCGCTGCCGCGTTGACCGTGTTCATCGAAGTCGCTCGCGAATGGCAAGCCGCCGGCAAACTGAAAAACCGCAGCGCCTGGCTGCAAGACTGCCAGCAGCGCAAAGCCAGCCTGCAGCGCAAGACCCACTTCGACAACGTGCCGGTCAAGCCGCAACGGGTTTACGAAGAGATGAACCAGGTGTTCGGCAAGGACACCTGTTACGTCAGCACTATTGGTCTGTCGCAGATTGCCGGCGCGCAGTTCCTGCACGTCTACAAACCGCGTCACTGGATCAACTGCGGCCAGGCCGGCCCACTGGGCTGGACCATTCCGGCAGCGCTCGGCGTGGTCAAGGCCGATCCGACCCGCAAGGTGGTGGCGCTCTCGGGCGACTACGACTTCCAGTTCATGATCGAAGAACTAGCGGTGGGTGCGCAGTTCAAGCTGCCATACATCCACGTTGTGGTGAACAACTCGTACCTGGGGCTGATCCGTCAGGCTCAGCGCGGTTTCGACATGGACTACTGCGTGCAGCTGTCCTTCGACAACCTCAACGCTCCGGAACTCAACGGTTACGGTGTCGACCACGTCGCTGTCGCCGAAGGCCTGGGTTGCAAGGCGCTGCGGGTGTTCGAACCGGGTCAGATCCAGCCTGCCCTGCGCAAGGCTCAGGAACTGATCGAAGAGTTCAAGGTGCCGGTGATCGTCGAGATCATTCTGGAGCGCGTGACCAACATTTCCATGGGCACCGAGATCAACGCCGTCAACGAATTCGAAGACCTGGCGCTGGTCGGCAACGATGCGCCAACGGCGATTTCGTTGCTCGATTAAGCACGACCTGACACCTGTAGCAGCTGCCGAGGCACGAGGCTGCGTTGCGTGTCCGCAGGACCGCCGTCGGGGGGCCGCTTCGCGACCCAACGCAGCCTCGTGCCTCGGCAGCTGCTACAGGGACTTATATTTACAGGAGACCACCATGCCGCGTTTCGCAGCCAACCTGTCCATGCTGTTCACCGAGCAGGATTTTCTTGCCCGTTTCGACGCTGCCGCCAAGGCCGGCTTCAGTGGTGTCGAATACCTGTTCCCCTACGATTTCAGTTCCGCCGAAATCAAAGCCAAGCTCGATGCCAATGGCTTGACCCAGGTGTTGTTCAACCTGCCGGCGGGTGACTGGGCCAAGGGCGAACGCGGTATCGCGTGCTTGCCGGATCGGGTCGAAGAATTCCGCGCCGGTGTCGATCTGGCCATCGCTTACGCCAACGTGCTGGGCAATACCCAGATCAACTGCCTGGCCGGTATTCGCCCACAAGGCGTCGACGATGCCACCGTGGAAAAGACCTTTGTCGCCAACCTCAAGTACGCGGCCGACAAGCTGCAAGCGGCGGGCATCAAACTGGTGATGGAAGCGATCAACACCCGTGACATCCCGGGCTTCTACCTGAACAACACGGCGCAAGCCCTGTCGATTCGCGAACAAGTCGGCAGCGCCAACCTGTTCCTGCAATACGACATCTATCACATGCAAATCATGGAGGGCGACCTGGCCCGCACCATGGCCGCACACCTGGACGAGATCAACCACATTCAGTTGGCCGACAACCCTGGGCGCAACGAGCCGGGCACCGGTGAAATCAACTACCGCTTCCTGTTCGAACACCTGGACCGCATCGGCTATCAGGGTTGGGTCGGCTGTGAATACAAGCCGCTGACCACCACCGAAGCGGGTCTGGGCTGGTTGAAAACCCATAACGCGATTTGACACAGATCCTGTGGGAGCTGGCTTGCCTGCGATGGCATCACCGCGGTGTGTCTGACAGACCGTGTCGCCCGCATCGCAGGCAAGCCAGCTCCCACAAAAGCAGCCCCCCTATTTGCTTGAAGCAGCAATAAAAACAAGAGGATTTTCTCATGGCTAAAATCGGATTTATCGGCACCGGCATCATGGGCCACCCAATGGCGTTGAACCTGCAGAAAGCCGGTCACAGCCTGTTCCTGTCGGCACACCACGACCCCGCGCCTGCCGATCTGATCACCGCTGGCGCCGTCGCGCTGGCGAACCCGAAAGAAGTGGCCCAGGAAGCTGAATTCATCATCGTCATGGTCCCGGATACTCCGCAGGTCGATGACGTGCTGTTCCGCGCCGACGGCGTTGCAGCCGGCGTCAGCAAGGGCAAAGTCGTGATCGACATGAGCTCGATCTCGCCAACCGCCACCAAAGCCTTCGCGGCCAAGATCAACGAGAAAGGCGCTCAATACCTCGACGCGCCGGTGTCCGGCGGCGAAGTCGGCGCCAAGGCTGCGACCTTGAGCATCATGGTCGGTGGCGATGCCGATGCGTTCGAACGCGCCCTGCCGCTGTTCCAGGCCATGGGCAAGAACATCACTCTGGTGGGCGGTAATGGCGACGGTCAAACCGCGAAAGTGGCTAATCAAATCATCGTTGCGCTGAACATTCAGGCCGTCGCCGAAGCCTTGCTGTTCGCCTCGAAAAACGGTGCTGATCCGGCCAAGGTGCGTGAAGCGCTGATGGGCGGTTTCGCGTCGTCGAAGATCCTTGAAGTTCACGGCGAACGCATGATCAAGGGCACCTTCGACCCGGGCTTCCGCATCAGCCTGCACCAGAAGGATTTGAACCTGGCACTGGCCGGCGCTCGCGAACTGGGCATCAACTTGCCGAACACCGCCAATACCCAGCAAGTGTTCAGCACCTGCGCGGCTATCGGCGGCAGCAACTGGGACCACTCGGCGCTGATCAAGGGCCTGGAACACATGGCGAATTTCTCGATTCGCGATAAGTAAGCCCTGCCCCGGCACTGATCGTTCCCACGCTCCGCGTGGGAACGATCATCTGCATAAACCAAGAACAATAAAATTGGGAGCCCGCCATGTCGGTCGATCCGCAACAACTGCTGCGCGAGCTGTTTGCCACAGCCATCGACGCGGCTCATCCGCAGCACGTCCTCGAAGCCCATTTGCCCAAAGATCGCAGCGGCCGGGTGATCGTCATTGGCGCCGGTAAAGCCGCAGCGGCCATGGCCCAGGTGGTCGAGCGCTGCTGGCAGGGCGAAGTGTCCGGCCTGGTGGTGACCCGCTACGGCCACGGCGCCCCGTGCGAAAAAATCGAAGTGGTCGAAGCCGCGCACCCGGTGCCGGATGCGGCTGGTTTGGCTGTCGCGAAACGGGTGCTGGAACTGGTCAGCAACCTGAGCGAAGACGACCGCGTGATCTTCCTGCTCTCGGGCGGTGGCTCTGCCCTGCTCGCGTTACCCGCCGCCGGCATCACCCTCGCCGACAAACAGTCGATCAACAAAGCCCTGCTCAAATCCGGCGCGACCATTGGCGAGATGAATTGCGTGCGCAAGCACCTCTCGGCGATCAAGGGCGGACGTCTGGGCAAAGCCTGCTGGCCGGCCACGGTTTATACCTATGCGATTTCCGATGTACCGGGCGACCTCGCCACGGTCATCGCCTCTGGCCCCACTGTGGCCGACCCGAGCACCTCCGCCGAAGCGCTGGCGATCCTCAAGCGCTATGGCATCGAAGTCCCGGTCTCGGTGCGCAACTGGCTGCAAAGCCCGGAATCGGAAACGGTCAAACCCGGCGATCCGAGCCTGGCCCGCAGTCATTTCCAGTTGATCGCACGCCCACAGCAATCGCTGGAAGCGGCCGCGGTGAAAGCCCGTCAGGCCGGCTTCAGCCCGTTGATTCTCGGCGACCTGGAAGGCGAATCCCGGGACGTGGCGAAAGTCCACGCCGGCATCGCGCGACAGATCGTCCAGCACGGCCAGCCGCTGGCAGCACCGTGCGTGATTCTGTCCGGCGGCGAAACCACCGTCACCGTTCGCGGCAATGGCCGTGGCGGGCGCAACGCCGAATTCCTGCTGAGCCTGACCGACAGCCTCAAAGGCCTGCCCGGCGTCTACGCGCTGGCCGGTGACACCGACGGTATCGACGGCTCCGAAGACAACGCCGGCGCCCTCATGACCCCGGGCAGTTACGCCCGCGCCGCCGCCCTCGGCCTGAGCGCCAGCGATGAACTGGACAACAACAATGGCTACGGCTATTTCGCCGCGCTGGACGCGCTGATCGTCACCGAGCCGACTCGCACCAACGTCAACGACTTGCGCGCCATTCTGATTCTCGAGAGCCCTAAACATGACGCCTGATAAGAAGGTCAAAATCCTCGCCACCCTTGGCCCGGCCACCAACGGAATCGACGACATCCGTGAGCTGGTGCAGGCCGGGGTCAATATCTTTCGCCTGAACTTCAGCCACGGCGATCACGCCGACCACGCGCAGCGCTATCAGTGGATTCGTGAAGTCGAGCGCCAGCTGAATTATCCGCTGGGGATTTTGATGGACCTGCAAGGCCCGAAATTGCGGGTCGGCAAATTCGCCCAAGGCAAAGTGCAGCTGCATCGTGGTCAGGCCTTGCGTCTGGACCTGGACCCGACGCCGGGCGATGAGCGCCGGGTCAACTTGCCTCACCCGGAAATCATCGCAGCGCTGGAGCCTGGCATGGACCTGCTGCTGGACGACGGCAAGCTGCGCCTGCGAGTGGTGACCAAATACGTCGACGCTATCGACACCACGGTGCTCAATGGCGGCGAGCTGTCGGATCGCAAAGGCGTCAACGTGCCGCAAGCGGTGCTGGATCTGAGCCCCCTGACCGCCAAGGATCGTCGCGACTTGAGCTTCGGTCTGGAGCTGGGGGTGGATTGGGTCGCGCTGTCGTTCGTGCAACGCCCGCAAGACATCCGCGAAGCCCGCGCACTGATCGGCGACAAGGCGTATTTGATGGCGAAGATCGAGAAGCCATCGGCCGTGACTCAACTGCGGGAAATCGCCGAATTGAGCGATGCGATCATGGTCGCTCGCGGTGATCTGGGCGTGGAAGTCCCGGCCGAGAGCGTGCCGCAGATTCAGAAAAACATCATCAGCACCTGCCGCCAACTCGGCAAACCGGTGGTGGTGGCGACGCAGATGCTGGAGTCAATGCGTTTCTCCCCCGCCCCGACCCGCGCCGAAGTCACTGACGTCGCCAACGCGGTGGCCGAAGGTGCGGACGCGGTGATGCTGTCGGCGGAAACCGCATCCGGCGAGTACCCGCTGGAAGCTGTGCAGATGATGAGCAAGATCATCCGTCAGGTGGAAAACGGCCCCGACTATCAGGCCCAACTGGACGTGAGCCGACCGAAAGCCGAGGCGACCGTTTCCGATGCGATCAGCTGTGCGATCCGTCGCATCAGCAACGTGTTGCCAGTGGCGGTGTTGGTGAATTACAGCGAGTCGGGCACATCGAGTTTGCGTGCGGCGCGGGAACGGCCGACGGTGCCGATCCTCAACCTGACGCCGAACCTGCAAACCGCGCGGCGTTTGACGGTGGCGTGGGGCGTGCACTCGGTGGTCAATGACCGGCTGCGCCAGGTGGACGAAGTGTGCTCGACGGCGCTGGAAATCGCCCAGGCGCAGGGGATGGCTCAGCGCGGGGATACGTTGCTGATTACGGCGGGGGTGCCGTTCGGGCAGCCGGGGTCGACCAATTCGTTGCGTATCGAGACATTAATCTAACCCCCCTCACAATGATCGTTCCCACGCTCTGCGTGGGAATGCAGCCCGGGACGCTCCGCGTCCCAAGAGCAGACGCAGAGCGTCCATTGAGGCATTCCCACGCAGAGCGTAGGAACGATCTGTACTGACTGCCCCCATCATGCCTGCCAACCACTTCAACACCCACTGCCCCGACTGGGCCACTGCCCTGCTCAACGGCTTCAGCCAGATCTTTCTCCAGCGCCATCCGCTGTGCGGGCTGTTGTGTCTGTTGGCGATTCTGTTCAGCGCGCCAACCTTGCTCGGCGGTGCGTTGCTGGGAGGGGTCGCCGGTTTGCTCACCGCGCAACGTCGCGGGTATACCAAGGCTGATCGTCAGGCTGGGCTGTTCAGCTACAACGGTATTCTGCTCGGTCTGCTGCTGAGCCTTTATTTCCCATGGTCAGCGCTGTTGCCACCGCTGATCATTGCCGCTGGGGGCCTGAGCGCGATGCTCACCCAGCAATGGCTCAAGCATTCCCGTGATCATCATTGCCTTCCCGCCTACACCGCGCCCTTCGTTGCGATAAGTTGGTTGCTTCTATCGTTTGCCGCTCCACTGCAACCCGCGCAGCTGATCGAAATGACCACACTCAACCTGCTCGCCGCGTCATTGAAAGGGCTCGGTCAGGTACTGTTTCTCGGTCATCCGCTGGCCGGAACTCTGATTGCCACGGGTTTGCTGATCGCTGACCGTCGCGCCTTCCTGTGGGCGCTGCTCGGCTCCGTTGCCGGTCTCGGTTTCGCCCTGCTGCATCACGAAACATCAACCGCCCTGCAGGGTTTAAGCGGCTACAACGCCGTGCTCGCCGCCCTCGCCTTCAGCCAAAATCGCCGCCAGCCCTGGCTGCCATTGTTGGGAATCCTGCTGGCGGTGTTGCTCACGCCGGGGTTCGCCGCACTGGGGCTGGCAACGCTGACGGCGCCCTTCATCCTCGCCTGCTGGCTGATTCGCGCAGGCATTAGGGTGTTGCGTCAGGCCGCCATGGACAGCGCGCCTTGCGCTACCGGGGAGAATCGACCTAGGCTTCGCTGATTCTTGGTTCAGGCGTTTTCCATGAACAGCAATAAAAACTGGCGTGAAGACCTTTACGTCATCATCTTCCAATCCGATACCCCGGCCGGTCGGCGCTTCGACAGCATCCTGCTGTTGATCATCCTCGCCAGCCTGGTGACCGTGGTTCTGGACAGTATCGACAGCGTCCACCAGAACTACGCCGATGTGCTGGCGTACATCGAATGGGGCTTCACCGTCGTTTTCGCCATCGAGTACGGCCTGCGTCTGTACTGCTCGCCCAAGCCGCTACGCTACGCGTTCAGCTTCTATGGGCTGGTGGATTTGCTGGCGATCGTGCCCGGCATCCTCGCGCTGTATTACAGCGATGCGCAGTACCTGCTGATTATCCGGATCATTCGGATGCTGCGGATTTTCCGCGTGCTCAAGCTCAGCCCGTATCTGAAGCAAGCCAACTATTTGATGACGGCGTTGCGCGGCAGTAAGCAGAAAATCGTGGTGTTTCTGCTCAGTGTAAGCACCCTGGTGACGGTGTTCGGCACGCTGATGTACGTGATCGAAGGCCCGGAACACGGCTTCACCAGCATCCCCAAAGGCATCTATTGGGCCATCGTCACACTCACCACCGTAGGCTTTGGCGATATCGTGCCCAGGACCCCATTGGGTCAGGTGGTTTCGTCGCTGGTGATGATCACCGGTTACTCGATCATCGCCGTGCCAACGGGGATTTTCACCGCGGAACTGGCCAACGCCATGCGCGGCGAACAACTGCAACACGATTGCCCGACCTGCCAGAAAAACAGTCACGAACACGGCGCAGCATTTTGCTCCCGTTGCGGCAATGCGCTGTTCAAGAAACTGGAATAAGCAAAGTGCTTTTTAATCTTTAAAGGACTATGCGAGCCCGGCTATAGTCGCCGGCAAATTGCCAACACTTTCCATAGAACATGTTTGATAGAACAAGGAATGCGCAGTGAAAAAACTCTTTGGCGCCTCACTTCTGGCCGCTGGCCTGGCCTTGGGCAGCGTGGCTCAGGCTGCACCGACCCTGCTTAACGTTTCCTACGACGTGATGCGAGATTTCTACAAGGACTACAACACTGCCTTTCAGAAACACTGGCAAGCCGAGCACAACGAAAACATCACGCTGCAGATGTCCTTCGGCGGCTCCAGCAAACAGGCACGTTCAGTGATCGATGGCCTGCCGGCTGACGTCATTACCATGAACATGGCCACCGACATCAACGCTCTGGCGGATAACGGCAAACTGGTCCCGGACAACTGGGTCACGCGCCTGCCGAACAACAGCGCGCCGTTCACGTCGGCCACGGTGTTCATCGTGCGCAAAGGCAACCCGAAAGCCCTGAAAGACTGGCCGGACCTGCTCAAGGACGGCGTGCAAGTGATCGTCCCCAACCCGAAAACCTCGGGTAACGGCCGCTACACCTACCTCTCGGCCTGGGGCTATGTACTGAAAAACGGCGGTGACGAAGACAAGGCAAAAACCTTCGTCGGCAAACTGTTCAAACAAGCCCCGGTGCTGGATACCGGCGGCCGTGCAGCCACCACCACGTTCATGACCAACCAGATCGGCGACGTGCTGGTGACCTTCGAAAACGAAGCGGAAATGATTGCGCGTGAGTTTGGTCGTGATCAGTTTGAAGTGATTTACCCGAGTGTTTCCGCCGAGGCCGAGCCGCCAGTGTCTGTGGTCGACAAAGTGGTCGAGAAAAAAGGCACTCGTGCTGCCGCCGAGGAATATTTGAAGTACCTGTGGTCGCCGGAAGGTCAGGAGATTGCAGCTGCCAACTACCTGCGTCCGCGTGATCCGGCGGTATTGGCCAAGTACACTGATCGCTTCCCGAAAGTGGATTTCCTTTCGGTGGAGAAGACCTTTGGTGACTGGCGCACTGTGCAGAAGACCCACTTCAATGATGGTGGGGTTTTTGATCAGATTTACAGCGGTCAGTAATTCCTGACTCCAATGAAAAGGCGACCTGCAAAGGTCGCCTTTTTCCTACGTCACGCTATTACATCGGAGGGGTTACGCCGTCCTTGCCCGCTGCAATCGAGCATGCAATCGGTCCAAATGAACGGCCTCTCAATCATTCTTCAGAGGCATGATTACTATCAGCCTATTCCCTCTTCCGCCGCTCTAGCCAGCCGATTAGCCTCTGCGCATTCCTTCTTGTTCAACGAGACCCGTTATGAATCCAACGACTCAGGTGCCCCTCGGTGCCGCGACAATGACCCGAAGCATGGTGCTGCTCTTCGCCTTCTGCTGCGGCGCCATCGTGGCCAATATCTACTACGCCCAGCCGATCATCGGCCTCATCGCGCCAGACATCGGCCTGACCGACACCATGGCCAGCCTGATCGTTTCGCTGACGCAGATTGGTTATGCGCTGGGTCTGTTCTTCCTGGTGCCGCTGGGTGATCTGCTGGAAAACCGCCGCTTGATGATCATCACCACCGTGGTGGCGATTGCCAGTTTGTTGGGCGCGGCATTCACCGATCAGCCAAACGTGTTTCTGTTGATCTCGTTGCTGGTGGGGTTCAGCTCGGTGTCGGTGCAGATCCTGATTCCACTGGCCGCCCACCTGGCGCCGGAAGAATCCCGGGGCCGCGTAGTCGGCGGCATCATGGGTGGTTTGCTGCTGGGGATTCTGCTGGCTCGACCGGTGTCCAGCGTAATAGCCGACCACTTCGGCTGGCGTGCGATGTTCGTCATCGCAGCGGTGTTGATGGCGGCAATCAGCATCGTGCTGGCCCTGACCATTCCCAAGCGCCAGCCTGATCACAGCGCTTCTTATGGCCAGTTGTTGGGTTCGCTCTGGACGCTGTTGCGTCAGCAGCCGGTGTTGCGTCAGCGCGCGTTTTACCAAGCCTGCATGTTCGCCACATTCAGCCTGTTCTGGACTGCAGTGCCGCTGGAACTGTCGCGTAATCATGGCTTGTCGCAAACCCAGATCGCGATCTTCGCCCTGGTCGGCGCCATTGGCGCGATTGCCGCTCCTATCGCCGGTAGACTGGCCGATGCCGGCCATACCCGCATCGCCTCGCTGTTGGCCCTGCTATTCGCCAGCCTGAGCTTCCTGCCCGCCTTCATCCATCCGGCCTACAGCGTTATCGGCCTGGCAGTGACGGGTGTAGTGCTGGATTTCTGCGTGCAAATGAACATGGTCCTCGGCCAGCGCGCGGTCTATACCCTCGACGCTAAAAGCCGCGGCCGTCTGAATGCGCTGTATATGACCAGCATCTTTGTCGGTGGTGCGTTTGGCTCTTCGGTGGCCAGCGCGGTGTATGAGCATGGCGGTTGGTTGTGGATCGTGATTGTGGGTAGTGCGTTTCCGTTGTTGGCGTTGTTGCGGTTTTTGAGTGTTTCGCAGAGGCGTTCGTTGGCAACGGCTTAGGACGCTAAAAGCTTCGCGGCAAGCCTCGCTCCTACAGGAAGCGAAGCTTGCCCGCGAAGGCGATTCGACTGATACCACTCAATGCCGAACCAGTTTCTCCATCGCCGCATCCGCGAGAAAGGAGGAGCGGCTTTTGACATTGTGCTCTCGCACATAACGATCAATGCGCTGGATCACGTAACCAGGCAGCGTCACGTTGACCTTCTCGGTCTTGCCCAGATACGGCGAGATGTCGAGTTCCAGCATCCCCCAACCCATGTCGGCAAATTCCGGATTCTCGCGGTGCGCAGCCGCTGAGGTCGGCATCGGAATTGACTCCCCGGCTGCCATGATCTCCTGCAGCATGATGTGGGCAATTTCGACCGCCGCGTTGTAAGCATCTTCAAACGTATCCCCGGCCGTAACGGCACCAGGAATATCGGGGATCTGAATACCGATGGCGGTGTTCTCGTCGCCCCACTCGATACAGATTGGGTACTGCATTATGGATCTCCTGCCAAACTGGCTCCCGGGCAATAAAGCCCGGCTCGCCTCCTGATGCTTTTGACCGTCCCGACCGGTAAATCCTTCTTCGGATGAGGGACGGGTATCGTGTAAGGGTTGTAACGGTGAGTGAAGATGTGATGACTGCCGGTGACCCGATCCAATGCCCAGCCCGCCTCTATCAGTTCCTTGATCAATAACCTGCTCTGCACCACCAGCCTCCTTGCTCCGGCCCAAACAAAAGTAACCCTAGAGTTACTTTTACTCAAGCACAAAAATCCGGATCACGACGCTCGGTTGTTTTACAGGGTGTTGATTTGAGCGGACCTACGAAGGCTCGGTCGTTTGTCGATTACGTCCAGACCTTGCTGAAAAAGAGCCTTAAACAAGCTCTGGTTTCGTTTATTGCGATTTTCGTATGATTCGAATAGCCTTCCAGCATCGCTACTCAGAATGTTGGAGTTTCATCATGTCCTTAGTCATCCACCCACCGATAAACCTGCCCATGGCGCGCGAAATTCAGGCCGCTATCGAAGGCCAGCGTGCCCTCGCTGCCTATCTCGCGACTCAATTCGAAACCCAACGCATCCAGATTTTCGACGAGCAGAATGAAGCTCACAGCGTAGAACTGCCCACTTCAGCCCTTCGATTGCTGGTCGACATCCTGGCGGCATTGGCAGAAGGCAATGCGGTAAAGGTCGTCCCGGTTCACGCGGAACTGACCACCCAGGAAGCGGCTGACTTGCTCAATGTCTCACGCCCGCACCTGATCAAACTGCTGGAGTCCGGCGAGTTGTCCTACCACAAAACCGGCAAGCACCGACGTGTGCGCTTTGCCGATTTGATGGACTATAAGAACCGGCGCGACACCGCCAGCGAGCAAGCAATGACGCTTCTCGCCGAGCAAGCACAAGCGTTAAGGACAGGATACGAGTGAGGCACTCCCCTTTTACTGCTGTATATGACGCATGTGTTTTGTACCCCGCTCCCTTGAGAGACTTTCTGATGTGGCTCGCGCTCTCCGGACGTTTCAGGGCGCGATGGTCACTGGAGATACACAACGAATGGAAGCGCAATCTGCTGAAAAACCGCCCGGACCTGACAACAGAGCAACTGGATCGCACGTCCGACTTGATGGATCAGGCCGTACCCGATGCTTGCGTATCCGGTTATGAAAAGCTGATCGAAGGGCTCACACTGCCCGACATCGATGACCGACATGTTCTGGCTGCCGCCATACGCTGCAACGCCAGTGTCATCGTGACGTTTAATCAGAAAGACTTTCCCGATGAAACACTCGGACCTTTTGGCATCGAGGCGCAGCATCCTGACGAATTCGTCGATAACCTCTTTGACCTGGACCCGGCAGCGGTTGTCGCAGCAGCACAACGGCAACGCAAACAGCTAAAGATGCCGCCGATGGATGTCGGCACCTATCTGGATCTGCTCTTGCGCCAAGGCCTGATTCAGTCGAGCAAGGCGTTGACCCACTATCGAGCGATTCTTTAATCGCCTCTCACAAAGCACAAAAAGCAAAACGGCGATCCTCAGATCGCCGTTTCCATTCACTGCCCGAATTTTCTGCCTAACCCACTCGGCACGCCATGGATATTCGTCTCTTCCCACGGCCCGTTCGGGCTGATCGAGCGGCTCCAGCCGTTGTTCCAGCGGTAGTAGGTGCGCTGGCGGTAGAAGGTATTGGTCTGATCATCGAGAACGTAAACACCGAGTTTCGCGTCCCAATGACTGTTGCCCCCCGGTGGCGGGGCGAAGCTGGCGGAGGTGCGCGGCACGGGTTTTGACGGTTTGACCGGGGTGCTTGGTTTACTCGGTACCGTCGGCGGAGGCGGTTTGGTGCTTGGCCCCGAAGGCGGAATCGGCGGCAGCCGTTCGGGTTCGTACTCCTGGACCGCACAAGCGCTTAGCCCCAAAACCATCATGCTGAGGAGAGTGATACGAGCGAAGGCGGTCATGGTGGCGTTTCCTGTTATTTATCCGGGCTGTCGATGGTCAGTTTTTGCTGCGCGGTGGTGCTGGTGGCCAAGGGTTGGCTGCGACCGATCCATTCGCCGGCAGTCGGTTGGCCGGCGCGGGAGATACGCGCAACCAGTTGGACTTCAGGGAAGTTCGACAGTTTCAACTGCGGCATCATGGCGTCGGCATCCCCCAGCTCCACAGTCGCCGGCAAGTCGGCAACGGTCAGACGCTTGGCGGCCAGCGGCGCGGGCGGGCCGGAGATGGCGCGGGCGAAGATGAACACGCTGTCACCCGGCAAGACCTTGGCTTTGAGCTCTGGCGCCAGATCGACATGCACTTTGAGCAGTGCCGCAGCTTTGGCCACAGGCGCCTGGGCAACCTTGCCACCGCTGGCTTCAAGCTTCTCGGCGGCCCGAGTGATACCGCCTTGCAGTGCGACGCGGGATTGGTCTTCCGGCGGCAGTTGCGCCAGCAGGCGATTCCAGTAGTCGATGGCGTCCTGGTAACGCTCGCCTTCGAAAGCCGCGATCCCCAGCAAACCGAGGCTGGTGACTTCCTTAGGATCAGCTTTCAGCGCTTCGTCAGTCAGAGCCTGGACCTTGTCCGACCACTTCTTGCCGTCGGCGAAATATTGCGCCTGGGCCCACTGCCCGAGCAGTTCCGGCTGACGACCCGCCAGGGCCACGGTGCGCTCGAAGATCTTCGCCGCATCGCCCGGACGGTCCTGAGCCATGTAAGTGCGGCCGAGGAAGTACAGGCCTTCGGCCGAATCCGGTTGAGCTGCGACCGCACGCTCCAGGCGACGGGTCATTTCTTCCATCGACTGCGGCGCCTGGGCGAACTCGCGGGTCAGCTCGACTTTGTCGCTGGCGCCGAAATGCAGGTACAGTCCAAGGCCCAGTATTGGCACCAGAATCGCCGCCAGCAATGGCAACGGCTTGCCCAGACGCGACACGCGCGGCGCCTCGACGCCTTCGGTGTCGGCGAGCAGTTCACGGGCAGCTTCGGCGCGGCCGGTGTCCATCTGTTCGGCGTTGAGCACGCCCTCTTCCTGCTGAGTCTGCAACTCAGCCACGCGCTCCTGATAAAGCGCGACGTTCAGTGCCGTGCGGTCCTCTTCAAGCTGAGCACGGCGACCACGCAGAACGGGGATCAGCAGAAAACTCAGGGCAACCAGGAGCAGCAGGCCTGCAGCGAGCCAGAAATCAATCATTCTTGGTTTTATCCAACAGGTGGTCGAGGCGCTCGCGCTCCTCGGCAGAAAGCGTGTCCGGGCTGTCAGTGCGTTGCACGCGACGACGGCGGACGATCACGGCGATGATCACAAAACCGCCCAGCAGCAGGCCGGCGGGGCCGAACCAGAGCAGTGCGGTTTTGGCGTTGAGGGCGGGTTTGTAGCGGACGAAGTCACCGTAGCGGTCGACCATGAAATCGATGATTTGCTGGTTGTCCTTGCCCTCGCCGAGCATGCGGAAAATCTCTTTGCGCAGGTCAGCGGCGATCGGTGCGTTGGAATCGGCGATGTCCTGATTCTGGCACTTGGGACAACGCAACTCTTTGGTCAGCTCGCGAAAACGCTCGCGGTCGCCTTCTTTGGCGAACTCATAGGTGTCGATGGCCGCATGGGTCACACCGGCCATGCTCAAACCCAGCAGGGCGGCGGCGATCCAGCGCTTCATGGCTTGGCCTCGTCGACCAGCGCCTGATACTTGGCCGCCAGTTTTTCACGCCAGACTTGTTCGTCGATCACGCCGACGAATTTGTCGCGGATGATGCCCTTGGCGTCGATGAAGAAGGTTTCCGGTGCGCCGTACACACCGAGGTTCAGGCCCAGGGTGCCGGCATCGTCACGAATGTCCAGTTGATAGGGGTTGTGGAACTCGGCCAGCCACTTCAAGGCATCGGCGTTGACGTCCTTGTAGTTGACGCCGTAGATCACCACGCCCTTCTCGGCCAGTTTGTTCAGCACCGGGTGCTCGACCCGGCAGGAAATGCACCAGGTACCCCAGACGTTGACCAATGCCGGTTTACCCAGAATGTCCGCTTTGGTCAGGGTTTTGTCACCCTGCACCGAGGGCAGCGAAAACTCCGGGAACGGTTTGTTGATCATCGCCGAAGGCAGCTCGGCCGGGTTCAGGTACAGACCCCGATACAGGAAAACAGCAACCACCAGAAAAATCGCCAGTGGCAACAACATCAACCAACGTCTCATGCGGTGGCTCCCGTCATGCCGAGCGCTTCACGCACGCGGCTTTTCACCTTGACCCGATAACGACGATCCAGCGCCGCCAGCAACCCGCCGAGACCGGTGAGCAACCCACCGAACCAGATCC
This sequence comes from Pseudomonas cucumis, assembly GCF_030687935.1. GTDB lineage: Bacteria > Pseudomonadota > Gammaproteobacteria > Pseudomonadales > Pseudomonadaceae > Aquipseudomonas > Aquipseudomonas cucumis. Next base: position 1,801,069 of record NZ_CP117454.1, on the reverse strand, counting down.
AGCGCACGAACGGTTTGACGTGCACGCGGACCGCCCAGGCGCCCTCGCCCAGCGGCTCGCCCAGGGCGACATAAAGGTCACGGGTGAAACCGGCGTCGATCCCGGCTTCGGTCATCACCGAGTTCTGCACGGTGTACAGGCGTTTTTCCGGGTGCAGCACGCTGATTTCCTTGCCATTGCGGATCACCCGGATGGTGCCTTTGTCGGACGTGAAGTTCGGCCCTTCGAAGTGCTTGGCGCCTTCGAACACAAATTGATAACCGGCCAGGCTCATGGACTCACCCGGCGCCAGGCGCAGATCACGCTCGGCACTGTTCTGGCTGGACAACACGACACCCAGCGCGCACACGGCAATGCCCAAATGCGCGATTTGCATGCCCCAATAACTGCGGGTCAAGGTTGGCAGACCTTTGATCAGGCCTTTGTGACGGGTCTTGTCGAAGATATCCCGCACACCGGCCAACAACACCCAGGCAGCCAGCATGAACGTCGCCAGCACCGCCCAGTTGAAATCGCCGTAAGCGACACCGGCCACCACGGCCAGCGCAGCGCTGCCGAGCAACACCGGGGTCAACATGCTTATAAGCCATTTGACCGGGGTGTCTTTCCAGCGCACCAGCATGCCAACCGCCATCACCACCATCAGCAACGCCATCAATGGAATGAACAGCGCGTTGAAGTACGGCGGGCCGACCGACAACTTCGCGCCGGTCATCGCGTCGAGAATCAACGGGTACAAGGTACCGAGCAGGATCATCGAAGCGGCCACCACCAGCACCAGGTTATTGCCCAGCAGCAGGGTTTCCCGAGACCAGAGGTTGAAGCCGACATGGCTCTTGACCACCGGAGCGCGCAGGGCGAACAGCGTCAGCGAGCCACCGACCACGAACAGCAGGAAGATCAGGATGAACACACCGCGCTCAGGATCGGAGGCAAAGGCATGAACCGAGGTCAGCACGCCGGAACGCACCAGGAAAGTCCCGAGCAAACTCAACGAGAACGCGGCGATGGCCAACAACACCGTCCAGCTCTTGAACACGCCACGTTTTTCCGTGACCGCCAACGAGTGAATCAGCGCCGTGCCCACCAGCCAAGGCATGAAGGATGCGTTTTCCACCGGGTCCCAGAACCACCAGCCGCCCCAGCCGAGTTCGTAGTAGGCCCACCAGGAGCCCAACGTAATACCGATACCGAGGAAAGCCCAGGCGACGATGGTCCACGGACGCGACCAGCGTGCCCACGCCGCGTCGAGACGACCGCCCAGCAGCGCGGCGATGGCAAAGGCAAACGCCACGGAGAAACCGACATAGCCCATGTACAGCATCGGCGGGTGAACGATCAGGCCGATGTCTTGCAGCAGTGGATTGAGGTCGCGCCCATCCGTCGGCATCTGCGGCAGGATCCGGGCGAAAGGGTTGGACGTCAGGATCAGGAACAGCAGGAAACCGGTGCTGATCATGCCCATCACCGCCAATACGCGAGCCAGCATCACTTGCGGTAATTGCCGGGAGAACACCGACACTGCGAAGGTCCAGCCGCCGAGGATCAGTGCCCATAGCAGCAACGAACCTTCGTGAGCGCCCCAGACGGCGCTGAATTTGTAGTACCACGGCAAGGCGCTGTTGGAGTTGCTGGCGACGTAAGCGACGGAGAAGTCGTCCGCCATGAACGCGTAAGTCAGGCAACCGAAAGCGAACAGCAGAAACGCGAACTGCCCCCAGGCGGCCGGCTGGGCCAGGCTCATCCACAAGCGATCGCCGCGCCAGGCACCGAGCAACGGCACCACGGCTTGAACCAGCGCGAAACACAGCGCCAGGATCATGGCCAGGTGGCCCAATTCAGGGATGAACAGCCCTGAACTATAGAGAGCAGAAGTCATCAATTAACCCTCTTTCGCAGGAGTGGGCGCCGACTGGCCGCTGTCTTTCAGGGCCTTGGTCACTTCCGGTGGCATGTACTTCTCGTCGTGTTTGGCCAGCACTTCATCGGCCACCACCACGCCGTCAGCGTTGAGCTTGCCGAGGGCGACGATGCCCTGCCCTTCGCGGAACAGATCCGGCAGGATGCCGCGATAACTGATGGTTACGGATTTGTTGAAGTCGGTGACGATGAATTTCACGTCCAGGGAATCGCCGGAACGTTGCAGCGAACCTTTCTCGACCATGCCGCCCGCGCGAATACGTGTGTCTTGCGGCGCTTCGCCGTTGGCGATCTGGGTCGGGGTGTAGAACAGATTGATGTTCTGCTTCAAGGCGCTCAAGGCCAGGCCAACGGCAGCGCCGACACCGATCAGGATCGCGAAAATAATGATAAGACGCTTTTTACGCAGCGGATTCACTTGCCGTTCTCCCGACGCAGACGACGCGCCTCTTGTTGCAGATACCGCTTGCGGGCCAGGATCGGCGCCGCCACGTTGAGGGCCAGCACCGCCAGGCTTATGCCATAGGCTGACCAGACATACAGGCCGTGATGGCCCATGGCGAGAAAGTCGCCGAATGAAGCGAAACTCATCGAGCGGCCTCCAGACTGTTCTGCACTTCGGTTTTCACCCAGCTCGCCCGGGCTTCGCGCTTGAGCACTTCAAGGCGCATGCGCAGCAACAGCACGGCGCCGAAGAAACAGTAGAAACCCAACACCGTCAGCAGCAGTGGCAGCCACATCTCGACCGGCATCGCCGGTTTTTCGGTGAGGGTGAAAGTCGCGCCCTGGTGCAGGGTGTTCCACCACTCCACCGAGTATTTGATGATCGGGATGTTAATCACGCCGACGATCGCCAGTACCGCGCAGGCCTTGGCCGCGCTGTCACGATTGCTGATGGCGTTGCCCAGCGCAATAAGACCGAAGTACAGGAACAGCAGAATAAGCATGGACGTAAGTCGCGCATCCCAGACCCACCACGAACCCCAGGTCGGTTTGCCCCAGATCGCGCCGGTGACCAGCGCCACGGCGGTCATCCAGGCCCCGATCGGCGCGGCGCATTGCAAGGCGACGTCGGCCAGTTTCATCTTCCAGACCAGCCCGACGATGCCGCACACGGCCAGCATCACGTAGATGGACTGCGCCAGCATGGCGGCGGGAACGTGGATATAGATGATCCGAAAGCTGTTGCCTTGCTGATAGTCCGGCGGCGCGAAGGCCAGCCCCCAAACCACGCCGACGCTAATCAGCAGCAACGCCGCGACGCTCAGCCACGGCAGCAATTTGCCACTGATGCCGTAAAACCATTTGGGCGAGCCGAGCTTATGAAACCAGGTCCAGTTCATTGCTATTTCCATCACGGGTGCCGCACGTTGTCACGAGCAGCCAGGGTCTTTACTGATCAAATTTTGATCAGACCTCATTATTCGCCGACGCTGATCTTCAGGCCAGCAGCTATTGCAAAAGGTGTCAGGGTTATCGCCAGGGCGGTCAGGCTACCAAGCCACAAGAGATAACCGGTCGCCGGCATGCCCTGCAATGCCGCCTGCAAGGCGCCACTGCCGAGAATCAACACCGGGATGTACAGCGGCAGAATCAACAGTGCCAGTAACAGGCCACCGCGCTTCAATCCTACCGTCAACGCAGCGCCCACCGCACCGAGCAGGCTCAGCACCGGTGTACCCAGCAATAAAGAAAGCAGCAACACCGGCAGACAAGCGGCAGGCAAACCCAGCATCAACGCCAGCAAGGGTGCGAGCAACACCAGCGCCAGGCCGGAAAACGCCCAGTGTGCCAGTACCTTGGCCAAAACCAGAATAGGGAGGGGGTGCGGCGAAAGGACCCACTGCTCAAGCGATCCGTCTTCGAAATCACTGCGGAAGAGCCCGTCCAGCGAGAGCAAGACCGATAAAAGTGCTGCCACCCATACCAGTCCCGGGGACAAGGTTTGCAACAATTGAGGCCCGGCGCCGACCGCCAACGGGAACAAAGAGACGACGATGGCAAAGAACACCAGCGGATTCGCCAATTCGGCAGGGCGGCGGAACAGCAAACGTGCCTCGCGGGCGACCAACAGGCCGAAAACACTCATACGGCCCAGTTCCCCAAATCAATGTCGCGATAGCCGGCCGGCATCCGGGTCAGGGTGTGGTGAGTGGTCAGCACCACCATGCCACCCCGCTCGCAGTGCGCAGCCAGGTGTTCTTCGAGTTGCGCCACGCCTTGTTTGTCGAGCGCGGTGAACGGCTCATCGAGGATCCACAGCGGCGGGCTGTCCAGATATAACCGCGCCAGGGCCACGCGACGTTGCTGACCGGCCGACAAGGTGTGGCAGGGAACATCCTCGAACCCGCGTAGCCCAACAGCCGTCAACGCCTGCCAGATCGCCTCATGGGAGGCCGGTTGATGCAAGGCGCAGAGCCAACTGAGGTTTTCCTCGGGGGTCAGCAGGTCTTTGATACCGGCGGCGTGGCCGATCCACAACAGGTTGCGCGCCAGTTCGCTGCGTTGCACGTGCAGGGGCTGACCGTTTAGCAATACTTGACCGGCGGTCGGGTGCATCAAACCGCATAGCAGACGTAAAAGGCTGGTCTTGCCGCTGCCGTTGGGGCCGCTGATCTGCAACATTTCGCCACTGGCCAGTCTCAATTCGAGATTTTCGAAGAGCAGCCGAAGGTCTCGCTCACAGGCAAGGGCAACGGTTTGCAGGACAGGACTGGTCAAGAGATCACGGGCCTTTTGCGGTTCAAGTCGGCGGCAGAGCGGCCGCTAAAGAGATGCAGCATAGATGCATTGGCGGCTTGTTCTAGGGAGCCAGGTCAAACAAATGCAATGTTTTCGCCACTCCCCGAAAGACGGGCGGCATTATACATGCCATGCCCGACTCTAAAGAGTGCATTTTCCTCAGGTTGTGACCGCGTATGACAGGCGAAATGAACATCCTCCCGCTGCCGCAGACCACACCCGCGACTTCACGTCCGCTGGTGGTCAGTGGTGATCTACTCAAGTTGCTGACGCCGATGGAGGGCCTGATCTCCGTTGGGCAAACCGCCAAGGCTGAAGTGCTCTCGCTAAAGCAGGCGGATCAGACCTTTCAACTGTTGCTCAAAGTCACCCTCGACAGCGGCCGCCAGACCACGGTCCAGGCCACCAGCACTCAGCCGTTGCCCCAGGGCACCAGCCTGGCGATCACCCAGCCATCGGCAGGCAGTCTGGCGGTCACGGTGCAACAGGCCATCGCCTCCAGCGTCGCCACCCTCACCCGCATCGACACGGCGCAACTGCCGGTCGGCACCTTGCTGCAAGGCAAAGTGCTGACCTCTCAGGTCATGCCGCAGGTGCCGGGTCAGCCGACGGTGTTTCGCTCGATGGTGAGCCTGCTTAACACCGCGCTGAGCGGCAGCACGCTGAGTATCGACAGCCCGACGCCCCTGCGTATCGGTACGTTGCTGAGCGCCTTGGTGCAGGATACCCAGACCCTGAAATTCGTCCCGTTGAGCAACCGCCAGGAACAGTTGGCGGTGACGCAACAATTGGTCAGCCAACAAAGTCGCCAGGGCTCTCTGGATGGCTTGCTCAAAGTCCTGCAAAACCTGCCGCCATCGGATCAGACCTCCAGCGACCTGCGCGCTGTCGTCGACAAATTGCTCGCCGGCCTGCCGGACGTTCAGCAACTGAGCACGCCCAAAGGCCTGGCCCAGGCGTTGGCCAATAGCGGCCTGTTCCTCGAAGCGAAACTCCTCGCCGGTCAAAACCCGACGCTGACGCCTGACATGAAAGGCGATCTGCTCAAGCTCATCGCACAACTGACGCCGGGGCTACCGGCCAACACCAATCTCAACGCGATCCTCGCCGCCAATACACTGGCGCAAGCGCTGCCCGGTTTCGTGCGCAGCGCTCTCGGCATGCTGGGGCAAGTCAGCGCCAAACCGCTGCCGACCAGTTTCCCGCTCCCCGAGCGCCTGCTGCAAAGTCAGGACGGTGAAGGCGATCTGGAGCACTTGCTACGTTTGGCAGCAGCGGCCGTCTCGCGCCTGCAAAGCCATCAACTGTCGAGCCTGGAACAGACCGGCCTCACCGACGACGGTCGCCTGCTCAGCACCTGGCAACTGGAAATCCCCATGCGCAACCTGCAGGACATCGTGCCATTGCAGGTCAAATTCCAGCGTGAAGAAGCGCCCGAGAAAGAACAACCTCACGAACGCCGCGACGAACGCGAACCCAAACAACAGTTGTGGCGCGTCGAACTTGCGTTCGATATGGAGCCATTAGGGCCGTTGCAGATTCAGGCTCAACTGATCAAAGGCAGCCTCTCCAGTCAGCTGTGGGCCGAACGGCCGTACACCGCGAGCCTGATCGAAAGCAATCTGGCCGGGCTGCGCGAACGCCTGCTGGCCTCAGGCCTGAACGTCGGCGATCTGGATTGCCACCTCGGCACACCGCCACAAGGCCCTCAAACCCGCCTCGAACAACGCTGGGTCGACGAAACCGCATGAACGAATCCACCGCACCGCGCCAGGCCATCGCCCTCAAATACGACGGCACCCACGCCCCTACCCTCACGGCCAAAGGTGATGAGGAACTGGCGGAAGCCATTCTGCAGATTGCCCGCGATTATGAAGTGCCGATCTATGAAAACGCCGAACTGGTGAAACTGCTGGCGCGGATGGAATTGGGGGAGAGTATTCCGCAGGAGTTGTATCGCACGATTGCCGAGATCATTGCGTTTGCGTGGAATTTGAAGGGGAAGTTCCCAGAGGGACAGAACCCGGATACGCCGATGGTCGAGAAGGACATTACCGAGTGCGGTGAGGACTTTTGAACCTGGGACTCGTCTGACTCAAGGTTCTCACTGCTGTCTACCGCTCGTCGAAACTGTCAGATCTGATAGTTGCGAGGCAACTCGCTGTTGTCGCCAGATAGGCAGACAGCGTCGACAAACTTGATCCCGGCGCTACCCTTATCAGGAGCGCTCCGATGACTTTGACCTCCAAACCTGATGGCAACTCTAGGAACAGTAGTTCGCTGGCACTTGGTGCTCCACATATTCCCGAATTGATCAGTCCAATAGATGGCGATGAAGGCTACCATGGCGGCGTTGGTGCTAAAGCCCTGAACGCCGACCTGCTCGTCATCGTTAATCCTTGGCATGATATGGAGATCGGCCAGAGTTGCCTTCTCTTCTGGGATGACGACAAAACCCCCTACCACACGGAGGTTATCGATTCGCCCGAAGAGCTTTCCAAACCAATTCTCTTCCATCTACCGGCAAACCATATCCTGGATGGAAGCGCATCCCCGGTTTTTTATCGTATCAAACGCCTCAGCGGAAACGAGGCCGACTCGTTCAAGTTCAACGTTTTGATCAAACGCACGCTACCGGGAGGCATTCTCGACAAACCTGAACCACTAGGTCATCCCGGACTGCGTTATATCTTCATTCCGGATATCAAGGATGGTGTCGACAGTGAGATGGCAAAGCAGGGTATTGCCATGCGTATCGAGCCTTATCAGAACATCACCGTGTTCGACCGCATCGTCGCACGATGGGGTAATGAAGAGCAGGTGATCCACTACCCCGTCACTGCCGAGCAAATCAGCGATCCGCAAAACCATCCCATTCTGATCAAGTTCGATGAACAACTGATCAAGCGCGCGGGTGATGGCAAGCATTCGATTACCTATCAGGTGATCGACCGCTGTGGAAACCGTCCGCATGACTATGCACCGTGGGCAATTCCCACTGAAGTCAGTGTAAATGCGAACCGCATTCCGGCACCGACCGTGACAGGTGAGCAAGGAGGGGTGCTGGATCCTGCATACGTCACAAATATCCAGGTAGTCGCTTCCGGTATCGGGCTGATCGCTGGCGACAGAGTCCGAGTTCACTGGCAAGGACGGGGTGAACGCGAGACGGCAGCCAAGACATATCCAGGAAGCGGAACATTGGAGTTTCCGATACTGCTTGCCTGGGCCAACGAAAGCGACCAGAGCTCTGTCAGCATCACCCTGCGCGTGGAACGTGCAGGAATAAAACTTGTTTCCGAGTCTAAACCCTTAAGCATCAAAACCACGATCATCCTCGATCCACCCAAGGTTCTGGAAGCCTACGGCGCGCAAGGCGACCGTTTGAAAATGGTCGATATTTATTATGCGAGGCATGTAACGGTTCAGATTCGACAATATGTGGGAATGGCCATCGGGCAAACCATTCGGGCGCGCTGGGCTGGCCCTCGAATCACCTATGACAGCGCAATCACAACGGTAGAGAACGTTGGACCGATGAACTTCATTGTCCCTCGCATGGAAGTGGTTGATGCCATCGGCAGCCTTGTTCCAGTCAGCTACACCGTACGTACCTTTCCCAGTGGCCCCTTGCATCGATCTGCGGCATTGCCGCTGGCCGTGGATCCTCAAGCATTCGTTCTAACACCTCCTCGACTGACTGCGGATCAGACGACGGTGACTATTCGATACACTGGAATGGCTACCGGTTACCACGCAAGAGTACGTATCACCGGGGTGGTTACCCGCTACACGGAATGGCAAAACCTGGAAACAGGCGTCACCGCAGAGTTCTTAATTCCTCAAAGTTGGATTGTTGAAAACAAAGGCAAAACCGTATTGATCAACTATAGCGTCAACCGTCCGGGCATCGATGAACACAGCATGTTTTCCCAAGTACTGAGAGTAGCGCTGTAACATCACCTACCTGATTGTGTACGGGTACAACGAGCAATCACCTTTCCGAATGGAGTTCGACAACCATGAACGCAGAACCGAAGGAACTTAATCTGACTGCTCCGAAAGTGCTCGAAGCCTATGGCTTCGCCGGGGATCGTTTAAACTTCAACGACGTTTATAACAGCACACATATCAACATACAGGTCCCACATTATGTCGGCATGGATCAGGGTCATACCGTCCGGGCTCGATGGGCAAGCGGCCGCTATACGTACAATACGGAAACCTTGACGATTGGTATTCCGGCACCGCAGAACTTCAAAATTCCTCGTCTGGAGGTCATCGACTCCATCGGCAGCCTGGTAACCGTCAACTATAGCGTTCGCACCGCGCCCGGCACCCCGCTCATCATCTCAAAATCGCTAACGCTGAACGTCGATGCTCAGGATTTTGACTTGATTGAACCCAGGCTTTCCGTGGACAGGAAAAAGGTGACTGTCAAGTTTGTTAACATGGGTCCCGGCTACACAGTTCGAGTCCGCTGGCATGGCACAATTGTCCACGACACAGAGACCAAACCGATTGTAGATAACTCATCGATGGCGTTCGATATTCCTACGAGTTGGATTCAAGAAAACATGGGAAAGCTGGTATTAATCAACTACAGCGTTCATCGTTCCGGCACGAAAAATAACCTGATGTTTTCACAGCTGTTAAGAGTAATGCTGTAACCCAGCTCCGCCGCCGGAGCACTCAAAAGCCAATCCATCGCTAATGGATTGGCTGTTTATTCAATACCCGTAGGAGACCGTCGACACAGCCCTCACCTGCCGGAAACTCATTGCGCTTGATCTTCTGGAAAAAAATCAAATCTCGCCTGCCCACCTTCAAAGGTTACACGGATCACAGGTAGATACTGAGTTGTCATATTAAAATAATCCTGCTGCATGTATTGAGCACCGGCACGGGCCGCCTCAGGATTAGCGGATTGAACGTAAATAAAAGCCTCTAAAGGTAACTGTCTTGGGATCCCGGGAGGCCAGGCAGCTATCTCCACATTGTTAGCCCAATTCAGATTGATGAGGTCATCAAAATTATTTCGAGCCTGGAGGAAAATCGAAAATTGATCCCTGCTTGGCCCGAGTGCACACTGATGAAAGTATCTATTACCTATATCTACTGAGTGAAAGTGCTCTTTCCACTTTGCCAGTGTATTAACACCTATTTCCGGGCAGGATTCACCAGCATTTGGAAAATAATCGTGATGACCGCACGACTGCACTCGATGCGAAGTGGCTCCATCCGTAGGAAACGAACAACGTACAGGTGTCGGATAAGAGCCAATTTTATTTGCAACCTCTAGGCTCTTGAATACAAATCCCTGACCTTCACCAATGTAAAGCTTCTCCATGCGTACATCACGACGAAGATAAGAAAATGAAACACCATTACGAGCTATCGAATTATCGCTCGGGTCCCACGCGTGATAATTCGGCGTTGCTTTTGTGGTCCTAACCAAAACACCACTACACAAATAAGCCGCTGCATCTCCGCAACTGTCCGAGACATTCTCATAGCGCGCATTCAGCTGTTCAGCGACTGCCTCGCCAAAGACTTGATCGACCGCAGAGAAGCTGAAAACATTCTTATCTGTCGCCGCGAGACTCAATTTGACAATAGGAACATACAACGAGGTTGCCAGATAATACTCACGCTGAAATTTCTGCGCATCGACTAGTTTGGCCGGAGCCGACGCCTCGTAAAACACCGCCTCAATGGGCAGTTTTTCCGGCTTACTCTTATCCCAGGTTTCAACCAGCACTTCCATCGGTTTAGCCGCCCAGGTCGCATCAACAAGGCCATGCGCTTCGAGGCTGGCCTTGAACTGTCCCGCCACCATCGTGCTCAGCGAACACTGATTCTTCGGTAATGAACTATGTTCCTGAAAATTTTTCAACCAGGCAGCAGCCGTTATTGCAGGAACTACCAACTTTGCACAATTGGCAAGATCCGCGTCCAGTTGTACCGCCTTAGGTGCAAATCCACACCCGTGATCTGCCCGGACATCAAGCGATTCGGTTGGAAAAGGGAAAATACAACGCAGGTTCAGAGCTTTACCTTCCGCCAGCGCCGAAGTTTGATCTTTTAATATGAAACCGCTTTTCCTGTTACCATTCAATGTTGTACTGCCAATATCGGCTCGGATATAAGTGAAGACCACTGAGCCCAATGTTGTTGCTTTTGACCCATAATCCCAAAATTTGAAAAATGCGCTGTAGTCTACCGCCCGCAAGGTAATACCGGAACAGTAGTAGGCTGGCAAACCGTTCAAACACTGCGCAACATTACTCATGTACTTGGCATTCAAGTCCGTTACCAATGCCTGGCCGGACATGGCATTGACACTAGCGGCAAACCATATCGTTAAAAACAAGAGACATTTCATATTCACACTCCCGATAAAATATATTTAATCTTGAGTATGTTGAGTGCCGCAGAACGGCATCTACTGTCAGTTCTGACAGTTCCGACAAACGGTTATTCGCGCATAATAAAAAGATCGCAGCCTTCTTCAACTCCTACAGGTAATTACGAACCCATGTAGTAGCTGCCGAAGGCTGCGATCTTTGATTTTGTGTGTAGTGCGTAGCTTCTAGCTGCTTCTGTGCAACTTGCTCATCAACTCCGCCTCAGCCTGGGTCAACCCGCAAGACTGAGTCAGTTCATCGACGCTGGCCCCCATCCCCACCAGACGCGCGGCCTGGGCGAATGAAAGGCTCGACGGATCACGCTGTTCCAACTGAGCCAGTTTGTCCGGCAACGGGCCGACGACGGCGCGCAGTTCGTGCAGGTCTTCACCCATGCGCACGTTGCCGTTCTGGTAGTCGTCGACCCGCTTGGCCAGGTCCTTGATGCGCTGATCGCGCAGCGCATCGCCCTCGGCCTGTTGCGTGGCGATCTGCCGCTGGGCGCGGATGTACGCCAGGAACATCGCCAGCGTGCCTGCCCAGAAGAGGAACAGGACAATGACAGCTACCTCAAGAATCAATCAGATACTCTCCAGTTCCGACCATTCTTCTTCGCTCATCATCTTGTCCAGCTCGACCAGGATCAGCAGTTCGTTGTTCTTGTTGCACACGCCTTGAATGAACTTGGCGGACTCTTCGTTACCGACGTTCGGCGCGGTCTCGATTTCCGACTGACGCAGGTAAACCACTTCGGCCACGCTGTCGACCATGATCCCGACCACTTGCTTGTCGGCTTCGATGATGACGATACGGGTGTTGTCGCTGATCTCGGCATTCATCAGGCCGAAGCGCTGACGGGTGTCGATCACGGTGACGACGTTACCGCGCAGGTTGATGATGCCCAGCACGTAGCTCGGAGCACCCGGGACCGGGGCGATTTCGGTGTAGCGCAGGACTTCCTGAACGCGCATCACGTTGATGCCGTAGGTTTCGTTGTCCAGCTTGAAGGTTACCCATTGCAGGATCGGATCTTCGGAACCCTTTGCAGCTGTCGCCTTATCATTCATACCCTGACCCCTCAAAAAACCGCCCTGGCGGTGTGTGTTCAGTGCACCGGCACTTGAAGTGCCGATGCGTGTTTTTTATGTCGGTTTGTGGCTCGGCTTACTGCCGCCCATGTGCTTCGCCCCGCCGCTGGCGATCAATTCGGCCAGTTCGGCGACATCGAGCAAGGCGCACATGTGTTCAATCACCGTGCCGGCAAGCCATGGCCGCTGACCCCGGTGACTTCTCCATTTGATTTCGTTCGGGTCCAGGCGCAATGAGCGGCTGACCTGGTGCACCGCCAGCCCCCACTCATAGCCCTGAACCGAAATAACGTATTGCAGGCCCTGGCGGAAATCATCGCGGTAGCGGTCCGGCATGACCCAGCGAGCGGTATCCAGCACTTTCAGGTTACCGGCCTGGCTCGGCAGGATCCCGAGGAACCATTCCGGCTGACCGAACAACGGCGTCAGCTCGTGACCGGCCAAAGAGTAAATCGAGCCCAGGCATACCAGCGGCACCGCCAGGGTCAACCCGGCGACGTCGAACAGCAGGCATTCGAACGGCTCGGCCGCCCAGGCCGGACGACCGTCGGTTTCCACCGGCGGCGGTGTGTTGCTCGGCGGCAGATGAACTTCCACCAACGGCGGCACCAATGCTTGCAGCAACGGCGCAATCGTCGACACGGGCGCCAGAATCGGTGCCGGCGCTTCGATCACGGTCACCGGTGCTTTCACCACTGGCGCGACGATGGGGGCTGCGGCCACTGCGGGTGTCTGCGCATCACGCGCCTGCTCTTCGAGCACCGCCGCCTGGAACTCGTCCAGAGCAGCTTCAGCCTCGACAACCTCGGGCAGCGCCTCGACTTCAGGCAACAGCTCTTCGGTCGCGTCCTGCAGCAAGCCATCCAGATAAGACTGAAGGGCCAATTGCGGGCGCGAGGTGATCTTCACCGGCCGAGTCACAGGCACACTCCCTCTGTAGGAGCTGCCGCAGGCTGCGATCTTCTGACCATTTCAGGAACGCCACAAAGCAAGATCAAAAGATCGCAGCCTGCGGCAGCTCCTACAGAGATAATTGGGTTCATGTCAGGCCACCTGCGGAACAAGTTGCTGGGCCAACAGGTGCTTGAGCAGTGCGCGGTAGGCGAGAACGCCGCGACTCTTGCCATCGAATTGCGAAGGCGTCAGCCCTGCCCGGCTCGCGTCACGCAAGCGGGTGTCGATCGGGATGTAGCCTTGCCAGATTTCTTCCGGGTACTTGTCGCGCAGCACGCGAAGGGTGCTGAGGGAAGCCTGGGTGCGGCGGTCGAACAGGGTCGGTACGATGCTGAACGGCAGCGCCTGTTTGCGTGAGCGGTTGATCATCGCCAGGGTGTTGACCATGCGCTCCAGGCCTTTGACGGCCAGATGCTCGGTCTGCACCGGAATCACCAACTGCTGGCTGGCCGCCAAGGCATTGACCATCAGCACGCCGAGCAACGGGGGGCTGTCGATCACGGCGTAATCGAAGTCCTGCCACAACTGCGCCAGGCTCTTGGCGATCACCAGCCCCAAACCACTCTGCCCCGGCGACTGGCGCTCAAGGGTTGCCAGCGCGGTGCTCGATGGCAACAGGGAAATGCGTTCGTCACTGGTGGGCATCAGCAACTGACCGGGCAAGCCTTGCGGCACGCTGCCCTTGTGCAGAAACAGGTCGTAACTGCTGTGTTCCAGGCTGTCGGGGTCGTAACCGAAGTAGCTGGTCATGGAGCCGTGCGGGTCGAGATCGACCACAACCACGCGCTTGCCCGCCTCAGCCAGCAAACCGGCTAAAGCGATGGAGGAAGTGGTTTTACCGACACCACCCTTTTGATTGGCGACTGCCCAGACTCTCATTCGGATTGTTCCTCCCGGTCAAAAAGGTCGACCGAGAAATAGCTCAACGTATTAATGCGGGTGACGGAGAATTGACGGCGCTCTCTCGTCCCGGCGACTTGACCGGAGCCGGTGCAGTTTGTGTGCCAGCCCGCTTCAACGCGGCATCCGGTTGTGCATGAGCCGTTCCGGTACCGGTGAGGCTGCGGCGTACATCGAGATTTCGTGAAACAACCAATACCACCCGACGGTTGCGCGCGCGGCCTTCGGCGGTGGCGTTGTTGGCGACTGGCTGGAACTCGCCGTAACCCACCGACGCCAGACGACCGGGGTTTACACCCTGCATCGCCAGCATGCGCACGATGCTCGCCGAACGCGCTGAGGACAGCTCCCAGTTGGTCGGGTATTGCGCAGTGCGAATCGGCTGATCGTCGGTAAAACCTTCGACGTGGATCGGATTGTCGAACGGCCTGAGAATCGCGGCGACCTTGTCGATGATGTTGAAGGCGATGTCGCTGGGCATGGCATCGCCGCTGCCGAACAACAGGCTGGAATTGAGCTCGATCTCGACCCACAACTCATTGCCGCGCACGGTCATCTGGTTGGAGCTGATCAAGTCGCCGAATGCCGCGCTAATGTCATCGGCAATGCTTTTGAGCGGATCGCTGGCACCGGCGATGCCGGCATCGACCTGCTCGCTGTCCTTGACCAGCGGCTTGGCCGGGGTCACGGTTTTCGGCCGTTCTTCGCCGATGGGGATCGGCTTGAGGGCGCGATCGGAGTCGGTAAACACCCCGATCAGCGCCTCGGAAATGACCTTGTACTTGCCTTCGTTGATCGAAGAAATCGAGTACATCACCACGAAGAAAGCGAACAGCAACGTAATGAAGTCGGCGTAGGAAACGAGCCAGCGTTCATGGTTTACGTGTTCTTCAGGTTGCCTGCGACGTGCCATGGTTCATTTCCCCCATCAATCCATGAAGCCCTGAAGCTTCAACTCAATAGAGCGAGGGTTTTCACCTTCGGCGATCGACAGGATCCCTTCCAGCAACATCTCGCGATAACGCGACTGCCGCAATGCGATGGATTTGAGCTTGGCGGCAATCGGCAGCAGCATCAGGTTGGCACTGGCCACGCCGTAAATGGTGGCGACGAAGGCGACGGCAATACCGCTGCCCAGTTGCGACGGATCGGCCAGGTTGCCCATGACGTGGATCAGGCCCATCACCGCACCGATGATGCCGATGGTCGGCGCGTAGCCGCCCATGCTTTCAAAGACTTTGGCGGCTTCGATGTCGCGGCTTTCCTGGGTGTAGAAGTCCACTTCCAGAATGCTGCGAATCGCTTCCGGCTCAGCGCCGTCCACCAACAATTGCAGGCCTTTGCGCGAGTAGCTGTCGGGTTCGGCGTCGGCCACCCCTTCCAGTCCGAGCAAACCTTCCTTGCGGGCGGTCAGGCTCCAGTTCACGACGCGATCGATGCCGCCGGCCAGGTCCACGCGCGGAGGAAAAAGAATCCAGGCGAGAATCTGCATGGCGCGCTTGAAGGCGCTCATCGGCGATTGCAGCAGCGCCGCACCGACGGTCCCACCGAGCACGATCAACGCTGCCGGGCCGTTGGCCAACGCGCCGAGGTGACCACCTTCAAGGTAGTTGCCGCCAATGATGGCGACGAACGCCATGATGATCCCGATAAGGCTGAGTACATCCATCAGAGACACGCCTCGACCAGGTGTCGGCCGATATCGTCCAGGCTGTACACCGCGTCTGCGAGCTCGGCTTTGACGATCGCCATTGGCATGCCGTAGATCACGCAGCTGGCTTCATCCTGAGCCCAGATCGCACTGCCGCCCTGCTTGAGCAGACGCGCGCCTTCGCGACCGTCGGCGCCCATGCCGGTCAGGACCACCGCCAGAACTTTGTCGCCGTAGGACTTGGCCGCGGAACCGAAGGTGATATCCACGCACGGTTTGTAGTTCAGACGTTCGTCGCCCGGCAGGATTTTCACCGCGCCACGACCGTCGATCATCATTTGCTTGCCACCCGGAGCCAGCAGCGCCAGGCCTGGACGCAGGATGTCGCCATCCTCGGCTTCCTTGACGCTGATGCGGCACAGCTTGTCCAGACGTTCGGCGAAGGCTTTGGTGAAGGCTGCCGGCATGTGCTGGATCAGCACGATCGGTGCCGGGAAGTTGGCCGGCAACTGCGTCAGAACCCGTTGCAGGGCAACCGGGCCACCAGTGGAGGTACCGATGGCGACCAGTTTGTAGGCTTTGCGTTTCGGCGCCGGAGACGACGGCGTCGCTGCATGGGTGCGAGCCGGAATCGGTGCCGGTGCCGGACGCGCAGGCGCGCTGCTGCCATAGCTGCTGACGCTCGAAGGCGCAGGTGTCGGGGCTGGCGCAACCACCGGGGCCGGGGTGCTGTAAGTACTGGCGCGACGATTACTGCGCGAGATGCTGAGAATCTTCTCGCACAGCAGTTGCTTGACCTTCTCCGGGTTACGGGAGATGTCTTCGAAATTCTTCGGCAGGAAGTCCACCGCGCCGGCGTCCAGCGCATCGAGGGTGACTCGCGCGCCTTCGTGAGTCAGCGAGGAGAACATCAACACCGGGGTCGGGCAGCGCTGCATGATGTGCCGCACCGCCGTGATGCCATCCATCATCGGCATCTCGTAGTCCATGGTGATCACGTCTGGCTTGAGGGCCAGCGCCTGATCGATCGCCTCTTTGCCGTTGGTCGCCGTACCGACGACCTGGATATTCGAATCCGCTGAAAGAATTTCCGAGACGCGGCGGCGGAAAAACCCCGAATCGTCCACCACCAGGACTTTGACTGCCATAAACACTCCGTTAGACGGGGCGAGGCTCAGTCGCCCCGCTCCCCCAGAATCAAATACGCCGTGCGGCGTAACGCTTGAGCATGCTCGGGACATCGAGAATCAGCGCAATGCGGCCGTCACCGGTGATGGTGGCGCCGGACATGCCCGGGGTTCCCTGGAGCATTTTGCCCAATGGCTTGATGACCACTTCTTCCTGGCCCACCAACTGGTCGACGACGAAGCCGATCCGCTGAGTGCCCACCGAAAGGATCACCACATGGCCTTCGCGCTGCTCTTCGTGAGCGGCGGAGCTGACCAGCCAGCGCTTGAGGTAGAACAGAGGCAGTGCCTTGTCCCGCACGATCACCACTTCCTGGCCGTCCACCACGTTGGTGCGCGACAGGTCGAGGTGGAAGATTTCATTGACGTTCACCAGCGGGAACGCGAACGCCTGGTTGCCGAGCATGACCATCAGCGTCGGCATGATCGCCAAGGTTAACGGGACCTTGATGACGATCTTCGAGCCCTTGCCCTTGGTCGAGTAGATATTGATGGTGCCGTTGAGCTGGGCGATTTTGGTTTTCACCACGTCCATGCCCACGCCGCGCCCGGAGACGTCGGAAATCTCGGTCTTGGTCGAGAAACCCGGCGCGAAGATCAGGTTGAAGCAATCGGACTCGCTGAGACGGTCCGCCGCATCCTTGTCCATCAGGCCTTTTTTCACGGCGATACCGCGCAAAACATCAGCGTCCATACCCTTGCCGTCATCGGAGATGGACAGCAGGATGTGGTCGCCTTCCTGTTCGGCGGACAGGATCACTTTGCCACTGCGGGGCTTGCCCATCGCTTCGCGATCAGCCGGCTCTTCGATACCGTGGTCGACCGAGTTGCGCACCAAGTGGACCAGCGGGTCGGCCAGGGCCTCGACGAGGTTCTTGTCGAGGTCGGTTTCTTCGCCGACCAATTCCAGGTTGATCTCTTTCTTGAGCTGGCGAGCCAGGTCGCGAACCAGACGCGGGAAGCGCCCGAAGACTTTCTTGATCGGCTGCATCCGGGTCTTCATGACCGCGGTTTGCAGGTCGGCCGTGACCACGTCGAGGTTCGACACGGCCTTGGACATGGCTTCGTCGCCGCTGTTGAGGCCCAGACGGACCAGGCGGTTACGCACCAGTACCAACTCGCCGACCATGTTCATGATTTCGTCGAGACGCGCGGTATCGACCCGCACGGTGGTCTCGGCTTCGCTGGCCGGTTTTTCCGGTGGTGGCGCAGACGGGGCACGGGCAGGAGCCGGTGCAGCAGCGGCGGCCGGTTTCGGCGATTCGACTTTTGGCTCGGGCGCTTTGGCCACAGGTTTCGCAGCCGGTGCTGGCGCCTTGGCGACAGGAGCAGAAACCACTGCGCCAGTGCCAACCTCGGTGAACTTGCCTTTGCCATGCAATTCGTCGAGCAGCGATTCGAACTCATGATCGGAGATCAGATCGTCGCCGGCCGCTTTAGCGGTTGGCGCAGCCGGGGCCGGAGCCGAAGCAATCGCCGACTCCAATGCATCGACGGCAAAGTTGCCTTTGCCGTGCAACTGATCGAGCAGTGCCTCGAACTCGTCGTCGGTGATGTCGGAGCTGTCCCCTGCCGCTTTCGGGGCAGCCGGTGTGGTAGGCGCTGCGACCACGGCATCGGCGGCGAACTGGCCTTTGCCGTGCAATTGATCGAGCAACGACTCGAACTCGGCATCGGTGATTTCGTCGCTGGTTGCCACATCGGCGGCAGGCGGCGGAACAACCACGGGAGCCTCGGCCTGAGCCTTGACGGCATTCAGCGAGTCCAGCAGTTGTTCAAATTCGTTATCGGTGATGTCGCCTGATTCGCTTTCGGCGGCAGGTGCTTGCACCGCTTCAGCAACAGGCGCCGCTTCGTCGGCGGTTTGCGGCTCGGCCAGACGGGCCAGGGCAGCCAGTAATTCAGGCGTGGCAGCCGTGATCGGGCTGCGCTCGCGGACTTCGCTGAACATGCTGTTCACCGCGTCCAGTGCTTCGAGAACCACGTCCATCAGTTCCGAGTCGACGCGTCGTTCACCCTTGCGCAGGATGTCGAACACGTTCTCGGCGATGTGACAGCACTCCACCAGCTCGTTGAGCTGGAGGAAGCCGGCGCCCCCTTTTACAGTGTGAAAACCGCGAAAAATTGCATTGAGCAAATCCGCATCATCCGGCCGGCTTTCCAGCTCGACCAGTTGCTCGGACAGTTGCTCTAGAATCTCGCCGGCCTCAACCAGGAAATCCTGAAGGATCTCTTCATCGGCGCCGAAGCTCATTAAGGGGGTGCTCCTACAGGTCTAAAAACCTAAAAAACCTAAAACTCTAAAATCCTAGGCTGGATAGCAAATCGTCCACATCGTCCTGACCGGACACAACGTCTTCTCTTTTATCGGCATGAATCTGCGGACCTTCACCCTGAGAGAGATGTTTTTGTGGATCTTTTTCAGCCAGCATCGCTTCACGGTCATGTTCGATACCCGCAAAGCGGTCGACCTGACTGGCCATGAGCACGAGCTTGAGCAGGTTGCTTTCAACGTCGGTGACCAACTGGGTCACGCGTTTGATCACCTGACCGGTGAGGTCCTGGTAATCCTGGGCCAGCAGAATGTCGTTGAGGTTGCTCGACACGATGCGGTTGTCTTCGCTGCTGCGTGTCAGGAAACCATCGACCCGCCGGGCCAGTTCACGGAACTCTTCAGCCCCGACTTCGCGACGCATGAACCGTCCCCAATCCGTGCTCAGCGCCTGAGCTTCGTCGCTCAGGCTGTTGATCAGCGGCGTGGCGTTTTCCACCAGGTCCATGGTGCGGTTGGCCGCGGCCTCGGTCAGCTTGACCACATAACCCAGGCGCTCGGTGGCATCCGTGATCTGAGACACTTCCTCGGCTTGCGGCATGTGCGGGTCAATCTGAAAATTGACGATCGCGCTATGCAACTCGCGGGTGAGCTTGCCCACTTCCTGGTACAGGCCGCGGTCACGGGTCTGGTTGAGCTCATGGATCAGTTGCACAGCGTCGCCGAACCTGCCTTTTTCAAGGCTTTCGACCAGTTCGACCGCGTGTTTTTTCAGGGTCGACTCAAAATCGCCCTGTGAAGATTCGTTATGCTCCATAGCTCCCCCGTGGCGGACTGGCTTTGCACATCAACCGATGCGTTCGAAGATCTTTTCAATCTTGTCTTTCAACGCCTGAGCCGTGAATGGCTTGACCACATAGCCGTTCACCCCCGCCTGAGCGGCTTCGATGATTTGCTCGCGCTTGGCTTCGGCCGTGACCATCAACACCGGCAGG
Source organism: Pseudomonas cucumis (assembly GCF_030687935.1). Lineage (GTDB taxonomy): Bacteria > Pseudomonadota > Gammaproteobacteria > Pseudomonadales > Pseudomonadaceae > Aquipseudomonas > Aquipseudomonas cucumis. The sequence goes on along the minus strand of NZ_CP117454.1, from coordinate 1,780,953 downwards.
TGTTTGAGTTTTTCATCGGCACGCACATGGCGCAGCAGATCAATACCGGTCATGCCGGGCATGTTCCAGTCCGTTACCAGAAAGTCGATGCTCCCGCTGTTGAGGACCGGAATCGCGGTAATACCGTCATCCGCCTCGACCGTGTTGGTGAACCCAAGGTCACGCAACAGGTTTTTTATGATCCGCCGCATCGTTGAGAAGTCATCAACGATGAGGATTTTCATATTCTTGTCCAATTCGACCTCCAAGCAGTCTTAAAACGCGCGCAGCACCTGAACGCGCCGTTCAATCAATTCGGCGTAACACTCAACAGTTGTATGGTTTACAACGGGCCGTGGCTGGTGCAGAAAAATGCCGTACCAACCTCGTTCGCAGTGTCCCCACACTGCCTGTCAGCGCGCTCGCCACTCCCCCAAACGCCCCCGCAAACGGGCCGCGCACTGGCTGTGTAACTGGCTGACCCGCGATTCGCTGACCCCCAGGACCTCACCGATTTCCTTGAGATTCAACTCTTCGTCGTAGTACAGCGCCAACACCAGTCGCTCACGCTCCGGCAAATTGGCAATCGCGTCCGCCAGCGCCGCCTGGAAGCGTTCATCTTCCAGATCGCGTGACGGCTCGAGATGAGCACTGGCGCCATCCTCGTGCAGCCCTTCGTGTTCGCCGTCCTGCAACAGATCGTCGAAACTGAATAACCGGCTGCCCAGGGTGTCGTTCAAAATTCCGTAATAATCGTCGAGACTCAATTGGAGTTCGGCCGCAACTTCGTGATCTTTAGCGTCACGACCGGTTTTAGCTTCAATCGAGCGAATTGCGTCGCTGACCATGCGGGTATTGCGGTGAACCGAACGTGGCGCCCAGTCCCCCTTGCGCACTTCATCGAGCATCGCGCCGCGGATTCGAATGCCCGCGTACGTCTCGAAACTCGCGCCTTTGCTGGCGTCGTATTTGGTGGATACTTCAAGCAGGCCGATCATCCCGGCCTGGATCAGGTCTTCGACCTGAACGCTGGCCGGCAAACGCGCCAGCAAGTGGTAGGCAATGCGTTTGACCAGTGGCGCGTAACGCTCGATCAGCTCGTACTGCGCGTCACGTGCCGACTTCTTGTAGAGGTTGTAGCCACTGGCTGTCATAGGACGGGTCCTGCGGTCTGTTGCACGAGGCGCTCGACGAAAAACTCCAGATGCCCACGCGGGTTGGCCGGCAGCGGCCAGGTATCGACCTTCTGCGCAATGGCCTTGAACGCCAGGGCGCACTTGGAACGCGGGAAGGCTTCGTAGACGGCACGCTGCTTCTGCACGGCCTTGCGCACGCTTTCGTCGTAAGGCACCGCACCGACGTATTGCAAGGCGACGTCGAGGAAGCGATCCGTGACCTTGGTCAACTTGGCGAACAGGTTGCGGCCTTCCTGCGGGCTCTGCGCCATGTTGGCCAGGACGCGGAAACGATTCATGCCGTAGTCGCGGTTCAGCAGTTTGATCAACGCGTAGGCGTCAGTGATCGAGGTCGGCTCGTCGCACACCACCAGCAAAACTTCTTGCGCTGCGCGCACGAAACTGACCACCGAGTCACCAATGCCCGCAGCGGTGTCGATCACCAATACGTCGAGATTGTCGCCGATGTCGCTGAAGGCCTGGATCAGGCCGGCATGCTGGGCCGGGCTCAGATGAACCATGCTCTGGGTGCCGGACGCGGCCGGGACGATGCGAATGCCGCCGGGCCCTTGCAACAACACGTCGCGCAGTTCACAGCGGCCTTCGATCACGTCAGCCAGCGTGCGTTTGGGTGTCAGCCCCAGCAGAACGTCGACGTTCGCCAGCCCCAGATCGGCATCCAGCAGCATGACGCGCCGGCCGAGCTCAGCTAGAGCCAGGGACAAGTTCACTGACACGTTAGTCTTCCCGACGCCACCTTTGCCGCCGGTCACCGCGATCACCTGTACGGGATGCATGCTGCCCATGTTATTTCTTTACCTTGTCTTGCATAGACGGAGGCCACATTACTGGCTGCGCGTTCAGCGACTGAACAATGCATGGCAGACCATCCATGTAGGTACAAAAAATGTTCATTAATACCTCAGCCAACCTGCTTGGTGGGACTGTGGTAAATATCAGCGAACATATCAGCCATGGCTTCTTCGCTGGGTTCTTCCTGCATTTGCACGCTAACGGCGCGGCTGACCAACTGATGACGACGCGGCAGATGCAAATCATCTGGAATCCGCGGGCCATCGGTCAGGTAAGCCACCGGCAATTCATGACTAATGGCCAGGCTCAACACCTCACCCAAGCTTGCCGTTTCATCCAGTTTAGTCAGGATGCAGCCAGCGAGGCCGCAGCGTTTGTAACTGTGATAAGCAGCGGTTAGAACCTGTTTTTGGCTGGTGGTTGCCAAGACCAGATAATTTTTTGATTTGATGCCGCGTCCGGCCAGGCTTTCGAGCTGCATGCGCAGTGCCGGATCGCTGGCCTGCAAGCCGGCGGTATCGATCAACACCACGCGTTTGCGCAGCAAAGGCTCCAACGCCTGCACCAGCGATTGGCCCGGGTCGACGTGGGTGACCGACACGTTGAGGATGCGTCCCAGGGTCTTGAGCTGTTCCTGAGCACCGATGCGATAGCTGTCCATGCTCACCAGCGCGATGTTTTGCGCGCCGTACTTGAGCACGTAACGGGCGGCGAGTTTGGCCAGCGTAGTGGTCTTGCCCATGCCGGCCGGGCCGACCATCGCAATCACACCACCCTCTTCCAATGGCTCGACTTCCGGGGTGGCGATCATCCGCGCCAGGTGCGCGAGCAACATGCGCCAGGCCTGACGGGGTTCTTCAATGTCGGTAATCAGTGCCAGCAGATCGCGCGACAACGGACCGGACAGACCGATGCGTTGCAGACGACGCCAGAGGTTGGCCTGGGCCGGGCGGCTGCCTTGCAACTGATTCCAGGCCAGCGAACCCAGTTGCACTTCCATCAGTTCACGCAGGCTGTTGAGTTCGAAACGCATCGAATCGAATGCACGCGGGTCAACGCCGGTCGCTGCGGCAGGCGCAGGGGCCGAACGCCGAGGCTCGGCCAATGTCGGTTCAATCAGCGGCTCGGCGGCGGTCAACGGCAGGCCGGCGAACAATTGGCGATTGGTGCTCTTGTCGCTCTCGCCATCGCCACGCAGGCTCAGTTCGGCCTGGGCGGTGACGATCCGCGATTGGGTCTTGCGCAGCTCGTCTTCGAGTTCCATGTTCGGAACACGCGGGGCCAACGCCGACAATTTGTAATCCAGGGCGGCCGTCAGCTCGACACCGCCGGCGATCCGGCGATTGCCAATGATGGCGGCATCGGCGCCCAGCTCATCACGAACCAGTTTCATGGCCTGACGCATATCGGCGGCGAAAAAACGCTTAACTTGCATAAACCACTACCTCAGCCGTTGGGCCCTACTGTCGCAACGATGGTCACTTGCTTGTTGTCAGGAATTTCCTGATAAGCCAACACATGCAAACCCGGGACTGCCAGCCGACCGAATCGCGACAGCATCGCGCGCACCGGGCCGGCCACCAGCAGAATCACCGGTTGACCTTGCATTTCCTGACGCTGCGCCGCATCGATCAACGAACGCTGCAGCTTCTCAGCCATGCTTGGCTCCAGCAGAACGCCCTCTTCCGAGCCTTGTCCTGCCTTCTGAAGACTATTGAGCAATATTTGTTCCAACCTTGGCTCCAAGGTGATCACAGGCAGCTGCGACTCAGTGCCTACAATGCTTTGCACGATTGCACGGGATACGCCGACGCGCACCGCGGCCACCAAAGCGGCAGTATCTTGACTCTTGGCGGCGTTGTTCGCGATGGCTTCGGCAATGCTGCGAATGTCCCGTACCGGCACCTGTTCGGCCAGCAATGCCTGCAAGACTTTGAGCAGTTGCGACAGCGAGACCACCCCCGGCACCAGCTCTTCGGCCAGTTTCGGTGAGCTTTTGGCCAGCAATTGCATGAGTTGCTGGACTTCTTCGTGGCCAATCAGCTCGCTGGAATGCTTGTACAGAATCTGGTTCAAGTGCGTTGCCACTACCGTACTGGCATCGACCACGGTGTAACCGAGAGATTGCGCCTGCGCACGTTGGCTGATTTCGATCCAGACTGCCTCCAGACCAAAAGCCGGATCTTTGGCGGTAATGCCGTTGAGCGTGCCATAGACCTGCCCCGGGTTGATCGCCAGTTCGCGGTCCGGGTAAATCTCGGCCTCGGCCAGGATCACGCCCATCAGGGTCAGGCGGTAGGCGCTTGGCGCCAGGTCGAGGTTGTCACGGATATGCACCGTCGGCATCAGGAAGCCCAGGTCCTGGGAGAGTTTTTTACGCACACCCTTGATCCGCGCCAGCAACTGACCACCCTGGTTGCGATCCACCAGCGGGATCAGGCGGTAGCCAACTTCCAGGCCGATCATGTCGATCGGGGTCACGTCATCCCAGCCAAGCTCCTTGGTTTCCTGGGCGCGGGCCGGCGATGGCAACAGCTCCTGCTGACGCTTGACCTCTTGCAGGGCCTGCACCTTGACGGCGTTCTGCTTCTTCCAGAACAGGTAAGCGCCCCCGGCCGCCAAGGCGGCCATGCTCAGAAAGGAAAAGTGCGGCATGCCCGGCACCAGACCCATCACCGCCATCAAGCCAGCGGCCACGGCCAGGGCTTTCGGCGAGGCGAACATCTGACGATTGATCTGCTTGCCCATGTCTTCCGAGCCGGAAGCACGAGTCACCATGATCGCGGCGGCAGTCGACAACAGCAGTGATGGCAATTGCGCCACCAAACCGTCACCGATGGTCAACAAGGCGTACACCCGACCGGCATCGCCAAAGGTCATGCCATGCTGAAAAATCCCGACCGCCATGCCGCCGATCAGGTTGATGAACAGAATCAGCAGGCCGGCGATGGCGTCACCGCGTACGAACTTGCTGGCACCGTCCATGGAGCCATAGAACTCGGCTTCCTGGGCCACTTCCATCCGGCGCAGTTTCGCCTGGTTCTGATCGATCAGGCCGGCGTTCAAGTCGGCATCGATCGCCATCTGTTTACCGGGCATCGCATCGAGGGTGAAACGCGCGCTCACCTCGGAAATCCGCCCGGCACCCTTGGTCACCACGACGAAGTTGATGATCATCAAAATCGCGAAGACCACGATACCAACCACGTAGTTACCGCCGATCACCACCTCACCGAAGGCCTGGATCACCTTGCCAGCGGCGGCATGGCCGTCTTGACCGTGGAGCATCACCACCCGCGTCGAGGCCACGTTCAGCGCCAGTCGCAGCAACGTCGCCACCAGCAGAATGGTCGGGAACACCGCAAAATCCAGCGGCCGCAGGGCGTACACGCAGACCAGCAACACGACGATGGAAAGGGCAATGTTGAAGGTGAAAAACACGTCCAGCAGGAACGGCGGCACCGGCAACATCATCATGGCCAGCATGACCAGCAGCAACAGCGGCACACCCAGATTGCCCCGACTGAGGTCGGCAACGTTTGTGCGTGCAGTGTTGATTAACTGAGAGCGATCCACCGGTTTTCCCCGTTCCTTTAAAGCAAACTTTTGACGCCTGAAGCAGGCGCAGGGCGGCTACTGCAAGAAGCCTTCCAACTTTTGCAGAGTCGGGAAATAGAGGGATTTATTGGGCTTTTGTAACAGCTGGCAAGCCTGCGAGGCTGCGTTCGAGCCGGGGTCGCGCGCTCGAAAGTCCCCGCAAGGGTTTTACGACTGCTGCGCAGCCGGACACAGTCTCCCGTGCTCGGCAACCGCAACAACAGAGCATTTGATAAGTTAGCCCGCGGTCAGCACCTGTTTGTCAGTGATTGGACCAAAACTCAATGCTTTGCCATTGATGTAACGTACGCCCTTGAGCATTTTGACACCGTCGATTACGACGGACTCTTCTTGGGTGTACATGAGCGTCACCCTCGAAACAGGCGTCAGTTTTTCAGACTCTTTCTCGAGCTGTTCTATCAGGGTAAGCGCCCAATGAAAGGGGATAATCCCAAGATCTTTGATCTCGATCTGGCGCCCCTCGTCTTCCCAGCGAAAGTCCTGTCGTGCCGTGATGGACAACTTGTCACCAACTATTGTGAACTCCGGCTTGCTATATCGCCTTTCCATCTCCCCACCGATCCAGCCCTCCATGTATGAATCACGATTCGTGAAGAGTTCGAAAAGCTTTGCGTTGTTGACGATCGTCCCGGCATCACTATTAAACGGACGGTAGTTATTATGATAAGCCAGCCCTCCCAGTTCAGGCCGAATCGCGTTAGCTGCCTCTTTCAAATAGTTCGGAATGTAGACGTTCGCCATCTGCACAAAATGCGTGAAATCCAGAACCAAATTGAAAGTAACGGTGTAACCGATCGCCCGTTCGCGAAGATTTTCCTCCAACCTCCCCGACACAAACTCCACTTCCATCCCTTGCAGTTTACGATATTCAAGATTTTCCATGACTGCCTCCTCGAGGACTCTGATGCAATACCAATCCTTGACACTCGTATCAAACAATCAGAGACGCCACAGCAAGGATATAAATTGGGTGAAACCCCATGGGTATGACAGCGCTAGATGGCACTGACTGTCTACTGTCAAAACTAACAGGTATGCGGGACTCCCGGGCAAACGGAGTGCGGGGTAACACTGCTAATCCATCTCTCAAGAAGCACGCCATAAATCCGACGGAATCAGCAGACCATTCTTGAGCGTATCTGGGTACCACCCTGACCTACAAAGCGCGCTCAGAAATTCGAAACAATCCCCCTGACTAAACAGGCTGGCCTACATCTAGCCGCTTGTCGGATTTTAGTACCCACCTGTAGTTTCTGATAGTAGACAGCCCACCCAGTGCCTGTTTGACTCTCATATCCTTTTACACAAGCAGGGGGTATGTGACATGAACTCCCAATCATTGAAACAGCAAGTACTTGAAAATTTTGACGACATGGAAGATGCCTCACGCCTCATCTTTCAGCCTTTGGTTCTTCAATACCCTTAAAGGCTTTATCGCTTATTTTTTATGACGAAAACGACAAGGAGATAGGCCAAGTAAATGAGCCAGGGAACGATAATGAAAACAAGCCAAAAAACTAGAATTCAGGCACAAAGGCACCAGTAAGATCGCACTAGTCGAACCTGACGGAGCGAATCTGATTATCGACAATATCCTAGCCATTCCCTGACTTTTGACATTCATCGCAAAGGCGCCCCGATCAGGAATCGCGACGCAAATCCGGTGGAATCGGCAAATTATCCTGGAGCGGATCCGGACGCTTGCCCTTGCCGGCGCGAAACTGGCGGATCTGGTAGACGTAGGCCAGTACCTGAGCGACCGCCAGATAGAGCCCGCCGGGGATTTCCTGCTCCAGCTCCGTGGAGTAGTAGATCGAACGCGCCAGCGCCGGCGATTCGAGCAGCAGCACATTGTTGGCCACGGCGATTTCACGGATTTTCAGGGCGAGGAAGTCGCTACCCTTGGCCAGCAGCACCGGCGCATTGCCCTTGTCCGGATCGTACTTGAGGGCCACGGCATAGTGGGTCGGGTTGGTGATGACCACGTCGGCCTCGGGGATCGCGGCCATCATCCGCCGCTGGGACATCTCGCGTTGCAACTGGCGAATGCGTTGCTTGACCTCTGGTTTACCTTCTTGATCCTTGTGCTCGTCGCGCACTTCCTGCTTGGTCATCAAAAGCTTCTTGTGGCTTTCCCAGAGCTGCACCGGTACGTCGACCGCGGCAATGATGATCAGCCCGCAGGCCATCCACAAGGTGCTCCAGCCGACCACTTGCAGACTGTGAATGATCGCCATGTCCAATGGCTCGTGGGCGATGCGCAGCAGATCGTCGATGTCCGCCGACAAGACCGCCAACGCCACAAATAACACAATGAAAAACTTCGCCAGGGCCTTGAGCAACTCCACCAGCGCCTTGGCCGAAAACATTCGTTTCAGGCCCGCCCCCGGATTCATGCGACTGAACTTGGGCGCCATGGAGCCGGCCGCGAACAGCCAGCCACCCAGGGAGATCGGACCAATAAGCGCGGCCAGCAGCAAAGTGATCATCACGGGTTGAATCGCCAACAACGCAATCTGCCCCGAATGCAGCAGATAAGTGCCCATGGAGCGCTGATCCAGAATCACCTCTCGCGAAAGCGAGAAATTCATGCGCATCAGCTCCATCAACTCCTGGGCCAGGGCTCCGCCAAAAATCAGCAAGGCACCGGCGCCGGCGAGCATGACCGCCAAGGTATTGAGCTCCTTGGAGCGCGCAATCTCGCCCTTCTCACGAGAGTCCTTTTTACGTTTCTCCGTGGGGTCTTCTGTTTTGTCCTGACCGCTTTCGCTCTCAGCCATGACTCAGCGCGCCCGTGCCAGTTCGCGTAACAACTGCAAAGCCTCGGAGGCCAGCGGTTGATACTGATTGAGAATGTCCGCCAGACCAACCCAGACAATGAACAGCCCAAGCACCAGGGTCAGCGGAAAGCCGATCGAGAAGATGTTCAGCTGCGGCGCCGCCCGGGTCATCACGCCAAACGCAATGTTGACCACCAGCAACGCAGTGATCGCCGGCAACACCAGTAACAGCGCCGCACCGAGCACCCAGCCGAGTTTGCCCGCCAGTTCCCAAAAATGATGGACCATCAACCCGCCACCGACCGGCAGCGTGGTGAAGCTTTCGGTGAGGACTTCGAACACCACCAGATGGCCGTTCATCGACAGGAACAACAGGGTCACCAGCATGGTGAAAAATTGCCCGATCACCGCCACCGACACACCGTTCGTAGGGTCGACCATCGAGGCGAAGCCCATGCCCATCTGGATCGCGACAATTTGCCCGGCGACCACGAACGCCTGGAAGAACAGCTGCAAGGAGAAACCCAATACCGCGCCAATGATGATTTGCTCGGCGATCAGCAGCAGTGCGCTCAGGTCGAGTGCATTGACCGGCGGCATTGGCGGCAAACCGGGAGCGATCACGAAGGTGATCGCCAGGGCGAAGTACAGACGCACGCGCGTGGGCACCAGTGTCGTGCCGAAAATCGGCATGACCATCAGCAACGAACCGATGCGAAACAACGGCAACATGAACGTCGCCACCCAGGTGCTGATCTGGGTATCGGTCAGCTGAAGCAGCGACATGGCTTAGCCGATGACCTGAGGAATACTGTGGTACAGCTGCAGAATGTATTCCATGAAGGTCTGCACCAGCCACGGGCCGGCAACGATCAGCGTCACCAGCATCACCAGCAGGCGCGGCAGGAAGCTCAGGGTCTGTTCGTTGATCTGGGTAGCCGCCTGGAACATCGCCACCAACAAGCCCACCAGCAAGCTCGGAATCACCAGCACGGCCACCATCATGGTGGTCAGCCACAGCGCTTCGCGAAAGATGTCTACGGCAACTTCCGGCGTCATGGTGAAACACCGCCGAAGCTGCTCGCCAAGGTGCCGATGATCAACGCCCAGCCATCCACCAGCACGAATAGCATGATCTTGAACGGCAAGGAAATAATCAGTGGCGAGAGCATCATCATACCCATCGCCATCAGCACACTGGCCACGACCAGGTCGATGATCAGGAACGGAATGAAGATCATGAAGCCGATCTGGAACGCGGTTTTAAGCTCCGAGGTGACAAACGCCGGCACCAGAATCGTCAGCGGCGCCTGATCCGGCGTAGCGATGTCGGTGCGTTTGGACAAGCGCATGAACAACTCCAGATCGCTGCTGCGAGTCTGGGCCAGCATGAAGTCCTTGATCGGCACCTGCGCCTTGGTCACGGCATCCTGAGCGGTGAGTTTCTCCGCCAGATACGGCTGCAAGGCATCCTGATTCACCCGATCGAACACCGGCGCCATGATGAACATGGTGAGGAACAGCGCCATGCCGGTGAGGATCTGGTTCGACGGTGTCTGCTGCAAGCCCAGGGCCTGACGCAGGATCGAGAACACGATGATGATCCGGGTGAAACTGGTCATCAGCATGACGAACGCCGGGATGAAACTCAGCGCGGTCATGATTAGCAGGATTTGCAGGCTGACCGAGTATTCCTGAGCGCCTTCGGCGTTGGTGCCCAAGGTGATCGCCGGGATCGACAACGGATCGGCGGCGAACGCCAGCGGCGCGGCCAGCATCAGGGCCAGCGTCAAGACGATGCGTAACGCACCCATTACTTCTTATCCTTCTGGTCCTTGCCCAACAACTCAAACAGGCGCTGGGCGAACTCCGGGGTCGCTTTTTCAGTCCCGCTCGGCACTTGCACCGGCTCCTTGAGCACATGCAACGCGGTGATGGTGCCGGGGCTCAGGCCGAGCAGAATCTGTTCGTTGCCGACCTGCACCAGCATCAAACGATCACGAGGGCCAAGCGCGCGGGAACCGATCAGCTCGATCACCTGGCCCTTGCCGGCCGGCCCGGCCTGCTGGACCCGGCGCAGCAGCCAGGCGAGGAAGAAGATCAACCCCAGCACCAGCAGCAAGCCGAACACCAACTGCGTCAATTGCCCGGCCACCCCACTGCTGACGGCCGGCGCAGCCGCCGCTGTCGCAGCCGTCGCAGCCGTCGCCACCGGTTCAGCCGCCAGTACGGCAAATGGTAAGGCCAGCGCCAACCCAAGCGCCAACCTACGCACCCCTCCCAGAACCTTTTTCACTCAGCGGAGCTTCTTGATGCGTTCGCTTGGGCTGATCACGTCGGTAAGGCGGATGCCGAACTTTTCGTTGACCACCACCACTTCACCGTGGGCGATGAGCGTGCCGTTGACCAGCACGTCCAGCGGCTCGCCGGCCAGACGATCGAGCTCGATCACCGACCCCTGGTTGAGTTGCAGCAGGTTGCGGATGTTGATGTCGGTGCTGCCGACTTCCATGGAAATGGACACCGGGATATCGAGGATCACATCCAGGTTCGGACCGTCCAGCGTCACCGGGTCGTTGTTCTTCGGCACGCTGCCGAACTCTTCCATCGGCAGACGGTTGGACGGCGAGCCGGCGGCATCGGCGGCCAGCAAGGCATCGATATCGTCCTGCCCGGCGTCACCGGTTTCTTCCAGGGCCGCAGCCCATTCATCAGCCAGTGCCTGGTCGTCCTGGGCGTTCATATCGTCGTTCATCATTTGTCCTCGGCGGGCACCTGCTCAATCAAGAGCAGTCAATTAAAAAGGGGGGGTGGAGCGCCGGTCAGCGGCGCTCGATCGGCTCGATCACCTGCAACGCAAGGTTGCCTTTGTGCGAGCCCATCTTGACCTTGAAGGCCGGTACGCCGTTGGCGCGCATGATCATTTCTTCCGGCATCTCGACCGGAATAATGTCCCCGGGCTGCATGTGCAGGATGTCGCGAAGGCGCAGCTGACGGCGGGCAACGGTGGCACCGATCGGTACGTCGACGTCCAGCACGTCCTGGCGCAAGGCGTTGATCCAGCGCTCGTCCTGATCGTCGAGGTCCGACTGGAAGCCGGCGTCGAGCATTTCGCGCACCGGCTCGATCATCGAGTACGGCATGGTCACGTGCAGGTCGCCGCCACCACCATCGAGTTCGATGTGGAATGTCGACACCACAACCGCTTCGCTCGGGCCGACGATGTTGGCCATGGCCGGGTTCACTTCCGAGTTGATGTACTCGAAGTTCACTTCCATGATCGCCTGCCAGGCTTCCTTCAGATCGACGAAGGCCTGTTCCAGCACCATGCGCACCACACGCAGTTCGGTGGGGGTGAATTCACGCCCTTCGATCTTCGCGTGACGGCCGTCGCCGCCGAAGAAGTTGTCCACCAGTTTGAACACCAGTTTGGCGTCGAGGATGAACAGCGCGGTGCCGCGCAGCGGCTTGATCTTGACCAGGTTCAGGCTGGTCGGCACGTACAGCGAGTGCACGTATTCGCCGAACTTCATCACCTGCACGCCACCGACGGCAACGTCCGCCGAGCGGCGCAGCATGTTGAACATGCTGATGCGGGTGTAGCGGGCGAAACGCTCGTTGATCATTTCCAGGGTCGGCATGCGTCCGCGGACGATGCGATCCTGGCTGGTCAGGTCGTAGCTTTTGACACTGCCGGGTTCGGCAGCGTTATCGGTCTGTACCAGACCATCATCGACGCCATGCAACAGCGCATCGATCTCATCTTGGGACAGCAGGTCCTGCACGGCCATGTCGTGTTCCTACTGCAGTACGAAATTAGTGAAAAGCAACTGTTCGATCACCACTTTGCCCAGCTCTTTCTGCGCCACTTCCTGGACGCTGGCCGTGGCCTTCTGACGCAACATCTCCTGGCCGACCGGGCTCGCCAGCGTGGCGAAATCCTGACCGGAAAACAGCATCACCAGGTTATTGCGGATCACCGGCATGTGGACTTTGAGCGCGTCCAGATCGGCCTGATTACGGCCCTGCAGGGTGATGCTCACCTGCATGTAGCGCTGGCGGCCGTTCTGGTTGTAGTTGGCCACGAAAGCCGGCGCCATCGGTTCGAAGATCGCCGGCTGCTTGCCGACCACGGCAGTTTCAGCCTCGGGGACAGGTTTGCTCTGGGCGCTGTGCATGAAGAACCAGGTCGCCCCCACGGACAAGCCAATCGCCAGCAACAGGGCCACGACGATCACAATGATCAGCTTGATTTTGCCTTTGGTTGCGGGGTCTTTCACTGGTGCTGCGTCGCTCTTAGCCATGCCAATAATCCGTCACTATTCGGGTTTTCACAGTCGCACGGCAAGGCAAGAGCAAGTGTTATGCCAGAAGTGTCGGGAGGTAGTTGAGGCAAAGGATCATCAGCCACCACAAAACAAATGTGGGAGCGAGCCTGCTCGCGATAGCGGTGTAACAATCAACGCCGATGTTGAATGTTACTGCCTCATCGCGAGCAGGCTCGCTCCCACACATAGGGTGCTGCGTTTGATCAGGCGTAGTAGTCGACGGCGCTGGAGCCAATCACGCTGGTGGTGTTCGCGGCTACTTCAGCGACAGCCCCAGGGAGTTCTTCATCGACAGAATCGAGGCGACCGCCGCTGGCGTTGGTACGTCCTCCCTGCCCCTGTTGAGCCTGCTCCTGCCCCTGCCCCTGCCAGCCTCGGGACTGATCGGAAACGTTGACGTCGACCTGTCCCATGCCCTGCTGCGCGAACATGTCACGCAGGCGATGCATTTGCCCGTCGAGCGCTTCACGAACGCTGGGGTGGGCACTCATGAAGGTCACCTGGGTCTGCTGATCCGGCACCATGTTCACCCGAATATCGAGGCGTCCCAGCTCGGCTGGTTGCAACTGGATATCGGCCGCCTTGAGATTGGCGCTGGACAGGTACATGACCCGATTGACCACCTCTTCGGTCCAACCACTCTGATGCATGGCGATTGGCTGGTTCACCGGCAATGCATTGGCAGTCTTCGGCGTTGCCGCCTGGGTCAGTGCCGCCAGACGGTTGGCGAAATCATCGACACGGGTATCGCTGCTGGCGGACTTGAGGTCCTTGAGGCCATCATCGATCAGGCCACTGAAGGCCTTCTCGCCGCCCTGGCTGGTGCTGTCCTGATCGGCTTGCACATCTACCATGCTCGCCATGCCCGCTGCAAAGTTTTGTGCCGAAGTTGGCTCGCCGTCGACTTGAGCCGGGGTCGGCGCCGCTTTTGGCTGGGCCTGGCTGGCGGCCGAAACGTGCCCGCCCTGCTCCATCGCCATGCGCACGGCTGGCAGCGCATCGAGAGGATCGGCTTCGGGGTCGAAATCTGGATCCGCAGCCGCAACCGCCTGCGCCGCTGCCGCGCTAGCGGCGGCTGTGGCAGGGACCTCAACGGGTGATTGCACAGTGGCCACCACCGGTGGAGTTTCCGGCACGGTAGCCTGTACAACCGGCGCGACTACCTGCATCAAGGCCGGATCGAGGCTCGGATCCACCGGTGCCGCATCGGCTACGGGGGTGTCGGCAACTGCGGACGTATCGTCCGCGGCCGTCTTGTCGTCAGCCTGCGCCGGTTTATCGGCGGGCAAGGATTTGCCGTTATCGGCAACCGTCGGTTCCGGGGCGGCAGACTTGTCGTTGCTCACGCCCTTTTTGCCGGTGTTGTCCGGCGCTTTGTCGCGCGCAGGTTTAGCCGATCCGTCCGCCACGGCCGTAGGTTTGTTCTGGGCCTGATTGGCGTAGACCTGAGCGAAGCTGGAGGGCTTGTCCCCGGGCTCAGCGGTCAGCGCCGGCGTATTGGCGGTCGCAGCTTGAGCCTTGGCCGTAGCGGCGGCCTGAAGAAGAATGTTTGGGGTAACGGGCATAAAACGGTCTCCGCTGCACTGGGATCGTAGGTACAGTTGAGCAAATTGATTGCAAGGGTCGAGCCAGCTTTGTTCGCGGTCCGCTAAAAGCGCCGGACGGGTGCTTTATTCAGCAAGGGAGCGCTGGCGCTCCGCTTCGTAGAGGGGCCGGACAATAGCGAATTCGCCGTCAATTTCTCCGACCAGCGCTTCAATGCCTTCGAGGCTTTTCTGCTTGGCCCGCTGCTCCAGCTCATGGCACAGCTCGGCCAGCCGGGTAGCGCCCATATTGCTGCTGCTGCCTTTGAAGCTGTGCGCAGCGGCGCCCAACTGATCGGCATCGTCAGCTTTTCGCAGCAGGCTTAGGCGCTCTTCGGAGTCGGCGAGAAAGGTATCAAGCAATTCTGGATACCCGTCCTCCATAACTTCCTGCAACGCGCTCAGCACGCCACGATCCAGATGTGTGTCGTCCACTTGTTCACTCCTTTGATCAAGAATGCCTGGGATTATGCCTGAGCCGCCCAGAAAAACTCCACGCGAGCACTTCGACCATTATCGGACCAGCTCGCACGATCGCTCAACTGACGGATCAAACTGACGCCACGTCCCGACAGACGGACATCATCGACAGGACGCTCCATCACCCGCGCCACATCGAAACCCTTGCCACTGTCTTCGACCCGGACTGTCAGGCAACCGCCCTCGCCTGTTGGTGTCACCTGCAAATGCACCCGCACATAACCGTCGCGCAATTCGTCCAGGCGCGCATTGCGCTGCTGATAATAACGCGCAAAACCCGAAGCATCGCGCTTCAGACTCGAATCCAGGCCCAGCACGCCATGCTCCAGGGCGTTGGAATAAAGCTCTGCCATCACGCTGTAGAGTGCGCCACTCTGAGCCCGCAGGCCATGCACCTCAAGCAGCAACTGTAACAAGTACGGCAGCGGATTGAAGCGCTTGAGCGTGGCGGCACGGAACTCGAAACTCACCGACCAGTCCAGCGGGCTGGACTGACCGCTATCGGAGTACACCGGCGCCGGCGGACTCAGTTGCGCGGCCTCCAGCAGGCTGACCTCGACCATGCTCACGTCATCGCGAGCCTCGCCGCGAAAGTCCCGCAGGGCCTGTTCGATCTCTTCGAACAGCGCATCAGGCTGACGATTGGCTGCAAATACCTGCTCCAATCGCTCTACGCCAAACAATTGCTCATTGGCATCGCAGGTATCGATCACCCCGTCAGATAGCAGAAACACCCGATCCCCGACGGCCATCGGGAACACCTCAGTGCGATCATCAAAGGATTGCGGACTCAGCACGCCCAGCGGCAAGTGCCGTGCCGTCAGAGCGATACGTTCACCGCTGGCGGTACTGTGCAGGTAGCCGTCCGGCATCCCGCCGTTCCAGACCTCCACCGATCCTCGCTGAAAGCTCAGGCACAGCAGGGTCGCACAGCAGAACATGTCCACCGGCAGGATACGTTTGAGCTTGGCGTTCATCTCGCGCAGGGTTTCGGACAAACCGTAGCCCTTGGCCGTCATGCCGTAGAAGACTTCAGCCAGGGGCATCGCGCCGACGGCGGCCGGCAAACCATGACCGGTGAAATCGCCGAGCAATACATTCATGTCGCCGGCCGGGGTGAACGCGGCCAACAACAGATCGCCATTGAACAGCGCATAGGGCGATTGCAGGTAACGGATGTTCGGGGCGTTCAGGCAACCGGAATGGGCGACCTTGTCGAACACGGCTTTGGCCACCCGTTGTTCGTTGAGCAGGTAATCGTGGTGCCTGGCGATCAGGTCGCGCTGCTCCAGCACCGTGGCTTGCAAACGTCGCAAGCGGTCCATGGCCTTGATCTTGGCGGCGAGGATCACCTGGTTGTAAGGCTTTGCCAGAAAATCGTCGCCCCCGGCCTCCAGACAACGGGCCAGCGCTTCACTTTCGGTCAGCGACGTCAAAAAGATGATCGGCACCAGGGTTTCGCCGGCCAGCGCCTTGATCTGCTGCGCAGCCTCGAAACCGTCCATCACCGGCATCATGGCGTCCATCAGCACCAGGTGCGGTCGTTGTGAGCGAAACGCTTCGACCGCCTCGGCGCCGTTGGCGGCCGTCAGCACTTCATGGCCCTGGCGACGGACGATAGTCGACAGCAGCATGCGATCGGCTGCGCTGTCTTCGGCGATCAGGATCGTCAGCGGCTCGAGCGGCTGCATGACGCTCAACTGATGTCGAACAGTTTGTCGAAGTTGGAAATGGCGAGGATCTTCTTCACATCGGAACTGCTGTTGACGACGCGAATATCGGAATTGTCGCCACCGGCGTGATCACGCAGCAAGAGCAGCATGCCCAGCGCAGAGCTATCGAGATAAGTGGCTTTCTTCAGGTCCACCACAATGGACTCGGGTTTACTGTTGAGTCGCTCGTAGGACTCGCGAAATTCCTGATGCCGACCGAAATCGAATCGTCCCTCGATCGAAATCGTCAGCTTTTTTCCATCCTGAGATACTTCTGTAACGACTGACATTTCACGGCTTCCTTGTCATTGGCGAACGTACGTGTAGAAGGTTTAGCACCTGATGGGGGCTGGAGCAAGGCTGAAAAATTGTACGGTTTGTGAAATCACCTTCGCTTGTAGGAGCGAGGCTTGCCCGCGAAGAACGATAACCTGGGCGACCTGACTCAATACGGATCCTGACGCGGCAACCGCTGGGACAGTTCATCGAGCTGCTTCTGCTCGCGCTTGTCTTCCAGTTGCCGCGCCTCATCCCTGTAGCGCTGAACCAGTTTGCGCAAGCCTTCGACCCGGGCAAATGCCTGCTGCCAGGCTTCCCGGGATTTGTTCAGGTTGTTTTGGTGCCAGTTCAGGCTCTGACGCTGCTGGTCGATGGCCGTGCCCAGTTGTGCAAGAAAGCCCTGATAGCCCAGCAGCCACTGGCCCGACACGCCGCTGCTGCCGCGCACGATCCATTGTTCCTGGTATTCCAGACGGAAGTTTTCCAGGTCGGCGAGTTTGCTTTCCGCCAGACGAACCTGACCCTGGAAGTGCCCCAGGCGCTGGACGGCGGTTTTCTCGGCTTTTTCGGCCATTTCCACCACCGGTGCCAGGCGTGCTGCGCGGCTCTGGGCCATGACCGGTTAACCGCCCGGCGCTGGCGCGAAGACCGAAGCAAGATGGCCTTCGCTGGCGCCCATGCTGATGTTGTCGTTCAAGCCCTGGCGCAGGTACATGGTCATGGCCGGTTGCAGATTGATCGCCGCGTCAGTTTCCCGATCACCGCCGGGCACATAGGCGCCGACGCTGATCAGGTCGCGGCTCTGCTGATAGCGCGACCAGTATTGCTTGAACATCTGCGCGTGGTTCAAGTGCTTGATGCCGACCACCGACGGCATGACCCGACTGATGGAGGCTTCGATATCGATGGCCGGGTAATGCCCTTCCTCGGCCAGACGCCGGGACAGCACGATGTGCCCGTCGAGCACGCCCCGCGCAGAGTCGGCGATCGGGTCTTGCTGATCGTCGCCTTCGGACAATACGGTGTAAAACGCAGTGATCGAACCGCCGCCCTTTTCGGCGTTACCGGCCCGCTCCACCAATTTCGGCAACTTGGCGAACACCGACGGCGGATAACCCTTGGTCGCTGGCGGCTCGCCGATGGCCAGGGCGATTTCCCGCTGGGCCTGGGCGAAACGGGTCAGGGAATCCATGAGCAACAGGACATTCTTGCCCTTGTCGCGGAAATATTCGGCGATCCGCGTGCAGTACATGGCCGCGCGCAGACGCATCAGCGGCGCATCATCCGCCGGCGACGCCACCACCACCGAACGCTTGAGCCCTTCTTCACCGAGGATGTGCTCGATGAACTCTTTAACTTCTCGACCCCGCTCACCGATCAGCCCGACGACGATAATGTCAGCCTCGGTGAAGCGGGTCATCATGCCCAGCAGCACACTCTTGCCCACGCCAGTACCGGCGAACAACCCGAGCCGCTGACCGCGACCGACCGTCAACAAACCGTTGATGCAACGGATGCCCACGTCCAGCGGCTCGCTGATCGGCTCACGCTTGAGCGGGTTGATGGTCGGGCCGTCCATCGGTACCCAGTCTTCGGCTTTCATGCCGCCCTTGCCGTCCAGTGCGCGACCGGCGCCATCCAGCACCCGCCCGAGCATGCTCATGCCCATGGGCAGACGACCGGTATCGGCCAAGGGAACCACACGGGCACCAGGGGCGATGCCGGCTACGCTGCCGACCGGCATCAGAAAGACTTTGCTGCCAGAGAAGCCCATGACCTCGGCTTCGACCTGCACCGGGTGATAGCTGTCGTCATTGATGACCATGCAGCGACTGCCCATGGCGGCGCGCAAGCCTTCGGCTTCGAGGGTCAGGCCAACCATGCGTAGCAGGCGACCTTCGAGGATTGGCGCACCGGCAAGCTCCGTGGCCTCGGCATAGCTACCGAGGCGCTTGGCGAAGCTGGTGCGATCAAGGCGCATCGGGATCATCCAGTGACGGCTCGACCGGAGCGACCACAGGCTTTTCGTCGATCGGCAGCTCCAGGCTCAGGTCCGGCGCGGCCGGGTGCAGCGCTTGATCGTGCAATTGATCGAACAGCTTGGCCATGACTTGGGTGATACGGGTTTCGATGGTGGCGTCGATGCGGCTGTGCTCGGTCTCGACCCGGCAACCGCCCGGCAACAAGGACTCGTCCTCGACGATGCGCCAAGTTTCTTCATGGCGCTCGCGCAGGGCTTTGACCTGTTCGAAATCCTGCGGGTTGACGTACAGCCGCACGTTGCCCACGCCCAGCGGCAACAGCTTGAGCGCTTCGCGCATGACGTGTTCGATCTGCGTCGAGTCGATGGCCAGTTCGCGCTGAATCACCTGTTTGGTGATGTGCCGCACAAGGTCGACCAGCGACTTTTCGATCTGGGTGTCCTGCTCGGCAATCGGCTCGAACAGGTTGGCCATCAGTTGTTCCAGGCCAGCGATCTTGGCCGTCAGGGCCACTTCGGCTTCCTGACGGACCTTGAGCGTGGTGCTGTGGAAACCTTCTTTTTCGCCAACGGCGAAGCCTTCGTTGTAGGCCTCCTGGCGAATGCTTTCGAGCTCTTCGAGGGTCAGTGGCTGGACTTCTTCCAGCGGCACTTCTTCCATTTCCGGCGGTTCAGGCTCTGGCTCCGGCTCGGGTTCCGGCACAAACGGGTCGAAACTGGGCAGCGACCAGATGTCGAAACCACCGACGTCCTTGGCACGGATCAGGTCGGTATTGGACTCATCATGTTTGGACGACATAGTGACCTTAGATCATCTCTTCGCCGCCCTTCCCGCCGAGAACGATTTCTCCGGCTTCGGCCATACGGCGGGCAATGGTGAGGATTTCTTTCTGCGCGGTTTCCACGTCGCTGACGCGCACCGGGCCTTTGGCCTCGAGGTCGTCGCGCAACAGTTCGGCCGCCCGTTTGGACATGTTCTTGAAGATCTTTTCCTTGACGCCTTCGTCCGAGCCTTTGAGGGCCAGCACCAGCACGTCCGAGGACACTTCGCGCAACAGCGCCTGAATGCCGCGGTCGTCGACATCGGACAGGTTGTTGAACACGAACATGAGGTCTTCGATCTGACCGGACAGGTCTTCGTCGACTTCGCGGATCGAGTCCATCAGCTGACCTTCGATCGAGCTGTCGAGGAAGTTCATGATGTCGGCCGCACGCTTGATGCCACCCAGGGTGGTGCGCGAGGCATTCGAGTTGCCGGAGAACTGCTTCTCGAGAATCTGGTTGAGTTCTTTCAGGGCCGCCGGTTGCACGGTGTTCAGCGAAGACACTCGCAGGATGATGTCCAACCGGACCTTGTGGTCGAAGTTGCCCAGCACTTCGCCGGCCTGATCCGGGTCGAGGTACGCCACCACGATCGCCTGGATCTGCGGGTGCTCGTAACGGATCACATCGGCGACGGCGCGCGGCTCCATCCACTTCAGGCTGTCGAGGCCGCTGGTGTTGCCGCCCAGCAGGATCCGGTCGATCAGGCCGTTGGCCTTGTCTTCGCCCAAGGCCTGGGTGAGCATTTTGCGCACGTAGTCATCGGAACCGACGCCCAGGCTGGTCTGGTCGCCGACGATGTCGACGAACTCGCTCATGACCTGTTCGACCTGCTCGCGGTGCACGTTACCCATCTGGGCCATGGCCACACCCACACGCTGGACCTCTTTGGGGCCCATGTGGCGCAGCACTTGCGCGGCGTCGGTAGAGCCCAGGGACAGCAGCAGAATCGCGGCTTTATCAACCCGGGACAGTTTGGCGACAGCGGCTCGGTTATCACTCATCTGCGTTAATCCACTCTTTCACGACCTGGGCCACGCGACCCGGATCTTCTGCCACCAGACTCTTGATTGCGTTCAACTGTGCGTCATAGCCTTCGCTCGGGCTCGGCAGCAGGATGCTGGTCGGGCCACCGAGGCTGACGCGGTCGTTGGCCAGTTCACCGTCCAGGCCGCCCATGCCACCGAGCTCGACGTCGCTACCCAGGCCAGCGAGTTGCTTGTCTTTGCCGCCACCGGTGATGTTGTTGAGCACCGGACGCAGCACGCCGAATACCAGCACCAGGATGAACAACACACCCAGCACTTGCTTGACGATGTCCCAGAACCACGGCTGGGAATAGAACGGAATCTCGGCGATCGCTTCACCGCGCTCGGCGGAGAACGGCATGTTGATCACACTGACGCTGTCGCCACGGCTGGCGTCGAAACCGACCGCGTCCTGCACCAGACGAGTGAAGCGCGCCAATTCATCGGCGCTCCACGGCGCACGAGTCGTTTCGCCATTGGCCGCATTGACCTTGACTTGGTCATCCACCACTACCGACACCGACAGGCGATTCAAACGGCCCTGCTGTTGTTTGGTATGGCTGATGGAACGGTCGAGTTCGAAGTTCTTGGTGGATTGTTGACGCTTGTCGGCCGGGTACGGCGCCAGCATCGGCTGCCCGGTGGCCGGGTCCATGATTTGCTGACCGTTGGCATCGAGCAACGGCTGGCCTGGTTGCACCATGCCGGCCGACGCGGTGGCGCCACCGGTGGTTTGCGGCGCCGAGGCCGGCGATGGCGGCTGGTTGCTCAGGGCACCCGGCACACCTTGCGGACCATTGCTGGCAGTGCGTTGTTCGTTGACCGATTGCTCACTGCGCAATGCCGGCTGATCCGGGTTGAACTGCTCGGAAGTCGACTCGACGGCGCTGAAATCCACATCAGCCGAGACTTCGGCTTTATAGCGGTCGTTGCCCAGCACCGGTTGCAGAATGTTGTGCACACGCTGGGTGAGCATGCTTTCCATGCGGCGGCTGTAATCGAATTGCTTGCCGGCCATGGTCAGTTCGGAGTTTTCCGCCTGATCCGACAGCAGGTTGCCCTTCTGGTCGACCACGGTGATCTGCGACTTGCTCAGCTCGGGAACGCTGGTCGCCACCAGATTGATGATGGCGACGACCTGGCCCGGCTCCAGCGAGCGACCGGAATAGAGTTCAACCAGAACCGAAGCGCTGGGCTTGCGTTCATCTCGCACGAACACCGAACTTTTCGGAATCGCCAGGTGCACGCGGGCACCTTTGACGTTGTTCAGGCTGGAAATGGTTCGGGCCAGTTCGCCTTCGAGGCCGCGACGATAACGGGTCGCTTCCATGAACTGGCTGGTACCCAGCCCCTGCTCCTTGTCGAGGATCTCGAAACCGATGTTGCCGTCGCTGGGAGTGACACCAGCGCCCGCGAGCTTGAGCCGTGCACGGGACAGGTCATCGGCCTTGACCAGCAAGGCACCTGAGTTCGGTTCAACGGTATAGGGAATGTCGGCTGCGGCCAGGGTTTCCATGACCTGCTTGGCGTCCATACCGGCAAGGCTGCCGTACAGAGGCCGGTAGTCTGGCTGCTGGGACCACAACACCACGGCAAAGCCAATCGCCACGCTCGCAGCCAGGCCGACCAACAGGCCCACCTGACGCAACATGGTCATCTCGGAGAGGTTTTCCAGGAAGGACAATCCGAACAGCGGCGGTTTGCCGTCTATTGGAGTGGCCTTGGCCGGAACATTATCGGCGATTGCTTCTGCCATGACTCAATCTCGTCCTTAAACCGGCATCTGCATGATGTCTTGGTAAGCCTGAACCAGCTTGTTACGCACTTGGGTCAGCGCCTGAAAAGACACGCTGGCCTTCTGTGAAGAAATCATCACGTCTGTCAGGTCGACGCCGCTTTTACCGATCTCGAAGGCACTGGCCAACTGACTGGACGCCTGCTGGGTGTCGTTCACTTTATTGACGGCCTGACCGAGCATGTCGGAAAAGCTGCTGCCACCCAGTTCAGGGACTGCGGCAGTCGATTTCGGCGCAGACATCGCATCCATTTGCATGGAGCGCATGTCCAGCATCAACCGATTGAATTCAATACCTTGGCTCATGGTTTCTCTCTTTGACGAAGCTACGTCTTTGGCTACCCGCAATTTTTTGACACTCACTCGGCGGGTACAGAGGTGTTAGCAACAAGGGTGCCAGCTCCGTGGCCGCTCTAAACAAAAGCTCTCCTGTGCTTTTGTTTGCCAACCTGTTACGTGGCGAACAAGTACGCTTCCACGTCCATTCCGGCGTCACGCATCTGCGCCAGCTTGTAGCGCAAGGTGCGCGGGCTGATGCCCAGCCGCTCGGCGGCTTCTTTGCGACGACCGCGCTCGGAGCGCAAGGTGTCAATAATCATCTGGAATTCACGGCGCCGCAGGTCATCGCCGAGAGCGCCCGCCGATTCGGCTTCGACTTCTATTGCGCGCACGGGCGTCGGCGCCAATGTCGGTAACGGCGCACACACCACAGGCCCGGCCAGACAGAAATCCTGCGGCTGGATCAAGCCGCCCTGCTGCAGAATCAAGGCACGCTGGATCGCGTTATCCAGTTCACGCACGTTGCCCGGCCACGGATAACTGATCAGGCACGCCTGCGCCTCGGGCGAGAGCTTCGCCGCGGCATGCTTCATTTTATTGACGTGTTTGGCCAGCAGACGCTCGGCCAGCGGCAGGATGTCGGCGGTGCGCTCGCGCAGCGGACGCCAGGCCAGCGGAAACACCGACAGGCGATAGTAAAGGTCTTCACGAAAACGCCCCGCCGCCACTTCAGCGGCCAGGTCACGGTTGGTGGTGGCGACCACTCGGATGTCCAGCGTGATCGGCTTGCGTGCGCCGACTCGCTCGACTTCACGCTCCTGCAATACCCGCAGTAATTTGGCTTGAAGGCCGAGGGGCATTTCGGAGATTTCATCGAGCAGGATCGTGCCGCCATCGGCCTGTTCGAACTTGCCGGCCTGCGCCGCGATGGCGCCGGTGAACGAACCCTTTTCGTGACCGAACAAGGTGGCTTCGAGCATGTTGTCCGGGATCGCTGCACAGTTGATCGCAATGAACGGCTGGCTGGCGCGGTGAGAGTGCTGATGGATGTAACGCGCCAGCACTTCCTTGCCGGTCCCGGACTCACCGGAGATCAACACCGTGGAATCACTGCGCGCCACCCGCGCGGCCAACTCCAGCAATTGCGCACTGGCGGGCTCGAACGCCACAGGCCCTTCACTCTCGGTCGCGCCGAGATTGCCCAGTGCGTGACGCGCCACCAGATCGAGCAAGGCTTTGGGTTCGAACGGCTTGACCAGATAATCCGCCGCGCCCTGACGCATGGCGTCGACCGCGCGCTCGACAGCGCCGTGAGCGGTCATCAGCAACACCGGCAACTGCGGCTGACGAGCCCGCAGCAATCCCAGCAGTTGATGACCGTCCATGCCCGGCATGTTGACGTCACTGAGCACCAGGTTAAATGCCTCGGCGCCGACCGCTGTCAGTGCCTCCTCCGCCGAACCGACCGCCGTGTAATCGTGCCCGGCAAGCAACAGCGTATCGGCCAATGCTTCCCGTAGCGCGCGGTCATCCTCGACCAGTAAAACCTTGATGGCCATGTCCTTCACTTCACTCCCTGAGCGCTAGGCTGTTCACCCGAAAAAAGCGGCAAGATCACCTGCGCGCAAGTGCCGCGACCCGGCCGCGAACGCAACTGCAATTCTCCCTGATGAGCACGGGCCACCGCCTTGACCACGGTCAGACCCAGGCCGGTGCCGGTGGTTTTAGTGGTAAAAAACGGCTCACCCAAACGCGCCAGCACCTTCGTGTCGATGCCACTGCCGCTGTCGCTGACGCACAAGCGCAGGTTATTGCCGCGGGTATACAGGTGAACCTTCAAACGAACATCGCCGGCGCTGGCCTGAACAGCGTTCTCGATCAGATTGAGGATCGCCCCAACCAAGGTGTCGCGATTGCACAACAACTCACCGGCATGACTGTCGCACTGCCAGCGAATCGGCAGGTCCTGAACATGGGTCAGCGCTGCCGCTTGCAGCGACTGCATCAGCATCTTGGGGGTGACGCGATCGGTCAGCGGCAGCTCGCCGCGAGCGAACACCAGCATGTCGCGAACCTGGTGTTCCAGCTCATGCAAACGTTCTTTCAGGCGCCCGGCAAAACGCTGCTGGGTCTCGACCGGCAACTCCTGCTCAGTCAAATGACTGGCATAGAGCAATGCAGCGGACAACGGTGTGCGAATCTGATGAGCCAACGACGCGACCATACGACCCAGAGACGACAGCCGCTCATGACGAGCCAGTTGATCTTGCAGGTGACGGGTTTCAGTCAGGTCGTTGAGTAGCACCAACTGACCGGGCTCGGCATCCAGCGAGCGCGTGGCGATCGACAAACGCCGACCGTCCTTGAGGGAGATTTCATGACCGTCGTCTTCGCGCGGTGCAAAGCATCGGGCAATCACATGACGCCACAGCTCGCCTTCGAGGGGCTGGCCGAGCAGTTCGCTTGCGGCGGGATTGGCTTCGCGCACGATGCCTTGGGCGTCGATGACGATGACACCGCCAGGCAACAGATCGAGGAGATTTTGCAGGCGATTAGCCAGGCGTTCTTTTTCCGCCAGCTCCTGCATGCGCTGAGCACTGACCACCGCCAGCTCCCCCTTAAGCTCGGTGACCCGGGCTTCGAGCATGCTGTAGGAATCGGTCAATTGGCTCGACATCTGGTTGAACAGCGCAAACGCCTGCTCAAGGCCAAGCCCGCTTGCCTGCTCTACGGACGACGGTTGCCCCGGAGCATCAAGGGCAGGAGACATCTGGGCGGCTTGGGGCATCGGACTCTCTCGCATGGTTGACCGTCAGTTAAACGGAACGTTGCGAGGGATGTAGCAATACCCGTGCCTAAAAAAAACCGCCTATAAATGAAGGAGTTGAAAAACAGGCGTCAATCATCCGCCTGTTCATCACCGTCACGACGACTCATGCCGTACTTGCGCATCTTCTCCACCAGCGTGGTGCGACGAATCCGCAGCCGTTCGGCCGCCCGCGCAACGATGCCATTGGCATCATCCAGGGCCTGCTGAATCAGCCCTTGTTCCAGACCGCCGAGGTAGTCCTTCAGGTCCAGGCCTTCCGGCGGCAGCAGCGCATTGGCGGTGAAGTCCGGGGTATGACCGTTGATGGCCACCCGCTCTTCAAGATCGCTGCGCAGGCTGTCGACCAGTTGCTCGTCTTCGTCATCGACGTAGCGGAATTTCTTCGGCAACTCGACCACGCCGATCACCCCGTACGGGTGCATGATCGCCATGCGCTCCACCAGGTTGGCCAGCTCGCGAACGTTGCCCGGCCAACCGTGACGGCACAGCGACATGATCGCCGCCGAATTGAAACGGATCGAACCGCGCTTCTCGTGCTCCATGCGCGAAATCAACTCGTTCATCAGCAGCGGAATGTCTTCGACGCGTTCGCGCAAAGGCGCCATCTCGATCGGGAACACGTTCAGGCGATAGTAGAGATCTTCGCGGAAGGTGCCGATCTCGATCATGCTTTCGAGATTCTTGTGGGTCGCCGCAATGATCCGCACATCGACACTTTGGGTCTTGTTGCTACCCACGCGCTCGAAGGTGCGTTCCTGCAAGACACGCAGCAGCTTGACCTGCATCGGCAGCGGCATGTCGCCGATTTCGTCGAGGAACAAGGTACCGCCATTGGCCAGCTCGAAACGCCCGGCACGACTGGTGATCGCTCCGGTGAAGGCGCCCTTCTCGTGGCCGAACAATTCGCTTTCCAGCAACTCGGCCGGGATCGCCCCACAGTTGACCGGAACGAACGGCGCGTCACGACGCTTGGAGTGGTAGTGCAGATTACGCGCGACCACTTCCTTGCCGGTCCCGGACTCGCCGAGGATCAGCACACTGGCGTCGGTGTCGGCGACTTGCTGCATCATCTGCCGGACGTGCTGAATCGCCCGGCTGGTGCCGACAAGGCTGCGGAAAAGATTGGGTTCACGGTGACGACCACGCTCACGGGCCTGGTCATACATCTCGCGATAGACCTGGGCACGGTGCAACGAGTCGAGCAATTTGCTGTAGCTGGGCGGCATTTCGAGAGTCGAAAGCACTCGGCGACGCTGGTCTTCCGGCAAGTCAATGGAAGAATTATCGCCCATTAACAAAACTGGAAGGAACTCATCCCAGGTTGAGAGTGTCTTTAACAGGCCCAAAAGTGCACCAGGAGCATTTACCGTCCCGATGAGGACACAGATTACTTCACGACTTGATGACAGAGAGCCGACCGCCTGCTGCCAGTCATGGCTGCCACAGGGTAAATTTTCTTCGCCGAGAAAATTTAAAATCACCGCCAAATCGCGGCGGCGGACGCTATCGTCATCAATCAGCAGAATTTTGGTTTCACGCCACATGCAATAGCAACTTCCCTAGTCAACTCAATGCCCAAAATGAGGGGCAAGCTAGACGCTTGCAGACACGTTATGCCTGTAGACGCCTGAAATCTGGAACCAGCCACTAGTTAAGTCAAAAAACCGTGCACAGTCAAATTTATGGCGCACTATGTTTGGATTAACTGAGGGTTAACTACCCAAACAGATGGTAAACCTTTGCCGCGCTCTGCGCTTGGTGGATCTGCGACATCTCGTCGACTATCGCCTGGCGCTCCCCCGTCGCCGCCTCCAGAAGCTGTTTATACACCCCCAGCAACTCCTCAAGGTTGTCGCGCAACGCGGCCTCGTCCACCGAAGCTTCACTCAAGACGTCTTCCATGCAGGAACGGCATGCCAGGTCCAATTCACCAATGGCTTCCCAGTTGCGCTCGGCCAATGCCCCGACGAGGGCATCGCGGGTCTGTTCGATTCGCTGCAAGACAAGACTCATGGTGATCTCCTTAAAACTGCGGACCCGGCGCGGCAATGGCATCCCAACCGTCCTTGACCGTGCGAAGCAGGTCGGCGACTTCGTCGAGGATCGTAGCGTCGTTGCGGATGTTGGCGTCCGTCAGGCGCTTAATCATGTAGACATACAGATTGTCCAGCTTACCGATCGTTTCGGCCGAATTCTCACGATCCAAACCTTCACGCAGACCGCCGATAATGCCAATGGCCTTGCCGATGGCCAGACCTTTGTTGGCAATTTCCTTGCGCTCCATCGCGCCTTTGGCCTGGGCGATTCGATCCAGACCGCCTTCCATCAACATCTGCACCAGACGATGGGGGCTGGCTTCGGAAGTCTGGGCCTGGGCACCGATCTTCTGATACTGCCGAAGGGCTAACATCGGGTTCATGCTGTACCTCGTCACAACTCAAAAGTTTGTATATTCAGGGTATCGACGTCGCGTCAAAAAACTTTAGGCCAAAGCAAAAAAGCCCGGCATGCTTGAAAAAGCTGCCGGGCTTTTGTCACTCGGAATGCTACGAGTTGTTTTTCTGGGCGTTCATCGCCTCAAACATCGACGTGATATTGGCCGCGGTCGCCTTGAGCTGGCCTACCAGGGTGTCCATCGCGTTGTACTTTTTGGTCAGCGCCTCGGTCAACGAAGCAATCCGCGAGTCCAGAGCCGCTTGCTGGTTGGACAGCGTGGTCGTCACAGCATTGAGACTTTTCGTGCGCTTGTCCAGCAGACCATCGGTCGTAACGTAAGGATCAACCGCTGTCTTCATGCGTGCCAGCAAACCGGTATCACCGGAAAACAGCGACTGGATTTCACCGCCCAGCTTTTTATCGTCCATCGCCGCGGTGAACTTGGTAGAGCTGAACTCCAGCGTACCGTCAGCCTGTACGGTGTTGATGCCCAATTGCGACAGCACCGAAAGCTGACTGGTGGAGCCCGCCGGTACAGTTACCAACTCATTGCGTATGGCCGACAGCAACGCACGCGCAGAAGCATCACCAGTCAACGGAGCGGTCACCGTCAGGTTGCCATCAGAATCCTTGGTGGTCTTGGTCAGCGTGTTAACGGTCTTGACCAGAGTGTTGTAGGCGTCGACGAACGTCTGTAACGACGTCTTCAGCCCGCTGGTGTTGGTCGCCACAGTGACGGTCGATGTACCAGGCGCAACCAGGGTGAAGCTCAAACCGCTGACAGCGCTGTCAACCTTGTTGGACTTGCTGGTCATGCTCATGCCATCGACCGTGAAGGCCGCGTCGACAGCCAGCGCAGAAACATAGCCACCACTGCCGGCCGTCATCGGCTGAGTACCATCGACCGCCAGCTCGGCGATCCCGCTGACAACGATATCCGAGCCCGCGCCAGTGGTGGTCGAGCCGATAACCATACGCGATCCACTGCCATCGTTGACAATGTTGGCAGTGATACCGCTGGCTTGCAGCTTGGTGTTTATTGCATCCCGAACGGTCTGCAACGTGGAGTTGGCAGGCACATCAACGGTGTAATCAGTGCCATTTTGACTGATGGTCAGCGTACCAGTCGGAATAGCACTGCTGGCGCCGCCGGCAAAAGTAGCCGTGGCGACTTTGGAACTGGTGGCCAGCTTATCTACAACGACCTGGTAGTTACCGGTAACGGCGGTGTTGTCCGACGTCGCGGTGACGAATTTGGTCTCGGACGAGGTCGCAGCAAAACCCAGAAAGGCTGGCGTGGTCGTGCTGTTGAGGTTATTCATTGCAGTCTGATAGGCCTGCAACGCGGACTTCAACTGCCCGATTGCGGAAATCGAAGCCGTGTTGGCGGTCACCTGCTTGGTGATCTGGTTCTGCTTCGGTTCTTTATCAGCAGCCACCAGCGCCTTGACGATCGCTGCCGTATCGATACCAGAACCCAGACCAACGCCTGGTAGAATTACACTTGCCATCTGCTTCTCCCTTTCAGTGTGTCGCCGGCCTTTTGACCACTACAACGCCCAAAAGAACATAGCAACAAGTTTCGTGCCAGTTGTCAGACTTTAGCGCTGAACAACAGACTGCTTGCATCATTCAAACTGTTGGCCAGCTTCAGGACTTCTTCGTTGGGGATCTGACGAACCACTTCACCGGAGTCACTGGCAATCACTTTGACCACTACTTTTCCTGAAGCCTCGTCGATCGAGAACTCCAGATTGCGCTTGACCGACTGAACGAACTTTTCAATTTCCTGGACGGCCATTTTCAGTTGGTCCTGCTCGGTTCCCGCGTCTTTCTTTTCATCCTTGACCGGCGCCACGGCAGCAGCATCGGCTCGAGGCTTCTCCGCTGGCGTATCAGCAACAGTCGTCGCTGGCTTCGCAGCCGGATAAGACAAGTTCAGCTTCACGCTCATATCCATGTCCATCACCCCTTAAAGTGAAAAAGCGAGAGAGCACGACCAGCGCACTCTCCCGCCAAAACTCACCCGGCTATTACTGAAGCAGCTTCAGTACAGCGGATGGCAGTTGGTTGGCCTGAGCCAGAACTGCGGTGGAAGCTTGTTGCAGAGTTTGCTGCTTGGTCAGCTGAGCGGTTTCTGCTGCGAAGTCAGTATCCTGGATACGACCTTGAGCGGCAGTGGAGTTCTCAGCCATGTTCTGCAGGTTGTTGGTGGTGGACTGGAAGCGGTTTTGTACAGCACCCAGGTCAGCACGAGTGTCGTTGATAGTCTGCAGGGCGGTGTCGATTGCGTCGATTGCGGCCAGGGAAGCAGTGTGCGCGGCAGCGTCGGTGGTGCCGGAGATTGCGATGGTGCCGGTATCAACACCCAGAGCACTTGCAGCGAAGCTGCTGCTCATTACAACGCTGATCTGCTGGTCTGCACCAGTCATTGCGCCAACCTGGAACTGCATGGTGCCGGCCGAGCCGTCCAGCAGGTGCTTGTTGGTGCCGAAAGTGGTGGAGGTAGCGATACGAGTCAGCTCGTCGGACTTCGCAGCGAATTCCTTGTTCAGAGCGGCACGTTCAGAGGTGCTGTTCGAGTCGTTCGTGGCTTGCAGAGCCAGTTCACGCATACGCTGCAGAATGTTGGTCGATTCAGCCAGTGCGCCTTCAGCGGTCTGAGTGATCGAAACACCGTCGTTGGCGTTTTTGATCGCTACGGCAGAACCGGTGATCATGGTTTGCAGTTTGGTAGCGATCTGCATGCCAGCGGCGTCGTCTTTAGCGCTGTTGATACGCAGGCCGGAAGACAGGCGAGTCATCGAAGTGCTCAGCGCGTCGGAAGCACGGTTCAGGTTCTTCTGAACGGTCAGCGAAGTGGTGTTGGTGTTTACAGTCAAAGCCATGACGAAATCCTCGTTGGTTGGGTACTGCGGCTTCCGGCCCTGGCAACCGCCGGGTGTGGCCTAGAGAACCTTCGTAATAGTTATCGTCGGGTTTGGGTGTTGCTTGAGGGGATTTTTGAAAATATTTGCCATCACACTGCCATCCCCAGATAAACCAAGGGCTAGCGGGCAGACGGGATGAAAAAATGACGCCAGAAAAGCACCGCAGACTGTGACAGGGCTCACAGTTGCGGCGCTAAAGGAGGAAGGGGAAGCAGAATCGACAGCTCTTGTTTAGCGCTCTTCAACTCTTTTCAACAACGCGACCACTTCATATTCCAGATAGTCGGCCAGACTCAACCAGTCCTGGCGCTCCTGACAGTCGAGCATGGTCATGAGCGTCTGCGCCCATTGCTGTCGCACCGGGGCTTGCGCCCCATCGAACGTCGACATGCATTGGCCGAACAATTCGACCATCGCCACGGCCCCCTCGACATCCCGCCCAAGTCGAAACAAAGAGGCGCACTGTTCGGCGCCGAAAACAAACGCGATGGCCTGACTCATTGCACAAACTCTGAATTGAAAGCGGTGCCGGCGATCATGGCGCCCGCCCGGCTGCTGTTGAAGAAACGCACCTGAGGGTGGCCAGCGATGTAGCGCTCCACCTCGCACAGATAGCTGCGGAAGTTGAGTTGTGTCTTGATGCGCTGCCCATTGCCGTCCAGCACCCAATGCCTGGCGACTCCCAATTGAGGCCCCAGATCGCCGTCCTTCCAGCCGGCGTGGGTCTTGTTCATCGGGAAGGCAAAGTCGGCCCCGAACAGGGTAATGCAGGTGCTGCCCATCTTGACCGCCAGGTCGATTGCCGGATGAATCACGCTGCCGCCGACAAACAACTCGGCCCGCGGAATCTGCTGCCGCACCTGGCTGTAGATCGGACTGGCGGAATAGCCAACATAACGAGTGCCCTGCCAGGCCTCAAGCACTGAGCAGTCGGTCATAGGAAAGTAGACCAGCCGGGTACCAGCAGAGTCTTGCGCAGGCAAATGACGTGCGGTGATTTTCACATCGAGGGTGACTACCACATCAGGTTTGATGCCCTGCTCCAACAATGGTCGATAGGCGGTGTCGACACAAATGAACAAGGGCCTCGGGGTTTGCTCGCGGATTTCCCGCATTTGTTGAAAATGCTGCTCCAGGCTAGGACCTGTCGCGATGACATAGATATCCCGACCCACTTGGGTCGCAAACAATTCAGCGACGTCTCGATCATTTCGCAGCAAAGGAAGACTGATCTGCAAACGTTCGATGATCTGCGGATCATCGGAGCAGAACTCACGATTGTTGAAGCTCAAATGTATTTCGCTGATCAAGCGGTCACGGATCTTCGCATTGAAGTCATCGGCCAGCACCTGTTCAGCCGGCAACGCGAAGAACGGCAGCTGGATTTCTGCCAGATCGCCGGCATACAGCAATTCGACTCGCGGATCGCTGAGCCACTGCTGTTGATCGAGCAGTTGCAGCACCAGCGCAAACACCGCACC
Organism: Pseudomonas cucumis; assembly: GCF_030687935.1. Lineage (GTDB taxonomy): Bacteria > Pseudomonadota > Gammaproteobacteria > Pseudomonadales > Pseudomonadaceae > Aquipseudomonas > Aquipseudomonas cucumis. Next base: position 1,748,624 of record NZ_CP117454.1, on the reverse strand, counting down.
GTTGAGGATGTGCACGTATAAACGCTCAAGCCCGGCGCGCTGCAGTAGCTCTATCTGCAGATCGCCAAGCCCGGTGCCGTAGACATGCACCACGGGGCTGTCGACTGGCAGGCTGTCGGCCTGAAGCCTGGCTTCGCGGGTGCGGTCGTGACGACTGGTCAGCTGGATGCCGTTGATGCTCAACGTCGAGCCCAGGCCTTCGACCAGATCAGCCCGCAACAGGCTCGCGTCTTCAACCAGCAACCGCGCAGACAGCAGCGGCCAGCGGCGCTGTATGACCTCGGCATTGCGCTCAAAGAACTCGCTCATGGAGCCTCGCTTTTAATTCGGGCAAAAAAATAGCGCTCAAGGTTACACCTTGAGCGCTTTTTTGTGCCTGGCTTTCTTTGACTAAAAAGCCCAGGTTCAAGGGCGATAGATGATCGCCGAACCCCAAGACAAACCAACACCGAAACCGCTGAGCGCCACACGCTTCCACTTGGAATCGAGCACGTGTTTTTCCAGCAGCAACGGAATGCTCGACGACACGGTATTACCGGTTTCGACCATGTCCTTGATGAACTTCTCTGGCTCACCCTCGAACCGCCGCGCCACGGCGTCGACAATGGCTGCACTGCCCTGGTGAATGCAGAAGGCATCGATATCGTCGGCCGTCAGCCCCGAGTCAGCGAGCAACTCATGCAAATGCGCCGGCACTTTGAGCAACGCAAAGTTGAACACCTGACGGCCATTCATGAAGAACACGCCATCGGTGACCTTCAGGTGCGGCGCGCCGGAACCGTCGGTGCCGAACTTGGCCTTGCCCAACTGCCATGGCGCGTCTTCGCCCATCCAGGTGGCAGTGGCGGCATCGCCGAACAGCATGGTGGTATTGCGGTCTTCCGGGTCGACGATCTTGGAGTACGGATCGGCGGTCACCAGCAAGCCATTCTTCAGGCCCGCAGCTTCCATGAAACCCTTGATGGCGTAGATGCCGTAGACGTAACCGGAGCAGCCCAGGGAAATATCGAACGCAGCCACTGTCGTCGGCAGGCCCAGTTTGTCCTGAACGATGGCGGCGGTGTGTGGCAGACCTTCTTCGTCACCGTTCTGGGTCACGACGATCAGCACGTCGATGGCTTCACGCTTCAATTCTGGATTGTTGGCGAACAGCGCGTTGACTGCTTCGACACACAGGTCCGAAGTTTCTTGCCCTGCATCTTTACGCGGCAGGAAAGCCGAACCGATCTTGCCCAGGATGAACTCTTCATCCTTTTCGAATTTTGCACCTTGTGCGTAATTGTCCACGCCGGCTACAGGAACGTAGCTCGCAATGCTCTTTATGCCAATCATTACGGCTTCCCAATAATAAACAGCCCAATACCACCGCTCGCAAGGATTCGAGGGGCGCCGACAAACAACAAATAACGTCGCCCTCAACGGGGTGACAGCGGGAAGAATAAAAGGCCATCACTGGGCTAAAAACAGTCCAGGCGCCATCTCCCCTTTTTATACAATACAGTGAAGATGCGCGTTATGACTCGCAGGTCACGCTATTTAGCCGAATCAGCCCCACAACAGCTTATTCGACCAGCGACCAGTCCAGCGGCGTTCCGCGCTTGATGGCCCGTCGGGCGCGGCGGCCCAGAAGGGTTTCAGCATGTTTTGGGGCGAGCCCCAGGCCAGGCCGGATGGCCCGCAGATTGGCAACGGTGAAAGGCTCACCGGCGGCCATGTCCTGAGTGACGTACAGCGAACGACGGTATACCAGAGACTTGCGCTCGGCCTCGGTCACGCCGTAATGCACCTGGCCCATGGCCTGCCAGGCACGTTCGGTTTCAATCACCAGGCTGGCGAGTTCGGCCGGTTCCAGGGAGAAACTGGCGTCCACCCCACCGGCGGCACGGTCGAGGGTAAAGTGTTTCTCCACCACCGTCGCCCCCAGCGCTACGGCGGCGACGGACACTCCGACGCCCATCGAATGATCGGACAAACCGACTTCACAGCCAAATAACTCGCGCAGATGAGGGATGGTGCGCACATTACTGTTGGCTGGCGTCGCCGGGTAGGTGCTGGTGCACTTGAGCAACACCAGGTCCTTGCAACCGGCCTCACGGGCAGCGCGCACGGTTTCATCGAGCTCGGCGATGCTGGCCATGCCGGTGGAGATGATCAGCGGCTTGCCGGTGGCAGCGACCCGCCGGATCAACGGCAGATCGGTGTTCTCGAAACTGGCGATCTTGTAGGCCGGCACGTCGAGGCTTTCGAGAAACTCCACCGCGGTGTCATCAAACGGTGTGGAGAACGCCAGCATGCCCAACTCTTTGGCCCGGGCGAAAATCGGCGCGTGCCATTCCCACGGCGTATGGGCCTTCTCGTACAGCGCGTACAGCGACGAACCGGCCCACAGGCTGTTGGGGTCCTTGATGAAAAACTCACCTTCGGACAGGTCCAGCGTCATGGTCTGGGCGGTATAGGTTTGCAGCTTCAAGGCATGCGCGCCGGCCTTGGCCGCGGCTTCGACGATTTGCAGCGCCACGTCCAGCGACTGGTTATGGTTGCCGCTCATCTCGGCAATGATGAACGGCGGCGCATCGGCACCGATCGAGCGGTTGCCGATCTTGAAACGGGTCATGGGTGATCCTTTAAAACGCGTGTGAACGCACAAGCACTCTGAGTGAAACCTGCCTCGCGGAAAACTTTCAGCGACGCCTGGTTGGCGGGCAACACCTGAGCGGTGATGGCTTGCAATGACGGCCAGTAATCGGTGACAAAGGCTTCGCCCCGCGCCAGCAGCGCCCTGCCCCAACCCAGGCCAATTCGGCTTTCGAACAGATAAATCGAGACTTCGGCCCGAGTACCGTCAAGGTCATAGCGCAACACACCGACCGGGCCATCATCCGCCTCGGCAATCAACAGCAGTCGCTGGGGGTTACTCAGGCTCGCAGCCAGCCAGGTCAGATGCCGCTGCCAATCGATGACGTGGCTGTCCAGCGACCAGCGCCGCACCGCCTCGGCATTACGCCCCTCAAACAACAGTTGCGCATCGTCCTGCGTGGCCCGACGCACCTGCAGTACCGCCCCCGCCAGCGCTGCCGCCACCCGCAACGCGCCACGGCCATCGACCAACTGCCGCGAACGCTCGGCCAGGCTCTGGCGAAAAACCTGATTGCCCACGACAAAACCGATGGCCTGGCGCAACTGCTCGACACTGACGTGCTCGCGGTTGCCCAGGAACACATGAGCCCCCGAGGTCGCCATCACCTCGCCGTTGGCCTGCTGATTATTCGATACCGCAATGCAGATCGTCGGCAGCCCCATGGCCGCCCGCTCCCAGCTGGTACCGCCGCCGGCACCGATGAACAGGTCGGCCTCGGTCATCAGCCGGTAAAAATCGCTGACAAAACTGTGCAGGCGCCAGTTCGGACGATACGCCGCCAGCGCCTGCATCTGCTCCCAGGCCGGGTTGTCGGCGCCCGCGACGAAATCGACCTCCAGCTCATGGAGGTCCGCCAGCGCCAACATCGCGTGATGGGTCTGCATGGCCGCATCGAAGCCGCCGAAATTCACCAGTACTCGCCTGGCTCGAGGTTTGATCTCGATCGCCGGGCAGCAGAACTCATCGCGCAACATCGCAAAACGTGGGCCGAGCAAGGCCTGGCAATCGGGCGTCAGCAGCGAGGCATAAGCCTCTGGCCTGCCCGACAGATTTTGATTGAGCAGCAGATCGACGCTGTATTGCCGAGTGGCCAAATCGTCCACCGCCGCGATTCGTGGAGCCCAACGGCGGGCTGCGGTCTGCCAATGGTGATCGAGACCATAGTGGTCGACGATGATCCAGTCGAAAGCCGGATGACTTTCCAATACTTGCCCCAGCGCAGCGATGTCCGCTTGCCACGGCAGCATCGCCTCGATGGCCTGCTGCGGGTCTTCATCGGGATAGCGCTCCGGCAGCGCGAAAGTCTCGAAATCCTCAGCCTGCAGACTGTCCAGCCGATGCCCCGGCAACTGACGACACGCGAAGGCAACATGCGCGCCCTGCTTGCGCAAAACCCTGGCCAGGGTCAGGCAGCGGGCGATATGGCCACTGCCGATGGTCGGCGACGCGTCGGCGCGAATCAGTACTCTCATTGCAGTTCACCACCCGCTTTCAAGGCGGCGTAGAGGTATTCGGCACGCGTCCAGTCCTCAAGCGTGTCGATATCCTGCACTAAATGCCGCGGCAGAATCACCGGCAGGCTTGCCGGCGAGAACAGCACATCGCCACGCAACCAGGCCTCGCTGCGCCCCCAGTAGAACTGGCCGGCATCTTGAAAAGCTTCGGGCAAGTCCTGGGAACGGGTCTCGCGAAATTCCGGGTAGAGCGAGGTCAAGGCGCCCTGCTCGTCGAGGGTCAAGGCCCGTTGCACCGGGAAGCCAAAACCGGCGACTGAAAACGCGAAGGATTTGTCCGGATGCTGCACCAGCAACTCATGCCCCTGACGCAGATAACGCGCCTGCAACAATGGCGCGGTCGCGTAGACGCAGCAGGCATAGTCGAACGGTGGCAATTGCTTCAAGGCATGCACGATCACCGCTGCGGTCCCGGTGAAATCGTCGGCCAGCGCCGCGGGCCGCATGAACGGCACTTGAGCCCCATGGGCCCATGCGACCTCGGCGATCTCTTCATCGTCGGTGCTGACGATCACCTGGTCGAACAGGTTCGACTCCAGCGCCGTGCGAATCGAACGGACGATCATCGGCACGCCGTCGAACGGCTTGAGGTTCTTGCGCGGGATTCGCTTGCTGCCACCACGGGCCGGAATGATCGCAACACAACTCAAGAGTCACTACTCCTCAAGGATCAGTCGTCGCAATTGCTCGACCACATAATCCTGTTGTTCATCGCTCAGCAGAGGAAACAGCGGCAGGCTGATGGCCTCGGCGTAATAACGTTCGGCTTCGGGAAAGTCCCCCTCGGCGAAACCCAGGTCGCGATAGTACGGCTGCAAGTGCACGGGAATATAGTGCAGATTCACCCCGACACCGGCCGCTCGCAAGCCTTCGAACACCTGTCGATGACTGAGGTTGATCCGCTCCGGCTGCAAGCGCACCACGTACAAATGCCACGCCGACTCGGCCTCGGGCTGCGGGCTGGGCAAGGTCAGCGGCAAGTACGCCAGCAACCGGTCATAACGGGCCGCCAGCTCACGTCGACGCTCGATAAAGCCATCGAGCTTGTTCAGCTGCGACAGACCGAGAGCCGCTTGCAAGTCGGTGATGCGGTAATTGAAGCCCAGTTCTACTTGCTGGTAGTACCAAGGGCCGTGGCTGGGTTCGGTCATCTGTTCGGGGTCACGGGTCATGCCGTGGCAGCGCAGGCGCTGCAAGCGCTCGGCCAGTTCCGGGCGATTGGTCAGCACCATGCCGCCTTCGGCGCTGGTGATGATTTTCACCGGATGGAAACTGAATACGGTCATCGCCGCGAATTCGCCACACCCCACCGGACGCCCGGCATAGGATGCGCCGACCGCGTGGGAGGCATCTTCGATCACGGTGAAACCATAGCGCTCGGCCAATTCAGCGATCATGCGCATATCGCAGCTCTGCCCGGAGAACGCCACCGCTACCAGCACTTTCGGTAGTTTGCCGTCGCGCTCGGCGATTTCAAGCTTCGCCGCCAAGGTGTAGACGTCGAGGTTCCAGGTCAGCGGGTCGATGTCAACGAAATCGACATCCGCGCCGCAGTAGCGACCGCAGTTGGCCGAGGCCAGAAAGGTGTTCGGCGTGGTCCACAAGCGATCGCCTGGCCCGAGGCCGGCGGCGAGGCAGGCAATATGCAACGCCGCCGTGGCGTTGCACACCGCCACCGCGAAATCAGCCTGGCAACGCTCGGCCATGGCCTGTTCGAAACGCTCGATGGTCGGCCCTTGCGTCAGCCAGTCGGACTGCAACACGGCGACCACCGCATCGATGTCCGCCTGATCGAGGCTTTGCCGACCGTAGGGAATCATGCCGACAGCTCCGCGTGCAGGTCAGCGATCTGGCCGACCGACAGGAAGTGCGGGTTGGTGTCGGAACGGTACTCGAAATCTTCGCTCACCGGCCGGCCCTGCTCGCCCAGTTTGTCCACGGCAAAATCCACGTCGACGCTGGTGAAACGAATCGACGGCTGAATGGTGTAGTGATCATCGAACTCCAGGGTCATGCGTGCGTCGTCCAGCGGCACCATCAGTTCATGGAGTTTTTCCCCCGGACGAATGCCAACGTGTTTGTGCGGCAAATGCTCAGCCATGCCCCGCGCCAGATCGACGACGCGAATCGACGGAATCTTCGGCACAAACACTTCACCGCCGTGCATGCGGGCGAAGCTGTCGAGCACAAATTTCACACCGTGATCGAGGGTGATCCAGAACCGCGTCATGCGCTCATCGGTGATCGGCAGCTCTTTGGCGCCCTCGGCAATCAGTTTGCTGAAGAACGGCACCACCGACCCCCGCGAGCCGGCGACGTTGCCGTAGCGCACCACGGCAAAGCGGGTCTGCTGTTCGCCGGCAATGTTGTTGGCAGCCACGAACAGTTTGTCCGACAGCAGCTTGGTCGCGCCGTACAGGTTGATCGGGCTGGCGGCCTTGTCGGTGGACAGCGCGACGACTTTTTTCACGCCGTTGTCGATGGCCGCAGCAATGATGTTTTCCGCACCGTTGACGTTGGTGCGGATGCATTCGGTGGGGTTGTATTCCGCCGCCGGTACTTGCTTCAGCGCCGCGGCGTGCACCACGTAATCGATACCGCGCATGGCCTGACGCAAACGCTCGGCGTCGCGCACATCACCGATGAAGTAACGCATGCACGGCGCGTTGAACGTCTGCTGCATCTCGTATTGCTTGAGCTCATCGCGGGAAAACACCACCACCCGCTTGGGCTGGTATTGCTCCAGCAACCGGCGGATGAAATTGCGCCCGAACGAGCCGGTACCGCCAGAGATGAAAATCGATTTACCGTTGAACATGCCTTGAGTCCTTTTACCTGTCAGCAGGCTTATGCGAGCAACTGCGCCCAGTTCACACTGGTGGGTTCGCCGAGGGTAAAGCCCTTGCCAGTCAAGGCCAGGTTCTGGTTGTATGCCGGGTCCTGCTGGAAACGCGCCTGCCACTTGTCGCGCAGGGCATCTATGGCCTGTGGCGTCTGCGTCAGGTTGCCCGGATGGAGAATTTGCACTTGCGGTGTCCAGACCGTCAGGAACCCGGCATTGGATACTTTCAAGCACAGATCGACATCGCCAAGGGCATTCTCGAAATGCTCTTGATCCAGACCGCCCACCGCCTCGTAGAGGTCTTTACGAATCATCAGGCACACACCAGAGACTGCCGAGTAGTTCTGCTCGACCACCAGCCGCTGCATATAGCCGGCAGCGTCTTTCTTCTCACCGACAAAGGGCGAACTCACTTCGCCATTCAGGCCTAGGATCAAACCGGCGCCGGTCACGTTACCTTCAGCGTCCACCAGTTTGCCACCCACCACGCCGACTTCCGGACGCTGCGCCTGATTGAGCAACGACTCGATCCAGTTGGCATTGACCACTTGGGCATCAGCCGCCAGCAGGACCAGGAATTCTCCCTGCGCCTGGCGAATGACGGCATTGTGCAGCGCTGACAGACTCAGCCGCTGCTCGGCCCGGACTACGCGAATCCGGCCGCGACCGTTCTGCTCAAGGTTATCGAGCCAGGCAATCAACTCGGGCGACTGGTTATGATTATCGGCGATCAGCAATTCATGATTCTGGTAGCGCGTACGTTGCAACACGCTGACGATGCAGCGCTGCAGATCAGCGACATTGTCCTGGGCGACGATGATGATCGACACTTGCGGACGATCGCTGTGACGGTAATCCACGCGGTATGTGCCTTGCGATTCGGCGCTGACTTGAGCCTGATAGCCGCGGGTTCCCAGGTGGCGAACCAGGGTCTGGCGCTCATGCTCGTTAGCCACCTGCGCGGGCGCCTGGCAAATCAGCAAGGGTTCCGAGAGATGGGCAAGGCCCGCGAGCCCCCCCTCTTCAATCAAGCGCAACAGCAGATCGAACTCCACGGCCTGACTGAATTCACGGCTGTAACCACCGGCTTCGACCCACACATCGCGACGAATCAACCAGTGCCGCGCCATCAACGAAGGGGCACTTTGCAGCAGATCCAGGTTGAAGTCCGGACGGAAAACCGGTGTCAGGGTCCCGCTGGCCCGACGATGGACTTCATCGGCGCAGACTGCCCGACACTCAGGTGCCGCAAGCAATTCAATACTGGCCTGCATCAAACCACTGGAGGTGAACTCATCGCCCGCCTCGGCCAGTAACAGCCAGTCGCAACGGGTGTTCGGCACCACCTGATTGAGCTTGTCGACGCAGTTGTCGGCGCTGACCTTGACGAAATGCAAGGTATTTTCCAAAGTGGTGGCCGAGGTGATTTCGCCGGTGGTGAACACCACGACCTGGAAGGCACGGAAGTGACTGTCCAACAGGCTGTCGAAAGTCACCTGCAACTTGTCAGAATCGTTGTTCAGGTCCAGCAACAGAATGCAGAACCGTGGACTGCCGCCCTTCGCCGTCAGATAACGGGCAATCGACGCGGCTTGCTCGGTATCAGGCCCTCGCGCCTCCAGCCAGTTGAGCAATTGCCCGGTCGGCATTTTGTCCAGCAACACGCGGCTGTCCTGAGTTGATACCCCATCCAGACGTTCAGCCCAAGCCGAGAGCACGTCAGCCTCTTCGGTCTCGCCGCTGCTACGCAGTGTCAGCGCCAGGCGCTTGACGACTTTGCGGTTGAACGCATTGCACGACAGGGCCTTCCACAGACGGGCTTTGATTGTCCGTTCAGTGTCATTGCCATGGGTGCGCAGCAATTGTTCCTGTTCCAACAGCACGGCTTCGAGGCGTTCGAGCTGCAGCTTCCCCGCGGGCATTGCGTGCAAGAGGAATTCGAACTCGGTCAGGCGATCGAAGAAAGGTTGGTTGTAGAACGGCATCTCAACGAACTGGGTCGGGCCAAATTCGCGGATTGGGCCCTTGAACGGGTCATTCCAGATTGAATGAAAAATGGGTTGAGTGGTCAGCGAGCGTCGCTGCAACAAGCACTGCGACATGGCGGCAAAACTTTCCAGTGCGAATTCGCGAGTCTGCACTTGATCGCGACCGACAATCGCGGTCGGTATGGTGGACAGAAAGTCGGCAAATTTCTCCCGCTCGGCCACGGATTTGGCATCGGTGAAACTGAGCACAAACACCACCTCGGTATTGTGTTCCGAGCCTCCATAGTTGGCTTCGCGCACCACGTAAGGGATCGGCAGGATCCGCGCCTTGGCGCAGGCCAGCAGGTAATACACATGACCGATTTCCTGCCACTCGAAACTCAGCTCTTCAGGCATCAGGTCGTACCACTGACGCAGCAGCTCAGTACGCGTGACAGCGAAGAATGGCGGAATGAACTGGCCCATATAGTCCAGGACCCGGTCTTCAGCTCGCTCGCTGGCGTAGTCTTCCTGAACCTTCTTGTCGCGGCGGTAGTAAGTCACCCGGGTCGCTTCGGTCAGGTACATCATGCAGTAGCCATGACACATGCCGTAGTCCGGGTTCGCTTCCAGAAACTCCACCGACTCGGTCAACGCACTGTGCAGTAGGAAATCGTCGTCGGCGGCAAATGCCATATATGGCGTAGTGACCAGGCCAATGCCGTGCTTGAGCTTGGCCTGGAAACCCAGGTAAGAGAACTGCGGCAAGTGCAGGTACTGAACGTGCGGATAAGCTTCGACGATTTGCGTGTCCGGCTGGCTGGAAGAATCCAGCACAATGATCGTGCACGGATAACTGCTGTAGTACTGCAGCGTGCGACGCAAAAACGCCGGCCGGTTGTGGGTCGCCAGCAGCAGCGTAAAACGCTCGCCGAGTGGCGCAACGTGTTCAGAACCAAAATGACCTTGCATACCTTTCCCCACAGCCGACGAAGCGCCCGATGAACTCAATGACATGATGTTGCTTAACGAACCCGACGCAGATAACCGTCCGGCGCCACAGTAATCAGCAGCTTGTTCTGCAACTGACGGTCGATCTCGAAGTCCTTGTTTTCTTCCAGGTACTTCCATACGGCAGTTTTCGGGTTATCGCCCGGGCCCCATGGACGATCCGGGAAGAAGTCGGCCGGCATGTCCTCAACCACGGTGTCCATTACCACGCAGTAGCTGTCCACCGACACCAGTGGCGCGTACAGACGCAACTCTTCGAGCACGTGATCGTGAGTATGGTTGGAGTCCAGCACCAGAATGACTTTCTTGCCTTCGGCCGCGGCACGCACTTGTACGGCGATCGCAGGATCAATGCTCGAACCCTCGATCATCTTGATGCGTTTGCTCATCGGGTGGCTTTCGATGGCTTCACGGTTGTGCGGACGAATGTCGAGGTCTATGCCCAGCACTTCGCCGTGGCCTTGCAGTTCCAGCAACGATGCGTAGTAGATGATCGAACCGCCATGGGCGATCCCGCACTCGATGACCAGATCCGGCTTGACCTGCCAGATGATCTCTTGCATGGCCATCATGTCTTGCGGCAGCTGGATGATCGGACGGCCCATCCACGAGAAGTGGTAGCTGTATTTGTGCTTGGCCGATTCGTTGAAGAAATCCCGGGCCAGGCCGGTGAGTTTCTGGTCGTCACCCTGGCGGGCGATTTCGGCCTGGCACTCGGCTTCGAAAGCTTTATTGATGGTGTTGTCGGTCATTTTAGAATCTCAATAGTCACTGGAACGAAGCGCTGTCGACGGCGTGATAGACGTAGCGTCCACCGGTCATCCGCTTGATTTCTTCGAGGTAGTTGGAGTTCATCACAAACAGGTTGGCGCCTTCGGGCAAGGCATCCATGGCCTCTTGCGGCGAGGACACCCGCACGCCGCTCAGGGGCAGATATCGGCCCTGTTTAGCCGGGTTGATATCCACCACGCGATCCACCGCCACGCCCGCGCGCTGCAGGAACAGCGAATAAATCACGCCTTTGGACGAGGCGCCCCAAATCGCCGAACCCTGCTCGGGCGCCGCTTGAATGATCTGCACCGCACGCTCAAGGCTGCTGGTGAAACCATCCGGCAAGGCCAGGCGCGGCACCGGTTGTTCCGGCGTCAGGCGCAGCGCGGCCAAGTCGGCGACGATGTACAGGTATTGGCCACCGAACAGATGACCGGCCTCGTGCACGGTGCCGAACATCCGGCGCAAATCATCGAGGCGGAAATAATTGACGTGTTCGTAAAACAGGTCGAACCAGGCACGGTGCTCGAGAATCCAGTCGAAACACGGGACTTCGATGTAGATCTGTCCGCCCTGGTTGGCTTCGGCGATGACCGCCAGAAAGCTCAGCGGATCCTGAATATGTTCCAGCACATGGCGCAACACGATAGCGTCCGCCGACAGACCCAGGCCGCGAGTGAATGGCGCCTTGATCACGTCGGCGCTGTCGCCTTCGTAGGCCGGGTCGATGCCGGTGATGGCGTAGCCCAGGCCTTTGAGCAGTTCAAGAAAGTAGCCTTTGCCGCAGCCGACTTCGATCAGTTCCTGGCCTTTGAAGTGACGGGCAATGATCCCTTCGACATCGCTCAGGTGCTTCTGGAACTGGCCGGAATGCGCCTGCTCGTTCTGATAGTCGGCGTCGTAGCTGAGCTTGTCGGCATCGAAGGCCTGATTGAAGATCAACCCGCTCGTCTCGTCTTGCACCAACACCATGTCGGCGCAGGCCGAAGCTTTCGCCGATTGCGCATCGGCAAAGGTCCGGTTCTGCAACACCGGCAGGTCGGCGACCCGATACAACTCATGCCTCATGCTCTGCTCCCAGTAGCTGTTGCAAGCGGTCCGCCACACCCCAGAACGCCATCGGCTCATGGGTCGGGTAGGGGTAATGGCCCAGGTTCAAACGGATCGATGCGCCACGTTCACGCAACTGTTGCTCGACCAGCGCTCTGACCGATATCGGCTGGCCGCTGGAACAATTGATCACGCCATCGAATTCGCGCTGTTGCAGGATCGCGGCGAGGTAACCGGCGGCCGTGTCGATCGCCAGGTAATCGCGCAACTGTTCGCCGGCCGACATGTTGAAGCTGTCGTCTCCGGCCTCGATCGCCCGGTCCAGTGCCGCCAGCAAACTGTTGGGGTTCTGCCCTTCGCCGTGCAGGTAAAACAGCCGCGCCCATTGCAGGGTGAAGGGCTGTTGGCGCTGCAGGTTTTCGAGGAACAGACGCAAGGTGTTCTTGGCCAGCCCGTAAGGGTTACTCGGCTGCGGCGCGGTCTGCTCGCTGAGCGGGCCACTTTGCAGGCCATATTCGAAACAGGTGCCCGCCACCAACACCTGCGACACGCCCGCCTCGACCGCGCCCTTGATGAAGCGGTAATTGGCCATCAGGTTGTGTTCGAAGTGAAACAGCGCCTGATAATTCGGCAACCCCGGCCAAGCGAGATGCGCCAAGGCATCGACGCCATCGGTCAGCGCGGCGAAATCCAGGTCGGCGGCATGAATATCCGCTGCCACGAACTCCACGGCATTGATCCACGGCAGTTGCGCAGCGGTCTCGGCGTTACGCGCCACGGCCCGGACTTTGCAGCCACGGGCGAGCAAGGCTTCGACCAAATGGCGGCCGACGAACCCGGTGGCACCGCTCACGAGCACTTTCACAGCACGGTCAACTCAGGCACGGCGATCACGAATCGGCCGTCCCACTGCCGTACCTGCGCCAGTTGCTGACTGACTTCGTGCAGCAAATTCCACGGCAGTACCAGCACGTAATCCGGTTTCTCCAGATCGATTTGCGCCGGCGAAACGATCGGAATGCGACTGCCCGGCAAGTACTTGCCCTGCTTGTGCGGATTGGCGTCGGCAACCCAGGCCAACAGGTCCGGTTTGACCCCCGCATAGTTGAGTAACGTGTTGCCCTTGGCCGCCGCGCCATAACCGACCACGCGCTTGCCGTCGGCCTTGGCCTGCAACAGAAAGCGCAGCAGTTCGTGCTTGATACGTTCAGCCGCTGGCGCCAGGGTTGCGTAGTACTCGGGCGTCTTCACCCCGGCGTCCAGTTCGGCCTGCAACTGTTGCTGCACGGTCGGTTGTACGGCGCGGCGTTCACCGTCCTTGCGCTGCACGAACACCCGCAGCGATCCACCGTGAGTCGTCAGCTGGCTGACGTCGAACACCTCCAGGCCATTGCGCTCGCACAAGGTCTGCACGGCGGTCAGGGACAGGTAGGAATAATGCTCGTGATACAGCGTGTCGAACTGCTTCCCCGCCATCAGCGTCAACAGCTGCGGAAACTCGAACGTCGCCACACCGGTCGGCTTGAGCAAGCTTGCGAATCCGCCGAGGAAATCATTGATGTCCGGCACATGGGCAAGCACGTTGTTGGCAGCCATCAGGTCGGCGGCCCAGCCTTCGCTGTTCAGTTGCGCAGCGGTCTCACGACCGAAGAACAGTTCGCGAATCTCCAGGCCTTTCTCCCGTGCCGCTTGCGCGGTGCTGCGGGTCGGTTCGACGCCCAGGCAAGGGATGCCACGCCCAGCCACGTACTGCAACAGGTAACCGTCGTTGGCGGCGATTTCCACCACGCGACTGTCGGCCGTCAGGCCGAAGCGTTCGACCATCTCCGCGACATAGCGCTCGGCATGGGCCAGCCAGGTACTGGAGAACGAACTGAAATACGCATACTCGGCATCGAACAGGCTGTCGGCGCTGGTGTAATCCTCGGTCTGCACCAGCCAGCATTGCTGGCACACCGCGACCTTCAACGGCACCCATTGCTCGGCTTGTTCCAGGCGATCGGCGTGCACATAGGCGTTGGACGGCGGCGAGGTGCCGAGATCGATCAGCGGCAGGCTCAGCGGTGCAGCGCACCCACGGCAGTTCATAGAGGCACTCCAGCGAAGTGTTCATCGAGCAAGGGATGGCTGGAATCCCTGGCCGACAGATTATTGACAGGCAGCGGCCAGGCAATCGCCAGCCGTGGATCGTTCACGCTCAAACCACCTTCGTGCGCAGGCGTGTAATCGGCGCTGTGCAGGTAAAGCAATTCGGCGTCGTCGGTCAGGGTCTGGAAACCATGGGCGAACCCGGCCGGGATCAGCAGGCTGCGACCGTCGCCAGCGCGCAAGTGTTCGGCGTGCCAGCGCAGGAAGGTTTCGGAGTCGGGGCGCAAGTCCACCGCCACATCCCAGACCTCGCCGCGCAGGCAGGTAATCAACTTGGCTTCCGGCGCATTGGAATTTTGATAATGCAGGCCACGCACACTGCCCCGCGCACGGGTGCAGGAGTGATTGATCTGGCGGATATGAAACGGCTGGCCAAACGCGCTCAGGCTGCCTTCGCAAAACAACCGGGCGAAGTGCCCGCGATCATCTTCGAAGCGTTTGTGCTGCACGCTGAACAGGCCGGCCAACGGCAAGGCTTTCACCAGGAATTCGCTCACAACGCGCCTCGGTACAGGTTCAACTGACGCAAGGTGATTTCACGCATGTCATCGCCGTTTTGCCACGCCAGGTGCCAATCGAGGGTCTGGGTCAGGCACTGCTGCAACGACCAGCGCGGTTGCCAGACCAATCGTTGACGGGCGCGACTGCTGTCCAGGCGCAACAGACCGGCCTCATGCAAATCACTCGGTTCGATGCGCAATCCGCGTGCTTGCGGCCAGCGGCTGGCGAGCAACTCAACCACTTCGCCGACGCTGCACATGTCCGCCTCGCTCGGGCCGAAGTTCCACGCACCGGCAAACTCGGGACCTTGCTCATAGAGGCCAGCGGCCAGTTGCAGATAACCGGCCAGCGGTTCCAGGGCGTGTTGCCACGGCCGTACGGCTTGCGGGTAACGCAAGGTCACGGGCTCGTCTGCGGACCAGGCCTTGAGCACATCGGGAATCAGGCGTTCAGGCGCGAAGTCACCACCGCCCAACACGTTGCCGGCACGGGCCGTGGCCAGGGCCAGACCGTGCTCAGCGTAACGCTCGGCCGGGAAGAACGACGCCGCGTAAGACTGCGCCAACAATTCGCAGCAAGCCTTGCTACTGCTGTAAGGATCATGGCCACCGAGGGCTTCGTTCTCGCGGTAGGGCCACAGCCATTCCTGATTGGCGTAGACCTTGTCGGTGGTCACCAGCACGCAGGCGCGCACGCCGCCGACCTGACGGATCGCTTCGAGCAGATTGAGGGTGCCCATGACGTTGCTGGAGTACGTCCCCAGCGGGTCGCGATAGCCTTCGCGCACCAGCGGTTGGGCCGCCAGGTGCAGGACGATTTCCGGTTGGGTTTCGGCAATCAGCTCCAGCAACGCGCCGAGGTCACGCAGGTCACCGCGCTGATCGTTGATGCCTTCAGCCACCCGCGCCAGTTCGAACAGGCTCGGTTCGGTGGACGGATCAAGGGAAAAACCGCTGACCTCGGCACCGAGGCTTTGCAGCCACAACGTCAACCAGCTGCCCTTGAAACCGGTGTGGCCGGTCAGCAGGACGCGCTTGCCACGCCAGAATTGCGGACTCAGTCCCATTGCTTCCATGGGGCCTCCCCGCTCTGCCACAACGCTTCGAGGTGGTTCTTGTCACGCAGGGTGTCCATCGGGTGCCAGAAGCCTTCGTGCTGGAACGCCTGCAACTGATCTTCTGTGGCCAACGCCGCCAGAGGTTCGGCTTCCCAAGAGGTTTGATCATCCGCGATGTAGGGCAAGACCTTGGGCGACAGGACGAAGAAACCGCCATTGATCCAGCCACCATCGCCGCGGGGTTTTTCGGTGAAACCCAATACCTTGTCACCATCACGTTCCAGCGCGCCGTAGCGTCCCGGCGGCTGCACCGCCGTCACGGTAGCGAGCTTGCCGTGGGCCAAGTGAAAATCCACCAGAGCGCCGATATTGAGGTCCGAAACGCCATCGCCGTAGGTGAAGCAGAACGCCTGCTCTCCATCCAGGTAACGAGCAGCGCGACGCAAGCGGCCACCGGTCATGGTGTCGTCACCGGTGTCGACCAACGTAACGCGCCACGGCTCGCTGTAGTTCTGGTGAACGTCCATGCGGTTGTTGCACATGTCGAAAGTGACGTCGGAGGTGTGCAGGAAGTAATTGGCGAAGAAGTCTTTGATCGCGTAGCCCTTGTAACCCAGGCAAATCACGAAATCATGAATCCCGTGAGCGGAGTACTGCTTCATGATGTGCCAGAGAATTGGCTTGCCGCCGATCTCGATCATCGGCTTGGGCTTGAGGTGCGACTCCTCGCTGATGCGCGTGCCCAGGCCACCCGCCAAAATAACTGCCTTCATCGTCTCCCCTCTTGTTCTTCACAGGGCTCAGCCAAGCTGTATCGAGCTTTTGCGGGCCTTCTGGCTAAAACCTTGTGCCGTGTCGAGCGCCTGGAGAATGACCCGCAAGCGCTCGTTTTATGGCGATATGAGGAGGACTTGCAGGAAACGCGCCAGCTCCATGAGACCGGTATGGGACGCCTGGGCGAGCGCAAAACAGATATGAGAAAGGGATGAGCCCGGAGACGTCACAGCCCGGCCTTTCAACGTGATTGTTTGCTCAGCCGGATATCCATCCCTCGAACCACAGCTGCAAGTTATCCCCCCGCAGCATGTAATCGCGCAGCACTGCTTCGCGTAATTCGTCGCCCATGCGATAGCTGGCCTCGGGGTCGGCCAGGTGCATGCGAATCGCTTGCAGCCATTCCTCAGTGTTGTTGCTGACCACCTTAGTACACGGCAGATAGCCGCGATAGGCTTCAGTGTCGGTGCAAATCACCGGGTAACCGCAGGCGCCATATTCCAGCAGTCGCAAGTTGCTCTTGCAGTCGTTGAAGATGTGATACTCCAGCGGCGCCAAGGCCAGATCCAGATTCAGGCTGGCGAGTTTGGCCGGGTAATCCAGCAACCCGACCGAGGGGTGAAACTCGCGTACGTATGGGCGCAATGCTTCCGGGCACATACCAAAGAATACCCAGTCGACAACATCCGCCAATTCGCGGACAACGTCCGCAATGATTTCCAGATCTCCGGCATGACTGGTGCCACCACCCCAGCCGACGCGCGGCTTGGCGCTGGTGCGCCGCAGGGAAACGCGGTTGCTCCACAAGTGCGTGGCCAAGGTGTTTGGCACCACGCGAATATCGTGATGCATGCCGTTCAACGCATCAGCCAATGCCTGGGTCGACACCACCACTCGATCACACAAGCCAATACCCCGGCGCATGGCTTTTTCGAAATCCTTGGGCCTATGTTTCAAGTGGCCGTTTTTTTCCGGCACATCGATGATGTAGTCATCAAGCTCGAAAATCCGAAAAGCCCTTGAGTAGTTTTTGACTCGCTCGATTTCGTTGACCAGCGCATCGCTGTAGCGCCCTTGCATGATTACCGAATCTGGCGACTGACGTTCCAGGTCGATGATTGACGGCATTTCAAAGGCCTGAATACCGGTGACCATGCCCGCCGCCTCAAGCTCGAGAAACGGCTGCACCACCCGGTAGTGCCCCACTGCCGACTGGTTCACCGGCAAGGCCAGCACACGCGGCAAGCTCCGACTGCCGAATGGACTCCAACCCAGACGCATGCCCGGCTCCAGGCAGAAACTCGAACCGCTGAGGCTCAGGTTAGGGTTGTAAGCCGGGTCCCGCGCCATCTCAGGCAACCACTTGCTGTAGATCGATTGCTGCTCGCGGCCGAGTTGCTCCTGACGCATCGTCTCGTTGCCTTGCTGCAGCGACACAGAGGGTTCCACCAACGTCAGGCGGGAATGAGGTGTCCACACCACCAGGTATCCAGCCTTGGAGGCACGCAATCCCAGATCTACATCGTTGAAAGCGAGGCTGAACGAACGCTCGTCAAGGCCGCCCAACTCGTCAAATACCTGCTTGCGCACCAACAGGCAATCATCGCTGACCGCGCTGTAGTTCTGCACGACCTGCAGGCGTTGCATGTATCCACCGGACTGCATCGATTCGCCGATGAAGGGCGCCCCCACCGGCCCGCGCAACCCAAGCACCAGCCCGGCATGCTGGATTGTGCCCTGGGGGCAGACCATTTTTGCACCGACAATCCCGACTTCGGGACGCTGGGCCTGACTCATCAATGTGTCCAGCCAGTCAGCATCAGTGATAACGCTATGGGGCGTGAGCATTAATAAGTAAGCACCACGGGCCTGAGACGCGGCGAAATTGTGGATCGCCGCAAAGTTGCTGGCATGGGGATAACGCAGAACCCGAAGCTTGTCACTGTCCAGTTGCGCCATGCCGTCCAGCCAGGCGCACGCCTCATTGGTCACACTGGCGTTGTCGACGATCAATACTTCGTAATTCGGATAAGCAGTTTTTTCCAACAGACTCGCCAGGCATCGCTCAAGCGCCGCCAGTTGATCCTTGGTTGAAATGATGATGGACACCTGCGGTCGCTGGGCATGACGGTAATCAATCTGATTGATCAGCGCCTCACTGCCCGGGCGCCACTCGAACGCCACACCGAGTCGCTGCAAATGAGTTTCAAGAAGTCGCGGATTTTCAGCGGCCACCGCCGGCGAAGACAACCATGCGGCATAGTTGAAGGACGACTCCACCAGCACTTCGGCAATGTGCTCAATGGTGTGTGGTCCAGCGCTTTCGACCATGCGCCAGAGCAAGTCCTGGGGTGCCAATTCCTGGAAGTCGGCGCTGAAACCGCCTCGTGCCAGAAAGCCTTTGCGCTCAAACGCCAACGTCCGTCCGGTGTAGGGATAGCTGCGCATCAGGTCGAGGTTGAAGTCGGGCTTGAATACCGGTTCCCGGGATACGCCGTCCACCAGCGCACCTTCGTCCGAATAGCAGCACAGCATATGTTGGCGCTCGACAACGCGCTCGGCCATCAGCAGCAGCGCCGCCTCGCTCAAGCGGTCGCCGGCACGCAACAAGTAGAACCAATCAGCCCCCTCCAGTTGCGGCAGTAAACCATTGAGTTGCTGTGCCCAATCCGCTTCCAGCGTCAGATTCAACACCCGGTCATTCAAATTTGCCTGAACACCGGCGCTACTCAGCACCACCACTGCCTGAGCGCCGTAGCACTGACTGTTGATGCTTTCCAGCGTCAGATCCAGCGCAGCCCTATCGCCGGCACAGTCGATGACAATCGGAACAATCGTCGGGCGACGTGGCCACGCTTGAGTCTGAGCCAGCAGTTGCCCGAGAATCACCGGCTCGCGCCGACACCCCAGCCACTGGGCATACAGCTGCCCGAAGCTGCGGCTGTCGCTGCCGACTCTGGACTCCTGCAGAGCCTGGCGGGCGACGAGTAAATGTCCGAGGGAAAACTCCTCCCATACCCGTTTTTTCGCATCGCCCCCCGGCAAGGCGGCGCAGTAACGGATCCAGCCGGAAAACGCCGCCCCTTTATCGCCACGTCCTTTGAGCATCTGTGCCAGCCATTGCGCCTCGACGACCATTTGCTGCTGTACACCTGGCTGACATTTGAAGCTGTCAGGGTGCAACCGCTCGACACTCTGCACCTGGCTGGCCACCGCAAGGTTGCCCCGACGCAACAGGCAAACAAACAGGACCATATCCAGCAAACCGGCAAATCCTGCCTCCGGCTGCAACAAAGCTGGCAATAACTCCCTGACATCCGAAGTACGCATCAGCACGTTGCTCAAGCCACCGATGAAGTTCAGCGGACGGACCTCAAGGAAATCCAGCAGATCCTGGCCCTTGAATAACGCATTGCCACCGGCCATCGCGGTATTTTCCAGACGTTGCGGCAGGATGTGATCGTCGGCATCACACAGATAACGCTGGGCGCCTGCCAGGCTGACATCTTCGTGGTTGCTCAGCAGCCCGGCCTGGGTCGCGATGCAGCCGGTGAATAGCCGATCATCATCGCAGAGGAATTTGATGTACTCCCCTTGGCTTTCCTCCAGGCAGCGTAACAAATTGCCTTGAAAGCCCAAAGGCTGCGGATTTTTCAGATAGCGCAGGGGAAATCGGGTCTGGGCCGAAAACGATTCGACGATACTCGCGATCTCGTCACTCTGACTGTCGTCACAAATGATGATTTCGAGGGATTCGTAGCTCTGACTCAGGACACTTTGCAACGCCGCACGGAAAAAACGCGGGTTGAAGGCGGGGATGGCGACGCTGACAAGGGGAGCTGAACTCACAGGAAAACTCTCGACCGCAGAGTGCTCCAGCCCTGGGGCCGGGCACGCTGACCCGGTTGGAAGAAAATGCTTGCACTCGACGGCCGAGGGGTCATCTCGGCCGCCGTGTGATTAGCGGTCAAACTCAGATTTTGTTGAACAGACCCAACTGGCTGATCTTGCTGAAGGCCAGCTGAGAGGCCTGCAACATGGTTTGTTGCAGCGTCAGGCGGGTGAGAACTTCGGCCGGATCGGAGTCCTGGATCGACGACGTAGTGGTTTTGTTGGCCATCGACAGGCTTTCGTTGGTAGCGCTCTGGATATCCAGCGCCTGACCGCGAGCACCGATCGACGTCAACGAACTGGTGACCTGATTGCCACCGCTGGCGATGTTGGCGATCGCCGAATCCAGCGATGCACGAAAGCTCTGCTCGGCCGCAGCGGAACCATCGATCGGCGCCTCGAGAGCGGTGCGCAATTTGCTGATGGTGTCGAGGATGTTCTGGGTCTGGTGGGTGTTGGCCTGAACCACGAACTGGTCACCCGCCGCCGGCGTACCGCTGATTGTGAAATCCACACCCGCGGCGGTCGCTGTCGAACCCGCCATGGTCCCGGTAGACACCGGTTTGCTATTAGCGGTCAACGGTGATGCGTACAGCTCATAGTCCGTGGCGCTGGTGAACTTGAGAATCGCCCCGCCATTGGGGAATGCTGCACTGTAGTCGGCAGCGTTGCTGACAGTGGCACCGGTCACGATAGCGGTCGACGGGTTGCCGGCACTGCGCGTGGCGTTGAACGTGTCAGGCTTTGCACCGAGGTTGAAGATATGCCCGGCCACTGCAGTGTCCGGGACATCACCCGATTGCAGATTGATGTTCAGGCGCAGATCGACACCGCGAAAAGACACCTGGGTACCGCCCGCCGTATTGGGATCGAACACGCCGTTGTTGGTGGCTTCAGCCGTTACGTCGTTGCCGCCGGCATCAGTGACCTTGAATTGAGTACTGCTCAGGAACTCGATCGCGTAAGGCTCGCCACTGCGGAACTTGTCGTTGTAAGTCACGCTGCCCGAGACCTGACCGTTGGACAGAGCGACCCGTCCGTCATCCACGGCAGGTGCTGTCAGTGTGGTCAGGGTACGACTGGTGTTGATTGCCTGTTCGAAGATGCTGAAGCCGGTGTCGTTACTCGCCATGGTCAACGCATCGCCAACCTGAAGATCCAGGGTAGTCTGGTCGCCGTGATAGCTGTAAGTGCCATCGGCATTGCGCGAATACGGCGCGGTGCCGCTGTTGGAGCCGCCAAACAGATACTGGCCGTTTTCGTCACGGCTGTTCATCAGGCTCAGCAGCTGCGATTCGAGTTGCCCCAGTTCGGCGGCGTTGGCCTTGCGCTCAGAGTCGGTGTAGCTGGCATTACCCGCGCCCAAGGCCAGTTCGTTGGCACGCTGCAGCACATTGTTGATGCTGTTGAGGACCGACTCGGACTGCCCCAGGGTGTTCTTGATCGTCGTGACGTTGGTCGCAAACTGACTGAGCATCGAGCTCTGCTGGCCCAATTGCAGCAACCGCGAGGCACCAACCGGATCATCGGCGGCCGTGCGCACGCGAAGATTGTCGCTGGCTTCCTGGCTGGTATTGACGACGTTGTTGAAATTCTTCTGGTAGTTCGCGGCGCTGCGCTCATAGAACTGGGGAGTGGAAATACGCATGTTCTATGACTCCTTAAAGGCTGTTGATCAGAGTGCTGAAGATTTCCTGCGCAGCCTTGATGATCTGCGAAGAGGCCGTGTAGTACTGCTGATATTTGACCAGGTTGCCGGTTTCCTCATCCAGATCGACACCGGACAACGAATCACGCGCGCCCTTGGCCTGGGTCAGGATGGCGGTTGTCGCAGCGGAATCGTTCGTGCCCTGGGCTGCCTTGGCGCCGACGTTTTCCACCAGCTTGCCGTACGCATCCGACAGGCTGATGCCATTGCTCGTACCACCGGTTTCTACAGTCTTGCGAGTCTGCAAATCGATGACAGCGAGGCCATTACGGTTGTCCTTGGAGCTGGCGCCGGTCAGGGACACGCTGAAGCTGTCCAGTTCCTTCGGCGAACCGTCCATGGACATTTCAAACGTGAAGGTGCGCTGCACCGGCGGGACGCTGCTGTCCATGATCGCGTTGCCACTGGCATCGACCATTTTCACATCCACGCTCAGGGTGTTGCTTTGACCGGGGACGATGCTGCCGGTATCGATTTCGACACCCGTGGCATCCTTGACCGAATAGGTCTGGGAAGCACCGCCACCTGGACCGAAAACAATCTTGACCGGTGTCGAGTTTTTAATCCCTTCCTGAATGATTGCGCTGTCGGCAGCGTCGTAGATATTGAGCGATGACTTGAGGTCCGGCTGCTTGAGAATGCTGCCGGTTCCGGTGTTGCCAGAGCCATTGACGGCCGTCAGAGGCGCCGCTACGGCAAGACGCTTCGGATCGGTGAGCACTGTCTGGATATCGCTGGCGCCACCACGGGTCGGTGTAACCTTGAAGCTGTCGCCAGCGCTCATGCCTGCCCCGCCCAGGGACAACTCAAAGCCATCGATCACCGGCGCCGGGGTGGTGCTGATGTTGAATGAGCCCATATCGGTGCCGTCCGAGCGGCGCACGCTGTAGTCCGTGGCGCTGGTGAACGTGACCTGATAATCGTTGATAGTCAGCTTGCCCGTGTCCTTGATGGTCACGTTCAGATTGCCCGACGCCGCGTTGTTGCCGGCGCTGGCAATACTGCGCTGGCTGATCAGCGCCGCACTGTTGATATTGCCGAACAGGGCTGCACCGAACTCACCGTTCTTGTCGATGCCTTGGGCAAGCTGAGTGTTGATCTGATCGGCGACCACCAGGGCTACACGACCCAATTCATTCATTGCCGGGTCGAGCACTTCGCTGCGATAACGCAGCAGGCCACCTATTTCGCCACCCGTGATCACTGAGGTGATATCGATGGTGCTGGAGCCACGGTTCATCTGAATCGTCGAGCGGGTCGGATCAGTCTTGCCGGGGACCACTTCCAGGGTGTTGGCGGTATTGCCCATGACCAGCGGCTGGCCGCTGCCCAGATAAATGTCGTAGCTGGAACCGTTCTCAATGATTTGCGCACCGACCAGCTCGGACAATTGGCGGACCGTCTCGTTGCGCTGATCCAGCAAGTCATTAGGTTTTCCACCGTTGCTGGAAACCTCGAAAATCTTCTGGTTCAGTTGGGCAACGGTGCTTGCCAGTTTGTTGACTTGCGAAGCCATGTCCGCCAGGTTGCCATTGATGTTGGCATTCTGCTGGGTGAGCTGACTGGAGATCGAATTGAAGCGTTTGCTCAGGGCCTGCGCATCGCTGAGCAGCAGTTGCCGTGCCGCATCATCGGTCGGTGCCGAAGAGACGTTCTGCATGGAGCCGAAGAACTTGGTCAGTGCGCTGCTGATGCCGGTACTGCTGTCCGACAGCAACTTGTCTACCGGGGTAACCTGCGCCAGATAAGTGGCCGAATCACTATTGAGCGAAGTCGCGGTCTGCAACTGCGCATCAAGGTAGCTGTTGTACACCCGACGCACATCGGCGAGGGTCGTACCGCTGCCGATGAACACATTGCCGAACTGATTCGAGGCCTTGGTACTCTGCACGGTTTGCTGACGCGAGTAGCCGGCCGTATCGACGTTGGCGATATTATTGCCGGTAACCATCAACGAGGTTTGGCTAGCGGATAAACCCGACATCCCGATATTGAGCAAACTCATGGTTCAAACCTTATACCTTGTGCCTATAAAGGCGTGGTGGAAGCGCCCGCCGCAGCGTAGTTTTGGTAACTCGTCATCTGCTTGGCTATCTGCGAAATCTTGCTTGCGTAATCCGGGTCGGTTGCATACCCGGCTTTTTGCAACTCGCGTACAAACTGTTCTGGGTTATCGGCCGACTTCAGCACATCTTGATAGCGATTATTGCTTTGCAGCAGCGTCACAAGGTCATGGAAGCTGTCCTTGTAAGAACCGTAGGAACGGAACTCGGCCGTCTCCTTGACCATCTCGCCATTTCTGAATTCGCTGGTGATCGCCCGCGCCGAATCGCCCTTCCAGTTACTGCTGGCCTTGATGCCGAACAGGTTGTGACTGCTGCTGCCATCCTGGGCGCGCATGACCGATTTGCCCCAACCGGTTTCCAAGGCAGCCTGAGCCACCAGGTAACGCGGATCGACACCGATTCGGTCGGCGGCCTCTTTGGCCATCGGCAGCATGGTGTTGACGAATTCGTCGGCAGAACTGAAGGCTTTCTTCGGCGGCGCCAGGGGGATTTGAGCCATGGCACGACCATGAATCTGCAGGCGCCCGCTGGAGGCTGTATCCGTTTGCGAAGCCAGCCAATCGCCGTTGTACAGGGAGCCGGAACCGGTCCTGGCGCTCTGCGGCACCTGGATGTTGTTCTGCGCCACTGTGGCAGTTGTTGCAGCGGTCGATGCCGACGGCACCAGCCCGGCGAGCAAACGATCAGCCAGTTTCGGTGGCAGTGCCAGACGCCGCTGATTGATCAGCGCCATGTCGTTGCGATGAGCGCCCTCACCCGCGCTTGCCGGCGTTTTCACCGAGCGCGAAGCCCACAGCGGGCGCTCACCATTGAGACGCGACAGCGGCCCATTGGTGGCGACCGTACCGGCGGCAATCGGCGTTTCCACCGCAGCTTTCGCGGCAGCTTGCTTGGCGGCAGACGCTGCCGCGGCCTCACCCGGCGCCATCGGTTTATTCTTCGACATCTGGCGCATCAGCACGTCCGCCAGGCCAATACCGCCGCCTTCGCGGGACAGGGAAACGGCCAACTGCTGGTCGTACATTTCCTGGTATTGCTTGGCCGCCGGTGTGTTGAGCGGATTGTCCTGACCCAGCGCTTCGGTGGCCGAGCGCATTGACTTGAGCATTTCACCAAGGAACAGCGACTCGAATTCCTGCGCCACTTTGCGCATGTTCGCATCGCTGTTCTTGTCGCCGACCTTGAGTTGGTTCAGGCGGTTCAGGTCCGAGTAGGAACCCGAATCGCTGCTGCTGACCAGACCGCTTTTGCGCATATCCATGGTCGCCGTCCTCAGATCACGATCAAGTCGGCTTGCAACGCGCCGGCCTGCTTCAGCGCTTCGAGGATCGCCATCAAGTCACCCGGTGCCGCGCCAACCTGGTTCACCGCACGGACGATTTCGTCGAGGGTGGTACCCGGGCCGAACTTGAACATCGGCTTGGCTTCTTGCTGAGCGTTGACCCGCGAGCGCGGCACCACCGCCGTCTGCCCGTTGGACAGAGGGCCGGGCTGGCTGACGATCGGGTCTTCGGTAATGGTTACGGTCAGGCTGCCGTGGGTCACGGCGGCCGGAGAAACCTTGACGTTCTGGCCGATCACAATGGTGCCGGTGCGCGAGTTGATGATGACTTTCGCCACCGCCTGACCCGGGTCGACTTCGAGGTTTTCGAGGATCGACAAATAGTCGACCCGCTGGCTCGGATCGAGTGGCGCGGTCACACGGATCGAACCACCGTCGATGGCCTGAGCGACGCCAGGGCCCAGCATGTTGTTGATCTTGTCGACGATGCGCTTGGCGGTGGTGAAGTCCGAACGGTTGAGGTTCAGGGTCAGGCTGTTGCCCTGATTGAAACCGCTTGGCACTGCACGCTCGACCGATGCACCGCCAGGGATGCGACCGGCCGACGGAACGTTGACGGTAATCTTGGAACCGTCACGACCCTCGGCATCAAAACCGCCAACCACCAGGTTGCCCTGAGCGACGGCGTAGACGTTGCCGTCAATACCTTTGAGCGGCGTCAGCAGCAAGGTGCCGCCGCGCAGGCTCTTGGAGTTACCGATGGACGCTACGGTGATATCTATCTGCTGACCCGGCTTGGCAAACGCCGGCAGATCAGCACTGATCGATACGGCTGCGACGTTCTTCAACTGCACGTTGCCCGAACCTGCCGGCACCTTGATGCCGAACTGCGAGAGCATGTTGTTGAAGGTCTGCAGGGTGAACGGGGTCTGGGTCGTCTGGTCACCGGTACCGTTAAGCCCGACCACCAGGCCGTAGCCGATCAATTGGTTGGAACGCACACCGGAAATACTGGCGATGTCCTTCAGCCGCTCGGCTTGAACGTCGAAGGCTACGGACAGCAGCAGGGCGCCCACCATAAGGCTTTTCAGATTCAACGTAGCCACCTAGAAAGGGAACAGCGGGCTGAGGAAGAAACGGTCGAACCAGCCTGGCTGACTCGCATCGGCAAACGCACCGGTGCCCGAATAGGTGATGCGCGCATCGGCGACGCGGGTCGACGACACGGTGTTGTCGGTGGCGATGTCATCGGCGCGAACCAGGCCGGCAATCCGCACCAGCTCATCGCCGGTGTTGAGGGTCAGCCACTTCTCGCCACGCACGGCGATGATGCCGTTGGGCAACACGTCGGCCACAGTCACGGTGATCGAACCGGTCAGGCTGTTGCTCTGGCCGGACTTGCTGTCGCCCTTGGTGGCGCGGTCACCTTCATAACCGACGTCCAGACTCAGACTACCGCTGCCCACTGGATCGCTGGTGCTCAGGCCGCCTCCGAAAAACGAGCTCAGGCCGATGTCGGTCTTGCTGTTCTTGTCGATCTGCGAGTTGGCGTTCTTGCTCGCCTGGGTGCGCTCGTTCAGGGTGATGGTGATGATGTCACCGACCCGGAACGCCTTGCGGTCGCTGTACAGGTTCTGTTCGAAACCGGCCTGGTAGATCGAACCGTTATTGGCGGCAGCCGGCAGCGGCGTGCGCGGCAACACCGGGGCGTAGTAAGGGTCATTGGGCTTGGGCGGCGGGGCGACGCAGCCCGCGAGCACAACGGCCCCACTCAGTGCCAGAACAGATACAAAGCGATTCATGACCCTACCTCACGGTGTTGCAGGCGACCTCATGGCCGCCTCATAGACTTGATTACAGATTCTGCGTTACGAACGAGAGCATCTGGTCGGCGGTGGAGATCACTTTGGAGTTCATCTCGTAGGCACGCTGAGTGGTGATCATGTTGACCATCTCTTCAACGGTGCTGACGTTGGACGTTTCCAGGGTGTTCTGCAGCGTGGTGCCGAAACCGGCGAGGCCCGGGGTGCCGACTTGCGGCGCGCCACTGGCAGCGGTTTCCAGGAACAGGTTGTTACCCACCGCTTGCAGACCGGCCGGGTTGATGAAGTCGGCGGTTTGCAGGTTGCCGATCACCTGAGAGGCCGGGTTACCGGCAACGGTGATGGACACGGTGCCGTCACGGCCGACGGTGAAAGTCTGGGCGTCATTCGGAATGACAATCGCCGGCTCCAGGGCGAAGCCGCTGGCGTTGACGATCTGGCCGTTGGAGTCCAGGTGGAAGGTACCGTCACGGGTGTAGGACGTGGTGCCGTCCGGCTGCAGAATCTGGAAGAAACCGCGACCGTCGATGGCCATGTCCAACGGCTGCTCGGTGGTTTGCAGGCTACCGGCGGTGAAGTTTTTCTGGGTGCCGACGATGCGCACACCCGTACCCACTTGCAGGCCCGACGGCAATTCGCTGTCCTGGGTCGACTGGGCGCCTGGCTGGCGTTTGATCTGATACAGCAAGTCCTGGAACTCGGCGCGATCACGTTTGAAACCCGTGGTCGATACGTTCGCCAGGTTGTTGGAAATGGTGGTGAGGTTGGTGTCCTGGGCGGACAGACCTGTTTTGGCAACCCATAGAGCCGGAAGCATTCGATTCTCCTCGTGCGCCTGTTTTACGGCGCGACGTTCTGATAATTAGCTGATCTGCAAGACCCGAGCCATGGCCTGGTCATCGTCTTTGGCGGTGTTCATCATCTTGATGTGCAGCTCGAACTGCTTGGCCAGCGCCAGCACCGAGGTCATTTCTTCCACGGCATTGACGTTGCTCGACTCAAGGAACCCGGACACCAGTTTGACATTGGCATCGGCCTGCGCCGGCTTGCCATCCTTGGTGTGGATCGAACCGTCCAGGCCTTTGGTCATGTTCCTGAAGTCTGGGTTGACCAGTTTGATACGGTCGACTTCGGCCATCACGCGAGGGCCTTCACCCATCGCACGGATGCTGATGGTGCCGTCTTCGCCGACTTCGATTTGCTGCTCGGGCGGCACGGCAATCGGCCCGCCGTTGCCTACCACCGGCATACCGTTGCCAGCACGCAGCACGCCCAGGGCGTCAACGTTCAGGCTGCCGGTGCGCACGTAGCTTTCACCGCCATCGGGGTTCTGCACGGCGATCCAGCCGTTACCCTGCACCGCAACGTCGAGGTCGCGACCGGTTTGCACCAGCGCACCCGGGGAGAAATCGGTGGCCGGACGCTCGGTCATGGCAAACGCACGCGCCGGAAAGCTGTCACCAAACACCGGCATCGAACGGGCCTGTTCCAGGTCTTTCTGAAAACCGTTGGTAGAGATGTTCGCCAGGTTGTTGGCATGAGCCTTCTGCGCCAGTGCATTCTGGCTGGCGCCGGTCATTGCCACATAAAGGTACTTGTCCACACTCTTTCCTCTGCATGCCGGACGTTTGCCGCCCACCGCTGTACTGCTGAGCCATAAGCAATTTGCAGACCAACTTTTTTCTGGCGGCGCAGGGCCCGGCAAACAAAGGACTTGAGGTGTTCAGAGGGAATTGGGGGAATGTGTCGAAGACGAAAAACCGGCGGTGTTATGCCGCTTCGCGGCAATCCTCAGTTTCCGGCACCTGATCGTTCCCACGCTCTGCGTGGGAATGCCTCAATGGACGCTCTGCGTCCGCTCTTGAGACGCGGAGCGTCCCGGGCTGCATTCCCACGCAGAGCGTGGGAACGATCAGTCAGGTGTTGTCTTTACCGACCTCATACTCACGCAGCTTATTGGCGATGGTCGTATGCGAAACCCCCAACCGCTTGCCCAGTTGCCGACTGCTCGGATACTCGGAATACAAACGCTCCAGCACCGCTTTTTCAAAACGCCCGACAATCTCGTCCAAGCCGCCCTCAAGGGAAAAATCGCCAAGCGGCTGACGCACGCCGTAGTCCGGCAGACGAATGTGCTCGGCTTTGACGGTGCCGCCGTCGCACAGGGAAACCGCCTGGAACAGTACGTTTTCCAACTGCCGCACATTACCCGGCCAGTGATAGTGACTGAGCCGTTCCATCGCCGCTGGCGCCAGTTTCGGCAACGGGCAACCGATCTGCCGACTGGCCTGATCGAGGAAGTGCTCCACCAGCGGCGCCAGTCCGTCGAGGCATTCGCGCAGCGGCGGAATGTGCAGCGAGAGCACGTTCAAGCGATGGTACAAATCCTGGCGAAACTCACCGCGAGCGCACAATTCGGACAAGTCCACTTGCGTTGCGCAGATCACCCGAACATCCAGATAGACCTCTTCATCACTGCCGACACGACGGAAGCAACCGTCCTGCAGAAAGCGCAGTAATTTCACCTGCAAGCGCGGGCTCATTTCGCCGACACCATCGAGAAACAACGTACCGCCCGCTGTCAGCTCCAACAGCCCGAGCTTGCCTTCGGCCCGCGCCCCTTCGAAGGCGCCAGGGCCGTAGCCGAACAACTCGGTCTCGGCCATGGACTCCGGCAGACCAGCGCAGTTGAGCGCCATCAACGGTGATTGCCCACGCGGGCTCGCCAGGTGACAGGCCCGCGCCAACAACTCTTTGCCGGTGCCGGTTTCGCCTTCGATCAATAGCGGCGCATCCAGCGGCGCCATGCGCCGAGCCTCGCGAACCACCGCCGCCATCACTTTCGAGCTCTGGAAAATGCTGTCGAAGCCGCGCAACTCCTGTTTGCGCACGTTATAGATGCGCTCGCCCACCCGATCCGCCCGGTGCAGTGTCAACACCGCACCGGCCATGGCCTCGCTTTCGTCATGCTCCGATTGCAGCGGCGCGATGTCGGCGAGAAACACGTCACCCTTGACCTTGACTCGCAAGCCGTTGATCCGCGACTTGTTGGCGCGCACCAGTTCCGGCAAATCGAAATCCTCGGCGTACCGCGACAGCGGAATCCCCGGCACCTCGTCCACCCGCACCCCGAGCAACTGCGCCGCCGCACGGTTGGCCGCGACGATGGAGCCGCCCATATCGATCGACAACACCGGAAACTCCAGCGCACCGAGCAAGGCATTGAGCTCCATGTGCCGACGCTCGCTGGGCATCAGCCCTACGCGCTTGACGCCGAACACCCCGCCAATCGCCTCGAACTTCGGCCGCAATGCCTGGAACTGAATGTTGATCAGGTTAGGACAGTGCAGATAGATCGCATTACCGTGCTCACCACCCACTTCGCCGCGAGCGACGTTGATCCCGTACTCGACCAGCAGGTTGAGAATGTCGCGCAGGATACCGATGCGGTTCTGGCAGTGAACTTTGATACGCATATAAAGGCCCGTAACAGCGGTGATCGAGGCCCGGCACAAGAAAATATCTGCGTGGGCACCAAGTTAGTCGTCAAGATTATGTGACAGCCGTGCACCATTTCACACCCGCAAATATCAATACTTACGCCATAGCAATCAATCCGTAACGAATACTTTACGAAAACCGCAGATTTTTCCTACTTTCACCGCGGATCACCTGCTGCAACACCGCACGCCTTGGGGTATTTCTAAGTCCATAGCTGTACACACAACAAGAACGGATCCCCTAGCAGGAGAGCAGCATGAAGCAGACGCAATACGTGGCTCGCGAGCCCGATGCGCAAGGTTTTATCGACTACCCCGCCGAAGAACACGCGGTGTGGAACACGCTGATCACTCGCCAATTGAAAGTGGTCGAGGGCCGTGCGTGCCAGGAATACCTGGACGGTATCGAAAAACTCGGTCTGCCCCACGACCGCATTCCGCAACTCGGTGAAATCAACAAGGTCCTCGGTGAAACCACCGGCTGGCAGGTTGCCCGAGTCCCCGCACTGATTCCCTTCCAGACCTTTTTCGAATTGCTGGCAAACAAGCAGTTCCCGGTGGCGACGTTTATTCGTACCCGCGAAGAGCTGGATTACCTGCAAGAACCGGACATTTTCCACGAGATCTTTGGCCACTGTCCGCTGCTGACCAACCCCTGGTTCGCCGAATTCACCCACACCTACGGCAAACTTGGCCTACAGGCTTCCAAGGAAGAACGCGTGTACCTGGCGCGCCTGTACTGGATGACCATTGAGTTCGGCCTGGTCGACACACCACAAGGCCTGCGCATCTACGGTGGCGGCATTCTGTCTTCGCCCAAAGAAACCGTTTACTGCCTGTCGGACGAGCCGGAGCATCAGGCCTTCGACCCGCTGGAATGCATGCGTACGCCGTACCGCATCGACATTCTGCAACCGCTGTACTTTGTCTTGCCAAACCTCAAGCGCCTGTTCGATCTGGCCCACGAAGACATCATGGGCATGGTCAAGCAAGGTATGCAGCTGGGGTTGCACACGCCGAAATTTCCGCCAAAGCCTAAAGCGGCCTAAGCAAATCCCGCTCGCGACTTGCGCGCAAAGATAGTAATTTCCAATAAGAATCGAATTCAGGAACACACCATGAACGCTCTGAACCAAGCCCATTGCGAAGCCTGCCGTGCCGACGCCCCTCAAGTCAGCGACGAAGAATTGCCGATCCTGATCAAGCAGATCCCTGACTGGAACATCGAAGTGCGCGACGGTGTGATGCAGCTGGAAAAAGTTTTCCTGTTCAAGAACTTCAAACACGCCCTCGCATTCACCAACGCCGTCGGCGAAATCTCCGAGGCCGAAGGTCACCACCCGGGCCTGCTGACCGAGTGGGGCAAAGTCACCGTCACCTGGTGGAGCCACTCCATCAAAGGCCTGCACCGCAACGACTTCATCATGGCCGCGCGCACTGACGAAGTGGCCAAGAATGCCGAGGGCCGCAAATAATGCATTTCGACGCCATCGGTCGAGTACCCGGCGACCCGATTCTCGGCCTGATGGAGGCCTACGCGCTGGACCCCAACCCGCGCAAATTCGACCTTGGCGTGGGTGTCTACAAAGATGCCCAGGGCCTGACGCCAATCCTCGAGGCGGTGAAGCTCGCCGAGCAACACCTGGTGGATCGTCAATCCACCAAGACCTACATCGGCGGCCACGGCAATGTAGCGTTCGGCAAGGTCATCAACGAGTTGGTGCTTGGCGCTGATTCGGCGCTGATCGCCGAACAACGGGCCGGCGCCACTCAAACGCCGGGCGGCACTGGTGCATTACGCTTGAGCGCCGACTTCATCGCCCAATGCCTACCGGGCCGTGGTGTGTGGCTGAGCAACCCGACCTGGCCGATCCACGAAACCATTTTCGCGGCGGCCGGGGTTAAGGTCAGTCACTACCCGTATGTGGGCAGCGATAACCGTCTCGATGTGGAAGCGATGCTGGCGGTGCTCAATCAAGCACCGAAGGGCGATGTGGTACTGCTGCATGCCTGCTGCCACAACCCGACCGGTTTCGATCTGTCCCATGACGATTGGCGTCGGGTGCTGGACGTGGTGCGCAGTCGTGATTTGCTGCCTCTGATCGACTTCGCCTATCAGGGCTTTGGCGACGGCCTGGAGCAAGATGCCTGGTCGACCCGGCTGTTCGCCGCCGAGTTGCCGGAAGTGCTGATCACCAGTTCCTGCTCGAAGAACTTCGGCCTGTACCGCGACCGCACCGGTGCGCTGATTGTCTGCGCGCAAACCGCCGACAAGCTGGTGGACATCCGCAGCCAACTGGCCAACATCGCCCGTAACCTGTGGTCGACACCGCCGGATCACGGCGCCGCCGTGGTCGCGACCATCCTTGGCGATCCAGAACTGAAAAGCCGCTGGGCCGACGAAGTGGAAGCCATGCGTTTGCGCATCGCCCAACTGCGCAGCGGTCTGGTCGAAGCGCTTGAACCCCATGGCTTGCGCGAGCGATTTGCGCACATTGGTGTGCAACGCGGGATGTTTTCCTACACCGGTTTGTCGCCGGAGCAGGTTAAACAGCTGCGCGAGCATCACAGCGTTTACATGGTCAGCTCAGGCCGGGCGAACGTCGCGGGAATTGATGCAACGCGTCTGGACTTGCTGGCCGAAGCTATCGCTGAGGTCTGCAAGTAACCCTCCCCCAATGATCGTTCCCACGCTCCGCGTGGGAATGCAGCCCGGGACGCTCCGCGTCCCAACAGCGGACGCAGAGCGTCCATTGAGGCATTCCCACGCGGAGCGTGGGAACGATCATCGCAGGCTCCGCCAGCTCCTACACAGACCTGTCTAGACAATCCCATCCGTCGCAACAATTGGATTTAAAAGTCTATTTGTCATTTCTCCTGCTGTATCCTGCGCAGGCTTTTTAAAAGCGCGGATCTACCAGATCTATCAACAGACTTAGCGAGGAGCGCGACATGCACGAGATCCCTAATCTCCCCTTCCCAAGCCTGCACGAAACTGAGCAGACAACCACGCAACAAGCCGGTGCCCAACAGCCCGAGACGAAAGAAGCACCTGAACGCCGCCAGGCCGAC
The DNA here is from genome assembly GCF_030687935.1 of Pseudomonas cucumis. Classification (GTDB taxonomy): domain Bacteria; phylum Pseudomonadota; class Gammaproteobacteria; order Pseudomonadales; family Pseudomonadaceae; genus Aquipseudomonas; species Aquipseudomonas cucumis. The sequence continues at coordinate 1,715,009 of NZ_CP117454.1, read as the reverse complement.
AGCGAAGACTGATACACCCGCACGACCAGACCGTGTGGAAAGCGCTAATATGCGCTTTCCACACTGCCTGAACCGCGAGCCCGCACCATGAGCGATGATTTCACTGAAACCCAGGCTAGCGTCCTGATCGGCACCGCCGAGAAGATGATCGAGATCTGGAACCGCCTTTCCCCCGATAAACAAGCCGCCCTGCTGGCCCGCTTTGGCAGCGAAGAAAACGCCTTGGCCGCCCTGGTCACGACGCAACTGGTCGCCCCCGCAAAATCCTGATTATCCCCATCCGGCAAATAGTTTTACTTTTCCACGCCCCGCGACCGCCCGCGCCGTTATCATAAGCAGCCTATCTATCCTGCTGCCCCGTGGACCTTTACCCATGTCAGAAACCCAGCGCCCCCTGGCGGTCACGCTGCAAGTCGTTTCCATCGTCCTGTTCACATTCATCGGTTACCTGAATATCGGCATTCCCCTGGCTGTATTACCGGGCTACGTCCACAGCGACCTCGGTTTTGGCGCCGTGATCGCCGGGCTGGTGATCAGCGTGCAATACCTGGCCACCCTGCTCAGCCGCCCTTACGCCGGGCGCATCATCGATAATAAGGGCAGCAAACTGGCGGTGATGTACGGCCTCGCCGGCTGTGGTTTGAGCGGTGTGTTCATGCTGATTTCGGCCTGGACGCAAAGCCTGCCGATGTTGAGCCTGATCAGCTTGTTGATCGGCCGACTGGTGCTCGGCAGCGCGGAAAGCCTGGTCGGCTCCGGGTCGATCGGCTGGGGCATCGGCCGGGTCGGCGCAGCGAATACAGCCAAGGTCATTTCCTGGAACGGCATCGCCAGTTACGGCGCGCTGGCGGTCGGCGCGCCGCTGGGGGTGCTGCTGGTGAATCAACTGGGTTTGTGGAGCATGGGCGTAAGCATTGTGCTGCTGGCCGTTCTGGGCCTGGCGCTGGCCTGGCCAAAAACCGCTGCACCGATCGTTGTCGGCGAACGCTTGCCGTTCATGCACGTGCTGGGGCGGGTGTTTCCTCACGGTTGCGGTCTGGCCTTGGGCTCCATCGGCTTTGGCACCATCGCGACCTTCATCACCCTGTATTACGCCACTCAGCAGTGGTCTAACGCGGTGCTGTGCCTGAGCCTGTTCGGCGCCAGTTTTATCGGTGCGCGATTGCTGTTCGGTAACCTGATCAACCGCCTCGGCGGCTTTCGCGTGGCAATTGCCTGCTTGTCGGTGGAAACCCTTGGGCTATTGCTGCTGTGGCTGGCGCCGGATGCCCATTGGGCACTGGCTGGCGCGGCGCTGAGTGGTTTCGGTTTTTCGCTGGTGTTCCCGGCTTTGGGCGTGGAAGCGGTCAATCTGGTGCCCGCCTCCAGCCGTGGCGCGGCGGTTGGGGCGTACTCTCTGTTTATCGATTTGTCGCTGGGGATCACCGGGCCGCTGGCGGGTGCGATTGCGGCTGGATTTGGCTTTGCCTCGATCTTCCTGTTTGCCGCGTTGGCTGCGCTGAGCGGTTTGGCACTGAGCCTCTATTTGTACCGGCAAACGCCAAAGCACCTTAATGAAAAGCACCGGGAAGAACGCGACGCCCCTTAGAAATCCACCTTGCCACGCCCGGCCTTGATGCTGCCGCGTTTGGTCTTGGATTCGAGCCGACGCTTCTTCGACCCGAGGGTCGGTTTGGTCGGGCGGCGTTTCTTTTCCACTTTGGTGGCGCTGAGGATCAACTCGGTCAACCGCTCCAGCGCATCGGCGCGATTGGCTTCCTGCGTGCGGTATTGCTGGGCCTTGATGATCAACACGCCTTCACTGGTGATGCGACTGTCGCGCAGCGCCAGCAGCCGTTCCTTGTAGAACTCGGGCAAGGACGAGGCCGGAATGTCGAAGCGCAGGTGCACGGCACTGGAGACCTTGTTGACGTTCTGCCCGCCGGCGCCTTGCGCACGAATGGCCGTCAATTCGATCTCGGCATCCGGCAGATGCACGTTGTTGGAAATCACCAGCATGGAAAAAAGTCCGTGTTCAGAACAAGAAGGATACCGCGAATAGATAAAAGGAATGCGGCCCCTGTGGGAGCGTGGCTTGCCCGCGATGAACGATAACGCGGTATGCCTGATGAACCGCGGGCGCCTGAATCGCGGGCAAGCCCGCTCCCACAGGATTTTGTGTGGAACCCATAAATGACAAACCCGGCACATGGCCGGGTTTGTTGTTTCTGCGCTTTGCACTTATTTGGCAGCGGAACCCGCAGCCTGCAACGCCTGCTGGGCGCTGCGCTTGTTCTTGATGCCGTAGCAGATCCACATGAAGGCGACCCACACCGGAATCGCGTACACCGAGATCTGGATCCCCGGGATCAGCAGCATCACGCCAAGGATGAACACCACGAACGCCAGGCAAACATAGTTGCCGTACGGGTACCACAGGGCCTTGAACAACGGCGTCTGTTTGGTCTTGTTCATGTGCTGGCGGAACTTGAAGTGCGAGAAGCTGATCATCGCCCAGTTGATGACCAGGGTGGCCACCACCAACGACATCAACAGTTCCAGTGCATGTTGCGGAACCAGGTAGTTCAGCAGCACCGCGACCAGCGTCACGGCAGCCGACGCCAGGATCGAACGCACCGGCACGCCACGTTTGTCAATCTTCGACAGGGCCTTTGGCGCATCGCCCTGCTCGGCCATGCCCAGCAGCATGCGGCTGTTGCAGTAGGTGCCGCTGTTATACACCGACAGCGCCGCGGTCAGGACCACGAAGTTGAGGATGTGCGCGGCGGTGTTGCTGCCGAGCATCGAGAACACTTGCACGAACGGACTACCACTATAGGCATCGCCAGACGCGTTCAACGTCGTCAGCAGGCTGTCCCAAGGGGTCAGCGACAGCAGGACCACCAGCGCACCGATGTAGAAAATCAGGATCCGGTAGATCACCTGATTGATGGCTTTCGGGATCACGGTTTTCGGTTTGTCGGCTTCGGCTGCAGTGAAACCGAGCATTTCCAGACCGCCGAAGGAGAACATGATGATCGCCATGGCCATCACCAGACCACTGACGCCGTTCGGGAAGAAGCCGCCGTGTTCCCACAGGTTGGTCACAGAGGCTTGCGGGCCGCCGTTGCCGCTGACCAGCAGATAGCTGCCCAAGGCAATCATGCCGACAATCGCCACAACCTTGATGATCGCGAACCAGAATTCGGCCTCGCCAAAGACTTTGACGTTGGCCAGGTTGATCAAGTTGATCAAGACGAAGAAGCCGGCTGCCGAGACCCAGGTCGGGATGTGTGGCGCCCAGTAGTGGATGTATTTGCCGACCGCGGTCAGCTCGGACATGCCCACCAGGATGTACAGAATCCAGCAGTTCCAGCCCGACAGGAAGCCGGCAAAACCGCCCCAGTATTTGTGGGCGAAGTGGCTGAAGGAACCGGCGACGGGCTCTTCGACAATCATTTCGCCCAGTTGGCGCATGATCATGAAAGCGATGAAGCCGCAGATGGCATAGCCGAGGATCATCGACGGGCCAGCAGATTTGAGCACGCCGGCCGAGCCGAGGAACAACCCGGTACCGATCGCGCCACCGAGGGCGATCAGTTGAATATGGCGATTTTTCAGGCCGCGTTTAAGCTCGCCTGAATGCGAGTTTTGTCCACTCATGAAAAGGGTCTCACGCAAGGTTTGATGATGTTCAGTAGACGTTGCTGCTCAGTTGCGATTTCAAGCAGCGCCGATCAAACCCCAGCGCAGGCACCAGGAGTTCAGCGTTTTTACGACAGTCATGCGTCACCTGTTTGTTTTTATCTGTGACGAAATCGAACCCGACACGCTCGTGACGCGGCGGAGTGAACAAGGCGGGTAGCCTTGAGGTTTGCGCGGTTGCGCAGAGGGTCACAGTTAAAACGCGGCGCATTGTACACCTGTAACCCCCTGCTGCCAGACACTGCAGGATCAGCGCGTCGGTTGCCGGGATTGCCTGTGTCCGCCTCGAGAGCCTCGGGCGGCTGCAAAAATTGAGTCAGACCTTTGCAGGTCATCGATAAGGGCAGCGTAAAAATCGCCCTTTGGGGAGAGATGGAGATGAGTCACGGCGTTCATTGCGCCTCCTTCTTGTTATGCACCTGCACGACAGGCATGGGGCGCATCTCACCCTTCATACGCTGCTGAGACAAGCGTGCCAGAGCCCTTGAAGGTGACAAACCCGGCGTCTGGCGGAAGGTTTTCCTTACAGACCTTTCCCTCGCGGTATTCCACGGGGTTTGAGAGCGCTTTTCGTAAGGTTTTATTGACAAGGCGTAACGTAAATTTTCCAAATCAGATCAAAAGTCCAACTGATTGTAAATTGACGATAGCAAGCTTCCTAAGGATATATTCTGCTTAGTTTTCTGTTTTTTATTAAGAAAATTGCCTTTCGAAAAATGGAATAAATAGTTCAAATGAAAATTGTTTAATTATTTTTTTGCATTCTAAAACCCTGTGAACTAGTTTTTCAGCGACTTGCCGAGCCGCATCGACCGGCACGTTGACGCGCTCTTCAACGAACGAGAAACGCGTCGCTGTTCTTACCGAAGAAGTCATCTAGGAGATTCACCATGCAAGCACTGGACAAAGACTTGGACACTGAACTGCAACTGGACGATTGGTTTGAAGCACCGACCCATGAAGCCGCCGTCGAAATGATGCAAGCCGACGCGGTTGTTCCGTTCGGCACGGCGATGTGGCCTCTGTAAGACATCCCGGCAGGCATGATCCGGCCGGTGGTGCCTGCCACTTTCTCGGTTTGTCAGGGAGGACTACATGGATAAGCAACGCGCCATCTCGCATTTCCTTTACTACCTCGAACATCACCCTGCCGTTGCCGGTATCAACCCGGCGAAGGTCTTGCTCGGCCACACCGCTGATTACGAGGCACTGACCGGCGCCATCGCCGAACAGGCCGGTAACAGCCCACGATTCAGCTTCAGCGCAATGCGTCTGGACCTCGAACCCACCGAATTGCTGGCCCAGGCGATTACCGACAGCGACCTGTACGTTTTCTTCTACGACTCTTCCACCCTGCCCAACCCGCGTCCCGACGGCCCGGAGTTTGTTCGCGCGCTGCAAGGCGTGATGGCAGAGCACTGGAAGAAGTCATTGCTGTTCAAGGATTACGGCGATTACTTCTACGACACGTTCAGTGTCACCCCGCAGCGAATTGCCGGGTTGAACAGCCACTTGATCCAGCGCATGTCCCACGCCACCACCCTGAGCTTCAAAGATGATCATGGGTCCTGGTTCGAAACCCCCTTGAGCAGTATCAAGAAGTGGACCGACATCAACGGTATCGGCAACTTCGACCTGGCGCCCGGCGAGATCGCCACTCATAGCGAGGCCATTAATGGGCGGGTGAAGTTTATGGGGACTTTCCTCAGTACGATTCCATTTGCCCGCAAGTACGGCGTATTGGCGTCACCGTTGGAGTTGTGGATCGAAAACTCCACCATCAGCAAAATCGCCACCGACGTGCCGGGGCTGGAACATGACTTCAACAAGTACCTGGACGCCAATCCGTCCAATCGAAGAATCGAGGAGTTGGGGATCGGCACCAATGAAGGCGTGAAAGAGTTGTATGCGCGCAATGCCGGGTTCGAGGAGCGCCATTGCGGCTTGCACCTTGGCTTGGGCGGAGGCGCCAAGGGTAGCCATCATTTAGACCTGATCTTCTCCAGTGGCGTGTTGGCGCTGGATGATGACCCGCTGTTTGATGGACGGTTTGTCTTCTGATTAATCGTTCCCACGCTCCGCGTGGGGATGCATCAATGGACGCTCTGCGTCTGCGGTTGGGACGCAGAGCGTCCCGGGCTGCATCCCCACGCGGAGCGTGGGAATGATCAAAAACCAGCCAAAAAAAACGCCATCCCGAGGGATGGCGTTTTTCATTGAGCGCTACTGATTACTCAGGCTTGCGACGACCAAAGCCCGGACGCTGGCCGGAACCGGCTGGCGCGCCGCGGCGTTTGCCCGATGGCGCGTCACGGTCGACCAGCACGATGCCTGGGCGTTTCTTCGGCGCCGGCTTGGCCGGGCGCTTGGTGTCGGCCGGGCGGTCTGCCACGGGCGTACCACGACCGGCAGGCGCGCCGCGATCGCTACGACCACCGGACGGAGCACCACGGCCTTCACCGCGCTCAGTGCGACCGTTGGCCGGACGCGGCGTACGTGGGCCGCGTTCGCCGTCCTGACGTGGCGCTGGCTTGCGGGCCGGGCGTTCGCCTTCGAGCTGTGGCTCGCGGGATTCGCGCGGGCTGGCAGCGACCGAACCAGCGGCTGGACGCAAAGTACGCACGCGTTCGGTCTTGCCCACCGGACGGGACGATTTGCGCTGCATACGCTCAAGCTTGTCTTTGCTCTTGGCGTTCATTTGCGGCATCGCCACCGGCGTCAGGCCGACTTCAGCACTGAGAATGTCGACTTCGTACTGGCTCATTTCGCGCCAGCGGCCCATCGGCAGGTCGGAGTTGAGGAATACCGGACCGAAACGCACGCGCTTCAGACGGCTGACCACCAAGCCCTGGGATTCCCACAGACGACGGACTTCGCGGTTACGACCTTCCATCACCACGCAGTGGTACCAGTGGTTGAAACCTTCGCCACCCGGAGCCTGCTTGATGTCGGTGAACTTGGCCGGGCCGTCTTCGAGCACCACGCCTGCCTTCAGGCGTTCAATCATCTCGTCGTCGACTTCGCCACGAACACGTACCGCGTATTCACGGTCCATTTCGTAGGAAGGGTGCATCAGACGGTTGGCCAATTCACCGTCGGTGGTGAACATCAGCAAACCGGTGGTGTTGATGTCCAGACGACCGATGTTGATCCAGCGACCTTCTTTCGGGCGCGGCATTTTGTCGAACACGGTCGGACGACCTTCAGGGTCGTTACGGGTGCAGATCTCACCGTCGGGTTTGTTGTACATGATCACGCGGCGTACCGACTCGGCGGCTTCTTCGCGCTTGATCACCCGGCCATCGATGGTGATGGCGTCATGCAGGTCGACGCGCTGGCCGAGGGTGGCGTCTTTGCCATTGACCTTGATGCGGCCGTGGCTGATCCAGGCTTCTACGTCACGGCGCGAGCCGACGCCGATACGGGCGAGGACTTTCTGCAGTTTTTCGCCTGCGGGGCCGATTTCCTGGTCGTCTTTCTGGTCGTTGATACTCATCTGGGCACCTCCCGGTGTGGTCTGTTCAGGCTTTTGCCTGAAGCGATGTAAATCTGGGTACTTTTTTGAAGCGCTTGGGCGAAGCGATCGCCGAAGGGTCGCGAATCATACGCTCATGGAGACGTTCGCGCATCAGAGACTAGCTGATCAATGAAGACTTACTTGATTTTCCGCCGACCGGTGGTGCCGGGTTCGATCAACCGCAGTCGATACTCCAGTCAACACAACACCCTGTGGGAGCGGGCTTGCCCGCGATTGCGGTGGGTCAGACAGCAAAGATGTTGACTGACACTCCCTCGTCGCGGGCAAGCCTGCTCCCACAGGGATTTCCATTGCCCACAGGATTTGGGTCAATCTTCGAACTGGCGGCGCTCGGCCTCGATTGCTTCTGCCAAAGCCTTGGCTTCGGCCTCTTCGTCGGTCAACTCGGGCTCGGGTTTCGACTGTTCGAGAGCGGCAACGGCGGCCAGGAGCTTTTCGCGAGCTTCGGCGACGCCAAGAATGTCATCTTCCTGTTCTGGTTCGACTTCAGCTTCAGCCTCGACCTCGACCTGAGGTTCAACTTCGGTTTCAGGCTCGGGCTCTGCCAACTCCCCTTCGGTCTCAGTCACCGCCCCATCCCGCAACAAATCGTCGAAGTCGGTCTTGAGGCCCTCTTCCATAGTGTCCAGTTCCAGCAACAGCGTATGGAAACTGGTTTCCTCCTTGGGCTCCTCCGGTTCGGCGCTGGCGTCGGCGAGCTCTTGCAACCCGGCCGGCACCGGAGCGTCGTCGAAATCCAGGACAGGATCAGGTTCCAGCTCACGCAGTTCGGCCAGCGGCGGCAGGTCGTCAAGGTTTTTCAGGTTGAAGTGATCGAGAAACGCCTTGGTGGTGGCGAACATCGCCGGTTTGCCGGGCACGTCGCGATAACCGACGATGCGGATCCACTCACGTTCCAGCAGGGTTTTCACGATGTGGCTGTTGACCGCCACGCCGCGCACGTCTTCGATCTCGCCCCGGGTGATCGGCTGACGATAGGCGATCAGGGCCATGGTTTCGAGCATGGCGCGGGAATAGCGTTGCGGTCGCTCTTCCCACAAACGTCCTACCCACGGCGCGAACTTTTCGCGGATCTGCAGGCGATACCCGGAGGCGACTTCCTTCAACTCGAAAGCACGGCCGTCGCAGGATTTGGCCAGAATCGTCAGCGCTTTCTTGAAAACAGGGGGCTCGGGCCGCTCGCCTTCTTCGAAGAGTTCGAACAGGCGTTCAAGCGATTGCGGTTTTCCCGAGGCCAACAGAAAGGCTTCAAGCAGTGGCGCCAGCTCGCGGGGTTCAGTCAGGTTCATGATTCAACTCGTTATTCGGCTCGGGCCCGGACATGAATCGCCGCGAACGGCTCATTCTGCACCAGCTCGACCAAGGATTCCTTGACCAGTTCGAGGATCGCCATAAAGGTCACCACCACCCCCAGGCGCCCTTCTTCAGCGGTGAACAGCTCGACAAACGGCACAAAACCGCCGCCCTTGAGCCGTTCCAGTACATCGCTCATGCGCTCGCGGGTGGACAGTGCTTCACGGCTGACCTGGTGGCTTTCGAACATGTCGCCACGGCGCAAGACCTCGGCCATGGACATCAGCAACTCTTCCAGGCTCACATCCGGTAACAGTTTGCGCGCCCGGGCTTCCGGCGCATCGAGCTTGGGCACCACCACGTCGCGACCGACGCGGCTCAGGCCATCGATGCCTTCGGCGGCAGCCTTGAAGCGCTCGTACTCCTGCAAGCGGCGAATCAGCTCGGCACGAGGATCGTCTTCTTCGTCTTCGATCGTTTCGGCACGGGGCAACAGCATCCGCGACTTGATCTCGGCGAGCATCGCGGCCATCACCAGGTACTCGGCGGCCAGCTCCAGGCGCACCGACTGCATCAACTCGACATACCCCATGTACTGCCGGGTGATTTCCGCCACCGGGATGTCGAGGATGTTGATGTTCTGTTTGCGGATCAGGTACAGCAGCAAGTCGAGCGGGCCTTCGAAGGCCTCAAGAAAGACCTCGAGCGCATCCGGCGGGATGTACAGGTCCAGCGGCATTTCCATCACCGCCTGGCCATAGACCATGGCGAAAGGCAGTTCTTGCTGGGCGCCGGCCTGGCTGTCGACGGGTTCTACTGCAGACATCTAGGCCTCGGCCATGAAAGGCGCAGGGTCGCCGCAACCGACACGGATGACTTCCGGTTCGCCGTCGGCGAGGCTGATCACGGTGGACGCCTTGATCCCGCCGAAACCGCCGTCGATGATCAGGTCGACCTGATGTTCGAGCAACTGGCGCATTTCGTAAGGATCGCTCAACGGGTCGGTGTCGCCGGGCATGATCAGGGTCACGCTCATCAGCGGCTCGCCGAGTTCTTCCAGCAATGCCAGGGCAATAGGATGACTTGGCACACGCAGGCCGATGGTGCGTTTTTTCGGGTGCAGTAACAGCCGCGGGACTTCGCGGGTGGCGTTGAGAATGAAGGTGTAAGGGCCAGGCAAGTGAGCCTTGAGCACCCGGAAGGTGCCGGTATCGATCTTGGCAAACAGCCCCAACTGCGACAGGTCGCTGCAAATCAGCGCGAAGTTGTGCTTTTCATCCAGCTTACGCAGCCGGCGCACGCGCTCCACGGCGTTTTTGTCGCCGATCTGGCAACCAATGGCATAGGAAGAGTCTGTGGGATAAATCACCACCCCGCCGTTGCGGATGATCTCGACAGCCTGTTTGATCAGGCGCGGTTGCGGGTTTTCCGGATGAATCTGGAAAAATTGACTCACATTCTCTACCTGTTCAGACGGCGGCAATAATTGGGTCATGTTTGAATCGACACCACAGTGGTGGCAGATCCTCCGGGAGCGGGCGGTATTCACCGATCTCGGACCAGCCTCCAGGGCCATGAAAATCACTGCCGGCGCTGACCAGCAGACCAAACTCGCGGGCTAGAATCGCCAGGCTGCCCACCTGTTCGGCGGGTTGATGGCCATTGACCACTTCAATCGCGTGGCCCCCTGCTTGAATATAGTCGGCAATCAGGCGACGACGCTTGCTGCGAGTGAAATCGTAATGCCAGGGATGCGCCAGGCTGACCCAGGCACCCGCGGCGCGCAGGGTTTCGACGGTGTCCTCCAGGGTCGGCCAGTGTTGTTTGACGTCCCCCAGTTTGCCGGCGCCCAGCCATTTGCGGAACGCTTCGGCGCGATCCTTGACGAAACCTTCGCGCACCATCCAGTCGGCGAAATGCGGACGGGCCGGCGCATTACCGCTGTCGCCCAGTTCCTGTTGAATGGCCCGGGCGCCGTCAAGCGCCCCCGGCATGCCTTTTAACGCCAACTTGCGGCTTATTTCTTCGGACCGTAGCCAGCGGCCATCGTGCAATTTTGCGATGGCCTCGACCAACGGCGGCGCATTGACGTCGAAACCGTAGCCCAAGACGTGAATGGTCGCCCCGCCCCAGGTGCAGGACAACTCCACGCCATTGACCAGATGCATCCCCAGCGCCGTCGCAGCGCCACGGGCCTCGTCGAGGCCTTCAAGGGTGTCGTGATCGGTCAAGGCCAGGACTCGCACGCCTTTCTCGAACGCACGCGCAACCAGTACCGCAGGCGCGAGGGCGCCATCGGAAGCCGTGCTATGGCAGTGCAAATCAACATTCACAGGACTGTGTAACCTCAAATCAGCTGACGCTATCGCGCGTCAATATGTTTGTTATTATGCCGCCACATCCTGCTTCTGGCTGCCACTGTGAAACAATTCATCGACTTCATCCCGCTTCTGCTGTTTTTCATCGTCTTCAAAATCGATCCACGCATCGTCGACATCGGCGGACATCAACTGTCTGTCGGTGGTATTTACAGCGCCACCGCAGTGCTGATCATCAGCTCCCTGGTGGTCTACGGCACGCTGTACATCAAACAGCGCAAGCTGGAGAAGAGCCAGTGGCTGACCCTCATCGCCTGCCTGGTCTTCGGTAGCCTGACCCTGGCGTTCCACAGCGAGACGTTCCTGAAATGGAAAGCTCCGGTGGTCAACTGGCTGTTCGCCCTAGGGTTCATCGGCAGCCACTTCGTCGGCGACCAACTGCTGATCAAACGCATCATGGGCCACGCGCTGACCCTGCCAGAGCCGGTCTGGACCCGTCTGAACATCGCCTGGATCGGATTTTTCCTGTTTTGCGGCGCCGCCAACCTGTTTGTGGCATTCACCTTCCAGAGCTACTGGGTCGACTTCAAAGTCTTCGGCAGCCTGGGCATGACGTTGCTGTTCCTGGTCGCCCAGGGCATTTACTTGTCCCGCCACCTGCACGACGCCGATACCACAACGCCAAAAACCGAGGACTGACATGCTTTACGCAATCATTGCCACAGACGTCGCCAACTCCCTGGAAGCCCGCCTGGCCGCACGGCCTGCGCACCTTGAGCGCCTGCAAGTGCTTAAAGGCGAAGGTCGTATCGTACTGGCCGGCCCGCACCCGGCTGTCGACAGTAATGATCCGGGCGCGGCGGGTTTCACCGGCAGCCTGATCGTCGCTGAATTCGATTCGCTGAACGCCGCACAGGCCTGGGCCGACGCCGACCCGTACATTGCTGCAGGTGTCTACGCCAATGTTTTGGTCAAGCCGTTCAAGCAAGTCCTGCCATAAAGCCCTCCCGCGCGATGAGCCTTGTCGGTTCATCGCGCTTTCAATCGCTCATTATTCTTGTTTACCGGCCGACAACCTGCCCAGTACTCGTATTGGAATCAGGAGTTGCGATGCGCAAAGGTCCGTTGTGTCTGATGTTGGTGACGTTGTCGATCATGGCGCCCGCCCATGGTGAAGAGAGCGCCAATGGCGGTAGTTCGACGCCGCTGTCCTTGAGCGCCGGCGGCCAGATCACCGAGTTGCAGCAGCGCTTGAAGGCAAGCGAACAGCAACGAGAAGAACTGAGCAAACAACTGCAAAATACCGACAGCGAACGTGAAAGCGCTCAGCTGAGCCGGTTGCGCCAGGAGAATCAGCGCCTCAAGCTGCAACTCAAGGAGGCTCAGGCCAGCAGCTCGCTGCCACGCCTGCTGACAGATCAGCAGCAATGGTTCGTTATCGGTGCCGCAGTAGCGCTATTGGCCTTGCTCTGCGGTATCTTCGCCAGTGGTGCAACCAGAAAACGTCGGCAATGGCTAAATTGAGTGAGTGATGAGCGAGCTGTTATTAATTGATGATGACCAAGAGCTGTGTGAGCTCCTGAGTAGTTGGCTGAGCCAGGAAGGCTTTCAGGTCCGCGCCTGCCACGACGGCCAGAGTGCTCGTCGTGCATTGGCTGAAACATCCCCCGCGGCCGTGGTGCTGGACGTGATGCTGCCGGATGGCAGCGGCCTGGAACTGCTCAAGCAACTGCGCAACGACCATCCTGAATTGCCGGTGCTGATGCTCTCGGCCCGTGGCGAACCGCTGGACCGCATCCTCGGCCTGGAACTCGGTGCTGATGATTACCTGGCAAAACCGTGCGACCCACGGGAGCTGACAGCGCGCCTGCGTGCGGTGCTGCGCCGCAGTCATCCAACGGCCGTTTCCAGCCAGCTCGAATTGGGCGACTTGTGCTTCAGCCCGGTGCGTGGCGTGGTCAGCATCGATGAACAGGAATTCACCCTCACCGTTTCCGAAAGCCGCCTGCTCGAAGCCCTGCTCAAGCAGCCCGGCGAACCGCTGGATAAACAGGAACTGGCGCAAATCGCCCTCGGTCGCAAACTGACCCTGTACGATCGCAGCCTGGATATGCACGTGAGCAACCTGCGCAAAAAAATCGGCCCGCACCCCGACGGCCGCCCACGCATCGTGGCCCTGCGCAGTCGTGGTTACTACTACAGCCTCTGAACCCACGCGATCCTTCGTAGCAGCTGTCGAGCCCCAGCGAGGCTGCGTTCGGCTGCGAAGCAGTCGTAAAACCTGCTTGCACGTTCTTTCAGTTACACCGCGTCAGGCGGATCACGACGGCTTCGCAGCCGAACGCAGCCTCGCAGGCTCGGCAGCTGCTACAGATCATGTTTCGTCAGAGAGCAATGCTGGAATTGTCAGCAAGGTAGAAAATCATCTTTACCCAAGCTTTACGCTCCGCTGACCGCCGCTGACCTTGATCTCCGTAATCTGCACACATCCGGAACGTACCGGGAACGAGACAAGGAGATACACCATGCGCAAGACTCTTATCGCTTTGATGTTTGCTGCCGCCCTGCCGACCGTTGCCATGGCCATGCCTGAAGGCGCAGGCCCGATGGGTGACCACATGGACGGCTCGCGCCACGGCGGTCAGATGCACGGCATGCACGGTAAAGGCCCTTACAGCCAGCTGGACCTGAGCCGCGAACAGCGCGAGCAAATCCGCAAGATCATGGGCGAGCAGATGCATGAGCGTCAGCAACTGGTCGACAAGTACCTGGAAAAACTCTCGCCAGCCGACCAGAAAGCCCTGAAAGACGAGATGGAGGCCAAGCACAAGAAAGCCGAAGCCGACGTTCGCGCACTGCTGAAGCCGGATCAACAGAAGCAATTCGACGAGATCCAGAAGAAAAAGGCTGAGCGTCGCGCCGAATGGGCCGAGTTCAAGGCCTGGAAAGCGCAGCAAGCGCAAAAAGCGCAATAATGCGCTAACCCTGGACCCAACGGCTAAACCCCGTTGGGTCTGTTGCCACTTAGTTAATTGTGGGAGCGAGCCTGCTCGCGATAGCGTCCTTTCAGTCACGTTGATGTTGAATGTGCCGACGCTATCGCGAGCAGGCTCGCTCCCACATGGATTTGCGCTAGTTGAGGATTTTCTGTGCGCTCATTGTTCTGGCGTATCCTGGCCAGCTTCTGGCTGGCCATCGCTCTGGTTGCAGGGCTCTCCATTCTGCTCGGGCACATGCTCAACCAGGACGCGTGGATTCTCAGTCGCCACCCAGGCCTCAACACCCTGGCCGAACAGTGGACGCAAACCTACGAAAGCCAGGGTGAAGAAGCCGCCCAGGACATTCTGGAACAGCGCAAGCGTCAGTATCACATCAACGTTCAAGTGCTCAACGAGGCCGGTGACCCGGTGGTCCGCGGCACCTTTCCGCGGCGAGCGGCGGCCTTCGAAGCCCGGCAGAACAACGATGATCGGCGCCTGCCATGGCGGCGTCTGACCGATGAATACACCAGCGCCAAGACAGGCGACACCTATCTGCTGATCTATCGCGTTCCGCACCCGGAACTGGACGCCTGGCACCGTGAAAGCCTGCTCTGGCCATTGAGTGCACTGGGCATCGCGCTGGTGGTATTGACCCTGTTCAGCTTACTGGTGACCTTTTCCATCACGCGACCGCTGAGCCGTTTACGAAGCGCCGTGCATGACTTGGGGCAGACGACGTATCAACAGAACAGCCTGGCGCAGCTGGCCAACCGCCGCGATGAATTCGGCGTGCTGGCCAACGACTTCAATCGCATGGGCGCACGCTTGCAAAGCCTGATCGGCAGCCAGCGGCAATTGCTGCGGGACGTGTCTCACGAATTACGCTCACCCTTGGCCCGACTGCGCATAGCGTTGGCGCTGGCCGAGCGAGCCAATCCTGAGGAGCGGGAAAAACTCTGGCCACGCCTGACCCGTGAATGCGATCGACTGGAAGCGCTGATCAGCGAAATCCTGGTACTGGCGCGGGTCGACGCCGACAACGCCAGTGCTGAAGAAGTGGATCTCAACGCGCTGCTCAATACCCTGCAAAAAGATGCGCAGTTGGGCTCGCCCGAGCAGAACGTACGCCTTGAGGCCGAGCCGCAACTGAACCTCAAAGGCTGGCCGACCATGATCGAGCGTGCAGTGGACAACCTGCTGCGCAATGCCCAGCGCTTTAACCCGGTCGGGCAGCCGATCGAAATGCAGGCGTTGCGTCAGGGCGACAGGATTGTAGTCAGCGTGCGCGATCACGGCCCCGGTGTAGAGGCCGAGCAGTTGAATCAGCTGGCTGAACCGTTCTATCGGGCACCGGGGCAAACAGCGGCCGGGCATGGCCTGGGGCTGGCCATTGCGCGGCGTGCGGCGGAGCGACATGGCGGCAGTCTGGTGCTGGCCAATCACCCGCAGGGCGGGTTTGTTGCCAGCCTGGAATTGCCGTTGGTGCCGGGGGCTGTGGTTCAACCCTGAACACTGTGGGAGCGTTCCCTCAGTTACTACCCGGCCAGGCGCTAACGAACTCGCTCAGGTCAACTTTTTCCGCAACACGCGGTTCTTTCTGCGGCGTGCCAAGGTAAAGAAACGCAATTACCTCTTCCCCTTCCGCCAGCCCCAAACCTTTAGCCACATGCGCCGAATAAGCCAGCTCACCGGTGCGCCACACCGCGCCAATGCCTTGCGCATAGGCCGCCAGCAAAATCCCGTGAGCCGCACAACCTGCCGCCAATAGTTGCTCGGACTTGGGATACTTGTCGTGCTCCTGCAAACGCGCAATCACCACGACCACCAGTGGCGCACGTAATGGACCGTTGCGTGCCTTGTCCAGCAAGGCCTCGGACACATCACTATCCTGCAGCTTCGCCGCCTCGGCCAGCAACTCGCCCATCTGCTCGCGCGCCGCGCCTTCGACTGTCAGGAAGCGCCACGGCTGCAAATGGCCATGGTCTGGCGCGCGCATCGCGGCGGCAAACAGCACTTCCCGTTGCTCGGCAGTGGGCGCCGGATCGAGCAGTCGTGGGACGGAAACACGGTTGAGCAAAGCGTCGAGAGCCTGCATCGGCCACCTCCTGTAGAAAATGTTTGGCTATTCTAGCGTCAACTGTCGCGACGGCGTCGGTTTACATGCCCTGCCCCGCAGGTAGAATGGCGCCCTTCCCACTATCAGCCCGAGCGGACTTCATGGCGTTGCCGACCTTACGGATCATTGGTTTCATCATCGGCATCTTCCTGATCACGCTGGCCATCGCCATGGTCGTGCCCATGGCCACCCTGGTGATCTTCGAACGCACCAGCGACCTGCCGTCGTTCCTCTGGGCGAGCATGATCACCTTTGTTGCCGGCCTGGCCCTGGTCATTCCGGGACGCCCCGAGCACATCCATCTGCGCCCGCGAGACATGTACCTGCTGACCGTCAGCAGCTGGCTGGTGGTGTGCATCTTCGCCGCCCTGCCATTCTTGCTGACCCAACACATCACCTACACCGACTCGTTTTTCGAAAGCATGTCCGGCATCACCGCCACCGGTGCGACGGTGCTCAACGGCCTGGACAACATGTCTCCCGGCATCCTGATGTGGCGCTCATTGCTACACTGGATCGGCGGCATCGGCTTTATCGGCATGGCGGTAGCGATTCTGCCACTGCTGCGCATCGGTGGCATGCGGCTGTTTCAGACCGAGTCGTCGGACCGTTCTGAAAAGGTCATGCCCCGTTCGCACATGGTGGCGCGTTTGATCGTTGCGGCCTACGTCGGCATCACCATTTTGGGCAGCCTGGCGTTCTGGTGGGCCGGGATGAGCCCGTTCGATGCAATCAATCACGCGATGTCGGCGATTTCCACCGGCGGCTTCTCCACCTCCGACAAGTCTTTGGCCAATTGGCCGGAGCCTGCGGTGCATTGGGTCGCCGTCGTCATCATGATTCTCGGTGCCCTGCCGTTCACCCTGTACGTAGCGACCCTGCGCGGTAACCGTCGAGCCTTGATCAAGGATGAACAGGTTCAAGGCCTGCTCGGCATGTTGCTGGTGACCTGGCTGGTGCTCGGCACCTGGTACTGGTGGACCACCCAGCTGCACTGGCTGGAGGCCTTGCGGCATGTGGCGCTGAACGTGACGTCGGTAGTGACCACCACCGGTTTTGCACTGGGGGACTACAGCCTCTGGGGCAACTTCTCGCTGATGCTGTTCTTTTATCTGGGGTTTGTTGGCGGCTGCTCCGGCTCGACTGCTGGCGGGATCAAGATTTTCCGCTTCCAGGTTGCTTACATTCTGCTCAAGGCCAACCTTAACCAGTTGATTCACCCGCGCGCGGTGATCAAGCAGAAGTACAACGGCCACCGTCTCGACGAAGAGATCGTGCGCTCGATCCTGACCTTTTCGTTCTTCTTCGCCATCACCATTTGCGTCATCGCGCTGCTGCTGTCGCTACTGGGGGTGGACTGGATGACCGCGCTTACCGGCGCAGCCGCCACGGTGTCTGGCGTAGGCCCGGGGCTTGGCGAAACGATTGGCCCGGCGGGTAACTTCGCCAGCCTGCCGGATGCCGCGAAGTGGATTCTCTCGTTCGGCATGCTCCTGGGCCGGCTGGAGATCATTACGGTGTTTGTTCTGTGTATCCCGGCGTTCTGGCGTCACTAATGGGCATGGGTGCTTCCATCAGCCGCGTCCGGTATTCGCCGGGAGTGGAATCGAACCAGCGTCGGAAGGCGCGGAAGAAGTTGCTCGGATCAGCAAACCCCAGCAGGTAGGCAATTTCCAGCAGGGTCATGTTCGGTTGCGCCAGGTATTGCTCGGCCAGTTCACGCCGGGTGTCGTCCAGCAACGTTTGAAAACTCGTGCCCTCTTCCTGCAAGCGACGCTGCAAGGTGCGTTGCGACAAGTGTAGTGTCTGGGCCACCGCATCGCGCTTGGGTTCGCCCTGGGGCAGCAGACGGCATAACACCTGCCGCGCCTTGTGGGTCACGCGGCTCTCGGAAAACCGCGCCAGGTACTCGCCAGCAAACCGATCGTGCAACCGCGCCATGGCCTCGTTGGCGGTGGGCAGCGGCGCCTCCATGTCGGCGCGCTCGAAGATCAAGGCGTCATAAGGCGCGTTGAACATCAACGGGGCATGGAAGGCTTGTTTATAGGGTTCAAGATCAACGGGGTCATCGCCTTGCAGCAAGACTTTGCGCGGCTGGAGCGCGTGGCCGGTTAGCCAGCCGCAAAGTGCCAGAGCGCAGGCCATTGATGCTTCGGCACTCTGTCGGGTCGGCGGCAGGTGATCGCCATGGACCGTCAGAATCAGCGCATACCCCTCATCCAGCAATCGGAAACTCAGGTCGGCACTTTCGGCGATGATTCGCTGATAACGCACCAGACGTTGAAAGCCTTCAGCCAGGGTCTGGCTGGACATCAAGGCATAACCGGCGACATGGAAGGACGCCGGTCGCACCACCTTGCCCATGTTCAGGCCAATCGCCGGGTTGCCGGACAGCTCGACCGCGCGCTGCCAGAGCCGCGTCATGGAATCTTGCGGGAAGCGCGCATCCGGATCATCCAGTGCCGCATAGTCGAGCCCTAGCTGCTTGAACAGAACCCGGCAAT
The DNA here is from genome assembly GCF_030687935.1 of Pseudomonas cucumis. Classification (GTDB taxonomy): domain Bacteria; phylum Pseudomonadota; class Gammaproteobacteria; order Pseudomonadales; family Pseudomonadaceae; genus Aquipseudomonas; species Aquipseudomonas cucumis. The sequence continues at coordinate 1,696,575 of NZ_CP117454.1, read as the reverse complement.
CCAGGCCGTCCATTTCCAGCGCTTTGACAATCCCCATCGCCCAGCTTGCAGAAGTCGTTCGTTCGCTCATGGCGTTTACTACGTGATGGCCGCATGCCACGACCCAATACCCAAGGATACTAAAGTGGCGCCTATTGTCACTGGCTGATACCAATGATCACTCTAGACTTAAATAAGCCACCCGCAGAGCAAGTTGTCGCGTGCACAGCCACCACAGAGATCGCAGTCGTGGAAAACATCAAGCGTTTCAATAGCTTCGCTGAGTTTTACCCGTATTACCTCAGCGAACATCGCAACAGCATTTGCCGACGATTGCACTTTGTCGGCACCACGCTGGTTATTTTCATTCTGGCCCTGACCATCGGCAAAGGTGCGTGGTGGATGTTGCTGGCCCTGCCGCTGGCCGGTTACAGCTTCGCCTGGGTCGGGCATTTCTTCTTCGAGAAGAATCGCCCTGCCACCTTTCAGCATCCTCTTTACAGCCTGCTCGGCGATTTCGTCATGTACCGCGACATGATTCTGGGTCGCGTGCCGTTCTAGGCTCCATTGGCTACAAAAGCGTCATGTGCAGCCAATGCTGGATCCAGTTCCTACACTCAACACACCCCTTTCGATCAGGACAAGAGGATAGCCGATGAATGTCCATGCCCGTTTTACCCATATGCAGGACGGCACGCAGGAAGACTGGGCGATCATCGCCGCAGACTTCAGCGCCTATGCCCGGCAATTGCCCAAACGGATCGTGGCGCACCTGAAATTATTGGAGGGGGATTTCGGCGGTTTCCCGGTGGATCGTCTGACCCACTCCCTGCAAACCGCCAGCCGCGCATGGCGCGATGGTCGCGACGAAGAGTACGTGGTCTGCGCGCTGCTCCATGACATCGGAGACACACTGGGCTCCTACAATCACCCGGATATCGCCGCGGCGATCCTCAAGCCATTCGTCAGCGCCGAGAACCTGTGGATGGTGGAGAAGCATGGGATTTTCCAGGGCTATTACTTCTTTCATCACCTGGGCATGGACCGGCATTTACGCGAGCAATTCAGCGGTCATCCGCAGTATCAGGCGACCATCGAATTTTGCGCCCGGTACGATGCGGCGGCGTTCGATCCGGCGTACGACACGCTACCGCTGAGCTTCTTCGAACCGATGATGGAGCGGTTGTTTGCGCAGCCGAAGAACTCGATTTACAAGGCGGCGATGGAAGAACACGCGCCAGCCTGACAGATCTCAGGAGACCGCTTCGCGGTCCATCGCGAGCAGGCTCGCTCCCACAGGTTTTTGCAGCGCTCAAAAAAGTTGTGCACCACCACAACCCTGTGGGAGCGGGCTTGCCCGCGATGAGGTCGGCCAATACACCCGATTTTTAAGCCGGCTCCGCGACCTTCACCGCCTTCAACTCCGCCTCCCGCGCTTGGGCATCGGCCAACCGATACAGCTCGATCGACCCATCCCAATGCTCGATCAGCGCCGTGCACGACTCCACCCAATCCCCGCAATTGAGGTAATCCACCCCGCCGACCTTGCGAATCTCGGCATGGTGAATGTGCCCGCACACCACACCGTGCAACTCGCGTTTGACGCATTCGTGGGCGATGGCTTCTTCAAAATCGCTGATGAAACTGACGGCGGTCTTGACCTTGTGCTTGAGGTACGCCGACAGCGACCAGTAGCCATAGCCATAACGGGCACGCCAATGGTTGAGCCAGCGGTTGAGCGTCAGGGTGAATTCGTAGGCCGAGTCGCCAAGAAAGGCCAGCCAGCGGTGGTAGCGGGTGATCACGTCGAACTGGTCGCCGTGGATCACCAGCAAATGACGGCCATCGGCGGTCACGTGCACGGCTTCGTCCACCAGTTGGATATTGCCCAGTATCAGCTTTGAATAACGGCGCAGGAATTCGTCATGGTTGCCGGTGACGTAGATCACTTCGGTGCCACGCTTGCTCATGGTCAGCAGGCGACGGATTACATTGGTATGCGCCTGTGGCCAATACATGCCGCTGCGCAGTTTCCAGCCGTCGATGATGTCGCCGACCAGGTAGACCTTGTCCGCGTGGTAGCCCTTGAGAAATTGCGACAGGTGTTCGGCCTGGCAGTCCCGGGTGCCCAAATGCACGTCGGAAATCCATAAGGTCCGCACACGTTGCTTACGGCTGGGTTTGGCGAGCTCGGCGCTGGTCATGGGCAACCCTCAGGACAAGTTTTGGCAAGCTTGCACCGGTCGGGTTAATCGCCCATGACAATCGCAAGTCAGTCCCGTGACAACGTGCGAACGCATCCCTCGGTGTAGACTGGCGACCTCACTCATCAAATCGCCATGAGACCTGCGATGAGACCGATCCTCACGCTACGCCAATACACCCACGACCTGATCGTCCACAGCCACGACCACGCACAACTGGTGTTTGGGCTGTCGGGCGCGCTGGATTTCGAGGTCGACGGTCGTGGCAGTCAGGTGGTGCAACAGAGTTTCGTGGTCGTGCCGTCCGGTTTTCATCATGCCTGCGGCAGCGCCAATGGCAGTCGTTGTCTGGTGCTGGATGTGCCGAGCGATCAATGGGTTTCGCAGTCCCTTGGCGATCACGCCGAGGCCAGCCGCCGCATGCTCGACAACGCTGGGCGCCTGTCGCTGGACGCGGGGCAAAGCCAGCTGGTGAGTTGGCTGGCAGGCAGTCAGATCAGTGATCCGCTGATCGCCCAGCAAGGCGCGGTGCTGTTGCTCGCCAGCCTTAACAATGCCAAATCTGACAGTGTGGGCGGTCGGCGTCTGCCTTATGCGGCGCTGAATGCGCACATCGATCAATACGCGGCCTATCCACTGCAAGTCGCCGATCTGGCGCGCATTGCCGGGCTGTCCAGTGCGCGGTTGCATGCGCGGTTCGTGGCGGAATGCGGACAGACGCCGATGGACTACATTCGCAGTCGTCGGCTGCACATTGCCGTTGGCTTGTTGCGGGATTCAGCACTGCCCATTGGCGAAATCGCCTGTCGGGTCGGCTACAGCTCGCAGAGTGCGTTCGCCGCCGCAGTGTTGCGTGAGTTCGGCGCCTCACCGGGAAAAATACGGCGCGAGGCTGGCGACAAATGACGCGAGTCTGGCGACAGACATAACCGGCTCGGCACGATTCAATGTAGGAGCTGCCGAAGGCTGCGATCTGTTGACCGTGCTTTTTGAAGATCAAGATCAATAGATCGCAGCCTTCGGCAGCTCCTACAGGGGTCGACGGTTGTCGGCCGGGTTCGATACGTTTATCAAGGATTGCAATGACTCCCCGTACCGCCCTTGGCGCTCTGCATATCGGTGCACTGATGTTCGGCCTGACTGGCGTATTCGGCAAACTCGCCGCTGCTTCGCCGGCCATCATCGTATTCGGCCGTGCTGCGTTTGCCGTCCTTGCCCTGACGTTTTTCGCACGGTTCGCCAGCAATACCCGTTGGCAGAAACTCGACGCCACGGACCTGCGTCGCCTGCTGCTCAGCGGTTTGCTGCTAACCGGGCACTGGGTGAGTTTCTTCATCGCGGTGAAGGTGGCCGGGGTGGCGATCGCAACCCTGGGCTTTACCAGTTTCCCGGCGTTTACCGTGATCCTCGAAGGGCTGATTTTCCGCGAGCGTATCCGCGCCAATGAAATCCTGCTGGTGGTGCTGGTCAGTATTGGACTGGTACTGGTCACGCCGGATTTCGATCTGGCCAGCGGCGTCACCACTGGCCTGCTTTGGGCAGTGGCTTCCGGCTTGCTGTTCGCCCTACTGTCCCTGACTAACCGCGCCAGCTCCGGACGAATCCCGCCGGTGCAGGCTGCCTTGTGTCAGAACGTGGTGGTTGCGATCTGCCTGCTGCCGGTGGCGGCGCCGCAGTTGAGCGAAGTGCGCGCCATCGACTGGCTGTGGATCGGCCTGCTCGGGGTGTTCTGCACCGGCGTCGCCCACAGCCTGTTCGTCGCCAGCCTGGCAGTGATCAAAGCCCGGACCGCGTCAGTGGTGTTTGCTCTGGAGCCGGTTTACGGCATCACTCTGGCCTGGCTGTTGTTCGATGAAAACCCGACCCTGCGCATGCTGATCGGCGGCGCATTGATCCTCGTGGCCATCGTGGTTTCCAGCCGGTTGTCCGGCAGCTCAAGCAAGAACGCCGTGGCGGCACAAGCCCCATCTCACTGAGTGCGATCGTTGTGGCCCAGGTCGCGGTCCGGATCGATCTGATCGCGGACCCGTTGCTTGAGCACCTTGGCCTCGGGAAAACCACCGTCGACCTTGCGCTCCCAGAGCTGCACATCGTCACAGAAAATGTGAAAAACCCCGCCGGTGCCGGGCACCAGAGACACTTTGCCCAGGTCGTCGCCGAAGGTGCTGAGCAGTTCCTGGGCCAGCCAGGCGGCGCGCAACAGCCATTGGCATTGCGTGCAATAGGTGATGACGATTTCCGGTTTACGTGCGGTCATGATTGGCGAAGTTCCTGAGCCTGAGGGGCAATAGCGGTAAAGTGCGCTTCAGCCTCGACGTTAATGGTGCGGACGAACAGGCGATTTCGCAGGAGCGAGGCCAGTGTTATCGAATACCCGCCAACAGCGTCCGGGCCGTCTCCTTGAGCGGTTCATCGCCTTCCTTGAGCAGCTCGTTAAGCAACTCGATGGCACTGTCCAGATCGCCGTCGTCGATGCAGGTCTGGGCCTGTTCAAGTTTACCCGCGCTGCTCGGCCCCGCCGGTTCAAGATCCATCAATTCAGCATTCAGCGGCTCAAGCTCCAGCGGCTGGCCGGGATCGCTGAACTCGTTGAGAAAGGTCTCGTCCAGAGATTGGGCGTCAGGTTCGGCGATCCATTCAAGCTCGGGTTCGTCCAGCGTCGGCTCCTCGGGCATTTCGAAAACATCGGGCAATACATGCAGATTCGAGGTGAACCCGGGGTCGTCTACCTGCTTTGACTCATTCGACGGTTTAGCGCTGGATGATGGGCTTTCGAAGGGGCTGATCAGGTCCCAATTCGAATCCATCGACAGATCATCGAGGTTCAACTGGAACTCATCGCTCGGTGCCGCTTCAGGGATTGCAGGCATGGGCGGCGCCACTGCCACGGCAGCGACCACCGGTGCGGCGCTAATCAGTTTCGGATGGCGGGCGCGGATGTCCTGAAGTTGCTGTGCATCGAACCCGGCGTCTCGCAGGCTACTTTCCTGCGCGTCATAAGCTTGCACGTCCCCCTGTTTACCGAGGACTTCCAACAGTTGCACGGCCAGATCGGTGCGCTGGGGTTCCCTGATCAAGGCATCTCGCAACAAACCGGCCGCCTCGGACAAACGGCCATATGCCAGATAGATACCAACCCCTTCCAGCACGTCGCCTGCGGGAGGCTCTTCGGCCGATCCGGCTAGCGGTTGCGGCTGGGACATCGGCCTGATCGGTTCTGCGGTACGGTTGAGCACCGGTTCATGACGCGACGGCAGCACGGGTAACGGCTCGGGCTGGACCTGATCCTGAACCTGCTGTCGTTGACGGCGAATGAATACGCCAAACAACGCCAACGCCACTATTGCCAGCATCCCGATGATCAGCAGCCATGGAGTCGGTTCAGACTCCTCAGCTACAACGGGCACCGGTGCCGTCACCTGGGGCACGACCGGCTCTAACGATGCCTGTTTGACTTCCGCCAATTGGGTTTGCAGCTCGATCACCTGCTTTTTCTGACCGGCGATCTGCTCGTCCTGACCCTGAAGCTTCGCATTGAGTTCATCAATGGTCTTTTGCAACTGTTGGTTCTGCAGCACGCTGGCGGCCAGTTGCTCGGCACCAGCATCATTCGCAGGCGCGGCAGCTGGTTTATCGACATCAGGCTTGGGCGCCGCTGCCTTCGCAACAGGTGGCGGTGCAACAGCCGGTTCGACGGACGGGAACGCGGAAGACTGAGGGCGCGGCGCGGGGTCGTCGTTGGCGGGAACAATGCCCGGCGAACCCGGCGGATCGATCAGCACGGTGTACTCGCGCAGCAGACGCCCGTTGGGCTGATTGAGCTGCACCAGAAAATTCAGAAAGGGTTCATTGACCGGTTTGCTGGAAGTCACCCGGATCAGGCTGCGGTTGCCCCGCAGGATCGGTGTGAACTTCAGGTCGGTGAGGAAGAACACCCGCTCGACACCGGCGCGACTGAACTCGTCCGCCGTCGCCAGGCTGACCGACAGCTCGCCCTCCTCCAGACCACCGGCGTCCACCAGGGCGATGTCGGCATTGAACGGCTGGTTCAACGCCGAATGCTGGGTGATCTCGCCCAGCCCAAGCGCAGGGGCCAATGCCGAGTAAGTGACGGCACCACCGACCAGCAGCAGCCTGGCGCAACACCGCAATACAACGTGCCAACTCTCGAGCATGAGCATCCCTTAGATAACCAGAACCAACCTGTACGTATTCGCACATCCGGTACGAACACTATATTGCCTAGGGGGCGTTCTCAATGAGTTTCCCCTCCGCGTTGTCGCCTTAAAGCGGGCCAGGCAAGGCGCAGGCCGCTGGGAATGGTTGTTCCCTTTCCAAGGCCTGCAACGCAGGCTGGCCCGCTTTAAGGCACAACCCGAAGGGCCGGGCCTGCTGTTGTGCAGGGCTGCGTTGCTCGAAGCTTATTTGGAATGACCAAACCACGCTTCTCGCGCCTTGCCCTGCACAACAGCAGACCCGGCGCGGTGGGGAAACTCATTGAGAACGCCCCCTAGTTCTTTATAGTCTGCCCAACGGGGTATCTCAAAAGTCCTGCGCGTGGTTGTGCCTCAAGATTTTTCCAGGTTGGCCAGGATGTGCCCGTGAACTCGCATGCAGACTTTCAAATCCGCCTCATCAACGCCTTCGAACAGTTCGTGGCGCAATTGAGTGGCAATGGTTTCAATTTGTTCGATCAAGGGTCGGGCCGGGGCACAGAGGACGATTTTTTTCGCCCGGCGGTCTTCCAGCACGGATTGGCGCTGCACCAGGCCCTGACTTTCCAGGCTGTCGAGCAATCGAGCCAGGGTGGGCCCTTCGACGCCGACGCTTTGCGCCAGTTCGCGTTGGGTGGGGGCATCATCGAAACGCGCCAGGTGCAGCAGCACCAGCCAGCGCGCCTGGGACAGACCCAGGCCAGCCAGTCGGCGGTCCAGTTCGGCACGCCAGCCCCGAGACATCTGGGCCAGTTGCATGCCAAAACGGTGTTGATCGGTTAACGGCATAAAACACTCATGGTTAGACTGAAAATAGAGAAAAACTAATTATTAGTCAGCTAAGCATGACCTTTGGCTATAGGCAAGGTTTGCTCTGTACTGAATCGTTACATCTGTGCCGCAGGCCATTCAGACTTCAAATTCCGACTGCAGGGCGGCACGAACGCAGTACAAAACGCCTTCCGGAACTCTCCCCGCGAACAGCGCGGCAACCTCCGACACGGGCGGCAACTCGCCTTCGCCGTCGAGGAAAGCGTCCTGGACTTCGCCCATCAACTCTTCAGGCAAATCCAGCGCCTGTTCCAGTGACAACTGCTGCTTGCCAATCGCCTCGGCGAGCATCGCGTAGACGTTCTTTTCCGAACATTGCAGCTGACCGGCGATCTGCAGGGGTGTCATGCCGGCCCGGGCCAGGGTGATCAGCTCGTGGCGCACATCGGCCACCACTTTCGGCGCCTCGACCTGACCACCGAGCACTTCGAGGAAAGCCTCGCCGTAACGCTCCAGCTTGCGCGCGCCAACGCCGCTGACCGCGGCCATTTCCGCCAGCGAGGTCGGCTGACTGCGGAGCATTTCCAGCAGTGTCGAGTCGGGGAAGATGACATATGGCGGCACACCGTGTTCTTCGGCCAATTTGCGCCGCAAGGCACGCAAGGCTTCCCACTGTTCGCGTTCTTCACCGCGAACCAGTTGGCTGGCCTGGCTCTTGCTGCTTTTGGCGGTGGTTTGCGGCTTGAGGTCACGACGCAGTTCCAGGGTCACTTCGCCTTTGAGCAGCGGTCGGCAGGTATCGCTCAGGCGCAAACCGCCGTAGCCTTCGAGATCGATGTCGGCCAGACCACGGGCAACAAGTTGTCGGAACAAGGAGCGCCATTCGCTCTCCCCCATCGCTTTGCCTACACCGTATACCGACAAATGCTGATGACCGAAGCTGCGAACCTTTTCGTTGTCCTTGCCCAGCAATACGTCGACCAGATGACCGACGCCATAACGCTGACCGGTGCGATAAATCGCCGACAGCGCCTGACGGGCCGGCTCGGTGGCGTCCCAGGTCTGTACGCCGTCGACGCAGTTGTCGCAGTGGCCGCAGGGCTCGGGCATGTCTTCGTCAAAGTACGCGAGCAGGGTCTGGCGGCGGCAGCGGGTTTCTTCGCAGAGCGAGAGCATGGCGTCGAGCTTGTGCTGTTCCAGACGCTTGTGGCGCTCATCGCCTTCGGAGTTTTGCAGCATCTGCTTGAGCATCACCACGTCTTGCAGGCCGTACGCCATCCAGGCATCCGCCGGCAGGCCATCACGACCGCCGCGACCGGTTTCCTGGTAATAGGCCTCAAGGGACTTCGGCAAATCCAGGTGAGCCACAAAACGTACGTTAGGCTTGTCTATGCCCATGCCGAACGCCACGGTGGCGACCATGATCAGCCCTTCCTCGTTGAGGAAGCGCTTCTGGTGATGGGCCCGCGTGTCGTTGGGCAGACCGGCGTGGTACGGCAGCGCCGGGAAACCTTGCTCGCTGAGGAACACCGCGACTTCATCAACCTTTTTGCGCGACAGGCAGTAAACGATACCGGCATCGCTGCGCCGCTCGGCGAGGAACGCCAGCAACTGCTTGCGCGGCTGTTCCTTGGGCACGATGCGATAGAAAATATTGGGGCGGTCGAAACTGGATAGGAAGCGCTCGGCATCCTGCAAATGCAGGCGATCGACGATTTCTTCGCGGGTGCGCTTGTCGGCGGTGGCGGTCAGGGCAATGCGCGGGACGTTGGGGAACAATTCCGCCAACTGCCCCAGTTGCAGGTATTCCCGACGGAAGTCGTGGCCCCACTGGGATACGCAATGCGCTTCATCGATGGCGAACAGGGCAATTTCAAGGCTTTGCAGGAAAGCCAGCATGCGCGGCTGAACCAGGCGCTCGGGTGCCAGGTAGAGCATTTTCACCTCGCCGCGCTTGATCCGCGCCGCCAGATCACGCTGTTGCTCAGCGCTCAACGTGGAGTTCAACGCCGCTGCGGCGACGCCCAGCTCTTCGAGGGTGGCGACCTGATCGTCCATCAGCGCGATCAGCGGTGACACCACCACCGCCAGGCCCTCGCGCAGCAGTGCCGGCACCTGGAAGCACAAGGATTTGCCGCCACCGGTAGGCATCAGCACCAGGGCGTCGCCGCCACTGGCCACGCGCTCAATGATTGCACCCTGACGGCCACGGAAACTGTCGTAGCCGAAGATGTCCTTGAGGACGCGTTGAGCCTGTTCGAGCATAAAAACTCCAAAAATCACCGAAACATCCCTGCAAGGCTGGTTCAGAATCATGAAAGCTGCACCGACAAATCGTAAGTGCGCATTGCATGACGCTGTACATTTCAGCCGTGACGCCAGCAGGGCATCACAAAACGCGCGAGTATACCCGACGCCTGTCCGGCAAAGGGTGCCGCTGATAAGACGCACGGGCGCGCAAAAATGCCGCGCGGCTGGCCTGAGCGCTCAAGAAGGCCTAGAATTCCCGCATCGTATATTCCCCAAGGTAGCCCTTTAATGTCCTTCGCTGAGCAACTAACCCGCCTGCAAGTCTTCCTCGACGCCGACGAGCTGCATGACGAGGCGCTGGACTACGTGGCCGCCCACGGCTACCTCACCGCGCTGTCGATCTGTTCCGAAAGCGTTCCCGACCGTGAATGGATCGATGCGCTGTTCGCCGAAGAGCCGCATTACGCCGACGACACCGAGCGTGAAGCGATCGAGTCCACCCTGCTGCTGCTCAAGGCGCACATCGCCCGCCAACTGGCGTCCGACGAAGAGTTCGAGTTGCCGTGCGACCTCGACCTGGGCGACGACCCGGACGATTCCGACCTGCGCGGCTGGTGCATCGGTTTCATGGAAGGCGTGTTCCTGCGCGAAGCAGCCTGGTTCGAAACCGCCGAAGACGAAGTCAGCGAAATGCTGCTGCCGATCATGGTCGGTTCGGGTCTGTTCGACGAACAGCCTGAGTTCTCCGACATCGCGGCCGACGCCAACCTGATGGACGACATGATCGTGCAGATCCCGGAAGCCCTGACCGCGCTGTACCTGCTGTGCAACGCGCCAGACGAAAAGCCGGCGATTCTCAAGCCACGTCACCACTAAGGTTTTGCCTATGGACAACCCCATAGGCAACCGCTCCCTGATGTTGCGCTACGTGCTGCTGGCCATCGGCTGGCTGAGCGTAGCGCTGGGGGTGATCGGGATTTTCCTGCCGGTGCTACCCACCACACCGTTCCTGTTGCTGGCGGCCGCCTGTTTCGCCCGCAGTTCACCGCGCTTCTATCAATGGCTGGTGGAACATCCACGGCTTGGGCCGTGGGTTCGTGATTATCTGAGTGGCAACGGCATTCCGCTCAAGGGCAAGGTCTATGCGATCGGCATCATGTGGGCAAGCATTCTGCTGTCCTGCTACCTGGTGCCCCTGCCGTGGGCACGCGGGTTCATGCTGACCAGTGCGGTGCTGGTGACGGTTTATATCCTTCGGCAGAAGACGCTGCACAACTCTTGAGATTGATCGTTCCCACGGTCCCCGTGGGAACGATCATCAACTCTGCGTCTTTCGTCCGACGACCTGCTCTTCCTCGCTGAAAACACCGCCTAGACTTCAGACATCTGCACCCGAGCAGCCAGACATGTCCCGCAGTCCGCGTAGTCCAGGAAGGTCAACGCTCCGACTTCGGTTCGGCGGATGGCTGCTGCTGACGAGTTTTCTGCTGGCAGGGCCAGGCAGCCTCTCGGCTGATCACGACTTTGCGCAGATTCTGCAAACGGTCCAAAAACGCTACGGCCCCCTTGGTCTGGCTCGGGGACGGATCGAGGCCTGGACTCAAATGCTGCAAAGCGAACTCAACTCGCTCGAGCACGAACAACTGAACGCGGTCAATAGCTTCTTCAATCAACAACTGAGTTTTCAAGACGACACACGTATCTGGCATCAGACCGATTACTGGGCCACACCAGTGGAATCCTTGATCAAGGCAGCAGGCGACTGTGAAGACTACGCCCTGGCGAAATATTTCAGCCTGCGTCACCTCGGCATTCCCAGCGAGAAACTGCGCATCACCTACGTCAAGGCCTTGACCCAGAATCAGGCGCACATGGTATTGACCTTCTACAGCAGCCCCACGGCCGATCCGCTGGTGCTGGACAATCTGAGCAACGAAATTCGTCCCGCCTCCCAGCGCAAAGACCTCCTGCCGGTGTACGCCTTCAACGCCGAAGGCCTGTACTTACCGGCAGCCAATGGCGGCAAACGCAGCAGCGACTCGAAAAAACTGTCGCGTTGGCAAGACGTGTTGAGAAAGATGCAATTTGAAGGGTTCGCCGTGGGCGAAGGCTAGCCGCTATTGCAAGGAGCGTTTTATGTCATTGCGTAAACAGTTGTTTCTCGCCATTTGCCTGTTCTTGCTGGTGGCCTTCGGCGGCAGTTTTTTTGTCAGCCTGGAAAGCTCTCGCGAACAAATGCTCGGCCAGTTGCGCTCCCACGCCCAGGACGCCGCCACGGCACTGGGCCTTTCGCTGACTGAGCAGATCGACGACCCGGCGATGACTGAATTGATGGTCAGCTCGATTTTCGACAGTGGCTATTTCAGCAGCATCCGGGTCGTCAATATTGTGGATGAACAGGTGTTGGTGGAACGTAGCGTGCCAACGCAAATCGAGGGCGTTCCCGGCTGGTTTGTGAGTTTGGTGAACCTGCGTCCACAGGGTGGCGATGCACTGATCATGCGTGGCTGGGAGCAGGCGGCACGGGTCGAAGTGTTGAGCAATCCGCAGTTCGCCCTGGCCAAACTCTGGGACAGCACCCTCGGCAGCCTGATCTGGCTGCTGATTTGCGGCTTGCTCAGCGCGGTATTTGGGGGCTGGTTATTGCGCCGCCAATTGCGCCCACTCGACAAGATGGTCAAACAGGCTGAAGCCATCAGTAAGCGCGAGTTCCGCAGCTTGCCGAAACTGCCGCGCACTCCGGAACTCAAACGCGTGGTGCTGGCCATGAATCAGATGGTGGAGAAACTCAAGGCGCTGTTCGAAGAAGAGGCCACGCGCAGCGAAAAACTGCGGTCCGATGCTTATCAGGACAGTCTTACGGGTTTAGCCAACCGGCGCTTGCTGGATGAGCAACTGGCCGATGAACTACTGGTTTCCGAGCAAAGCCGCGACGGCCATTTACTCATGCTGCGGATCAATGACCTGATCGGTCTCAACCAACGTTTGGGCGGCCAGCGCACCGATACCCTGATCGGCGCTGTCGGCGAATTGCTCAAGCGCCTGACGCAGCCACCGGAACGTCGAACCTGGCTTGCGGCGCGCAATCGCGGCGGTGAATTCAGCTTGCTGACGCCGGGCGTGGACACTAAGGATGCCACCCGCCTGGCCTCCGAAATCAGCGCCACTCTGGAAAACCTGCGCCTGACCGGTGCCAGCGACTGTATGCCGGTGGCGCACCTGGGCGTCGTCGCCTACAACCCCGGTGAACCGGTAAGCGACGTGCTGCTGCGCCTTGATCAAGCGCTGACCCAGGCCCGACAGCACCCCGAGCGGCCGTGGATACACTTGGCCCATTCCGATACCGCTCCGAACCAGTCCCAACATGACTGGCGCAGCTGGATCGACGAAGCACTGACCGAGGGCAAGCTGCAGCTGTATTTCCAACCGGTGGTGCAATGCGCCGACACCAGCCAGGTGCTGCATCACAAAGTCCTCGCACGCCTGCTCGATCCACAGGGCGAGGCAATTGCCGCCGGGCATTTCCTGCCGTGGATCGAGCGCCTTGGCTGGGCGGCACGGTTCGACCTGGCGATGCTCGAAACCACCCTCGAATACCTCGCCGCCAACCGTTGGCCGCTCGCGCTGAGCTTGTCCGGCAGCACGCTACGCGATCAGACCCAGCTGAAGCTGATCTGCGACATACTTGAATCACTGCCGGAACTGGCGCCGCTGCTGACCCTGGAAATCGACGAACGCCAACTGCCGCCCCCCGAAGAGCTGCAACGCCTGAGCCATAGCCTGCTCAACACCGGTTATCGCATCGGTTTGCAGCACTTCGGCGGCAGCTTCAGCCAGATCGGCAACCTGACACAACTGGGGCTGGCTTACCTGAAAATCGACGGGGCCTACATTCGGGGTATCAATGAACAGACTGACAAGCGCCTGTTCATCGAGGCGATTTTCCGGGCGACCAACAGTATTGATTTACCATTGATTGCCGAGATGGTGGAGACCCAGGAGGAACTGGAGGTCATTCGGGAGCTGGGGGTGTTCGGGGTGATGGGAAGACTGATCGGGCCCCCGGAGCCGATGTGAGTCGCGAGGCACGCACGAAAATACACCGCCATCGTTCATGGCGAGCACGCTCGCGCCCAAAAGGTGTTCGGTATCGGCACCTCAGGGCCGGCGATCCTCGACTCGCGCCTGACTCTTGCTCCAATCGGTCAGCAGGCTATAAGCCACGGCCAACAACGTCGGGCCGATGAACAGACCGATAAACCCAAACGCAATCAACCCGCCAAACACTCCGAGCAGCACAATCACCAACGGCAAGTTCCCGCCCCGACTGATCAGGTAGGGCTTAAGCACGTTGTCGACCCCGCTGATGATGAACATCCCCCAAATCCCGAGGAACACCGCCATCCCGTACTCACCCTTCCAGGCCAACCACGCCGTGGCCGGAATCCACACCAACGGCGGCCCCATCGGAATCAGACTGAGCAAAAACGTCACAATCCCCAGCACCAACGCGCCGGGCACGCCGGCAATCAGGAAACCGATCAATGCCAGCACGGCCTGAGCCGCCGCCGTACCGATCACCCCATTGACCACCCGCTGCACCGTGCCCGCCACCAGGTCTATGTAATATCCGGCGCGGTCGCCAATCAGCCGCTCCAGCAACCCATGGACAAACACCGCCAACCGCGGCCCGTCCCGGTAGAAAAAGAACACAAAGACAATACTCAGCGTCAGCTCAAGGATGCCACCACCGATCTGTGCACTGCGCGCCAGCAACCAGTTACCGACCTGCCCCAGGTAAGGCTTGATCGCCAGCATCATCGCCGCGCCTTGCTGATCGATGCTGTTCCAGATCCCCACCAACCGCTCGCCGACCAAGGGAATACTGCCCAGCCAGATCGGTGCTTCAGGCAGACCGTCGACTTGCACATCCTTGATGAACGCCGTGGCATCGCGTACATGATCCGCCAGGTTGAAGCCCAGCCACACCAGCGGTGCTGCCACCAACAGCATCCAGCCCAGCGTCAGTAACAGCGCCGCCAGGGATTCACGGCCATTGAGCCAACGGGTCAACAAACGCATCAACGGCCAACTGGCAAACGCCAGCACCGCGCCCCAGAACAGCGCCGACCAGAACGGCGCCATCACCCAGAAGCTCGCGCCAAACAGCACCAGGAGCAGAATCTGCACCAACAGCCGATCGTTATTGGGCATGTAATGTCTCGAAAAAGTCAGTCAACGAAGAGTAGGCGAACGCGCCGAACGCGCTCGCCCAATTGAAGCTTATCGCAACAGCTCGAAGTGCAGGCCAGAGCCTTCGACACTGCCGGTTTCCATCCGTGCCGACCGCACGCCCTGGGCGATCAGCGCTTGGCGCCAGGCTTCGGCATTGGGCCCCGAAACATTGACGCGCAACGTGGTGTCCAGGTTCAGGCCTCGGGAAATCAAACGCAGCCAGGTGTCGTCTGGGTCCCCGTCGAGTTTGGGGAAATCAAGTTCACCGGTGCTTTTGAGCTGTCGCAGCAAGGTCGCGGAAGTTGGCAGCAAATCGCCCAATGGTGCGGCAGCGTCGAACTGCTCGACGTGCAGATAGGCTTTGCGATTGCCGCGAGTGATGCTGTAAAGCGCCACCAGCGTGTTGTCTTGAGGGGCTGCCAGACGCAGCAGCAAATAGGCCTGCTGGTTATCGGCGCCATACAGCTTGGCATTGCCGAAGACTTCATTGGCCCACAGGCTGCTTTCGCCGCAATCACGTGCCTGACACCAGAACAGCAACTCGGCGCCCTGCTTTTGCAACGCTTCGCGGGCGGCGGTGAAGGCATCGGTAGAGGAATGCTCCGGTGGCAACTCGTAGGTGACCGAGGTGGCATGTCCACGGGCGCTGACCTGGCCGTCGAAGCGCAACTGACCGCTGATCTTGCGGATCGAACCCAGCGGGTAAATCCGCTCGAGCTCGACAGCCGGGCGATAGTCGACGATCTGCGCATCGACCATACGCGGAACGATCGGCAGGTCCTGACTGCCAGGGATATCAGCGGCAAATAAAAGAGGACTGAAACAACACAGCGCCAGCAGAGTGAGTGAACGCATGGATAGACTCATCGAATCAGCATGGCCTGGGCACCCTTGATGACACTGTCGTCATCGATGCGCTCGGGCACCAGTAAGCCGCGTTGTACCGCAGGGCGCGCCTCCATTGTAGCCATCCAGCGCTGCAGGGCTGACAAGCCATCCACCGCGACACCAGACCATTCATGGCCACGGACCCACGGATAAGTGGCAATGTCGGCAATGCTGTACTCGCCCGCGAGAAACTCTACGGTTTGCAGACGTGTGTCGAGCACTTCATACAAGCGCCGGGTTTCATGTTGATAGCGGTCGATGGCGCCCTGGAGCTTTTCCGGGAAATAACGGAAAAACACGTTGGCCTGGCCCTGCATCGGGCCGATTCCGCCCATCTGGAACATCAGCCACTGCAACACCACCGAGCGCCCCTTGGGGTCTTGGGGCAGCAGTTTGCCGGTCATCTCGGCGAGGTAAATCAGGATCGCGCCGGACTCGAACACGGCGAAATCGCCATTGGCACGGTCGACAATCGCCGGAATCCGCCCATTGGGATTGATCTTGAGGAAGTCCTCGGATTTCTGTTCCTTTTTGTCGAAACTCAGGGCATGCACCGTATAGGGCAGGCCGAGTTCCTCGAGCACGATAGAGACCTTGTGGCCATTCGGGGTCGCAGCGGTGTACAGATCTATCATGGTTGTCTCCCATTTCAACCCGCCCAGCCTCGACAGTTGCCGGGCGCAAGTCAAGGAACGGCGAAGAACCGATTGAAACAGTCTGCGACAAGGTCGGCCCCGGGTTCGTCATTCAGGTGCAAATGATGGCCGCCAGGCAACTGTTCACGGCTAAAGGGTAGACGTTCCAGCAACTCGGGATGTTTGGCGAGCATGCCGTCAGCCGCGACCACCAGGTGTGCCGGGCAACTGACGCGCTGGACGAAAGCCATCGCCTGTTCAGTGGTCAGACGTAGAGGTGATGGAAGGGTCAGGCGATTGTCGGTGCGCCAGGTATAACCGCCCGGCACCGGCATCAGGCCACGCTGGGCCAGCAATTCGGCGGCTTCGCGACTGACCGCCACCAAACCTTTCATTCGTGCTTCGATGGCGCGATCGAGGGTGTTGTAGACCGGTTTGCGTTTTTCCCGCAGATCCAGCTGGGCTTGCAGGGCCATGCCCATGCGCTCGGCGGCGTTTTCGCCTTTGTCTGTAGGAGGAATGACGCCATCGATCAAGGCCAGATGGGTCACCCGTTCCGGCAATGACCCGGCCAGCACCAGGGAGACGATCGCCCCCAGGGAATGCCCCAGCAGCGCAAAACGTTTCCACCCCAACTGCTCGGCCACTTGCAGCACGTCGTGCGCGTAGTCCCACAGCGCGTAACCGGCGCCATTTGGCCGATGCCCCGAGTGACCATGCCCGGCCATGTCCAGCGCGATGATGCGCAAACCCTTGAGCTTGGGCGCCAGCCGGGCAAAGCTGTTGGCGTTGTCCAGCCAGCCGTGCAAGGCGATCACCGGCAAGCCATCCTCGGGACCGAACAGGTGCGCCGCCAACTCGATATGCGGCAGGCTCAGGCGAACTTCTTCGACGACGCTGTTCATGCGCATTCCTGTTGGCTGCGACCGTCCCAGCGACTGAACAGATTCTTCAGCAGCGTGGCCGTGTCTTGTGGACGCTCGAGGGGAAACATATGCCCGCCGGGCATGGTCAAGGACTCACCCAGGGGCATGCGCCCGACGGACCGGGCGTGATGGCGCATCACCACGCGGCTCTTGTGCCCGCGAACCACCGCCAGCGGCACTTTCAACTGCCGTGCACGACCGGGGCTGGTGTGGGGCACACCGCGGTAGATGCTGATTTCCGTGGCCGGATCGAAACGCAGGCGCAACTTGCCGCTGACATTGTGCAAACCATGTTGCAGATAGGCCTCAAAGCATTCCGGGTCAAAGCCACGGAACAGGGTTTTACCGGCGAAATACAGTCGGGCCGCGTCCAGATCGGCAAACTCTTCCCGTCGTCCCAACGTACGGCCGGCGGGGGTCAGGCGATCGATGAAACCGAAGCGCTTGGCGGCACGGATCACCCATTGATCGGCGCGGGTCAGCACCGGCGAATCGAGCATCACCACGCCGCGATACAGCTCAGGGCAACGCAAGGCGGCATGCAGGTGCAGCACGCCGCCAAAGGAGTGACCGACGCCCCAGACCGGCCCCGGTTGCTGCTTGAGGTGATGAATCAGCTCATCCACCAGATTGTTCCAGTTGTCGTCCGCTGGAAAACGCGGGTCATGGGCGTGCTGCTCCAGATGCGTCACCTGATACTCGGGCGCCAGCGCCGCGAACAACTTGCCGTAGGTTCCCGAAGGAAAGCCATTGGCGTGGGCGAAAAATATCTGTTGCGACATACCTGCAAATCCATGAGCGAGAACGGGGGTTGATTGTCCGTAAGACCGTGTCCTACAGCAATGACCGTAACTGACAGGAATGATGACAGTCGGGTCAGGGCTATAGGGGGGCAGGAAAATAGACCGCCCCTTTGTAGCAGCTGCCGAAGGCTGCGTTCGGCTGCGCAGCAGTCGTAAATCCTGCCAACGCAATCTTCCCGAAACACCGCGGTGAATGGTCTAACGACTGCTGCGCAGCCGAACGCAGGCTCCGCCAGCTGCTACACAGAGCATGCCGAAACTCATCGCACCGGCGGATTCTCCCCCAACGGCACCACCGCCATGGTCAACCGCGACACACAACTGACCTTGCCCTCATCGCTGCTCAAACGGATATCCCAGACATGGGTGGTGCGACCAATGTGAATCGCCTTGGCCACCGCCGTCACCCGTCCACTGCGCAAGCCGCGCAAATGGTTGGCGTTTATTTCCAGGCCCACGCAATAAAACTTGCTGGCGTCGATGCACAGGAAACTGGCCATCGAGCCAACGGTTTCGGCCAGCACCACCGAGGCGCCGCCATGCAACAAACCATAGGGCTGGTGCGTGCGATGATCAATAACCATGCTTGCGGTCAGGGACTCGTCATCGAAGGCTTCGAAGCGAATATCCAGCACTTCGCCGATGGTGTTTTTCTGGATTGCGTTCAACTGCTCGACGTTGGGAGTGGTGCGCCACAGACTCATCGTTACGTTCCTTTGTTGGAGTTGTTCGTGGCTCAATCCTGCCACAGCACCGCCTCGCTACGCTCGCTCCATTCTTCGAAGCGCGCACCGTAAGCCGCTTCGATCATGTTGCGCTTGATCTTCAGGGTCGGTGTCAGGAAGCCGTTTTCCACCGCCCAACTGTCCTTGACCACCACCAACCGACGCAAACGCTCATGCCTGTCGAGGACGCCGTTGACCTCCTCCAGCAGTTTTTCCAGGCTTGAATGCAAACCCGCCCGGGCTGATCCCTTCGCGTCCTGCTGACCGACCGCCGACAGCACGCACAACCCCAGTGGTGCGCTCAGCCCATCGCCAACCACGCACACTTGTTCGATCCGTGCATGCACCGCCAGGCGATTCTCGATCGGTGCCGGGGCAACGTATTTGCCTTTGCTGGTTTTGAAGATTTCCTTCAGACGCCCAGTCAGGCGCAGGTTGCCTTCGGCATCTTCCTCGCCCTTGTCACCGGTGCGCAGAAAACCGTCCTCCGTGAGGGTTTCGGCGGTTTTCTCAGGTTCCTTGAAATAGCCGAGCATGGTCGCGCCGCTACGCACCAATACTTCACCAGACGGCTCGATGCGCACTTCGACTTCCGGGCATGGCTTGCCGATCCAGCCAGGTTTGTTCTGCCCCGGCTGGCCGATGTGGGAATAACCGCAACTTTCGGTCATGCCGTACACCTCCAGCACATCCAGCCCCAGCTTTTGGTACCAGAGCAGCAAGGTCTGCGGCACTGGCGCGGCGCCGGACAAGGCGATGCGCAAGGCGTCCAGCCCCAGCCCGGCGAGGACTTTGTGCCCTACCCGTTTGCCGATGAAAGGCAAGCCGAGCAGGAAGTCGAGGCGTTTTGCCGGAATCTTGCTGTAGACGCCCATCTGGAATTTGGTCCAGATCCGCGGCACGCCAAATAGCGCGGTGGGCCGGGCACGTTTTAGATCAGTGAGGAAGGTATCGAGGCTCTCGGCGAAGAACACGGTTTGCCCGGTGTAGATCGACGCCAGCTCGACGAACATCCGCTCGGCGACGTGGCACAGCGGCAGGTAGGACAGCAGACGATCCGACTCATTCAAGCCGAATAACTGCGTGCCACGGGTGGTGGCGAATCCCAGGTTGCCGAAACTGTGCATCACGCCTTTGGGTTGGCCCGTGGTGCCGGAGGTGTAAATGATGGTCGCCAGTTGATCGGCGACGGGTTTGGGGTCGTCCTGAATCGGCGAGCTGCGTTGCAGATCGGCCCAGCTGAAATCGAAGGTGCCGGCCGGGCACAGCGGCAGGCTGACGGTTGGCAGGTCGGGGCTGATCCCGGTGGACATGCCCGGCCAGTCATCCAGCTTGCCAATAAACACCAGCGCGGCTTCGGAGTGAATGAGCACCTGGGCCACGGAATCGGCGGTCAGATTGCGATAAAGCGGCACCGAAACATGCCCGGCCATCCAAATGGCCAGGTCGGCGATGATCCAGTGGGCGCAGTTTTTCGAGATCAGCGCGATATGGCTGCCTTGCGGCAATTCGCGAGCCCGTAGCCAGTGGGCGGCACAGCGTGCCTGATGGCCGACGTCGGCCCAGGTCAGCGTCTCGACTTGGCCGCCTCCCATCGGCTGCACCAAAAAGCGTTGGCGGGGATGACGGGCTTCACGCTCGTAAAAGGCGTCCAATGGCAAACGGGAAGCAGCAGACATGCGACTTGCTCCTTTATTTTTTGTTTGGAGCAAGCGTAGTCAACCAAGCAAGTGCTTGGTTGACTATTTCACACAAAAACCATGAATGCCGTCTTTAAAAAAAACGGAACGCCACCGCCCGTGCAGGAGCCAGAGCAGAAGCAGATTACGGGTGTTTTATGCCGTTGAGCTTCATTGCCCCGACCAGCAGTTCGTCGCCCTCAAGCTCCGCCAACCCGGCTGTGCCGACTTTCTCCGGGTCCTGCACATGACCATGCTGCAAATAGCCCAGCAGGTTACCGACCAGCGGGTTATGGCTGACCAGCAGTGCGTGATCCACGGACACCAACTGCTCCGCCACTGCTTGCGGAAAAGTGTCGGGCTTTAGCCAGTCGACCGTGCGAATCTCCGGCGCAAAACCCAGCGCCGTACGCACAATTTCTGCCGTCTCCAGCGCTCGATGATAAGGACTGGAATAAATGGCGGTGAGCGGCTGGCCGATCAATTGGGCGGCAGTACGCAACACCTCTTCACGACCCTTGACGGTCAAAGTCCGCTCGGAGTCCGGGCGAGTACCGTGAGGCTCAGCTTCACCATGACGCAATACCCAGAGTTTCATAGTTTTGGCTCCTCATCTCGGGCCGGATGCGGTGCTGGCGCCACAACGTGCGGGGCTTCACCTTCCGGTGTACGCGGCGTCGGCCAGTCGGCGAACGGCCAAGGCTTCTGGTCGCTGTGAAAGCTGCCGAAACGACCGATCTGGGCCAGAAACTGGCTCAGGCTGTCGCCGAAGTTCATCAGGCTGGCGCTCGGTGCGCCATATATCAAACGATAGATCAGCTGCACCAGCACCACTGCGCCGAGGATCAATTGCGCCACTTGCCAGACCAGCACATAAACAATCATCCACAGCACCCGCAGCAGGATGGATTCGTACTTGGCTTCTACTTTCGGATCATTCATGTCTTGCTCCCTGCCCTGTAGATGGGGTGTTTAGTTGAAACCGCTGGTGGAGATAAAGTCGACGTCGGTTTTAGGCTCGGCACGCATCAGTAGACCGATGACCTGCTCCAGCGTGCGCCCTTCGAAGAGGATGGCATGCAATCCGGCGACCAGCGGCATATACACGCCCGCTTCCTGCGCCTTGGCCTTGAGCACCTTGAGGGTGTTCACGCCTTCGGCGACTTCGCCAAGACGCGCCACCGCATCCTCAAGGCTCAAACCCTGGCCGAGGGCAAACCCGACCTGATAGTTGCGGCTTTTCGGCGACGAGCAGGTGACGATCAAATCGCCGACCCCCGCCAGCCCCAGGAACGTCATCGGGTTGGCGCCCTGACTCACCGCGAAGCGGGTCATTTCCGCCAGTGCCCGGGTGATCAGCATGCTCTTGGTGTTTTCACCCATGCCCAATGCCACCGCCATGCCGGCGATGATGGCGTAGACGTTTTTCAGCGCCCCGCCCAGCTCCACACCAAAGCGGTCGGCGCTGGCGTACACACGAAAGGTCTTGCCATGCAGCGCTTCCTGAACCCGTTGGCAAAGCTCTTCGTCTTCACTGGCGACCACCGTGGCGGTCAGCGCGTGTTCGGCGATCTCACGGGCCAGATTCGGCCCGGACAGTACCCCGATGCGCGCTTGCGGAGCGATCTCTTCAAGGATCTCGCTCATCAGCTTGAACGTATGGGCTTCGATGCCTTTGGTCAGGCTCACCAGCAGTTTGCCGCGCAAACGGTCGGCGTACGGAACCAATACCGAGCGCAACGCGCTGGACGGCAGCGCGACGAAACACAGGTCGCAGGCCTCCAGGGTGGCTTGCAGGTCCGTGACCGCTTCCACCGCAGGAAGAATCTTGATGCCTTTGAGGTAACGCGGGTTCTCACGATTGACCCGAATGGCCTCGGCCTGTTCGGGGTCGCGCATCCACAGCCGGACCTGATGCCCATTCTCGGCCAACAGATTAGCCACGGCGGTACCAAAACTTCCGCCTCCCAGGACCGCAATTGGGCGCTGTTCAGTCATATGCAATCCGTTAATCCATACCAGTGGCGATGCCGGCATTATACGGAGCGGCCCGGTCGCGGCCAGCCCCAGCGTCAATTACCGACACTTGTAGGAAGAAGACCAAGAAAACCGAGGAAAATGCCCACAACGTGACTGGAAAAGTCCTTGCGCTCGGTTAACATGCGCGCCAACTAATCGCTATCAAGGCCGTGCCGTGTCTTTTGGCTTTCCCCGCCCTCGCTCGCCGCTGGTATTGGCGCTGGTCTTCAGCTCGCCATTGCTGGCCGACGACCTGTTCCTCGACAATGATCCATTGCCGCAAGTGCTGACGGCGACGCGCTTGAAGCAGTCGCCTGCGGCCGTGCCGGGGAGCATGACGGTGATCGACAGCGAACTGATCAATGCCAGCGGCGCGCGGGACATCAGCGAGTTGCTGCGGCTGGTGCCGGGGATGATGGTCGGCAACATCAGCGGCAATCAGGCGACGGTGAACTACCACGGCACCAATGCCAGCGAAGCGCGGCGCATGCAGGTGTTGATCGACGGCCGCTCGGTGTACCGCGCAGGCCTGGCCACAGTGGACTGGAGTGATATTCCGGTGGCCATGGAAGACATCGAGCGCATCGAGGTTTTCCGTGGCCCGAACACCGTCAGCTACGGCGCCAACGCGCTGATGGCGGTGGTCAACATCATCACCCGCAAACCGGCCGACAGCCACGGCACGCGGCTGAAAGTCACCCGTGGCCAGCGCGGTATCAACGATTTCTACGCCAGCCAAGGCATAGGCTGGGACAGCGGCGATTTGCACCTGTCGTTGTCCGGCCAGCAAGACGATGGCTTCGATTCGGATCGCACCGGCGCCGATTACCGCGACAGCCGTCGCTTGAACCGCTTCAGCCTCGCCGTCAGCCAGACGCTCAATGAAAACCAGAGCATCGACTGGCAACTGAATGCCAAGGACGGGACTAACCAGCGGCCCTATACCTACCGTCCGGTGTTCTCAGGGATTACCGCCGCCGGGGACAATTCCGACGTCATCGCCAAGGACTATGCCGGCTCGCTGCGCTGGAACCTGGACATCAATCCCAATCACAGCCTTTATATTCAAGGCTCGGCGCAACACTGGGATCGTCAGCAGACCTGGCGTGCCTGCGATGCCGAGATCTCGTTCAGCCCGGAGCTGACCCAACTGTGGCAACTCAACCCGAACTACACCGAACGCCTGGCGCGCAACATGGACCGCTACACCGGTTCCGGCGCACCGGCAGGGACCGCGGCTGAGCGTGCGCTGGGCAATCAGGTACTGAGGCAATGGCAAAACGGCGCCCGGCAAACCCTCTGCGGCGACATTGACCAGAGCGCCCGGGAATCGCGCTACGACCTCGAACTGCAAGACACGCTTAGCCTGTCCGACAGCCTGCGACTGGTCAGTGGCATGAACTATCGTTACGACCGGGCCAATTCCGAGACCTACTTCAATGGCACGCTCGACGACACCACCTGGCGAGCGTTCGGCCAACTCGAGTGGCGCGCCACCGAGCACTGGTTGCTGCAAGGCGGGGCGATGTACGAAGACACGCAATTGACCGGCAACTCGCTGACCCCAAGAGTGGCGGTCAACTACCTGATAAACCCGCGTCATGGCTTGCGCGCAGTGTATTCGGAAGCCATCCGTTCGCCGGACATGTTCGAGAATAACGTCAACTGGAGCTACCAGGTCACCAACCTGCGACCCAGTGCCTACGGCCAGTCCAGCGCTCGTTATTTCGTCAAGACCCGTGGCCCGGGCGACCTCGAACAAGAACGCATGCGCTCCCGGGAGTTGGGCTACAACGGCTACTTCGCAGAGTGGGGGCTGGCGGTCGACGTGAAGCTGTTCTACGACGAAATCACCGGCATGATCAGCGAACCGCTGCGCAACAACCAATACATCGCCAGCAACTCGAACAGCTCGCGCTTCACCGGGACTGAAACCCAGCTGGATTGGCGCGTCAGCAGCGCCGATCGTTTGCGCCTGACCTATGCCTACGTCGATGCCGAGGCGAGCAACCCGCTGGATGCACAACAGACTGCGCGCAACAGCGGCTCCGCCGGTTGGCTACGCAGCTGGGGCCAAGGCTGGAACAGCGCGCTCTTTTACTATGGTGCCGACGCCCTCAACGGTTATCGCTTCGAACGGGTCGACACCCGCATCGCCAAACGCATCGGTTTGGGCAAGGCCAATCTGGAATTGGCCGGGGTCCTCCAGCAACGCCTCGACAATCAGCCCACCACCTTCGTCGACAACAACTACGATGATCGCCGGGTGCTCTACTTCAGCGCGGAGCTGGAGTTCTAAGATGCTGAATCGCCCGTCACCAAAGACGCCAACCCTTGGCCGCCTGCTGGCCGGGTTGTGCCTGGTGTTTACCGGGTTGCTGTGCACTCTGCCGGCACGGGCCGCCGACATTCTGCTGACCGGCGCCGAGGACAATCCCGGCGTGCAGTCTTTCGTTCAAGCCCTCAGCGAGTTGCGCCCCACCGACAATGTGCGCTTCCAGCCTGTCGCCAGCCTGCCGGCGCCAAGCCAACTGGCCGTCGACATCCGCCTGATTCTGCTCGACTTGCCCAGCCTCGACTGGCGCCTGCAAGACGCCCAAGGCCCGGCGACGCTGGTGCTGCGCATCAGCCGTCTGCAAGCCCGCCAACGCTTGGGCAATGACCTGCCCCCGCACCTCAGCCTGCTCTGGAGCGATCCGCCGCTGGAGCGACAATTGCGCCTGACCCGACTGCTTCTGCCTGAGGCCCGGCGGATCGGCGTACTTTTCCACAGACACAGCGAATTCCTTTTGAAAGAACTGCGTCAGGCCGCCCTGCCCCTGGGCCTTGAAGTGGTCACCGAGCGTTGGGATAACACCCATGACAGCCGCCCCTTGCAGGCCCTGCTGAAAAACAGTGATGTGTTGCTGGGCCTGGACGACCCTGATCTGTACAACCCCAAAACTGTGAAAAACCTGCTGCTCAGCAGCTATGCGCGGCAATTGGCGATGATCGGTCCCAACGCAGCCTTCGTCAGGGCCGGCAGCCTGGCCAGCACTTACAGTGACCAGAACGATTGGCTGAAGATTCTCGACGAGCTGCTCGACCGCCCCTCGAACACCTGGCCGCGTGCGCTTTATCCGCAACACTTCAAGGTCTTAAGCAATCCGCAAGTGGCTCGTTCATTAAGTATTGAACCAATAAATGAAGCGTCTGTCGCAACACAGCTGGCCGAAGGAGAACGCCGCCCATGACCTTCCGTCGCGGTTGGGACATCAATACCCGCACCCAGATCATCAGCCTCGGCCCAGCCCTGTTGCTAACGTTAATACTGATCAGTTTTTTCACCTTCGTGCGAATCCAGGACCTGCGCCAGGAACTCAATCACACCGGTCAACTGATCGCTAATCAACTGGCGCCGGCCACCGAATATGGGGTGATTTCAGGCAACAACGAGGTGCTTGAAAGCTTGCTCAAGGCCACCCTGGCCACGCCGAATGTGCGCTTTCTGGAAGTACAGGACAGTACCAACCGGATTCTGGTGTATGTCGAGCAACCGTCGGAAGCGCACCACCGCTCGCATCAGGTCGAAGTGTTCCAGGCACCGGTGCGTCTGCAACGCATCGCGCTCAACAATGACTTTTTCCAGAATAGTCGTACCGTCGCCAGCGCGCCGGGCGAGGATTATCTGGGCCGGGTGATCGTCGGCCTGTCCAATGACGCCTTCAACCAGCGCCAGCAGGAAATCCTCCTCAAGGCCGGGATCCTCGCCTTGTTCGCTCTGCTGTTTACGTTCCTGCTGGCTCGGCGTCTGGCTGGCAGCCTGTCGCAACCGATCCACGACATCGGCAATGCGGTCAAGGCGATCCAGGAAGGCGACTACAAAACACCCCTGCCGATTGTCGACGACACCGAACTGGGCGCCCTGTCGCAACACATCAACAACCTTGCCCAAGGCCTCGAACAAGCCAGTCGCGAACAGCATCAGGCCATGGCGCAATTGATCCAGACCCGCGAAGAAGCGGAAAAGGCCAACAATGCCAAATCCGATTTCCTGGCGATGATGAGTCACGAACTGCGCACGCCTATGAATGGCGTACTGGGCATGCTGCAACTGCTGGAAACCACCGAGATGACCGAGGAGCAGATCGAGTACGCAGCGCTGGCCTCGGAATCCACCGAACACCTGCTCAAAGTGATCAACGACATTCTCGATTTCTCGCGCATCGAGCGCTCGGAACTGGAGCTGGAGCACATTCCGTTCAATCTCGCGGATCTGATCAGCAGTTGCGCCCAGTCGTTCCAGCACAGCGCGGTGCAACGCGGGCTAGAACTGCAACTGCGGATACCCGAGGACATGCGCGCCCTTCAGGTTCAGGGGGATCCGACGCGGATTCGGCAGATTCTGGTCAATCTGGTCGGCAACGCGCTGAAATTCACCGAACGGGGCCGCGTCACGATCGAACCGCAGTGGCAGTCCCTGGACCACGAACTGTTGTGGTTCACCTGCACCGTACGTGACAGCGGAATCGGCATCCCGGCCGAAAGCCTGGAGTTGATGTTCAACGCGTTCCAGCAGGCCGACAGTTCTATTTCAAGACGTTACGGCGGCACCGGACTGGGGCTACCGATTGCCCGCACCCTGGCTGAGCGGATGGGCGGCACCTTGCGCGCGCAGAGCGAGGAAGGCATTGGCTCGGCGTTTACCCTGGAAATCCCTTTGGCGCTGTATAAGCAGCCACTGCCGGCGCTGATCCCGCGAGGACATACCGGTAATGACCACGGCGAAGGCCGCAATGTGCTGCTGGTGGAGGACAACCCGGTCAACCGTACCGTTGTTGAAGCAATGTTGCGCAGTCTGGGCTTTACTGTCAGCGTCGTCACCGATGGTGCACAAGCAGTGCGTAGTGCCGAGAGCATGATTTTTGAAGCGATTCTGATGGACTGCCGACTGCCGGTCATCGACGGCTACGAGGCCACCCGACAGATTCGCCGATTACCCGGCTGCACTGACGTGCCGATCATCGCCCTGACGGCCAATGCCTTGCAGGGCGACCGTGAAGCCTGTTTATCAGCGGGAATGAACGATTACCTGGCCAAGCCCTTTAAACGCACTGATCTGCAGCAAATTCTGCAGCGATGGGTGCAGTAGTACAGGCCTTTCGGCTATCTGCGACTGGCGTGAACGACGAAAGTGCGGCAGTCTTAGGCACCCGAACAGGCCCGAAAAGGGGCTTGAATAATAATTTCAGTGCACAAGTGTACATTCATGTCCTTGGTGCTGTGACTTTCACCACAACGCAATAGTCTATGAGTAGGCTGCTGACTCGAGGCATGAACGCTTCGATCGGCCGGGAAGATTCGCCCCACCCTGCCGCATGGACTATTGAGGAGCTCGCATGACCAAACAAAACGCCTTTACTCGGGAAGACCTGCTGCGCTGCAGTCGTGGTGAGCTGTTCGGCCCAGGTAACGCGCAACTGCCCGCCCCGAACATGCTGATGGTCGATCGCATCACTCATATCAGCGAAGAGGGTGGCAAGTACGGCAAAGGTGAATTGGTCGCCGAGCTGGATATCACTCCAGACCTGTGGTTCTTCGCCTGCCACTTCGAAGGTGATCCGGTGATGCCGGGCTGCCTGGGCCTCGATGCCATGTGGCAACTGGTCGGTTTCTTCCTCGGCTGGCAAGGTCTGCCGGGCCGCGGTCGTGCCTTGGGTTCGGGCGAAGTGAAATTCTTTGGCCAGGTACTGCCGACGGCCAAGAAAGTCACCTATAACATCCATATCAAACGCGTCCTGAAAGGCAAGCTGAACATGGCCATTGCCGATGGTTCGGTGACCGTCGACGGCCGCGAAATCTATACCGCCGAAGGCCTTCGGGTCGGCGTTTTCACCTCCACTGACAACTTCTAAGGGTTATCCGCATGCGCCGCGTCGTTATCACTGGTCTGGGCATCGTTTCGTGCCTGGGCAATGACAAAGAGACCGTCTCCGCTAACCTGCGTGCAAGCCGCCCTGGTATCCGGTTCAACCCGGAATATGCCGAAATGGGTCTGCGTAGCCAGGTTTCCGGCTCCATTGACCTTCCCCTCGAAGAGCTGATCGATCGCAAGATCTATCGCTTCGTCGGCCACGCGGCGGCTTACGCCTACCTGGCCATGAAAGATGCCATTGCAGACTCCGGCCTGACCGAAGAGCAGGTTTCCAACGTGCGTACCGGTCTGATCGCCGGTTCCGGCGGCGCGTCGACCTTGAACCAGATGGAAGCGCTGGACATCCTGCGCGAGAAAGGCGTCAAACGCGTAGGCCCGTACCGCGTCACGCGGACCATGGGCAGCACCGTTTCGGCTTGCCTGGCCACCCCGTTCAAGATCAAGGGTGTGAACTACTCGATCTCCTCCGCTTGCGCCACCAGTGCTCACTGCATCGGTAACGCTGTGGAGCAGATCCAGTTGGGCAAGCAGGACATCGTGTTCGCCGGCGGCGGTGAAGAAGAACACTGGAGCCAATCGTTCCTGTTCGACGCCATGGGCGCACTGTCCAGCCAGTACAACGAAACCCCGGAAAAAGCTTCCCGTGCCTACGACGCCAAGCGTGACGGTTTCGTCATTGCCGGCGGTGGCGGCATGGTCGTGGTCGAAGAGCTGGAACACGCTCTGGCCCGCGGCGCGAAGATCTACGCGGAAATCGTTGGCTACGGCGCGACCTCCGACGGCTACGACATGGTCGCCCCAAGCGGCGAAGGCGCCATCCGCTGCATGCAGATGGCCATGGCCACCGTCGACGCACCGATCGACTACCTGAACACCCACGGCACCTCGACTCCGGTCGGCGACGTCATGGAAATGAAAGGTGTGCGTGAAGTGTTCGGCGACAAGGCTCCGGCCATCAGCTCCACCAAGAGCCTGTCGGGTCACTCCCTGGGCGCCGCCGGCGTTCATGAAGCGATCTACTGCCTGCTGATGATGGAAGGCAACTTCATGGCCGGTTCCGCCAACATCGACGAACTGGACCCGGAAGTGGCGGACATGCCAATCCTGACCAAGACTCGCGAAGACGCCACCATCAACACCGTGATGAGCAACAGCTTCGGCTTCGGTGGCACCAACGCCACGCTGGTACTGAAGCGCTGGCAGGGTAAGTAATACCCCGCCGTTTTGCTGCACAAAAAAACGCCCCGACTGGTTCGGGGCGTTTTTTTGTGCCCGAAATAATTAGTCGGGCAAGCGGTGTTCAATCCATCAGGCTCGAACCGCGATTTTCTTCCTCTCAAACATGAAACATTTGTCATGAAACTCAATAGCCTGAGACCGAATGCCGCGTATTTAGCGGGCTGCAGGACTGTTGCCGATTTCGCAAAAACTCCCTGCCCAACTCTGTCGTTTACTTAGCCAGCTAACAGAATATATAACAAAAGCCTGCACACGCCTTGCTGCAGATAACAGAGATTGGAGCTAGCAGATGACTGTAAAAGTAACTGAACGCGACGATTCACATATGTCCCATGAAGGCATCGCCGCCGGTATCCGCATCTGGGATGTACATCAACAAGACCTGCTGGTCGGGATGTTTCACTCCGAAACCGAAGCCCACAAATACAAGGCCGAACTGGAAACACTGGAACAGCAGCGCGAAGCACGCTCTGCATGATTCACCGCATTGAAAACGACAAACCCCGCCAGGAGCGGGGTTTGTCGTTGTTGCAGTCGCTAACGCCTTACCACATCAGATCGTCAGGGATCTGATAGGCCGCGTACGGATCGTCTTCGACGCTGACTTCTTCTGTCTTCACATTCAGCTGCACGATGCGCTGTGGATCGCGCTCCTGAATCTTCAGGGCTGCTTCACGCGGAATCACTTCGTAACCGCCGGCGTGATGCACGATCGCCAGCGAACCGCTGCTGAGCTTGTTGCGCATCAGGGTGTTGACGGAGATGCGCTTGACCTTCTTGTCGTCGACGAAGTTGTAGTAGTCCTCGGTGGTCAGCTTGGGCAAGCGCGAGACTTCGATCAATTGCTTGATCTGGGCGGCGCGGGCTTTCGCTTCGGCCTTCTCCTGCTGCTGGCGGTTCAACTCCTGGTCGCGCTTGACCTTCTCGGCCATGGCTTCCTGAGCGGCACGCTGCTGGGAGTCATCGAGTTCAATCTGGCCTTTGTGGGCCAGACGTTGCTGCTTTTGCTTCTCTTTGCCGACCTGTTTGGCCTGCTTTTGATTGACCAGCCCTGCTTTGAGCAACTGGTCGCGAAGGGAAATGCTCATGGTGCTTATTTCTCACTTAGGCAACTGCTCAACCGCAGCTGGGCAAATTCTTTTCCTGACGTTTGGCTTCGCCCCACAAGGCGTCCAACTCTTCGAGGGTGCAATCTTCTATGGGACGGTGGGTGTCGCGCAATGCCTGTTCGATAAATCGGAAGCGTCTTTCAAATTTTGAGTTAGCGCCGCGCAGTGCGGTTTCCGGATCGACCTTGAGGTGTCGCGCCAGATTAACCACGGAAAACAGCAGGTCGCCGACTTCATCGGCGATCGCTGCCGAGTCATTGTCGGCCATGGCTTCGAGCACTTCATCGAGCTCTTCGCGAACCTTGTCGAGCACCGGCAAGGCGTCCGGCCAGTCGAAACCGACCTGCCCTGCCCGCTTCTGCAGTTTTGCCGAACGGGACAGCGCCGGCAATGCGGCAGGCACGTCGTCGAGCAAGGACAACTGCTCCGGTGCCGAAGACTTCTCGGCGCGCTCTTCGGCCTTGATCTCTTCCCAGCGTTGCTTGACCTGCTCTTCATTCAGACGCGGGATGTCCAGCGGCGCATACAGATCACCGGTGGGGAACACGTGAGGATGACGGCGGATCAGTTTGCGCGTGATGCTGTCGACCACGCCAGCGAACTCGAAACGTCCTTCTTCCCGGGCCAGTTGGCTGTAATAAACCACCTGGAACAGCAAGTCGCCCAACTCACCCTGCAAATGATCGAAGTCTCCGCGTTCGATGGCATCGGCGACTTCGTAGGCTTCTTCCAGGGTGTGCGGGACGATGGTCGCGTAGGTTTGCTTGATGTCCCACGGGCAGCCGTACTGCGGGTCGCGCAGACGGTTCATCAGGTGCAACAGATCTTCTAGTGAATACATCTTTCATTAATCTCTACACACTTGCAGGAGCGAGCGGCAAGTCGGATCGCCGCACCGCTCGCCCCTACAGGTGTCACCATCAATTTCCGTGCAGGTCTCTCACGGTGTGCGGTTACGCCGGGTTTCGATGATGTTCGGCAACTGGGAAATCCGCCCCAGCAACCGCCCCAGTGCATCCAGGCCCGGAATCTCGATGGTCAGGGACATCAACGCCGTGTTGTCCTCTTTGTTCGAACGGGTGTTGACCGCCAGCACGTTGATCCGCTCGTTGAGCAGCACCTGCGACACGTCACGCAACAGACCGGAACGGTCGTAGGCGCGAATGATGATGTCCACCGGATAAGTGAGCACCGGCACCGGGCCCCAGCTGACCTGGATGATCCGCTCCGGCTCGCGCCCGGCCAGTTGCAGCACCGAGGCGCAGTCCTGACGGTGGATGCTCACGCCACGGCCCTGGGTGATGTAACCGACGATCGCATCCCCCGGCAGCGGCTGGCAGCAGCCGGCCATCTGGGTCATCAGGTTGCCGACGCCCTGGATCTGGATGTCGCCACGCTTGCCCGGTTTGTAGCCAGTCGCTTTGCGCGGGATCAGTTCCAGCTGTTCGTTGCCGCGTTCCGGCTCGACCAGTTGCTGCGCCAGGTTCACCAGTTGCGCCAGGCGCAAATCGCCTGCGCCCAATGCGGCGAACATGTCCTCGGCGGTCTTCATGTTGGCCTTCTCGGCCAGCTTGTCGAAATCCACCTGCGGCAGGCCGAGACGATTGAGTTCGCGCTCGAGCAAGGTTTTACCGGCCGCGACGTTCTGATCGCGGGCCTGCAATTTGAACCAGTGAACGATCTTCGCCCGCGCCCGCGAGGTGGTGATGTAACCCAGGTTCGGGTTCAGCCAGTCGCGGCTCGGAGTGCCGTGCTTGCTGGTGATGATCTCGACCTGTTCACCGGTTTGCAGGCTGTAGTTGAGCGGCACGATCCGCCCGTTGATCTTGGCGCCGCGGCAGTTGTGACCGATTTCGGTGTGCACGCGGTAGGCGAAGTCCAGCGGAGTCGCGCCCTTCGGCAAGTCGATGGCGTGACCGTCCGGAGTAAAGATGTAGACCCGGTCCGGCTCGATATCGACCCGCAATTGTTCGGCAAGGCCACCAATATCGCCCAGCTCTTCGTGCCACTCGAGAACCTGACGCAGCCAGGAAATTTTCTCTTCGTAGTGGTTCGAGCCGGACTTGACGTCGGTGCCCTTGTATTTCCAGTGGGCGCAGACCCCCAGCTCGGCTTCCTCGTGCATGGCGTGGGTGCGGATCTGCACCTCCAGCACCTTGCCCTCGGGACCGATTACCGCGGTGTGCAGCGAGCGGTAGCCGTTCTCTTTCGGGTTGGCGATGTAGTCGTCGAACTCTTTCGGGATGTGCCGCCACAGGGTGTGGACGATGCCGAGCGCGGTGTAGCAGTCGCGCATTTCCGGCACCAGCACGCGAACCGCGCGCACGTCGTAGATCTGGCTGAACTCCAGACCCTTGCGCTGCATTTTGCGCCAGATCGAATAGATGTGTTTGGCACGGCCGCTGATGTCGGCATCGACGCCGGTGGCCTGCAACTCGTCTTTGAGTTGGGTCATCACGTCGGCGATAAAGCGCTCGCGATCCAGGCGTCGCTCGTGGAGCAACTTGGCGATCTGCTTGTACTGGTCGGGCTCAAGATAGCGGAAGGACAAGTCCTCCAGCTCCCACTTGATATGACCGATACCGAGGCGGTGGGCCAGCGGCGCGTAAATGTCGAAGACTTCACGGGCGACGCGGTTGCGCTTCTCGTCGTCGGCGGTTTTCACCGCGCGGATCGCACAGGTGCGCTCAGCCAGTTTGATCAGCGCGACGCGCACGTCATCGACCATGGCCACCAGCATTTTGCGCAGGTTTTCGACCTGGCCCTGAGTGCCCAGCACCAGGGATTGACGAGGGCTCAGGCTGGCGCTGATCGCGGCCATGCGCAACACGCCGTCGATGAGTTTGGCGACTACCGGACCGAAGCGCTGGCTGACTGCCGGCAACTGGATCTGGCCTTCGCGCACGCCGCGGTACAGCACCGCTGCAACCAACGAATCCTGGTCGAGTTTGAGGTCGGCGAGAATCTCGGCGATCTCAAGGCCCGTGCGGAAACTCGAGGTCCCTTCGGACCACAGATTCTTCGCCGCATTGGCTTGCTGTTCGGCCTCGCGAGCGAACTCGCAGGCTTCCTTCAAGGCTTCGCGATCCAGTGCCGCATCGACACTGACCGCATGATCGAGCCAAGCCTCGAGATTGATACTGCCGTCGGTGTTGATCGGCTGGTGTGCTCTCACCTGTACCATCTTGCTTTACCTTCCCTACGACGCAGATTCAATGCGTCAAATCGCTGACCTTTGCTGCCCGTGTGCACTCGCGGGGCTAAGACGAATGCGCTTTGCACGAGCGGGTCAGTCGGACCAGACGAGCCGTCCTAGCTCGCTTCAAATAACGCCATGGCCTCGACATGTGCCGTCTGAGGAAACATATCGAGAATCCCGGCACGTTTTAACCGGTAGCCCTGCTTGATCAATTCGACCGTGTCGCGCGCCAGCGTTGCAGGGTTGCACGACACATACACCAATCGTTTGGCGCCCAGGGACGCCAGCTTGCGCACCACCTCAAAAGCACCGTCGCGAGGTGGGTCCAAGAGTACCGCACAAAAGCCTTCATCGGCCCATTCGGCATCGGCCAAAGGCTGGGATAAATCGGCCTGAAAAAACTTCGCGTTATGCAGATTATTGCTGACAGCATTCGCGGCGGCACGCTCGACCATCGCCTGCACGCCCTCCACCGCCACCACTTCACGAACCGCTTTGGCCAGCGGCAAGGCAAAGTTGCCCAACCCACAAAACAGATCCAGAACCCGCTCATCAGATTTCGGCGCCAACCACGCCAACGCCTGGGCGACCATCGCTTCGTTGACCCCGGCGTTGACCTGAATGAAATCTCCCGGCCGATACGCCAGGTTCAAGTCCCACTGTTCAAGGCGATAGCCCAGCGACTGATCGGTCTCGACCGGTTGCGGCTCACCATCGCCATGCAGCCACAACTGGGCTTCATGGAACGCGCAGAATTCCTTGAGGATGGTCATGTCGGCTTCGGACAACGGCGCCATGTGCCGCAGCAATACCGCCAATGACGAACCACTGAACAACTCCACATGCCCCAGCGCCTGAGGTTTGCTCAAGCGCCGCAGCATCTCCGGCAAGCGGGTCATGACCGGTTGCAAGGGCTGTACCAGCACCAGGCATTCGTTGATGGCGACAATGTCCTGACTGCCGGCAGCGCGGAAGCCGACGTCGAGTTTTTTCGCTTTCATATCCCAACGCACCGCCACTCGGGCGCGACGGCGGTAGCCGAATTCCGGACCGCTCAACGGCGCTGCCCACTCTTCAGGTTCGACACCGGCAACCCGCGACAATTGCTCGGCGAGCATGCGCTGTTTCAGGGCGAGTTGTTCGTTGTGGGGCAGATGCTGCACGCTGCAACCGCCGCAGCGAGCGGCATGAGCGCACGGTGCCGGGCGGCGCAATTCACTGGCCTGGAACACGCGTTCGGTGCGCGCCTCGACCACTTTGCCGTGGGCACCCAAAACCCGCGCCTCGACTTCTTCACCGGCCAATGCGCCGATGACAAACCAGGTGCGACCTTCGAAAAACGCGATACCGCGACCGTCATTAGCCAGGCGCTCGATGGTCAAGCGCTGCTTTTTGCCGGTCGGGACTTGCGGGGCCTTGCTGCCGCCCGTGGGCTGGAAGCGCAGGCTTCTCTCGTGCTTGGCCATCAGTTGGGCGCGTCGAAAATGCCGGTCGACAAGTAACGGTCGCCACGGTCGCAAATGATCGCGACGATCACCGCGTTTTCAACTTCTTTGGACAGACGCAGCATCGCCGCCACGGCACCGCCCGAAGACACGCCGCAGAAGATGCCTTCTTCGCGCGCCAGACGACGGGTCACGTCTTCGGCTTCGCTTTGTGCCATGTCGACGATCCGGTCCACGCGATCGACCTGGTAGATCTTCGGCAGGTATTCCTGGGGCCAGCGACGGATGCCCGGAATTGCCGAGCCTTCCATCGGTTGCAGGCCGATGATCTGCACGTTGTCGTTCTGCTCTTTCAAGTAGCGCGAAACGCCCATGATGGTGCCGGTGGTGCCCATCGAGCTGACAAAGTGAGTGATGGTGCCCTGGGTCTGACGCCAGATTTCCGGACCAGTGGTGGTGTAGTGCGCCTCAGGGTTGTCAAGGTTGGCAAACTGGTCCAATACCTTGCCCCGGCCTTCCGCTTCCATTCGCTGGGCGAGGTCGCGGGCACCTTCCATGCCTTCTTCCTGGCTGACCAGAATCAGCTCGGCGCCATAGGCCGTCATGGCGGCCTTGCGCTCGGCACTGGAGTTGTCCGGCATGATCAGGATCATCTTGTAACCCTTGATCGCGGCGGCCATGGCCAAGGCGATCCCGGTGTTGCCCGAGGTCGCTTCGATCAGCGTATCGCCGGCATGGATCTGCCCGCGCAATTCGGCGCGGGTGATCATCGACAGCGCCGGACGGTCCTTGACCGAACCCGCCGGGTTATTCCCTTCGAGCTTGAGCAAAAGGGTGTTGCTGGTGGCGCCAGGCAGGCGCTGCAAACGGACCAGCGGAGTGTTGCCGACGCAATCGGCGATGGTTGGGTACTGCAAGGTCATGGCGTATTCGCAATCCAGACTGCGGGGGCGCCTATCATACCGGCAAACGTGCGCAGGCCATATCACGCAAAGTAAGGGGCTTATGGCTTAAGGGAATAAGGGTGGGTTTTGTCGTGAATGTTAGGCCTCATCGCAGTCAAGCCTGCTCCCACAGGGGTCAGAGTTGATTACACGATTTGTGACAGACACACATCCACTGTGGGAGCGGGCTTGCCTGCGATGGCGTCATCACTGACACCGTCATCATCCGCCAGCAACCACATATTCAGCCGCAACCCTGCCCCGGCATTCTCGGCCCACAAACGCCCACCCTGGCGCTGCACCGCATTTCTGGCAATGCTCAAACCCAATCCAAATCCACCATCCCCCGGCCGTGACCCATCGAGCCGGATGAACGGCGAAAAAATCCGTTCAAGCTCCTCGTCAGCCACCCCACCGCCCTCGTCCTCCAGCCACAAGTGCCAGAAATCGCCATCGCGCCGACCACCGAGCGTCACAACACCGCCCTTGGGGGAATGACGAATGGCATTGCGCAGAATATTTTCCAGCGCCTGGGCCAGGGTATTGAGATTGCCGCGCACCCAGCAGGATGCCTCCACCGCACAGTGCAACTGACCCGCCGGCCAGCCACTTTCATAACAGGCGTTTTCCGTGAGCATTTCCCACAAGGCCTGAACCTGGATCGCTTCATCGGGCAACGGCGCGCGCTCGGTGTCGAGCCAGGCGAGTTGCAGGGCGTCCTCGACCAGACGCTGCATGCCGTCGACTTCCCGGCCAATGCGTTCACGCAGTTGCCCCAGGTCCTGCTCGCTTTCGCTGGCCACCCGTAGCCGGCTCAGCGGCGTGCACAATTCATGGGACAGGTCGCGCAGCAGTTGCTGTTGCAGGGCCACCGTGCTTTGCAGGCGCTCGGCCATGTCATCGAAGGCCCGGCCCAGTTCACCCAGTTCATCCGCGCGGTTGGTAGTGCGACTCGATAAACGCACAGTCAGTTGGTCGGCGCGCCACGCGTTGGCCTGTTCGCGCAGGCTGTTCAATGGGACGACCAGCAATCGATAGAGCCCCACGCACAGCAGCAGGGTGAACAGCCCGGGAATCACCCCATTGGTGATCACCCGCCAAAACACCCGGTAGCGGCCGGGCATGAAACGCTGAGGCAGCTCCATCACCAGGCTGCCGGCGGACGGGTCGCTGGGAAATGGAATTTTCAGCCACGGCAAGCCCTGGTGACGCCGACTCACCGGCCAATCCAGACCACGCAAAAAAGTCAGGCGCTGGATTTCCTGATTGGCCAGCGGGTAGTTACTCAGGGATTGCAAGTCGGCGCCGATGACACCGACCCAGGTCGACTCGCGCTGGCCAACACGCTGCAACCAGGCGTCAATGCCTGCGCTCTGCTGTTCATTCCACGCCCGCTCCGCCTCGGCGGCGTAGCGCGTCAGGGTGCCCCTGGCCTCGTCGGACAGGAACAGGTTTTTCTTTTCCATGTAGCGGCCCCAGGACCAGCTCAACCAGATCATCAGCAGACAGAACGCCACCAACAAGCAAGCCAGTTTCCAGAACAGTGAATGCCGACCCGGCACGTCAGACCATTTCATCGGCCGCACTCAATACATACCCCTTGCCCCAGACCGTACGCACTTCACGCTCGGTATAGCCGATGGCCTTGAGCTTGCGGCGAATCTGGCTGATGTGCATGTCGAGGCTGCGGTCATGGGGCGCATAACCGCGCTGCAATACCTGCTGATAAAGGAACGCCTTGCTCAGGACTTCACCACCGTTGCGATTCAATGTATCCAGCAACCGATATTCGCTGCGAGTCAGGCCGGCGGCATGCTCGCCCATAAAGCTGTCGCACAGTTCATCGTCGAAACGCAGGTTGTCCATCGCAGGGGCAGTCGGTGCCGGCGCTGGCCGCCGATCGAGCGCCACCCGCCGCAGGATCGCCTCGATGCGCACCCGCAGCTCGGCCATGCTGAAAGGTTTGGGCAGGTAATCGTCGGCGCCGAGGCGAAAGCCACTGATGCGGTCCGCCTCCGCGCCCAGCGCCGACATCAGCACCACCGGCGTGGAATGGCTCTGGCGCAATTGGGTCAGCACCGCCAGGCCATCCAGCCCCGGCAACAGAATATCCATCAACACCACATCGAAGGCTTGCTGGCGCGCAATGGCCAACCCTTCCTGGCCGTTCTGGCACCAGGTCACCTGAAAACCGCAGCGCCCCAGATGCTCATGGACATAAGCACCAAGCACCAGATCGTCTTCGATGGAGAGGATGCGGGGATGACCAACAGAGATGGGAGTCATGAGTATCTGCAAATAATTCTCAGTCGCTGATTATTCAAGATTGCCTCGCCAGGGGCAACCCAAGGTTTGCCCCCCCCCCGAGACCAAAGCGTTGAACTGGCCGATGAATGACGACATCAATTTTACGAAGATTGCCCGCATGCAAATCGCTACACTGCGCAGGTGGCACGTGCCGGACGCATGTGCAGGTCAATAAACAGCTGGATGCGGGAGAGATGCGTGCTCAAGAAACTGGGAATTAAAGGCCGCGTGCTATTGCTGACCCTGTTGCCGACCACCCTGATGGCGCTGGTTCTGGGCGGCTATTTCACCTGGATGCAGCAATCGGACCTGCAATCCCAACTCATGCAGCGTGGCGAAATGATTGCCGAACAGCTGGCACCGCTGGTGGCCCCGGCGATGGGTCGCAAAGACAACGACCTGCTGGAACGCATCGCCACCCAGTTCCTGGAACAAACCGACGTGCGCGCGGTGACTTTCCTCGCCCCCGACCGTACACCGCTGGCTCACGCCGGCCCGACCATGCTCAATCAGGCCCCTTTGGGCAGCGGTTCACAGCTGCTGCGTCGCAGTGGCAATGACGCCACGCGCTATCTGCTGCCGGTGTTCGGCAAGCACCGCAACCTGGCCGGCGACCTGATCCCCGATGAAGCCGACCGCCTGCTGGGCTGGGTCGAACTCGAACTGTCACACAGTGGTATGTTGCTGCGCGGTTACCGCAGTCTGTTCGCCAGCCTGCTGCTGATCGGCGCAGGCCTGGTCGGTGCGGCGCTGTTAGCCTTGCGCATGGGCCGGACCATCAACCGGCCATTGAGCCAGATCAAACAAGCCGTGGCACAGCTCAAAGACGGTCATCTGGAAACCCGCCTGCCCCCCCTCGGCAGCCAGGAGCTGGATGAACTGGCGTCCGGCATCAACCGCATGGCCGGTACGCTGCAGAACGCTCAGGAAGAATTGCAAAACAGCGTCGACCAGGCCACCGAAGACGTGCGTCAGAACCTGGAAACCATCGAAATCCAGAACATCGAGCTGGACCTGGCCCGCAAGGAAGCCCTGGAGGCGAGCCGGATCAAATCCGAGTTTCTGGCCAACATGAGTCATGAAATCCGCACACCGCTCAACGGCATTCTCGGCTTCACGCACTTGCTGCAAAAAAGCGAATTGACCCCACGCCAACTCGATTACCTGGGCACCATCGAAAAATCCGCCGACAGCTTGCTGGGGATCATCAACGAGATTCTCGACTTCTCGAAAATCGAGGCCGGCAAACTGGTGCTCGACCATATTCCGTTCAACCTGCGCGACCTGCTGCAAGACACCTTGAACATCCTCGCCCCGGCCGCCCACGCCAAAGAACTTGAGCTGGTGAGCCTGGTTTATCGCGATACGCCATTGTCGCTGGTGGGCGATCCGCTGCGACTCAAGCAGATCCTCACCAACCTTGTGAGCAACGCGATCAAGTTCACCCGCGAAGGCACCATCGTCGCCCGGGCCATGCTCGAAGAAGAGCATGAAGACAGCGTGCAACTGCGCATCAGCATTCAGGACACCGGCATCGGCCTGTCGAATCAGGACGTGCGCGCCTTGTTCCAGGCCTTCAGCCAGGCCGATAACTCGCTCTCCCGGCAACCTGGCGGCACCGGTCTGGGGCTGGTAATTTCCAAACGCCTGATCGAGCAGATGGGCGGCGAGATCGGCGTCGACAGCACACCGGGTGAAGGTTCGGAATTCTGGATCAGCCTGAGCCTGCCCAAAGCCCGCGACGACGCCGAAGACCTGCCCGGCCCACCCTTGCTCGGACATCGGGTGGCGGTCCTGGAAAACCATGAGCTGGCCCGTCAGGCCTTGCAGCATCAACTGGAAGACTGCGGCCTGGTAGTCACGCCGTTCAACACCCTGGAAAGCCTGGCCAATGGCGTGACCGGCGCCCATCAGACCGACCAGGCCATCGGCCTGGCAGTGCTCGGTATTACCAGCAACGACATGCCGCCGGAGCGCCTCAACCAGCATGTCTGGGACCTCGAACACCTGGGCTGCAGAGTGTTGGTTCTGTGCCCGACCACCGAACTGACGCTGTTCCACCTCTCGGTGCCCAACCCCCATAGCCAGCTGCAGTCCAAACCGGCCTGCACGCGCAAACTGCGTCGGGCCCTGTCCGATATGGTCAACCCGCGCCAGCAGCGCAGCGACCCCGGCGAGCCGCTTTCCAGCCGCGCGCCGAAGGTCCTTTGCGTCGATGACAACCCGGCCAATCTGCTGCTGGTGCAAACCCTGCTCGAAGACATGGGCGCCAAGGTGCTCGCGGTGGAAAGCGGTTACGCCGCGGTCAAGGCCGTGCAGAACGAGACCTTCGACCTGGTGCTGATGGACGTGCAGATGCCCGGCATGGATGGCCGTCAAAGCACCGAAGCCATTCGTCAGTGGGAAAGCGAGCGGCATTGCACGCCACTGCCGATCGTCGCCCTCACCGCCCACGCGATGGCCAACGAAAAACGCGCGTTGCTGCAAAGCGGCATGGATGACTACCTGACCAAACCCATCAGCGAACGGCAACTGGCGCAGGTGGTGTTGAAATGGACCGGTCTGGCGTTGCGTAATCTGGGACCGGAGCGCTCCAGCGAAAGCAATAACGGTAATGAGTTGCAGGTGCTCGACCACGACGAGGGCCTGCGCCTGGCGGCCGGCAAGGCTGATCTGGCGGCGGACATGCTGGCAATGCTGCTGGCCTCCCTGGAGGCTGACCGCGAGGCCATCCGCGTGGCCCGTGAAGCCAATGACCAGAATGCCCTGATCGAGCGAGTCCATCGCCTGCATGGGGCGACCCGTTATTGCGGCGTCCCGCAACTGCGCGCCGCCTGCCAGCGCAGTGAAACCCTGCTCAAGCAACAGGACGCAAAAGCCCCCGGCGCGCTGGAAGAACTCGAACGAGCCATCAATCGACTGGCGGCCCAGGCGCGCATCAATGCCTGATGCAGCGCAATAACGCGGGGCACCTTGAAGGCTAAGCTCAGGCTTTTGTAGCAGCTGCCGAAGGCTGCGTTCGGCGGCGCAGCCGTCGTGAAACCTGTATCCGCGGTGTACCTGAAAGACCGCAGTGCCTGATTTTACGACGGCTGCGCCGCCGAACGCAGGCTTCGCCAGCTGCTACAGGTAACTTCCGGGAGGACAGCATGCGCACGATTCTTTTCAGCAGCCAGACCTACGACCGCGACAGTTTTTTGAGCGCAGACCTGCCCGCCGGCATCGAGCTGCATTTTCAGCCGGCGCGACTGAGCCTCGATACGGTGGCGCTGGCGGAGCATCACGAAGTGGTCTGTGCCTTCATTAATGATGACCTCAGTGCTCCGGTACTCGAACGTCTGGCCGCGGGCGGCACACGCCTGATCGCTCTGCGCTCGGCCGGTTACAACCATGTCGACCTGGCGGTGGCCAAGCGCCTGGGACTTTCGATTGTACGGGTTCCGGCTTACTCGCCTCACGCGGTGGCCGAACATGCGGTGGCGCTGATCCTGGCGCTTAACCGCCGCCTGCACCGTGCCTACAACCGTACTCGCGAGGGGGATTTCAGCCTGCACGGGCTGACCGGTTTCGACCTCGTGGGCAAGACCGTCGGCGTAGTCGGCACCGGGCAAATCGGCGCGACCTTCGCGAAAATCATGAACGGCTTCGGCTGCCGGTTACTGGCCTGTGATCCTTATCCGAACCCGCAAGTCGAAGCGCTTGGGGCGCGCTACCTCAGCTTGCCGCAACTGCTGGCCGAGTCGCAGATCATCAGCCTGCATTGCCCGCTCAACGAACAGAGCAAACACTTGATCAATAGCGAGTCACTGGCGCACATGCAGCCTGGCGCGATGTTGATCAACACCGGGCGAGGCGGTCTGGTGGACACGCCGGCGCTGATCGATGCGTTGAAGGACGGCCAATTGGGCTATCTGGGGCTGGACGTGTATGAAGAGGAGGCGCAGCTGTTCTTCGAGGATCGGTCCGACCTGCCGCTACAGGACGATGTGCTGGCGCGCCTGCTGACCTTTCCGAATGTGATCATCACCGCGCACCAAGCCTTCCTCACCCGCGAAGCCCTGGGCGCAATTGCCGCGACCACCCTGCAGAACATCGCGGCCTGGGCGGCCGGTTCGCCACAGAATCAGGTCGAGAGCTGACCGGCTCAGGCCTTGGACAAAAGAATCATCAGGGCCAGCCAGCCGAAGCCCAGCAAGCGTTGCCCCAGCGAATGCCCGCGACGCAGCAGGAACCAGACAAAAAACGGCGGCAGCAAGAAAATCATCAGTTTCAGCCAGAGTTCCACCGGACGCGGCCCGCCGGGCGCCGGTGCCGGGATCTGTGCCTCTACTTCGGCTTTACGTTTGCGCCCGAAAGCGGCCGGGGTCACCCTGGGCACGCTCTCATTGGTCGGTAAACGCCCGAAAGAAAGAGGCGCCTGCGTAGGCGTTGCCGTCGACGTAGCCGCTTGCACTGCCACCGCAGGTGCACCGCAATGAATGCAAGCAGGCGCCTTGGAGCTGATGCGTTGCTTGCACTCAAAACATTCGATCAACGCCATTTCTGTTCCTTAGAGATGCAAAAGCGGCAGTGTGCCATGACTCGGCAGGTCATTTGAACCAGATCGAAGGTTACATGCCCGCGCCATGCTGCGTTCATGCCCGTGCTAGCATATCGCGCATATTTGGAGGACCCATGGTCGAACACGATTTCCGCTACAGCCTGATGAACCCGCAACACACCCTCACCGAATGCCGCGCCCTTGTGCCGGGGCGTTATCAAGTCACCGGCAACGGCGGCTCGATTCGTAATAACGACGTGCTGGTCGTGACCCTTAAAGGCAGCAAGGACTTGTCCATGCGCCTGACCGTCGAAACGGTTCGCCACCTGATCAATCCGCCGGGCCAATGGGTCGCGGTGGCCAGTGGT
The DNA here is from genome assembly GCF_030687935.1 of Pseudomonas cucumis. Lineage (GTDB taxonomy): Bacteria > Pseudomonadota > Gammaproteobacteria > Pseudomonadales > Pseudomonadaceae > Aquipseudomonas > Aquipseudomonas cucumis. The sequence goes on along the minus strand of NZ_CP117454.1, from coordinate 1,653,182 downwards.
CCGGTGTTCGGCGAACTGGCGATCCACACCTGGAAAGTCAACTGCGACAGCTGCGCCAAAGAGTTGAGCTTTGAATTCGCGGTCGACGCCAAGTTGGGCAACAAGGCGGAAAAACCGGCGGCCACTGCGCGCATTGCCGAACTGGGCTGGACCACAGTCGGTGACAAGCACCTGTGCAAGAAGTGCCAGGAGCCTGCGTGATGAAACGCCTTGCTCTGACCGCCATGGCCGGCGCCAGCCTGTTGGGCTGTGCCGCCGAACCGGTGCAATTGCAACAAAATCGCAGCTACATTCTGGAATGGATCGGCGAGCGTCCGCTGATGGACTACAGCCATCTGACCATCACCCTCGATGAAGACGGTCGGGCCTATGGCAATGGCGGCTGCAACCACTGGTTCGCGCCGTATACCCTGGAAGGCGACAAGCTGAGCTTCGGCAAGATCGGCAGCACCCGCAAAATGTGTGCGCCGGCGTTGATGGAGCAGGAAAAACGCTTCCTGCAGGCGCTGGAAAACGTGCAGCGCTGGGATGTATCACCGATCGACCAGATGCGCTTCTGGCCGGCGCAAGGCAAACCGTTGCGTTGGTGGCTTGAAGAGGGTTGATGCTCTCGCACCGATCGACTGATCGTTCCCACGCTCCACATGGGAATGCATCTAGTGACGCTCTGCGTCACAGGGACGCGGAGCGTCCCGGGCGGCATTCCCACGCAGAGCGTGGGAACGATCAAACAACTCAATTTTTAGCCTGCAACGCCTCAAGCTTCGCCATCACCCCCGCCGCCGTCTGCTCCCCCATCAACTGTTCCCGTACCTTGCCCTTGTCATCAATGATGTAAGTCACCGGCAACGCTTCACTGCGGGGCAATTCGAAAAGGTCGGCCGGGTCCTGGGCCAGCACGGTGAAGGCGATCCCCAGTTTCTCGCTGGCGCTTTTCAGCTCTTCGCCCTGCACATTGTCGAAGTTGACCCCGAACACCCCGATCTTCTTGCCCTTGAGCTGCTCGGCCAGCACGTTCAACTCGGGAATCTCGGTACGGCACGGCCCGCACCATTCAGCCCAGTAATTGAGCACCAGCCATTGTTTGTCCAGACGCTCGGCGGCGACTTTGTGACCGTTCTGGTCGACGCCATAGTCGTTGCCGCAGCCCCCCAGCAATAACGCTCCCAAGATCGCCAATGCCGCTGCCAGTCGCCTTGTCATGTCTCAATCCTTGTCAAAAATGGAATGCACCTGCGACCCATCGCCTCCCAAGGTTCTGGATTACGCGCCGCACAGTTAGAATAGCCGCCACTTTACGCAAGAAGCGACCCGCCCATGACCGATCTGACGCTTTATCACAACCCGCGCTGCTCGAAATCCCGCGGTGCGCTCGAATTGCTCGAAGCCCGTGGCCTGACGCCAACGGTAGTCCGCTACCTGGAAACCCCGCTGGACGCCGCGCAAATCCAGAGCCTGCTGAGCAAACTCGGCATCAGCGCCCGTCAATTGCTGCGCACCGGCGAGGACGAGTACAAAACCCTCAACCTGGCCGATAGCAATTTGAGCGAGGCACAATTGATCGCCGCCATCGCCGCACACCCGAAACTCATGGAGCGCCCGATTCTCGAAGTCGGCGACAAAGCCATCATCGGCCGCCCGCCGGAGAATGTGCTGGAGTTGCTACCGTGAGTGCCCCGTACATTCTGGTGCTGTATTACAGCCGTAGCGGCTCGACCAATGAAATGGCCCGGCAGATTGCCCGTGGTGTCGAGCAAGCCGGCCTTGAAGCCCGATTGCGTACAGTGCCGGCGATTTCCAGTGAATGCGAAGCCGTGTCGCCGGACATTCCCGATGAAGGCGCGCTGTACGCCAGCCTCGACGACTTGAAGAACTGCGCCGGCCTGGCCCTCGGCAGCCCTACCCGGTTCGGCAACATGGCCGCACCGTTGAAGTACTTTCTCGATGGCACCAGCAACCTGTGGCTGACCGGCGCCCTGGTGGGCAAACCGGCCGGGGTCTTCACCTCCACCGCGAGCCTGCACGGCGGCCAGGAAACCACGCTGCTGTCGATGATGTTGCCGTTGCTGCACCACGGCATGCTGATCACCGGCCTGCCTTACAGCGAGTCGGCGCTGCTGGAAACCCGCGGTGGTGGCACGCCTTATGGCGCCAGCCATCACGCCGGTGCCGATGGCAAAAGTGGCTTGAATGAACACGAAGTTGCGCTGTGCCGCGCCTTGGGCCTGCGGTTGGCGAAGACTGCGCAAAAGTTGGTGAGCTGATATGGCCAAAAAGCCGAAGATTCTGCCTTCCATCGAATGGCTCGAACCGCGAGTACGGGCGATGCGCGTCATCAGCCTGCTGTGCTTTTTCGGCCTGGTGGGACTGCTCTGCGTCTACTATCTGGTATTCGCCGATCTGCATGGCGCGCGGCCGTGGGTGATTCTGCTGATCGAACTGGTACCGCTATTGTTGATGGCGCCGGGGATGATTGTCGGCAGCGCCCGCGGGCATTCGTGGATGTGTTTTGTGGTGAACCTGTATTTCATGAAGGGCGCATTGGCCGCGTATGACCCGAACCGGCAACTGTTCGGTTTACTGGAGATGGGCGCGAGCCTGGCGGTATTCTGCTCGGCCATGTTGTATGTGCGGTGGCGGTTTCAGTTGAACCGCAAGTTGGCGGGTGAAGGCCAGACCTCCGCTGCCTGATAGCCCCACAGTGATCGTTCCCACGCTCTGCGTGGGAATGCCGCCCGGGACGCTCCGCGTCACTTCATGCATTCCCTCGCGGAGCATGGGAACGATCATCTTCGTCAGTGATTGACTGTGTACGCCAGCATCATCGAAATCTGGCTCATCGGCCGCCCACCGCTCTCTTCGTGCCACTGGTTGAACGCATTTTGTACCGAGGCCAGGTCCCGCAAACTGCTCGGCACCTTGTCGACGATCTTCTGCGCACTCAGCGCCGCGACCACGTCGTAGCTCGGCACAAACGTGTCCTTGCCCACCATTCGCAAGAATCGCGGTGCCGATAACCCGCCCAACTGATGCCCGTGTTTTTTCAGGTAGGTCCACAAACCGACAATATCGGTCACCGGCCATTCGGCGATCAGGGCGCCAAAGCTGCCCTTCTCATGGGCCACGTCCAGAATGAACTGCGCATTTCGCGGCACGCTCTTGAGTTTGCCCAAGTGGCGAATGATGCGCGCGTCCTGCATCAAGCGCTCCAGATGCTCGGCGCTCATCAGCACGACTTTTTCCGGGTCGAACTTGAAGAATACTTCTTCGAACGCCGGCCATTTGGCGTCCACCAGGCTGTGCTTGAGCCCGGCGCGGAATACCCGCAACGCCATGGTCGAGAGGTAGCGGTCGTCACTGATCTTGCGCAATTGCGCCGGGGTCTTGGGAACGGGCAGATGGGCTTCCAGTTCAGCCGCCGAACCGAAGCGGTTCAAGCAGTATTCATTCAGCCACTTATAGTCGCGCATGCCCTCTCCTGAGGATTGAAGCGAAAAACCAACTGTGGGAGCGAGCCTGCTCGCGATGGCGCCGTATCAGTCAACACTGATGTGTCTGACAGAACGCTATCGCGAGCAGGCTCGCTCCCACACAATTTGTGTCAGAGATTGACCACGTTGACGAAGCGCGAAGCCGCGGTTTCATCGATCTTGAGGTTGGTGAAGTCAAACAGGTTGCGGTCTGCCAGTTGCGACGGGATCACGTTCTGCAAGCTGCGGAAAATGCTTTCGGTACGGCCCGGGGTCTTGCGTTCCCAGTCCTGCAGCATCTCTTTAACCACCTGGCGTTGCAGGTTTTCCTGGGAGCCGCAGAGGTTGCACGGGATGATCGGGAATTGCTTGAAATCCGAATAGGCCTGAATGTCTTTTTCGTTGCAGTAGGCCAGCGGGCGGATCACCACGTTGCGACCGTCGTCGGCACGCAGCTTCGGCGGCATGGCCTTGAGCGAGCCGTTGAAGAACATGTTCAGGAAGAACGTCTCGACGATATCGTCGCGATGGTGACCGAGGGCCATTTTGGTCGCGCCGATTTCATCGGCAAAGGTGTACAGCGTGCCGCGACGCAGGCGCGAGCACAGTGAGCAGGTGGTTTTGCCTTCCGGGATCAGCTCCTTGACCACCGAATAGGTGTCTTTCTCGACGATGTGGTACTCGATGCCCAGTTCTTTGAGGTAAGCCGGCAGCACGTGCTCGGGAAAACCTGGCTGCTTCTGGTCCATGTTCACGGCCACGATCTCGAACTTGATCGGGGCGACCTTCTGCAAATGCATCAGCACGTCGAGCATGGTGTAGCTGTCCTTGCCACCGGACAGGCAGACCATGACCTTGTCACCGTCTTCAATCATGTTGAAATCGGCGACAGCCTCACCGGCCTGGCGGCGAAGGCGCTTTTGCAGTTTGTTCTGGTTGACCGTAAGAGTGCCCATGACGCGAAATCCGTGAGGTGTGACGAAAGGTCGGCATTTTACGCAAAAACCCTTTCGGGGCGAAGAGCCCGAATTTTTCAAAGAAATTATGCGCCATCGCATCCTCTGTAGCAGCTGGCGAAGCCTGCTGCTACAGAACAGACCCGACGGCGATTAACAGGTTTGTTTACAGCGCGATTTGCTCTAAGCCCCTCGCACTATTACCGGTAACTCCTTTCTATACTGCGGCATAAGGTCGCACACATATTCAGACCTGTACTTACCTGGCCACTTTGGCCCGTAAGCGCTCCGCTGGGGGGCGATGGCAACAACAAGAGGAGTGACTGGCATGATCCATCACGTAGTGGGGCTCTTCACCCACCCTGACCAGGAATGGAAAGAAATCCGTGGCGACCAGGAGGAAAGCATCAGCCACATGTACCTCACGCACACCCTGATTCTGGCGGCGATCCCTGCCGTATCGGCGTTTATCGGCACCACGCAGGTCGGCTGGGTCATTGGTAATCGAGCGCCGGTCATGCTGACCATGGAAAGTGCGCTATGGATGACCATCATGTCGTACCTGGCGATGCTCGGCGGGGTCGCGGTGATGGGCGCGTTCATCCACTGGATGGCCCGCACCTATGACGCCAACCCGAGCCTGGCACGCTGTGTCGCGTTCGCCACGTACACCGCGACTCCGCTGTTCATCGGCGGTCTGGCGGCGCTGTATCCGCACATGTGGCTAGGAATGATCGTCGGCACCGCGGCCATCTGCTACACGGTGTACCTGCTGTATGTGGGCTTGCCAACCTTCATGAACATCCCGTCGGACGAGGGATTCCTGTTTTCAAGCTCGGTGCTCGCCGTAGGACTGGTGGTGCTGGTGGCGATCATGGCATTCACAGTGATTGTCTGGGGACTTGGCGTGGGGCCGGTCTATACCAATTAGCAACACACCCACCAAAAACAAGATCTGCCAACACAGGCCGCCGCAAGGCGGCCTTCTAATGCTCAAGGATAGAAAACGGTGACGACCATTCGGCGCCTCGGCGATTCGCAACTCCCGAGGGTTGCGGCATACTCGACGTCTCTGGAGATCCATCAAGCATGCCCGAGCAACTCAATACCCGCGTCGAAGACTGTTTCCAACAAGCCGAATCCTTTTTCAAACGACCTTTCAAACGCCCCGTGGTGAGCCTCAAGCTGCGCGGGCAAAAAGCCGGTGTCGCGCATTTGCACGAGAACCTGCTGCGCTTCAATCCGCAGCTGTACCGGGAAAACACCGAAGACTTTCTCAAGCAGACCGTGGCGCATGAAGTCGCGCACCTGATCGCCCATCAACTGTTCGGCGACCGCATCCAGCCTCACGGCGAAGAGTGGCAACTGATCATGCGCGGTGTTTACGAACTGCCGCCCAATCGCTGCCATACCTACGACGTCAAACGCCGCAGCGTGACGCGCTACATCTACAAATGCCCGTGCGCCGACAGCGATTTCCCGTTTTCGGCCCAGCGTCATGGTTTGGTGCGGCAGGGGCGGCGGTACTTGTGTCGGCGGTGCAGAAGCACATTGGTGTTTAGTGGGGAGATGCGGGTCGAATAAGTCAGATTTGTGGTGGTTCAGCCGGCCCCATCGCGGGCAAGCCCGCTCCCACAGGGGTCGGATTCGTTCACAAATTTTGTAATCAAAACTGATCCCTGTGGGAGCGGGCTTGCCCGCGATGGGGCCCGGACCGACGCTACAAAATCACCTTGATGCGCCGCAGCTCTTCAATCCGCTCAACACCAAACCCCAACTCCCCCAACACCTGATCCGTATGCTCACCCAGCCCCGCCCCGATATGCCGCGGCTCTGGCAACCCATCCGAAAACTTCAACGGGCAAGCCATCTGCGCCTGAGTCGAACCATCACCCCTCGGCACCTGAGTGACCAATTCCCGCGCCTTCAATTGCGGATGTCGCACCGCTTCACCCAGGCTCAACACCGGCTCGACGCACGCATCGACCCCGGCAAACAGCTCACACAACTCGGCAAAGTCGTATTTCTCGAATTCAACTTTCAAAGCCTCCTTGAGAGCCTGTTGCCGGGCCGGTTCGGGTGACAACCCTTGGGCTGCCAGTTCCGGCCGGCCCAGCGCCGTGCAGAGTTGTTGCATGAACGCCGGCTCCAGACTGCCCACCGACAACCAGCGTCCATCGCGCGAGCGGTAGTAGTCGTAGAAGCTGCCACCATTGAGCATCTGATTTTCCCTGCCCGGCTCCATGCCACAGGCCAGGTACCCGGCACCGGCCATGGCATTCAGGCTGAAGGCGCAGTCGGTCATGCTCACATCCAGATGCTGCCCCTGCCCGGTCTGCTGTCGCGCGATCACCGCCGCCAGCAGGCCGATCACCCCGTGTAGCGAGCCGCCCGCGACATCCGCCACCTGCATGCCCAACGGCAACGGGCCGGTGTCGGCACGGCCGGTGTAGCTCGCCAGCCCCGCCAACGCCAGGTAGTTGATGTCGTGGCCGGCGCGATCCTTGTAGGGGCCGGTCTGGCCATAACCGGTGATCGACACATAAATCAGCTTCGGGTTGATCGCCTTCAAGGCTTCATACCCCAAACCGAGCCGGTCCATCACGCCGGGACGAAACTGCTCCAGCACGATGTCGTGGTCCTGCAGCAATTGCTTGATCACCTCTAGCGCCTCGGGCTGCTTGAGGTCCAGGGCCAGGCTGCGCTTGTTGCGATTGAGGTACGCGTGGCTGGCCGACACGCCTTGATCATGCGGCGGCAGCACCCGCAGCAGGTCCATGCGGGTCGGCGATTCGATACGCAGCACCTCGGCGCCCATGTCTGCCAGCAGCAACGAGGCGAACGGCCCCGGCAGCAGTGTCGAGAAATCCAGAACCTTGAGTGATGCCAGTGGACCGAGCATAAGTGTTCTCCCGTGCGATCCCCCAAGCCTAGGCAGCCGAGGACATTGCAGCAATCACCTTATGTGTCAGCGGCGGTGACCGTTGCGCTCAAATCGCAGTCATGAAAAAACCCGCCGAAGCGGGTTTTTCATGCAGCCAGAGTACTTACTTGACGCTGGCCGGGGTTGGGCCTTCAGCCACACCCAGGTCGTCTACTTCACGCTCGTCGGAGATACCGCGACCGCCAGAAGCCAGCTCGACTTGCAGCTTGTCTTCGTCCAGCTCTTTCACCCACTTGGCAACCACGAGGGTGGCCACGGCGTTACCAACGAGGTTGGTCAGTGCACGGGCTTCGGACATGAAGCGGTCGATACCGAGGATCAGCGCCAGGCCGGCCACCGGCAGAGTACCCACGGCCGACAGGGTGGCTGCCAGCACGATGAAGCCACTACCAGTCACACCCGCCGCACCTTTGGAGGACAACAGCAGCACCAGCAGCAAGGTGATCTGGTGAGTCAGGTCCATCGGCGTATCAGTCGCCTGAGCGATGAACACAGCCGCCATGGTCAGGTAGATCGACGTACCGTCGAGGTTGAACGAGTAGCCAGTCGGGATCACCAGACCCACAACCGATTTCTGCGCACCCAGGCGTTCCATCTTGATCAGCATGCGTGGCAACGCGGATTCCGAAGAGGAAGTGCCCAGCACGATCAGCAGTTCTTCACGGATGTAGCGAATCAGTTTGACGACGCTGAAACCGTGCGCGCGGCAGATGGCGCCCAGTACAACGAGCACAAACACGATGCAGGTGATGTAGAAGCAGATCATCAACTGACCCAGTTGCACCAGCGAACCAACACCGTAGGCACCGATGGTGAAAGCCATCGCACCGAACGCGCCGACTGGAGCGAGCTTCATGATCATGTTGATGATGTTGAACATCACGTGAGCAAAGCGATCGATGAAGTCCAGCACCGGTTTGCCGTAGGCACCCAGGCGATGCAGGGCGAAGCCGAAGATCACCGAGAACATCAGCACTTGCAGGATGTCGCCGTTGGCGAAGGCGCCGACGATGGTGTTCGGGATCACGTTGAGGACAAAGGCAATGATGCTCTGGTCTTTACCGGCCGAGATGAAGCCAGCGATTTTGCTGGTGTCCAGGGTCGATACGTCAATGTGCATGCCGACGCCCGGTTGCACGACGTTGACCACGACCAAGCCGATCAGCAAGGCAAGAGTGGAGACAATTTCGAAGTACAGCAGCGCATAGCCGCCGGTCTTGCCGACCGATTTCATGTTCTGCATGCCGGCGATACCACTGACGACGGTACAGAAGATGATCGGGGCGATGACCATTTTGATCAGTTTGATGAACCCGTCACCCAGCGGCTTGAGGGCTACACCGGTCTGCGGGTAGAAGTGACCGAGCAGGATGCCGATAGCGATGGCAACGATCACCTGGAAGTACAGGGATTTATACAGTGGCTGACGAGTCGTCATTGCAAAGTTCCTCAAGAGTGCCTCAGTAGCAACATCCATCTGTTGCCCCTGACACCTCAATTGCGAACCCTCCTGCACTGGAGGGATTTGTTTTGTCGAGCTGCGCTACGGCAGACCTCTGCGGCTTGTATCGCAAGCCTCGTGCCACCTTCGGAAAAAAACCTTCCAGCCTTGTGACATCAAGGGTTACAGGTTTTTTTGGGTCGCTAACCAGTCACAACGATGTGGCGGATTTCCGCCCACCAGCCAAACCTCGTCCTGCAATTTGGCGGATATCCGCCTTGTTCATTCTCGACGGGCACCGCTACCATCCATTGCTCAGTGGACGGACCTGCCCCTATGCGCGAACGCACCATCGCCAGCCATTTCGCCCGTGCCGCCCTCGGTGGCGCGCGCCGGCGTGGCTACGACTATTCGAGTCTGTTGCAGCAACTGGGGATCAGCCCCGAGTTGCTTGAGGAGCCGCGCGCCCGAATCGCGCCCGAGCAGTTCGCCCGATTGATCCAGGGGCTGTGGCTGGCTCTGGACGACGAATACCTGGGCTTTGGGCAGGCACCGAGCAAACCCGGCAGCTTCGCGATGATGTGTCACGCGGTGATCCATTGCCGCACGCTGGAGAAAGCGCTCAATCGCGGTTTATTGTTTTACAGCCTGTTCCCCGGCGCGCCGCGTCTGACGCTGAGCCGCGAAGGCGACATGGTTCGCCTGAGCCTGGACGATTCGCCGCTGTGGGACCCGGACCATTTCCTTAGCGAAAGCCTGTTGGTGATCTGGCATCGGTTCGGCAGCTGGCTGATTGGCCAGCGCATTCGTCTGGAGCAGGCCACGTTCAGCTACCCGAGGCCCGAACACGGGGCCGAATACGACTTGCTGTTTTCCTGCCCGCTGAGCTTTTCCACCGTAAAGAGCACAACGGCGCAAAGCAGTCTGCTATTTCACAGTCGCTACCTGAATATGCCGCTGTTGCAGGACGAACGAACCCTCAAGCACTTTCTCGAACGTTCCCCCGCCGACCTGCTATCGCGCCCCGATGAAGGCGACAGCCTGAGCAGCCAATTGCGGCGCTTGCTCAGCCGCGACAGTGCGCGCTGGCCGGACCTGGAAGCCGTGGCCGCGCACCTGCACATCAGCCCGCAAACCTTGCGTCGGCATTTGCGTGAAGAAGGCACGAGTTTTCAGGAATTGAAGGACCAGTTGCGGCGGGACATTGCGATTTATCATTTGGGACGGGCGGATTTGTCGTTGCAACAGATTGCCGAGCAGCTGGGGTTTTCCGAGCCTTCGGCGTTTCACCGGGCGTTCAAGAAGTGGACGGGGTTGACGCCGGGGGCCTATCGGGCGCAGGAGAACTGATCGTTCCCACGCTCTGCGTGGGAATGCAGCCCGGGACGCTCCGCGTCCCTTCCAGAGCCGAACGCGGAGCGTCCGTTGAGGCATTCCCACGCAGAGCGTGGGAACGATCGGTTACAGGTTCTTCGCTAGCCTCGAGGATCGAGGTTATCCAGCACCCGGTTCACCGCCAATTCACCAAGCATGACCACCGATTGAATCCCCAGCATCATGTTGCGATGTGGCATGTCCATCAGTCCGGCGAACTCACTGAGCATCATGCTCGCTGAGGCCAGGGTTTCGCAGGCGTTGACCAGCAGGGTTTCGTTATCGACCTCGGCGCCGACATGGTAAATGGTGCTGGGTTTGCGCTTGGTGTCTTGGGGAATGACCGGTTTGAGGTAGTAATCGAGGGCGCGGTCGGCGGCTTCGTTGAGTTTTTTCGAATCGAGGGATTCGTAGGGGGATGTTGGATCGGTTTCTGGTGGGTTGGGCGTGATCTTGAACATGTGAAGCTCCGTGGTTGGTTGAGCCGCCACGACCTATCGCTAAACAAGTAAAGGTGGCGGCTGTACGCAGGTTAGCGATCCGGGTCACAGAAACCCCGGGTAGACTCGAAGGTCTCCCACGCACAGCCACCATTACGCGAATTGCAGGCACTAAAAACTGCAATCAACACTTGGGCGCTTTTGCGTCTGTGTAGAGGATCGGATCGCTAAACCCGATCGCTGATTCGTCAGCGACCCGCAAACGATAGAGCCCGACCTCAAGGCGCACAAGCCGGCGGATTCTGGCGTAGTCGTAGGCAGCGGCGCAAGGATGTGTAGCCTGGGTGAGTGTCTGGAGATGTCGGTTAAACATCGATGTTTATTTCGCATCAGATGTCAGCAGGAAGGCAGGGATAAATAAATGCGTCCCCTTTTCCGCCGTCCCCTTTTCCGCGTTTCTTGATGCATCGGTACAACTGGGTTCGACCCCATCAATTCAATGGTGGGCTGGCGCCAGCTCGGGCCGAAGAAAAACTTAACGTCGTGTCCGGGATTAGTTGACCACTACACATGGCCCGCGCTTCAATTCCGAGTCCATCGTATCTCATCAATATGAAAACCAGTGCTCGTGATCTCACCCTTGCTGTCAATCTCAAACCACCTGAATGGAACAGTGGATTCATAGGCAAATTTTTGAGGAACTCCTTCAGCGACACTAGTAGGAAGAGGCTGAGAGGAAACAAACCCTCCGTTAGCGCCATAGAACAGAACAAGGCTTCCTGTGTTGCCGACATGGAAATGCACAAATTCAACGCGTTTCACGTCTGTATTCCAGCTGAATCTGCCTCTGGATTTTGCTCCAAACTGGAGATGGTGCCCCACAATCGGGTCGTTTTTTACCAACAGGGTCGGTTCACCTTGACTTAACAGAGTGAAAGTCAATCCGCTCGGAAACGTTCTGGGGCTATTAACGCTAAAGGTCTGCAATGGCACAGCTTCCAAACTTTCATAGCCTTGGCGGGGCGATCCCGTCACCTGTGCAGTGGCCACTCTGGAAGCACCAATAACCTTCCCTCCCCTGATCTGCTCGTAAGCGACACTCACTTTACTGTCGGCAATGACTTTGGCGTTGGGGATGTCTACCGACATTTGCCCCGGTACCGGGCCGACCTTCAATGTCACCTCATAGGTGGCTACCACGGTGCCGTTGCCGTCCACGGCGGTGAATATCAAATGAAGCTCATCCCCCGCCTGCCAAATCGGCTGGATCAAATGGATAAACGCCCACAACGGCCCGCCGTCCAACTTGGCGAGATCGACGATGGCCGGGTCGTCATTATTCTCGGTCGGGTCTTCTCGAAGAATCGCCATCTCCAGCTCGACGAGGTCGAGGTGAACGTCAATCAGGCAAGGCACCGACCAATGATCCAGCGCGTCGAACTGCCCCTGGTGCGTCGTGCCCGAGAAGTTGCCCGTCTGGCTGATGACGCTGTACTTGATCGGAAACTGCGGGTTGTTCCGGTCTTTCGCGAAATGCTGGGTGTACAGGGTGAGCACCAGCGGCTTCGTCAGATCGGGGACGGGATCCAGCGACGTCGGTTCGATCCGGTGGGTCAGCAGGACGCCGCCGCAATCGACAGTCACAAGGTCATAAAGGTGCTTATCAGGCCAATCCAGGGTTAGGGTCACGCCCTGCGCTGCCTGCGCGGCATCCACACTGGTCGGGCTGACGCTGATGCCCAGCGCCGAGTGCCCCCCGCCCGCCACCGGGTCATCGCCGCCCGGCGCGTAGACATGGTAGAGCACGTTCAGCGCCAGCGACGTGTCGGTGTTGCCGGAAGGACGCTCGACCGTGCAGTGCAAGCTGTTGACGTCCTCCAGCAGCAGACCCGGCGGCAGACGCAACTCCACCGGTGTGCTGTCATCCATGACGATCTCACTGGCGACCGCGTTCGGGTTGCCGCTCACGTACAGATTTACGGTTTCATACTTAGCCTGCCCCAACCAAGGCCCGAACAGCACCAGTACACCCGCTGGATCCTTGTAGTGGTTGACAATGGACAGCCCAATATGGGCCACCGGATGAAAGATCAGATCGGTCTTCCGCAGAATCTTCGGAGGCGTGAGGGCGAAAATGGCGATCGAAACCGGGGCAGGATTGTTCATGGCGCAGTGCTCGCTAGTGATGGAGGGCCTGCGCCATCAAACCTCCGCGGGCGGCGGGTGCGCCACTGTCAAATCTGACAGTGGCGACGAGTGGTCGCTAGAAGGCACGAGCTTTCAGGAATTGAAGGTCCAGTTGCGTCGGGACATTGCGATTTATCACTTGGGACGTGCGGATTTGTCATTGCAACAGATTGCCGAGCAGCTGGGGTTTTCCGAGCCGTCGGCGTTTCACCGGGCGTTCAAGAAGTGGACGGGGTTGACGCCGGGGGCCTATCGGGCGCAGGAGAGCTGATCGTTCCCACGCTCTGCGTGGGAATGCAGCCCGGGACGCTCCGCGTCCCATTTAGAGCCGAACGCGGAGCGTCCGTTGAGGCATTCCCACGCAGAGCGTGGGAACGATCGGTTACAGGTTCTTCGCTAGCCTCGAGGATCGAGGTTATCCAGCACCCGGTTCACCGCCAATTCACCAAGCATGACCACCGATTGAATCCCCAGCATCATGTTGCGATGTGGCATGTCCATCAGTCCGGCGAACTCACTGAGCATCATGCTCGCTGAGGCCAGGGTTTCGCAGGCGTTGACCAGCAGGGTTTCGTTATCGACCTCGGCGCCGACATGGTAAATGGTGCTGGGTTTGCGCTTGGTGTCTTGGGGAATGACCGGTTTGAGGTAGTGATCGAGGGCGCGGTCGGCGGCTTCGTTGAGTTTTTTCGAATCGAGGGATTCGTAGGGGGATGTTGGATCGGTTTCCGGTGGGTTGGGTGTTGGTTTGAACATATGAAGCTCCTAGAGTTATGGAGCCGCCACATATCGCTGCTAAACGAAAAAGAGGTGGCGGCTGTACGCGGGTTAGCAGACCAGGACTCTAGAACCCGGCGCACCGAAGTGCCCCACGCAAAGCCGCCATAACATGAACGGTTAACGTTATACGTCTAGAGATGACCCGGGCTGCTAAACCCGATCGCTGATTGGTCAGCGACCCGGAAACGATATAGGCCGGCCTCAAGGCACACTAGCCGGCGGATTCTGGCGTAGTCGTAGGCAGTGGCGCAAGGATGTGTAGCCTGGGAGAGTATCTGGAAGTGTCGTTTAAACAGTGTTTGTTTAGCGGTATGACATTGAGCATTGTGGTGGCTGTATCGGCCTCATCGCGGGCAAGCCCGCTCCCACAGTTGGATGATCGTTCCCACGCTCCGCGTGGGAATGCAGCCCGGGACGCTCCGCGTCCCTTTCCAGAACTGGGACGCGGAGCGTCCCTTGAGGCATTCCCACGCAGAGCGTGGGAACGATCGGTGACAGGGATTAAACCACCGGAAAATGAATCCGGAACGCCGCCCCGCCCATGGGTGAATCCCCCAGCGTCAGCTTGGCGCTGTAGCTTTCGATGATGTCCTTGACCACCGCCAACCCGATCCCCTGCCCCGGATGCTGGCGATCGAGCCGCTCGCCCCGCTGCAGAATCCGCGCACGCTGATCCGGTGGCACGCCGGGGCCGTCGTCTTCGACACAGAGCTCAATGCCACTGAGGGTTTCGCGCACGCTGATACGCACTTCGCCGAGGCACAGGCGATAGGCGTTTTCCAGCAGGTTGCCCATCATTTCCAGCAAGGCGCCTTGCTCGATTGGCACGTAACATTGATCCGGCAGATCGAAAGCGACCCGCACGCGTTTGTCGCGGTAGACCTTGTCCAGCGTGTCGCAGAGGCTTTGCAACACCGGGCGCAGGCGCACCTGGTGGCGCACCAGGCCGCTTTTGCGCAGGCTGGCGCGTTGCAACTGATAGCCGATCTGCTGGCTCATGCGTTCGATCTGGGTTTGTAGCACCCAGGCTTGCTCGCGCTCTTGCGGCTTTTGCGCCATGTCTTCGCTGACCCCTTGCAACACCGTCAGCGGAGTTTTCAAGCTGTGGGCCAAATCGTCGAGGGAGTCGCGATAACGGCTGCGCTGTTCACGCTCGCTGTGCAGCAAACGGTTGAGTGAGCCGGTCAGGCGCAGTAATTCACGCGGGTGTTGTTCGCTGAGGCTTTCCCGGGTGCCGCTTTCGATCTGGTCCAGCTCCTGGCTCAGCCGGCGCAATGCCTGCAAGCCCCAGGTCAGGCCGATCCACAGCAAGGCAAGCAACACCAGCAAGGCTGCACCGAAGCCCAGATAGAGGTTTTCCCGCAGGCCTTCGAGGGTGATTTCGTATTCGCGCACCGGTTGCAGAGCGACGATGCTGAACGCCGCGCTTTTGCCGCCGAGCAGTTTGACTTCGACGTCATAGACGAAGAACTCCTGACCATCGGCCTCGCGGATGCGCGCGAACTCGTTGCCGCGTCCGTCGTAACGCGGCTTGTAGTTGATCTTTTCTTCGCGGGTGGCTTTCGAGCGCCACACCAGATGTCCTTCGCGGTCGTAGATGTAGCCGAGCAATCGACTGTCGGTGAGGTTGAAGCGCTCATCGGGCAACTGCGTCGGCATCTGCAAGCGGTTGTTATCCACCCGGGCAGCGGAGATCAGCGTGGTGACGTCCGACGCCAGGCGCTGCTCGATGGAATCCTGCAACGCCAGGCTGAACGCGCCCTGCATCGCCGGCAGCAACGCCAGCATGAACAACACCGCCAGGAGCGTGGCGGCGAGCATCAATCGGACACGAAGGGAACGAATCAAGTGCAGCGCTCATTAAACAGGTAGCCGAGGCCACGCACGGTATCGATCGGTTTGAAGCCGGCCGGGCCTTCGAGTTTGCGGCGCAAGCGGCCGACCAGCACTTCGATCACATTCGGATCGCGCTCGTCGTCATCCGGGTAGAGCTGCTCCATCAAGCGGTCCTTGGCCACCACTTGCTGGTGATGGCGCATCAGGTACTCGAGGATCCGGTACTCGTACGCGGTCAACGCCAGCGGTTGTTCATCGAGGGACGCCTGTTTGCGGTTGAGGTCCAGCAGCAAGGGACCGGCGACGATGGTCGACTGGGTGAAACCGCTGGAGCGGCGCAGCAAGGCATTCAGGCGCGCGTCGAGCTCTTCGAACTGGAATGGCTTGACCACGTAATCATCAGCACCGGCGGCGAGGCCTTCGACCTTGTCCTGCCAGTTGCCGCGCGCAGTGAGGATCAGGATCGGAAACGTCTTGCCCCGGGAGCGCAATTGACGAATCAGATCGAGCCCGCCCATGCCCGGCAGACCGAGGTCGATCACCGCCAGGTCATGGTTGAACTGCCCGGCCTGGTACAACGCCTCCTCGGCGTTGGCCACGGACTCGACCACGTGGCCGCTATCCGTCAGGCGGGTTTGCAGGTGATGGCGCAACAGCGCTTCATCTTCGACGACCAGCAATTTCATAACGCTCTCCTGGGCAAATCAACCTCTCCAAAGGCACAGTTTCGCAACTCGATGGTTGACAGGGCGATGCCGTCATCAGTTAAGCCGCGAAGCCCGCTCCCACAGGTTCCGCGGCTTAACCGACTGGCAGCGAAACGCTTTTTAGAAAGCGTAGTTGGCGGACAGGTAGGTCTGGGCGCTGCTGGTCAAGTCCAGTGAACCCTGTTTGCTGCCGCCGCGCTCGCTCATCTCGGTGCTGGCATTGCTGCGCAGGTAACGGTAGCCCAGCTCGACCGAGGTGTTTTGCGACACTTGCTGCAATACACCGACCTGGCCACCGATGGCGTAACCGATGTCGCTGTCGCGGCTGAAGCCTGGCGAATCCTGGGTCAGTTTGGTCAAACCAGCCGTGGCACCGCCGAACAATTTGGTGCTGCCACCCACCGGGTAGAACAGATCGTAGCTGCCCAGCAGGTTTTCCTGACGCAGTTTAATGCCATTGTGCGAGCCCGACACATTGTCGTAAGTGGCGTAGTAGCGGCCCTGGCTGTCTTGCTGGCCCAGACGCACGCCCCAGGTGTTGTCCTTGCCGATCACACCGTCGGCGTTCGGGTGGTTGAGGTTGTCGTTCAGGGCGTTGGATTTTTTAACTTTGTCGCTGGTTTGGCCAAAGGTCAGGCCGGCGAAATTGGTGGTATCGGCGTGGGCCGCCACACTGGCGCCCATCACGGTGAAAGCCAGAAGCAGTTTTTTAAAAGTAGTCATTGGGGAGTTTCCTCATGCGCTATGTGCTTTTTGGGTACGGGGCAAGGTTACTGCCCCCTCCCTGTACTGCCCCTGAACGCACTCTGAACCTGAGCTGAATCAAATCGACTACGCTGTTCTGACTACTCTTAATAAGGAGGTTTGATCATGCGTGTGTTCCTCGCCCTCGTATTACTGGCTCTGAGCGGGGTCAGCCAGGCCGCCATCCAGACCCAGGAAATTCCCTACCAGAGTGCCGACGGCACCAAGCTGATCGGCTATTACGCCTACGACGACGCCATCAAAGGCCCGCGCCCAGGCGTGGTGGTGGTGCATGAGTGGTGGGGCCTCAATGACTACGCCAAGCGTCGCGCCCGTGATCTGGCCGGTCTGGGCTACAGCGCGCTGGCGATCGACATGTTTGGCGACGGCAAGACCACCGAACACGCCAAGGACGCCATGGCCTTCATGCAAGCTGCATTGAAGGACAGCGCAGCGGCCAGTGCACGGTTTCAGGCCGGGCTCGACTTGCTGAAGAAACAGCCGCAAACCGATCCGAACAAACTGGCGGCCATCGGTTATTGCTTCGGCGGCAAGGTGGTGCTGGATGCGGCGCGTCAAGGCGTGCCGCTGGCAGGCGTGGTGAGTTTCCACGGTGCACTGGTGACCAATACGCCCGCGACGCCTGGCAGCGTGAAGGCGAAAGTTCTGGTGGAGCATGGTGCGCTGGACAGCATGGTCACGGCGGAAAACGTGACGGCATTCAAAGCGGAAATGGATGAGGCCAAAGCCGACTACAAGTTCGTCACCCTCGAAGGCGCCAAGCATGGGTTCAGCAATCCCGAGGCAGATCGTCTGAGCCATGGCGACCATGGCGGGCCGGACATTGGTTACAGCAAGACCGCAGATGAGAAGTCTTGGGCGGACATGCAGGCGTTTTTGAAGAAGATATTTAGCTGACACAATGATCGTTCCCACGATCCCCGTGGGAATGCAGCCCGGGACGCTCCGCGTCCCTTCGACGGTGTGACGCAGAGCGTCACTGGATGCGTTCCCACGCAGAGCGTGGGAACGATCACCTTGGGACTACCCAGCCTCAAGGCAACCCGGCAAAATGCCGGTCATGAATCCCGTCCCCGCCCTACCCGCCTGCTGCACTCCACTCGACGCCCATTGGCCGCTGCCGTTTGTGCTGCCCGATACGGTCTTGTTGGGGACCCACTTCGATACCAGGCAACTGGCTAGCGATGATTTCCAGCGCAGCGCCATCGAACCGCCCGCGAGCATCCAGCGCTCGGTGGCCAAGCGCCAGGCCGAGTTTCTCGCCGGGCGAGTCTGCGCTCGGGCGGCGTTGCAACAACTGGAAGGGCTGAGTTTCATCCCGGCTATCGGCGAAGACCGCGCACCGGTGTGGCCAGCGCATATCACCGGTTCGATCACCCACAGCACCGGCCGGGCTGCGGCGATTGTCGCCAATAAGGCCCATTGGCGTGGCTTGGGAATGGACCTGGAAAACCTGCTCGACGCGGAGCGCGCCGAACGCCTGGCCGGGGAAATTCTCACCGGACCTGAAATGCAGCGCATGGCTGCCGGGGCTGGCGATCAATTGGCAATGCTGGTGACGCTGACGTTTTCGGTGAAGGAAAGCCTGTTCAAGGCGCTCTACCCGATCGTGCAGAAGCGCTTCTATTTCGAACACGCCGAAGTGCTGGAGTGGAGCGCGGGTGGCGAAGTGCGGCTGAGATTGCTGACTGACCTGTCCAGTGAATGGCGTAACGGCACAGAGCTGGATGCGCAATTTACAGTGATGGATGGGCAGTTGTTGAGTCTGGTCAGTATCAAGGCTTGAAGCCCCCTGTAGCAGCTGGCGAAGCCTGCGTTCGGCTGCGAAGCAGTCGTCAAACCATACACCGCAGTGTTTCAGGCATATCGCGTGCTCAGGATTTACGACTGCTTCGCAGCCGAACGCAGGCTTCGCCAGCTGCTACAGGTCATGTGCCCAATCTCAACGCCGCTCCTGATTCCTCGGCCAGCTCAAACTGAAACAGGCCCCGCCCAGGCTTTTGCTCTTGCCGATCAACGCCCGCCCGTCATGCCAATGGATGATCCGCCGCACGATCGATAACCCTAACCCATGCCCGCCCGAGGCCCGGGTGCGGCTGTCATCGAGGCGCAGGAACGGGGTGAAGATTTTTTCCCACGCCGTTTCCGGTACACCCGGCCCGTCATCCTCGACATCCACCCGACAGCGCTGCTGCCCGACCTGATAGCTGACGGTCACCCTGGAATGCGCGTGGCGCATGGCGTTGCTCACCAGGTTCTGCAAGGCCCGGTGCAAGTAACGCGGTTCGGCCTCGACCCAGGCGTCGTCGCAATCGGCGGCTGACAGGCACAAGCCGCGCTGCACCGTGACCTCGGCCCGCAGTGGCGCCAGTTCTTCGATCACCTGATTGACCAGCGCATCCAGATCGATTCGCTGAAAGTTCAGGGCCGGCGAACCTTGCTCCAGCCGCGCATAAGTGAGCATCTCGTCGACCAGCCGATCGAGGTCCTCGATGTCGTGATCCATCCCTTCGCGGTATTTCTCCAACGCCTCAGGCGTGGTGGCCGAACCGATCATCTCCAGGCCAAAACGCAGGCGCGCCACCGGCGTGCGCAACTCGTGAGACACGGCACGCACCAGTTCTCGCTGAATCGCCAACAATTGCTGCAAGTGCTCGGCCATGCCGTTGAACGCCGAGGCCAGGCGCCCCACCGAGTCTGCGCCGCGTGCCGGTACGCGGGTTTCCAGGCTGCCCTTGGCGATGCGCGTGGCGGCGGCTTCCAGCCCGCGCAAACGGCGCTCCAGCTGACGCACCAACAGATAGACAATCAAACCGATCAGGCTCAGGCCAAGGGCCGCGATCAGCACCAGCCACTCGGGCGGGTAAGGATTCATCTGATACAGCGGGCCGATTTCCAGTACCCACGGCGTACCGACCATGCCGGCAAACACCCGGATCGAATCGCCGCCCTTGCCCAGCGCCATTACCGTGTCGCCTTCGGACACGCGACGGCTCTGGTCTTCGTCCATGTCGGCCTGATCGATCGTGACCAATTGCAGATCGAAGCCGAAACCCTTCTCTTCCTTTAACTGCGCCAGACGCTTGGGCTGCTCGGCCACCGGGTAGCGCACCAGTTCATCGGCCAACAGGTAAATGGTCGCTCGCGCCAGTTGCTCGCTGATCTGCTGCACTTCCCCCGTGAGCACCAGTTGTTCCTTGTCGCTGACCAAGCGGTAAACCTTCGCCGCATGCGGGCCGGTCTGCTCCACCAGGGCCTGACCGCGCAGCACGCGGGTGCGCTGGGTCAGGTCGAGGTCGGTCTGGGGGAATGTCTTCAGCGCCAACGGAATGCCGAGCAAGCGCTCCCATACCAGCAAGGCCCGGTGGCGCTCGGTTTCGTTCATCGGTTGCAGGTTATCGGCCATCAGCGAGAACGTGCCGTGGGCCAGGCGCTCGCGGTACTGCTCGCTGCGCACCTGATTAAGCAGGTGCAAGGCCAGCACGCCGAGCACGGCCACCAGAATCAGCGCCGCGCACATGCCGCCATAAATGCGCAGGAAGATCGAGTTCACAGCGACAAGTCTGCGCAGGCTTCGGGAACGAACAGATAGCCTTTGCTGCGGATGGTTTTGATCAACCGCGGATGCTCCGGGTCATCGCCGATCTTCGGGCGGATGCGCGAAATGCGCACGTCGATGGAACGGTCCTGGCCGTCATAACCGATACCCCGTAGCGCGGTGAAAATTTCTTCGCGAGACAAAATACGCCCGGCGTTGGCCACCAGCAGCCAGAGCAAATCGAACTCGGCGCTGGTCAACTCGATGCCTTTGTCATGCAGCCAGGCCTCGCGCAACGCGTTGTCCACCACCAACGGGCCGAACTGCAGACGCCGTTGTTTTTCCGGAGCGGTTTCAGGGGTTTCACTGCGCCGCAACAAGGCCTGGATGCGCGCCAGCAGCAGACGTGGGCGAACCGGTTTGCAGACGTAGTCATCAGCGCCGAGGTCGAGGCCGAGGATTTGATCGGTGTCATCGGTGCGCGCGGTGAGCATCAGGATCGGGCCGTCATACTTGTCGCGAACCTTGCGGCAAATGCTCAAACCATCTTCGCCCGGGAGCATCAGGTCGAGGATCACCAGGTCCGGTTTCTCCTTGATGATGCGTGCCGCGGCGAGAGCGCCGTTGCCCTCGATCGACACGCGCAGGCCATTGGCTTCGAGGTAGTCGCGAGTCAGTTCGGCCAGACGCTGGTCGTCCTCGACAATCAATACCTGCCAGACTTCTTGCTCCACGGTGACCTCTGCTTGCCAACATCACTTTAAAGGGAAGGATCCGCCCGTTTTTTTGTAATGATTGGGGAGGATAAGAATGCATCTGCATTGGCCGATTGTATAAACGGCACACGTCTGGAACACAAGCGGGTAAATGCGTTCGGACACGACGGTTTTTTGTGATAGGGTTCGCGCCCTTAAAAATCCGAATGACTGTTTTCAGTCGCTGAAAATCAGTGAAAAACAGTCCGCTCCAGCTAGGTCGCGGCCTACACGCTTGTTCCACCTTTCACACACAATTTACGCACAGGTTTATCCACAGGTAGTACGTTGCAACACCCTCAAAAACGCATTATCTTGTACCTCGGCGCCAAAAAAACCCTACATGTAGGGTTTTATGCCAAAAACCAAACACAAACCGGACACCGATTTCAAGCGCTTTTATTGCCTCTTTCCGGTTGAACCAAACGTATTTTCGAAAGACCAAACCGCGCGTGCGGATGGCTACTGTTTTTAAGCCCGAAACGGCGATAACGGTACGAGTGTTGCAGTCATTTACTGCCACCCAAAACGGAATTCGGTTTCAGGCCCAAGGCGTGACACCAAAGACTTCGGCATGGAAGCGGCGCCCAATAGCCCCCTTCCTGATCTGTCCCGAAGTTGGTATGCCCGGCCCCCGCCGGCTGTAGTGCTTCAGGACAGAACGGTGGGCACCGTGATGGTGCCCAAACAAACATAGAGAATGTGGAGACAACCCCCCATGCAAACCGACACAACTCGCGAGAACCCGCAGGGCACCTTGCCGCAGGCCGCTGATTCGAATTCGGATCTGTCCGCCACCGCGCCTGGCCAGCTGCGCGTGATCAAGCGTAACGGGACTGTCGTTCCTTACACCGATGACAAAATCACCGTCGCCATCACCAAAGCGTTTCTTGCAGTTGAAGGCGGCACCGCTGCCGCTTCGTCGCGCATCCACGACACCGTTGCCCGCCTGACTGAACAAGTCACCGCGACCTTCAAGCGTCGCATGCCATCGGGCGGCACCATCCACATCGAAGAAATCCAGGACCAGGTCGAACTGGCCCTGATGCGTGCCGGCGAGCAGAAAGTGGCCCGCGACTATGTGATCTACCGTGACTCCCGTGCCAAGGAACGCGCTGTACGCGCCCCTGCCGAAGACGCGGTACAGGCTCACCCGTCGATCCGCATTACCCGCGCCGATGGCAGCTTTGCACCGCTGGACATGGGTCGTCTGAACACCATCGTCACCGAAGCGTGCGAAGGCCTGGAAGAGGTCGACGGCGACCTGATCCAGCGCGAAACCCTGAAGAACCTGTACGACGGCGTGGCCCTGACCGACGTCAACACCGCCCTGGTGATGACCGCCCGTACGCTGGTCGAGCGTGAGCCGAACTACTCGTTCGTGACTGCCCGTCTGCTGATGGACACCCTGCGTGCCGAAGGCCTGAACTTCCTGGGCGTCGCCGAGAGCGCGACCCACCACGAAATGGTCGACCTGTACGCCAAGGCGCTGCCTGCATACATCGCCAAAGGTATCGAATTCGAATTGCTGAACCCGGTTCTGGCGACATTCGACCTGGAAAAACTCGGCAAGGCAATCAACCACGAGCGCGATCAGCAGTTCACGTACCTGGGCCTGCAAACCCTGTACGACCGTTACTTCATCCACAAGGACGGTATCCGCTTCGAACTGCCGCAGATTTTCTTCATGCGCGTGGCCATGGGCCTGGCAATCGAAGAGAAGAACAAAGAAGACCGTGCGATCGAGTTCTACAACCTGTTGTCGTCCTTCGACTACATGTCGTCGACCCCGACCCTGTTCAACGCCGGCACCCTGCGTCCACAGCTGTCGAGCTGCTACCTGACCACCGTGCCGGATGACCTGTCGGGCATCTACCACGCGATCCACGACAACGCCATGTTGTCCAAATTCGCTGGCGGCCTGGGCAACGACTGGACACCTGTTCGTGCCTTGGGTTCGTACATCAAGGGCACCAACGGCAAATCCCAGGGCGTTGTTCCGTTCCTGAAAGTGGTGAACGACACTGCCGTCGCCGTCAACCAGGGTGGCAAGCGCAAAGGCGCTGTCTGTGCCTACCTGGAAACCTGGCACATGGACATCGAAGAGTTCATCGAACTGCGCAAGAACACCGGTGATGATCGTCGTCGTACCCACGACATGAACACCGCCAACTGGATCCCTGACCTGTTCATGAAGCGCGTCTTCGATGACGGCAAGTGGACCCTGTTCTCGCCGTCCGAAGTGCCTGATCTGCACGACCTGACCGGCAAGGCCTTCGAAGAGCGTTACGAGTACTACGAAGCCCTGACCGAATACCCGGGCAAGGTCAAGCTGTTCAAGACCATCCAGGCCAAAGACCTGTGGCGCAAAATGCTGTCGATGCTGTTTGAAACCGGCCACCCATGGCTGACCTTCAAAGACCCGTGCAACCTGCGCAGCCCGCAGCAGCACGTGGGCGTGGTCCACAGCTCGAACCTGTGCACCGAGATCACCTTGAACACCAACAAGGACGAGATCGCCGTTTGCAACCTGGGCTCGATCAACCTGCCGAACCACATCGTCAACGGCAAGCTGGACACCGCCAAGCTGGAACGCACCGTGAACACCGCCGTGCGCATGCTCGATAACGTGATCGACATCAACTACTACTCGGTGCCGCAAGCGAAGAACTCCAACTTCAAGCACCGTCCGGTCGGTCTGGGCATCATGGGCTTCCAGGACGCTTTGTACCTGCAGCACATTCCTTACGGTTCCGACGCGGCCGTCGAGTTCGCCGACAAGTCGATGGAAGCGGTCAGCTACTACGCGATCCAGGCTTCCTGCGACCTGGCCGACGAGCGCGGCGCCTACGAGACGTTCCAGGGTTCGCTGTGGTCCAAAGGCATCCTGCCACTGGATTCGCAACAGATCCTGATCGAGCAGCGTGGCCAGAAGTATATCGACGTTGACCTGAACGAATCCCTGGACTGGGCACCGGTTCGCGCCCGTGTACAGAAAGGCATTCGTAACTCCAACATCATGGCCATCGCACCGACCGCGACCATCGCCAACATCACTGGCGTATCGCAGTCGATCGAACCGACTTATCAGAACCTCTACGTGAAATCGAACCTGTCGGGCGAATTCACCGTGATCAACCCGTACCTGGTTCGCGACCTTAAGGCTCGCGGTCTGTGGGACTCGGTCATGATCAACGACCTGAAGTACTACGACGGTTCGGTGCAACAGATCGAGCGCATCCCGCAAGAACTCAAAGAGCTCTACGCGACCGCCTTCGAAGTGGACACCAAGTGGATCGTTGACGCGGCCAGCCGTCGTCAGAAGTGGATCGACCAGGCTCAATCGCTGAACCTGTACATCGCCGGCGCATCGGGCAAGAAGCTGGACGTGACCTACCGCATGGCCTGGTACCGTGGCCTGAAAACCACTTACTACCTCCGTGCCTTGGCCGCGACCAGCACCGAGAAGTCGACCATCAACACCGGTAAGCTGAACGCTGTTTCCAGCGGCGGCAACCACGGTGACGACTCGGTCCTGGCAGCTCCAGCAGGCCCGGCACCAGTGCCAAAGGCTTGCGCGATTGACGAGCCGGATTGCGAAGCTTGCCAATAAGCTGAGCCGGTAGGCGCTCCAGGGCGCTTACCTGAAACCCCCGATGAGCCTTTGGCTGGTCGGGGGTTTTCTTTTGCCTGCCAGATCGCAGCCTCATTCCACTCGACAGCTCCTACAGGAGGGCGCGATTTTTTGTAGGAGCTGTCGAGTGAAACGAGGCTGCGATCTTTTGATCTTGATTCTGCAAGGCAAAAAAAACCCCTCTTGCGAGGGGTTCTTTATGCAAAGCTATCCAGCATCAGGTCATCTGAATGATGGTCTGCATGATGGTGCTCTGGGTGGAGATGGTCTTGGCGTTTGCCTGGTAGTTGCTCTGGGCTTTGATCAGCTCGACCAATTCGTTGGTCAGGTTGACGTTGGACTCTTCCAGGGAATTGGAAACGATTGCTCCCAGGGTGCCAGTCTGCGGCGCATCGACGCCAGCCACGCCCGAGGAGAAGGTTTCTTTCCAGCGGGTCCCGCCAATTGGCTGCAAGCCTTGCTCGTTGGCGAAGCTGGCCACCGCCACCTGGCCGATGGCCTTGGTCTGCTGGTTGCTGAAGTTGGCGGTCATGACGCCGCTGGCGTCGATGGTCAGGCTGGAGATCTGGCCGGTGGCGTAGCCGTCCTGGAATTGGGCGGTACGAGCGGTTGGCGAGTTGTAAGAGGTGGTCAGCGCCATGTTGAATGCGATGCCGCCCGTGGCAGCGACAGAACCGTTCGGGCCCCAGGTCACAGGAGTCGTTGCGGCGTTGGTCACGACACCAGGCACCCAACCGGTCATGGTCAACGTGTTGCCGGTCTGGGTCCAGCCAGCACCCGCCGTCAGCGTATTAATGCTGCCATTGGAGTTGAAGGTGATGTCGGCGGTGATCGCCACTGGTGGCGTGGTAGCAGGGTTGGCTGGGGAACGACCGTCCATGTAAGTATGAACACGCCAAGCGTTGGTACCCGTTTTCACGTAGTACTGATCCATGGTGTGCTC
Organism: Pseudomonas cucumis; assembly: GCF_030687935.1. Classification (GTDB taxonomy): domain Bacteria; phylum Pseudomonadota; class Gammaproteobacteria; order Pseudomonadales; family Pseudomonadaceae; genus Aquipseudomonas; species Aquipseudomonas cucumis. The sequence goes on along the minus strand of NZ_CP117454.1, from coordinate 1,627,412 downwards.
GTTACCCTGGCTATCGTAGACCTTGGTGGAGATGGTCTTGTTATAGCTGTTGGTATCAGTGGGACTGAACGGCGTCACCGTCGGCGTTGTTTCCGCCGAGTTCAGGTTCATCGTCTGATCAACCTTGGACGTCGGGTTCGGCTTGAGACTCGACGTATCAATCTTCAAGTCAGTCAACACACCGTTGATGATCTTGCCGTTGGCATCAACGCCATAACCCTGCAAACGGTTGCCGTTGTTATCAACCACATAGTTTTCAGCGTCGGTCTTGAACGCACCGGCACGGGTGTAGCTCAGGGAGCCGTTGTCGCTGAGGATGAAGAAACCGTTGCCCTGGATGCCCATATCGAGCACGTTGCCGGTGTTGTTCACGTCGCCCTGGCCGAACTGCTGGGAAACGTTGGCCAGACGCACGCCGTTGCCGACGGTCTTGCTGCCGGTACCCAGGCGAGTGGCCGAGTACACGTCTTCGAATTCTGCACGGGAGGATTTGAAACCGGTGGTCGCGACGTTGGCGATGTTGTTGCCGGTCACGTCCAGTTGTTTGTTGGCTGCATAGAGACCGCTAAGGCCGATATTGAAAGACATATTCCACTCCTTTGTGCCGTGTTAGTCGGCTCTATATACCAATGGTTTGTACTTTGGACAGGGCAACGCTGCCCATGCCTGCCAGGTTCAGCATCAACTCACCGCCGGTCTGGCTGATGGTCACGCTGTTAACGGTCGCTGGCAGATAAGTAATCAGCGATGTCGCCTTGCTGTCGATGGTGGCCGTTGCGCCGAAGGTGTAAGTACCCGCCGGTGCCACCGCGCCCGCATCGTCCTTGCCATCCCAGATGAAACTGGCGTTACCGGCACTTTGACTGCCCAACTCGAGCGTACGGATGGTCTTGCCTTCCGCGTTGGTGATCTTGACGGTGGCGGCGGGAACCGAGGTTGGCACCACGACGGTACCGTTGAGGCTCTTGGAGGTGTCGACCATGGTTTTGTCGGTCTGCGCGATGACCGAACGGCCCACCAGCGAAGAAGCCTGCAAGGCTTGCGAGGAGCTGTAGCTGCTGGCAAGGCCGCTGACCGTATCGTTCAGCGTGGTAATACCTTCCAGGCTACTGAACTGCGCCAGCTGTGCCACGAACTCGCTGTTGTCCTGAGGATCGAGCGGGTTCTGGTTTTTCAGCTGAGTCACCAACAGTTGCAGGAACGCGTCCTTGCCCAGCTTCTGGCCGCCGGTAGCGGCCGTGGTCAGGCTGTCTTTGGTGGTAGGGGTCTGGACCGAAGAGTTGGCCAGAACATCGCTGATAACGCTCATATGAATCGCCCCTTATCACTGACCGAGGGTCAGGACCTTCTGCATCATGGTTTTGGCGGTGTTCATCATTTCGGCGTTAGTCTGGAACGAACGGCTCGCGGAAATCATGTCGGCCATTTCTTCGACGACGTTGACGTTCGGGTAGTAGACGTAGCCCTTGGCATCGGCAGCCGGATGGTTCGGCTCGTAGCGCGCATCAAGGTTGCTCTGGTCTTCGACCACACCCAGCACTTGTACGCCTTGACCGGCAGCGTCCTGGTTCTGGAACAGCGAATCGCTGCCGCCGCTCTGGCCACCCTGGAACATGGTGGCGAATACCGGGTGACGGGCACGGTAGGTCTGGTCGATGCTCGACGAGACGGTCTCGGCGTTGGCGATGTTCGAGGCGACGGTGTTCAGACGAGTGGTCTGGGCACTCATGCCGCTACCGGAGATGTTGAAAACACTGGCAAGGGACATGACTTACTCTCCACGCAGGGCTGATACCAGCCCTTTGAATTTACTGTTGAGCAGGGTGAAGCTGGCCTGGAAGTTGACCGCGTTTTCCGCGTAGTTCGACTGTTCCAGTTGGGCGTCCACGGTGTTTTGGTCGATCGACGGTTGCATCGGCGTGCGATACATCAGCGACTCGTCGCCATTGCCCATGCCTTCAGCTTCGATGTGACGACTGTTGGTCATGTTCAAGGCGAACTTGCCGTTTTTGGTTTTCTCGTTCTGCTCGGCGAGCACTTTCGAGAAGTCCAGATCCCGAGCCTTGTAGTTCGGGGTGTCGGCGTTGGCGATGTTGTTGGCCAGGACTTCGGCACGCTGGGCGCGGAAGCCCAGGGCTTGTTCGTGGATACCGAGCGCTTTATCGAAGCTGATGCTCATGTCGGGAAACCTTCGGGTGACCTGATTTTTCGTACGATGGACATAGCAAGCGGCGTGCCAATTCAGAAAAGCCCGTAAACCGGGGCTTTGCGCGCGGTGGCAAGGCGGCAATGCCAGAAAAGCGGCAACCGACTTCCGCCGCCTGCCGCTTTTCTGCCGCTTCTCACGAACGACATCGCTCCTACAGGTGATGCGGCGGGAATGCGAAATCAGGCATAAAAAAACGGGAGCTCCCTGAGGACTCCCGTTTTTTTGTATGCCGCCAACGAATCACTTCGCCTGGTAAATGATCCCCGGGCTGCACTGGACCATTTGATAATGATCCGGCAAACCGTTCAGCGCTTCGGACGCGCCAAGGAACAGATATCCGCCTGGCTTCAGCGTGCTGTGAATACGCAACAGGATGTCTTTCTTCACCTCGGCGGAGAAGTAGATCAACACGTTGCGGCAGAACACGATGTCGAACTTGCCCAGGCTCGCGTAGCTGTCCAGCAGGTTGAACGAGCGAAATTCCACCCGACTCTTGATCGGCGCCTTGATGGCCCAACGTCCCGGCCCTTTCGGGTCGAAGTAACGCTGAAGGCGCTCGGGCGACAGACCGCGGCCGATGGCCAGGCTGTCGTACTCGCCGGTTTTGCAGTTGGTGAGCATGGTGCCGGACAGGTCCGTGGCAACGATCTGCACGCCCATCTTCAACTGGCCCATGTTGACCCGTTCGAACTCATCGATGGACATCGACAGCGAATACGGTTCCTGACCCGACGAACACGCCGCCGACCAGATCCGCAGGCGCTGGCCGGGGCTTGCCTTGATCGCTGCAGGCAAGACCTTATTCTTCAGGACCTCAAACGGATAGGTGTCACGAAACCACAGGGTTTCGTTGGTGGTCATGGCATCCACCACCATCTCGCGCAAACCGCTGCGCGGCTGGGTCTGGATGCGCTGAACCAGCTCACCCAGCGATTTGATGCCCTGCTGTTCCATCAGTTTGTTGAGACGGCTCGAGACCAGGTATTGCTTGTTTTCACCGAGCAAAATGCCACAGGCTTTTTCCAGGAAGACCCGGAACTGTTCGAAATCCAAATTACCCGTAGACAAAGATGCCGCCTCTTAAATCGTGTTGACCGCCAGGGGCAGAAGGCCCCTAGCTGTGATCTGCTGCTTTGATCCGGTCGACTACCCGGGATGCCAGGTCATCAGGACGGAACTTGGCCAGAAAGTCATCGGCACCGACCTTCTTGACCATCGCCTGATTGAACACACCCGACAACGAAGTATGCAGGATGATATGCAGCTTTTGCATGCGTGGGTCGTTGCGGATCTCGGCCGTCAGGGTGTACCCGTCCATCTCCGGCATCTCGATGTCGGAGATCATCATCAGGAACTCGTCTTCCGGCTTCTTGCCTTCATCGACCAGTTTGCGCAGGTAATCCAGCGCTTGCCGGCCGTCGTTCAACGCCACCACTTCGACGCCGATCGTTTGCAGGCAACGGGTCACCTGCTTGCGCGCCACCGACGAGTCATCGACCGTCAGCACGCGCAAGGACAATGCCTTGTGCTGAGTCTCGACATCCACCACGCCCACCGAAATCGCTTCCGGCGTCGGCGCCACTTCCGCCAGCACCTTCTCGACGTCGATGATTTCGACTAGCTGATTGTCGACCCGAGTCACAGCCGTCAGGTAGTGATCGCGCCCGGTACCCTTGGGTGGCGGATGAATCTCCTCCCAGTTCATGTTGACGATGCGCTCTACCGACCGAACCAGGAAACCCTGAGTCTTGGTGTTGTACTCCGTGATGATCACGAAGGGATTGCTTTGATCTTTCAGCGCTCCGGAACCGGTCGCCATTGCCAGATCAAGGATCGGAATGGTCGCCCCCCGGATATTTGCCACACCGCACACGACAGGACTGGACTTGGGCATCAAGGTCAGCTTGGGGCATTGCAGCACCTCACGAACCTTGAACACGTTGATCCCATACAGCTGCTGGCCGTCGAGACGGAACAACAACAGCTCCAAGCGATTCTGCCCTACCAGTTGCGTGCGCTGGTTCACCGAATCCATTACACCAGCCATGCCCAGACTCCTACACCAACGCTAAGTGTGTTGCGACGCACATTCATCACGAAACGGCACGGCGCTTGCTTTTTAACTCTTATGAACACAGAACCGACATTTTTTCGACGCCTGACATCAACCTGCCGCAGATTGCTCTGCGCGGCGTCGGCCGTCTGCCTGTTCAACGCTGGCAGCCCTGCCCTTGCTGATACGGTTACCTTGCCTGACATGCTTATCGGCGTCACCCAGGGCTTTCTTGAATTCACCGTAGAGGACTATCTGGCCAGCAGTCAAACGCAAGGACGCTACGAGATCGAGGTCAACCAGCTCGATCCGCGCCTGCGCATGCCTATGTGCGACAAGGAATTGACAGCCACCCTCGAGAGCCCCGCGAGGCCTCTGGGCCGGGTAACGGTCAAGGTTCGCTGCGACGGCGCCTCCCCCTGGACAGTCTTCGTACCCGCTCAAGTACGGCTGTTTCGCGACATCGTGACCACCACTCGCCCTCTCAAACGCACAGGGATTATCGAGCCTCAGGACGTGACCCTGCGCGAGCGCGATATCAGCCTGATAAATCAGGGTTTTCTGACCTCCGTCGATCAGGCGATCGGGCAAAAACTTACCCGACCAATGGTCGCCGATCAGGTCATTACCCTGGTGCACCTCGAACAGGCGGAAGTGATTCGCAAGGGCGATCAGGTGGTGATTACTGCCCGCAGTGGTACGCTCAGTGTACGTATGCCGGGTGAAGCGCTGTCCAACGGCGGCATGAGCGAACAGATTCGGGTGAAAAACCTTAACTCCCAGCGGGTCATCAAGGCGCAAGTCACCGCGCCCGGTCAGGTGGAAGTGGCCATGTAGGATCTCTGTTCGTGAAGATATGGCGCTGCCCGAGGCTGTTCCCTAAACTGTGCCGCATGTGGAAGACGCGCTGGCGCATGCACGCTCATCGATAAATGGGCCTAAAGTTTTCCGGGGAAGAGCCGAAAACATGGCAAGCGTCCAAATACCCAGAGGTTTTTTGTCATGGTCATCGATTTCAGTCGTTTAAACAGCTCCTCGTCACTTACGGGCAGTACACGTACCAGCGCCGCCAAGGAAACCGCCGAAGCCGGTCAATCCACGCCGCTGAATACCCCGGCCGAACAGGCCAGTGCCACCCAAAGCGGGGAATCGGTACACCTCAGCAATGAGGCTCAACAGTTGCAGAAGGTCACTGACAAGCTGCGCGATCAGCCTGCCGTCGACAAAGCCCGCGTGGCCGAGTTGAAAGCAGCGATTGCCGATGGCAGCTATAAAGTCGACAGCAACCGTGTAGCCAGCAAACTGCTCAACTTCGAAGCCCAGCGCTAGGCCACGGCCCGCGCCAGGCTTTTGGACGCTTAAAACCCAAGGCCAGCCATGCACGACACTAATTTACTGCAACTGATCATCGACGACTTTGCCCCGGCGCAACACCTGCTGGAGCTGCTGCAAACCGAGTCCCTCGCGCTGCACGGTCGCGACATGCCACTGCTTGAAGAGATTCTGGCGCAGAAACAGGCATTGATCATTTTGCTCGAACAGCATGGCCGCAAGCGCAGTGAAATCCTCGCCAGCCTCAACCTGCCGACCAATCGCCAGGGCCTGGAGCAACTTGCCAGCCATTCGAGCATTGGCGACCAATTACTGGCACAGAGCGATGTGCTGACTGACCTCCTGGCACAGTGCCAGGCCGCCAACGTTAATAATGGCCAGTCGATTCTGGTGCAGCAGGCCGCCACGGCCAACCAGCTGAAGATCCTCACCGGCGGAGAGCCACCAGCGCTCTACGATGCCCGCGGCTCAACCTCCAAACTCGCAAAACCACGCCCGCTCAGTCAGGCTTGAGCCTTTCAATGAGCACGCTCTATCAAGACGCGAAACATGCTGGCAGAATACTGGCCAGTAGTCATATTTTGTCTGGAGATTGATGCCCCGTGTTCAATGCCTTAAACGCGGAAGATGCTCCGCAGCCACCCAAGGTGCTCACTACGCCCCTGGAAATCTCCGGCAATCTGCGTCAGCTGCAAGACAGCCATGACCCGCTGATCATCACGTTCCATGAGCGCAGCCAGCGCTTCCAGAGTTATCTGGTGGACATCGACCGTGACAGCAACATGATCGCCCTGGACGAAATGATCCCGCGCGACGGCGAACGCTTTCTGCTGGCCGGCGAACCGTTCAAGGTCGAAGGCTTTCACGACGGTGTGCGCATCGCCTGGGAAAGCAATGGCCCACTAACCATCGACGAATCCGGCGATGGCCGCTGCTACCGTGGCGCGTTGCCCGATGAGGTGGTTTACCACCAGCGCCGCAATGCTTTTCGCGCTGCGCTGAAGCTGGCGCAACTGGTCAATGTCGAACTGGGTGGCGACAAACTCAAGTCGCCCATTAATGGCAAATTGCTGGACATCTCTGCCACCGGCTGCAAGTTGCGCTTCGAGGGCGACATCACCGCCAGGCTGCAACTGGGCCAGGTCTATGAGCGCTTCGTCGCCGCCCTGCCCTTCGGCAGCATGACGACACCGGTCGAACTGCGTTACCTGCACTTCGAAGAAAAGATCAACACCACCTTCGCCGGCGTGCGTTTTCACAACATGAGCGGCCTGGTGCAACGGCAGGTCGAGCGGTTCGTCTATCAACTTCAGCGCGAAGCGCGTCGTTTCGATAAAGACGACTTCTGATACGCCCCTCCCATAAAAAACGGGCAGTCCCTTGCGGTGACTGCCCGTTTTTTTATGCCTTGATCAAGGCCTCGCTTCGGTAAAGCTTTGCTCGCGCCCCGTGTCTGGGTCTTCTGATTCCAAATCTGTTTCAGCTTCGATTTCGGGCTCGGGCTCGGCATCCGGATTGAAGTCAGCCTCCGGGGTGACCGGGTTCTGCATCTGATCCTGCACCACCTGCTCATCGACTCGCGGGTCCAGGCAAGCGACCAGTGGCGAACTCGACATACTGTCCGGCATGGCCACGTGATGCAGTGGAGCATCGTCCACCTGATGCAAGTTGGTGACCGCTTTCGGGCGAATTCTCCACACCAGCACCAACGCGAAGAAGCTGAAGAAGGCATAAAGCATCTGACTGCCGAACAGCTTCATCAACACCCCGGCCACCAGCGGTCCGATACTCGCGCCGACACCGTAGGTCACCAGCAACATCGCTGTCAGCGACACCCGGCGATCACCCTCGACGTGGTCGTTGGAGAACGCCACCGCCAACGGGTACAGGCAGAACTGCACCAACGAACAGAAAAACCCGGCGATGAACAGCACCTCCAGCGGCACCTGCTGCATGATTGCCAAGGGCAACGCAGCCAGCGCCAGGCTAAACGCGAAACAGCGAATCAACAGTGCCCGGTCATAGCGGTCCGACAGCCAACCCAATGGCCACTGCACCACCAGGCCTGCAAAAATGCAGCTACCCATGAACAGACCGACCTGTTCGGTCGACAATCCTTGCTGCGAGGCATACAGCGGCGCCAGACCGTAGAACGAACCGACGATCAATCCCGACCCCAACACCGTACTCAACGACTGCGGCACGCGTTTGATGAAGAACCGTGGTTCCATCGGCGCCGGGTGCAAAGGCGCCGGGTGAATCCGCCGCGTCAGGGCCACCGGCACCAGGCACAGGGCGAAACACAGGGCGACCAGCATCAGCAGCTCCAGACCCAGGCCCGGGTGCATGACCAGAATCAGCTGACCCAACACCAGCCCCAGGTACGAGGCGATCATGTAGCCGCTGAATACCACTCCGCGCTTATTGGCTTCTGCCTGCTCATTGAGCCAGCTTTCGATCACCATGTACTGGCACATCATGCCCAGGCCGACGATCACCCGCAGAAACAGCCACGCGGGCAACCAGTCCACCAGGCCATGGCCCAGCACTGCCGCGCCGACAATCCCGGCGCAGGCTGAATAAGCTCGAATATGCCCGACCCGGGCAATCAGCCGATGGCCGATCTTGCCGCCCAGCACCAGGCCGAAATAGTTGGCCGCCATCAAGGCGCCGACCCACAGGCTGTCGACTTTATCGGCCGCCAGGCGCAGGGCAAGGTAAGTACTCAATAGGCCCGAGCCGATCAACATCATCAGCGAGGCGAAATAAAGCCCCCGAAAAGATTTCAAGATTTGGCGCATCGGCGTTCCGAGCGGCTCCTTGCAGTGAGTATCGGGCTATCGACAACGATAGCCCGACGGCGACGGGTCGTCAGGCCTGGGCTGCTAGAACACGCCGTTCCCAGGGAGTAATTTCATCAAAGAAGCTGGTCAACTCCATCGTCTTCGAAGCGATGTAGCCTTCGATGAACTCCTTGCCGAACAGTTCCTTCGCCAATTGGCTACGTTTCAGACGTTCAAGAGCGGCATGCAAGGTACACGGTAACGAAAGATTATCCGGCACCACGAACTCACCCTGGATCGGCTCGCTCGGCTCCAGTTTGTTCTCGATGCCATACAACCCCGAGGCCAGGCTCGCGGCGATCGCCAGATACGGATTGGCATCGGCCCCCGGCAAGCGGTTTTCGACCCGACGAGCGACCGGTGAACTGGCCGGAATGCGCAATCCGGCCGCGCGGTTGTCGTGGGACCAGCAGGCATTGTTCGGCGATGCGTAAGGATGGCACAGGCGCTGATAGGAGTTCACGTTCGGCGCAAACAGCGCGGTGAAATCCGCCAGGCCGGCCTGCTGACCGCCGATGAAATGACGGAAGGTCGCGGTCGGCTCGCCGGCCTTGTCGCTGAACACGTTACGCCCGGTGCCGATCTCGACGATGCTCTGGTGGATATGCATCGAACTGCCCGGCGTGTGCGCCAACGGCTTGGCCATGCAGACCACGGTCAGGCCATGCTTGAGCGCCACTTCTTTGAGCAGATGCTTGAACAACAAAGTCTGGTCGGCCAGCAGTAGCGGATCGCCGTGCAGCAGGTTGATCTCGAACTGGCTGACGCCCATCTCGTGCATGAAGGTATCGCGCGGCAAGCCCAGCGCCGCCATGCATTCGTAGACTTCATTGAAGAACGGCCGCAAGCCGTTATTGGAACTGACGCTGAACGCCGAATGACCGTCCTCGCGACGACCGTCCAGGCCCAGTGGCGGCTGGAAGGGTTGCGTCGGGTCAGGGTTGGGCGCGAAGACGAAGAACTCCAGCTCGGTCGCCACCACCGGCGCCAGCCCCAGGGCGGCGTATCGAACGATCACGGCCTTGAGTTGGCCGCGGGTCGACAATGGCGAGCTCTCACCAGTCAGCTCGTCCGCATCGCAAATGGCCAGTGCCCGAGGCTGCGAACTCCAGGGCAAACGGTGGATCTGCGCGGGATCAGGCACCAGCGCCAGGTCGCCATCATCACTGCCGTAAAAGCGCGCCGGCGGATAACCGCCCATGATGCATTGCAGCAGCACACCCCGCGCCATCTGCAAACGCCGCCCTTCAAGAAATCCTTCGGCGGTCATCACCTTGCCGCGTGGTACGCCGTTCAGGTCCGGCGTGACACATTCAATCTCATCAATGCCCGTCAATCGCTGCGCGAGTGAACGATGGCCATCGGTTGTCATGACGCAATCCTTGTTGTTGTACGAGCCGCGAACGGCGACTCGTACAAAATAGGCTCCGGCTGTTCGGAATATCAAGCAGCGTCAAACAAAAAGGTACTCAGGGAAGGTAAAGGCTGAACACGCCGCCGCCCAATGGGCCGCCGTTGCTGATTTCTGTGCGTCCACCCACACCATTGCGCTGATGCAATGCGGCAATCCGCCCGGCAAAGTACAGGCCCAGGCCGGTGCTGCCACTGCTGTGGTTGATGCCCTGCACGTAATCGGCCTGACGTTCGATCATCTCGGGCGGATAACCCTCGCCATCGTCGTTGATGGTCAGCACCAGTTGCCCGGCCTCATCACTGACGCTGATTAACAAAGCATGGCGCGCATAGCGAATGGCGTTGTTGATGCAATTGGCGAGCACCGAAGCAATCAGCTCCCGGTCGAAGAAGCCCAGCGGGCTCAACGGGTCCACTTCATAGGTCGCGATGATGCCGCGGCTGGCGAACACTTCCTGATGAGAGGCCAGTTGCGCCTCAATGAAGTCATCCAGCTCATGGTAGGCCGGTTGCAACGGCATCTGATTGACGCCGAGTTTGTACAGCCCCAGCAACTGCACCAGCATGCCGTTGAGGTGGGCGAACTCGAAGTCGATCACACCCTGCTCCGGGGTGTGCTGCTCGGGATCGGGCAAACGCGCCAGCCATTGACTGTGCGCCTGCATCAGCATGGCCAGAGAGTTCTTCATGTCGTGCACGGTGGAGGCAATCACCGTGGAGAAGTCGAGTGACGGTTCGCTGTCGATCATTCGCCGAACGCCTTGATTTTCAGTTTCTGGTAGCGCGGATAACGCGCGTCGGTATCGGGCATCAGGCCGACGGTTTTCAGGCAGGCGCGACATTCTTCCAGTTCGGCCGACGGCACACTGGTGTCGGTGCCGTGCAGCAACGACTGCGCCATGTTCAGGGCAATACTGATGTTTTTGGGCTGCAGTGCCAGGGCTTTGCGGAATACATCCCGGGCTTCCACCAGATTGCCGGTCTTGTACACCCGCACACCCTGACGGTTGAGGTCGGCGGCGGCGTTGCCGGAGTTGAGGATGGTCGGGTCGTCGGTCAGCTTGGCGATGCCTTTCATCACGGTCGGATCGTCGCCGTAGATCTCCGCACAGTTCTTCAGCATCGAAGCGCCGGCACTCGCCTGCCCGAGCATTTGCAGCTGCTTGGCCACCAGCAGCGCCGCTTCAGCACTCATGAACTGCTCCATGCCATCGAGGCGCATCATCGCCTGCTCGGTGAGCTTCTCGGCGGTTTCGGCATCGTTGAGCAGCAGGCTGGTGGCTTTCATCAGGCGCGCACGAATCTGCAAGCCGGGATCGGAGGGATTCTCCTTCGCCACCGCACTCAGCGTTGTGTTGATTTCAAGGCGGGTCCGGGTGTCCAGGCCCTTCTCACTGCCTTTGCTGATCAAGGCATGGGCCAAACCGAGGTTGCTTTCCGCATCCTTGAAACGTGACTGCGCCCCTTGGGCCACCGCCTGGCGATAAGCTTTGGAGGCGGTATCGAAATCCTCGTTGGCCATCGCCAGCTTGCCCAGCAACGCTTGCCGGCGCACCGCCAGCGGCGACAGGCGAATAGCCTCTTCCAGGACTCTCTGCGCCCCCTTGGTATCCCCTTCGGCGACCAGCACATCGGCCATGCCGTCGTAGAGGGCCGGCATCATCGGGAAGACTTTCAGGGCTTTTTCGTAAATGCCTTTGGCCTGGCTGACCTGGCCACGCTTGAACAGCAACTGGCCCAACCCGGCAAACGCCCAGGGCAAAGGACGATCGGCAATGATGCTGTCGTACAGGCGCTCCAGCGCTTCGTTCTGGTTCAAGTCGCGCAACGCATCGGCGCGGTAACGCAGGCACAGCGGCGAATAACGAATGTCTTGTTTACACAGGGCGATGCAGGCATTGAGCACTTCAACCGGTTTGCCCCGGTCAAGGGCTTGCAGGATTGGCTTGAGCAACGTCTTGCGCTGCTCCAGGCGCTCCAGGCGCTGAGCCAGGCCGGAACGGTTGAAGGGCTTGGTCAAGTAAGCATCGGGCTCATGTTCCAGTGCGCTGAGCACCATGGCCTGACTGGTTTCGGCGGTGACCATGACAAACACGCTTTCATGGCTGATCAGCTTCTCGATCATCAGGTCTTCAAGCACCTGCTGACCGTTCTTCTTGCCATCGCCCAGGTGGAAGTCCTGCAGGATGAAGTCGTAGGACTTCTGCGAGCACATGCGCAGCGCCTGCTCACCGGTATCGGCGGTATCGACATCCTTGACGCCCAACTCCCGCAGCATGGACCTGACGGAACTGCGGAAATCCGAGAAATCATCGACGATCAAAAAGCTTTTTTGGTGATACGACAGCATCGAAGATTTCCAGGCAATTTAAGAAGAACAACCCAAAGGCAATGACACAGGCGAACTCGGCTTCGCGGCCTTTTTTGGCGCGCAGATGATAGCGGGAGGCCATAGGCTATCAAGCAATTTCGCATAAACCCGTGATGACAATTGCCGGCCGCCAGAAATAAAAATGACAACAACTGTTCGGGTTATCGGCCGGTAGTCGCGTTCCCTTGAAGCGGTGGGAGTGCATTTGCGCATTTGGCTGTCATGACAGGCTCTCCAAGTAAGTCGTCAGGTGGTTCGGGCGTAAAAAATCCCGCCAAAGCAAATGCCCTGGCGGGCTTTTTTAACAGCTCAATGCTGAGATTTTATGGAGTCTCAGGGCCGGTACGATTCAGCCAGCCCATGCCCCACTTGGGTTTCAGCTCATTCGAGCCGTGCCAGTGTCGAGTGTCCATGGCCCTTTCCGACCCTCTTCGCCAAAAACAGATCGACGTAATATTGACACCAAAACATCCGCCTGTCGGAATATTGGCACGTCGTACTGTTAGCTGCGGTTAACACCTTTACAAAGCCTGACCCCACAACTAAACACACATCAAACTGATATCAGGAAAGGCCGTATCCCTGAGTCGGTGCTACCTCAAAACACGGCCTCATCCAGCCATTATTTCAGGAGTCCCTGCCACATGGGTGCTCTCAGTCTATTGCGTGCCATGTGCAGCGCAGCCCCAGCCTCGGGCTCACATTCGCCCGACCTGCCCTGCGATCCGCTCCTCAAGCGCGGCGAGCTTTTCCACCCCCGTAATACCCGCGCGCCTCTGCCGGCAGCGCCTGGCCCGTCAGGCCGGCGATGTCCGGCAGCCGCCTCGCACCACTCCTGAACAACCTGAGCGGTGCAAGAACGGGACTTCGTCCTGTTAGCAATCCCTAGCGATTCTAAAAATAAAAAACTGGCATTTTCGGGAGAAAGACATGGCTACCACCACAACTACCAGCGGCGGCACCGTCACTTCGCTTTCCAATACACCGCAGGCTCAGGACGACATTTTCACTACCGGTGTCATTGGCACGAGCAGCGCGGCCATCACTGAAGACCTGCTGGGGGTCGTGTACCTGGACGTCATGTCCAATGACCTCGGCGGCAACGCAAAGACACTGTGGTCACTCGATGACGCGACCAGTCTTTCTACTGCCACCAAGATTTATGCGCCGGCCGATCTCCTGGTCCAGGACACGGGCAGAATTGAGGCGACGAGTACTGACACCAGTTTCAACGGGGCAAAGATCTGGATTACGTCGGATGGCAAGGTCGGCTACGACGCCGCAACGTTGTCGACCGCTTTCAAGGCGCAACTCCAGGCGCTTGCTGGCGGAGCGTCCCTGACGGACAGCTTTACGTATGCGATTCGCCTCGGCAATGGCACCCTCAGCTGGGCCACTGCGCAGGTGCAATTCGCAGGTGCGAATGACAGTGTGACGATGAGCCTTGGCGCACAGGCCGGCACGGTAACAGAAGATGCGAACGCGACCCCGAGTCCGACCGATTCGCTGAGCGCGACAGGCACGATTGCGTTTAGCGATGTCGATCTGAGTGACACGCATACCGCCTCATTCGTGGCGGCGGGCGGCAATGCCACCGCGCTGGGCAACTTCGCCCTTGCAGCAGTGACTGAAGCGGCCAATGCAGCCAACGGCACCGTTGACTGGACTTACACCCTGAACAATGCGGCAGCCCAGTCCCTGGCCCAGGGTCAGACTGCTACCGAAACCTATGTGGTCACCATCAATGATGGGCATGGCTCATCGACCACGCAGAACGTGACGATCACCATCACCGGCACCAACGATCAGGTACAGATCACCAGCGGCGTACAGGCCGGCGATGCAGGGGAAGACAGCGGCGACTACGCGGCCAGCGGCAGCATCACCTTCACCGACGTCGACCTGATCGACACCCACAGCGTCACCGTCACACCGGGCGCTTCCGGCTATCTGGGCAACTTCACTACCGATCCACTGAGCGACAGCACCGGCACGGGCAGCGGTTCTCTGGGCTGGAACTTTGCGGTGAACAACTCCGCGCTGCAGTTCCTCGGCGAAGGCCAGATCGTCACCCAAACCTATAACGTGGCGATCGGCGACGGCGCGGTGCAGACCGTGACCATCACGATTACTGGCACCAACGACCAGGTGCAGATCAGCAGCGGCGTGCAGGCCGGCGATGCTAAGGAAGACAGCGGCGACTACGCGGCCAGCGGCAGCATCACCTTCACCGACGCCGACCTGATTGACACCCACAGCGTCACTGTCACGCCGGGCGCTTCTGGCTATTTGGGCAGCTTCACCACCGATCCACTGAGCGACAGCACCGGCACGGGCAGCGGTTCGCTGGGGTGGAACTTCGCGGTGAACAACGCCGCGTTGCAATTCCTCGGCGAAGGCCAGAACGTCACGCAAACCTATAACGTGGCTATCGGTGACGGCGCGGTGCAGACCGTGACCATCACGATTACCGGCACCAACGATCAGGTACAGATCACCAGCGGTGTGCAGGCTGGCGATGCCGGGGAAGACAGCGGCGACTACGCGGCCAGCGGCAGCATCACCTTCACCGACGCCGACCTGATTGACACCCACAGCGTCACTGTCACGCCGGGCGCTTCTGGCTATTTGGGTAGCTTCACCACCGATCCACTGAGCGACAGCACCGGCACGGGCAGCGGTTCGCTGGGGTGGAACTTCGCGGTGAACAACGCCGCGTTGCAATTACTCGGCGAAGGCCAGAACGTCACGCAAACCTATAACGTGGCTATTGGAGACGGCGCGGTGCAGACCGTGACTATCACGATTACCGGCACCAACGACCAGGTGCAGATCACCAGCGGCGTGCAAGCTGGCGATGCCAAGGAAGACAGCGGCGACTACGCGGCCAGCGGCAGCATCACCTTCACCGACGTCGACCTGATCGACACCCACAGCGTCACCGTCACACCGGGCGCTTCCGGCTATCTGGGCAACTTCACTACCGATCCACTGAGCGACAGCACCGGCACGGGCAGCGGTTCTCTGGGCTGGAACTTTGCGGTGAACAACGCCGCGTTGCAATTCCTCGGCGAAGGCCAGAACGTCACGCAAACCTATAACGTGGCTATCGGTGACGGCGCGGTGCAGACCGTGACTATCACAATTACTGGCACCAACGACCAGCCGACGCTGACGATTACCGACACCACCGGCGCGATGAACGAAGGCAACGGCACGGCCACCCTGAGCGACAACGGCGCACTGAGCTTTGCCGATCTGGACAGCACCGACACGGTGACCGTGTCGCAGACCGCTAACAACGACATCGTCTGGAGCGGCGGCGTGCTCAATGCGGGCGTGGCCTCGGCACTGGTGGCCGGTTTCTCGGTCGACCAGAACAGCTGGGACTACAGCAGCAATGAGAACCTCGACTTCCTCGGTGCGGGTGAAACCATCACCTTCTCGTACGCGGTGGTCGCCACCGACGACAGCGGCGCGGCTAACGCTGCCTCGGCGACGCAGACGGTCACCATCACTATCACCGGCACTAACGACGCGCCCGTACTCAGCTTCGCAACAGGCAATGATGCCGGCGCAGTGCAGGAAGACACCACGCTCAGCGTGAGCGGCCAGTTCAGTTCGGCCGATATCGATCATGCTGCCACGGCAACCTGGACCATTGCCGGGTCGAATACCGGCACTTATGGTTCGATCGCGGTGGACAGCACCGGCCAGTGGACTTACACCCTGGCCAATGGCACCGATGGTGTCGCCAGTGCGGTGCAGTCACTGAAGGTGGGCGAGAGTCATGACGAAGTGTTCAGCGTCCAGGTCAGCGATGGCCTCGGCGGCGTGGACACTCAGTTGGTGACTGTCACCGTCACTGGCACCAACGATGCGCCAGTGCTCGGCTTCGCGACGGGCAACGATGCCGGTGCGGTGCAGGAAGACACCACGCTCAGCGTGAGCGGCCAGTTCAGTTCGGCCGATATCGATCATGCTGCTACGGCCGCCTGGAGCATCAATGGCTCGGCTTCGGGCACCTACGGTTCGATCGCGGTGGACAGCACCGGCAAATGGACTTACACCCTGGCCAATGGCACCGATGGCGTTGCCAGTGCGGTGCAGTCGCTGGGGGCTGGCGAAAGTCACGATGAAGTGTTCACCGTGCAGGTCAGCGATGGCCTTGGCGGCGTGGCCACTCAGTTGATGACCGTCACCGTCAGCGGCACTAACGATGCGGCCGTGTTGTCCGCCGACATCGCCAACCTGACCGAAACCGATGCCCCGCTGACCACCAACGGCAGCCTGACCATCAGCGATGTCGACAGCGCCGCAACCTTCGTCGCGCAAACCAACACCAACGGCAGTTACGGCCAGTTCTCCATCGGCACCAATGGTGCCTGGAGCTATGTCGCCGACTCTGCCCACAACGAGTTCGTCGCCGGCACCACCTACACCGATACCTTCGCCGTGAGCAGTGCCGACGGCACCCTCACTTCGGTCACCGTGCAGATCCTCGGCACCAACGACGCCGCGGTGCTGTCCGCCGACAGCGTCAACCTGACCGAAACCAATGCCCCGTTGATCACCAACGGCACCCTCACCATCAGCGACGTCGACAGCGCCGCGACCTTCGTTACCCAGACCAACACCGCCGGCAGCTACGGCCAGTTCTCCATCGGCACGAACGGTGCCTGGAACTATGTCGCCGATAGCGCCCACAACGAGTTCGCTGCAGGCACCACCTACACCGACACCTTCGCGGTGAGCAGTGCCGACGGCACCCTCACCTCGGTCACCGTGCAGATCCTCGGGACCAACGATGCCGCGGTGCTGTCCGCCGACATTGCCAACCTGACCGAGACCAATGCCGCCGTCGACATCTCCACCACCGGTACGCTGACCATCAGCGATGTCGACAGCGCCGCAACCTTCGTCGCGCAAACCAACACCAACGGCAGTTACGGCCAGTTCTCCATCGGCACCAATGGTGCCTGGAGCTATGTCGCCGACTCTGCCCACAACGAGTTCGTCGCCGGCACCACCTACACCGATACCTTCGCGGTGAGCAGCGCCGACGGCACCCTCACCTCGGTCACCGTGCATATCCTCGGCACCAACGACGCCGCGGTGCTGTCCGCCGACAGCGCCAACCTGACCGAGACCAATGCCGCCGTCGACATCTCCACCACCGGTACGCTGACCATCAGCGATGTCGACAGCGCCGCAACCTTCGTCGCGCAAACCAACACCGCCGGCAGTTACGGCCAGTTCTCCATCGGCACCAATGGTGCCTGGAGCTATGTCGCCGACTCTGCCCACAACGAGTTCGCTGCAGGCACCACCTACACCGACACCTTCACGGTGAGCAGCGCCGACGGCACCCTCACCTCGGTCACCGTGCAGATCCTCGGGACCAACGACGCTGCCGTGCTGTCCGCCGACATTGCCAACCTGACCGAGACCAATGCCGCCGTCGACATCTCCACCACCGGTACGCTGACCATCAGCGATGTCGACAGCGCCGCAACCTTCGTCGCGCAAACCAACACTAACGGCAGTTACGGCCAGTTCTCCATCGGCACCAATGGTGCCTGGAGCTATGTCGCCGACTCTGCCCACAACGAGTTCGTCGCCGGCACCACCTACACCGATACCTTCGCGGTGAGCAGCGCCGACGGCACCCTCACTTCGGTCACCGTGCATATCCTCGGCACCAACGACGCCGCGGTGCTGTCCGCCGACATTGCCAACCTGACCGAGACCAATGCCGCCGTCGACATCTCCACCACCGGTACGCTGACCATCAGCGATGTCGACAGCGCCGCAACCTTCGTCGCGCAAACCAACACCAACGGCAGTTACGGCCAGTTCTCCATCGGCACCAATGGTGCCTGGAGCTACGTCGCCGACTCTGCCCACAACGAGTTCGTCTCCGGCACCACCTACACCGACACCTTCACGGTGAGCAGCGCCGACGGCACCCTCACCTCGGTCACCGTGCAGATCCTCGGGACCAACGATGCCGCGGTGTTGTCCGCCGACAGCGTCGGCCTGACCGAAACCAATGCCCCGCTGACCACCAGCGGCAGCCTGACCATCAGCGACGTCGACAGCCCGGAAACCTTCCAGGTCCAATCCGGTACCGCCGGCACCAACGGAACCTTCTCCATCGATGTTGCGGGCAACTGGAGCTATACCGCCAACTCGGCCTTCGACGCACTTAATGTCGGCGACAGCCTGACCGACACCTTCACGGTACTCAGTGCCGACGGCACCGCGACCGCGGTGACGGTCAGCATCACCGGCAGCAACGACGCCGCCGTGCTGTCCTCGGCCAGCGTCACGCTGACCGAAACCAATGCCCCGCTGACCACCAGCGGCACCCTCACCATCAGCGACGTCGACAGCCCGGAAACCTTCCAGGCCCAGTCCGGTATCGCCGGCACCAACGGAACCTTCGCCATCGATGCCGCGGGCAACTGGAGCTATATCGCCAACTCGGCCTTCGACGCACTCAATGTCGGCGACAGCCTGACCGACACCTTCACGGTACTTAGCGCCGACGGCACCGCGACTTCGGTGACGGTGACCATCAACGGCAGCAACGACTCCCCGACGATCACCTCTAACGGAGGTGGTGCGACCGCTTCGGTCAGCGTGGCGGAGAACAGCACGGTGGTCACAACAATGGCGGCGACCGATGCCGATCTTCCGGCGCAAACCCTGAGCTACAGCATCGTCGGTGGAGCAGATGCCGCGAAGTTCTCGATCGTTTCAGGCACAGGCGCACTGAGTTTTGTCTCTGCACCCAACTTTGAGTCCCCAACTGATTCGGGAACGAACAACGTCTATGACGTGATTGTGCGGACGTCGGACGGCACGCTGTTTGACGACCAGGCGCTCGCCGTGAGCGTGACGGGCGTCAACGACAACAGCCCGGTGATCACCTCCAACGGCGGCGGTGCGACGGCTTCGGTCAACGTGGCAGAGAACACCACTGCGGTCACGACAGTGGTGGCGACCGATGCTGATCTTCCGGCGCAAACCCTGAGTTATTCGATCCTGAATACGGCCGGGACGGACTTCAGCAAATTCTCTATCAGTTCGACTGGGGTGCTGACGTTCAATTCGGCGCCGGATTACGAGAATGCCCAGGATGTCGGTGGTGCTGACGGTGACAATGCCTATGTTGTGGACGTTCTGGTGGCCGACGGCAATGGCGGAACCGACACCCAGACAATTACGGTAAACGTGCAGAACGTAGTCGAGACTCCAGTTGATACCGTGGCACCTACAGTGACAGTGACGGGGACTGCTTTAGGGAGTTCGAACGGCTCAACGTCGACGGTCACATTCCAGTTCAGTGAGGCAGTGAGCGGTTTCAACCTTTCAGACGTCACGGTGAGTGCATCAGGGGCAACGCCTCGCGGAACCTGGAGTAACTTCACGCAGGTAGACGGCGATACCTACACGGCGACACTGACTAGAACGCTGGGCGGTAGCGTGAAAGTCGACGTTACCGCGAACAGCTACACCGACCTGGCGGGTAATGCGGGTGCTGCTGGGAGCAGTGCAAACCTTCCGGCAGGCGTTGCCGGCGAACCCATCAACCTAGCCCTCAATACTCCATCGACCGATATCAGCGGCCCGATAACCGTGTCAATCAGCGGTGTTCCCTCGGGATGGATATTCAATGCGGGAACCGATAACGGCGACGGCACCTGGACCGTGCAGACCAGCGATCCTGGCGCATTGACGGTGACAACCCCAAGCGACTTCACGGGAGCGTTGGTGCTTGATGTCAACATGTACTGGAGCAATAGTGACGGCAGCGACGGCAGCGCCTATGTGTTCAACAACATCGAAGTCTATGCCCCCGGCGCACCGATCTTCGCCTTGTCCGCTGACGACAATTTGACTGGCTCGTCCGGTGCCGACACTTTCGTCTTCGCCCAGCCGATCGGCAACAACCAGATCTACAGTTTCGATGTCACGGCGGACAAGATCGACTTGATCGGCTTCGCGGGCGTCACCGGCTTTGCTGACTTGAGTATCACTAACGACGCCAACGGCAATGCGCTGGTCAGCATCGGCTCCGGCCAGTCGGTCACCCTGAAAGGTGTCGATGCGGCTGACCTGAGCGAAGCGAACTTCCAGTTCGATGTGGATCCGGTGATGACCAATACCGGTACCCTCACCATTGCCGACGGCGCGATCATGCCGTTCGGTGGCAGCATTCATAACAGCGGCACGATCGAACTCGGCTCCACCGGCAGCGAGACCAATCTTGAGATTCTGTTTCGTGGCGCGACCTTGACCGGCGGTGGCCAGGTACTGCTATCCGACAGCGCGCAAAACGTGATTTTCGGCGGCAGCGCCGACACCGTCCTGACCAACGTCGACAACCGCATTTCCGGCGCCGGCCAGTTGGGCGCCGGGCAGATGGTATTGGTCAATGCAGGGCTGATCCTGGCCAGCGGGCTGAACAGCCTGGTGCTCGACACTGGCACCCACACCATCACCAACAGCGGGGTGCTGGAGTCTACGGGTGAAGGCGGTATGACGGTGGCCAGTGCGGTCGACAACTCCGGCCACTTGTGGGTCAACGGTGGCGACATGCGCCTGCTGGCCGACGTGATGGGCAATGGCAGCGCCACCATCGACGGCGACGCGACACTGACCTTTTCCGGCGCAGCAAACGGGTCCGTCGCCTTCCACGGCGAAGGCGCGGGCACGCTGGTGATCGCACAGGCCGAAGCGGCGGGTTCCTTGGTCGGCATCCTCGGTCTGGAGAGCGATGACATGCTGACCTTCGGCGATCTCGCCTTCGGCGCCAACACCCAGCTCAGCTATAGCGCCAACGCCTCTGGCACCGGCGGCTTGCTGACGGTGGACGACGGCACGCATCGGGCCGAGGTGAACTTGCTGGGGCACTACACGGTGGAGGACTTCCAGGCCACCGACGGCGGCGAGGCCGGCACCCAGGTCAGTTACAACGGCGAATCCAGCGGCACACTGGTGGGCAGCATGGCGGCGGACGTACTCAGTGGTGGCGACGGCAACGACATCCTCGCAGGTCGTGGTGGGGAGGACACGCTCAGCGGTGGCGCGGGAGCCGATATGTTCGCCTATCTCAACGTGGCTGAAGGCGGAGATACCATCCTCGACTACAACTTCGCCGAAGGTGACGCACTCGACCTCTCCGCACTGCTCAGCGCCAACTTCGTTAGCGGTATCAGCCAGGCGTCCGACTTCGTTCAACTGGCACAGTCCGGCAGCGACATCACCGTGAAGGTGGATGCCGATGGTGCCGCCAATGGTACGAACTTCGCCGATGTGGCGGTGCTTGCCAACACTGGCACGAGCGGTACCGATCTGGTGCGCACCTGGTTTGGGGAGGCTGACCATACGTTGACGGCTTGATGTTGGGTTGGAGTTGAATCCACCGCTGCAGACAGCCACAAAAAAGCCCCACCAGATCACTCTGCGTGGGGCTTTCAAATATGTGGTGTCCCAGGGCAGGTTCGAACTGCCAACCTTCCCCTTAGGAGGGGGATGCTCTATCCAATTGAGCTACTGAGACACAAGTCGTCCGCAAGGCATGCGGAGCGATGGACGGCGTGCATGTTAACGGGCAGGCCCACTTTTGTCATGTCATCCGTAGGGCTTTTTAAGTGTAGGCAGACGCCTCTCGGTAGTGTGGCTTTGTTTACCGTGCAAATTGCATCACCTCAAAATGCCATCATTGCAAAATGCAATGCGGGTATTTTGCAAAAATATCTTAATCCGTTGTTTTTAAAGGATTTAATAGCCGTTAAACTTTTGGCATGCGGGCTGCTTCGACTGTTCTCTCAGAACACAGGAGGTCAGCTCCATGAACAGCGCTCTTTTAGTCGCGAACGCGGTCGCTTTGGCGGTTCTGGTGGGTTTTCATTTCTTCCCCGAAAACGACGTCGCGACGATTGCTCAACGCATCCCCCATTACCTGCAACTGCAAAAGACACCGCAGGTGGCAGTCATGAGCGATCAACGCGGTTTGGTCAGCCAAGAGGTGAGCCAGGAGACTATTCAGCTGCACACACAGTCTTTTGAACGCTTGGTATTTTGAATCACCCCATCAGGAGCACAGCATGTCCAAATCAGCCGCAGGATTTTTCATCCTCGCCGTACTGAGTGGCATTCTTCATCTGTCATTGGTCGAGGACACGGTCGTCACCCTGCCCCTGATTGCTTGCGGCGTGTTTGGTGCGCTGTTCGTGCTGGCGCTGATTGCCGGGCGCAAGATCAAGTTCGATCCGGTTTTGCGCTGAAGCTCAGCAGCTTCAGAAGATTGGCGACGGTGTCAGCAAGGTCGCCGGAGTTATCGAGTCGGCGGATCTGCATATCACCGATTGAATCATGAACCGTAAACAGCGCATTTCGGCGCAGCCTCGTTTCAATTTCTGCCGGGCTCTCACGCCCCCGCCGTAACAGGCGCTCGCGCAGGGCTTCATCCTTGACCGTCAATAGCACCGGCAATAGCGTGGGATAGCGCTGTTGCGCTTCTGCCAGGTGCCCGCGCGAACCGTTGATCAAACATCGCGACCGTCCGCGAGCCATTGGTCTATGCGAACAGGAATACCGTAATTCAGCCCATTGGCTTGCCACGACAGCGCAAAATTTCCTTGGGCTCTGCGTTGTTCGAACTCTTCGCGGGACACCTCGATGGCGTCTTCACCCACCGATTCCGCCGAGCGCGTAATAACGCGTCGCACGACTTCACAATTGTGTGTGCGCAACGGCTCGCGAGCGGCTTCGATGAGGCTGTCCTTGCCGGATCCCGAAGGCCCCATTAAATAAATCAGCCTGCCATCCATCCTGAAATCATCCCCCGCCACGCGCCTACACTAGTAAATCGGCCATTTGCCACTATCCTGTATAAGGTAAGGAACAAGGATCGAATCCGCATAGCATGCACCTTCAGGCGTCTTCGGGCATCACCTGTGGGGCAAGAGAACGCGGTCAGTGATACGGACTCATGGATTATTTTCAAATCAGTCCGCATTTCTGATAATAGGTGCTGGCATTAAGCCTTTACCCGGATCAATATTTGTCACAGAATTGACGCCAATGATCTGGCTAATTTGAGGCATGATGCGCGCCTCTATCAATTCAGGTTGAACATTTGGCCGGAGTGCTTGTCCTATCTGACATCCTGCGGCCTATCCCGAGAACCGCTCCCCTGAACTAACCGGTTAAATATATGCGCCCATTGAAACAGGCAATTTATTCCAGCCGTACGGCTGACAAGTTCGTCGTACGTCTGCCAGACGGAATGCGTGAACGCATTGCCGAGGTGGCTCGCAATCATCATCGCAGCATGAACTCCGAAATCATCGCGCGCCTTGAGCAGAGTCTTATTCAGGAAGGCGCGTTGGGTGAAGAACTGAGCATGCGCCTGGACAGCCCCGAGCTGTCTTTGCACGAACGCGAGCTGCTGCAGCGCTTCCGCCAACTCTCCCACCGTCAGCAAAACGCTCTGGTTTCGCTGATCGCCCATGACGCCGAAATGGCCGCAGACGCTTCCTGATTCATCCCGAAAGCTCAAGCCAGCGTAATTGCTGGCTTTTTTTTGCCCGAAATCTGGTTAAAAAAAACCCGCCGATTGGCGGGTTCCTTTAAAACAGGACTTTAAAGCAGGAAAATCGTAGCCAGCCCGAGGAAGATGAAAAAGCCGCCACTGTCGGTCATGGCAGTGATCATCACACTGGCACCCATTGCCGGGTCGCGCCCAAGCCGCGCCAGAGTCATCGGAATCAAAACCCCCATCAATGCTGCAAGCAACAGGTTAAGCGTCATCGCGGCAGTCATCACCACGCCCAGTGACCAACTGCCATAAAGCAGATAAGCCACCACACCAATCACGCCGCCCCAGACCAGACCATTGATCAAGCCGACCGCCAACTCCTTGCGCATCAGCCGCGACGTATTGCCGGTACTGACCTGATCCAGCGCCATGGCCCTAACGATCATGGTGATCGTCTGGTTACCCGAGTTGCCACCGATACCGGCGACTATCGGCATCAATGCCGCAAGTGCGACCAGTTTCTCGATAGAGCCTTCGAACAGGCCGATCACCCGGGATGCAATGAACGCGGTGATCAGGTTCACCGCCAGCCAGGCCCAACGGTTACGCAGGGACTTCCAGACTGACGCGAAAATATCTTCTTCTTCGCGCAGACCCGCCATGTTGAGAACTTCGTTTTCGCTCTCTTCACGAATCAGGTCAACCATTTCATCGATGGTCAGACGACCGATCAACTTGCCGTTCTTGTCGACCACCGGGGCCGAGATCAAGTCGTAACGTTCGAACGCCTGAGCGGCCTCGTAAGCGTCTTCGTCCGGATGAAAACTCACCGGGTCGCTGGCCATGACTTCCGAAACCTGTTTTTCCGGATCGTTGACCAGCAGACGCTTGATCGGCAACACACCCTTGAGCACGCCGTCGTAATCGACCACGAACAGTTTGTCGGTGTGGCTCGGTAGCTCCTTGAGACGGCGCAGGTAACGCAACACCACTTCGAGACTGACATCCTCACGGATGGTCACCATCTCGAAGTCCATCAGCGCACCGACCTGCTCCTCGTCATAGGACAACGCGGAGCGGACGCGCTCACGCTGTTGGTTGTCGAGGGTTTCCATCAGCTCGTGGACGACGTCTCGCGGCAGCTCGGAGGCCAGGTCAGCGAGTTCGTCGGCGTCCATGTCCTTGGCCGCCGCCAAGAGCTCGTGATCGTCCATGTCGGCGATCAGGGTTTCACGAACCGAATCGGATACTTCGAGCAGAATGTCGCCGTCGCGATCAGCCTTGACCAATTGCCAGACCGTCAGGCGATCGTCCAGCGGCAAGGCTTCAAGGATGTAGGCAACGTCGGCGGAGTGCAGATCATCGAGCTTGCGTTGCAACTCGACGAGGTTTTGCCGGTGAACCAGGTTCTCGACGCGGTCGTGATGCGGACCTTCCTGGCGATGAGTCAGGTCTTCGACCACCCGCTGGCGCTGCAGCAGCTCAACGACTTGAGCGAGGCGGTCCTGCAAGCTTTCCTGCGTTTTTTTTACTTCAACTTCAGACATAGGCGAACTCCACTCCCAGCAGCGGGGCACGCCGGAAGGATCAATCAGTCAGTTCATGATTGTAGAAACGGGGTACTGAGTAACTACTGGGTAAGTCCATGGAGGTATTCCACAAGCCCCGGCGGGGCTGACGGGCGCAATGATAACACCGCCTGACGGTTTTAAACGTTAAAAAATCGCGGCTGAAACAAGTGCTTGCGAGACAAACCTGAGCATCGTCCTGATCCATGAAACTGCGACGACTTATCCTGAAAAGAAAACACACTGCCGCCTGAAAATGTAATGACTACCCTTGATGGAGACCGTCATGGAGGACGTCGAATGCCATCAATTGCTCATTATTTGCTTACTGCCCTGCTCTACCTGCCGCCCCAGGCGCTCGCCACGACCGTTCACAGGTGCGAAGCCGCCAATGGGCACATCACCTTTACGACCATGAGCTGTACAAGCGGAGAAAACCTCTCAGTTCAGGACGTACGCACGTTCCTGCCAGGCAGCGTGGCGCCCCTGATGCCAGAAGCCGAGTTTCGCGAAACATCAGGTACGAAATTCCACAGGAAAGAGCCGACGGTCGTGGGCCAGTCCGAGGGCAAATGTGGAAATCTGCTCAGCGCGAAGGAACGCCGCATAGCGATCATCAATCAGCGGGTCGTTGCCGGCATGAGTCAGCAGGACGTCGAAAGCGCTCTCGGCAAACCAGACAAGATCAGCACGCGCAATTCAGCCACAAGCTACCGCTACGACAACAAGCGAGGGCGCAGTGCTCACATCGAGTTCGACGAGAAAGGTTGTACCAAAGGAAAAGCCAAATCGCAGACGGCAAAAAGCCCGCGTTAAACGCGGGCTTTTTGGTGTTTGGTGCACTCGACAGGATTCGAACCTGTGACCGCTCGGTTCGTAGCCGAGTACTCTATCCAGCTGAGCTACGAGTGCATTTGTGTTTTTATACCAGATCACAACTGGTTGAAGCCAAGTTATTCACATTACTGCAAACAACTCTTAAATGGTGCACTCGACAGGATTCGAACCTGTGACCGCTCGGTTCGTAGCCGAGTACTCTATCCAGCTGAGCTACGAGTGCATTTGTTGCCGCGCATTATAGGCCGTTGAATCTATTTGTAAAGCACTTTTTCTAGTAATTTCAACAACTTACCGAAGAAGCCAGATTACAACGTACTACGCAAATAATGGCGGAGAACGGGGGATTCGAACCCCCGACACCCTTTTGAGGTGTACTCCCTTAGCAGGGGAGCGCCTTCGGCCACTCGGCCAGCTCTCCGCAACACGGGGCGTATCTTAACCAACCTTTTCCCCGTTTGCAAACATAAAAAACGATAAAAATTAATGGCTTGGTTCTTCGTCCTTCTCTTTCTTTATACGCAGGTAAATTTCTTCACGGTGCACAGCAACCTCTTTCGGGGCGTTGACACCGATACGCACTTGATTTCCTTTAACGCCGAGCACGGTCACGGTGATTTCGCCATCACCAATAATCAGGCTTTCTGCGCACCGACGAGTCAGAATCAGCATACCTTTCTCCTCACGCATTTCATTTCAGGGACAACAGTCTGCAAAAAAAAGGCATTCGACCTACAACCAGAACGATCGCAGCCCTACATGCCTGAGTATTGACTAGCGCGAGCAAAAGAACAGTTTTGGTACGCGCCATTCAAAAAAACGAAGGGCGCGGTCAGACCGCGCCCTTGGGGATACGCATTACTCGCCCTGTCGGACCGGCGCATCCAGTTCGAAAGCCGTGTGCAGAGCGCGCACAGCCAGTTCCAGGTACTTCTCTTCGATCACCACGGACACCTTGATTTCCGACGTCGAGATCATCTGGATGTTGATGCTCTCTTTGGCCAGGGATTCGAACATACGGCTGGCCACACCTGCGTGGGAGCGCATGCCGACGCCGACGATCGAGACCTTGGCAATCTTGGTATCGCCAATGACTTCACGGGCACCGATCTCGCGAGCAGTGTTTTCCAGCACGGTTTGCGCCGCCTGGAAGTCATTGCGGTGCACGGTGAAGGTGAAGTCGGTGGTGTTATCGTGCGCAACGTTCTGCACGATCATGTCGACTTCGATGTTCGCGGCACTGATCGGGCCGAGAATCTTGAACGCCACGCCCGGGGTGTCTGGCACGCCACGGATGGTCAGCTTGGCTTCATCGCGGTTGAAAGCGATGCCGGAAATGATCGGCTGTTCCATGGTTTCCTCTTCATCAATAGTAATGAGGGTGCCCGGACCCTCCTTGAAGCTGTGCAGTACGCGCAGCGGAACGTTGTACTTGCCGGCGAATTCCACCGCACGGATCTGCAACACCTTGGAACCGAGGCTGGCCATTTCCAGCATCTCTTCAAAGGTGATCTTGTCCAGGCGCTGAGCCACGGACACCACACGCGGGTCGGTGGTGTAGACGCCGTCGACGTCGGTGTAGATCTGGCATTCGTCAGCCTTCAGGGCTGCCGCCAGCGCCACACCGGTGGTGTCGGAACCGCCACGACCGAGGGTGGTGATATTGCCGTGCTCGTCGACGCCCTGGAAACCGGCGACAACCACCACACGACCGGCCTTCAAGTCACCGCGAATCTTCTGGTCATCAATCTGCAAGATACGCGCTTTATTGTGCGCGCTATCCGTCAGAATCCGCACCTGATTGCCGGTGTACGACACCGCTGGCACGCCGCGCTTGATCAGCGCCATGGCCAACAGTGCAATCGTCACCTGCTCACCGGTGGAAACGATCACGTCCAGTTCGCGAGGAACCGGCTGACCGTCGCCACTGATTTGCTTGGCCAGATCGATCAGACGGTTGGTTTCGCCGCTCATTGCAGACAGCACAACCACCAGGTCATCGCCCGCATCGCGGAATTTCTTAACCTTGTCGGCGACCTGCTCGATTCTCTCGACAGTGCCGACTGAGGTGCCTCCAAATTTCTGTACGATCAAAGCCATTTCAAAGCCGCCTCTGCCCATGAAGGGCGCCCAATAATCACTCAAACAGCGTTCTGGCCCGCCACTAGACCGCGAGCCAGGCACACTGCCTTATAAACCCTGCTCTACAAATGGAACAGTCAGGGCCAATGCGGCATCCAGTGCGCCAGCGTCAGTACCACCGCCCTGCGCCATGTCTGGACGACCACCGCCCTTCCCGCCCACTGCCGCAGCAGCCTGTTTCATCAAATCACCGGCTTTGAGTTGGCCAGTCAGGTCTTTGGTCACGCCTGCAACCAGGACGACCTTTTCCTCATGGACACTGCCGAGCAGGATCACTGCGCGGCCGAGTTTGTTTTTCAATTGATCGACCAGCGCCAGCAGCGCCTTGCCGTCCTGACCGTCCAGACGCACGGCCAGCACTTTCACGCCCTTGACGTCCAGGGCAGAAGCCGACAAATCGTCGCCCGCCGCGCTGGCCGCCTTGGCCTGCAACTGCTCGAGTTGCTTCTCCAGAAGACGGTTGCGCTCTAGCACAGCCGACAGCTTGTCGATCAGGTTATCGCGGCTGCCCTTGACCAGGTTGGCCGCTTCCTTGAGTTGTTCTTCAGCCGCGTTCAAGTAGGCCAGTGCTGCTGCGCCAGTCACTGCCTCGATACGACGAACGCCGGAGGCCACACCGCCTTCGCTGATGATTTTCAGCAGGCCGATGTCGCCGGTACGGGTGGCGTGAATACCGCCGCACAGCTCGACGGAGAAATCGCCCATGCTCAGCACGCGAACGTTGTCGCCGTACTTCTCGCCGAACAGCGCCATGGCGCCTTTTTGCTTGGCGGTTTCGATGTCGGTTTCTTCGGTTTCAACTTCGGAATTCTTGCGAATCTCGGCGTTGACGATGTCTTCCAGCGCCTTCAACTGCTCAGGCTTGATCGCCTCGAAATGGCTGAAGTCAAAGCGTAGACGCTGACTGTCGACCAACGAACCTTTCTGCTGAACGTGCTCGCCCAGTACCTGGCGCAATGCGGCGTGCAGCAAGTGGGTCGCCGAGTGGTTCAGCGACGTCGCGTGACGCACTTCGGCATCGACATGAGTCTCCACCGGAGCACCTACGATCAGGCTGCCCGAATCCAGCACACCGTGGTGCAGGAACGCACCGCCGGTCTTGGTGGTGTCGCGCACGTCGAAACGCGCAGCGCCAGCCTGGAGGAAGCCGCAGTCGCCAATCTGACCGCCGGACTCAGCATAGAACGGGGTCTGATTGAGAACGACTACGCCCTCTTCGCCTTCGCTCAGTACGTCAACCGATTGCCCGTCTTTATAGAGAGCAACGATTTTGGCGGAACCGCTGTGAGCGGTGTAACCGGTGAACTCGGTGGCCACATCAACCTTGACCAGGCTGTTGTAGTCCATGCCGAAGGAACTGGCGGATCGAGCACGGACGCGCTGGGCTTCCATTTCTCGCTCGAAACCTTCTTCGTCGATGGTCAGGCTGCGCTCGCGAGCGATGTCGCCGGTCAGGTCCATCGGGAAGCCGTAAGTGTCGTAAAGCTTGAACACTACATCGCCCGGAACCACGTCGCCTTTGAGTTCGGCCAGATCCTGCTCGAGGATCTTCAGGCCTTGCTCCAGGGTCTTGGCGAATTGCTCTTCTTCGGCTTTCAGGACGCGCTCGATGTGCGCCTGTTGGGATTTCAGCTCAGGGAACGCTTCGCCCATCTCGGCGACCAACGCCGCAACGATCTGGTAGAAGAAGCTGCCCTTGGCGCCCAGCTTGTTGCCGTGACGGCAGGCGCGACGAATGATCCGGCGTAGCACATAACCGCGACCTTCGTTGGACGGCAGCACGCCGTCGGCAATCAGGAAGCCGCACGAACGAATGTGGTCAGCCACGACTTTCAGCGACGCCTGAGCGTCGTTGGTGCAACCGATGGCTTTGGCCGATGCGCTCAGCAGGCTCTGGAACAGGTCGATTTCATAGTTCGAGTGAACGTGCTGCAGCACGGCACTGATCCGCTCCAGGCCCATGCCGGTGTCCACCGACGGCGCTGGCAACGGGTGCAACACGCCATCGGCGGTGCGGTTGAACTGCATGAATACGTTGTTCCAGATCTCGATGTAACGGTCACCGTCTTCTTCCGGCGAGCCTGGTGGGCCACCCCAGATGTCGGCGCCGTGATCATAGAAAATCTCTGTGCACGGGCCGCACGGGCCGGTATCGCCCATGGTCCAGAAGTTGTCGGACGCGTATGGCGCGCCCTTGTTGTCGCCGATGCGAACCATGCGCTCGGCTGGCACACCGATGTCTTTGGTCCAGATGTCGTACGCCTCGTCATCGCTGGCGTAGACGGTGACCCAGAGCTTTTCTTTCGGCAGGTTCAGCCACTTTTCGGAGGTCAGGAAGTTCCAGGCGTAGGTGATGGCGTCACGCTTGAAATAATCACCGAAGCTGAAGTTACCCAGCATTTCGAAGAAGGTGTGGTGACGGGCGGTATAACCGACGTTTTCCAGGTCGTTGTGCTTGCCGCCGGCGCGCACGCATTTCTGGCTGCTTACAGCGCGGGTGTACGCGCGCTTTTCCTGGCCCAGAAAGCAGTCCTTGAACTGGTTCATCCCCGCGTTAGTGAACAGCAGGGTTGGGTCGTTGCCCGGAATCAAAGAGCTGGAGGCTACACGGGTGTGGCCTTGCTCTTCGAAGAAGCGAAGGAAGGCTTCACGGATTTCTGCGCTTTTCATTAGGTTCTTCCACGGAGGCTGCGGCCAAAGGCCTGTGCGAAACGTCAACAGACGAAGCGACGGCAAAGGGCCGCATTATATCGGCGTTAGTGACTAGGTACAGTGTGTTTGTACGTTACAAACAGTCAATTGGACGGCTAACACGGTCAGTTGTGAGAAAAGTCGGCAAATGTGGCGACGACTTGCTCGATTTGCGCACGACTGACGTCCATGTGCGTGACCATTCGCAGACGACCGGCAGCGCTGAGCTTGATCCCGCGCGTCGCCGCGAAGGCCTTGATCGCTTCAGCCTTGTCGCCCATCTGCACGTAAACCATATTGGTCTGCACCGGCTCGACCTCATAGCCCGCCGTTCGCAGGCCTTCGGCCAGCATTTGTGCATTGGCATGGTCATCAGCCAAGCGCTGAATATTGTTATCCAGCGCATAAAGCCCTGCCGCGGCGAGAATCCCGGCCTGACGCATGCCGCCGCCAACCATTTTGCGCAGACGCCGAGCCTTGGCGATCAACTCGACCGAGCCACACAGCACCGAACCGATCGGCGCGCCCAGACCTTTGGACAGGCAGACCGAAACCGAATCGAAATGCTGAGTGATCTCCCGGGCGTCGACACCCAACTTGACCGCCGCGTTGTAGAGTCGTGCGCCATCCAGATGCAGCGCCAGACCGTTTTCACGAGTGAAATGGCGAGCCCGGGCCAGATATTCCAGTGGCAGAACCTTGCCCTGCATGGTGTTTTCCAGCGCCAGCAAACGGGTGCGGGCGAAGTGGAAGTCATCCGGTTTAATCGCGGCGGCGACCTGCGCCAGGTCCAGCGAACCATCGGCCTGCACTTCCAGCGGCTGCGGCTGGATCGAACCGAGCACCGCAGCGCCGCCACCCTCGTATTTATAGGTGTGAGCCTGCTGACCGACAATGTATTCATCACCGCGATCGCAGTGGGCCATCAGGCCCAGCAAGTTGCTCATGGTGCCCGTCGGAACAAACAGTGCCTGGGCAAAACCCAGTCGCTTTGCCAGCTCGGCTTCCAGACGGTTGACCGTCGGATCTTCACCATAAACGTCGTCACCGGTGGCCGCATTGGCCATCGCGTCGAGCATCCCTGCGGTCGGTTGGGTGACGGTGTCGCTGCGAAGATCGATAACGCTCATGAATCTGGCCTCGGTAAGCAGGGAAATCCCCTTTCAGGATGGAATTACTGCGGCCATCTCGGCGAATAATCAAGCCTTGTTCCAGGAAAAGGCTGGTTATGCCAACGAAAAAGTCGATAACAACCATCAGATAGCAGCAATGCACAGGTGAGAAATATGTGTTAAAAACGCTTCGCCGCCAAACAATCTGGCGGCAAAACGTTCTCAGGGCGGGGTGCAACTCCCCACCGGCGGTAATTGCGCGCAATGCGCATAGCCCGCGAGCGCTTGGCGGCAGGCACGGCAATGGCTGTGATGACGACAAGGTCAGCAGACCCGGTGTGATCCCGGGGCCGACGGTCATAGTCCGGATGAAGAGAGAACGGGATTAACGCCAAAGGGCCGCCTGCCGCTTATGCGAGCGTGCGTACCCTTAAATCCCATTCGATTCATAACGCCCTGTTTTTCACACAAACAGGAGTCAGAACATGCAACCCACCGCAATCGATAGCAAAAGCAAAAACCATCAGGGCGAGCGCGTCGCGTTCATCCAGGCCTGTTGGCACAAGGAAATCGTCGACCAGAGCCGTAAAGGCTTCGTCGCCGAAATGATTGCTCAGGGTTATCAGGAGTCAGACATCGATTTCTTCGAAGTCGGCGGCGCCTTTGAAATTCCGCTGCATGCCAAACTGCTGGCCAAGTCCGGCCGTTATGCCGGCATCGTCGCCGCGGGCCTGGTGGTTGACGGCGGCATCTATCGCCACGAATTCGTCGCCCAGTCGGTGATCAGCGGCCTGATGCAGGTTCAGCTGGAAACTGAAGTACCGGTGTTCTCGGTGGTTTTGACCCCGCACCACTTCCATGCCGGCGAAGAACACCAGAAGTTCTTCTTCGAGCATTTCGTGCATAAAGGTCAGGAAGCGGCGAAGACTTGCGCGGATACGCTGCACAAGATGCGGGCGTTGCGTCGCAGTGAGCCACGCGCAGTCGCGGTCTAGTCGTATGATCGTTCCCATGCTCTGCGTGGGAATGCCTAAATGGACGCTCTGCGTCCGCTTCGGCAGGGACGCGGAGCGTCCCGGGCTGCATTCCCACGCGGAGCGTGCGAACGATCATTGCGCGAAAGTCAGGCGAGGTTTTCGTCGGTGGTGGGCACGATCAGGATGCCGGCGCGCAGGCCGTTCTTGACCTTGGGGTTCGGGAAGATGATCCGGGCGCCCTTCTCTTCGATGACCCAGCGGGTATTGGCGATATCCTCGGCCAGCACATACCCCACTTTCAACTCCGAAAAGTTTTCAATATCCGCCGGCAGGTTCAGGCGGAAGCTATCGCTGTGCTTGATGACTTCCCGTGCGACGCTGAACAACTTCAAACCATCCAGCCCTTCGTCGGTCATCGGCGGCTCCGTGCCTTCGATGATCTGCTTCAGGCGGGTTTCAAGAAGGCTAACGTTGACCCCATCGTTCTGCCCGAACGGCCGGGCCTTGCCCAGCTCCAGGGTGAAGGACTCGGCATCGAGCTTGTCGTAGGTGTAGGAGCTGAAGACGATGGAGGGTTTGTTCTGCAGCAGCACCGCTTCCATGCCGGCGGCGCGCAGGCGAGCCAGCTCCTGGCGGGAATGCTGACGACCTTCTTTCCAGGGATACAAGGCGAACTGCTCGATTTTCGAGCCACGGATCGCCGTGTGCAGATCGTAATGCAGGCGATTGCGGTCCGGCAGGCTGAAGAAAGTTGCCGCCAGCCGCTCCAGTTCACAAGCGCGCAAGGCCTCGGAACCGCTGGTTTGTTCGTGCCGGCCGTTGAACAGCCGATTGACATCCTGCTCGATGAAACGCTCACCGCGACGGATAGCCTCGGGATTGCCGAACAGGAACAGAATACGTGCACGCGGCTTCAAATCACCGCGGGCGATGTCATGCAACAGGCGATCGAGCAGCTCGATCGGCGCTGTTTCGTTGCCATGGATGCCGGCTGAGAGCAGCAGGTCCAGGCCATTGTCGCGGGCTTCAGGTGGCCGGACTTCCAGCGCACCTTCGCTCAACCAGCGCATCCGCACGCCTTCGACAGTCAGTTGAGTCTTCTCCGCCGGTTCGCGGCCGGCGAGGGTCAGTTCAAGCAGTTTGCCGAGGGCGAGCATAGAGCGGTTTCCTTAGTGGTCGTGATTGCAATCCGGGCCGTGTACGTGGTCCTCATCATCACCGACGTCGGCCGGTTCCATCTCCAGTTGCAGACTTACCAGATTAGTCGCCAATGGGCGCAGCAGCAGGTTGGCGTATTCAGCGTCACCTTCTTCGACGTCCACGCCGATCAGCAACTGGCCGCGGCCGTCCTGCTGGATCCACAGCTCTTTGCCTTGCCACATGACCGCGACGCGGGTGCAGGAAGTTTCCAGTTGCGTGCCGTCGGTATCTTCAAGGATCAGCTGCAGGGTATCGCTCATGTTTTACGCTCTCGTCTGGAGATAGCGCGGCGCATTCAATTCATGCGCCGACTTTCAATTGATCTGGAATGGATAAACCGCGCCCAGTTTAAGGATTTGCGTCAGTTCATCCAGTGCCGTCCGGCACTCAAGCAACAATTGCGGGTCCGCCAGATCGTTTTCGGTCATGCGGTCGCGGTAGTGCTTGTCGACCCATTCGGTCAATGTGCCGTACAACGGTGCCGTCATGATAACCCCTTGGTTGACGGCCGCCAGTTCGGTTTCGTTGAGTGCGACGCGTAACCGCAGGCAAGCCGGGCCACCGCCGTTCTGCATGCTCTGCTTGAGATCGAAAACTTTCACTTCGCGGATCAGGCCGCCAGAGCTGGTCAGGCCTTGCAGGTACTGCCAGACACGCTCGTTGCCACGGCATTCTTCCGGCACGATCAATAGCATCGAGCCGTCAGGACGCGACAGCAGCTGGCTATTGAACAGGTAGGAACGAACAGCGTCTTCAACGGTGACCGCGGAACGCGGTACGCAGATTGACTGAAATTTCCCACCGACCTTTGCGAGTTTGCCGTGCAGTTCAGCGAGCATCTGCTCGGTGTCGAGGAAGGCGTCCTCGTGATAGAACAACACTTCGCCGTTACCCACCGCGATAACGTCGTTGTGGAACACGCCCTGATCGATCACCGAAGGGTTCTGCTGGGCATAGACCACGCCGTCATCGCTCAGACCGTGCAGACGCGCGACGGCCTGGGACGCCTCGAGCGTCTGGCGTGCCGGGTACTTCTGCGGATTCGGGTAACGGGTGTCGAACGCGCTGCGACCGAACACAAAAAACTCGACGCCGGCTTCACCGTAGTCACGGCAGAAACGGGTGTGGTTGGCCGCGCCTTCGTCACCGAACTGCGCCACGGCCGGCAAAGCGGCGTGGTGAGCAAAGTGCTTCTGATCGGCGAACATTGCCCCCAGTACGCGGCTGGTGGTCGGGTGTTCGATGCTGCGATGGTATTTGCAGTTCAGGTTGGCGGCAGTGAAATGCACACGGCCATCCGCAGTGTCGGCGCTCGGGCTGACTGTGGCGGCGTTGGCCACCCACATGCTCGACGCCGAGCAACTGGCAACCAGCAGCGGCATGGCATCTTTGGCAGCGCGCTCAATCACCTGAGCATCGGTCCCGCTGAAACCCAGGCGGCGCAGTGCGGCTACGTCTGGACGCTCTTGTGGCGCCAAGACGCCTTGCTGAAAGCCCATCTCCATCAGCGCTTTCATCTTCGCCAGGCCTTGCAGCGCGGCTTCCTTCGGGTTCGAAGACTGCTGGCTGTTGTTCTGGGACGCGACGTTGCCGTAGGACAGGCCGCCGTAGTTATGGGTCGGCCCCACTAGACCGTCAAAATTGACTTCATAGGATTTCATCAGCGAGGCTCCACGAGAATCTGTTTTTTTAGGCATCAGTAACTAACTGTTCAGTGCGACCGTGTCGCGGCCATCGCGGGCAAGCCCGCTCCCACAGGTTCAGCAGTGTTCACAGATTTTGTGTTCCACGCAGACCTTGTGGGAGCGGGCTTGCCCGCGATTGGGCGTTACGCCATTTTCACGCCGGGCGTCAGGGCCGCTGGCAACACCAGGCTCGGGGTTTCCAGCGAGGCCACCGGGTACGCGCAATAATCTGCGGCGTAGTAGGCGCTGGCGCGATGGTTACCCGAGGCGCCGACACCGCCGAAGGGTGCGCTGCTTGCCGCACCGGTCAACTGCTTGTTCCAGTTGACGATACCGGCGCGGCTTTCCAGCCAGAACTGCTGATAACGCGCTTCGGAATCCGACAGCAGTCCGGCTGCCAGACCATAGTCGGTGTCATTGGCTTCAGCGATCGCCGCTTCAAAATCAGCGTAGCGGATCACTTGCAGCAGCGGACCGAACAGCTCTTCGTCCGGGCGATCGGCAACCGCCGTCACGTCCAGAATACCTGGGGTCAGCAAGGCTGCCTGGGCCTGGGGCTGAGTCATTTCCAACAGCGCCACGGCGCCGTTGGCCAGCAGATGTTCTTGCGCATCCATCAGCGCTTTCGCAGCGCCGAGGGAAATCACCGAGCCCATGAACGGCGCTGGCTGCTGATCGAACGCACCGACTTCAATCGTCGAGCTGACCGCCACCAGACGCGCCAGCAGCGTATCGCCCCAGGTTCCTTGCGGCACCAGCAAGCGACGGGCACAAGTGCATCGCTGACCGGCAGAAATGAATGCCGACTGAATGATGGTGTAAACGGCGGCATCGAGGTCCGCGACCTGATCCACCACCAGCGGGTTGTTACCGCCCATTTCCAGCGCGAGGATCTTGTCCGGACGACCGGCAAACTGCTGGTGCAGGTGATTGCCGGTACGGCTGGAACCGGTGAAGAACAGACCGTCGATGCCCGGGTTCGCCGCCAGGGCGATACCGGTTTCGCGAGCGCCTTGCAGCAGGTTCAGCACGCCAGCCGGCAGACCGGCTTCGATCCAGCACTTGACCGTCAGCTCAGCGACTTTCGGGGTCAGCTCACTCGGTTTGAACAGCACACTGTTACCGGCCAGCAGCGCCGGTACGATGTGACCGTTCGGCAAGTGGCCGGGGAAGTTGTAAGGACCAAACACTGCCACCACACCGTGAGGTTTGTGGCGCAACACCGCCGTGGCGTCACCCAGCGGGCCGCTCTTCTCGCCGGTGCGTTCGCGGTAGCTCTGCACCGAGATCGCAATCTTGTTGACCATGCTGGTGACTTCAGTCGCCGCTTCCCACAGGGGTTTGCCGGTTTCTTCACCGATGGTGCGAGCCAGCTCGTCAGCGTGATTCTTCAACGCAGCGGCAAAGGCTTCCAGCACGCTGATGCGCTCTT
Organism: Pseudomonas cucumis; assembly: GCF_030687935.1. Classification (GTDB taxonomy): domain Bacteria; phylum Pseudomonadota; class Gammaproteobacteria; order Pseudomonadales; family Pseudomonadaceae; genus Aquipseudomonas; species Aquipseudomonas cucumis. Next base: position 1,589,993 of record NZ_CP117454.1, on the reverse strand, counting down.
CCAGGGTACGACGGGCCCAGCCCGGGAACGCCTGACGCGCAGCTTGCACAGCCGACTCGACCTGACCGGCCGTGGCACCTTCGCCGGCCCACAGCACTTGCTGGGTCACCGGGTTTACCGATTGAAAGCTTTCGCCCTGGCCAGCCAGCCATTCACCGGCGATGTATAGCGAATTCATTATTTCGACTCCCGAGCAGCGGACAACGGAACGGCGCGCACTTGATCGCCGGCGTTGAGTTGAAGACGTTTGGCGGTCAGCGGATCGACCACCAAAGTGCCGGCGGCGAAGCGTGCTGGTGCGGCAGTGATCCGGCAGTCTTCGCGCTTGCGGTTATGAATCAGGAACGGCGTGGCATCGTCACCCGGGGTGCCGATGGCCAGCACCAGCGCCTGGCTGTCACGCACTGCGCGGATCTTGGTGGTTTCGCATTCCACCGCTGGGCCGGCATCGAAGATGTCGACGTAGCCTTGATAGCTGAAACCTTCACTCTTGAGCATCGACAGGGCCGGCTCGGTATCCGGGTGAACCTGGCCGATCACGTTGCGCGCGTCTGGCGACAGGAAGCAGGTGTACAGCGGGAATTTCGGCATTAGTTCGGCGATGAACGCCTTGTTGCCCACGCCAGTGAGGTAATCGGCCTGGCTGAACTCCATCTTGAAGAAGTGCCGACCCAGGCTTTCCCAGAACGGCGAACGCCCGGCGTCATCGGACACACCGCGCATTTCGGCGATGATCTTGTTGCCGAACAATTGCGGGAACTCGGCGATGAACAGCAGCCGCGCCTTGGCCAGCATGCGGCCGTTTAGGCCACTGCGGAAATCGGCGTGCAGGAACAGCGAGCACAGCTCAGAGTTGCCGGTCAGGTCGTTGGCCAGGAACAGCGTCGGAATTTCGCGGTAGATGTTCAGTTCTTGCGAGGCGCTGACCGTCAGGCCGACCCGGAAGTTGTACCAGGGCTCACGCAGGCCGACGGCGCCAGCAATGGCGGAAATGCCCACCACGCGGCCGTTGTCGTCTTCGAGCACGAACAGGTAGTCCGCATCGCCCCGCCCGGCTTCGCCGCGGAAGGTCTTCTCGGCCCAGCCGACCCGATGGGCCAGACGCTCTTCGTTGGCCGGCAAGGTGGTCAGGCCGGTGCCGGTGCTGCGGGCCAGGTCGATCAGAGCGGGTAAATCGCTGCTGCGTACGGGACGAACGATCATGCTATCTCCTCAAACGGGCCGCTGACGCCACCCGTGAAACTCGCTGCTTTACTAAGCATTCATTCTTTATAGGCATAGCAGCAGGCGTTAAACCGCCACCAGGCGCACGCTGGCACCTTCACCGACGCCCAAGGCTTCGGCCGCTTCAAGATCCAGGGTTACGGGTTTGCCCGGCGCGTAATCGAGCTCAAGCAAAACGGCGCGGTAATCCTGCAACTGGGCGTTGGCCACCAGATATTGACGACCGGCACCTTTGACCGGCTCACCGATCTTCACCGGCACTACACGGCTCTGGGCGATCGAACGGATCCCCGAGACACGGGCGTGCAGAGTCGGGCCACCGTCGAAAATGTCGATGTAGTGATCGGTCTCGAAGCCTTCGCGCATCAGGATGTCGAAAGTGATCTGCGCCCGTGGGTGCACCTGGCCCATCGCCTCTTGTGCGGAGTCCGGCAGCAACGGCACGTAGATCGGGTAATGCGGCATCAGCTCGGCCAGGAATGTGCGGCTTTTCAGGCCACACAGACGCTCGGCTTCGGCGTAGTTGAGGTCGAAGAAGTTGCGACCGATGGCATCCCAGAACGGCGAGTCGCCGTTTTCGTCGCTATAACCGACGATCTCGGTCACCACCGAATCGGCAAAGCGCTCCGGATGGCTGGCCACGAACAACAGGCGACCACGGGAATTGAGCTCGGCCCATGGCGAACCCACCAACTCCGGCTTCACGTAGAAACTGGTCAGCAAGCTGTTGCCGGTCAGGTCGTGGCACTGGGAGAGCACGTGGATCTTGTTGTGAATCTTCAGCTCGCGGGAGGCGTGCACGAACGTTTCGTTACGAAAGCTGTAGAACGGCTCGGAATAACCGGCCGAGGCAACGATGGCCGAACAGCCGACCAGCTTGCCGGTGGCCGTGTCTTCGAGGACGAAGAAATAGCTCTCTTCTCCGTTGAAGCTGACTTCGGCGGCAAACGAGGCTTCGCTTGCGGCGATCTTGTCGCTCAGGCGTTCAACGTCATCCGGCAAGGAAGTGACACCAATCGGGCTGTCCGCAGCCAGACGCTGTACCTCGCCCAGATCAGCCATTTGCGCGGGGCGCATCACCAGCATGGTGTCACTCCTTTCTTAACATCAGGTTGGCGAATTGCGCCAACTCGGGGAAAAAAATGCCGGGCAGGCCCGGCACAGGAAATAATCTCAACGCCTATCTATTACGATAGGCGCTGAGGAGCACTGTATGAATCAGGCTTGCGTCAGCTTGGCCGCGGCGCGTTCGAAGCGGTCCAGACCGGCATCGATATCGGCGTCTTCAACCACCAGGCTTGGCGCGAAACGAATCACGTCAGGGCCGGCTTGCAGAATCATCAGGCCTTCACGCTCGGCGGCGTTGAAGATGTCTTTGGCCTTGCCTTTCCAGGCATCGCTCAGCACGCAACCGAGCAGCAGGCCCAGACCGCGGACTTCAGTGAAGAGGCCATACTTCTCGCCGATCTGCTCAAGGCGGGTCTTGAACTTGTCGTGCTTGGCATTGACGCCGTTCAGCACTTCTGGCGTGTTGATCACATCGATCACCGCTTCAGCAACAGCGCACGCCAGCGGGTTACCGCCATACGTGGTGCCGTGGGTACCGACGACCAGGTGTTTGGCCAGATCTTCGGTGGTCAGCATCGCGGCAATCGGGAAACCGCCGCCCAGGCTCTTGGCGCTGGTCAGGATGTCTGGGGTCACGCCGTAATGCTGATAGGCGAACAGCTTGCCGCTGCGGCCCATGCCGGTCTGGACTTCGTCGAAAACCAGCAACGCGTTATGCGCGTCGCACAGTTCACGAGCACCTTGCAGGTAAGACAGCTCGGCCGGCAATACGCCGCCTTCGCCCTGGATCGGCTCCAGAACCACCGCGCACGTCTTGTCGGAAACAGCGGCTTTCAGCGCGGCCAGATCATTGTAAGGCACGTGGGTGATGCCGGTGATCTTCGGGCCGAAGCCGTCAGAGTACTTCGACTGGCCACCAACGTTCACGGTGAACAGGGTACGGCCGTGAAAGCTGTTGAGCGCGGCAACGATTTCGTACTTCTCGGTACCGAAACGGTCATGGGCCACACGACGGGCCAGCTTGAAGGCGGCCTCGTTGGCTTCGGCGCCAGAGTTGCAGAAGAACACACGCTCGGCAAACGTGGCGTCGACCAGCTTATGGGCCAGGCGCAAGGCCGGCTCGTTGGTGAACACGTTGGACACGTGCCACAGCTTGTTCGCTTGCTCGGTCAATGCAGCGACCAGCGCCGGATGCGCATGGCCCAATACGTTAACGGCAATCCCGCCGGCGAAGTCGATCAGCTCGCGGCCAGACTGGTCCCAAACACGGGAACCGGCGCCACGCACAGGAATGAAAGCGGCTGGCGCGTAGTTGGGAACCATTACCTGGTCGAAATCGGCGCGTTCTACCGCAGCGTGCTCAACGGACATCGGAGTCTCCTGAAGAGGAACGCTCGCCTGAAACTGGCGAGCGATGAGGGGATTGTAAGGACAGTTTTCAGCCCGGCCTTGCCGCCAAGCGACAACTTCTTATAGCGCGAACACAGGTTTTGCCCGGGTTTACGGCAATGCGACAAATAGGGTCGCAAAGGCGCAGTTTAAACTGTCGCCGGCAATTGCAGCAGGCCCGCAGCATATCAATTCGAGAAGCTGTCCCTGCCATACATATGTACCGCACCTGGCTTTGCGCATTTTGATTTGCTTGGCGTTTCTATAGACGTTCAAGGATTCACCCCCATGCAAACATCGACCGGGCATCCGCCTGTTGTCACACCCCGGGACGGAGACGGCCCTGCACCGCTAAATCCTGCCTCGCACTATGAGCCGCTAAGGAATGCCATCCCCGAATGGCTTGGCAAGGCCTCTTCTGCCCGGCGCGAAGCGCTGAAGAACAACCGGCGCCCTGTCACCGACAGGATCAAGACCGCGCCGCGGGCGCAGCACGATGAGTTGAGAGCCGCCATCGCCACCCACATGACGGCACAGAACGCTGTCGATCAGAAACTGGAACACCTGCAAAACGCCAACGCCTTTGCCATACCTTTGCTCACCGCGGCGTTGAAGGAGCGATTTGGCGTGGATCTGGAGGTTACGCAAACCTTCCTGCGCCTCTACATACCCGTGACGACACCCGGTTTCCCGCTCACCACCGGCACCCGAACCTGGACGGTATCGTTGGTGGAAGCGGCGCTGCACAACTTCGAAGAGAAGGAAACCCGCGAAGGTGCCTACGAGACCGGTTCATCCTTTATCACCAAACCGTCCCCGACGGGGCAATTCGAGACGCTGGCGCAGGTCAACGCCAAAATCAGCATCCCGGCCTTCACCCGCCTGTGCCGGGAACTGGATATCGGTGCCCGCTACAAAACCTACCTTGAAGAGAACCTGGCGATATCCAGTCCGGTCGCCGCGGCTGTATTGCGACACAAGGTTAACGAAAGTCAGAAAGCCGCCTTGCAGGCCGCATTGCGGATGGCGCGGATGAATGGAGATCTTGGCGAAGACTATTTACGCCTGATCGGCGGCCTGCTCGACGGCTTGCAAGGTATGCGACTGAACGGGCATGCGGTGCGAAGCCACGACTTGACGATGATGTCGGCCACACTGACGGGCATCGTGGTTTTCGCACCGGATCTGGAACAGGCAGGGGCATCGGCCAGGGTGGTGGCTTATGTACCGGATGACCCTGACCATCCCGTCAAGGAATACGCCTCGCCCACCGAAATGATGAAAGAACTGACCCGCCAGTTGCGCTCGACCGACTACCAGCGTTTTTTCAGCCGTTTCGTGGCCCATGAGCAACGGGGGCATTTCTTCTCCGAGCTGAGCCGCCGCCTGAGCAAGGTGACATGGCATAAGCCGCAAGCGGGAAGCCAGCTGCCCGCCTGGCGGGACACTCCCATCGACAAACCCAAACTGCAGTTTGCCGTCACCCCCATCACCACAGAACTATGGGAGCACCTCTATCAACGCAAACTGAACAAGATCCTCAATGATGCAGCGGTCATTGCCGTCGCCACCGCCACGGTCGACAGCAACACCCGCTGGGCCCTCTGGGATTCTTTCGTCAAGGTGGCATCATCGATCCTCGAGATCGCCTCGTTTGTCTTGATGCCCTTTGTCCCGTTTCTCGGGGAAATGATGATGGCCTATATGGCCTATCAGTTTCTCGACGAGGCCTTCGAATGGATTGTCGATTGGTCCGAAGGTTTGACCACCGAAGCCGCCGAACACTTTTTCACAGCATTGGAATCATTGATCCAGCTGGGGGCCTTCGGGCTCGGCGCAAGGATTGCCATGACAGAACTGCCGAAGGTTTTGCCAGCAAGCGTTGTGTCATTCATTGATCGGTTCCAGGCCGTCAAACTGCGCAACGGCAAAACCCTTTACTGGAAACCGGATCTGAAAGTCTATGCACGTCAAGCCGTGCCCCCCAAAGGATCCACGCCAGACCACCAGGGCGTGCACTGGCACCAGGGCAAGCGGCTGGTGACCATCGATCAGACCCATTACGCCATCAGCCAGCATGAGCACCCCGGCAAGTTCCGCATCGAACACCCGACGCGGCCCGATGCTTACCAGCCGATCGTGCGCCATAACGGCGAAGGTGCGTTTTACACCGAACTCGAACAACCGCTGGAATGGGACACCGCCACCGCATTACAACGCATCGGCCATAGCGTCGAATCATTTTCCCCCGCCCGGCGCGAGCAAATACTCAAGGTCAGCGGTTATCCGCAAGACGCGTTACGCAAAATGCACGTAAACCAGGAACCCCTGCCGCCACTGCTGGCCGACAGCATCCAACGCTTCAAGATCGATCAGGACCTGCTAGGTTTCATCGACCGGATCGCCAGCGACAGGCCCGAGGATTATCTGGGCGCGGATCCGCTGACCCAGCTCCAGCTTCTCAAGGAACACAACCTGTGGCCGGCCAATAAACGATTGCGTTTTATCAACGATCAAGGGGAGATCGCATGGCAATCCTCTACCGATGAACGTCTGCCGCTGACTGAGCTGCGCCAGGATAGGCTGGCAGGTGGCGATTTGCTCAAGACGCTGCTGCAAACCCTCAGCGAGCCAGAAATCAACACGCTGCTGGGAGAAGATTTCGGCGAGATGTTCGCCCTCGACAGACGCGCGCGCACACTCAGAGCCAGGCTCGCGCAGATCGCCCGACAGCAACGCACCGTGCTTTTCGAAGCACGCTATCAAGCGCTTCAACATCGCGATGAGCCCTTGGCAAAGAACGTAGCCCTGCACGAGCCGCAGTTACCCGCCAGAATCACCGAGGAACTGCTGAACACGGCCACCGGCTCGGAACTGTTGGCGATCGGCGAAGGAAAATGGCCGGAACGACAACAGGAACTGGCGAAACTGGCCAGACAGGAACTGCGCATCGCCCGCGCCTTCGAAGGGCTTGAGCTGGACTCGGTGCGCAATCCGGACACCGAAACCCTGGCGTTGCACAGCCTTAAACAATTGCCTGGCTGGTCCAAAGACATACGCCTGGAAGTCCGGGATCAGTCTTACGAAGCAAAGGTGCTTGACAGCACCGGGCCCGTAAACGCCTCCATTCAAAAAGTGCTGGTGCGCAAATCCGATGGCACCTGGCAGCCGTACGACCATCAGGGACAGGAGCTGCATGCACCGACGGATTTTTACACCTGCGTGCTGCAGGCCTTGCCGGACGCCGAACGTCAGGCCATGAATCTGCAGATCGGCGAAGGGCAAAAACTGAAACAGGCCATCCGTGATAACCCGCTGGAACGAACCGATCTGCGCCTGGCGATTTCGCCCGAGCCTGTTCAAGCACCTGTCGTCGATACGTTGCGATTGTTGGGGACGGAAGGTTATTCGCGCAATGCGCCGCGCACGCCGCGCACGTTGGAGAACAGAATAAGGGAGGTCTTCCCAAGAATTTCCGATCTCGAACTACTGGTCATGGCGCAACGTCTGGAAAGTCATCCGGGCGGCGCGATCGTCGAGTTGTCCCGACTTCGTCTCGAGTACGCAAAACTCGAAAGCGACCTGAATCAATGGATGTTCAACCTCCCGCAGGTCGACACGGCAAGCGGTGCCAGACTGTCAAGCGAACGCCAGGCGGCCATGCGGGATCGTCAATTGTTCGCCCATGCCCTGCGCAGTTGCTGGCGCAGGGAAATGCGGGGACCGCACGGCTCCCGAATGAGCTTTTCGGAACCCGTCATAGGCGACCTGCCTGTCCTGACGGCCGACTTCAGCCATGTCGCCAGCCTGGAGCTGATCGGTGGCGGAGCCCCAGGTGCGATGGATGCCTTTCTCGAAAACTTCCCGGGGCTGCTGCGACTGGAACTGCGCCACTTCGACCTGCACAACCTGCCACAACGCTTGACGGCACTCGCATCGCTCAAGCAATTGACCCTGCGCAATTGCGGTGTGCTCCTCACACCGCAAAACCAGTCGATATTGTCATCTCTCAACGCACTGACCGCGCTGGATCTGGAGGGCAACCCGCTGGGCGTGACGTTTGATTTCAACTTCATGCCGATGCTGACTCATCTCAACCTGTCCAGTACCGGCCTTTCCGATGTTCCGCCCGGACTCCTGAACCACTCGCAAATCAGAATTGCCTGGCTCACCGACAATCAGATCACCACGCTGCCGGACGCTTTGTTCGAACTGTCTGCCGACTCCACCGCAGGTTTCGATTTTTTCGGCAATCCTCTTTCCGCCGCTACCCGTGAACGAGTGAAGACCTATTTCAACCGCACAGGGAGCGACCTGGGCGTGCGCGCCGAACAAGCCGATATCGACCGGACGAAGGCACTGTTTTCAGACCTCAATGATCGTCAAGCCAGCGAACTGGTCTACGGTCTGCCAGGCTCACTCATTCAAGGCCGGCTTCAACTGGCCCGTTGGGAGGCTGAAATAGCCCGGATGACGGCTGAGCTCGCCAAGTGGGCCCGGGACACGACAGACCGCAACCCGTCCAATGGCGAAATGCTTAATCCCAATGAGCGGCTCGACGAGTTTCACGCAAGAGAGGTGTTTGCCGGGCGTCTGGAGCGGCTCTGGCGCCACCGTTCAACAGTTCATCCGCTATCAAGAGCGGACGTATTCTCGGCACAAACATCGTTCATGGGCGACATGCCAGAGTTGACGGCAGATTTCAGTCACATCACCGAGTTGTCGCTGACCGGAAACAAAAACATAAGCGCCACCTCCCCGTTCCTCAGAAGCTTCCCGCGGTTAAATCGCCTGATTTTGCGCAATTTCGCGCTCGATCAAGTGCCTCAGACACTCAGCGGCCTGCCGACGCTTGAAACATTGCTCCTGGAAGACTGCGGCGTGACGCTCACAGCAGAAACGCAGAGGGCGCTTGCGGCATTGCCCAGGCTTGACTCACTCGAGCTCCCCAAGAACCCGCTGGGCAACGCGCCCGACGTGGAGCCCCTTGGCGAACTGACCTACCTCGACCTTTCCCGCACCGGGATCACTGATATTCCGTCCGGAATGATCGCCCATCCGAAATTGAGAACGGCGATTGTCAGTGATAACCAGATAACCGAGCTGCCCGAGGCTCTTTTTGAACTGCCCGGTCAAATCAGTAACGGGTTCGACTTCTCCAACAATCCGCTCTCCCCCTCCACACGGGAACGGATCAAGGTCTATTGCCGTGAAACCGGTCAAGACCTCGGAGTGCTCGCCGACCAGGAGGATATCGCCGCCACTCGGGCGCTGTTTCCGAGTCTGGACAGTGAGGAAGCCAGTGATGTGTTCTATAGCTTGCCCGGCTCTCTGGAGCAGGGTCGCAGCCAACTCAGGCATTGGCAGGCGGAGATCGAACAATTGAAAACCGACCTTGGGGCGTGGAAAACAGCGATTCCCCAAACCCACCCAACCAGCGGGCAATCGCTCAATTCCCGCCAGCTGCTTGCAGAGCACACGGCGAGAACAGCATTCGCCGATCAACTGGAACAGCTGTGGCGCGCCAGATCCGCGGAAGATCTCAGGTTGAGAGGCTTCAGCCTGAAATCGGATTTGCCTTTCATCGGCGAGCTGCCCGCTTTGTCGGCGGATTTCAGCCATATTTCCAATATAGCCTTGAATGGCAATGGCGCCTTGGGAGGCATCGATGCCTTCCTCGACTCCTTTTCGGGCTTGCATCATCTGGAGCTGCATGACTTCAGCTTGAAGCAAATTCCGCAGGCATTCACGCGCATGCCTTCGCTGCAGCGCCTGATTATGGAAAATTGTGCCCTGACGTTGACCGCCGAAACCCAGACAACCCTGTCGTCGCTGAGCCAGCTTCAATACCTGAACCTGAGCCACAACCCGCTGGGAGTTCCCCCTGCACTGGACGCACTGCCATCCCTGGTTCACGTGCGAATGGTCGACACCGGGATTTCAGATCTGCCGGACGGCCTGTTCGGGCATCCACGCCTTGTCGCCGGCATTTTCGATAACAACCGGATCAACGAACTGCCTGACGAGCTCTTCAATGTCTCCGCTCTGAGCCTCAAACAACTCAGCTTTACCGACAACCCATTGACCCCGGCCAGCCGCGAACGAGTAAAAGCCCACTATCAGCGGCACAGGCAGAACTTTGGCGTTTCGATGTCCCGGGCGGATGTCGATCGTACACTCGCGCTGTTTCCGTTCCTGGCGACTGAAGACGCCGAGAGAGTGTTGTATCTGCTGCCGGGCACGATCGAACAAGGGCGGATACAGATCGCGCACTGGGAAGCGGAAATCCGGCAACTGAGCGAAGAGCTCGCCCAATGGATAGACGAGATTCCTGAGTATTATCCCGAAACGAATGTATTGCTGAGCGAGAATGACCGAGCCCGGGAGCGCGCCGACAGAATCGCGTTTCGCCTGGAGATGGAAGAGTTCTGGCGCGAAAGATCACAAGAACAACCTGAGTCGAGGACGAGCACGCTCAGTTTGAACCCGGCGTTCATCGGCGAGCTCCCTGCATTGAGTGCAGACTTCGGCCACGTCATGACGCTATCGATTACCGGCAATCCTCAGTTGCGGGCGAGCAATGGGTTTCTCCAGTGTTTTACCGGCCTGAACACCCTGGAACTGCGCGACCTGGCCTTGGAGCAAGTGCCCCAGGCGCTCACCCGGATGCCTGCACTTGAACAACTGGTCATGAGCCATTGCGCCGTGGTGTTGAATGCAGAAGGCAGCGCCACCCTTTCGTCACTCACGCACCTTAAAAGCCTGGAGCTCTACAACAATCCACTGGGCAGGCTGCCCGATATCCGGAACATGCCGGCACTTGAATATCTCGATCTTGCCAGCATCGGAATTTCCGGGCTTCCAACTGGGCTGTTGAACCATCCTGGACTTGAAACTGTCGTCCTCAACACTAACCACATCACCGAACTTCCCGCGGAAGTCTTCAATCTGCCGGCCTCCGCCGGCAAGGGCTACGACTTCGGCAACAATCCGTTGAACGCCGCCACACGAGAGCGGATCAAGGACTACTATCGCCGCACCGGGGAAGATCTTGGCGTACTTGCCGAACAAGCTGATATCGCTCGTGCCCAGACACTGTACCCAGCCCTGACCGATGAACAGGCCAGCAGCTTCATCTACCGCCTGAACGGTACATTGGTCGATGGTCGAAACGAACTGACACACCGGGAAGCCGAACTCGGCAACTTGACCAGAAGTCTTGCCGACTGGGCGGCCGACATACCCGACCACCCCGTCACTGGGGAACCGCTCAGCGCGGACGAACGACTGCTGGAGGAGCAAAAGAGAGAGGCGTTCAAAGAAGCGCTGCTGACCTGCTGGCGTAAAACACCGGTGGAAGATTCGGATGTCGACAACTACGGATTCACCTCGAACCTGTCGATCCTGGGCGAGTTGCCGACGCTGAGCGCCGACTTCGGTCATGTGCCGGAAATGTTTCTGCTCGGTACTGGCGATTACTCGCCACGGATCGGCCGATTCCTGGAATCATTCCCCAACCTGGACAACCTTGCCATCCGAGATTACAACCTGGGCAATCTTCCCGACGCACTCTTCAAGATGGGGCGCCTGACGGCATTGAGCCTGCCAGAGTGTAATGTCACCCTGACGCCAGACACGGTGACCGCGCTGGCCGGCATGCATAACCTTGAGGTGCTGAATCTGCGGGATAACCCGCTGGGGCTTACCCCGGATCTGAGCAACCTGCAGGGGCTTACCGATCTGGACCTGAGCGGTACAGGCATTACCGAATTCCCCAATGGAGTGCTTGGCAACTTCCAGTGGAACGAGATTGACTTGTCGGGCAATGCGATCACCGAAGTGCCGCAAGAGTTGATGGAAGTCCCGGCGGAAATCAGCGACCGTTACGACTTGCGCGGCAATCCCTTCTCCGCACCAAGCATGGAGCGTATTCGGGCCTACTACCACGAAACGGGTCAGACGCTGAATGTCGACAATGCCATAGGGCAACCGCCTGCTGTCATCCGTGCTGACGTCGACATAGAGGACTGAAGAACGCATCAGACAACCAACGCCATGGCGCCGGACTCCATGGCGTTGTCGCTCGTGGTCAACCGCGTTCGGACGGCACCGACGACAACTCGAATGGACTGCTGCTGCGCCGCTGGTTGCGATCTTCCCGCGGCGTGGCACCGAAGAAGTTGCGGTAGGCGCTGGAGAAATGCGGCCCCGAAGAGAAACCACACGACAGGCCGATCTGGATGATCGACTTGCTGGTTTGCATCAACATTTGCCGGGCCTTGTTCAGGCGCAGCTCCAGGTAATACTGGCTCGGCACACGGTTGAGGTATTGCTTGAAGATCCGCTCCAGCTGCCGACGCGATACGCACACATGCTGGGCGATTTCGTCGGTGGTCAGCGGTTCTTCGATGTTGGCTTCCATCAGCAACACCGCTTGGGTGAGCTTCGGATGGCTGGAGCCCAAGCGGTTTTGCAACGGAATGCGCTGGCGCTCGCCGCCCTCACGGATGCGTTCGACCACCAGTTCTTCCGACACCGCGCCAGCCAGTTCGGCGCCGTGATCACGGGCCAGCACCGCCAACAGCAAATCGAGAACCGACATGCCGCCACAGGCGGTCAAGCGATCGCGATCCCAATCGAACAGGTGACTGGTGGCAATGACTTTCGGAAAACGCTCGGCGAAATCGTCCTGCCAGCGCCAATGCACGGCAGCGCGATAACCGTCGAGCAAACCGAGTTGCGCCAACGGGTAAACACCGGCCGACAAACCGCCGATCACACAACCGGCTCGCACCAGTTGTTTCAGCCCACTGCTGAGCGCTGGTGCAAGCGAGGTCGGAGGCTCATCGGCGAGCAGGAACAGTTTCTGGAAGTTTTCGAGCTTGCCGGCCCACGGCTCACCCGGCAATTGCCAGGCGCCTTCGGTTGGCGGTTCGGCCTGCAAAAACGACAGTTCGTAAACAACATCCGGGTGCACACGCTGGGCAACACGCAAGGCCTCCTCAGCCAGCGCAAGCGTCAGAGCTTTAGTGCTGGGCCAAATCAGGAAACCAATTCGATGGGCAGTCATGGGCGGGCAATCCGAAACGAAAACAGTGTTAAAGCCGAAGGCGGCTGCAACCAAATTAGACCATCGGCGCGCGGTGCGCAGCATGACCTAATTTGGTGCGTAACGGGAGCGATTACTTGAGGCTGCCCGAGAGGAATTGTTGCAAACGTTCAGACTGCGGATTGACCAGCACTTCGCGCGGGTTGCCGCATTCTTCGACGACGCCTTTGTGCAAGAACACCAGCTGGTTCGACACTTCACGGGCAAAGCCCATTTCGTGCGTCACCACCACCATGGTCCGGCCTTCCTGCGCCAGGGCCTGCATGACTTTCAGCACGTCACCAACCAATTCAGGGTCGAGGGCCGAAGTCGGTTCGTCGAACAGCATCACCTCAGGCTCCATCGCCAGCGCACGGGCAATTGCCACACGCTGCTGCTCACCGCCGGACATGTGGCCAGGGTAGGCGTCTTTGCGATGCGCAACACCGACCTTGTTCAGGTAGTGCTCAGCCTTCTCGCGGGCTTCGGCTTTGGACATACCGAGCACGTGGACCGGCGCTTCCATGATGTTTTCCATCGCGGTCATGTGCGACCACAGGTTGAAATGCTGGAACACCATCGACAGGCGCGAACGCATGCGTTGCAGCTGTTTCGGGTCGGCGGCTTTCAGCGCGCCGTCCTTGTTGGCGACCAGTTTCAGCTCTTCGTTGTTGAGCAGAATCTTGCCCGCGTGCGGCTGCTCGAGCAGGTTGATGCAGCGCAGGAAAGTACTTTTGCCGGAGCCACTGGAGCCGATGATGCTGATCACATCGCCAGCCGCCGCTTTCAGGGACACGCCCTTGAGCACTTCGTGACTGCCATAGCGTTTATGCAGGTCTTGGACTTCAAGTTTGTACATGCGGTCGGTTCTCACAAAAACAGTCAGTCAGTCGTTGAGCAAGCGCCCGTGACGCAGCGCTTCGCGCCCCGCCACCTTGGCCAGCCAGAAACCGGGTTGGGCATAACGCAGCCGTTCAATGGCAAACAGCACCCCGGACGTACCAGCACACACCGTGCTGACCCGATCCGATAACGGATCGATCACTTCGAAAATCTCGTCGCCCGCTTCAACCCACTCACCGGGTTTACGCAGAAAACTCACCACGCCCGGATGCGGCGCGAACAGCAATTCGGTGCCTTCGAACGGCATGCCTTCGCAAGCGTCTTGCGCAGGTTTTGGCCATTCGCCACTGATCAAGCCTTGTTCCGCGAGGAACGCCAGAATGCCTTCGGCGTGAGCCATCGCCTCTGGGCGACCGGTATCGGATTGGCCGCCCAACTCGATGGTCGTCGCCAGGCAGGCCAGTGGAATCTGGGCATCCGGAAACAGGCGCGACAGGCGCAGCCATGGCAGCGAACACGCTTCGTCAAAGGAACTGCCGCCGGAATCTTCCGCCAGCAGCCCGACCTTGACGTTCAAGTGGGCGGCCAGTGAACGCCAATGCGGCCAGTGTTGCGGCAAGGCATACATGTGCAGCGCCGCTTCGCAATCGCAGTGCAGATCCAGCACCACATCGGCGGTGCAGGCATGGCTGAGCAAGATGCGCTGCATGCCTTGCAACTGACTGGCAGCCGGTGGCAAGGCGGCCAGCACATCGCTCATGGTTTCACGGATCAAACGGATATTGGCGTGAGGATCGTCACCCAAGTGTCCTTGGAGCTCAGCGGCCACGGGCTCGCTCAACTCGACGAAATCCCGGTTGAAGTTCTTGCCGCTGCCGGCTTCGAAACGCCCCTGATGGTTACCCTGAAGCAGTTGACCGAGGCCCAGTGGATTGGCCACCGGTACCAGTTCGATCACACCGTTCAGCAAGCCTTGGGCTTCGAGTTCGGTCAGGCGCTTTTTCAGCTCCCAGGCGGTGCGCATCCCCGGCAGCTCATCGGCGTGCAGGCTGGCCTGGATGTAGGCCTTGCGCTCGCCAGCACCGAAGCGGAACACCGAAATCCGGCGTTCGCTGCCCAGGTGGCTCCACGGCAATGCATGATCGATGCGTTCCATATCAATGCTTCCGCGGGGCCAGATAGCCCAGCCAGCGGTGCTCGGCCATTTTGAACAGGCGCACCAGAATGAATGTCAGGCACAGGTAGAACACGCCGGCGGTGATGTAGGCTTCGAACGGCAAGTAGAACTGAGCGTTGACCGTGCGCGCGGCACCGGTGATGTCGATCAGGGTCACGATGGACGCCAGACTGGTGGTCTGCAGCATCATGATCACTTCGTTGCTGTATTGCGGCAGTGCCCGGCGCAGGGCCGACGGCAGCAGGATCCGCTTATACATTTTGACCCGCGACATGCCCATGGCCTTGGCCGCTTCGATCTCGCCATTCGGCGTGGCGCGCAGGCTGCCGGCGATGATTTCGGCGGTGTAGGCGCTGGTGTTGATGGCGAAGGCCAGGCACGCACAGAACGTGGCGCTGGACAGCCATGGCCAGAGGAAGCTTTCACGTACCGCTTCGAATTGCGCCAGACCGTAGTAGATCAAAAACAGCTGCACCAGCATCGGCGTGCCGCGGATCACGTAAGTGAACAGCCAGGCACTCATGTTGACGACCGGCTGCTTGGAGACGCGCATCAGCCCCAACGGCAGCGCCGCCAGCAGACCGAAAAACAGCGACAACGCGAGCAATTTAAGGGTGGTCACCAGGCCGCCGAAGTACAGCGGCAAGGCCTCCCAAATGACGTTGTAGTCGAAGATCATAGATCAGCCGCCCTTACGCCTACCGAGTAGCGCTTCTCAAGGTGACGCAATGCCAGCAACGAGACACTGGTAATCACCAGATACATCGCCGCCACTGCGAGGAAGAAGGTGAAAGGCTCGCGGGTAGCGTCTGCCGCCTGCTTGGCCTTGAACATCATGTCTTGCAGACCGACCACCGAAATCAGCGCGGTCGCCTTGGTCAATACCAGCCAGTTGTTGGTGAAGCCCGGAATCGCCAGACGAATCATCTGCGGCACCAACACCCGGAAGAACACCTGAAAACTGCTCATGCCGTACGCCATGCCGGCTTCCGCCTGCCCTTTCGGGATTGCCATGAAGGCACCACGGAAGGTTTCCGACAGGTACGCACCGAAGATGAAGCCCAGGGTGCCGATACCGGCGGCCAACGGGTTCAGGTCGATGTAGTCGTCATAGCCGAGCATCGGCGCGACGCGGTTGAGCAGGTCCTGGCCGCCGTAGAAAATCAGCAGGATCAGCACCAGGTCGGGAATACCGCGAATCACCGTGGAATACAGATCGCCCAGCCAGGCCAGCCAGCGCACCGGCGACAGACGCAGCGCAACGCCGATCAGCCCCAGAACGATGGCCAGGGCCATGGACGACAAGGCGAGCTGAAGCGTCAGCCATGCGCCATCGAGGATGACAGCCCCGTAGCCTTTCAACATGATTCAGGTCCTCGAAAGTTGGGATGAAAAAATGGCGCAAACCTCAGAGATCCTGTTGCTTGCGCCATTTCGGACTTGTTGCGGGGACGATTACTTGCCGTAGATATCGAAGGCGAAGTACTTGTCCTGGATTTGCTTGTACTTGCCGTTCTCGCGAATGGCCGCGATCGCGGTGTTGATCTTGTCTTTCAGCGCGTCGCCCTTGCGAACCGCAATACCCACGCCGTCGCCGAAGTATTTGACGTCGGTGAAGGCCGGGCCAACGAAGGCGAAGCCCTTGCCGGCGTCGGTTTTCAAGAAACCGTCATCCAGCAGGGTAGCGTCTGCCACAGTGCCGTCGAGGCGACCGGCAGCCACGTCGAGGTAGATTTCGTTCTGCGAACCGTAAGGCTTGATCTCGGCACCCAGCGGGGCCAGGACTTCGCGGGCGAAACGCTCGTGGATCGAACCACGTTGCACGCCGATGTTCTTGCCCTTCAGCTCAGCCAGGCTGTCGCTGACCTGAGTGCCAGCCTTCATGACCAGGCGAGCCGGGGTGTTGTAGTACTTGTTGGTGAAGTCCACGGACTTCTTGCGGTCTTCAGTGATCGACATGGACGACAGGATCGCGTCGATCTTGCGCACTTTGAGCGCAGGGATCAGGCCGTCGAACTCTTGCTCGACCCACACGCACTTGACCTTCATCTCTTCGCACAGGGCGTTGCCGATGTCGTAGTCGAAACCAACGATGCTGCCGTCCGGCGCCTTGGAGGCGAACGGAGGGTAAGCTGCTTCGATACCGATTTTTACGGGCTTGTCATCGGCGAAGGTCGGCAGGGACAGCACGGACAGCGCCAGGGCGCCAAGCAGCACAAGTTTCTTCATCTTGGGACTCCATCGGTAAAGGGCAAAAACGGCAGAGTGAGCGACAGCCCAATATGCGAATGGGTTAAACCACAAAAGCGGTGCTGCGTCCTAGGAACCGTGCGCTGATTTCAACGCAGGCAACGACGAGCGAGTGATCGGCATTCTAACGACAGGCCCGAAGCCGATATTTCTTCAATGCGACAACAAATTACAGATGCAATGAGAAAGCCGCTTGAGCGCATTGACAGTCTTGCAATTTCATGCAAGAGCAAAAGACAGTGAACCGATCTATATTGCAAATTGCGGGCCTATTATTCGCAAACCCTTCTAATCCGGCAAGCGCAGCGTTGTGTCTTATTTTTCATGCCGGTTGAGAGGCCCTGAAACGGGGCTTTGCGTTTCCCAATGCCTCGTTGTCGAGCGTGCGGTTACACATTCAGTAACTTGAAGGGGGATGGGTAACAGTGGGAATTGGCCTACGGCTGACACCGATAATTATTGGCACTCCCGCTGATCGTTCCCACGCTCCGCGTGGGAATGCATCCCGTGACGCTCTGCGTCACAGCGTCAACGGCGGACGCGGAGCGTCCATGGCGGCATTCCCACGCAGAGCATGGGAACGATCAAGACGAAAAAACCCCACCAGGCTCAACACCTGGCAGGGCTTCGATGACTCAAGAACCGCTGTTAAGCGACGTTCATGGTCTTGTGCGTATCAATCAGATGCTGCACCACACCCGGATCGGCCAGGGTTGAAATATCCCCCAACCCATCGTATTCGGCCGTAGCAATCTTGCGCAGAATCCGGCGCATGATCTTGCCCGAACGGGTTTTCGGCAGCCCCGGCGCCCACTGAATCACATCTGGCGAAGCAATCGGGCCGATCTCTTTACGCACCCAGTTTTTCAGTTCCAGACGCAATTGCTCGGTCGGCTCTTCGCCACCGTTCAGGGTTACGTAGACATAAATGCCCTGCCCCTTGATGTCGTGCGGCACACCCACCACCGCCGCCTCGGCGACTTTCGGGTGAGCGACCATCGCGCTTTCGATCTCGGCGGTGCCCATGCGGTGCCCGGAAACGTTAAGCACGTCATCCACACGCCCGGTGATCCAGTAGTAACCGTCTTCGTCGCGGCGTGCGCCGTCGCCAGTGAAATACATGCCACGGAAGGTCTTGAAGTAAGTATCTACGAAGCGGTCATGGTCGCCGTACAGCGTGCGCGCCTGGCCCGGCCACGAATCGAGAATCACCAGGTTGCCCTCGGCCACGCCTTCGATGATGTTGCCCAGGTTGTCGACCAACGCTGGCACCACACCGAAGAACGGTCGCGCCGCAGAACCCGGCTTGAGGGCGTGAGCGCCCGGCAGCGGGCTCATCATGTTGCCGCCGGTTTCGGTTTGCCACCAGGTGTCGACGATCGGGCAACGGGATTGGCCGACATTCTTGTAGTACCAATCCCACGCTTCCGGGTTGATCGGCTCACCGACCGAACCCAACAGACGCAGGCTGCTGCCATCGGCACCTTCCACAGCGGCTTTGCCCGACGCCATCATTGCGCGGATCGCGGTTGGCGCCGTGTAGAGGATGTTGACCTTGTGCTTGTCGACGATCTTCGCCACCCGGGTGATGTCCGGATAGTTCGGCACGCCTTCGAACAGCAGCGTGGTCGCGCCGTTGGCCAATGGGCCGTAGACGATATAGCTGTGGCCGGTGACCCAGCCGACGTCGGCGGTGCACCAGTAGATTTCGCCCGGGCGATAGTCGAACACGCGCTCGTGGGTCATCGCCGCATACAGCAGGTAACCGCCAGTGGTGTGCTGCACACCCTTCGGCTTGCCGGTGGAGCCGGAGGTATAAAGGATGAACAGCGCTTCTTCAGCGCCCATCTCTTTCGGCGCGCAGACACTGCCCGCCACTTTCATCAGGTCTTCGTACCAGATGTCGCGATGCTGGTTCCACTTGATGTTGCCACCGGTGCGCTTGCACACGATGACTTTCTGAATACTGCTGGTTTCCGGGTTGGTCAGCGCGTCGTCGACGTTAGTCTTGAGCGGGATCTTCTTGCCGGCACGAATGCCTTCGTCGGCGGTGATCACCACTTTGGATTTGCAGTCGATGATGCGACCGGCCAGGGCTTCCGGCGAGAAACCACCGAACACCACCGAGTGAATCGCGCCGATCCGGGCGCACGCCAGCATGGCGACCACGGCTTCGGGGATCATCGGCATATAGATCGTCACCACGTCGCCGCGGTGCACATCCTGGCCGCGCAAGGCGTTGGCGAACTTGCACACTTCTTCGTGCAGCTCGCGGTAGGTGATGTTGCGGCTTTCGGCAGGGTCATCCCCTTCCCAAATGATCGCGATTTGATCGCCGCGCTCGGCCAGATGACGGTCGAGGCAGTTGTAGGAAACGTTCAGCGTGCCGTCGGCGAACCATTTGATGTCGACATGGTGATCGTCGAAGGACGTCTGCTTCACCGTGGTGAAAGGCTTGATCCAGTCGAGGCGCTTGGCTTGTTCGCGCCAGAAGCCGTCCGGGTTGACGACCGACTGCTGGTACATGGCCTTATAGGTGGCCTCGTCAGTCAGCGTGTTGGCTGCTACCTCGGGACGAACGGGATACAAAGAAGCCGCACTCATCTTTCTTACCTCGGTGGAATAGTTGTTTTTGTATGGCCCCAGTTGTAGCCGGGCCGGGCCTATAGAACCATTCGACGATGGTAGTAACAAGCCCCTACAAAATGTGGCTATACCGCGACGAGGCGCTCAAGCCCGGCTGTTAGGGCCTCCGTAGAAGCAGGTGAAGCCTGCGATCTTTTGATCTTCGGCTTTTTCAGTCGAAAGATCGCAGTCTTCGGCAGATTCTGCGCAGTGGAGATGGGTGGGCTCTCGGGGATTGTTACCAAATCTGCCAAAGGTGTTTATCAAAAGCACGGCTATATGCACGCCACCCCCAGGCCTAAAATCAGCCTCGCCAACACGGCAACGTGATTAACCCAGTTGCAGCCCCCACGAAGGCAGTTAATCCAAGACTCTTTATTAAAGCTCCACACGCAATCCCCAAAAGATTGCGTGACCCCACTCGACCTTAGAAAGGTAAAACTGAAATGAAAGCTTTATTGGTTCTGGCCCTCAGCAGTCTGTGCGCAACCGCCATGGCGGATGAGGCCCCGACTGATGTCGCACAGCAACAACCCGTCGTCGAGGAATACACCTACTCCACCCATCTGGACATCGCCAAAGTTATATCGATGAGCGAAATCCCGAATGTCTGCGAAGTGGTTCCGGCCAAAATGGAATACGACGACTCCAAAGGTCAGCGACACATTCTGCGTTACAGCGTCATGGGTAACGGCTGTTCTAACGGCTGATCCGCCCCACTTTTATCTCCCGAGGCTCGACCCATCCTTTTTTAGAGACCAGATGAAGTGCCGAGCCTTGTATCGACAAATACGATTGTTTTAAGCATTTATTTGCACTTTTCAATCAAATTACTTGGCGTAGTATTCATTCCACACCCAAGGCACACAACGCCAACGAACCTGGAGCCACTACCATGAAAACCAAACTGATCCTCGCCCTGACCCTTTCCGTCCTGGCCGCCAACACCTTCGCCGCCGATGGCTACGACCGCACTGGCTCGGCTACTTTCACTGAAGCGGCTGTCGCTTCTGACGGTTACGACCACACCGGTTCGGCGTCTTTCGCTTCAGATGGCTTCGATCACACTGGCGCCGCCAAGGTCGCTGCTGATGGTTCTGATCACACTGGCGCAGCCAAAGTCGCTGCCGACGGTTCTGACCACGTAGGTGCAGCTCGTTTCAGCTGAAAATCGAACACGACATAAAAGCCCGACTTCGGTCGGGCTTAGTTGTGTCTGGAGTGGTCAAAAATCGACAAAAACCACTACATGTAGTAAAAAACGCCGTTTCTGGTTGTTTTTTGAGCAACCTATTCCAAGAATATTTTCAGCCAAAAACTGCACTCAATCTCGCCCACAAAAATGCTCCCCCTCCCCTGAAAGCCCCGCCCCACCTGGCTTGCAACACAACAGCAGACCACAACAACGCAAACACCCAGCCCTTACCGTCAAAAACCAGCCAAAACAGACGAAAAAAAAACTTCCTCCGCCAAAGCCCTGTAAACCCTCGCTCCAACCTGAAAACGCCCCCCGCCGACCGCTCCGAGTGCCATTTCGCCGCACCACGGGGCCGAAAATTTCCTTATAATGCGCACTTAAACGGGCCTGCAATATTCCCTTACAGGGGTGAAAAGCCAGTCTGAAGCCCACGCAGAGCGGTTCACCTTTTCTGCGCCCATCAGTGGCTTCGGAACACCCGTACAAAATTCTGTTTATTGCCTGCGTTGTACTGCTGCAAAAAACGATTTCCTTTAGATCCAACGCGGCCAGAACCGGCCGTGTGAAAAACCAACCTATCAGTTTTCACACGGGCAATCTGGCCCTCACGCAGGAGACGACACGTCATGCTGAGCTGGGACGAATTCGACAAAGAAGATGACGGCGAAGTCGCTGTAAAAGGCGCCAATGCCGGCCACGCTTCTGAAGCCAACATGGACCGCCTCGACAGCGCCGGTGGTGCCGCCGCTCAAGAGGCCCGCGCCGTGACCGCGACGGACTCCGCCGCTATCGCCCGCGCCAAGGCTGCCCTGGATTCCCTCGACGTCGCCGAAGGCCTCGCCGAACTGGAAGGCGCCTCCGCCCGTGTAGCTGTCGATGAAAAGCGCATGATCAACTGCCGCGCCGACCTCAACCAGCTCGTCCCATTCAAGTACGATTGGGCATGGCAGAAGTACCTGGACGGCTGCGCAAACCACTGGATGCCGCAAGAAGTCAACATGACCGCCGACATCGCCCTCTGGAAAAACCCGGAAGGCCTGACCGACGACGAGCGCCGCATCGTGATGCGCAACCTCGGCTTCTTCTCCACCGCCGACTCCCTGGTTGCCAACAACCTGGTCCTGGCCGTGTACCGCCTGATCACCAACCCGGAATGCCGCCAGTACATCCTGCGCCAGGCCTTCGAAGAGGCGATCCACACCCACGCCTACCAGTACTGCATCGAATCGTTGGCCATGGATGAAGGCGAGATCTTCAACATGTACCACGAGATCCCATCGGTCGCGAAAAAAGCCACCTGGGGCCTGAAATACACCCGTTCGATCTCCGATCCGAAGTTCGAAACCGGCACCGTCGAAACCGACAAAGAGTTGCTGCGCAACCTGATCGCCTACTACTGCGTTCTGGAAGGCATCTTCTTTTACTGCGGCTTCACCCAAATCCTCTCCATGGGCCGCCGCAACAAAATGACCGGCGTCGCCGAGCAGTTCCAGTACATCCTGCGCGACGAATCCATGCACCTGAACTTCGGCATCGACGTGATCAACCAGATCAAAATCGAAAACCCGCATTTGTGGGATGCTGAGATGAAGGAAGAAGCGAGCCAGATGATTCTGCAGGGGACTCAGCTGGAGATTGAATACGCTCGTGACACCATGCCTCGTGGGGTGTTGGGCATGAATGCGGCGATGATGGAGGATTATCTGAAGTTCATCGCTAACCGTCGTTTGTCGCAGATTGGGTTGAAGGAAGAGTATCCAGGGACGACTAACCCGTTCCCTTGGATGAGCGAGATCATGGACTTGAAGAAAGAGAAGAATTTCTTTGAGACTCGGGTTATTGAGTATCAGACTGGTGGGGCGTTGAGCTGGGATTGATTCCTGGAGCTAGCCACGGCCGGTTGTGATCTGAATCGGCAGATTGGAAAAATCAAAAAGCCCTGACTTGTTCAGGGCTTTTTAGTTTGGGAAGAAGAGCACACGCACCTCGTAGCCGTTACCGAAGGCTACGTCCGAGCCGGGGTCACGCCCGACCAAAGCCCTCGCAAAACCAAACACCCCGCCGTTGGTCCGAGAGGGGTTCATGATCCATGAAACGGAACTATCGTTTTTTATTACATCGTATGGATACGTTCCTTTCAGGCACGCGTTCATGATTGATGCCAAGGCGCTCAAGGAGCAGAGCCATCCCTGTGCGCATATTATTTCCAATGACCTGCTAGAAGGAGCAAAGCCATGTCTGGAAAATACAATGCGGAAAGTACGGAGACAGAACTCCAGATCTTCTCGAAACAATCGGATAATCCCGTAGTCCTGAAAGGCAATCTGACATCCCTGCACGACAAACCGGAAAAAATCCATCAGCTACTGGATATCCTCGAACTACCGAAAGGAACCGAAGTTCGAGTCATCACCAAGGCTGCATCAGTCATCGTGCGCTAACCCAAGTGCCCTTGCACAAGTGCTTGTCACTTGTGCAAGGAAGTGCAGCGAACAAGAAGCCAAAGGGTTAAAGATCATGCAAAGCAAGGAAGCCACCAGTCTTGTCAGCGAACGCTTAAAAGATAACGTCTCTGTGGTGTTCTCGAACGACAAGACAACAATTGCATACGCGCTGTGGGAAGTGAAACTTCCTGTCAGTTGGGTGAACGCTCAACCCGTCATAAAAGACCTGCTTGATCGACGGATATCCCGTGCCCAGGCACTGGAGAATCCGATGGCCAATCCGCTGGTAAATCTGCTCAGCGCACAGGGCTGTTTCACATCGATTGAAAAAATGCACTATTCTCTTAAAGAAATAAAAGCGCTGTTTGATCCGCTCCGTTCCGAATGGTACGCAACCTATTATGCCCATCTCGCTTGGGAACAAATAAGAACCGGAAAGTCCAACCGCAATGTATTGTTGGCCTGGTTAATACACAACTATCACATCTCTCGCGCCGCTGGCATTGTAGCGGCCCGAATGGCGGCCTTGGGAAAAGAAACAATCTCGACTCAATTCTTTCAACAGGATGCACTGGAAGAATATTGGCACTGTGATGCGTTCTACTCTCTGGATACGCCCTTGCTGCAAGGCGTAAGTCTGGCTGATGTGAAATCCTATGTGCCTCTACCTGGTTCACTGGCATTTGAAGAGCACTGCCTGCAAGTTGCAGAAACCGATCCATTAGGACATTTATTGATCGCCTATTTTCAAGAGTCGAGCATCGCTTTCGCCAGCGCCAGCAACGATTTCTATCAAGTCGTAGAGGATCAATACGACATCAAAGGTTTATTCAATACCTGGAAACAACATATCCAGATAGACGTCAACCATGGCCATGCCGAGGGGCTCGGTCAATTATTGGACTCCGCTACCGAAGTGGAAGCAGCTGTATTGGAGCGCGCGTTGCGCAATGCCTGGCTCGGCTTCTATTTTCTATGTTGTAGCCTGGACGACATTCAACAGGAGCAGCACGGCGATGAAATATACCTGCGGCTACCGGTTGAGCAGAATGCAGCCCGCAATCTCCCTAACTTGTGGGAAGCGCTGACCAGCCATCTCGGCACGGAAAAGTTTCCCCAGACGGCCCGCTTGCGCGATGTCGATCAGGCTTTTCTAGTCGACGGACTATGCAAGAGTGCTTTTCGGGCGCTCGGCTTTGCTCGCGACCACGATCAGATCATCGCCTGCGGGGGAGTTGCTAAAGCTTTCTCCCGGCATGCCAAGCCAAGCGAATCCGACAATCCGCTCAATCCATGGTCGGTGGCCATCACCAACCACTTGTTGGAAGCCGCCAACTGCCCCGCCACTTGGTTGATGCTGACTAGCCTGCTAGGCGAACGACTCACCCAGTTCAAGTTGACTGATGCAGTGAGAACCTGCATCGAACAGGCACTGCGCGGCTGCGTAGTGAGCAGCTCAAGCTGCCGTTTACCTTTAACGGCGTTACGCCAGCTGGACGAACTGATAGTCCGCTGGCTTGGCAGTCGCGATCTGATGCCGCACAGGTTGTTACAGATATAGGACGGAGTCAGCAATGTCGCACTTCTCTCTCCATGGACAGTACCGCGTACAAAGCCGGCGAGACTATGCCACATCAGCACTGGAGGGTGAATGGTATGGCGGCCCGGGTTTGCTGGGCAATGCGGGTATCAATGAGGCATTACGGGCCCATCCGTTCTGGACTGGACAGGCACAGGTGGCGTTGCGGCCTGCGCTAATCAGTCAACGTTTCGGCAAATTCGCCTCCGAGCCGGACATTCTCTACAAGCATGACCTATTCATCCCCGCCCCCGACAGCGATGCCATGCTGGAAAATATTGTCGATGTGCTTAAGTCGTGGCAGAACTGGATCCAGCGGAAAAAATTTGTCCAGACGCTGTTCTGTGCTGAAGACTATCAGCACGCCATGGGGCATTTAAGCGACTTGCAAGCGACCATCGCCAATGAATATATGGTGCATGAGGCCGGGCACTTCATCGCCTATGATGTTTCTACCAAACAGAACGATGGTTATTTCGCACCCGGCGGAAAAACCGTGTGGCCGCTTATCTACCTTGAAGAATTCCGCGCGGATTTGAATGCTTTCGGATTTGCGGTAAAACTGCTACCGCCTGAACAGGCTGTACAAATCTTCCTGTATAACCTGCTACTTCGCTTTGGCGTTCATCGCCAGGGCATATTGACCCTGCACAGTGCACCTTACGGCCTGATACCTTATCTCTTGTTCTGTTTACTGAACGAGCTTGGCTTTGTTGCAGTTATTAACGTGCACGGGCGTTATTATTTCAGGTTAAGCAACCTTCATACAACAACCCTCATCGGCTTAATGCAAGACTGTGCCCATCATGCGAAAGTACAATTGAACACGGTGGAAATGGCCACCCCCCGTTCATGGGAGCGGGCTCTCGCCGCGGCGAGTTACGTTCGGAATCGGTTGGAACAATATGAACAGACCAGGCAATTCGCATTGGTAATGAACCAGCCTGCAACAGACAAGGAACAAGCATGACTGACCAACAACCTAATCCCTATACGCTTCCTCCTGACTTGCCTGTCCCGCAGGATGACGGTGCGTGTGATCATCTAGCGAGAATGCGGTTGCCGGAAATCGAATTGACGTCCACAGAGGGCAAACTCTGGAATCTGGCTAAACACGCCGGGAAAACAATAGTCTATATCTACCCGGCCACCGGCGTACCTGGCAAAGACCCCATACCAGACTGGGATGCTATTCCAGGAGCACCGGGTTGCACCTTGCAGTCACTGGGCTTTGGCGAGCGTTACGAGCAGTTTAAGAAGATGGGGTATCAGGTATTCGGTGTCAGCGGACAGAGTGCGGCCGAACAGATCGAGTTCAAGCAACGAACAAAGCTACCCTTCATACTCTTGAACGATTCAAACTTCATTCTGCGAGACAAACTCGGCCTGCCCACATTTCAAGCGTACGGCCAATTGTTTTACAAGCGTTTAGCTCTGATATTAGAAGACGGAAAAATCAGACAGGTGTTTTACCCAGTATTCCCACCGGATCAATGCGCAACCAAGGTATTAGCATGGCTGGAGAGCAACGAGTAGACCTATCCGTAGGCTGTTTAAACGATGCAACTGAGTTTGCTGCATTGGCAGAATGAACTATGGATTCGGATGCGGGACATGCCTTGCATCCTGCTGACCCAACAGCAAACATCTTGGTGGAGGAAAGCTTCACGGCTATTTCTATTTTAGAAAGTCGCTAAAGATGGGTGCAGCTTTCTGCCCCCACTTGATTGGGAGCGTTGAGCATCACGCGGACTGTTCACTCGATTGTAGCTGCTGAGAGTGAAGCGGGAATCCTTCAGGAGCACCTAACAGTACGCCACGTTCCATATCAAACGGCAGCACCCAAAGCTTGAGTTCCGGCGCAAACTCGAATACCTGCAACGGCGCATCAAACGCAGATCGTCTTGGATAAACCAGCACCAACTCCCCCTCGCCCGCTAGGTATTTGTGGCCATAGGCAAACAACTGATAGAAATCGGACTGCTTCAAACCGTAGCTCTTATCCTCACCAGATGAGTTCAACCGCTTCCATTTTGTGTCTAGCACCCAACTTTTGTTCTGATGGAGAACCATCAAATCCGGTCGTAATTGGAAGAAGTTTTTGCCTTTGTGCTGACACAAATATTCAGTGTGGGCTTGAGTTTTAAGTCGAGCGTCTTGCAGCAGATCCTTGTCTAGACTCGCAGCTACATAGCGCTCAAATAGCTTCTCCATAGGAAACAACAAGCTCATGCCATGCCACTCTCCGGCGACCGCCAAAGGTATCTTTTGCTTGATAATCAGCTCACACCAGGGTTTCACTGGCACGTAATGCGCCATCAGCCGCTCGCTGCTCCATTGGTTGAAATCCTGCTGCACATTGCGGCTTCTAGGAACCTCTAACAACACACGTCTTAACTCGTGAGCCAGACGCCAGTTACCAGCATCCTTTGTTGCTTTGCAGACCTCATCTAGCGCGAATTTGAGTAAGCGGTTTTCTGGTCGGTCGGGCAAATAGATATCGTGTCGAATCTGGAAATGGTGCTGGCGCCCAGGGGGTTGGCGCATTTGCTTAACCCCATCCAATTGACCACGTAGGAACCGTTGTTCCTCCTCTACGCGCTGGTAGTCAAAGCGTAGACCTCGCTTGATCAAGTGATCCAGAGCCAGTAGGAATCGGCCCATAACCCATTCGCTCAGCGGTGCATCGAAATTTTGAAGATCTGCCGCGCCGACTTCACGGGTGGGTAAATCTAGAGAAACTTGGATCATGCGCCGCAACAACACTCTGCTCTGCTTAATGCAGTCCTCTCGCTCAAAATGTTTGGGGAGAATTTCAAGACGCGTGCCACAGGGTGTTTCCAACACACCAACGTAGTTGTCGAGTTTGAGTAAACACCGATTTTCAAGCTGAACCAGTGCAGCTCCAGCATTGCTGAAAGTAGCATTCAATTTGCACAGCCAGTCAAAGGCGGAAACCGATACCTGGGCAAGATCCAACGTCGGCTCAGTGATTTTATCTGTCGTCAGCCTCGCGTACTCACGGACCGTGATGACGGGTTTCACACCGTCACGCCTTTCAATGCGCTGATTACGGCCGCACCAAGATGGCGAGTATTAAACTCAAGACCACTTGCATGGTGTGTTGTCAGGCCATGCGCTGCGGCAAGCTCTCGCAAAATAGGTTTAGATGGGCTGACGATCTTCCCAGACTTTAAAACCTCGATTGATCCGCTTTCAAGCTGACGAACCTGGATGTCGTCTTTTTCAGCTTCGATAGCCTCCTGGACCTTTGGAGGTACTGCTTGGTGATCAATGACACCCCAAAAAGACTCGATCCGAGCAAAGGCGTCTTCATTGATCATCCATTGGTTATTTTGGTTACTTAGCACCACTTGATCGCCAAACAAAGATCCTGAGTTGAATAGCGCCTGTGCGATAAAGCAGTTTTCAGGGGCCTTGCGATGATCGTTAAGGACCCATTGAATCCGTAGCCAGTCTTCAAAAAAATACTCTTGCAGCAATGGGAGCACTTGTTCGCGAAAGATTTGGCCCAATCGCTCAAGCGTTGGCTCATTCTCTAACGGCATGAAATACGCGTGCCCTAAGCAATGATCTCGGTCTAACAGCATCTCAATTCGTTGATTCATCACTATTAGGAGTTGGCCAACATTGAGCTCCCCCACGGTGACGTCTTTCAGCAGCTCAGGCTTAGGCGGCATTTCGCGGAACGTGAAACGACGACGCAGCGCGATATCTAGACCAGCCAATGAACGATCAGCGGTGTTCATGGTGCCTATGAGGTAGACATTACTCGGAACGCTGAAATGATCCTTCGAATACGGCAGCGTCACCTTTAATGCCTCATCAGCTCCTGCACGCTTGGATGGCTCGATGAGAGTGATCAGCTCACCGAAGATCCGAGAGATATTACCGCGATTTATTTCATCGATGATGAGTACGCGTGCGTTGCTGGATTGAGTTGTCTCCTTGACCTTTGCGTCTTCGGATGACGTATCCAAAATGCGCTGAACCAAAACCGGCAAAATATTGTTGTAGCCATTGATGAGATATGGTTCCAGCTTAGTTTCTGACACTTTGTCAAAAACTAGCTTGTTGCGAACATCTGCGACGGTTAACCGCCCTGCGCGCACATATTCAGCGAGCGTGTGAAGAATACTCATCCCAATCGGTAGCTCTTTACCATTAGGTTTAACCAAGCTCAGCAACTCAGTAGATGCACTCGCGACTATGTACCCCGAACCAAATGACTCCCCCTTTATAAATAGAGCACCGGGGTGCTTTACCTTGGCCACGGCAGATGTGCACATTTTTTTGAACACACCATCGACGACTTCGTAGTGCAATTGCCCATCTTCTCCGCTTTCAGCACGTAGACCTTCGACGAAGTCTTCGTAGCTGAAGCTTTGATGAAAGGTGACGAACTCAACGTGCCCATCTTCGGCTAACTCATCAAAGTGCTTCTTTAAAGCCACCCGTTTGCCTTTGTTGGCCCGAAGAAACTCAGGAGCAAGAATTTCCAGCGCAGCCTCGATAGTGGCGAATGTCTTACCGGTTCCCGGTGGGCCAAACAAGATTTGGTTAAGTGCAGGCGAAGTCATCGAGTCGCTATCCTTGCTACGTGAGCAAATGGTCATCGCGGGGTGCGGCTCGATCACGGTCGACACGGGTTGCAGAAACCGAAACTCGACGTAGGAAATAGCGCACAGCCGCAGGAAATTTATCCTACAACGGTAGCTACATTGCCATCACTGGTAAAGCCGCACAGAGAAGTAGATCGTGTTGTGGAAAAAACTGTGCAGGACGAGCGCTTAGCGACTATAAAAACGATCCCCTCAAAGAGCCTGATAGCCCATGAAATTCGACCTCGCCTACTGCCTCAGCCTCGACGAAAAGCTGTCGATCTATGACGTGCGCGATTTGAATTTCGACGAAACCATGGATTTCGATTCCGCCAAGGAGCATTTCCAGTGCCCGAACGATGCCTGCCGTTCGGCGTTTGATTCGACCAACGTGTTGGGGACGTTCAACGCCAAGAACGTGAATTACGTGCGTACGCCACACTTCAAGAACATCCCCAGCACGCGGCATGTCGAGGGTTGTCCTTATGTCAGTCTGAAGACGCCGGCGTCGGGCCTGGAGGTGGACGGGGCGGAGTCGGATGACAGTCGGGAGGAACATTTCCCGTCAGAGTTGTTGCTGACTCGGCGTGAGTATGTGCGCAAGCCGTCGAACCCAGCCGTGGCGGCGGATGTTATGCGGGATGACCCAACACCCACTTCAGCAGCCAGTAACGTCGAGCAACAGAGCCGAGAGTCGGCGCCGGACAAGACCAGTGTCTTCGCCCATCCGGTGGAGTGTTTTGTGTCGAACTTCGAGGACAAGGAGTTGCTCAAGCGCATGCCGCTGAAGATTGGCGAGCACTCGGCGCCTTATGGGTCGTTCTTCAAGAAGATCGAATATCTGCAGGACAATAAGGGGCTGATTTACTGGGGCAAGATCAAGGAGATCAAGGATTACACGCAGAGCTTTCGCATCGATTTCGAACAGAAAGTCTGGTTCAAGCA
Source organism: Pseudomonas cucumis (assembly GCF_030687935.1). Classification (GTDB taxonomy): domain Bacteria; phylum Pseudomonadota; class Gammaproteobacteria; order Pseudomonadales; family Pseudomonadaceae; genus Aquipseudomonas; species Aquipseudomonas cucumis. The sequence continues at coordinate 1,559,541 of NZ_CP117454.1, read as the reverse complement.
ACCGGACGAGGCGAAGAAGAAGCCTTACTCAGTCAATGTTTACCTGAGCAAGAAGCTGATCGACAACTACCGCAAGCGCAAAGCGTTTCTGGAAGAGATCAAGCACGCCGTCGACAGTGAAGCAGAGTTGTATTGCTTCTTTTATGGGGTGACGCCGGAGTTGAAGCAGGTGCCGAGCAAGAAAAACCCCGAACAGACGTTCGGGGTGTTCAGTGCCAATATTGAGAACCTGGATCACTTCATTATTCGTGAAGCGCCGGGGTTGGCGGATAAGTAATTCAGTGTCAGGGCAACTTCAATGCCACATGCCCAGCGTGTTGTTTGATCAGGTTGTACGGCAGGATGCTCCATTCCACATTTCGGCACATGGCTTGGTTGTGGGCAAATGCAGGCAGCAACTTGATGCCTTTGTCGGTGAAGTACCAGGAAGGGAAGATCCACGACTGCTCTTCACCGTAGACGCAATCATCATTTCGATCAGTCGAGCTGGTGACTTGCTCGGGGTAGAGCGTACGCAATTGACCCACTAGCCACGGTGCCCATTCTTTGGTGCGGTATTCGGAATAGTCGAGATACGCGTCATAAGACGCTTTGTCGTCGAGCTGGCTCAGTTCGTAATGCTTCGGTTCACCCTGTCCTATCCACAACACATCTTCCAGCGCCAGGGTCTTGCCGGTCTTGGTATCGAGACTGAATGGCATGTCGTCCTCATCGGAATAGGACCCGCCACAGTTGGACTCGGCCCTGATGTTCACGCTGATCACCGAGGGTGACATCCACAACGGATCGGCCGTTTGGCTGTAGGCGTTCATACCGACCTGGGTGAGGCAATCGTGAAAGATGACAACTTGCTGCCACAAACGCCCCATCAACTGCTGATTGATGCGTTGCTGCTCTTCGGCGGTGTAACCCGAAACCACTTCAAACAACGACATCCCGGATTGCGGCTCGCTCCACCATTGCAGTGTGTAGCCCATGAAGGTTTCGGTCTTGCCTTGTTTGAGTTTCATACCTTGCAGGCGCAAGTACTCATAAAGCGCCACATCATGAAGCAGAGCGAGATAGGGCAAAGTACCCGCAGGAACCGGTGGTAGTTCAGCTTGCAGTAATTCTATCTTCAGGACTTTGCCTTGGGGGCTGGTCCATTCCCCGGACAAGCCATTGGGCGTTGGCCGAAGACGAATTTTCGGACGCGGCGTGCCCCCATGATCGCTATTGTTGCCCTCATCGACTACCAGCGTCTCGCCGTCCTTTCTACCACCGAGCATTAAGTCCTTGCGGTATTTTTGGTAGAAGTAGCGCCCGCTCACGTCCTCAGGGTTATAGGTGTTCATCTCCAACACTATTGGCGACTGGCCTAACGTTCCGATGTAAACCTGCTTGCCGCCGTCGGCCCACAGCGCAGTAGAAAATGTTGAGCACACCAGCACAACAATGCCGATCAAACGCCACAGCCCCTTGAACATCAAATCATCCTTGTATAAATGAACGCGTGCTCGCGGGAGATGGCCGGGTGCAGCAGACGCACCCACCAGTCCGCAATATTTGTGCAACCCAGCCTCAGAGTTGCAGCGCTACACCACCGGGATGTTGTTTGATGAGGCTGTAAGGCAAGACACCCCAGCCAATGTTTCGGCACACGGCAGCTACGTGAGGGAAGGACGGCTCTAACTTGATGCCTTTTTCGGTGAAGTACCAGTCCGGATAGCGCCAAGGGTAGTCGTCGTTGTAGCCGCATTCGTTCTCCCCTTCAGGCGTTGTCGTCATTTCCTTGGGATAGAGCTTAAGCAGTTGCGCCACCAGCCAAGGCGCCAGCTCCTTGGAGCGGTAGTCGAAATAGGTATCGGATGACTCGGATGAAGGTTCATCGTAGTCGTAGGTTTGCTCGAAATGCAGTGGTTTGCCCTGCCCCACCCACAGCACGTCATCAAGCGTCAGGACTTGCCCGGTACGGGTATCGAGATTGAGTGCCTCATTGTACTGATCCGGGTACGCACCACCGCAGTAGTAGTCGAATGAGATAGTCGCGCTCATGACGGAGGACGTCATCCACAACGGCTGAATTCCCTGACTGTAGTAGCCCCGTTTACCATCGACGTAGCACCCGAAATGCCCCACCACGCCCTGCCACAACCGCGCCATCAAGTGCTGATTGAGACGCTGGCGCGTTTCTGCGGTATACCCCGAAACCACTTCAAAGCTTTCCATATTTGTCTGTGGCTCACCCCACCATTGCAGCGTGTACCCCATGAACGTTTCGGTCCGTCCTTGTTTGAGTTTCAGGCCTTGCAGACGTAGGTATTCGTACGGCGCCTTGTCATGGAGCCTGACGAGATAGGGTAACGTTTCGGCGGACACCGGCGGGAGCTTGGCTTGCTGCAACTCGACCTTGAGGACTTTGCCTTGTGGGCTGGTCCATTCGCCGGACCAACCATCGGGGTTGGGTTGCAAGCGAATTTGCGGGAGACTTTTACCCTCATTGTCAGACTCGCTACCCTCGTCAAGTATCAGGGTATCGCCTTCTTTTTGTCCGGTGAGTACTAGATCACTGCGGTACTTTTGGTAGAAGTAGCGCCCCTCACTACCGTTGGCGCTCACTTCCAGCACAATGGGCGATTTGCCCACGGTTCCGGTGTAAACCAGAGTTCCGTTTTCAGCCCACAGCGCGGTAGAAAATGTTGAACACGCCAGCACGACAATGCCGGCCAGACGAAACAATCCTTTGAACATCAAATCATCCTTGTATAAACGAGCGCGTGATCCTGGGGGATGACCGGGTGCAGCTTGAAGTCATACGCACCCAGTCCGCAATACTTGCGTAACCCAGCCTCAGGGCAATTGCAGCGCCACGCCGCCGGGATGTTGCTTGACCACGGCGTACGGCAGCACTGACCAGCCCGGGTCATCGCAATTGCGTTGCACGCGGGCGAAGTACGGTCCCAGGTACAGGCCTTTATCGGTGAAGTACCAGTTGGAATACCCCCAAACGCTTTCGTCGGTGTAATCGCAACTGTCCTCGTCCACCGGCGTTTGCATTTCGTCGGGGTACAGCGCGGTGAAACGCTTGATCAGCCATGGTACGAACACTTCGCGCTGATAGGTGAATCGTGCTTTGTCTTCTTCCTCGGTCAAGGCTGTGTCGCCCGCGCCGTCGCGATCGGCGTGCAGCAGCGGCTTGCCTTTGCCAATCCACAGCACGTCTTCCAGCGACAGATTATGACCGGTGCGAACGTCGAGGTTGATCGGTGAATTGCCAAAGTCCGGGTGCGCACCGCCGCAGCTGTAGCTGGTGGAGATGTTCAGGCTGACCACATCGGGCGACAGGAATTTGGGGCCCACACCCTGGACGAACTCGGCATACTTTGCACCGTGCAGCAGGCAGCCATGGTAGCTGATGACTTCGCTCCAGAGCCGCCCCAACAATTGCTGATTGATCCGCTGCTGGTCGGCTTTCGGGTAGCCGGACTCGACGCTGAACATGGAGAGACTGGACTCGGGCTGCGTCCACCATTGCAGGTCGTAACCCATGAAGGACTCTTTCTTGCCCGGTTTGAGTTTCAAGCCTTGCAGGCGGAGATATTCGTAAGGGTCGCTTTTCGATAGCGCAGCAATGAAGGGCAAGGCGTCCGCCGCCGGGGCTGGAGGGTTGGCCTCGGTCAACTGCACTTGAAGGACTTTGCCCTTGGGGCTTTTCCATTCACCCTGCCAGCCGCTGGCCGTTTCTTGCAGCTTCAAGTTCGGCAGGGGGTTGTCGTCGCCGTAGCGGTTGTTGCCTTCGGTTAGCGTCAGCGTCTCTTCTTGCAGCGAGCCGCTCAGCGCCAGGTCGCGATGGTATTTCTCATAGAAGTAGCGGCCGGTGACTTCGTCCGGCTGATTGGTGTTGAGTTCCAGCACAATCGGCATGTTGCCCAGGGTGCCGGTGAACACCCGTCTCCCATCCTCGGCATGAGCAGTGGGAGACAACATGAATAACAACGCGGCGACTGGCGCCAGGCGTAACAATCCTTTGAGCATTGATCGATCCCTGAATGAGTCGGAAGCAGCGCCGGGCAGATTGAATGCGGCGCGGGTTGAACGAGGATAGATTATGGCGAGGTTGCAGGGGGGAATCGAGCCTCATCGCACGCCTCACTTCATCGCCATACTGAGCATCACTACCACCAGCAAACCAATATAAACCCGCGCATGCAACCGATCCGGTATCCGCCCGATCCATGGCGTCGCCAGGCGAATCCCCACCAGCGCCCCAACCGTCAGCACCGCAAACGCCAGCACATCCACATAACCGACAAACCAAGGCCCCAGATCAAACTCGGCAACCCCCGCCATCGCCATGTAAGTCAGCGTCCCAGCCACCGCAACGGGCAAACTCAACGGATTGGCCATGGACGTCGCCCGAGACATGCTCAACCCACAACGCCGCAGTAACGGCACGGTCATGACGCTGCCTCCCACGCCGAGAAACGTGGCGATGGTGCCGATGCCTATACCGCCGCCCGACACTTCTGCCCTGCCCAATCGCCTTGGGATTACGGCGTCAGACTGTGTGAGAAAACCGCGTCTGAACAGGCAGTCCAGAATCGTCACGCCGAGGTAGGCGATGAAGGCAAAACGGATCAGCTCGCCACTTGCCCACATCGCCGCACCAGCTCCGACGATAGCGCCCAGGCCAATGAACCCGCCCAACGGCCACACGTAATGGCGAATGAGATTACCGGCGTGGTGGTGCTTTGCGGTGGCGATCAGGGCGTTGACGATCATCACGCTGGTGGAGGTGGCCACGGCGATGTGCATCGCCGATTGGCTGATGGGATCGTCGGCGCCGTGGCTGGCTGTGAGCATGCGGTACAGCAAGGGCACGACGACGAATCCGCCGCCGAAGCCGAACAGCACGGCGGTGACGCCGGTCATGCAGCCGAAGAGTGCCAGCAAGAGGTAGAAGAACATTGCGCATCGTCCGTTGGTTGAGAGTGGCCGACGATAGAGCGATGGGGCTTGGCCTGCTTCAGCAAGCCAGCCAATAATGTTTGCGTTTACGCCAACCGCTGGATGCCCGCTCGATGCGCAATGTTTCGATTGATCTGCTGGACGCCACACCACGGCCGGTGGTGGCCATCGGCACCGATTACCCTGATGGTCGTCTGTTGCCGCGCCATACCCACCGGCGGGCGCAGTTATTGTACGGCGCCACCGGGGTGATGCAGGTGAGTACGCACGACGGCAATTGGGTGGTGCCGCCGCAGCGGGCGGTGTGGATTCCGCCGGGGGTGGCGCATGAGGTGTTGATGCTGGGGGTGAGCACGCGCAGTTTGTACATCGAACCGGGGGCGGTTGATCTGGGCAATCGTTGTCAGGTGATCAGTGTTTCGCCGTTGATGCGGCATTTGTTGATGGAGGCGGTGGAGGTTGCGTTGGAGTACGACGAGGCCGGGCGTGACGGTGCGCTGATTGATTTGCTGCTGCATGAGCTGGCCCGTAGCGCTCACTTGCCGTTGCACATTCCGCTGCCCCTGGATTCGCGGCTGCTTGGGTTGTGTCAGACGTTTCTCCAGCATCCGAACGCTCACCAATCGCCACAACAATGGGCTGATCAGTTGCATATCAGTTTGCGTACTTTCAATCGCCTGTTCCGCCAACAGACCGGGCTGAATTTCAGCCAATGGCGGCAGCGGGCCTGTGTGGTGCTGGCTTTGGCGCGGCTGGCGGTGGGCACGCCGGTAACGCGGATTGCGCTGGATTTTGGTTACGACAGCCCGGCGGCGTTCTCGACGATGTTTCGTCGCGTGCTGGGGCAGGCACCGTCCGTTTGGTTGGAGGGGGTGAAATAAAGAGCTCGTTGCCGCTAATGCCATTAGTTAAGCGTTCGGCTGTAGCAGCTGTCGAGCGGGAGCAAGCTCCCTCGCCACAGGTACAATGTTTGTCTCAAAATCCCATAAGCATCAGCCACTGCCTTGTTCTGACAGCAACTCAAAACTCTGCTCCTTCACATTCTGAGAATCCAGACCGATTTGCACCCGGAACTCACCCGGCTCAGCGACGTGTTCCAGTTGGGCGTTAAAGAACTTCAAGTCGTTCTCATTAATGCTGAAATGGACTGCTTTCTCCTCTCCCGCCTTGAGCATGATTTTTTGAAAGTTCTTCAGTTCTTTGACCGGACGGCTGACGGAGCCAACGACATCGCGGATGTATAGCTGAACCACCGTTTCGCCGTCGCGCTGGCCGACATTCTTCACCATGACGCTGGCGACGAGATTGTCGGTCTTGCTCAGTGTGGTCGAAGACAGGGCCATGTCGGTCAGGCTGAAATCGGTATAGCTGAGCCCATAGCCGAAGGGATAAAGCGGACCATGAGATTGATCGAAATATTGAGACGTGTAGTTGCGAAGCGCACCCGCTATGTAGGGGCGACCGGTGTTCAAGTGACTGTAGTAATTGGGGATCTGCCCCACGGAGCGTGGAAAGGTGATGGGTAACTTGCCGGACGGGTTGTAGTCCCCGAACAACACATCGGCAACGGCGTTGCCTCCCTCGGAGCCGCTGTACCAGGTTTCCAGAATCGCATTGGCCAACTTCTGCTCCTTGCCGATGGACAGTGGCCTACCGTTCATCAATACCAGTACCAGCGGCTTGCCGGTGGCTTTGAGGGCAGTGATCAATTCACTCTGTCGCCCAGGCAGATCGAGGCTGGTTCGACTGGCCGCTTCATGAGACATACTGCGGGGCTCGCCCACCACTGCAATCACAACATCAGCTTGCTGTGCAGCCTTGACCGCTTCGTCAATCATTTCTGCTGCCGGACGAGGGTCATTCTTGATTTCGGACTCGCCCAGGTATTTGAGAACCTCCAGATCCTCCGTGAGATTGGCGCCTCGGGCATAGATCAGCGAGCCCTGGTTCATCGCGTTTTTCAGTCCGTCGTAGATCGTCACCGATTGTGCGGGCACGCCGCTTGCGGACCAACTGCCCATGATGTCGACGGTACTTTTTGCCAACGGGCCTATGAGCGCAATCACGCCCTCTTTTTTTAGCGGCAAGAGCCCGTTTTCATTCTTGAGCAGCACCAATGTCTTGCGTGCCACCTCACGGGCCTGCGCTCTGTGCAGACGGTATTCGGCATTGTTGTCAGCGGGGTCTTCACTGGCAACGCCGATGCGCCGGTAAGGGTCTTCGAACAACCCCATGTCGTACTTGGCCCCCAGCACTTCCCGTACCGCGTTATCGATATTGCTCTGGGAAATAGCGCCAGACTCAAGCAGCCCCTTTAGCTCCGGACCATAGGAGAAGTCGTTCATGCTCATAGCAACGCCGGCCCTGATCGCGAGCCTGGCCGCTTCGCGGTGATTCTTCGCCACACCATGCTGAACCAGATCGTTTATCCCGTTGTGGTCGCTGATAACCAGTCCCTTGAAGCCCCATGCTTTGCGCAGCAGATCTTGCATCAGCCAGGCATTGGAAGCGGCGGGCACGCCATTTATCGAATTAAGCGCCACCATCATCGCCCCCGCGCCACCCTCAATTGCCGAACGATAAGGTGGCAGGTAATCCTGGTACATCCGGGCCAGGCCCATGTCGACGCTGTTGTAGTCGCGTCCACCTTCCACAGCCCCATACAACGCAAAGTGTTTGGCGCTGGCCATGATGCTGTCGGGTGCATTCGGGCTTGTGCCCTGGTAGGCCTGAACCATCGCTTTGGCAATGCGCGACACCAGGTAGGTGTCTTCGCCGAAGCCTTCGGAGGTACGTCCCCAACGAGGGTCCCGGGCGATATCTATCATCGGGGCGAAGGTCATATCGATACCGTCGGCACTGGCTTCTTTTGCCGCTATCCGACCGCTTAACTCGATAGCGCCAATATCCCAGCTGGAGGCCAATGCCAGGCCAATGGGGAAAATGGTTCGATGGCCGTGTATCACGTCCCAGCCGAAAAACATCGGTATTTTCAGGCGGCTTTGTTGAGCCGCGTCCTGCATGGGTCGGTTTACGTAACGGCTTACAGAGCCGTAGGTACCACCGATTCGCCCGGCGGCGATCTCTTCGCGTATCTTTTCGGGCGTCATCTTTTCATCAATAGCGATCAGCCGCAGTTGGCCAATTTTTTCCTCCAGGGTCATCTGATTTATCAGGTTGCTGACAAAGGCCTCTTTGCTCAACGATGCCATATCAGCCACGACAGGCAGACTTGTAAAACCGATCAGGGCACATAACAGACGTAGTCTTTTCATGATTCCCTTCCCCGCATAACGCTGTAACGCACTGCGTCATAAACGCCACTTTCCTTGTATTGAAAATCAGAAAGCTGACGTTCAATCGTTGCTGCTGACGGGAGTTGAAAACCCTGAGCCTTCAAGATCCCGCATAGAAACAGCGTAGTCGGTCCCAGGCGCCTGCCTGAGCGAAAAAAGGAATCGATCAAAAAAATGAGTTTGATCCGGGATCAAAACAACTGTACAAAAACACAGTATATTTTGAATCAGCACTCTCGAGCCCGGAGAACACCATGGCCACTCTTGCGATGAAAATCACCCTGGAACGTATCGCCCTCTTCCAGTTCACCCCCGCCCACTGTGCCCAGGCCCGAGCGATGCTGGGCTGGAGTGTTGAAGAGTTATCCGAGGAATCCGGGGTTTCCGTTGATGCCATTCAGCGCTTCGAGGCGGAACGCGATGTGCTGGATGTCACCCGGCTGGCGTTGGCGTATCGGTTTGAATCGCAAGGTCTGGTGTTCTTCCCGGGGTTTGCACCGGGCAGAGGGATGAATGTGCGAGGGTCTACGCCGGATCCGGTGGGGCGGGCGGATTATGCGATGGTTGAGTGAGGTGTCAGCAGATGAATGAAATCGATGGAAGCAACAGCTGCGTTTATGAGGCGCTGGGCTATTCCGAGGCGGGTGAGATGCGGGCCAAAGCCGAACACGTCATGAAGATTGGCTTGCTCCTCGAAACCGGTCGGCTGAGTAAGACTGAGGCCGCGCAAAGGCTCGGACTGTCTCAGGAGGAGCTGGACGAAATACTGAGTGGAAAATTTCGCGATTTGACCGTGGCAAAGATCTCGGAATATCCAAACCTGCCTATTGGATGAACGCAGATAGATGGGTCAAGGAGCCCACCGCGACATCCTCTTTGTAGCAGCTGGCGAAGCCTGCGTTCGGCTGCGCAGCAGTCGTAAAATCAGAGATTGCGGTACGTCAGGCAGACCGCGTCAGCCGGATTCACGACTGCTGCGCAGCCGAACGCAGGCTTCGCCAGCTGCTACGGATCGCATTACGGCATAACTGACCGGCGTAGGGCCGCTCCATGGCAAGCGGCCCGGCAGCACAACATCAAGCGTTCTGAGGCACCATCGGATCGCTGACACCGTCCAACCCCAGCCACCAGGGACGACCACGCTGCGGATACATCACGTTGAATGCTTCGCCCATTTGCGGTGTGGTGATTGACACGCTCCGTTCCCAGGCCAACGCCAAAATACGGTCGAAAGGTTCGTACCAGGTGTGCATCGACAGGTCGAAGGTGCCGTTGTGGATTGGCAGCAACCAGCGCCCTTTAAGATCAATGTGCGCTTGCAGGGTTTGCTCGGGCTGCATGTGAACGTGCGGCCACTCGACGTTGTAGGCGCCGGTTTCCATGAGCGTGAGGTCGAATGGGCCGTACTGTTCGCCGATGCGTTTAAAGCCGTCGAAATAGCCGCTGTCGCCACTGAAGAAGATCCGCGTGTCGCCGTCGATCATCACCCACGATGCCCAAAGGGTGCTGTTGCTGTCGAACAGGCCACGACCGGAGAAGTGCTGCGAAGGTGTGGCGACGAATTGAAGACCACCGACCTCGGTGCTCTGCCACCAATCCAGTTGCCGTATTTTGCTGGCATCGATACCCCATTTGATCAGGGTGTCGCCGACCCCCAGCGGGGTGAGGAAGTATTGCGTTTTGTCCGCCAGTTTGAGGACAGCCTGATAGTCGAGGTGGTCGTAATGATCGTGGGACAGGATCACCGCTTCAATCGGCGGCAGGTCTTCGAGGCTGATCGGCGGTTGATGGAAACGCTTCGGGCCGGCCCATTGCACCGGTGAGGCGCGTTCGGCGAAGACCGGATCGGTGATCCAGAATTTGTCCCGCAACTTGAGCAGTACGGTGGAATGGCCGAGGCGATAGACACTGTGATTGGGCGCGGCGATCAACGCAGCCTGGGTAAGGGTTTGCACCGGGACCGGGGTGGACGGCCGGGTGTCGCGTGGTTTGTGAAAGATCATGTTCCAAATAATGCGCAAGGTTTTGCGAAAGCCTTCGCGCTTTACCGGTACATGATTTCGGTACTGCCCTTGAGCCTGTCGTGAAGCTTCAGGCGTTGAGGCGTTATCCGCTGGAGAAGTTGAAGTGGCCATGACTGAATGACTCCAGAAAAACCGCAGCACACGATTTTTCGCTTGGGACGATAAATGGCCAAGGCACGCACGCATCAGCCGCAGATTCTATTTTTTACTGGGCAGGATTAACAAAACATTACACTGCACAGTGTAGTTCCAAGGTTGCATCAAAGCTGATCACAAGTAAACTACCAAGTGTAGTTCCCCACTTCTTCCTGCCTAAGCGTATTTATGACAGCTCCCCAGCGCCTCACTGACCGTAAACGCGAAGCCATCATTCAGGCGGCGATTGCCGAGTTCCGTGCCAACGGTTTCGACATCACCAGCATGGACAAGATCGCCGCCACCGCTGGCGTGTCGAAGCGCACGGTGTACAACCACTTCCCGAGCAAGGAAGAATTGTTCGCCGAGATCCTCAATCAGTTATGGGCACGGGTGACGGCCGAACAGGAAACGGCCTACCGCCCTGACCTGCCCCTGCGCGATCAGTTGCGGCTGATATTGCTGGCGAAGCTGCAGATACTGGCCGATGACAATTTCCTCGACCTGGCACGGGTGGCGATCGCCGCCGCCATTCATTCTCCCGAGCGTGCGCAAAACATGGTCGCCCGGATGGGTGAGCGTGAAGAAAGCCTGACCGTGTGGATTCGCGCCGCCCAGACCGATGGCCGTTTGAAACCGGTCGCGCCTGAGTTTGCCGCGCAACAGATGCAGGGATTGCTCAAGGCCTTTGCGTTCTGGCCGCAGATTTCCATGGGCCAGCCAGGCTTGTCACCCGAGATGCAGCACACCGTGATGGAGTCGGCGCTGGACATGTTCCTGGCGTGTTATGAGTTCTGAATCGCGCTGCAAAAAATGACAATGTCCGCCGTTCTATCGCTGATCGGTCGCGCTGCATAAAACATCGCAATGTGTTTCAGAATGAAACTGGCGCTGGGTCTATAGTGAGCCTCAGTCCCAGCGGCCATGCAGAGAGCACCATGAGCACCCCGACCCGCGAAACCGAAACCGAACTCACCGGCCCCGTCGATCACCTGCGCTTCCATCGCCCTCACGCTCACTTGGCACCCACTTTCGGCACCGACCGTTTTGCCCTGCGCGCCGAGGCCTTTGCACGGTTCTTCGGCACGCCGACTTTTCTCGGCGCCCAGACCCTGATTGTGGTGCTCTGGATGTGCCTGAACGTGTTCGGCGTGACGGATTTCGATCTGTACCCGTTCATCCTGCTCAACCTGGCATTCAGCCTGCAAGCGGCCTATGCCGCGCCGCTGATTCTCCTCGCCCAGACACGTCAAGCGGCACGGGATAAAGCCCAGTCAGACGCCGATGCGCGACACCGTGAAGCCTTGGCCATCGCCAACAGTGAACGCCAGGCCCAGGCCGCACGAAACACTGCGCAACTGATGGAGTTGCTGGAGCAAAACACCCGGCTCACCGAAATCACCAAGACCCTGACCGAGCGTATCGAAAGCCTGACGTCGGAAATGCATCAACACTTTGTAGGCAAAGAACCGCCGAAGGCGTGATCCGACTCAAGGCAACTTCAGCGCCCGTCCCAACTCATCGAACAACGTCACCACCGAGCGCAACGCGCGGCAGTCCGGGCGCGTGAGCAACCACAGGGCGGTGTCGTAACCGTGCAACGGCTCGGTCAACGGTTGCAGTCCATCACCGATGAGGAAGTCCGGCAATGCCGCGACACCCAGCCCGGCCCGCACCAACTCGGTCACCGACAACATGCTGTTGCAGCGATAACCCGGTATCACGCCAGGCAACTGCTGACGACGCCAGGCGACGGTGGGGTGATCGGGCAGGAAGTCGTCCGGGGCGATCCAGGTCAATGCAGCCAAGTCGTGGGAATCAACCGATTGTAGATAGGCCGCGCTGGCACAGACCCGGTAGGAAATATCCGCCAGCCGCCGACCAACCAAATGCTCGGGCGGTGTGCGTGTCAGCCGCAAAGCGATGTCGGCGTCGCGACGGCTGAGGTTGGCGAAATCGTTGGAGGTGCAGAGTTCAATGGTCAGCCCCGGGTAAGACGGCATGAACCGCGCCAGCGCCGGCAACAACAAACTTTGCAGGACCGAGTCGGTGCAGGTCAGGCGCACCGTGCCGCTGATGACTTCACCGCCCTGCTCCACGCCAATGCGCGCCGCCTCCAGCGCTTGTTCGGCGCGTTCAGCCTGCTCGGCCAGGGTCTGTGCCAAGGTGGTCGGCAGATAACCGGTACGGCTCTTTTCGAACAGTTGCTGGCCCAACGCGGCTTCCAGTCGGCGGACGGCGCGAAACACCGTCGAGACATCGACTTTCAACAACGCCGATGCCCGGGCCAGAGAGCCGCCGCGCACCAGGGCGAGGATCAGGGACAGGTCCGGGTAGTCCAGTCGATAGTGCGTCGGTGCATTGATCACTTGGGATAACGCCAATATTGATTGCGTGAACGCCAATCTATAGTGGGTGCCAGGAATCAACAAGCGTCGAGATCACTCATGGAAACCAACGCCATCCGCATCGCCCTGATCGGCGATTACGACCCACAGGTCACCGCCCACCAAGCCATTCCCATCGCCCTCGGCATGGCCGCCGAACATTCAGACAAGGACATACAGTTTCAGTGGTTGGCCACTGACACCATCAACGCCGATACGCCACTGGATGACTTCGATGGTTTCTGGTGCGTGCCCGCCAGCCCTTATCGCGACATGGACGGCGCATTACGGGCGATCCGTTTTGCCCGCGAGCAGCAGCGACCTTTCCTCGGCACTTGCGGCGGTTTTCAGCACGCAGTACTCGAATTCGCCCGCAACGTTCTGGGCTGGAAAGATGCCGAACACGGCGAGACATCGCCCGACGCGACGCGGGCATTACTCACGCCGCTGACCTGTTCGATGGTGGAAGCCGTCGACAGTATTCATTTGCTTGAAGGCTCGTTGATCGCCAAGGCGTACAAAAACGCTGAGATTCGCGAGGGATATCGCTGCCGTTATGGTGTGAATCCTGAATTTGAACGGGAGCTGCTTAAACAACAGTTGCACGCGGTTGGCCATGATTCGGCGGGAGGGCTGCGGGCGGTGGAGCTAAAAGATCATCCGTTCTTCGTCGCCACGCTGTTCCAACCGGAACGCGCCGCGCTCAAGGGTATTCTGCCGCCGTTGGTTCGCGCGTTGATCGAGGTTTGTGCGAGGCAAAAATCATGATCGCCCAGACACCTGCAACGCCTTACTACGCAGTGATTTTCACCTCGCTGCGCACTGACGGCGATCACGGTTACCAACAGGCCGCCGAACGCATGGTGCAACTGGCCCGTGAGCAACCCGGCTTCCTTGGCATGGAGTCGGCCCGGGGTGCGGACGGGCTCGGGATTACGGTGTCCTACTGGGACAGCGAAGCAGCGATCCTGACCTGGAAGCACCATCCCGAGCACAGCGCGATTCGCGAGCGCGGGCGTTCGACCTGGTATTCGGCGTGTCATACGCGAGTGTGCAGGGTTGAGCGGGCCTATGCGTTCAAACAGTAAATGACGCAGTGTTCTGTAGGCCGTCTTCGCGGGCAAGCCCGCTCCCACAGGTTTTCGGGGTTGGGCCAGATTGCATGCACGCTACAAATCCTTGTGGGAGCGGGCTTGCCCGCGAAGAGGCCAGAACAGCCACCACAAACCCTCAACCCCGCACCAAACTCCTCACCGCCGTAATCTGCGGCACTTCCCGCCGATTCATATACACCCGCAGCGGCTCAGTGATGTTGATCCGGTCGTCGATGTTCTGGTCCAGCAGCAACTGGATCAGTTCGCGCTTGAGCGTCATGGTCTGCTCGGGGCCGGGTGCCCAGACGAATTCGCTGGTGGGGATGATGCCGTCGTCGGCCACGTCCATGCCGAACGAGTCTTCGCTGAAGCGAACGATGTATTGGCCGGTCTTGCGATTGAGGCCGACGAAGCCTTTGAGTTGGTCGGCGGCCTGGCAAATGAGCTGGGATGTGATGCGCATGATAAACCTCACAAAAGGTCGTAAAGGACCGGTGATCGATGGTTTACACGCAGGGCAAGCGAACGGGTTTCCCTCTGCCGGGGAAATTGCCGAGGCCAAGAGTACTGCAAAGAACCGCACAAAAGCGCTGAAAAAAAATGCTTTAAATACGTTTATGTCGGTCTGGCGATAGCGCAAGTGGCGCTCAGTTGTTAAAAGATAGGTCTTTGAAAACCCATCGCAAAAGGACTTCGACCATGCCTGTCACCTTCACCAAGAGCGCCTTGCTGCTGAGCCTGATGCTCGGCCTCGGCCAGGCACAGGCTGCCAACGAGCCAAGCCCCACCGCACTGGCCACCCGTCTGGGCATTCCGCACCCAGCGGTGATCGCCCACCGTGGCGCGTCTTTCGATGCACCGGAATCCACCGCCGCGGCCTACAAACTGGCCCGCGATTTGGGTGCCGATTACTTGGAACTGGATCTGCAGCGCAGTAAGGACGGCGTGCTGTTCGCCCTGCACGACAACAACCTGCAACGCACCACCGACGTCGCCACCAAATTCCCCGAGCGCAAGGACAGCCTGGCCAACGAATTCACTATCGCCGAACTCAAAACCCTGGATGCCGGCAGCTGGTTCAACCGCGCTTACCCGGATCGCGCACGCCCGAGCTACGCGGGTCTGAAGATCCTGACCCTGGACGAAATCATCGACATCGCCCAGGGCAACCCGCTGCACAAGCCGGGCCTGTACATCGAAACCAAGGAGCCAAAACAGTTTCCCGGCATCGAGCGTGACCTCAAGGATAAATTGCAGGACCGTGGCTGGCTGAGTCCTACCGGCTCAAAACTGGCGAAGAGCAATCTGGCAGTCGGCCAGGGTAAGGGCAAAGTGGTGCTGCAAACTTTCGAGAAGAGCAGCCTCGAACTGCTTGAGAAGGAAATGCCGCAAGTGCCGAAAATCCTGCTGTTGTGGGTCGGCGAAGGCAGCATCGAGCCGAAATCCAAAGTGACGTTTGCTGAATCCGGAGACAAGGACAAAGCGACTTACTACGCCAAACAGGAACCGAAAGACAAAGCCGAATTCCAGCAATGGGTCGAGTACGCCAAGGCCCAGGGCGCTATCGGCACCGGGCCTTCTGCCGCGCTGACCAAGGGCGGCGATCAGAGCTATTCGGACCTGGTGAAACCGTGGATGAACCAGTTCACCCACGATCAGGGCATGCTGGTGCACGTCTACACCATCGACGATGCCGTGGATTATCAGAAAGTGACGGATGCCGGTGTCGACGGCATCTTCACCAATCGCGCCAGCGAACTGCTTAAGTTCTACAAGCGCCCGGCAGCGGCGAGTGTTGCGCAGTTGTTGCAGAACAACGGGTACTGAGTGACACAAAACACCGAGTGGACTGGCCGCCTGTGGTTAGGGCGTGACTATGGCCTGATCCACGCAGAGCTGGGGCGCACCGCGCCCCATGCCCATTACGCCCATCAAGTGATCCTGGCCCCTGATCGACCGGTCACCGTCAGTCTCGACGGCGTGAACCAGACGGCCCATCGCTTGTTCATCCCCTCTCAAGTCTGCCACTCCATTGTCGATTCGCCGGATGCGGTGTTCACGGTCTATGCCGAGCCATTGATGTTCGACGCCCAGGCGCTGCACAACGTCGTGTTCGAAGCTGCGCTGTCCCTGGAAAGTCTCGACCACGCTGTTCGCCATTGTCCGCGCCGATCCCTTGGCGATCCTCGGGTCGAGCGCGCCTTGTCCGCCCTCGACAGATGGCTGACAACCAAGGTGCCAGGTAGCGCATTGGCCGCAGAGGCGCACCTGTCCTTGAGTCAACTGCAACGGCTGTTCGCCAGCCAGCTCGGCCTGCCCGTGCGCAGGTTGGTGCTGTGGCGGCGACTACGAATGGCGATGGTGCTGATTCTGGCCGGCAGCCCCGTGACCGATGCGGCGCACGAGGCCGGGTTTGCCGATTCTGCGCACTTCTCCCGGAGTCTGAAAAAGCTCTTCGGCGTGACCGCTCGCCAAGCGTTGCACCACATCGATTTGCGTCTACTGGCTTGATTCAGTGCCGCAACGGCTCAGGCACCGCGGGCTCTTTGCTCAACGACTCCGGCCCGAACGGGTCCAGCAGTTGCGCCATGTAGTCCCGAGGGAAGTCTGGACGGCTGCCGATGCCCAGGTCGCCCTGACGGATTTTATAATCCGTTGTGTAAAAACCGGTCCCCAGCAGCCAGTCCCACAGGTTGAAGAACAAGGCAAAATTCACGTCGCCGGCCCGTCCATACTTCATGTGATGAAAGCGATGCACCGGCGCCCAGGCGAACACCCAGCGCAAGTACCCCAGTTGCATATCGACATTGGAATGTTGCAGCAGTAACTGGATGGCGATGGCGAATGCCAGCAGCGCCGCTACATCTGACGGGATGCCCAGCATCAGCAACGGCAACAGCCCCGTCGAGGCTTCCAGCAGCTGATGCAGCGGATGTTTCATCAAGCCATTGAAGCAGTACAGCCGTTGAACGCTGTGATGCACCGCATGCAGCCGCCACAACCATCGCACACGGTGGCTGGCGTAGTGCATCAGGCTAATGCCGGCGTCGGCAATGAACATCGCCAGCGCCAGTTGCAGCCACAGCGGCCAACCCCTTGGCCATGCTCCATCGGACGACAACAGCGCCACCAGGCCCGGTAATGCGAGCAAACCCACGGCATTCAACGCCTCGTTGACCAGCGAATGCAGAATATCTCGCCGGCGATCACCGGCCGAAAGGTTCCAGCAGGCTTCATAGGGCAATGCCCATTCGGCGGCGAACGCCACCGCCAACGCCGCGAGAAACAGCGGCAACAGCCACAGCGTCGACTCCCCTACCAGCCACAATCCTGCCCCAATGAATCCGCCCCAGAACAGCGGCGCGTACAACCCGGCAACGATGAGTTTCATGTTCACCTCCATTGATCGAGGGTCCAGCATGAAAGCTGGCGACGGCAGGGAATTGAACAAACGACGCAATCGAAGGTGGCGTTTTAAGGATGAGTTAAGTTGCGGCGATTAATCTGAACTCACTTAAACAGCTCACCCGCTTAAACAAATACCCCAAGGAATGAACCGATGAAAACCTTAACTGCCCTGTTCACCGCTGCCGCCCTGACCCTCACCGCTGGCCTGGCCCAGGCAGGCGTTCGCGACGACCAGATCCCCGAGTTGGTCAAAAGCGGCAAGATCAAACCCCTGGAAGAAATGAACCAGGCCGCGCTGAAGTTGCATCCGGGCGCCACAATTACCGATACCGACCTGGATAACCACTTCAACGGTTACGAATATGAAGTTGAACTGCGTCTGGCTGACAACACCGAATGGGACGTGGACTTCGATGCTGCCACTGGCAAGGTCCTGAGCAACAAACAAGACAAGTGATTCAACTGCAAAAAGCCGCACGACTTTCGGGTCGTGCGGCTTTTTTGCGTTCGGCGTCAGGCCGTTCGCTGAAGCGACGAACGAAGCCGCGACAATTCGCGCAAGCCCGCTAGAATCCCTCAAAACCATTTGGCATGTTGAAGCAGAGAACCAAGGATATGGGGCAAACAGCGGCAGCAGACATCGCCACAATCAGCCGGATCAGCGCGGTGCCGGCGATTCTTCAGGTGATCAGTGAGTTGACCGGTTTGCGGTTCGCGGCGGTGGCTCGTGTTACCGAGGAGGCCTGGACTGCCTGCGCAGTGCTTGATCGACTGGATTTCGGTTTGCAGGTGGGCGATGAAATGGATCTAGTCTCCACCCTGTGCAACGAAGTCCGCCAAGGCCACCACTCGGTGGTGATCGACAAGGCCAGTGAAGATCCGCGCTACCGCGATCACCACACGCCCCGCACCTATCCATTCGAAAGCTACATTGCCGTCCCGATATTGCGCACCGACGGGCGCTTTTTCGGCACCCTTTGTGCCCTTGATCCCAATCCGGCGCCGCTCAAGGCCAGTACGATCCAGAGCACCATGGAGTCGTTCGCCCGGATGCTGGCGCTACAGATCGAGGCGGAAGAAAACCTGCAACGGACCGAAGCGGCACAGATCAAGGAGCGCAAAACCGCCGAGCTGCGCGAACAGTTCATCGCCGTGCTTGGCCATGACCTGCGCAACCCGTTGTTCGCCATCAGCGCCGGCGCCGAAATGCTCCTGCGCAAAGTCTCTGACCCGGCGAACGAGCAACGGGCCCGGCACATCCTCACCAGCGCTCGACGGGCGACCAAACTGGTGGACGATGTGCTGGACTTCGCGCGAGGTTCACTGGGCCGAGGCATCCCCGTAAATATCGAGCCGTGCCCGGATCTGGCGGATGCATTGCGGCATGTGATTTCCGAGATCCAGAGCATTCACCCTAAACGCATCATTCAGTCGTCGATTGGCGACTTGAGCAACATTCATTGCGATCGCGAACGGGTCACGCAATTGCTATCCAATCTGCTGGCGAACGCCGTTGTCCACGGTGATCCCAATGGCCCGATCGAGGTCAGTGCGCAGGTCAACGAAGGGCACTTCGTGTTGAGCGTGAAAAACCAGGGGCTGATTGCCGAAGATGCACTGCCGCACCTGTTCCAGCCCTACTCGCGACCGACCGGCGGAAGACCGCAGGCCGGCCTCGGGTTGGGGTTGTACATTGCCAGTCAGATTGCGCAGTCCCATGGCGGGCAACTGGAGGTGGTATCGACCGAGCAACAGGGCACGACGTTTACCTTCAGCTTGCCGGTGTGACCTGCCAGGCTCGAATCACTTGACCATGATGATCAACGGCTTGGAGCGCCAGATTCGGTCGTCCCTAAAAACCTCGTAAAAAGTAGTCACCAAACCCGGTGCGATGAAGGTTTCCTTCACATAGAAATGCACAGGGTTTATTTCTTCAATCTTGGTGATCGTGTGCGTAAAAACTGTTTCAGTGCTCGTTTTGGTGATCCATACCACCTCAAGACGGTCCCCTTCGCTCAAACCCTGTTCGCCAGGGACAGACGCCCGCAGACCGGGAGCCCCGGGTAAAGACACCTCGCCTTCGTACTCTTGCCCGTCGACCGGCGTCATGCTCGGGATCTCCAGTTTTTTCAACACTTCAAGCGTAGACATGAAAACACTCCTTATCAGGAAATAGCGCCAGAGCGCAGACCCGATCATCAAGCCGTTCGGAATGGTCCTCGTCTACTGTCAGAACTAACAGGTACCCTCTAAATCAATGGGTTCGAAACGACGAACCCGACCAACGGTCATGCCTGCTGAATGGAATCTGCGATACACAGCCCCTTTCACTAAGCGCTCAACCGCGCCGTCACATCATTCAACTGCCCCGACAAGCCATGCAGATTTTGGCTGGCCGCCTCGGTGCGCTGCACGTTGTCCAGGTTGGTACTGGCGATGCTGGTGATTTCGGTGAGGTTGCGCGAGATGTCTTCGGCCACTGAAGTCTGTTCTTCGGCGGCGGTGGCGATCTGGCGGTTCATGTCGCGGATGGCTTCCACGGCATGGGTGATTCGCTCGAGCATGGCGCCGGCCTGGGTCACTTGCTCCACGCTTTCCTCACTGCGCGACTGTCCGCTTTCAATCGCCTGGGCCGCGTCCACCGCGCCGGTTTGCACAGTTTGAATGATCTGGTTGATCTCGATGATCGACGCCGCCGTGCGCTGGGCCAGGCTGCGCACTTCATCGGCGACCACCGCAAAACCACGCCCGGCTTCACCGGCACGGGCTGCTTCGATTGCCGCGTTGAGTGCCAGCAGGTTGGTCTGTTCGGCAATGCCGCGAATCACTTCCAGCACTTTACCGATGCGCCCGCTGTCGGCTTCCAGACGACGGATGACCGTGGCGGTGTTGGCGATTTCGCCGCGCATTTGGGTGATGGTGTGAATAGTCCCCTGCATGACTTTTTCGCCCTGCTGGGCGGACTGGTCGGCATCATCGGCCGCACGTGCCGCGTCGGCTGCGTGACGCGCGACTTCTTGCGCGGTGGCAGACATCTCATTCATCGCCGTGGCGACCTGATCGGTGCGATTGAACTGCTCGTTGGTGCCGCTGGTCATGACGCTGGCGATGGAATTCAACTCGCCGCTGGCGCTGTCCAGGTCCGACGCGCTGCGCTGCAAGCGGCTGAAGGTTTCGGCGAGGAAATCGCGCAAGGTGTTGGCGGCCCTGGCCAGGTTGCCCAACTCGTCCTGACGGGTACTGGCCACGCGCTCGGCAAAGCGGCCCTGGCTGAGTTGTGCCACGTAATCGATCAGTTTACGGATCGGCTCCACCAGGTTGCGGTTGACCAGCCACAGACTCAACAGACCAATCAGCACGCCCGACACCAACATCACCACGAGCCCCAGCAACACCGTCTGATCGGCGCTGGCACTGATCAGCTTCGATTGCTCGGTGCCCTGCTTGCGCAACTCGCTGACCAACTCGCTCATCTGCTCACTGGCTGCTCGGTCCACGCCTTTGACCGCGTTGTCGCCGGCTGTTGGGTCGGCACCGGCCGCCACGTAGGCATCCCGCCCCTTCTGATAGGCCGCGCCTAATACACGATGTTCTTCACGCAGACGTTCGATGCGGGTCTTGAGTTGCGGCTCGATGCCCTTCTGCCCCGCCAGCTCACTCAGGATGCTCTGCACGTCGCGCTGGCGGTCCTCGAACTGCTTCCAGTATTTATCCAGGTTCGCAGGTTCCTTACCGCGCAGCAGAACGTTCTTCCACTCCTGAACCTGCACCTTGAATTGCAGGTTGGCTTCATCGATCAATTGCGAAGTGTGCAGCGGGCCTTCGATCAGGTTCGCGTAGTTCTGAACGCCATTGGACAGAAAGTGAAAGCAGGCCAAAGCAATCAGCAACATTGCCAACAGGCTGCCACTCAACAGGGCGAGAATTTGTGCTCGAAGGGACTTTTGCAAAGACATCGGGAAGTACTCTAAACAGGAATGAGGCACGCGGATGAAGGCGTGAAAAGTATCCGGACATCCCTGTCTGCCACATTGGCCCTTGGCCGAAGGCGCGCAAACTTAACCCAAGCGTGATCGGCGTGCCAGAGCGGTTCTTGAGGAGAATCCGACCATCGGTATCGCAATCGTTTGCGTACACCTGGCCGTCACAAAACCGTCATGAGCGCTTGCAATGATGGGGCTCAAGTGAACCTGTGAAACCTGCGACAGGCGCCTCCTCACAGCGAGACCTCATGAACCACAGCATTGACCAGCGCCATCGCGATTCCGATCTGTTCGGCCTGCTCTACGGTTTCAGTTTTCGCCCCGGCGAGCGCGGCCGGGAAATCGATTCGGCCAAGGCGCTGCACTGCCTGCAACAACCGGACGACAGTGATGAGTTTCTCTGGCTGCACCTGAACCTGGCCCATGCCGCGTGCGAGCGCTGGATGAAAAGCCACCTGGCGTTGCCCGATGAGTTTTTCGAAGCGTTGCACGAAGGTTCTCGCTCGACGCGCATCGAGCATGTCGACTCGGCGTTGCTGGCGGTGGTCAACGACGTGGTGTTCAACCTCAGCAGCATGGTCTCCTCGGATGTCTCGACGCTTTGGGTTTGTGCCCGCAGTCGGCTGATCATCAGCGCACGCCTGCAACCGCTGCACTCGGTGGACAAACTGCGCTCTTCGGTGAAGGCCGGTGAATGCTTTCGCTCGCCGCTGGAACTGCTGGTGCATTTGCTGCGCGATCAGGGTGAAGTGCTGACGCAGATCGTGCGCAAGACCAGCCTCAGCGTCGATCAGATCGAGGATGAGTTGCTGTCGTCGCGCCTGTCCACCAACCGCGCCGAACTGGGCGCCAACCGCCGGGTGCTGGTGCGCCTGCAACGGTTGCTGGCGCTGGAGCCAGGGTCGTTACTGCGCCTGCTCAATCGTCCGCCGCAATGGTTGCAGAAGGAGGACGTCAAGGAACTGCGCAAGTCCACGGAGGAGTTTGCGCTGATCATTAACGACCTCACGGCCCTCGGTGAACGGATCAAGCTGTTGCAGGAAGAAATCGCCGCCAACCTAAACGAACAGAGCAACCGCACGCTGTTCACCCTGACCGTGGTCACGGTGCTGGCGCTGCCGATCAACATCATCGCCGGCTTCTTCGGCATGAACGTCGGCGGCGTACCGCTTGCCGGCGATCCGGAAGGGTTCTGGATTCTGGTGGCATTGGTCGCGACGTTTACCCTGATTGCCGGACGCTGGGCGTTTCGCAAGCGCCAGGATTATTGATCACAACCCTCACCGCCCTCCCCGTCCTCGCTCCTACAGGGATTATTTTTTGCCCGGCGAAAGCATTTCGTCGCAAATTCAGGGGATTGCGCCTTTATTGATCCACCACCCGCCGGATTGCACTTCAGTTTGCTAACGTGTGGCCGACTCATAAGAGACTCGATGCATTCAGGAGTGGAATCGTGAATCTGTATATCAATCAGCTTCAGCACAAAGCTGACTTTAAAGAAGCCATCTACGCTGGCGACATCTTCCTGAACACTCAGCTGCGCGCCGCCAAAGAGCTATGTGCGTTCGCCCAGGAAAGCATCACCGCCGCCTTCGACGGCGAGACCAATCACCAGGCGCTGCACACGCTGATGCCGGTGGAAGAATTCGTGGTACTGGTGACGCGCCTCAAAGGCCAGTTCACCAACAGCCAGCGCGCCAAGGACCTGATCCTGTCGTTTATCGACGAGATCGGTGTCGACCCGCGTGAGTACATTTTCGACGTGCCGCGTATTCGCGTGGTGCCGAACTATGACTACCTGCACGCCGGTGTCAGCTACGCCTACAAGCCTCATCGCGACACGTGGTACGGCAGCGTCGATTGCCAGATCAACACCTGGATGCCGGTGCATACCATTCGCCCCGACCAGACCATGATGATCAACGCCGGTTACTTCGACGTGCCGGTGAAGAACACCTCCAGCGAATGGAGCCTCAACGACTGGATCAACAACCAGCGGCACAAGGCCAAGGACAACCTCAAAGAGGAAGTCCGTGTGCACCCGGTGCCGCTGGAGGCGATCAACACCGCGTCTGAAGTGCGTATCGCCGGCAACACCGGCGAGATGCTGATCTTCTCCGGCTCGCATCTGCACGGCACGGTCGCCAATCACACCGAACAAACCCGCTTCAGCGTGGACTTCCGCCTGATGCACCTCGACGACCTCAAGCACAAGCGCGGCGCGATCAACGTCGACAGCGCTTGCCCTGACGTCGGTGCCGGTTTCAAAGACTATTTCCACGCCCACGACTTTTCGAATTTCCAAGGAATCGACCAATGACCAAGCGTCGCATCACGCCTGCCGAGGCCCAGTACAACGAAACCCGTGCCAACGTCCTGAAACGGGTCGATGCCGAGTACGTGGCCGACGCGCCGTTCGTCTTCGCCAACCGTATTGGCGTGACCGCTGCTCTGTCGCGCATGGAACTGTTCAAGAAAGTCGCCGAAATCCCGGGCGCGATCATTGAATGCGGCGTGTACAAGGGCAACTCGTTGATGCTCTACATGCACCTGTCGATGATCCTGGAACCCTACGCTATCAACCGTTCGATTATCGGCTTCGACACCTTCGAAGGCTTCCAGAGCATCGACAAGAAAGAAGACCCGGCAGACGTCAACGAAACCATGTTCTCCGACACCGACCAGTCGCTGATCCAGGACATGATCGACGCCAACGACCTGCTGCGCCCGGTCAACCGTATCCCGCGCTGCGAGCTGGTCAAAGGCGACATCGTCAAGACTGTGCCGGAGTGGGTCCAGACCCGTCCGGACCTGGTGGTGGCGATGCTGATCCTCGACACCGATCTGTACGAGTCGACCAAAGTCGCTCTGGAAACTTTCCTGCCATACATGCCAAAAGGCGCGATCGTGGTACTGGACGAAGTGGCTTACCGCAACTTCCCTGGCGAAACCAAAGCCCTGCGCGAAGTGCTCGACCTGAACAAGATCGAACTCAAGCGCCTGCCGTTTGATTCGTGTGTAGGCTACTTTCACGTCTAACCCATAACCCTGTGGGAGCGGGCTTGCCCGCGATGGCAGCATGACAGACAACATTGATGTTGAATGTACCTGCCTCATCGCGGGCAAGCCCGCTCCCACAGGTTGTGTGTTGTTTTTCAGGTTGTGGATTGGATGACTTGACCCAGCCGATCTTTGCTTTTTAAACCTCGCAAGCCCTGCGCACCAACAGCCGCTCACGCACCACGTCGTAACCCCAGTGGTAGACGTAGGTGTACGGCAGGAAAAACAGCAGCACGCCGATGTCCAGCAGGAACGCCTGCCACAGGCTGACCTTCAGCCACCAGGCAATCAACGGCACGCCGAACGCTACCAGACCACCTTCGAACAACAGCGCATGCACCACGCGGACCCACGCGTTACGCACAATGGCAAAGCGCTTGAGCAACCGGTCGAACAAGCCGTTGAAGACCACGTTCCAGGCCAGGGCAAGGGCTGCAATGGCCATGGTTACCGCGCCCATTTCCAGCATGGGTTTGTCCATGACCCAGGCCAGCAGCGGGGTGCAGATCAATATCGCCAGCAGTTCGAAACCGATGGCCTGGAAAATTCGTTCAGTGATGGATTTGTTGGCGTTCATGGCCAGACTCCCTGAGTGACTATGGTTGCCATGATCCGTCATCACACCGATACTTCATAACCAACAACCATCGATCAAGGCGATAGTTCATGGCATCCCACGAAGTGCTGCTGGCGTTTGTCCAGGCGGCGACTCAAGGCTCGTTTTCTGCCGCGGCGCGCAAGCTCGGTCGCAGTCAGTCGACCATCAGCGCGGCAGTGGCCAGCCTGGAAATCGACCTGAACCTTGTCCTGTTCGACCGCAGCAGTCGCAAGCCGAGCCTGACCCCGGCCGGGCACGTCATGTTGCAGCGGGCCGAGGAGATTCTGGCCGCCACCAGCCGTCTGGAAATGACCGCCAGCCAACTGTCCCAAGGCGTCGAGCCGAAGCTGACGGTAGCGATTTCCGATACCTACCAATCCGACCGTTTCGAAGCGGCGCTCAGTGCTTTCGAGCAGCGTTATCCAGACCTGGAACTTGAATGCCTGATCGCCGAATGCGATGACTTGGTGGCGCTGGTGCAACGCGGTCGAGCGCATGTCGCCTTCGCCGAGATGCAGGACAGCTACCCACCCGACCTGGTCAGCTCGACGGTGGACGAGCGCACGGAAATCGCCCTGTTCGTGTCCCACACTCACCCGTTGGCGAAGCTGAAGGGAATCGATCAAGACGTGCTGCAACAGCACCGCGAGCTGCGTCTGGCGACGATCGTCAATCCGTATGAAAGCAGGGCGAAGGGGCGCGTCTGGTCGGCACCGAGCTATTTGATGCTGCTGGAAATGGCCCAGGGCGGGTTCGGCTGGGCGCCGTTGCCTCGGTGGTTGGTGGGGCGGTTCGGGGCTGGCTTGCTGGTGGAGCTGAAGGTGCGCGGCTGGCCGAAACCGGTGTGCGTCGATGCGCTGTGGTCGCGCCTGCACCCGCCGGGGCCGGCGGGGAGTTGGTTATTGAGCAAGATGCTGGAATGAAGACCCTGCGGCCCTTATCGCGGGCAAGCCTCGCTCCCACAGGGTTCTATGTCAGACACAGATTTTGCGCACATCATCGTTCACTGTGGGAGCGGGCTTGCCCGCGATGGGGCCAACTGCCGCACCGCACATCCATGATCATCCCAACTCCCGTAATCGCCCCTCGATAAACCGCCGCTCCGGCACTTGCTGCGTCAATTCCAGCGCCCGCTCATACGCCGCCCGCGCCTCTTCCACCCTTCCCAACTGCCGGTAAAACTCTGCCCGCGCCGAGTGCGCCAGGTGGTAATCCAGCAACTCGCCCCGCGCCAGAATCCCCTCGACCAACATCAACCCGGCCAATGGCCCATCGCGCTTGGCCAGCGCCGCCGCGCGGTTGAGTTCGATCACCGGTGACGGCACGGCCCGCAGCAGTACGTCATACAAACCGACAATCTGCGGCCAGTCCGTTTCCGCTGCCGAGAGCGCTTCGGCGTGCACCGCCGCAATCGCCGCTTGCAGGCAATAAGGCCCGAAGCGCCGTGTCGTCAGCGCCCGCTCAATCAGGGCACAGCCTTCAGCAATCAGCTCGGCGTCCCATAACGAGCGATCCTGCTCGTCCAGCACAATCAGTTCACCGCTCGATGAGGTCCTGGCCGGGCGCCGGGATTCATGCAACAGCATCAGCGCCAGCAGCCCCATCACTTCCGGTTCGGGTAGCAATTCCATCAACAATCGACCGAGACGAATCGCTTCACGCGTCAGCTCTTCGCGGGTCAATTCGTTGCCGATAGACGCCGAATACCCTTCGTTGAACACCAGGTAAATCACCCGCAGCACACTGTCGAGACGCTCAGGCAGTTCTGTCAGGGTGGGCACCTGATAAGGGATTTTCGCGTCACGAATCTTGGCCTTGGCCCGCACGATGCGCTGGGCGATGGTGGCCGGCGCCGAGAGAAAGGCCCGGGCGATTTCTTCCGTGGTCAGGTCGCAGACTTCACGCAGGGTCAACGGCACTTGGGCGTCCGCCGCGAGTGCCGGGTGACAACAGGTGAAAATCAGCCGCAAGCGATCGTCTTCCACATCTTCATCACTCCAGTCAGCCTGCTCCAGCTCTTCCAGTTGAGCGATCAACATCGGCCGGGATGCGTTAAAACGCGCACGCCGGCGCAACACATCGATAGCCTTGAAGCGCCCGGTGGACACCAGCCAAGTGCGCGGATTGTCCGGCACACCGTCACGCTGCCAGCGTTCGACCGCGACGAAGAACGCCTCGTGCAGCGCTTCTTCGGCGAGGTCGAAATCGCCGAGCAGACGGATCAGGGTCGCCAGAATCCGCCGCGAGTCTTCGCGGTAGACCTGCTCGACTCGCGCCCGTACCGACTCGCCAGGCATCAGTCCGGCATGCCTTCAGTCACCAGCGTCTCCAGCCGATCGAGGCTTTGCCCCCAACCGTCATGAAACCCCATGGCCTCGTGCGCCTGACGATCTTCTTCGTTCCAGTGCATGGCGCGAGCGGTGTAGAGGGTTTTGCCGTCCCGGTCTTCGAGCGTCACTTCGGCGGTCATGAACGGCTTGCCGGAGGGAATCCAGCCGGGAAGAAAAGCGTCGGTGAACACCAGACGCTCCGGGGCGACGATCTCCAGAAACACGCCCATGGTCGGGTACTCGGAGCCATCCGGCGCCCGCATCAGGGTGCGAAACTGACCGCCCACCCACAGGTCCATTTCGCACTCGGGCGTGGTCATGCCGTGAGGCCCCCACCATTGGGCGAGCAGCGTGGGCTCGGTCCAGGCGCGGAAGATTTTGCTGCGCGGCGCATCGATCAGGCGACTGATGGACAGCTCGAATTTGGCCGGTTTTCGCTGGACGGATTGCGGACTCATGAAAGAACTCCTGTTGTGATTGTTATTCAGGGATTCAACTGGCGAATGGGCCGCACCTCGACACAGCCGACCCGGGCCGCCGGGATGTTGCCGGCGACCTGGATGGCTTCATTGAGGTCCTTGGCATCGATCAGGTAGAAGCCGGCCAACTGCTCCTTGGTTTCAGCGAACGGGCCATCGGTGACCGACATTTTGCCGTTGCGCATGCGCACGGTGGTCGCGGTCTGTACCGACTCCAGCGCTTCGGCGGAGATCATCCGGCCGCTGCCCTGGATCGACTCAGCATAGGCCATGCACTCGGCGTCATTGGGGCTTTCGGGCAGCGAGTGCAACTCGTGCTCGTTGCTGTAGACCAGGCATAAATACTTCATGGGGACTCTCCATTCTTTGGGGCTCTCCATCTCTTGGAGCTCTGCCCTGATCGAACTGATCAACTATGGCTGCAGATGGGGGCTTTGGCGTTGCTTTCCGATAAACAGCCCGACCATCAGGGTTTCAAGTCGAACAGTGCCGCGCCGCTTGTCATGTCGAACGGCGCCGACCAGTGTTCGTGGACGATCTGCCATAGCCCCGCTTCCTGGCGGTAGCACGCGGTGACGCGCATCCAGCAGGCCTGGGTTTCACCCTTTTCATTGGTGCCACCGCAATGCGCCAGCCAGTGCGCGAAAGCGATCTCCTGCGACGGCACGATGTCGATCTCGTGGAACTCGAAAATGTGCGGGCCAGGGCACATCTCCATGCATTCCTGCCAATGCGCACGGTAGGCCGCCTTGCCCTTGAATTGCAGGGCTTTGACGGCATCGAAGGAGACGATGTCGTCGGCGTACAGGGCCATGACCTTTTCCACGTCCTTGGCGATGACCGCCTGGCGATAGTTCTCGATCAGGTTATGGATTTGTGTCTGAGCATTCATGATGGTTTCTCCGTGTTTTTTTATTGAAGACACCCTTAGTCGCCTGGCGAAAAGCCAAATCGACAGCCGAAATAAAAATAATCCATGGCTGCAAACTCGCTAGAATCCGAGGCTCATTTCCGTTGGAAAAAGGACACTCCAGTGACTGCCCGACTCGTGCCTTACGAAAGCCTGAACGCCCTGCAGCGCCAACAGGTCGAGGCTATCGAAATCCACGCTGAACAAATCAAATTCTCCGGCGACATTCATGGTGCGTTGCACACCTTGCTGTCCAAGCCGGGCCCTGGCGTCAAAGGCTTTGCCCTGCTGGTGGAGGATGTTCCGGTGGCCTTCCTGCTGCTCAAGCGCCCGCCGGTTTTGCCGGCCTGGGCGAACGAACACAGCGCTACCCTGCACGCCCTGCAAGTCGATCACC
The DNA here is from genome assembly GCF_030687935.1 of Pseudomonas cucumis. Taxonomy (GTDB): domain Bacteria; phylum Pseudomonadota; class Gammaproteobacteria; order Pseudomonadales; family Pseudomonadaceae; genus Aquipseudomonas; species Aquipseudomonas cucumis. The sequence continues at coordinate 1,530,493 of NZ_CP117454.1, read as the reverse complement.
GTGCCCAGGGCAAAGGCTATGGCAAGGCCTGCCTGCAAGCCCTGCCCGAGGTTGCGCGCCAGGCCTGGCCGGAAATCAAAGGGCTGGAGTTGTCGGTGGATGCAGACAATGAGTCGGCCATCGCGCTGTATGCCAAATATGGCTTTGTCGACAGCGGCGAAGCGTACAAAGGCCGAATCGGTTACGAACGGCGGATGGGGCTGGTTTTCTGATTCGTAGAGGGATGAACGATGTTGAATTCAATCGAAGCGCTGGAAGCGATCTACGGCCTGCCCCATGACCGCGCCGTGCGCAAGCAGATCCCGTTTCTGAACGAGGACTATCAGGCGATGGTCCGTGCCTCGCCACTGGTGATTATCAGCTCGGTCGGCCCCGACGGCATGGACGGCTCGCCGCGTGGCGATACGCCGGGTTTCGTGCGGATCGTCGATGAACGCACGCTGGCGATCCCGGATCGACCGGGCAACAATCGCATCGACACGTTGCGCAATGTCGTGCTCGACTCGCGGGTATCGCTGCTGTTCATCATTCCGGGGATCGGCGAGACATTGCGGGTCAACGGCACGGCGCAGATCAGCGCCGAGCCCGAGTTGCTGGAGAGCTTTGCAGTCAATGGCAAACCGGCGCGCACGGTGATGCTGGTGACGGTGCAAGCGGCGTATTTTCACTGCTCGAAAGCAATAGTGCGTTCGGATTTGTGGAACCCGCAGAAACACCTCGAACGCTCTGCCCTGCCGACCGCCGGGGCGTTTCATAAGCGCCTGAACGATGGGCAGTTCGATGCCGAGACGTATGACCGGGAAGCACCGGCGAGAGTGCGAGATAGTCTCTACTGATTACCCGCCTTCATATTAGATCTGCGATAACCGCCATAACCCTTTGAACACGGGCTCTGGCGGTTTTTTATGGTCACTGGAATTTCATTAAAACCCTGCTGTACTCAGCCAAGGTTCTGGAGATGGTTCTGTAGTCCATCTGCTGGATGCACAACGACAGTGTTATCTCGACAGGGAAATTCGCTATGTCTTTGTTCAAACGCTCGGCTACAGAATTGGTGGGGACGTTCTGGTTGGTGTTAGGGGGCTGCGGCAGTGCGGTCCTGGCGGCGGCGTTTCCAGACGTGGGGATCGGTTTGCTGGGGGTGTCCCTGGCATTCGGTTTGACGGTGCTGACGATGGCCTTCGCTATCGGCCACATTTCGGGCTGTCATCTCAATCCTGCGGTCTCGGTCGGGCTGGTGGTCGGTGGACGATTCCCTGCCAAAGAACTGCCCGCCTACATCATCGCCCAAGTGATTGGCGGGGTCATCGCAGCGGCTCTGCTGTACTTCATTGCCAGCGGCAAACCCGGTTTCGAACTGGCCAGCGGCCTTGCATCCAATGGCTACGGCGAACACTCGCCAGGCGGCTACTCGATGGCGGCGGGGTTTGTCAGTGAACTGGTGATGACCGCCATGTTCATCCTGATCATTCTCGGCGCCACCGACAAACGCGCCCCGGCCGGGCTGGCGCCCATCGCCATCGGCCTGGCGCTGACCCTGATCCACCTGATCTCGATTCCGGTCACCAACACCTCGGTCAACCCGGCCCGCAGTACGGGCCCGGCGCTGATTGTCGGCGGTTGGGCGATTCAACAACTGTGGCTGTTCTGGCTGGCGCCGATTCTGGGTGCAGTCATCGGTGGCGTGATGTATCGCTGGCTGGGTAAAGAGGACAGCTAACAAGGGACATAACGCGAAGATCAGCCTTGTCGGTAGGGCAAGGCAGTCTTCGCTTCTTCTGCATACCCCAACACCCCGACCCGCTCACGCTCAAGGAAGTCTTTCACCGCCGACTTCAAGCCCGGGTGGCGCAGGTAATGCCAGGAATGGGTGATCACCGGTTCGAACCCGCGAATCAATTTGTGCTCGCCCTGAGCGCCAGCGTCGAAACGTTGAAAGCCGTTGGCAATCGCGTAATCCATACCTTGATAGAAACAGGTCTCGAAATGCAGGCGATCGAACTCCGCCAGGCAACCCCAGTAACGGCCATAAAAGCTGTCGCCCCCGACCAGACTGAAGGCCATGGCCACCGGTCGTGAGCCTTGTTTGGCCAGCACCACACGAATCGACTCCGGCATGCGCTCGGCCAGCAGACTGAAAAATTCCCGCGTCAAATACGGTGCTTGCCGACGCACCGCGTAGGTATTGGCGTAGCAGGCATACACAAAGTCCCACTGCGCCTGGTCCAGTTGCCGTCCTTCCAGCCATTCGAAGTCAATGCCCTGCCCGGCCACTTGCTCACGCTCCTTGCGCATTTGCTTGCGCTTGCGCGAACTGAGGGCGTCGAGGAAGTCCTGAAAATCCCGATAGCCGCGGTTCTGCCAGTGGTACTGACAGCCAATGCGCTGCAACCAGCCAGGCTGTTCGGCCAATGCCGCGTCGGTGAATGGATCGGTGAAGTTGATATGGGCGCTGGAGAGTCCTTCGATCTCCAGATAACCCGGCAGGCTCTGCAGGAGTTCGAAGCCGTCCTCGATCGTCGCCGCCAATAATCGCGGGCCGCTGACCGGGCTGAACGGCACCGCCGTCAACAGCTTGGGGTAGTAGTCGATGCCGGCACGCTCACAGGCTTCGGCCCAGGCATGGTCGAACACGTACTCGCCGTAGGAATGCCATTTGCGGTAGCTGGGCAGCGCGGCGATCAGGCGATCGCCTTCAACATGCAGCAGATGCTCGGGCTGCCAGCCGGAATGCGGGCCGAGGCTGGCGCTGTCTTCCAGCGCGCTCAGAAAGGCATGACGCAGAAACGGCTGAGTTTCCGGTACCAGCGCGTCCCAGGTGTGCGGCGCGATTTCGGACAGACTTTCCAGACGTTGCAGCGGCATTAGCATCCCAACCATCATTCTCTACAGATGGGACGAGTATCGCTTATCTGATTGCCTAACCCGAAACAAAAAAAACCCCGCCAAGGCGGGGTTAAAACGAGAGGAGCTTTAACGGATGAAGAAAGAGTTCGTACAGCGTTTACTGCGATTTAGAACACGTATTGGGCGCGGACCACGAAGCCGTCACCGCTGTCATCACCCGTACGACGTGCCGGGGTAGTACCGCTGGCAGCAGTGGCATTGGTCACGTTGTCAGTCTTGGCCTTGAGGTAGGCGCCAGTGATTTTCACCGCTTCGTTGGCGTACCAGTTGACGCCCAAGGTGTGCACCTTGGCTTCGGCATCGCCGACATCGCGGGTCAGGCTGGCGGTAGTGATGTTGTCGTCTTCGACGGTCAGGCTGTCGTAACGATAGAACAGCTCCCAGGCGCCGATGGACTTGTTGGCTGGCTTGATCGCGTCGAACTTGCCGACTTTATAGCCACGGGCTTCGCCAGTGAGGGTGTAGGCACCCTGAACGTAGAAACCGTGACCTTTGATGTCTTCAAGGTTGCTGGCATCGGCCTTGGTTTTGCGGGCGATGTATTCACCCTGGATCGAGGCCGGGCCCATGGCGAATGCGGCTTCCAGGCCGTAAGCGTCATCACGGTCATAGGAGCCGGCAGCCGAAGTGGAACTGCCGCCCAGCACCGGACGGTTGCCGTTGGTGCCGGCGTCGTTGCCGCCGAGGGTTTCGACGCCACGCATGCCCATGCGGGTGCGATAACGCGAATCGAAGGCCGTGTCGGAGACATCACGGGACGCCACGTTCACACCGAAGTGCAGCACGTTGCCAGCGTCATGCATCGGCGCGAATACAAAGCGGCCGTTGACCTGTTTAACGCTGTTGCCATCGGTATCGTCGGTGTCTTTGCTGAACACGCCGGCGGAAGCGTAGAACGAATCAGCGAAGGTGCTGGAGGCTTGCAGGCCCAGACCATTCTGGTGGCTGTTCGCCCAATCGACCATGTCGTACGCCATGTTGCGTTCTGGCGCAGTGACCCACTTGGAGCTGGTGGCTTTTTCCAGGCCGAAGTCCGGGTCGAAACGACCGACTTTGATCGAGACCGGTTTGAAGCCGTTGTAGGCCAGCGACGCTTCGTCGAAGTAACCGTTGTCGGAATCACCGCTGTTGTGGGAGAAATCGTAGTTGATGGTGTAAGCCCAATCCGTATACAGCACACCCGACAGCTCCAGGAAGCCACGACGGATGTAGGCCGCGTCGGCGGTATCGCCGTTTTTGGTGTAGACGCCATCGAACTGGCTGTAGTCCGCCTGCAAGCGACCGCCGAGTTTGAAGCTGAATTCTTTATCGGTAGTGGCGACTTCGAGGCCGCCCTTGGTTTTGACTACGATATCGGCGCCGTCAGTGGTGACGGTGCCAGCGAAAGCCTGGGCGGTTACTGCCATGGCCAATGCGCTGGCGGCAAAACCGGCGAAGTGCTTACGGATCATCGAAGAGTTCCCCTAATTGGTGGTCTGTAGCTTGGAAACACGCGGTTCTGGCCCGCTTGTGTTGGGAGGGAATCTTGGAGGCGGGGTATTTCAGCCGGGTTGCTGATAGATAAAGATTTTATGACAGGGGAACTTTTTTACTTCGAATTGAAATAACGGAAATGCAGCGTCAAGGGATGAGCTGCAAGCCGCAAGCTAGAGCGGCTGAAGGGGTGTATTACGGGCGGGAAAATCTACGGTTTGTTCTTCAGATGCTCGTTGGCAAGCCGTTCAGCGAGCGCATCCAGGTCAGCCACGGCCGGCTCGGGCATCACCTTGAGGGTGGCCTGCATCAACCGCATCTGCCGAATGAATCGCCGGCAATTGGGGCAGAACATCAAATGATGCCGCACCATCAGTCGCTCACGAAAACTCAACTGGCCATCGAGATAATCACTGGAGCGCGCCACTTGTTCCTTGCAGGTCAACATTCGCCGGTTTCCTCAAAATGCTCCACGGTCGCAAAGACCTTCAATCGTGCCCGATGCAGCAGCACACGAACATTGGAGAGCGATATTTCCAGAAGATTACAGATCTCTTCTAACTCCAACCCCTGCCGGTCGCGCAAAAGCAGCACACCTCTTTGCAGGTCCGACAAATTGAGCAATGTATCTTCCAGGCATTCGCGCAGCTCGTTTTCGATCAACAGTGCCTCTGGTGTATCCTGGTGCCAAGCGAATGGCGCAACCAGCCAGTGACCGTCAGCAGAAGAAAAACGATCATCATCAAGAGTGCCATGAGGGGATGGCAGGTCATCGAGCAGCACTTCCCGGCGGTTCTGCTTGTAGCGGTTTTTGGCCGAGTTGGCGGTAATCGTCAGCAGCCAGGTCTTGAGGCTTGAACGCCCCTCAAACCCCCTCAAGTTACGCACAACCGACAACCAGGCATCTTGAACCACTTCATCGGCGTGGCGGTTGCCTACGATAGCGTAGGCCACAGCACGCATGGCACTCTGATAGGTTCCGACCAATTCCTTGAAAGCCTTTTGCTCACCTGCCAGCAAGCGCTCGAGCAGTTGCGCGTCGTCAGCCGCCATTAACAAACCCCTTGTTCTAACCTCGAAAATAAATACAACAGGACTTCGCTGTAGGCATCGTCCTGCTGGCATTTCCGAAAATTACAGCGTTCGGACTATTTCGAATGTAGGAAAAGTCATCACAACTCATAGGAAAGAACAACAGCAGGGCTGATCAGCGCTTGCGCAGAATCACGCTACCAATCGAGTAGCCGGCGCCGAACGAGCTGAGTACGGCCAGCGAACCGCTGACGAGGTCGTCCTGATTTTTGTGAAACGAAATCACCGAACCGGCAGAACTGGTATTGGCATAGGTGTCGAGAATCACCGGGGCTTCTTCTTCGGTGGCTTCACGGCCCAGCAGCTTCTTGACGATCAGGTGGTTCATGCTGAGGTTGGCCTGGTGCAGCCAGAAGCGCTTCACGTCGCTGACATTGAGCTGGTTTTCTTCCAGGTGCGTGGCGATCAGCTCGGCGACCATCGGGCAGACATCGCGGAACACCTTGCGGCCTTCCTGGACGAACAGTTTGTCGGGGGCTCCGATGCCCTCTTCCGCGGCGCGGTTGAGGAAGCCGAAGTTGTTGCGGATGTTGTTGGAGAACTTGGTCAGCAGTTTGGTGCTGACCACGTCGAACTGGTACTTGGACGTCGCGAGATCCGCACGTTCGATGATCACCGCGGTGGCGGCGTCGCCGAAGATGAAGTGGCTGTCACGGTCGCGGAAATTCAGGTGGCCGGTGCAGACCTCCGGGTTAACCATCAGGATCGCCCGGGCCTGGCCCAGTTGCACACTATTGGCCGCAGCCTGGATGCCGAAGGTCGCCGAGGAGCACGCCACGTTCATGTCGAAACCGAAACCCTGAATGCCCAGCGCTTCCTGAACTTCGATGGCGATGGCCGGGTAGGCGCGTTGCAGATTGGAGCAGGCGACGATTACACCGTCGATGTCAGCGGCGGTCTTGCCGGCACGCTGCAAAGCTTGTTCGGCCGCGCCGATGGCCATCTGGCAAAGCACCGACCACTCGTCGTTGGAACGTTCGGGCAGGCGTGGCGCCATGCGCTGCGGGTCGAGGATGCCGTCCTTGTCCATGACAAAGCGGCTTTTGATGCCAGACGCTTTTTCGATAAACGCTGCGCTGGATTCGGTCAATGCCTGGATTTCGCCGCGCGCGATGGCTTCGGCGTTGTCGGCGTTGAACAGCGCGACGTAAGCGTTGAAAGACTGCACCAGCTCTTCATTGGAAATGCTGTTGGCCGGGGTGTACAGGCCGGTGCCGCTGATGACGACGTTATGCATGGTCGTTTCTCTAATCTGTTCAGGCAGAAAGCGCTGGCACCGACGTACCAACACACAAAGGGTCTATTCCAGGTCTGGAAGCACACCTGGCATCGCTTTATTCCGATCCGCCCGGGCCCGTGAAGGCTCAAAACCGCGGGGCTGGCGTTTATAGGCGCGAAGTTTGCCATAAACGCTGGCTTTTGGCGCCTTTTGCGAGAGCAACAGCAAACCTGTGGGAGCGGGCTTGCCTTCGATGAGGCCATCACATTTAACATTTTATGTTGAACGGCAGGCCGCCATCGCGGGCAAGCCCGCTCCCACAAGGTTACGGTTCGACCTGGCTCCATTGCTTGTTCAGGCGCTTGTCGGAGATAGGTACTTTGGTCCCCAATTGTTGCGCAAATAGCGAGACCCGGTATTCCTCCAGCCACCAGCGATAGAGTTCCAGCTGCGGATCGCGCTTGCCTTCCTGGGCGTGTTTGTTGGCGCGGGTCTGGTATTGGGTCCAGAGGCCGGACAATTCGCCGCTCCAGACCCGATCTTTCTGCACTTGAGCGCCGAGTTTTTCGAAACGTTGCTCGACGGCCTTGAGGTAACGCGGCAGTTCCTTGAGCCACGGCATCGGCGTTTCACGCACGAACCCCGGATACACCAGATGGCTGAGCTGCTGCTTGATATCGTTCAAGGCCACGGCTTGCGCCAGGTCGATCTTGCCCTTGAAGCGTTTTTGCAGGCCGTGCCACAGCTTGAGAATCTCCAGGGTCAGCTTGGCCAACCGTTCAGCGTGCTCGGTCCAGCCGCCGCGTTTGCGTTCGGCCAGCGACGCCAGCCCGGCGCCATCGCGCGGCAATGGGTCTTCGCCGTCGAGAATGCAGCTGTCGAGACTGGCCAGCAGAATGTCTTCCACCAGGCTGTCAATGCGCCCCAGTTCGCGGTACATCAGGCCCAACTCGGTCAGCCCCGGCAACTTGCCGCGCAGGAACTTCGCCGGCTCCGCCAATTGCTGCATCAGCAAACGCTGCAAGGCCCGGCGATGCTGGAACTCGGCTTCGGCCGGGGTCGAGAATCGACCTTCCTTGACGGTGCCGGCCTCTTCCACCAGCGCCGGATACACCGTCATCGATAGCCCGGCGATTTTTTGCTGGGTTTTTTCCGCCACGGCGGCAAAGACTTTCGGCTCCACCGGTTGTTGGCTCTTCGCCGTTTGCGGCACTGCCAACGCAGCCTGACTGGCCTCGGCAAAGCGTGCGGTCAGCTCGGCCAAGTCACGGCCTTCGCCGAGGAACTTGCCCTGACCGTCGACGATTTCCAGGTTCATCCGCAAATGACTTTCGACCTGCTGCGAGGCTTCGGCCCAGGCTTCATCGCTGACCCGCGCGCCGGTCATGCGCAGCAACTCGCGGCCCAACGCCTGAGGCAACGAGCCCTCGGCAAACGTGATGCGCTGCAATGCGGCTTTGACGAAGTCCGGCACCGGCACGAAATTCTTGCGCAGGGCCTTGGGCAGGTTGCGCACCAACGCAATGCACTTGGCCTCGATCACCCCCGGCACCAGCCATTCCAGACGTTCCGGCGGCAGCATCGGCAACAGCGGCGCCGGCACCCGCAAGGTCACGCCGTCGCGAGGATGGTTGGGCTCGAAGTGATAACTCAGCGCCAGTTCCAGATCGCCGATGTGCAGGGTGTCCGGGTAATGCGCGGCGGTGACTTCACTGGCTTCGCGGGCCAGCACGTCTTCTTCGCGCATGATCAGCAGCTGTGGGTCTTTCTGACTGTTGACCCGGTACCAGCTGTCGAAGGTCGCGGTCTGGTGAATCTCTGCCGGCAGTCGCGCATCGTAGAAGGCGAACAGGGTTTCTTCGTCGGCGAGGATGTCGCGGCGGCGCGCCTTGGCTTCCAGTTCGTCGAGCTGCTCCAGCAGTTGCTGGTTAGCCGTCAAGCACTTGGCTTTGGATTGAATCTCGCCGCGCACCAGACCTTCGCGAATAAAAAACTCACGAGACACCACCGGGTCGATCGGCCCGTAATGCACCGGTCGGCGCCCCACTACGATCAGCCCGAACAGGGTGATCTGTTCGAAAGCCACGACCTGACCGCGCTTCTTCTCCCAATGAGGTTCGAAGTGGTTTTTCTTGATCAGGTGCCCGGCCAGCGGCTCGATCCAGTCAGCGTCGATCTTGGCTACCATCCGCGCGTAGAGCTTGGTCGTTTCTACCAGTTCGGCGGTCATCAGCCATTGCGGACGCTTCTTGCCCAGGCCCGACGACGGGTGAATCCAGAAGCGCCGCTGACGGGCACCGAGGTAATCGCCGTCTTCGGTTTTCTGGCCGATCTGGCTGAGCAAACCCGACAGCACGGCTTTGTGCAGTTTCGGGTAATCCGCCGGCTCTTTGTTGAGGCTCAACTGCATATCGCGGCAGATCAGGCTCAGCTGACGATGGGAGTCGCGCCACTCGCGCAGACGCAGGTAATTGAGAAAATTCTTGCGGCACCAGTTGCGCAGCGGGCTGGCCGTCAGAGCCTGGCGCTGCTCTTCAAAACCACGCCACAGATTGACCAGCCCGGCGAAGTCCGAGTCCACGTCTTTCCACTGCGCGTGGGCCTGATCCGCCGCTTGCTGCCGCTCCGGCGGACGTTCGCGCGGGTCCTGAATCGACATGGCACTGGCGACGATCAGCACTTCCTGCAAGCTGCCAAGTTTCGCCGCTTCCAGCAGCATGCGGCCCATGCGCGGGTCCACCGGCAACCGCGCCAGTTGGCGACCGAGCGGCGTCAGTTGACTGTTGCGGTCCACCGCCGAGAGTTCTTGCAGCAGGTTGAAACCATCACTGATGGCTTTGCCATCCGGCGGCTCGATAAACGGGAAATCGGTGATCTCGCCAAGGCGCAGATGAAGCATCTGCAGAATGACTGCTGCGAGGTTGGTCCGCAGGATTTCCGGGTCGGTGAATTCCGGGCGACCGATGAAGTCTTCTTCGCTGTAGAGGCGGATGCAAATGCCCGGTTCGACCCGGCCGCAACGGCCTTTACGCTGGTTGGCACTGGCCTGGGAAACCGCTTCGATGGGCAGGCGCTGAACCTTGGCGCGGTAGCTGTAACGGCTGATGCGCGCGGTACCGCTATCGATCACGTAACGAATGCCCGGCACCGTCAGCGAGGTTTCGGCGACGTTGGTCGCCAGTACCACGCGACGTCCAGGGTGAGACTGGAAAATCCGCTGCTGCTCGGCCGGCGACAGCCGCGCGTACAACGGCAGAATCTCGGTATGTTTGAGCTGGGCCTTGCGCAGCATGTCCGCCGCGTCACGAATCTCGCGCTCGCCGGGCAAGAACACCAGCACATCGCCGGGGCTCTTGCGCTCGCTGCGTTCGAACGCGGCGATTTCGTCGAGGGTGGCGAGGATCGCCTGATCCACGGTCAAGTCATCCTCGACACGGTTGCCCTCCTCGTCCTGCTCCAGAGTCAGCGGGCGATACCAGGTTTCTACCGGGAAGGTGCGACCGGAGACCTCGACGATTGGCGCGTCATCGAAGTGTTTGGAGAAACGCTCCAGGTCGATGGTGGCCGAGGTGATGATGACTTTCAGGTCCGGGCGACGGGGCAACAGGGTTTTCAGGTAACCGAGCAGGAAGTCGATGTTCAGACTGCGTTCGTGGGCTTCGTCGACGATGATCGTGTCGTAGCGCTCGAGGTAGCGGTCGTTCTGGGTTTCCGCCAGCAGGATGCCGTCGGTCATCAGTTTGATCAGGGTGTTGGAATCGCTCTGATCCTCGAACCGCACCTGATAACCGACCAGCGCGCCCAACGGCGTCGCCAACTCCTCGGCAACACGGCTCGCCACGCTGCGAGCGGCGATTCGACGGGGCTGGGTGTGGCCGATCAGGCCGTGCTGGCCGCGACCGATTTCCAGGCAGATCTTCGGCAACTGGGTGGTTTTGCCCGACCCGGTTTCGCCGGCAATGATCAGCACCTGATGCTTGAGCAGCGCCGCTTTGATTTCGTCGCGCTTGGCGGCGATCGGCAGGCTGTCGTCGTAACGAATCACCGGCAGGCTGGCGCGCCGCGCCAACACCTGATCACAGGATGCCTGCGTACGCGTCACCCACTGGGCCAGTTTGGCTTCGTCAGGTTTCTTGCGCAGCTCAAGCAACTGCCGCCGCAGCCGGTGGCGGTCGGCGAGCATGGCGTGATCGAGGTTTTTCAGCAGTTTGTCGATTGAAGGCGATTCGTCAGTCATCAGGTACGCAAAAGTCGTCTAGTGGCGCAGGGGGCGGATTGTCGCAGATTTGGGCTCCGCTGTGATCGTTCCCACGCTCTGCGTGGGAATACCTCAATGGACGCTCTTGGGACGCAGAGCGTCCCGGGCTGCATTCCCACGCAGAGCGTGGGAACGATCTCTTGAGGCTATTCGTTGTCCAGGCCCTTGCGCCGATACGGGAACACATCAATCACCTTCCCCGCCCGAATCGCCTCCTGCAGGCTTTTCCAGTAATCAGCGTTGTACAACTCACCGTGCAACTGATCGAACAACTTGCGCTGCCCCGAATCGGCAAACAGAAACGGCGGAAACTCTTCAGGAAACACGTCCAGCGGTCCGATCGAATACCACGGCTCGGAGGCCATTTCGTCTTCCGGTGTACGTGGTTGCGGGATGTGGCGGAAGTTGGCTTCGGTCAGGAAACAAATCTCATCGTAGTCATAAAACACCACACGACCATGACGGGTGACGCCAAAGTTCTTCAACAACATGTCGCCGGGGAAAATGTTCGCCGCCGCCAGTTGCTTGATCGCCAGACCGTAATCTTCCAACGCCTCGCGCACCTGCGCCTCGTTGGCGTGTTCCAGATAAAGGTTCAACGGCGTCATCCGGCGTTCGGTCCAGCAGTGGCGAATCAGCACCGTGTCACCTTCCAGCGATACCGTGGACGCGGCCACTTCGAGCAATTCTTCCAGGCATGCCGGCTCGAACTTGCTCAACGGAAAACGGAAGTCGGCGAACTCCTGGGTGTCGGCCATGCGCCCGACCCGGTCGACGCTTTTCACCAGGCGATACTTTTCGATCACCGTGGCGCGATCGACGTTTTTCGACGGCGAGAAGCGGTCCTTGATGATCTTGAAGACGGTGTTGAAGCCCGGCAGGGTAAACACGCTCATGACCATGCCGCGCACGCCGGGGGCCATGATGAACTGATCGTCGGTGTTGGCCAGGTGATTGATCAGCGCCCGGTAAAACTCGGACTTGCCATGCTTGTAGAAGCCGATCGAGGTGTACAGCTCGGCGATGTGCTTGCCCGGCAGGATGCGTTTCAGAAAACCAACAAACTCCGCCGGCACTGGCACATCGACCATGAAGTACGACCGGGTGAAGGAGAAGATGATCGACACCTCCGCTTCGTCGGTGATCAGCGCATCGATCTGGATGCCCCGCCCTTCGCGGTGCAGTAGCGGAATCACTAGCGGCCATTGCTCGTCGGGGGTGTAAATGCGCCCCACCAGGTACGCACCCTTGTTGCGGTAAAGCACCGAGGAAAACAGCTCGACGCTCAGCTCCGGGTCCTTGCAGACCCAGTCCGGCAGGTTCTCGCGCAACTGCGCTTCGAGGCGACGCAGGTCTCCAGAAAGGTCGGCGTAATCTTCGCTGAAGCGGTAGTCGGCAAAGATGCTCGTGAGCATGCCAGACAACTGCCCCTGAGGCTTGTAGATGCGTGTTTGCGCGGCCCGGGCACGGCGCAGGCTCGGCCGCGTGGTGTGGATGAACATGCAGCCGTCGCTGATCAGGTCGTGGCTGAACAGCCCGCAGAAAATCGAGTTGTACCAGGTCTCGGACAGTTCATCGTCGAAGCGCAGGTCGATCAGGCTGATGTAAGCGCTTTTGACCAGCGGCCAGTTGCTGACATCCATCAGCACATCGGTCGCGAACGACGCCTGCAAGCGCCCTACCGTTTCGCCGACCTTTTCTTCATAGAGGTTGATTCGCGCCGCCGACGCGACTTGCGTTTCCTGCCATTGGGCCTGCTCGAAGCGGGCTCGGGCGCCGTCGGTGATCTGACGGAAATGCTCGCGGTAATCGTCAAAGCCATCGAGGATCATTCGGGCGATGTCGGCGGCTGGCCATTGCTGCGGCATAGGTAAAACCTCGGCGGCTGTTCTTGTCGTTGGAGCCTGAGCTTAGTGGCCCTGTGTTATGCAACGCAACCATTGCCTTGTGTCCTGACTGGCGCGACACTTGCGCGCCAATCAAGGAAGGAAAGTGCTGTGAACCCCGTCGATATCCTGCGTATGTTGTCACTTGCCGCCATTTGGGGGGCGAGCTTTCTGTTCATGCGCGTGATTGCCCCAGTGATTGGCACAATCCCCACTGCTTTTTTTCGCGTGTCGATTGCCGCCGTCGGGCTGCTGGTGATCCTTGGCCTGATGCGTATCAGCTGGGATTTCAAAGGCAAACTCAAGACAGTGATGATGCTCGGGGTGATTAACTCAGGGATTCCAGCAACGCTCTATTCCGTAGCGGCTCAAGTGCTGCCGGCCGGTTACTCGGCGATTTTCAACGCCACCACGCCTTTGATGGGGGTGTTGATTGGCGGCCTGTTCTTCCATGAAAAACTCACCGCCGCCAAGTTGGGCGGGGTATTTCTCGGCCTGTTCGGTGTCGGCATCCTCACCCGGGCCGGGCCGGTGGCGTTCAACATGGAACTGCTGATGGGCGCACTGGCGTGCCTGATGGCCACCACCTGCTATGGCTTTGCCGGATTCCTCGCCCGACGCTGGCTCGACCATGCCGGTGGCCTCGACAGTCGCCTTTCGGCCTTGGGCAGCATGCTCGGCGCGACCTTGTTTTTGCTGCCGCTGTTCGGCTACAGCGTGATCAGCCAGCCACCGGCGAGCTGGGGCGGCTGGAGTGTCTGGCTGTCATTGCTGGGGTTGGGTTTGGGCTGCACCGCCTTTGCCTACATCATTTACTTCCGCTTGCTCAGCTCGATCGGCCCGGTGAAGTCGATGACCGTGACCTTCATGATCCCGCCGTTCGGGGTGTTGTGGGGGGCGCTGTTGCTGGATGAGCCGCTGTCGATGGCGCACCTTTATGGCGGAGTGTTGATTGCGGTGGCGTTGTGGTTAGTGTTGAAGCGGGCGGTGGTGAAACCGGTTGAAGTGGTTGCCAGGTAGTGCTGTTGACAATGCCATCGCGAGCAAGCTCGCTCCCACAATGGATCGGTGTCACGACGAAGATCCAATGTGGGAACGGGGCCCGAAGCAATGCTCCGGGCCTTGTTTGAATCAAGCAGATTTACGGAAGACGAATACCAGACCAATGATGATCAGCAGCATGCCGAGCATGCTCAATGCTGCCAGGCGATTGCCAAAAATCAGGTAGTCCATGACCGCCGTCACCGCCGGCACCAGATAAAACAGACTGGTGACATTCACCAGATTGCCCCGGGCGATCAGTCGATACAGCAGCAGCGTCGCCAGCACTGATACCACCAACCCCATCCACAACACCGGCACAATGAACCCAATGCTGTGTTCGACGTGAATCGGCTGGAACGGCACAAATATCCCGCAGAGCAACAGCCCGGCAAGGTACTGCACCGGTAGTGTGCCGAGAGGATTGTCGGTAATACGCTTCTGCATGATCGAGCCGAAGGTCATGCTCGCCAGCGCCAACAGACCGAAGAGCATGCCGGCCAACGACATGCCGGCCAGACCGATGCCCTGGTAAACCACCATGATCAACCCGGCCAAGCCTAGCGCCAGACCGAACATCCGGCTTATTGATCGGTGCCGCTCCATGATCACCACGGTGAGAATCGGTTGCACGCCCATGATGGTTGCCATCATTCCCGGCGTGACGTTCAGGTTGAGGGCCAGCAGATAGAAAATCTGATAAGCCCCCAGCAACACCACACCCGTGGCCATCGCATACAACATCGGCTTGCCGCTCTTGGGCAATTTCAGCTTGAGCAACGGCATCAACAACACCAGCCCGCACAAGGCAATGGCGAAGCGAACCAGCAGAAAAGCAAAAGGCGACGCGTGGGCCAAGCCCCATTTGGAGAAAATCGCCCCGCTGCTCCACAGCAAAATGAACAGGCTCGTGGACGCCGCCGCGAGCGCGGATTTTTTCGAAAGGACAAACATGAATACCACCTGTAGTCAGGCAAAAAGCCAACTCAGCCGAAGCTGAAATTCAGTAGTTTTTTCAGGCGCTTTTTCAGACGGGCATGGGAACAGCAGAGAAAAGCTGATCAGCCCGAAAAGCCAACGCCCGGCGGTGATACGACTGCGCACACCGGCGTGCTACTGACAGGTGGAGGGTAATGACTGATCTGCGCAGGCTGCTGATCCCCGCACGGCACGACGCCAGCGTTGACCGCTGAATCGACTACCGCTTTGATGGAGGAAGCTGGCATGGGCTGATCTTTTTAGATGGGTGAAAGGTGGTTCAGGAAACCACAGAGCGCCGACTATAACCAGCGCTCGACAGGGATTGCAATGACTTGACGGAAGAACCCAGGAAACAGGCATCAGGCCTCAACCAAACAGCCAATACCCCAACAAGGTCAACACCACCACCGCCAGCACCGGCCGCAGTACGCGGTAGGCCTTGGGATTACGACGCTTCCATTGTTTGACCATACCGCTGAATTTGTCGGTGAAGCGCTTGCTCCAGGCATAGACCTGGTTGATCCCGCCAACGCGTTCATCATCAAGGTTCTGGGGGGCAGTGGCGCGCCCCAGCAAGCCACTGATCCAGCGGTTGACATGGGTCATGAGGCGATTGCTCATCGGTCGCTCGATGTCGCAAAACAGGATGACCCGGGTTTGCTCAGTTTCATTCTTGACCCAGTGCACGTAGGTTTCATCGAACATCACATCTTCCCCATCACGCCAGGCATAAACCTGACCGTCGACGAAGATGCGGCAATGATCGGAGTTCGGTGTCGACAGCCCTAGGTGATAACGCAGGGAACCGGCGAACGGGTCGCGATGCGGGTTGAGGTGACTGCCTCCGGGCAGCAGCGCGAACATGGCGCCTTTGACGTTGGGAATACTGCTGACCAACGCCACGGTTTTCGGGCACAAGGCTTCGGCCGATGGCAGCGGTTTGTCGTACCACTTGAGGTAGAAACGCTTCCAACCCTTTTTGAAGAACGAGCCGAAACCGGCGTCGTTGTTCTTTTCGGCGGCGCGAATAAAACCCTCGTCAAACAAGTGCATGGCTTCGTCGCGAATAACTTCCCAATTGTCCTTGAGCACATCCAGTTCGGGGAACTTGCTGCGGTCCAGGTAGGGTCTGGATGGCACGCTGGAGAACAGGTACATCAGGGCGTTATAGGGTGCAAACAAGGCCGAGTGATTGACGAACTGACGCAAAACCGGCAAACGCGCCTTGCCACGCAAGTGCACATAGAGCGTGCTGCCGAGGAACAGCAACAGCACCGAAGCCTTCGCGACAAAGGAAAAGCTCATCTACAACTCCTTGATAGTAGTAACTTTGCACAACGCCATTTACCCGACGTGGCAGTCGGCCATGATCCACACTAACGGCCTCGGGAAAAACCCGCATAACTCACATTCAGTGTTAAGGATTTCGCAATAAACACTTATTAGCACAAGGTACCTGAACGGGGGCTGACCTGAATCAGCCCCCCTTTCATACGAGAATCAAAAGCAAGATTCAAAAGATCGTCCGAACGCGGCCCGAACCTTCGGCAGCTCCTACTGTTTATTCTCCTGTTCGGTGAACAAATCACTGAACAGCATGCTCGACAGGTAGCGCTCGCCAGAATCGGGCAGGATCACCACGATAGTCTTGCCCTGCATTTCCGGGGTTTCCGCCAACCGCACAGCCACCGCCATGGCGGCACCGCACGAGATACCGCTCAAAATCCCTTCTTCCTGCATCAGGCGCAGGGCCATCGCCTTGGACTCATCGTCGCTGACCAGTTCGACCCGGTCGACCATCGACAGGTCCAGGTTCTTCGGCACAAAACCAGCGCCGATGCCTTGGATTTTGTGAGGGCTCGGTTTGATCTCTTCCCCGGCGATTGTCTGGGTTATCACTGGAGACACCAGAGGCTCCACTGCCACCGAGATTATCGGCTTGCCCTGGGTTTTCTTGATATACCGCGAAACTCCGGTAATGGTTCCACCTGTCCCGACGCCTGCCACCAGTACGTCGACGGCGCCGTCGGTGTCATTCCAGATTTCCGGCCCGGTGGTTTTTTCGTGGATGGCCGGGTTGGCCGGGTTTTCGAACTGCGCCGGCATGTAGTAGGTCGATGGATCACTGGCGAGGATTTCGGCGGCCTTCTCGATCGCGCCTTTCATGCCTTTGGCCGGTTCCGTCAACACCAGTTCGGCGCCAAGGGCTTTGAGCACTTTGCGTCGCTCGATGCTCATGGATGCGGGCATGGTCAATACCAGTCGATAACCGCGGGCGGCGGCAACGAACGCCAGGCCGATGCCGGTATTGCCCGAAGTC
Organism: Pseudomonas cucumis; assembly: GCF_030687935.1. Lineage (GTDB taxonomy): Bacteria > Pseudomonadota > Gammaproteobacteria > Pseudomonadales > Pseudomonadaceae > Aquipseudomonas > Aquipseudomonas cucumis. The sequence goes on along the minus strand of NZ_CP117454.1, from coordinate 1,513,316 downwards.
GGTTCGATGATGGTCATGCCGGGCTTGAGTTTACCGCTGCTTTCGGCCTCCCAGATCATGTTCGCGCCGATCCGGCACTTGACCGAATAACCGGGGTTGCGCCCTTCGATCTTGGCCAGGATGGTGACACCGCGCGGGGCGATACGGTTGATCTGCACCAGCGGCGTATTGCCAATGGAATGGGCGTTGTCAGCATAAATACGGCTCATGGCTGGGTCCTTATACAGCGTTGAATTAGCTGTCCAAGGTATGCCTGTTACCCGTGGTCGTCCAGTCAGTCGAACGTCCGCTTAGCCCCGCAGTCAATCGCTTTATACCGCCAGAGATTTGCCGTCATGAAGCGTCGATACAGTTGGCCCCTGTGGACCCTCGCCGGCCTTGTTGTGCTGCTGGTTGCCCTGCACATTGCCCTGCCCTACATGGTGCGCGATTACCTCAACGAGAGATTGGCGAACATGGGTGACTATCGCGGGCAGATTACCGATGTAGACCTGGCCCTGTGGCGCGGCGCCTACAAAATCAATGGACTGAAAATCGTCAAGGTTAATGGCAAGGTCCCCGTGCCTTTCGTCGACGCGCCATTGATTGACCTTTCCGTCAGTTGGCATTCACTCTGGTACGACCATGCCGTGGTGGGCGAGGCCCAGTTCGACAAACCCGAGGTGAACTTCGTCGATGGTGGCGCCAACAAGAAAAACTCCCAGACCGGTGAGGGCACTGACTGGCGGGCGCAATTAGAAAAATTGATGCCGATTACCCTGAACGAGGTGCGGATCAACGACGGGCGGGTCACCTTTCGAAACTTCAATTCAAAACCACCCGTAAACATGAATGCCACCCAGGTTAATGCCAGCATTTACAACCTGACCAATGTGGTCGACACCAAAGGCAAACGCGACGCCCGTTTCGAAGGCAAGGCGCTGTTGCTGGGGCATGCACCACTGGAAACCCTGGCGACCTTTGATCCATTCAGCAATTTCGAAGACTTCGAATTCCGCCTGCGCGCCAGGAACCTTGAACTCAAACGCATGAATGACTTCGCCTCGGCTTACGGCAAGTTCGACTTCAATTCCGGCCATGGTGACGTGGTTATTGAAGCCGAAGCCAACAAGGGCCAACTCACTGGCTACATCAAGCCGCTATTGCGGGACGTCGATGTGTTCAATTGGCAACAGGACGTGGAGAACAAAGACAAAGGGATTTTTCGCTCCATCTGGGAAGCACTCGTCGGTGGCACCGAGAATGTGTTGAAGAATCAACCGAAAAACCAGTTCGCGACGCGCGTCCAGCTCAGAGGCAGCGTGCATCAGAAAGATATCAGCGCATTCGAGGCGTTTTTGCAGATTTTACGTAATGGTTTCATTCAGGCGTTCAATGCCCAGTACGAACGACCCAAGCCGGATACGGACTGAGTCAAGATGTGACGCCCCATTCAGAGACTGAATAAGTCGTCTGCGTTCACAGTCGACCGGGCAGCGCGTTATAGTCGAGCCTGACAATTTATTGCGCCCCGCCCTGCCTCGTTCAGGTCGGCGTTACCGTTCGAGGATTAGCAGATGAAGTTCGAAGGCACCCAGGCCTACGTCGCCACCGATGACCTGAAGCTGGCGGTCAACGCCGCCATCACTCTGGAACGGCCACTGCTGGTCAAGGGCGAACCGGGCACCGGCAAGACCATGCTCGCCGAGCAACTGGCCGAGTCCTTCGGCGCCAAGTTGATTACCTGGCACATCAAGTCCACCACCAAGGCACATCAAGGTTTGTACGAGTATGACGCGGTCAGTCGCCTGCGGGACTCGCAGTTGGGTACGGAGAAGGTCCACGACGTTCGCAACTACCTGAAAAAGGGCAAGCTCTGGGAAGCTTTCGAGTCCGAAGAGCGGGTGATTCTGCTGATCGACGAAATCGACAAAGCCGACATCGAGTTCCCGAACGACCTGCTGCAAGAACTCGACAAGATGGAGTTCTACGTTTACGAGATCGACGAGACCATCAAGGCCAAGAAGCGCCCGATCATCATCATTACCTCCAACAACGAGAAAGAGCTGCCGGACGCCTTCCTGCGCCGCTGCTTCTTCCACTACATCGCCTTCCCGGATCGCGTCACGATGCAACGGATCGTCGACGTGCATTATCCGAACATCAAGAAAGACCTGGTCAGCGAAGCGCTGGACGTGTTCTTCGACGTGCGCAAGGTGCCGGGCCTTAAGAAAAAGCCATCGACCTCCGAACTGGTGGACTGGCTGAAGCTGCTGATGGCCGACAACATCGGCGAAGCCGTGCTGCGCGAACGCGATCCGACCAAGGCGATCCCGCCGCTGGCCGGTGCTTTGGTCAAGAACGAACAGGACGTGCAATTGCTTGAGCGTCTGGCGTTCATGAGCCGTCGCGGCACCCGCTAAGAGGCTGATGCCATGCTGCTCAACCTGTTCAATGAAATGCGTGCAGCCAAGGTGCCGGTCTCGGTGCGCGAGCTGCTGGACCTGATCAACGCGCTGAAACAGCGCGTGACCTTCGCCGACATGGACGAGTTCTATTACCTGTCCCGGACGATCCTGGTGAAGGACGAAAAGCATTTCGACAAGTTCGACCGAGCCTTCGGTGCTTACTTCAATGGCCTGGAAAAACTCGACGACCACCTTCAGGCCTTGATTCCCGAAGACTGGTTGCGCAAGGAATTCGAACGCTCCCTGAGCGATGAAGAACGGGCCGCGATCCAGTCCCTTGGTGGCCTGGACAAGCTGATCGAAGAGTTCAAGAAACGCCTCGAAGAACAGAAAGAACGCCACGCCGGCGGCAACAAATGGATCGGCACCGGCGGCACCAGCCCGTTCGGTTCCGGCGGTTTCAACCCGGAAGGCATTCGGGTCGGCGATGCCGGTAAGCGCCAGGGCAAAGCGGTGAAAGTCTGGGATCAGCGCGAGTACAAGAACCTCGACGATTCGGTGGAACTGGGCACGCGCAACATCAAGGTCGCCCTGCGTCGCTTGCGTAAATTCGCCCGTCAGGGCGCGGCGGAAGAACTGGACATCGACGGCACCATCGACCACACCGCGCGCGATGCCGGGCTGCTGAACATCCAGATGCGTCCGGAGCGCCGCAACACCGTCAAGTTGTTACTGCTGTTCGACATCGGCGGCTCGATGGACGCCCACGTGAAGATCTGCGAAGAGCTGTTCTCGGCCTGCAAGACCGAGTTCAAGCACCTGGAGTACTTCTATTTCCACAACTTCATTTATGAATCGGTGTGGAAGAACAACATGCGCCGCACTTCGGAGCGCACCGCCACCCAGGACCTGCTGCACAAGTACGGCGCCGACTACAAAGTGATCTTCATCGGCGACGCCGCGATGGCGCCCTATGAAATCACCCAGGCCGGTGGCAGCGTCGAGCACTGGAACGAAGAAGCCGGTTACGTGTGGATGCAGCGCTTCAAGGAAAAGTACAAGAAGCTCATCTGGATCAACCCGTACCCGAAAGACACCTGGGGCTATACCTCATCGACCAATATTGTGCGGGATTTGATTGATGATCAGATGTATCCGCTGACGTTGCGGGGGTTGGAGGAAGGGATGCGGTTTTTGTCCAAGTAATCTCTGTTGTCTGGACTGACGCCATCGCGGGCAAGCCCGCTCCCACAAGGATTAGCATTGTTCACACATTTGTGAGCACCACGTACCCTGTGGGAGCGGGCTTGCCCGCGAAGCTTTTAGCAGCCTGAAAACCGCCGCAAATACTCGACGTGTTCCCGATGCGCCACGTCCTGCACCACCGGTTTCAACCGCACCTTCGCCCCCGGCAAACACTGCGCCAATCGCGCCAATGCCAATGGCGTCAACGCCCCCAACCGCGGATACCCACCAATGGTCTGCCGATCATTGAGCAGCACAATTGGCTGCCCATCCGGTGGCACCTGAACCGCGCCCAGCGGGATGCCTTCGGAAATCATCGGCTTGCCCTGATACTGCAACGCCGTTCCCAACAGACGAATGCCCATGCGGTCGGCACGGCTGTCGAGGGTCCAGACGCTGTTGAACACGTCGTACAGACTTTGCCCGCTGAACTCACCGATCTGTGCACCGAGCACCAGGTCCAGAGGCGCATCGAGTTTGAAGTCCGGAACGTGCTCGCGCGGCAGCTCCCGTACCAGCAGTGGCGCCTCGGTGGAGTACTTCAACGAGGCACCTTTGGCCAACGCCCGCCCCATACCGTCGAGGCCGCCGAGTTCCTCACGCACCACCGTTGCAGTGCTGCCCAGCACCTTCGGCGCATCAAACCCGCCCGGTGCGGCGAGGTACGCCCGAGCGCCGAGCAGCGGTTGCCTGAATTGCAAGCGCTGACCTTTACCCAGTTTGAAACTGCGCCACGGCGCCAAGGCCTGGCCGTCAATCTGCGCCCCAAGATCGGCGCCAGCCAATGCCAATAAGCAATCGTCCTCGGCCACCACGCTGAACCCGCCGAGGGTGATTTCGATCACCGGCGCATCCAGCCCATTGCCCAGCAGCCAATTGGCCCACGACATCGATCGCCAATCCAGCCCGCCGCCCTGGGTCACGCCCAGATGCCGTACACCAAATCGCCCGGCATCCTGCAACAGACACAAGGGCGTACTTGCTTCAATCGTCAGTCGGCTCATGCCAAGGCCTCCAACGGCGTGTCATCACCGCCCAGATTGATGAACTCGGCATGGCTGACCGCTTCGAAGCACACGGTGTCACCCGGTTGCATCAGGCTGTAGCCGTCGCGCTCGCGGTCGAACAATTTGGCCGGGGTACGGCCAATCAGGTTCCAGCCGCCGGGGGACACCACCGGATAAGCCGCCGTCTGGCGTTCGGCGATACCGACACTGCCGGCGGCGACTTTTTTGCGAGGAGTACTCAGGCGCGGTGCGGCCAACACTTCTTCCACCAATCCCATGAAGGCGAACCCCGGTGCGAAGCCCAATGCGAACACCTGATACTCGTGTTCGCTGTGGCGACGGATCACTTCTTCTATCGTTATTCCACTGCGCTGAGACAGCAAAGTCAGTTCCGGGCCCACGCTCAGGTCGTACCAGACCGGCAACACATGGCATTTACCGCCGGCCCGAGCGTTGGGCGACAGATCAATCAAGGCTTCAGCGATCAATTCCCGCGCCTGGACCGGATTCAGTGCCAGCAAATCGTAATGCACCATCAAGGTCGTGTAGGACGGCACCAGATCGATCAAATGGCTGGCGAACGCTTCTCGCAGACGCTCGCTGGCGGCGAGCATCCATGGCATGTTGGCTTCGCTGATTTCATCGAACAGACGCACCATCAGGCAATCCAGCGCCACTACTTCCACCCGTGGATTCATGACGCGTCCTGCTGATTCAAGGCTTCGCGAATGCGCCGCACGGCGGCCACCGAACTGGCGTTGTCGCCGTGTACGCACAAGGTATTGGCCTGCAAATGCAAGGCGCTGCCGTCGCTGGCCGTAAGGTTGTCACCGCGAGCAATGATCAGCGCCTGTTCGATGATTTTTTCGGGATCGTGATGCACCGCTCCCGGCACTTGTCGCGAAACCAGCCTGCCTGCGCTGTCGTAAGCGCGATCGGCGAAGGCTTCAAACCACAATGTCACGCCATATTCATCGCCGAGTTGCTGCGCGGCACTGTTGTCGCGGGTCGCCATCAGCATCAGCGGCAAGCTCCGATCATAGGCTGCCACGGCCTGAATCACCGCGCGCAGTTGCGCCGGGTTGGCCATCATGTCGTTGTACATCGCGCCGTGGGGTTTGACGTAATTCACCCGCCCGCCCTGCGCCCGGCAAATGCCGTCGAGGGCGCCGATCTGGTAATGCAACAGGTCCTGCAGTTCCTGGGCGGTGTAAGCCATGGATCGGCGACCGAACCCCACTAGATCATGATAGGCCGGATGCGCGCCAATCTGCACGCCGTGGCTCAGGGCCAGGCTGACGGTCTTGCGCATGATGCTTGGGTCGCCGGCATGAAAGCCGCAGGCGATATTGGCGCAGTCGATGAAGGGCATGACCTCGGCGTCCAGACCCATGGTCCAGTTACCAAAACTCTCGCCGATGTCGCAGTTCAATAGCAGGCGGTCCACGGTGAACGCTCCTGTAGGCTTTTATCTTTTTAACTGAAGGGCATATGCCCCTCAGATTATCAGTTACCGGACATTCGGTTATTGAGCATCGAGTTGCTTGCCACGGGTTTCCGGCAAACTGAGTGCCGCCAGAATCACTACCCCGTAGGACACCGCCGCGAAGGCCCCGATTCCCACGCTCAGGGGCACCTTCTGGCTGAGCAAGCCGATCAGCAGCGGGAACAACGCAGCCAGTGCCCGACCGATGTTGTAGCAAAAACCCTGGCCCGAACCGCGAATTCGCGTGGGGAACAGCTCGGTCAGAAACGCTCCCATACCACTGAAAATTCCCGAGGCGAAGAACCCCAACGGGAAACCCAGCCAGAGCATCACACCGTTGCTGACCGGTAATTGGGTGTACAGCAAAACAATGGTGAACGAGCCGACGGCGAACAAAATGAAGTTCTTTTTGCGGCCCAGAATGTCAGTCATATACGCGCTGATGACATAACCGACGTAGGACCCGACGATCACCATCGCCAGATAACCGCCCGTGCCGAGGACGCTCAAGCCCCGTTCGTTTTTCAGAAACGTCGGCAGCCAGGAAGTGATCGCGTAGTAACCGCCGAGGGCGCCGGTGGTCAGGATCGAAGCGCGGATCGTGGTGAAAAGGATGCCGGGGGCGAAGATTTCGTAAAACTTGGCGGGGTTGCTTGGCTCTTGTTTGGCCTTGGCTTCACGATAGATTTCCGGGTCTTTCACCAGGCGACGGACGAAGATCACGAAAATCGCCGGCACGATGCCAAGGATGAACAGCGCCCGCCAGGCGTCTTCCGGCGGCAACACCGAAAACAGCAGCGCATACAGAATGGCCGTCAGCCCCCAACCCAGCGCCCAACCCGATTGAACCATGCCGACGGCTTTGCCACGGTCCTTGGCGCGAATCACTTCGCCCATCAGCACGGCACCGGCGGTCCATTCACCGCCGAAACCGAAGCCCATCAAGGTACGGCTGATCAACAATTGTTCGTAGTTCTGGGCAAAGCCGCAAAGAAAGGTGAAGAACGCAAACCACAGCACCGTCAGTTGCAGGGTGCGCACCCGACCGATGCGGTCAGAGAGAATCCCCGCCACCCAACCACCGATGGCCGAGGCGATCAGGGTGCTGGTGTGGATCAGCCCGGCCTCGCCGGTGGTGATGCCCCACATGGCAATCAGGGTCGGTACCACGAAGCTGAGCATCTGGGTGTCCATGCCATCCAGGCCATAGCCGATCTTGCAGCTCCAGAACGTGCGACGTTCCTGCTGATTGATGTTGCGGTACCAGTCGAAAGGTCCCGGGCGAGCCGTGGCCTTGGGGATGTCGAGGGTGTCGGGCGCACTCATGGCAAGTCTCCGTGCAAATTTTATTGGTATTGTTCTGAGCCCCGACGACGCCTATCGTGGGAACCGGATGTGCCGATTTTTGGGCCGCCAGCCCTGCTGCGTCCAACTAATAAAAACCCGCCCTAGACATAAGAAAACCTTATCCGACGGGCTAAGCCCCAAGAGCTGATCCCATGAACCTGAAGTTTCTCGAGACCTTTGTCTGGGTCGCCCGCCTCAAGAGTTTTCGCCTGACGGCAGACAAACTCTTCACCACCCAGGCATCGATTTCCAGCCGTATCGCCGTGCTCGAAGGCGAGCTTGGGGTGAAGCTGTTTCTGCGCGATTCTCGCGGCGTGAGCCTGACACCCGAAGGCCTGAAAGTGCTCGAATACGCCGAGCAGATGATGGACACGATGCAGGCGCTCAAGCAGTCGATCGAGACGCGTTCGAGTAAGGTCGGGCGGGTCCGGATCGGCGTCATGGACACCGTGATCCACACCTGGCTCAGCCCGTTGGTGGCGCAAATGATGGATCACTACCCGCTGGTGGAAATCGAACTGGTGGCCGATACCGCGCTCAACCTCTGCGATCAGCTGCAAAAAGGCTTTCTCGATCTGATCCTGCAAACTGACCTGCTGCGCCAGGAAAGTGTGCGCAGCCTGGAGTTGGCCAGTCATCCGATGGGCTGGATCGTCGCCAGCAATTCCATCTACAACCGCGAGTATTCAGGTGTCGCCGATCTGGCGCGGGAGCGGATCATCACCTATTCGAAAAACTCCCATCCTCACCAGGACATCTTGAGCCTGATGCAGGCCAACGGGATCATGGCACCACGGCTGAACTGTGTGAACTCTGTGTCGGCAATTACCCGATTGCTGAGGGACGGCTTCGGCATTGGCGCGCTACCGCCGGTGCTGGTGGCCGAAGAATTGGCACGGGGGGAATTGACCTTGCTGGCCATCGATCAGCGGCCGCCGAATTTGCAGGTGGTGGTGTCGTGGCGGGTTGGCGTGGAATGGGTCGAAGAAATCGTGGCGTTGTGTCAGCAAGTCGTGGAGCGTTATGCACATAAAGTGGGCGAGCAGTACATCGTCTTGAGCAAACCACAGGCCCGCATCTGAAGGAAATTTCTCAAACTGTAAATATGAACCACTATCATTTGCATTATTTTTTCAAGGAGGTATTCTCTGCGCGCTTTCAGCTAATCCATTGTCCAGAAGGAGTCGGACCTGATGCGCGGCTACACGCAAAAACAGCAACAATTGCTTGCTCACTGGAGCGAAGCTCTTGGCACTCAAGCTTTCCAGTCCCACCGCATCACGCTCGATCATTTGAGCAATGCACTGGAGCCTGCCGCCCAACGCTGTTTCCAACGCCTGATCCAGGCGCTGTTTCGTGAAGATCTGATCAACCCCGACGCTTGTGAATACGACGACTCCAGCCGTTGCTGGCTGCCACTTGGTGATGGCACGCATCTTTGCTTCGAGCACTTGTCCGGCGGCAGAATGAACAGCTGGGACGTACGCGGAAGCATCGTCCTGCACACCCCCGACAGCCTGCCCCAAAAAATCCAGTTGCCCAGCGAACTGCTCGCTCTCCTCAGCACTCAGCTCAACCCACCAGCCTCCCCGCAGGTACTGGAACGTCTGGCCCGGGAGCTGGATGACAGCTTCAGCAACGACACCCTGTGCCTGGCGTTTCACCATGGATGGACCGAGCGCCTGAGAGAGCAGATCGATACCGAATACGACGACAATCTGCTCGCTTGGCTCAAAGCCGGCTCCAGCCATCAGAACCCTACGTCACTGCTCGAACAATGGGGCACGCTCGGCCATCCGTGGCACCCGAACTACAAGACCAAACTGGGCTTGAGCGCCGCTCAGGTCATCGCGTTCTCGCCAGAATTCGAAGCGAGTTTTCCGATCGTGCTGTGCGCCCTGCACCGCCAGTACGCACACGTCGAAGCGCTGGCTGGCACCACCGATTACTGGGACTGGTGGCAAGGTCATTTCCCACAGGCCGCCGAGCAATTGCAGCACCATTTGCAGCAGCTGGGTCTGGAAGTAAAAGACTACCTCCCGCTCCCGTCGCACCCGTGGCAAGCTCATGAAGAACTGCCACATTCGTTCGCCAACGAGATCGCCGACAACCTGCTGATCGTCACTGACATCGTGGCTTTTACCGGTCACCCGACCATGTCCTTCCGCACGGTCCTGCCGGAGGCCAGTCGCGTGGCGCCGATGGTCAAACTGCCGGTGGCTCTGCGACTGACCAGCGTGCAGCGCACCGTGTCGCCGCGCTCCGCCCGAATGGGGCCGCGCATCAGCCAACTGATATTGAATATTCTCGATCAGGAGCCGCAGATTCAGCGTCTGCTGAACATTGTTCCCGAGCGCATCGGCGTGCACTACGCACCATTGCCGGCCGATGACGAGCGCTCCCGGCATGCTGCCGTGCTGTATCGCGATAACCCGGTGACCCTGCTGCAAGAAGGCGAGTTGGCGGTGCCGGTCGGCAGCCTGTTCGCCGTCAACGAATTCGAACAACCGCTGCTGCGTGATTGGGTAAGACTGGCTCAGGGCAGTGACGACAGCGAGTCCATGCTGGCGTTCTTCGATGATTACCTGTCGATTGCCGTACCGAGCCTGCTGGGCATTTACCTGATGTATGGCGTGGCGTTCGAAGCGCATCAGCAAAACAGCTTCATGGTGATGGGCGCTGACGGGCAGTTGAATCGGCTGCTATTGCGTGATTTCGGTGATGTTCGTATCGATCGCAAAACCCTGCACGCCAAGGGTCTGGATATCCAGTTGCACGATCCGAAAATGACCCTGTATGACGATTCCGGATTTGTCCGCGACAAGCTTCTGCACACCACCTTCATGTGCCACCTCGGTGAGCTGACGTTGCTCTGTGCCCGCCACTGGAATGTGCCGGAAACTATCCTTTGGGAGCGATTGGCATCGCACGTTGCGCAGTGCTTCGAGACCTTGCGCGAGCGCGTTGAACCGGCACGTTGGGAAAACGAGCGCCAGGCCTTGCTGGAACAGGATTGGCCCGCCAAATCGTTCATGCGCATGCGCTTGCTTGACAGCCATGCCGACATCGTCGGACGCCTGAGTAACCCGCTGCGACCAAACACCCATGCTCGCTGACGGTCGCGCCTTGCGACTGCTGATCATCATCCAGTTTGTCTCCATGGGCGCCATGGAAATGAGCGGCCCGTTCTGGCCCTTGCAGATCCAGCATCTGCTCGGGCCGGAGGGTGCCGGCTACACCGCGCTGTTATCAGCGATGGTCTATGCCGGTCCGATGCTGGCGGCCATGCTCCTGACGCCCATGTGGGGCCGGTTGGGGGATCGCACCGGGCACAAACCGATGATTGTTCGGGCGTTGCTGGCACTCGCGCTGTGCCAAGGGTTGGCGGCCATCACCCTCGACCCGTGGCTGCTGGTGGGTATTCGCGTGATGCAAGGCGCATTGGCCGGTTTTCTCGCTGCCGCGCAAGCCTATGCCTTGGCCTGCTGCGACAGTTCCAGACGCGGTCAAACCCTGGCTCGCCTGCAATCGGCAACCGCCGTCGGCTCATTGATCGGCCCCGTGCTGGGTGGCTGGCTGATGGACGTCTCGGGGTTTGCCCTGCTCTGTTATGGCGCGACGGTGATTTGCCTGCTGTGCGCACTGGGGAGTTTTTTCCTGCCGGCCGACAAGGCTCGGACTTCGAAGAAAAAAGCCGTTGAACCGGTGGCCCTGCCCAAAGGCTGGCTCGGTGGAATCCTGTTGGTGATCGTGTTGATTCAGGCCGCGAAGATGATGCCGCAGTCGTTCTACGCGCTGTACGTCGCGAACATTCTGCATGCCCCAAGCTGGCTGATCGGCGCCACCTACGCGGCGAGCGCCGCGACCCTGGCCATTTCCGCACCGCTGTGGGGACGCCTGTTCGACCGCTGGCAGCCCACCCACACCTTGCGCGTCATCGAAGGCGTGGCCTGGCTGTGTGCGCTGACGCTGGCGGCCACGGCATTGGCCAACGAATGGCTGGGGTTTCTCGTCAGTCGGCTCGTCTGGGGCATCTGGCAAGGCGCCCTGCTGCCCGTCGCTTATGCACTGATTGCCAACACCATTTCCGTAAACAAGCAAGGCTTCGCGCTCGGCCTCGGCAACAGCGCGGCAAAGGCTGGCGCCCTGCTCGGTGTCGTCCTTGGCGGGCTCGGCATGGGCCTGGTCGGCCTGGCTCACAGCTTCTGGCTGGTGGCGCTGACTTACGCCATCGCCGCCATCGGGATCCGCTGGGTGCGCTCGTTCAACGCCACGCCTGACCGCTCGACCTTATCTCCCCACACTTATCACAACTAAAAAAAGACCACGTCATGATCCGAACCAAGCTCTCCCTGCTGATCCCGCTGCTCGGTACCTTCAGCGCCCAGACCTGGGCCGAGGATACCGAGCAGCAGCCCGGCACCTTGAACATGCAAGCCACCGTCGTCTCCGCTACTCGCAGTGAAGCGAGCATTGCCTCGATTCCGGGCTCGGTCCAGGTTATCGATGAACAGCAGGTCCGTGAACAGAGCGGCGCGGGTCGCCGGGTCTCCGACATCCTCGGGCAATTGGTCCCCGGTCTTGCGCCGTCCAGCGGCGGGATGAGCAACTTCGGTCAGACCCTGCGCGGGCGCAACATGCTGGTGTTGATCGACGGCGTATCGCAGAACGCCACGCGCGACAACTACCGCCAGCTCAACAGCATCGCCCCGGCCAGCATCGAACGCATCGAAGTGATTTCCGGCGCCAGCAGCATCTACGGTGCCGGTGCTTCGGGCGGCATCATCAACATCATCACCAAGCGCAATCAGGGCCAGGACATTGCCTACAGCAGCAAACTGGGCCTGACCAGCGGCAACAACCTCAACCGCAAAGGCTTCGCCTACGAAGCCTTTCAGAGTGCGACGGGGCGCAAGGATGCCCTGGACTGGTACGTCTCCGCCGACCTGACCCAGCGCAACGATCAGTTCGATGGCAACGGCAACCGCATCCCTCAGGACACGTCCCAGGGCAGCAACATGGATACCGAAACCTATGACCTGCAAGGTCGTTTCGGTTACGAACTGGATGCCGACAAAAAACTCAGCCTGTCGCTGCAGGACTACAAGGACCAGCAGGACACTGGTTACACAAAAGACCCGACAAACCGGCAGGAAGCCGTGGCAGTCAAAGGGCTGAAACTCGACGACCAGCCCTATACCCATAACCAGGCGGTCAACCTCAACTACACCGACAAGGACTTCTACGGTCAGGGCCTGCAGCTGGAAAGCTACTGGCGCCGCGCCGATGCACTGTTCTTTCCGGACCTGTCGCGAGGCAGGGCCGGGATCTCCGACAACAACAGCGTGCAGGATGTCTACGGCCTGCGCGCGGCCATCGACACGCCGCTGCCGGCGATCGGGAGCGCCACGGGTAACCTGGTCTGGGGCGCCGACTATGATAATGAGCGCTCTCGCCAACGAGGTGATCAATACACGCTCAATGGCCTGAATTACACCAAGACCGGCACCACCTACGAGCTGGGCCCGGACATCGAAACCACCACCAAATCGCTGTTCGGGCAGATGTACTGGGACATTGGTGACTGGACCTTGCGTGGCGGTGTGCGCCGTGAATGGATCGAAAGCGACGTCTCCGACAGCATCGCTTATGGTCAGATCGTCCAGACCGGCGTACGCGCAACGCTGCCCGGTGACACCCTCAAATACGATGCCACCCTGTACAACCTGGGGGCGGTCTACCACCTGAGTGAAAACCAGGACGTCTTCGCCAATTACAGCCAGGGGTTTTCGCTGCCGGATATCCAGCGCTTCATGCGTGATGTCAGCAGCACCTTCGACATCCAGAGTCTCAACGCCCAGGCCATCAAGGTCGACAGTTACGAGCTGGGCTGGCGCGGTAACTGGGACCAGTGGCAGGCCGACGTCACCGTGTACGAAAACACCTCGGACGTGACCCAGTTCTACGATGCCAACGATCGCGTATTGCGCCTGATCAACCAGAAAGAGCGAGTTCGCGGTATCGAAAACAGCCTGACCTACCGCGCGACCGATCGCTGGTCGGTGGGTGGCACTTATGCCTGGGCCAAAGGCGAGACCGAACAGAACGGCAAATGGATCGATCTGCCGGCTACACGCATTTCACCGGCCAAGACCACACTGTTCGTCGGCTACACCGAAGACGACTACACCCTGCGCCTGCAAGGCATGCATTTGTCCAGTTACGACGCCGCCGCCAAGGACAACAACGGACGCGAGATCGAAGGCTATACGCTGGTGGACCTGCTTGGCTCCGTGCAACTGCCGGTCGGTCGTCTTGAAGGCGGCGTGTACAACCTGACCAACCGCACCTACCAGAACCTGTTCACCCAGGCCAACGCCAGAGCGCCGTACGCCAACGCCGAAGGCCGCACGCTGAGCATGAGCTACTCGGTGGATTGGTAAAAACCAGAGCCGGCTTGCCAGCGATGCGATCTGCCGGGCATACCGTGTCGCGGCAATCGCCGGCAAGTCGGCTCTACAGGGTTACAGGCCGCGCACATCCCGGTCTTCGATCGGCCGGCTCTGGCGCAAACGCTTGCCGCCCAGCACCACCCAGTCGATCAACCGGAACAGGCATTCAATGCCGAACGACAGCAGCAATGCGCCACTCATGCCCCAGATCATTGCTTCCGGTGTCAGCAGGATCTGGTAGCTGTAGCCGTTCCAGGTTTCCTTGCGAATATCCGGGTCGGCGGCCAGGGCCACTTGCAGGACGCGGATGTACCACGGACCCTGCATGGCCTGGAATTGCTTGTCGAGGGCCAGTTGCCGGGTGAGCAAGGTGCTCAGGCTGTCGGCATCGCTGCGAAAGATCGGGTCTTCGCTGGCACGGTAATGGGCCACGAGCGCCTGCATGTCACCCTTGAAAAATTGATTGGCGGTGCCCTGAAAACCGTTCAAACCGGTCTGCGCCTCAATCAGATGCGCCTCGACCCGCTTGGCATAATCACTGATGAACCCAGGCACCTGGACACCGATCAACAGGCCCGCTGCGAACAACACCAGCCGTAGATAACTGAGCAACATGGGGGAGAGATCCTTATTCGGTCTTGCCCTGGCTGACGCATTCACCGCGTCGCCAGAGGCTCCATTGGCCCGGTTCGTAGCGGGTCCAGGTTTCATTTTCGGTCAAGGGTTCGGTAGCGATCACCGTGACTACATCGTTGGGTGTGGTTTCGGCCTGGAAGTCGACGATCACATCGACGTCCTTCAAACGCGCCGGGCCGAACGGTGCACGGCGGGTGATCTGTGCCAGTTTGCTCGAGCAGTAACAGAACAGCCAGTCGCCGTCGCTGAGCAAACAGTTGAACACGCCTTTGCTGCGGTATTCGGCGCAGGCGGCCACCAGGTCCGGCAACAGTGCTTCGATCTCTACCGGCTCGGGGAACGCAGCGCGTACCCGATTGAGCAAATCGCAAAACGCCGCTTCGCTATCGGTATCGCCAACGGGGCGGTAAAAACTGACGGTCGGATTGAAATCGGCCAACTGGCCATTGTGGGCGAAACACCAGTTGCGTCCCCACAATTCCCGCACGAACGGGTGAGTGTTGGACAGGCACACTTTGCCGACGTTGGCCTGGCGGATGTGCCCAATCACCACTTCGCTTTTGATCGGATAGCGCTGCACCAGGTTCGCCACTTCCGACTCACTGCTCGCCGCCGGGTCCTGGAACAGCCGCAGGCCACGGCCTTCATAAAAAGCGATGCCCCAGCCGTCACGATGCGGCCCGGTGCGACCGCCGCGCTGCATCAGCCCGGTGAAGCTGAACACGATATCGGTCGGGACATTGGCGCTCATGCCCAATAACTCACACATGCTCGGACTCTCGATTCAGTACAGGGGCACGGTTACAGACGCGGTTCGACCCGCGAACGCTGAGGATTGCTCGGTACCGGTGGCCGGCCGTAACGATCATCGCCGGCACCGCCGAAAGGCTGATCGTCGTCAGGCTCGTCGGCCCGCGCCGCTGCCTTGGCGGCAGCCGCCTGTTCCTTGCGAGCGTTGGAGGCGCGCTCGATGGGGAAACGGATGGCCACGAACACCAGATAAATGCCGAAGACAATCATGCCGTACATAAACAGATCGGAAACCGCGCGCCAGGCGTTGTTGCCGACCTTGAACAGCAAGTCGAGGGCAGTAATGGCGATGGACGGGGCGACCTTTTCTTTCACCGGGTCGATGATGGTCGGGCTGAACAGCAACACCGCCACCAGCAGCCGCAGCGGCTCACGCAGCCAACGCCACATCCAGCGGGTGATGCGCATCCACACCAACAGGCAGCCTAAAGCGGCAAAGGCGTAGAGGCCCCAAGCGATCAGATAGTCGTTCTCGGTCATGGTGTCCATGGCAAGGCAGGCAAAGAGGCGCTTATAGTAACGACTTTTCGCACGTCAGGCTTGTCCCAATACCAGTCGGGCAAGACACAGGGTCTGCAGAGGCATCAAGATTTGCATGTCGCCTGCAAAACCCTATTCCGTACATTGTTCGAGAGCCATTCATGCCCTTATACGCCAACGTCACCAGCGCTCCGATTGCTCACAAGGCCGACGGTTCTGACCCGTATGCCTGGCTGCAGGAGCGCGACACCGACGCGGTGCTCGATTACCTGAAAGCTGAAAACCGCTATCAAGAGGCGCAAACCGCCGATCAGGCCGGCCTGCGCGAAACCCTGTTCGAAGAGATCAAGGGGCGGATTCTCGAAACCGATCTGTCGCTGCCCTCGCCCTGGGGCCCGTACCTGTATTACACCCGCACCACCGCCGGCGACGAATACGCCCGTCACTACCGCTGCCCGCGTCCGGCCGATGGCAGCCTGCAGATCGACGAAAGCCAGGAACTGCTGCTGCTTGATCCGAACGTGCTGGCCAAGGGTGGCTTCTTTTCCCTGGGTGCGTTCAGCATCAGCCCGGACCACCAGCGTCTGGCCTACAGCATCGACTCCAGCGGGGAAGAGATTTACACGCTGTTCGTGAAGGAATTATCCAGCGGCCGCGTCAGCGAACTGGAATTCCAGGACTGCGACGGCAGCATGACCTGGGCCAACGACAGCCTGACGCTGTTCTTCGGCGAACTCGACGACACCCATCGTCCGCACAAACTGTTCCGCTATCGGCTGGACGGCACCGCGGCCGAAGAAGTGTTCCATGAGCCGGATGGCCGATTCTTCCTGCATTGCTACCGCTCCAGTTCCGAACGGCAACTGCTGTTGTCGCTGGGCAGCAAGACCACCAGCGAAGTCTGGGTGCTCGACGCTTCGCAGCCGCATCAGGCCTTTACCTGCCTGGCGCCGAGGGTCGAAGATCATGAGTACGATGTCGACCACGGCAAACTTGATGGCGAGTGGACGTGGCTGATCCGCACCAACCGCGACGGCATCAACTTCGCCCTGTACCAGGCCGCTGATACTGGCGTCGCGCCGACCGAAGCCGACTGGCAGAACCTGATTCCCCACAGCGACACGGTGATGCTTGAAGGCATGAGCCTGAACGCCGAGGCCATGACCCTGAGCCTGCGTGAAGGAGGCCTGCCGATCATCGAAGTCCGCCCACGGGACTTGGTGCCGTATCGCGTGCAATTGCCGGACGCGGCCTACAGCCTGCATGTGCAGAACAGCCTGGAATTTGTCAGCGACAGGATCCGTCTGCGCTACGAAGCCTTGAACCGCCCGGCGCAGATCCGCCAGCTGATTCTGAGCAGCGGCGAGCAGAAAGTCCTCAAGGAAACCCCGGTGCTCGGTCCGTTCGACGCCGATGCGTACGTCAGCCAGCGACTGTGGGCGATGGCCCCGGACGGTACGCAAGTGCCGATCAGCCTTGTGGTCAAACGCGAGTTCCTCGGCAAGCCGACGCCGCTTTATCTGTACGGCTACGGTGCCTACGGCGAAAGCCTCGACCCGTGGTTCTCTCACGCACGCCTGAGCCTGCTGGATCGCGGCATGGCGTTTGCCATTGCTCATGTACGCGGTGGCGGTGAGCTGGGCGAAGCCTGGTACCGCGCCGGCAAGCAGGAACACAAGCACAACACTTTCAGCGACTTCATCGCTTGTGCCGAACACCTGATCGCCAACGGCTTCACCACCCCATCACAGCTGGCGATCAGCGGTGGCAGCGCGGGTGGCTTGCTGATCGGGGCGGTACTCAATCAACGGCCGGAGTTGTTCGCTGCGGCGATTGCCGAAGTACCATTTGTCGACGTACTCAACACCATGCTCGACCCGGAACTGCCGCTGACCGTGACGGAATACGACGAGTGGGGCAACCCGCAAGAACCGGACGTCTATGATCGGATCAAGGCCTACGCCCCGTACGAAAACGTCACCGCGCAAGCCTATCCGGCAACACTGGTGATCGCTGGCTACAACGACAGTCGCGTGCAGTACTGGGAAGCGGCCAAGTGGGTGGCGAAATTGCGTGCGACCAAAACCGACACCAATCCCCTGCTGCTCAAGACTGAACTGGGCGCCGGGCATGGAGGGATGAGCGGTCGTTATCAAGGATTACGTGACGTAGCCCTCGAATACGCATTTGTTTTGAAGGTTTTGGGCATCGCCTGAGGAACTTGGCCCGGTGTGCCGGTCTTAACACCAGACGCCGGGACCCGAAACCACACACATCCCCTGTGGGAGCGGGCTTGCCCGCGATGAGGCCATCACATTCCATATCAACATTGGCTGTGACATCGTCATCGCGGGCAAGCCCGCTCCCACAGGGGATGATGGGTGACTGAAGGCCCGGAACAGACACAGACACAAGAAAAAGACCGTGACGACATGTCAGAACCGACCTTACTGAACAACGAAATTCGCGACTGGCTGATGGACTGCGGCCTGTTCGATCAACTGCTGCCGGCAGACTTCGTGGCGGCTTCGGGTTACTTCAGCATCAGCACCATCGCCGAAGGTGAAGAAATTTTCCATGAGGGCGATGCCGGCAGTTTCATGTGCATCATCCACACCGGCCAGGTTGCGGTGCAAAAGACCAACAGCGACGGGCAACGGGTGACCATGGCCACGTTGCGCAGCGGTCGGGCGTTCGGCGAAATGGCCGTGCTCGACGGCGAACGGCGTTCAGCCAGTTGCGTGGCCGCGAGCAATTGCCAGTTGCTCAACCTGGGCAAGGACTCCTTGGAAAAGATGCTCAACGACGCGCCGAAAATCGCCGCCAAAATCATCCGCGCCCTCGCCGTCTCCCTCTCCAAACGCTTGCGCATGGCCGACGGGCAACTGCTCTCGCAGCAGATTTAGTGTCCTGTCTCAGGTTTCACAAATAGTATTTGTGAAACAGACACTACCCGCCCGGCGTTTTGATTTTCGTCGTGCTCGGCTCAAGGCCCGGCAAGGGCTGGTCCTTGGGCGGGTTGGGCATTTCGATCGGCGGCAACAGCGGTGGCCCGCCACTGCCGGAACCGGCTTTGGGCACGCTGGTCGGGGTGATCTGCGGGTACGGCGTCGGGGTGGCGGTGCCGGGTGAGCCGGGCATCGGCACGGGGCTGGTGGGGATGGTTTGCAGCTCCTGGGCCTGCACTGCAGTTATCGAGAGCGCGGCCAGGGCAATGACCGTTAGAATGGTGCGCTTCATCAATGGCTCCGTTGGCCTTGTTGTCTTTTTGCAGGCTACTCCCAACTGCGCGTGTTTGCCTTCCTCCGTATGTCAATTTCTCCTCAAGAGAGCCCCATGAAACGTTTCGTTCTGCTCGACACCACCCCCATCCCTGAAAACGGCGGTGCCCTGTGCCTGTTCGAATACGGCGAGGATTTCGTCATCAAGATTCAGGGCGGTGACGGCGGGCAGTTGATGAACACCCGCATGCACGGCTCCGAAGATGCCCTGGCGGAAATCCCCTGCCGCAAGGTCGCCGGCCGGCCGAATTCGCGCGTGTTGATCGGCGGCCTGGGCATGGGCTTCACCCTTGCCTCGGCGCTCAAGCATTTGGGCAAAATGGCTGAAGTGGTGGTCGCCGAATTGGTACCCGGCGTGGTGGAGTGGAACCGCGGGCCGCTGGGCGAGAAAGCCGGCAACCCGCTGCTCGACCCGCGTACGGTGATTCGCATGGAAGACGTGGCCAAGGTGCTGCAAGCCGAGCCACAAGGTTTCGATGCAATCATGCTCGACGTCGACAACGGCCCCGAAGGTCTGACCCAGAAGGCTAACAGCTGGCTCTATTCCGCTGGGGGCCTGAGCGCCTGCGCCAAGGCCCTGCGGCCAAAAGGCGTGCTGGCGGTGTGGTCGGCCAGCGCCGACCGGCAGTTTTCCGACAAGCTGAAAAAGGCCGGTTTCAAGGCCGAGGAAGTGCAAGTCTTCGCCCACGGCAACAAGGGCACCCGCCATACCATCTGGATTGCCGAAAAGCTCAAGGGCTGAGCTAAACTCACGTCATAACCGTCATTAGTCTTTTTACAAAGGTGAACCCATGAGTTCGTCCACCCCAACCAACACGTCGAAGCTGGACCGCATCCTTGCCGACAACCAGCGCGACAAGGAAATGGGTTACCGCGACAAAGCCCTGAAGATGTACCCGCACGTGTGCGGCCGCTGCGCCCGTGAGTTCTCCGGCAAGCGCCTGAGCGAATTGACCGTTCATCACCGCGACCACAACCACGACAACAACCCTCAGGACGGTTCGAACTGGGAGCTGTTGTGCCTGTATTGCCATGACAACGAACACTCGCGCTATACCGATCAGCAGTATTTCGACGAAGGCTCGCTGAGTACGCCGAAAATTGCCAAGGCGACGCACAACCCGTTTGCGGCGTTGGCCGGACTCATGAAGAAAGAAGACTGAAGATCTTCGGCGCCTGAACCGGCCCCATCGCGGGCAAGCCCGCTCCCACAGTCATTGGCGGTGATCACAAATGCTGTGTACGCCGCATAACCCTGTGGGAGCGGGCTTGCCCGCGATAGCAATTGGTCCAATCTCCAAACTGAACTCCCCTCCCCCAATCTCCGTATAATCGCGCTTTTTAATCCGAAGGCACCCCCTCGTGGCAGACAAACGGTACAGCTGCATTGGTTTGTATAACCCCAAATCACCGGAGAACGTCGGTTCGGTGATGCGCGCCGCCGGCTGCTATGGCGTGGCGTCGGTCTTCTACACCGGCAAACGCTATGAGCGCGCCGCCGACTTCGTCACCGACACCAAGAGAGTCCACTACGACATTCCACTGATCGGCATCGACGACCTGAAAAAAATCCTGCCCTTGGGCTGTGTGCCGGTCGCGGTCGAACTGGTCGACGGCGCCCGCTCGCTGCCGGAATACACTCACCCGGATCGCGCCCTCTACATCTTTGGCCCCGAAGACGGTTCGCTGGATAAAGAAATCCGCGACTGGTGCGAAGACGTGGTCTACATCCCGACCACCGGCTGCATGAACCTGGCGGCCACCGTCAACGTTGTGCTGTACGACCGCATGGCCAAAGGTAACAACACCCGCTCCGGACCGAAATTCCGCTGAATTGCCGCATATTCGATGGAACAAGCCGCTCGCCCAGGCAGTCAGCTAAATATCTATTGCTGAAGCAGCCCTTCCCTGCCTGGAGACAGATCATGCGCGAATTCAATCCTGTAGAACGTATCGAAACCACCCCGTTCCAGAGCCCTTCCGAAAAGAACGTTCACGGCTGGGAGCGCGCCGGCTCCCTGGCGGGTGGCGTGGTCATGCTAAGCAAAGGCCTGCGACGCGGCGGCGTATTCGGATTGATTGAAATAGCCATTGGCGGCATGGCCCTGGCCCGGGGAATCACTGGGCATTGCTCGGCGAAAAGACTGTTGGAAAAGAATCGTCAGGACATGGAAAACGCCCGCGCGAGAATCGAGCGCGCCGGGGATGAGCTGAGCCGCATGAAAGCCAATGCCGAAGCGGCGACCAGCACGGCGACCGTGACGGGTAATGATTCGTTGAACTCGCCGAAGGCCGGGGTCTGATCCGAAAGTTACGGTGGGACTTAGGGCCTCTTCGCGGGCAAGCCTCGCTCCTACAGTGATTGGCGGTGTTCACACAAGTTGCGTACGCCACGAATCCTGTAGGAGCGAGGCTTGCCCGCGAAGCGGTATTACTGAAGCAACCCGGTATCAAGCACCTTGGAAGACTCGCCTATAACGCTCTCGGATCAGCGGCAGACGCGTGTTCAGGAAGATCGATTCACGCGCGGCAAGGCTGCCGCGCCACATCGGGTCGTTGGCGCCGACAATCAGCAGCTTGCCGGAATAACGCGGAAAAACCGCCTGCACTTGCGGCCACACGAACGTCAGCAGCGGCAGCACGTCCATGCGGCGCATGCCCTGCCTCGCCACAAATTAACCCGCGCGGAAAATCAGATGGTCTTCCCAATCATCTTCGGCCACGCTGCCCTCGGCGAGCATGCGCCCGGATTGGGAAATACGTTCGTGATGCACCGCCTCGCGATCACCGCACACCAGGTGATGCCAGAGCGGCAGGTCCTTGCCTTCGCTGACCAGTCGATAGCCGCAGGTCGGCGGCAACCATTTGAATTCGTCAGCCTTGCCCGGCGTGAGCTGAATGCAATCGGGCACAAAGTCGCGGCGGTTGGGGTAATCGGTGCACTGACAGGTTTTGAGGTCCAGCAGTTTGCAGGCGATGCGCGTGTAGTAGACGGCGTTGTCGTCTTCGTCCTCGAGTTTTTGCAGGCAGCACAGGCCACAGCCGTCGCACAGCGATTCCCATTCCTCTTGATCGAGTTGATCGAGGGTTTTGCGTATCCAGAACGGTTCGACTTTGGCGGCCATGGCTCAAGCATCAACATCAGGTGGTGAAAAGGCCGCCAGTCTAGTGCCAAGGGACTGGCGGGCCAAGCATTGGCGACTGCCGGTACACGGTACTTGTGAGTTTTTGCGCCGCCCGGTAGCTTTGACAGTCGCAAGGAGCCCTAGCCAGGTGCCATTAACGCTCAACCGCGTTGCATTCAGGTGAACGGCCCAGGCTCTCGGAAAACCCTATCGCCCAGCTCAACTGCGCCCGCCGGTTTTAGACGACCCTCACTTTCAAACGTTAAGGAATCTTTTGATGAGTGCTAACCCACGCGTTGCCGATTACGCCATTCACCCTCAGTTCACCGATCGCTGGTCGCCCCGTGCCTTCACTGGCGAAACCATTGCCGAAGAGACGCTCCTGAGCTTCTTCGAAGCCGCACGCTGGGCGCCATCGGCGTACAACTCGCAGCCTTGGCGGTTTCTCTATGCGCGTCGCGATACGCCGAATTGGGAGCGTTACCTGGGCCTGCTGAACGAGTTCAACCGCAGCTGGGCGCAGCACGCCTCGGCACTGGTGATCGTGGTCTCGAAAACCACCTTTGCGATACCTGGCGCCACCGAAGAAACACCGGCGCTGTCGCACACCTTCGACACCGGTTCGGCCTGGGGCCACCTGGCGCTGCAAGCGAGCATCAGCGGCTGGCACACCCACGGCATGGCCGGTTTCGATCAGGAACTGACTCGCAAAGAGCTGAATATTCCTGAGGGTTATGCGCTGCACGCGGCGGTAGCGATCGGCAAGCTGGGCGACAAGGCGACGCTGGCCGAGTACCTGCAAGCGCGCGAAGAGCCAAGCCCGCGTCGTCCGCTGAGCGAGTTGGCGGCCGAGGGTGATTTCACCCTCTAAACGCACCGGACCTGATCGTTCCCACGCTCCGCGTGGGAACGATCAGCTGGGTGAATTCAATACCCGCGATTGAAGTCCACTTCCCCACGCAACGCTTCGCCCGCCTGATACGCCCGCAGGTTTTCGACGAACAACTTCACCATCATCGGTGGCGAAGTCGGTGCCGAACTGTGCCCGGTCAACAGCAGGCCCCACGCAGTCCAGAACGGATGGCGTTGCGGCAGCGGTTCCTGACGGCAGACGTCAATCACGGCCCCGGCCAGATGCCCTTCCTTCAAGGCTTCCACCAGATCCGCATCAACCACCGCCACGCCGCGCCCGACGTTGATGAACAACCCCGTCGGCTTGAATTGCTTGAACAGTGCGGCGTCGTACAGGTCGTGAGTATTCGGGGTGTTCGGCAGCAGATTGATCACGTAATCCACTTCGCCGACCAGGCGCGGCAAGTCGCTCAGCGCGCCGACTTCGACAAACGGTGCCTGCTCCCGGGCGGTGCTGGCGATGCCGTATAACTCGACGCCAAACGGCAACAGAAACTGGGCCACGGTCTGACCGATGTCACCGGTGCCGACGATCAACACCTTGCGTCCGGCCAGGCTTTGACCTTGACGATTGTCCCATTTGCGCTCGACCTGGCTGACCAGCCGCGCCAGTACTTCGCGCTCGTGGCCGAGCATATAAGTCAGTACGTATTCGGCCATGACCTGACCGAAAATCCCTACCGCCCGGGTCAGGCGATAGTGCCGAGGCAAGCCGTCGGCCAGCAGCGGAGTGATGCCCGCCCAGGTCGATTGCAGCCATTGTGGTTCGTGGCCCTGACGCAGCAAGGTCGCCAGCAGGTCCGGCTGACCGAGCCAGACCTGGCATTCGGCGGCCTGACGGGCCAGTTCGGCGGAATCACCGCTGGTCAATACTTCCAGATCAGGCGCTGCCTGACGCAACAATTGGGCATACACAGGGTGGTCGTGTTCAGCAATCAGAACGCGCATGGTTCAAACCTTTCAAAAACAGTGCAGACGGCCGCCGACGGAGTTTCACTCCATCGCCCTGGCCATCGCCAAAATCATTCCAGTGTTTCATAAAGGCTCTGAACAGAGCCTGTCTGCCGACTATATCGGATCGTTACGTCGCAGCAATTCTTCCGGCAGATGCTCGATGTATTCATCTTCGGCCGGCGGCATTTGCAGGTGGTAGCCCTGTTTCTCGAGGTTTTCCAGCACCACCGTGATGTCTTCGCGTGACAGCTTGCGCTCCGGTGTCAGCACCAGATCGAAAGCGTGATGCGGTTTGCCGAAGGCCGCCATCAGACTTTCCGGAACGCGCTCCAGTGCATCGCTTTTGAGCACATAGAGGTACATCTCGTTTTTCTTCAGGCTTCGATAGATGGAGCAAATACGTTTCAAGGCTGTTCTCCGGCGGTGGCCAGGCTGTCGAGCAGCGCCTGGCCCATCAATTCGCGGCGCCAGCCACGCAGCGAATCAGGCAATTGGTAAGGACCATTGGGGAAGCCGCTCTTGAGCAGCGCTTCCAGGGTTTTCTTGCGCAGCATCAGTTCTGGCGCGATGTTCAGGCGTTCGGCTTCAGCCTGGCCGATGGCGCGCAGCTGTTTGACCAGCGCGGCGGCGTCCACCGGCAACGGCTCCGGCACCGCCGGTGGCCATTGATCAGGCGACACACTGCCAGAGCGCTTGATCAGATCAAGCAGAAATTCGCCGTCCTGACGCACGGTACGCGGGTGCATGTCTTCGATTTTCGCCAGCGCGCCGAGGTTGTCCGGTTGCGTGCGCGCCAATGGCCACAGGGAATGCTCACGGATGATGCGGTTGCGCGGCAGATCACGGGCACGGGCCTGCGTCTCACGCCAGGCGCAAAGCTCACGCAACACGGCGAGTTGGGCGCGGGACAGTTTCCAGGCCAGTTTGGCGTCGCGATAGACCTCATACGGGTCGACCTCGCGACGCAGGTTGGCCACCAGCTCGGCACCGTCTTCCAAAACCCAGGCGTATTTTTCGTCAGAAAGCTTCGGACGCAGCTGTACGAAAACTTCCGCCAGGTGCAAGGCATCTTCGGCGGCGTAGCTGATCTGGGTGTCGGACAGCGGACGTTGCAGCCAGTCGGAACGGGTTTCGCCCTTGGGCAGGTCGATGCCGAGCACTTCCTGCACCAGCCGCGAATAACCCATGGAGAAACCGAGGTTCAGGTAAGCGGCGGCCAGTTGGGTGTCGAACAGCGGCGCCGGCAGGCTGCCGGTCAGGCGCAGCAGGACTTCGAGGTCTTCGCTGCACGCATGCACGACCTTGACCACGGCAGGGTTTTCCAGCAACGCGGCCAATGGCTGCCAATTGTCGATGGTCAGTGGATCAATCAGGTAAGCGCGTACGCCATCGCCGATCTGCAGCAGGCCTGCGATCGGGTAAAAGGTGTCGACCCGCATGAATTCGGTGTCGAGGGCAACGAATGGCAGCTGCTGCCACTCGGCGCAAAACTGACCGAGGCTATCGTTGTCGCGAATCCAGTGAATATCGATGGCCACACGGCTCTCCCTTGAAGAATGGCGCGCAGTATATATCGCCCCCGGCGATTTCCGCGCCTCCACTGAACAAGAGCTTTAGCGAAAATACCTGCTGGACCGCAAGAATAGTCTGACAGGAGGAAACTAACTGCCCTTACGCAGCACGTAGACCCGCATCCGCGCACAACCTGGGAGGAAGTCCTGATGGCTGAGCAAGTGGAAACCCGCCTGCCTGAACTCGGCCTCAAGCTCGGCCTTGCTCGCCTGTGGCTGGGCCTGTGCGCCTTCCACACCCGATCGGTGCAGTTTGAAATGTGCATCAGCCCGCACCGCCACGATCACCGTATCGCGACTGACCCGATGGAACTCGCCCAGCATGGCCAACCGATGCTCAGGACTGGCGATGTGTTGAAACAGTTGCATGCAAAAAATGCAATCAACCGCGTTCGCCGACAAGCCGATGGTGAAGGCTGAACTTTGAAAGGTCTTGATCCGTTCCAGCAGGTGCTGCGGATGGTGGGTGCGGGCGTGATCGAGCATGTCCTGGGACGGATCGGTGGCAAGAATCACCCGATTCGCATGCTCGGCCAGTACCGGCCAGAAGCGCCCGGCACCGCAGGCCACATCAAGAATCAATCCCGGTTCGCCAGCAACCTGAAGCGCGTTACGCACCAGTTGCTCGTCGCGCCAGAACGTCAAACGCCCCGCCAGGCCACGCGGTCGCGACTGAAGGCAGACGCGGGCGTGTTCCTGATCGTAGCGCCGGGCGAACTCGAGTTCGATGGCGGATGGGGACTGCGCAGACATGTGCAATGGCTCTTATTGGAATATCGACTGGCGGCAGGTTAACGACTGGCGCGTGAAAAAAAGGTCGACGGATTCACTTTTTGGCCAGCACACCGTCGATCACTGCACCGCGACACCCGGCAAACATGTCCAACTCCGGGTTGTAGACCTTGCTGTTGACCTCCAGCAAACCGAGCATCGAATGGAACAGATTGTCCTGGCTCAAGGGCTTTTCGCGACTCAATTGCAGGCAATGGGTGTCCACCGAGAACGACTTTTGGTAGCTGTCGGAGAACCATGCCAGCATCGCTACATGCTTCTGTTGTTCCGGCGCCAGCATGTAAGGCGTGCCATGAAGGAACAGGTTGTATTCGCCCAGGGATTCGCCGTGGTCCGACAGATAGAGCATCGCGGTATCGACTTTGTCCTGATTACTGCGCAATAGGTCGATCAGGGTCGACAGCACATGGTCGGTGTACACCAGCGTGTTGTCGTAGCCATTGACGATACTTTCGCGGCTGCAATTGTTCAGCGCATTGCTTTCACACACCGGCGTGAAGTGTTCGTACTCTTTCGGGTAGCGCTTGAAATATTCCGGACCGTGACTGCCCATTTGGTGCAATACCAGCACGGTGTCTTTATCCAGCGTGTCGATGAAGTGCTGCAAACCTTGCAGGAGAATTTCATCGCGGCACTCGCTATTGGCGCACAGCACCGGGTCTTTCAGGTTACTCACGTTGTCGACAGTGACCCGATCGCAAGTACCTTTGCAGCCCGACTGGTTATCGCGCCAGATCACCTCCAGACCGGCGTGTTTGAGCACGTCCAGCAAACCTTCCTCGTTCTTCGCCTTGCTGGCGTTGTAATCCTTGCGGCCCATGTTGGAGAACATGCAGGGCACCGACACGGCCGTTTCCGTGCCGCAAGAATGCACATCGGTGAAGGCAATCAGGCCGGCCTCTTTATCCAGTTTGGGTGTGGTGTCGCGGTCATAACCCAGGATGCCGAAGTTCTCGGCCCGGGCACTTTCGCCCACCACCAGTACCGTCAGGGATTTACGGCCGTGGGTCTGCCAGATCGGGTTTTTCCGAGCGTCTTCACCGATGTTGATGAAGGGCTGCCGGGCAGAAACGACTTGCTCGCGCAGATAGCCGAGCGAGGCACCGATGTAGTTGCTTGGCACCACCATCAGGCGCAATTCATGGTGATTGCGAAACAACGACGACAGACCTTGATAGTTGACCAAGGCGACACCACCGATCACCGCAATCGATGCGACACTCACCAGCACTTTACTTAATAACTCCCGGTGCCAGCGCCGGTAATTAACCGGCGTTTTCCACAACAACCACGACGGTAAAACTCCGAGCAATACAATATAAACAAACAACTTCACAGACAGTAAGTCGCGTACTTCTGTGGCATTGGTTTCTGCGAAGTTACGAAACATACCGGCATCGATCAGTACACCGTATTGGCTCATGAAATAGGCCACGCCGGCACTGACCAAAAAGATCAGCGTCAACAGAGGTTTCATCACAGGCCGGAACGCCAGCAAGGTCAGCACAATGTTGAAGGCCGCCAGGATCATTACCCCGAACGCGACACGCATGGCGATGCCTTGACCGTCTGCTGCGGTGATCTCAAACAGGTGTTGCCAGAGAACTATATTGAACCCAGCCAATAAAAAGGCACTGGCAATCAACGTCACCCACTCGGGGCGCACGGCTTTGAACTTCAACATGATGATTGGCTGTTCCTGAAAGAAGTGCCCGCGGTAAATGTGAAAATTTCATTTACCGCGACAACACAAATGTTAAGCAGCCAACCATCAATTTTTCGTGAAAAAGAAGCCAACGATTAGTTGGCTCATGGCATTAGGCCCAAACTTTCAACAATGGAGGCTAGTTTCACGCCTGATGCAGATACCAGCGCCAGTCCTGCTCACCGACCTCGCCCATGAACTGCCGGTATTCGGCACGTTTCACTGCCAGATACACGCCAAGAAACTCACTGCCGAAGGCCTCCCGAGCCCAGTTCGAAGCCTCCAGCGCTCGTAATGTGGTCAACCAGTCGGTCGGCAACAATTCCGTGGCCTGGGCGTAGCCGTTGCCCTCGACCGGTGCCCCTGGGTCAAGCTGCTCGCGGATGCCGCGATGAATACCGGCCAGAATCGCCGCAGCCGCCAGATACGGGTTGGCGTCAGCGCCGCAGATGCGGTGTTCGATATGCCGGGAGAATGCCGGCCCGCCGGGCACCCGCAAGCTCACGGTGCGGTTGTCCACACCCCAGGTGGCCGCCAGTGGTGCATAGCTGTTGGTCTGGAAACGACGGTACGAGTTGGCATTCGGACAGAACAACAGCAATGAATCGAGCAACGTACTGAGCATTCCGCCTACCGCTTGTTTGAGCAGTGGCGTGCCGTCCGGGGCTTCGCTGGCGAACAGGTTATTGCCGTCCTTGTCCGCCAGGCTGACGTGCATGTGCATGCCGGTGCCGGCCAGGTCATCGAAAGGCTTGGCCATGAAACAGGCGGTCATCCCGTGTTTGTGGGCCACGCCCTTGACCAGCCGTTTGTAGCGCACCGCTTCGTCCATCGCCTGCAAAGCATCGGTGCGGTGTTCGAGGGTGATTTCCACCTGCCCCGGCGCGTATTCGGAGATTGCCGTGCGCGCCGGAATGCCCTGAAGCTTGCAGGCGCTATAGAGGTCGGCCAGAAACGGCTCGATCTGCTCCAGCTCACGTAAGCCATAGACCTGAGTCCCACGTGGCCGCCCGCCATCGACATCCCGCGCCGGCTGCGGCCGACCGTTGCTGTCACGCTGCTGATCCAGCAAATAGAACTCCAGCTCCGCCGCCATCACCGGGTAATAACCGTCGGCCTGCAAGCCTTCGATAACCTTGGCCAGCAGGTGCCGTGGGTCGGCGATGGTCGCGGGCATGCCTTCTTTTGGATGCATGCTGACCTGCACCGCCGCCGTGGGAATCAATCGCCACGGCATACGCTGCAAACTGCCGCTGATCGGGTAGGCCCGGCAATCGATATCACCGACATCCCAGACCAGCCCGGAATTCTCCACGTCATCGCCATTGATGGTCAGGCCCAGAATGGTACTCGGCAGCGGCCGCCCGCTTTCGTACACTGCCAGCAGTTCATCGCGATGCAGCAACTTGCCCCGTGGCACACCATTGTTGTCGAGGATGAACAGCTCAAACATCTCGATATCCGGATGGTGTTCCAGGAAGGACAGGGCTTCTTCTTTCGTGGCGAAGGATGTCGTGGCACAGCTCATGGGAATTCTCGTCTATCCGCGTCAGGCAAACGCACAGGCGCCGCCGGTTTGACCCCGACGCACAGCGCGGGGCCTGTCAGAACAATCAACGGGACATGCAGGAATCCGGCGGGCGGGCGTGGCGGCAGTGCCATAGCGCCCAGAAGGCCAGTTCGGAGGGAAGTGCGACCGGACAAGCGTCCATAGAAAAGACCGCCGTAAACAGATGAGCAGCAGCGTCACACGGGTGGTTAAGTCGTTCAATATGGAGTTGAAGAACCTTGGGTACGGATTGGCTAAACATTCACTTAATGCCTTAAGTGAACAAAACCTACCAAACACCACCTCCCCCTCTGGGAGCGAGCAGGCTCGCACATTGGACCTACATTGCATCACAGCTATTTAATTTTTAAATACTGCTCCAGACTTTCTGATTTGCGGCCTCTGGAGCTCGCGCGCCTAATCGGCTCCTTGTTTCTGAAGGTCCGATTATGGAAAACGTTCGCGCAACCTCCCGTCCAGCCACCTGGCTGATGTTCAGCATCATTCTTGTCGCCCTGAACCTGCGTCCGTCGATGGCCGCCGTCGGCCCCCTGCTGTCAGCCATTCGCGGTGACATCCCGCTGAGTTTCAGCCTGGCCTCGCTCCTGACGATGCTGCCAGTCATGGCGATGGGATTGGCGATGTTCTTCGGTATCGGTGTCAGTCAGCGCCTGGGCGAGCAGCGCACCGTGGTGCTGTCGCTGCTGATCATCGGGCTGGCCACGGTGTCGCGGCTGTTCCTGGATTCGGCGGCGGAACTGATCCTGAGTGCCGTGTTGGCCGGCATCGGCATTGCACTGATTCAGGCGTTGATGCCCGCCCTGATCAAGTCCCGTTTCAGCGACAACGTTTCCGTATGCATGGGTCTCTACGTGACGTCGATCATGGGCGGCGCGGCAATCGCGGCGTCGTTTGCACCGCTGGTGATGACCCGCACCGACAGTTGGCGAGTGGGGTTGGCGATCTGGGCAGCGCTGGCGCTGGTGGCGTTGCTGTTCTGGAGCGCTCAACGCTCGAGAAGGCCGACACCCAGTGCAAAATCATCAAGCAACGAATCCTTTTTCACCAATTCCCGCGCCTGGTTACTCGCGATCTTCTTCGGCCTGGGCACGGCGTCCTACACCTGTGTACTGGCCTGGTTGGCGCCGTATTACGTGGAGAAAGGTTGGAGCGAACAGCAAGCCGGTTTGTTGCTTGGCTTTTTGACCGCCATGGAAGTGTTGTCGGGGCTACTGACACCCGCCATCGCTAATCGCAGCCGCGATCGCCGCCTGGTGCTGGTGGTGTTGCTGACCCTGATCATGGCCGGTTTCTGCGGGCTGATTCTGAGCCCGCAACACCTGAGCCTGCTATGGCCATGCCTATTGGGGCTGGGTATCGGGGGGTTATTTTCGATGAGTCTGATCGTGTCGCTGGATCATCTGGACAATCCCCAACGCGCTGGCGGCCTGACCGCCTTCGTGCAAGGCATCGGCTACCTGATTGCCGGCCTCTCGCCGCTGATGGCCGGGATGATTCGCGATCAGATGGGCAGTTTCGAATGGGCCTGGTGGTCATTGACGGGCGTCATGGCGCTGATGATTCTGATGGTTCTGCGCTTCGATCCGCGACATTACGCCAAGCACATACACTGACCCGGAATCTCATCATGAAATACACAGGTTTTGCTGCCGCTCACATCGGCATGCTGCTCTGGGCTCTGTTGATTGCCGTCTCGTTTTCCGCAGCAGCCCAGGTCAGCCAGGCCATCGACGCGATTCTGCTGACCGGTTTGCGCCTGCTGTTTTGCGCCTTGGTATTTTTGCCCCTGCTGCTGTTCAAGGGCGATACCGTCATGACCGTCCGTGGCCTGTTCGGTCATGCCGTGCTTGGTATGCTGCTGGCGCTGTATTTCGGCTCGTTGTTCGAAGCGCTGCGCTACACCTCGACGGTCAACACCGGGACGATGTTTACTCTGGTGCCGTTGCTGACGCTGCTGTTCGAAGCCTTCCTGATACCCGACAGCAGCCTGAAACAACGTGTATTGCCCATGCTGATTGCCGCGGCGGGTGCCGTGTTGCTGGTGTTGAAAGGTGCAGGCCCCGGCGAACTGCCGTCGCTTTATGCCGTGTCGGTGTACGGCGTCGGCTGCCTGGCAATGGCGCTCTACTCGCCCCTGAGTCAACGGTTCAAGGCCAACAGCCTCAAGGGTCGCGGCCCGGTGGGCATGACTTTCTGGAACATGCTGTTCGGCGCACTGTTTCTCTTGGCCTTCTGTGGGTTCAGCGGCGGCTGGCGGTCAGCGTCGTTGCTGACTGCGAGCGATCTTTGGTGGTTGATCTACCTGGCACTGTTCGCCACCTTGGCGACCTTCTGGCTACTGCATCGAGCCATTGGCGTCATCGCCCCTTCCTCAGTCATTTCCTACATCTACCTGAGTACACTGTTCATTACGCTTTTCCACTGGTTCTGGCTGCGCCAGTCGCCATTAACCCTGGAGATCATCGGCGCTTTACTGGTGGGCATCGGCATGTTGGCGCTGCTAATATCCAGCCGCGACGCGATCCCCGCGCAGCCATCAGCGTTAAAGGCCTCTGGCCAGCTTTCAAGAGATTGAATTCATAGGTCGTGTTGGTAACATTTTCTGTCCCACAACTGACCATGAAACGTCCTACAAGGCATTCTCTTGGCACCATCGTTCCGCTAGGATCGTTCGCACACATTTGCGCACAGTCTGCGCAAGGAGCACAGCGAGACAGAACGGATGCTGAACAGTAACTTGCTTAGAAAGCTCGACATGCAGGACCTCATGGTGTTCGTCGCCGTGTATGAGCAAAGCAGCGTCACCGGCGTGTCGGAGGCGCTCTGCGTCAGCCAGTCCACCGTGAGTTACTGCCTGAAGAAACTGCGTACCAGTTTCGAAGACGAGTTATTCATCAATACCCGCACGGGTATGCGCCCCACCTACAAAGCCAGCACCATGTATACCCATGTGCTGAAGATTCTCGAAAGCATCAACCTGTGCCACGCCGGAACACCGACGTTCGACCCGACCTTGCAACCGGTCACCTTTAATATCTGTGCGCCGGAATACTTCGAGCAGTTGATCCTGCCGCGCTTGTTGAAGAGCTTCGATTTCGCCGACCTGCCGGTGATGGTCAACATGCACAAGTTCGAAACCGACATCCCGGCCGAAGAACTGCGCGATGGCAGCCTCGACCTGGTGATCTGTTTCGGCCCGGATTTTCATCGTAGCCACGCCGATTTCAACACCAGGAGGCTGCTGGAAGATGACTTGGTCTGTGTCTTCGACAAACGCGCCACGCCGCTGGAACCGCGCTTGAGCCTGCAAGCATTCACTCAACGCCGGCATGTGTTCCCGACGCCTTGGACATCCACTACCAATATGGTCGACGGTTGGCTGGCTCAACAGGCCCACAAAAGACAGATAGTCGCGCGGTCCAACAGCTACAGCGCGGCGCTGAAGATGATCACCGGCACCGACTTCATCCTGACCCTGCCCCGTCGCATCCAGCAATTGCTGGCTAATGAGGCGATCTTTAATCACTGCGAAGCACCCAACGGCTTACCGGGTTTCACTCTCGACATGCAGTGGAGTCAAAGCGTCGATCAGGACAGCGCCAACACCTGGCTGCGTGAGCAAGTGATCAAGGCCTGCGTCGAACAGGAAATGGCCTGAAACTCATTGACCGATGGCAGTCTTGGTGTAGGACTCTCGATCGATGTCGAGGATTTCCACACACAGCTGGACCTCCACACCGACCGGCCATTCACATAAATCCTGCACCACCGCCAGCAAGCTATCAGACAATTGCTTCTTGATCTGCGGCGAGCGACCGCTCAACATCGCCAGCTTCACATGCACGAACGCCCGCTCGCCCAGTGCAGTGCCCACCCTGAAAGTCTCAACCTTCACGGCACGAGCCTTGATGTCGAACTCAGCGCCAAACTGCCCGGAAGCGACCAACGCATTATTGAGTCTCATCAACGCCACATCGGCATTCAATTCGGGCAAGTTGGTGGTGTATTCCATGTGCAGGTGGGGCATGACGGGGCTCCTGAAGATTGGCAGAAAGGTCGTACATATAACACAGCGCTGTCCTACTCACGGGGACAGCGAAGGAATTGCATGCTCACTCATAAACGCCTCCAGGCGCGAACGTAGCCAACGTTCGGCCGGATCGCTGTCGACATGACTGAGCCAGACCATGGACAAATCCAGGGTCGGTGTTTTGAACGGAAACGGCTCCCTGAACAGTTGGCCGGACGCGGCCATCGCCTCGGCCGTGTAATCGGGCAGGCTGGCGATCAGATCGGTGCCGGCGAGCAAGGCCGGTAACGAACTGTACTGCGGGACGGACAGCACTACGTGGCGTGTACGACCGATCTCCGCCAGCCATTCATCGGCGTAGCCACTGACATTGGCGGTGTGAGACACCAGCACATGCGGCCGCGAGCAATACTCATCAAGCGTCAATGGTGTGTCCGATGCGTCTGCGCGCAAGATACTGGGCTGGATGTGTCGCAGCAATTTGCGCTTGGCGTTGGCTGGCAGGCCGCGGGTCTGGCTGATACCGACGGTGATATCGCCGGACGCCAGCAGATCGGGAATGCGCCAGTAGTCGACATGTTGGACCACGAACACCACCTTCGGCGCTTCCTGGCGCAAAGCACGCAGCAACGGCGGCAACAAACCGAACTCGACATCGTCCGACAGCCCGATGTGATACGTCATGTTACTGCTGAGCGGATCGAAATCGTGGGTCAGGCTCAACGCCACAGACAATGAATCCAGTGCTGGTGACAGGTGCTGAATAATTTCCTTGGCCCGCGCCGTCGGCTCCATCCGATGGCCCACCCGAATAAACAGCGGATCGTTGAACATTGCCCGCAAACGGTTCAGCGCAGCGCTGATAGTCGGCTGACCGAGGAACAGCTTCTCCGCCACGCGCGTGACGTTGCGTTCGAGCATCAATGTCTCGAACACCACCATCAGGTTGATGTCGGCCTTGCGCAGTTCGTTGCGATTCATCCGTTGCACCCCGGTCCCCAAGACTTGGGTGACAGTTTAGGGAGGTGTCGTAATCGGCGTCTATGCGGGTTGGCAACAACCTCGAGCACTTTGTATTTAAAACACACGACCGGATCCAGAAAAAACCAGGGCACTCAACCTCCGTAAGACCACCCGGTTCAAATGAAGCTGCTCCCATTGAGCAGCTTCAGCGCCCTGAAACCTATATTTCCCTGACCGGGGTCTGATCGTGAGTCCCTTTGATCAAACTGATGGCATGCTCGCAGTCTGACTTGTTGACGTAAGCCTCCCCGCTGGCAATAGTTTCATGATTCCCCGCCCGCAAACGCCAGCGCCATTGACCCTTGCCGGTCTGTGCAATGCCACGGGTTTGCCTGTAAATCTCAAAATACATTGATCGCTCCTTGCGATTGCTGATTACGACAGGTCAGTGACCTGCGAAAACAGAGTAGATGAGGTTTTTTTGAGGCAACGTCTTTCAATGTCAGGGGATGTTTCGCAGAAAAGACCTTGATGGACGAAACGATCAATAGATACGGGGGCGGTAATTAAAGAGACTCGGTTGAGTTATTTTTCCCTTGAACAGGCATATTTTTCTCACGCTGTTGCGTTGATTTATCCGACACCAAAATCTCGAGGAAAAAGCAGACGAACGCGAAAATGGGCCCACGGAAAAAGCTGCGCAAACGAAAAAGCCCCGTAGATGAAAATCTACGAGGCTTTTTCTATGTAATGGCGGAGGGATAGAGATTCGATTGGCTACCGTAGCGCAGCACAGAAGCTGGAGGCGATCTCCAAGCTCCCTCCCCTATCGCGATCACTCGCCTAAGCCTGAGTAGTTGCTCCAGGGCGAATGCATGACATGACAGGGGCAATTGATGCAGATCAGATCACCTGGACTACACAGGGCTAAACTCAATCTGCGTCATTAATTCTGAATGCTGTGTACTTCCGGTGTCAGAGCCTTCTTAACCTCCGCTCGGAAAGGAAGCTAACGATGAAAGCCCCAAAGTTTGCTGCCATTTTATTTGCTGTCGCCCTTGCCCCCACTTGGGTCGCAGCAGCAGACAAAACAGATCAATCAGCAACCTCCTCCACTCAAGCTGATCAACCAACAGTTAACGTTGAGGAGTTTGATAAACAGATGTCCCAAGCTCAAGAGAACTTGCGGAAAATGCAGGAACAAATGAGCAAAATCCAGCAGACCAAAGACCCCAAAGAACGCCAGAAACTCTTGCAAGAGCATCAGACCATGATGCAAAGCGGGATGGGGATGATGAACGGCATGTGGGGCAATAGAATGATGGGCCACAACATGATGAACGGTGGAATGAAGAGTAGCGGCCGTATGATGGGCTGGCAGGACATGCGCCGTAACTACTCGAACATGACCCCCGAACAGATGAAGCAGCACCAGTACATGATGGATCGGTACATGGGAATGCAGCAAATGATGATGGATCAAATGATGCAGCACCAGCACATGATGGGGATGCCAGCAGCTAAACCAACCCAGTAAGTGCCTTACTGACCATTTCACTGCGGAGCGTACCCCCCGTTTTTCGGGCTTTGCACAGAGCGGGGGGCGATCCAAACGCCAGCCAAACAAGTAAGCTGAACGTCCCCCATGAAATCACAGCTCGACATATCAGGCGCTTAGCAGGCGAGTGACGCGGTAAAGCGCCCTTCGGCCCAAGCCCCCAATTGAATTATTCACGATAGGCTTTCTCCCGCTCTCGATAGAACTCCGTCCTACTCTTGGCATCTTCCCGCTCCATTTCCTCGAAATGCTTGCGCTCTTCGCGATCCATCTCCTCATGGAACTTCCCGTGTTCCCTGTCCGCCTCCATCTCAGCCTTGTCCATTTGCCGGTGGCGTTCCCAATAACGTTTATTCGCTTCCCGGATGTCTTTGTCCGGGTCATCAGCGAAAGCACCCACTGAGGTGAAGCAGAGCAAGATGAGTGCAAAAACGGGAGCTTTTTCCATGGTGCAGGCCGCGCTATCCGCGGCTTCCAGTAGACAACAAGAATCGTCGAAGGTACTGACTCGGCTACTGCGCCGGTTATCGTTACTGTGGGCGTTTCTGCGGGAACTTCAGAGTACTGGTCAGGTCGATAGAAGCCCCGTCATCCGCGATTGACGGGGCAGTAAACCAACCCCAGCCGAGCAGCGCTGGAGGCCTGTTTTACGATTACGACAGTGCCGTCTGTGATCAGCCGAGTCCACCCCCTGATGCCAACCAAGAGTTTTCTGCCGGGTCTCATCCTAGTGCTCTGCGCAGCCGCGTCGCATTGCTCGGTTGCTGCGGAGAGAAAAGCCTCCCCGCAAAGTAACAGTGCATCAACCACCCTAATTGAATCCGCCTCGCAGCAGTATGCAGATGGCCAGTTGGACCAAGCCGCTGCCACGCTGGAGCGTGCACTGCATATCCAGCCGAACAATCCCGCAACGCTGCACTATCTCGGTGTGTTGCGTCTTCAGCAAGGACAGTACCAGCAGGCCGAAGCGCTGGCGGCGCGCTCCAACATGCGGGTTGGTCACAACGTCGCATTGCGCAACCGCAACTTCCAATTGATCCAGGCGGCGCAGAAGGCTCAGACGTCGAGTAGCCCACCCAAGGCCGCAGAGGACTTGGTTGCAGTAGAGGAAGGGCTGGAAGAAGAGGTTGAAAGGCGCCGCGAAGCAGAAATTACGGCTACTGAGCAATCCACTCCGGATACTGAGCGCCACGCTGGCACTTTCGCTCGTCCAGAGGCGGAATGGGTAGCGAACTCGTCGACGAGTGGCAGGCCACGTCCCGAAGGGAAATTGCAAATGGCTTCCGTCGAGCCAGAACCCGCGTACGACGAGGTTGAGATTCCCCGCGGCCATCGGCCGCCTCCGGGTAAATGTCGAATCTGGTTTCCTGATCGCCCGGCGGGGCATCAGCCCGCACCCGGCAGTTGCAAGAAGCTGCAATATCGGGTTCCGTTCGGAGCCTACCTAGTGCGCGGCTGAGTTCACGAAGGGACATCATAGGCCCTGGCTCAAGCTCAGCTGAAGCGCCTCGAAATCAGAGTGCAATTTGCTGCAGCAAGGAGAAAGCTCAGGTTGGATAAACGTATTGAGCGGTCTGTAGAGCGAGTTTTTGCCCTAAAAATGCCCTAAATCAAACGCCAGAAACGAAAAAGCCCCTGCAATCTTCAACGATTACAGGGGCTTAGTCTTATTCAATAATGGCGGAGAGATAGGGATTCGAACCCTAGGTACCGGTGAAGGTACAACGGATTTCGAATCCGTCCCATTCGGCCACTCTGGCATCTCTCCAACGGCGCGCATCATAACAACACTTTTGCCGGAAGCGAACCCCCTAAGCGAAATTTTTCCGTGCTATCAGATGCTTGCGTCGATTACAGCGGTACGCCCAGACGATTGGCGACTTCTTCGTAGGCTTCGATGACGTCACCGAGGCCCTGACGGAAGCGGTCCTTGTCCATTTTCTTGCCGGTGGCCTTGTCCCACAGGCGGCAGCCGTCCGGGCTGAACTCGTCGCCCAGGACGATGGTGCCGTCGGAGAAAACGCCGAATTCGAGTTTGAAGTCGACCAGCAGCAGGCCGGCGTCGTCGAACAGTTTGCTCAGGACTTCGTTGACCTTGAGCGACAGCTCTTTCATGCGAACCAGTTGCTCGGCAGTGCCCCAACCGAATGCCACGACGTGGGATTCGTTGATGAACGGGTCGCCCTTGGCGTCGTCCTTCAGGAACAGTTCGAAGGTGTACGGGTTGAGCTTCATGCCCTCTTCGACGCCCAGACGCTTGACCAGGCTGCCTGCGGCATAGTTACGCACGACGCACTCGACCGGAATCATGTCGAGTTTTTTCACCAGGCATTCGTTGTCGCCCAGCAGTTTGTCGAATTGGGTCGGCACGCCGGCTGCTTCGAGTTTCTGCATGATGAAGGCGTTGAACTTGTTGTTCACCATGCCTTTGCGGTCAAGCTGCTCGATGCGCTTGCCGTCGAACGCCGAGGTGTCGTTGCGAAACAGCAGGATCAAACGGTCAGCGTCATCGGTCTTGTAAACCGATTTGGCTTTGCCGCGGTAGAGTTCTTCACGTTTTTCCATGATGGGCTCCGCTTGCTAAGTAGGTGGGCTAGGCGATGTGTCGCCAGTCGAGCCCTGAATCTTGATCGGCCAGTTGCAGCCAGTCCGGGTCGCACCCGAGGGTGTCGACAAAACATTGCCGGGCCAGCTGCGGCAGGTTGTTCTTGCTGCTCAGATGGGCCAGGACCAGGTGTTGCAGGCCTTGCCAGCCCAACTCGGCCACCAGGAATGCCGCCTGATGGTTGTTCAAATGTCCCAATTCACCGCCCACCCGCTGCTTGAGAAAGTACGGGTAGCGACCGCGAGCCAGCATGTCACGGCAATGGTTGGACTCGATCATCAATGCATCGAGGTCCCGGTAACCGTCCAGCACCGTATTGCAATACGAGCCCAGGTCGGTCAACAGGCCGAAACGCCGCTGACCGTCACTGAAAACATACTGCGTCGGCTCCTGCGCATCATGGGCCACGGCAATGACGCCAATGCTCAGGTTGCCGATTTGCAGTTGCTCGCCGCCAGCCAGAAAGCCTGCGGGTTCAATCGGTTTGCGCATCCCGCGCAGGGTCCCGCGACTGAGGTAGACAGGCAGATTGTAACGCCGAGACAGTAAACCCACGCCATGCACGTGGTCGGCATGTTCGTGGGTCACGAGTATCGCGCTCAGCTGTGAAGGGTTCACACCCAGTCGCAGCAGGCGTTTTTCGGTTTCTCGCAGGGAGAAACCACAATCCACCAGTACATACGTGTCGTCGCTGGCTATCAGCGTGCCGTTCCCTTGGCTACCGCTGCCGAGAACGGCAAAACGCATGTGATCAGCCCAGGTTGTCCTGAATCACGCTCAACACTTTACGCGCCACGTCTGCTGGCGCCACGGTGTTGATGTTTTTCTCGACGGTGACTTGTACGTTCTCGCCAACCTTGCTCAGGCGAACCTGATAACGCTCGGCGCGGGCTTCAACTTCTTCCTTGTCCGGCTTGCTGCCGAACAGACCGCTGAAGAAACCTGGCTTCTCGTCCTTTTTCTCGGCTTTTTCGGCGAGGTTGATGTAGTACAGGCCCAGGCTGCGGTTGATGTCTTCAACACGCCATTCGCCCTGTTCCAGCGCACGACCGACACTCGACCAGGCACGATCCAGATCGGAACCGACGTTGAGCACCGGGTTGCCGCTGCCATCTTCAGTCAGGCTGACACGACTTGGCGTATCGAAATCACGAGAGGCCAGCATGGAGACCGAACCGCCCTTCTCCGAGGTGCGGCTCATGCTCGCGAGCATGTCGTCGACCAGTGCTGCGTCCAGGCCGGTGTTGACCGAACGATTGGTGAAATCCACATTGGCAGTGCTGCCAGCAGGACGCTCGGCGCTGACCACGTAGACTTCACTGGTGTTGCGCTGCACGCCTGGTTCGATACGCACCCGCACGCGGCTTTCGCTGTCGGCGCCGACACCGGCCGCGCTCAGGCGCTTGGCCATTGCTGCGGACAGTTCGTCGGAATGCTGCCAGGTGGTGGTGAATTCACCGGTTTGCGGGCGTTGTTCGTCCAGACGGAAACCGTTGTCCTGGAAGAACTGCACGGCCACGGGCCAGACTTCGGCCGGTGGGTGCTGGGCCATGACCCAACGCGAATCGCCGCTCTTCTGCAGGGTGTAGTCGCTGGCATCAGCCGCTGCCGACAGCGGCTGCGGACGAGGCACGATGTATTCGCCCTTGGCGGTGTCGTCGGCCACGTTGCGCGGGATCGGCAATAGCGGATCCAGACGCTTGGCGGTGCTGACGTCCGGTGGCAGTTGCATCGGTGCAGTCTGTTGCGCTTCCAGGTAATCGCTACCACGGTCACGGAAGTAACCTTCCGGGCCCCAGATCCATCCACAGCCACTGGTGTTGGAGATAATCAAGGCAAGTGCGGAAAGTCCGGCCATTCGCTTCATGCGTAGTACTTCCTCAATTAAACCAGGACGCCGGACTGGCGCATGGCCTGCCGCAGCGGTTCGTGACAGGCAGCACTTAGCCAGGTGAGCGGCAGACGGATACCGTCCGGCATCAAGCCCATTTCATGCAGTGCCCATTTCACGGGGATAGGGTTGGATTCGATAAACAGGGTTTTATTGAGCGGCATCAGCTTTTCGTGGATCGCCCGGGCTTTGACGGCATCACCGGCCATGGCCGCGGCACACAACTCGCTCATGGCGCGCGGTGCGACGTTGGCGGTCACCGAAATATTGCCCTTGCCGCCGAGCAGCATCAGCTCGACCGCGGTCGCGTCGTCACCGGAGTAAACCAGGAAGTCGCTGCTCACGCCGGCCAGGATGTCCTTGGCGC
This sequence comes from Pseudomonas cucumis, assembly GCF_030687935.1. GTDB lineage: Bacteria > Pseudomonadota > Gammaproteobacteria > Pseudomonadales > Pseudomonadaceae > Aquipseudomonas > Aquipseudomonas cucumis. The sequence goes on along the minus strand of NZ_CP117454.1, from coordinate 1,472,142 downwards.
GCTGCAGGTCGCCCGTGGCTTCCTTGATGCCGATGATGTTCTTCACGGTCGACAGGCGGATCACCGTTTCGGCCTGCATGTCGCATGCGGTACGGCCCGGCACGTTGTAGAGAATCTGCGGGATGTCGACGGCTTCGGCGATTGCCTTGAAGTGCTGGTACAGGCCTTCTTGCGTCGGCTTGTTGTAATAAGGGGTTACCAGCAGGCACGCGTCGGCGCCGGCGTTCTTCGCGTTGGTCGTCAGTTCGATCGCTTCGCGCGTCGAATTGGCGCCCGTACCGGCGATCACCGGAATACGCCCTGCAACCTGGGCAACCACGCGACGAATCACTTCGATGTGCTCGTTCACGTCAAGCGTGGCCGACTCACCTGTAGTGCCGACCGCCACGATGGCGTTGGTGCCCTCTTGCAGGTGGAAGTCCACCAGTTTGCTCAGGCTGTCCCAGTCGAGACGACCCTGCGCATCCATGGGTGTGACCAGTGCCACCATACTGCCCGCAATCATGCAACCGCTCCTGCCGGAAAAAGAGAGCGGTAATGGTACTGGCGCCAAGATGCTTGTACAAGCGAAGTACTGTACTGCTGCCATTCCCCTTGGCGCTGCTTTTCGCTACCCTTCAGACTTTGATCGGTACTGATAAGCTCGTACGCCGCGTTCCAGCCTCCATTTTCGGCATCACAAGCCCCGATCCAGCGTTGCCACCCCTCGCTCTCGCCACTCTGGAGCACGTCGCAACCTTCGGCCGGGTTTTCTGAATTCGCATCCGCAGGCTCGTCCCGGTAAAAAAGCCATAAAAGTATCGACCGCTCATCGCTTTAGGAATGCTGCATGTCCACCCCCACAGTTCGCGAACAATTCCTTGTCATCAGTGCCCTCGGCGCCAACCCCATGGAGCTGACTAACGTCCTGTGCCGTGCCAGCCATGAAAACCGCTGCGCCGTGGTCACCTCTCGTCTGACGCGCCATGGCGAATGCAGTGCGCTGATCCTCGAGATCTCCGGCAGTTGGGACGCCTTGGCGCGCCTCGAAGGCAGCCTGCCAGTGCTGGCCAAACGGCACGCCTTCACCGTCAACGTGGTCCGCAGCGCGGCCCTGGAGAATCGTCCCCAGGCCTTGCCGTACGTCGCCTATGTCAGCTCGGCCTATCGCTCGGACATCATCAACGAGCTGTGCCAGTTCTTCATGGACCACAACGTCGAGCTGGAAAACCTGACCTGCGACACCTATCAGGCTCCGCAAACCGGCGGCACCATGCTCAATGCCACGTTTACCGTGACCTTGCCGGCCGGTGTGCAGATCAGCTGGCTGCGCGATCAGTTCCTGGATTTCGCCGATGCGCTGAACCTGGATGCCCTGATCGAGCCGTGGCGCCCACAAAACCCAATGTAAGGAAACTTTCATGGCCGTTGCCATCGACCAACCGGTTGCCGACTTCGAAGCCCCCGCCACCAGCGGGCAATCCGTCAGCCTCGCGGGCCTCAAAGGCAAGCAAGTGGTGATTTACTTCTATCCAAAGGACAGCACGCCGGGCTGCACCACCCAGGGTCAGGGTTTTCGTGATCAGCTTGACGCCTTTAAGGCCGCCAATACCGAAGTCTTCGGCGTGTCTCGCGACAGCCTGAAATCCCATGAAAACTTCAAGGCCAAGCAGGCGTTCACCTTCGAGCTGATCAGTGACAAGGAAGAAGCGCTGTGCCAGCTGTTCGACGTGATCAAACTGAAAAAGCTCTATGGCAAGGAATACATGGGCGTTGATCGCAGCACGTTCCTGATCGACAAGAACGGCGTGCTGCGTCAGGAATGGCGCGGCGTGAAGGTGCCGGGGCATGTGGATGCGGTTTTGGTTGCTGCTCAGGCGCTGAACAAGGCCTGATTATTTGGGTGTCTGTTCAGACGCCTTCGCGGGCAAGTCGGATCGCCGCACCGCTCGCTCCTACAGGATTTGCGGAATCTATGTGGGACCGAGCCTGCTCGGGATGAGGCCATTAGCCTCACTGAAAAATTCAGCCTGACAATTAAAGCAGTGGTGCCACAATCGGCTCCTTGCGCGGCCAGGCATCCAGCACGGCCTTGAACAGCGTCGCCAGGGGGATCGCAAAGAACACGCCCCAGAAGCCCCACAACCCGCCAAACAACAGCACCGCGCAAATGATTGCCACCGGGTGCAGGTTGACCGCTTCCGAGAACAGCAGCGGCACCAACACATTGCCGTCCAGCGTCTGGATGATCCCGTAGACCGCCATCAAATAGATGAACTGATCGCTCCAGCCCCATTGGAACAGTGCGATCAGCAGCACCGGCACGGTCACCACCACCGCCCCGACGTATGGCACCACCACCGACACACCCACCAGCAACGCCAGCAGCGCCGAATAGTTGAGCCCCAGCGCCACGAATGCGATGTAAGTCACGCCACCGCAAATGAAGATTTCGATGACCTTGCCGCGAATGTAATTGGCAATCTGCCGGTTCATTTCCTGGGCGACCCGGGTGATCAGCGCCCGTTCTCGCGGCAGATAGCCGCGCACCCACTGGCCGATCATCTCCCGGTCCTTGAGAAAGAAGAACACCAGGATCGGCACCAGCACCAGATAGATCATGATGTTCACCAGCAGCGGCAGACTCGACAGCGAGAATGTCAGCGCCCACTGGCCGAACTTGCCGATCTCGCCCCGTGCCACTTCGATCGCCTGCAGCACTTGCTCATCCGACACCAGGTGCGGATAGCGCTCGGGCAGCAGCAACAGCAGCGACTGCCACTTGGCGAGCATGCCGGGCAATTCGTTGAACAGCGTGATCAGTTGATGCCAGAGCAGGGGCACCACGATGATGATAAAGACCAGCAGCAACCCCATGAATAATGCGAAAACCAGCCCCACCGCCGCGCCACCCGGCACGCGCAGGCGCTCGAGGGTCACCACCAGCCCCTGCATCAGATACGCCAGCACCATACCGGCCAGTACGGGCGCAAGCATTCCACCCAGGGTGAGCACCGCGGTAAATGCCAGAAACAGCAGTACTGCCAGCACCACAGCTTCTTCATCCGAGAAGTAGCGCTGAATCCAGTCGCGTAACACTTTGAACATCAATAATCCTTAGAAACGAACGCAGCGGATTTCAGGCTTTTTTCAACCAATAGCGGTAAACGCCCGCCTCATCTTCCTCACGAAGCAGCGTATGACCAGCCAATCGGGCAAAGGTGCGAAAGTCGCGCTGAGAGCCCGCATCGGTGGCGATCACCTTGAGTACCGCACCGCTGGCCAGCCGGTTGAGTTCCAGTTTGGCCTTGAGCAACGGCAGTGGACAATTCAGACCGCTGGCGTCCAGCTCGGCATCGTGGGTTACAGCGTCAGTCATCGAATCACTCCGGGGCAGGGGTTGAGAGCTTAGAATATCTGGTCCCAAGCGTAGTGTCCGGCTACAGTAAGGTCTTTGTCGACTAAGGCTTTGTGCATGACTTTTTTGCGCCCTACCCTGCTGACGCTCGCTTGCCTGCTCGCCTCACCGGGCTTCGCTGACGACTTGCCGTCACTCGGTGATGCCAGTTCTGCCATCGTCTCGCCGCAACAGGAACACCAACTGGGCCGTGCGTGGCTGGCGCTGTTGCGCAGCCAGGTGTCGCAGCTCAACGATCCGCAGCTCAAGGATTACGTCGAGTCCAGCGTCTATCGGCTGGTGGAAACCAGCCAGGTCAATGACCGACGCCTTGAGTTCATCCTGATCAACAGTCCGCAGCTCAACGCTTTTGCCGCGCCGGGCGGGATCGTCGGCGTCAACGGTGGCTTGTTCCTCAATGCCCAGACCGAGGGCGAATATGCCTCGGTACTGGCCCACGAACTGGCTCACTTGTCGCAGCGTCACTTCGCACGTGGAGTTGAAGCGTCGCAACGCATGCAGGTGCCCATGATGGCTGCGTTGCTGGCTGGCATCGTGATTGCCGCAGCAGGTGCCGGCGATGCCGGGATTGCGGCCATTGCTGGTACTCAAGCAGCGGCGATTCAGGAACAACGACGCTTCTCGCGCCAGAACGAACAGGAAGCCGACCGTATCGGCATCATGAATCTGGAAAAGGCCGGTTACGATCCGCGTTCGATGCCGACCATGTTCGAACGGCTGATGCGTCAGTACCGCTTCGACGCCAAGCCACCGGAATTCCTGCTGACTCACCCGGTGACCGAATCGCGGATCGCCGACACCCGCAACCGCGCCGAACAGGCCAAGCCGGGCGGTATCGAAGACAGCATGCGTTACCAGTTGATTCGGGCGCGCGTGCAGCTGATCTATGAAGAAACCCCAGGCCTGGGCGCCAAGCGCTTTCGGGCCCAACTGGATGAAAACCCGAAAAACGACGTCGCGCGCTATGGCTTGGCGATCGCCCAGATCAAGGGTGGCCAGCTGAATGAGGCTCGCGAGAACCTTAAGCTGCTGCTGGCCAAATCGCCGAACGAGATCATCTACAACCTGGCGCAGGTCGATCTGGACATCACCAATAATCGTCTGCCCGACGCTCAATCACGGGTCGACCGGATGCTCACTCAATACCCCGGCAACTACCCGCTGAATCAGGTGCGTGTCGACCTGCTGCTCAAGCAGAATCGAGCGGCCGATGCGGAAAAAGCGCTGGAGAACCTGCTCAAGAGCCGACCTGATGATCCAGACGTCTGGTACATGGTGGCCGAGACTCGTGGCCTGTCGGGCAACATCATCGGCTTGCATCAGGCTCGCGCGGAGTACTTTGCGCTGGTCGGCGACTATCGTCAGGCGATCCAGCAACTGGACTTCGCCAAGCGCAAGGCTGGCAGCAACTTCCCGCTGTCATCGCGCATCGACGCACGGCAACGCGAGTTGATGGAGCAGGAACGCATGGTCAAGGACATGATGGGCTGACCGCTTCAGAAAAAAAGCTCAGAAACAAAAAATCCAGGTACAAAAAAACCGCCTCTTTCGAGGCGGTTTTTTATTCAGCCGATAACCGGTTTATTCAGCCAGTTTGAAGGTAATGAAGCTGGCGCGACCTTGACGCAGAACCCGCATCGACACCGAGCGGTTCTTCGGCAGCGCCTTGGCAATGTCCGTGAACTCCTTGGAGGAGCCGATCGCCTGATTGTTCAGGTGAGTGATCACATCGCCAGGCTGCAAGCCGATCAGGGCAGCAGGACCGTCCTGCACTTCCTTGATGACCACGCCACCTTTAAGGTCGTAGGCTTTCTTCTGCTCATCGGTCAATTCGGCAACAGAAACACCCAGGCGATTGCTGCTGCGCTCGGTGCTGGATTTAGGCAGGGCGTCCAGCTCCTTGCCTTCTTCAGGGATAGCGCCAACGGTCAGCTCGACATTCTTGCGTTTGCCTTCGCGGATCACTTCAAGATCGGCTTTCGAGCCGGCTTTCAGCGCACCCACCAAGTGTGGCAGGTCAGCGGACATGACGATCGGTTGACCGTTCATGCTCAAGATCACGTCGCCCACTTGCAGGCCACCCTTGGCCGCAGGACCGTCATCCTGGATCTGAGCCACCAGCGCACCGGCCGGTTTCTCGAGACCGAACGACTCGGCCAGGTCTTTGCTCACTTCCTGGATCACGACACCCAGCCAGCCACGGCTGACTTTACCGCCGCTTTTCAGCTGATTGGAAACGTCCATCGCCACATCGATAGGGATTGCGAACGACACCCCCATGAAGCCGCCGGAGCGGGTGTAGATCTGTGAGTTGATGCCGACCACTTCACCCGCCAGGTTGAACAGCGGACCACCGGAGTTACCCGGGTTGATCGCCACGTCGGTCTGGATGAACGGCACATAGTTTTCGTTCGGCAGGCTACGGCCGATGGCACTGACGATGCCTTGAGTCACAGTGTGATCAAAGCCGAACGGCGAGCCGATGGCCACGACCCACTGACCAGGTTTCAGATCCCGCGATTTGCCGAGTTTCAGAACCGGCAGATCCTTGCCTTCGATTTTCAGCAAGGCGACGTCGGAACGCTGATCGGTACCGATCAGTTTGGCTTTCAACTCACTGCGATCGGCGAGGCGCACGAGGATCTCGTCGGCATCGGCGATCACATGGTTGTTGGTCAGAATGTAGCCGTCGGACGAAATGATAAAGCCCGAGCCCAGGGATTGGGCTTCACGCTGACGATCGCCGCGGGGGGAGCGCGGCGGCTGCGGCATGCCCCGCTCAAAGAACTCGCGCAGCATCGGCGGCAAGCCTTCAAGGTCGGGAATTTGCTCACTGGACACCTTACGGTCCGGCAACTTCTGGGTAGTACTGATGTTAACCACCGCGGGCGAGGCTTGCTCGACCAACTGCGTGAAGTCAGGCAACTCGACCGCTTGCGCAGCGACCGCCTGACCGAGCACCAGCACGGTGGCAAAAATGGAGAGATAAGACTTCAAGCGTGGTATCGACATACGGCTCCCGTTACGACGAGCATGGTTAAGCGATATGGAGCAAGGAACACCGGAAACGATACGCCGGTATTTTTGTTCCGGGAACAACAAACAAGGCCAGAGCCGAGGGGCTCTGACCTATAAAAAATTTTCGGGATATTTGCAAATGAAAATGCTCGGCAAAACATTTCGAGGCATCAACGGCGGGACAGCCATTGCTGACCTCCCACACCATCGAGACCTTGATTGGTGAGCATGGCAGATCAGCTCACTGCTTGCTGGTAGCCGCGGCATCGTTGCGCATGGAAAGCGCAATCCGTTCGGCGGTGCCAATCGGTATTTCACCGACCACAGTCACCATCATCTCGCCTTGTGGAGTAGTCAATCGCCGGGAGACAGCAACGGTTGGCCCCAACTGGGTGCGCGTGTCAGTAACTGTTGCGCCATTCAACGGCTCAAGGAACACCGAGAATCGGGCGAGACCGTCGTCGAACATCAGACTGTTGACCTGGGCTTTGGTCTCCGGGTCCTTGTGCGAGGTACTGCTGGTCAGCTCAAAACCTGGTGGTAGCCAGTCCGAACGCCAAACCTGCGCGGTTTTGACGGCGGAAGCCTTGTCACTGTCGAGGATAATGGGTTTGCAATCAGAACCGGCCTGCAAATCGCTATCGGAAGGCATCTGGGCAGTGTCCAGTCGGGTGAACTGGAACCGCTCGAGCAGTTGCCCTTTGTCATTGAGCAACAATGACTTCAACGGCAAACCGGTTTCCTTGTCCAGATGCAGCTCAAAACCGTAGCGATGCTGATCGCGAGGCTTCAACGACACGATCACCGCCGAACGCCCGGCCACACGCGACTTGCCAATGACGGCAAGGTCATACCAATTCTTTAGCTTTTGTGGATCGAGTGCACGAGCAGTGGAGTTGGGTGAGTCCCCCAGCCCTGCTATCAGGGTGCCGCTCACGCATTGAGTATGCCCATCAATGCGCACGACTTCCTGTGCCGAGCCGTCGAGCTGGAGTAAACGCTCGCGGACCTTGCCATCCTGGACGCGATGCCAGATGTTATGGGTAGAGAAACTACCGTTACGCTCGTAGACGAAAGTACCGTGAAAGCTCTGCGTTTGCTCCGCCTGTCCCAGACGCTTCAGCCAGTCCTGGGCTTCATCGGCGTGGGCTGGAACAACAAACCAGCCACTGAGCAGAAGCGTAAGTAGAGGTATGGCGCGCATGATCCTCCTTAACGGTTTTCCAGGCTTGCTGCACGAGCGTAAGGCAGAGCGCTCTCAGTACCTTTCAGTGCAGCCTGTTGAGCATGTTGGCGCAAGTAGCCTGGCAGACGCTGATCGTGCCAGCCTGGTTGACCTTGCAATACGCCGTTGGCCATAGGGCCAGTGGCTTCCGAACTCTCATTGTAGCCTGCCAATACAGCGGGGCCCTTGACCTGAGGAGCGGTCAGACCCGGTTGACTGGATTGCTGGGCCAGTTCGACGCCGGCGATCTCGTCCTGATTGTACAGACGAACACCCGCAAGCACGGCAACGGTCACCGAAGCAGCGACTGCCAGACGACCCAGGCTGCGCCATGGACCGCGAGAGGCTTTTGCCGGTACGGCCTCGTCAGCTAGCGCAGCAGAGACTGCCGCAGCGATATCCAGACGAGGAAGCAACAAATCTTTGTGCATAACTGCCCGAGCGATCTGGTAACGAGCCCAAGTATCGCGGGTTTCAACATCGTCGAAGGCATTCAACACCCGACGCAATTCCAATTCGTCCGCTTCGTTATCCATCACTGCGGACAGCGATTCCTGCAGGGCTTCACGACTCATGGCGTTCCTCTCTTGGCTGTCGCCGCTGTCTCAGTTTTCCTGCAACAACGGCTGCAGGGCTTTATCGATGGCTTCCCGAGCGCGGAAAATCCGGGAGCGCACGGTACCCACCGGACACTGCATGACGCTGGCAATGTCCTCGTAACTCAGACCATCGAATTCACGTAAAGTTAAAGCCGTACGCAAATCTTCTGGCAGTTGCTGAATGGTTCGATGGACGGTGCCTTCGATCTCATCCCGCAGCAATGCGCGTTCTGGCGACTCGAGATCCTTGAGGCCATGATCGCCATCGTAGAACTCTGCATCCTCGGAACTGACATCGCTATCCGGCGGCCGACGGCCGCGTGAAACCAGATAGTTTTTCGCCGTGTTGATGGCGATGCGGTAAAGCCACGTATAAAACGCGCTGTCTCCGCGAAAATTACCAAGTGCACGGTATGCCTTGATAAAGGCTTCCTGTGCGACATCCTGGGCTTCATGGGTGTCGTGCACGAAACGCACGATCAACCCGAGAATTTTGTGCTGGTATTTCAGCACTAGCAGATCGAAAGCTCGCTTGTCGCCGCGTTGAACGCGCTCGACCAGCTGCTGATCCTCTTCCTGGGTTAGCATGAACACTCCTCGATAAGCTCGAAGGAGGCTTGCATTACTGAACGACCAGACTTGCAAACATAGACTCGGGCTTTTCGCAAAAGTTCTCCCCCTCCAAGCAAGTTTCCTGCGGGCTCTGATTTGGCACGCACGAAAAGCGCAGCGCGGGATAACCCGGCTGCGCGAATAATCTTGTCATCGGATTCATCAGCAAGGACCCAATCGCAAGTCCCGCACCGAAGCCGACGCTGTCCCTTGTTTCAGGCAACCGTCTATTGATCTTGGGCCTTTGGCAAAAGTTCCATATTTATAGCTGCCCGAAACCGACATTGTGCAACCGTGAAGAGAAAAAGACTGTTAAATCCACGATACAGTCGTTTTGTCGCCGAAGCAGTCCAAAAAACTTCCGACGAAGCGTCCAGGCTTTTTCGTCACAGTAGTTTCACAATGCCATGCTGGGCCGGCTATTGTGCCGCTCCCCCCCTCTATATACTAGGGGGCTGTGTGGCTGTCTTGACTCGCCGATCCAGCTGTCTTGCGCCAACCCCGTCCCGGGTCGCTTTGAGCGGAATCCTGAAATGAGCCAACAGTTTCAACACGATGTTCTGGTAATTGGCAGCGGTGCTGCCGGCTTGAGCCTTGCGCTGACCTTGCCCGGTCATTTGCGCATCGCCGTATTGAGCAAAGGCGACCTCGCCAACGGCTCAACCTTCTGGGCCCAGGGCGGTGTCGCTGCCGTTCTGGATGACACCGACACTGTCGAATCCCACGTCGATGACACCCTCAACGCCGGTGGTGGCCTGTGCCATGAAGACGCCGTGCGCTTTACCGTCGAGCACAGCAGAGAGGCGATTCAATGGCTGATCGACCAAGGCGTGCCCTTTACCCGCGATGAACAGTCAGGCACCGAAGACGGTGGTTTCGAGTTTCATCTGACCCGCGAAGGCGGTCACAGCCATCGGCGCATCATCCACGCTGCCGATGCGACGGGCGCGGCGATCTTCAGAACCCTGCTCGATCAGGCCAAACAGCGTCCCAACATCGAACTGCTGGAGCAGCGAGTCGCGGTCGACCTGATCACCGAAAAGCGCCTCGGCCTTGAAGGCGACCGCTGCCTCGGCGCCTATGTGCTCAACCGCAGCACCGGTGAAGTCGACACCTACGGCGCGCGTTTCGTGATCCTTGCATCGGGCGGCGCCGCGAAGGTCTACCTCTATACCAGTAACCCCGACGGGGCCTGCGGTGATGGCATTGCCATGGCCTGGCGTTCGGGCTGTCGGGTGGCGAACCTGGAGTTCAACCAGTTCCATCCCACCTGCCTTTATCACCCGCAAGCCAAGAGTTTCCTGATCACCGAAGCCCTGCGTGGCGAAGGCGGGCATCTGAAACTGCCCAATGGCGAACGCTTCATGCAGCGCTTCGACCCGCGGGCGGAACTGGCACCACGGGACATCGTCGCCCGCGCCATCGACCATGAGATGAAGCGCCTGGGTATCGACTGCGTCTACCTGGACATCAGCCACAAACCCGAAGACTTCATCAAGGCGCACTTCCCGACGGTTTATGAACGCTGCCTGAAATTCTCCATCGACATCACCAAACAGCCGATCCCAGTGGTGCCGGCGGCGCACTACACCTGCGGCGGCGTGATGGTCGATCAGCGGGGCCGCACCGACGTGCCGGGCCTGTATGCAATTGGTGAAACCAGCTTCACCGGCCTGCATGGCGCCAACCGCATGGCGAGCAACTCGCTGCTGGAATGTTTCGTTTACGCCCGTTCGGCGGCGGCGGACATTCTTGAGCAGTTGCCAGACGTGTCGATTCCGACCGCCCTGCCCGTTTGGGATGCGAGCCAGGTCACCGATTCCGACGAAGACGTGATCATTGCGCACAACTGGGACGAACTGCGGCGATTCATGTGGGACTATGTCGGCATCGTGCGCACCAACAAGCGCCTGCAACGGGCTCAGCACCGGGTGCGTCTGTTGCTGGACGAAATCGATGAGTTCTACAGCAACTACAAGGTCAGCCGGGACTTGATCGAGCTGCGTAACCTGGCGCAGGTGGCCGAGCTGATGATTCAGTCAGCCATGGAGCGCAAGGAAAGTCGCGGCCTGCATTACACCCTCGACTACCCGAATTTGCTGCCGGTCGCCCTGGACACTATTCTGGTGCCGCCCACCTACGCCGACTGAACTTGAGCCGAACCCGCAGGCGTCGGTGTAAATCCGCCGCCTGCGAATCCCGCGGTACGCATATCGCCCTGATCCGTCGCTCACCGCGCAGACGAAAACGCACTACCACAATCAATGGCAACGCCAGACTGTCCGGCCGCAGTTGCACGGGCTGCCAACCCACCGCCTGATTCCACAACTGCCAACCATCGGCATCGCGACGCAAGCCGCGAAACGCCTGCGGGTGTGTTAGCAGAATCTGTCGCGGCAATGCCCAGACGCCATGAGCCAGACAGCAAAAAGCGCCGAGCAGACTGGCCCAGGGCGGTATAGAGAGAAGAAGCAGCGAACCCAGCGCGAACAGCTGGGCCAGAAGATAGGCCGCCAGCAACTGCCGTGAGGCATGCCAGCGACATTCGAACGCGTTACTTGGGCTGGACACGATCCAGGATCATGCGAACCATGCGCTGAAGCTCCGGATCTTCGGATTCGTTGCGCTCCATGAACCAGCCGAACATGTCCTGATCCTCACACGTCAGCAGACGGACGTATAAATCGCGATCCACCTGGTTGAGGTGCGGATAAACCTCTTTCACAAACGGCACCAGCAACACGTCAAGCTCAAGCATGCCGCGACGACTGTGCCAGTAGAGGCGATTCAGTTCAACTTGTTCGACCATGGAGCGCTCCTCAAATAGGCGGCAAGTATACAGCCCCGAGACGAGTCGAACAGTCGGCTTTGGTCGCCCTCCACGAACCTTTGTGAACTACCCATTTCAAGGGCGCCCCCTTATGATGTCCTTCGGACTCTTTACCCTGCGATGACCCATGGCCGATTCTGCTTTTTTCTGCACCCTGTCTCACGAAGGCGTTCTCGCGGTACGCGGCGCGGATGCCAGCAAATTCCTGCAAGGCCAATTGACTTGCAATCTCAATTACCTGAGTGATACCCAGGCCAGCCTTGGCGCGCGCTGCACGCAGAAAGGCCGGATGCAGTCGAGCTTCCGCATTCTGCTCGAAGGCGACGGTGTGCTCATGGCGATGGCCAGCGAACTGCTGGAGCCGCAACTGGCGGACCTGAAAAAGTACGCAGTGTTCTCCAAATCGAAACTGACCGACGAAAGTGCCGGCTGGGTTCGTTTTGGCCTTGAGCATGGCGATGCAGCACTGGTCAGCCTGGGCCTGGCGCTACCGGCAGACACCGACAGCGTCGTTCGTAATGACGGCCTGATCGCCCTTCGCGTCTCGCCTGACCGCGCTGAACTCTGGGTTCGCGCCGATCAAGCCGACACCCTCAAAGGCAAGCTGTCCGCCCTGTTGGCCGAAGGCGATCTGAATCAATGGCTGCTGGGCCAGATCCGCGCCGGGATCGGTCAGGTCATGCCAAGCACCCGCGAGCTGTTCATCCCGCAGATGCTCAATCTGCAAGCCGTCGGTGGCGTGAGCTTCAAGAAAGGCTGCTACACCGGCCAGGAAATCGTCGCGCGAATGCAGTACCTGGGCAAACTCAAGCGCCGGTTGTATCGCCTGCAACTGGAGGCTGGCGAATTACCGGAGCCTGGTACCCAATTGTTCTCCCCGACCCACGGCAGCTCAATCGGTGAAGTGGTGCTAGCCGCCCGCGCCGAGCAAAACATTGAACTCCTTGCCGTGCTGCAAGCCGAAGCTGCAGAAGATGGCAACCTGCACCTTGGCACACTCGAAGGTCCGGGCCTGCATCTGCTCGACCTGCCTTATCAACTGGATCGCGATCGCGAAATCCAGCGTTAATAGCAGCACTTGTCGCAATACCCTAGAGAAAAGAAATGAGCGAGCTGGCGGATAAGGTCCAACAGGATTTGGTTGAGGCCATCGATAACGATGACCTGGTTCTGCCAACGTTACCGGAAGTGGCCCTGCAGATTCGCAAGGCCGCCGAAGACCCGGAAATCAGTGTCAGCACACTGAGCAAAGTGATTGGCCGCGATACCGCGCTGTCGGCGCGCCTGATCAAAGTGGTCAATAGCCCGTTGCTGCGCGCGACCCAGGAAGTGACTGATTTGCACACGGCCATCACCCGGCTGGGTGTCAATTACAGCAGCAACCTGGCCATCGGCCTGGTGATGGAACAGATCTTCAACGCCCGTTCCGAAGTGGTGGAACAGAAAATGCGCGAGGTCTGGCGCAAAAGCCTGGAAATCGCTGGCGTCAGTTACGCGTTGTGCCGCAGCTATACGCAGCTCAAGCCTGATCAGGCGGCGCTCGGCGGGCTCGTGCATCAGATTGGTGTACTGCCGATCCTGACCTACGCCGAAGATCACTATGAATTGCTGTCTGACCCGGTCAGCCTCAACCATGTGATCGACCGGATTCATCCACTGCTCGGCGATAAATTGCTCAGGGTCTGGGAGTTTCCGGAAATGCTGGTGCAATTGCCGGGACTGTATCTGGATCTCAAGCGGCAATCGGAGCGGGTCGACTATGTCGATCTGGTGCAAGTGGCCAGCCTGTACTGCCACAAGGACACCGATCATCCACTGGCCCGAATCGACCCCTTCAGTGTGCCGGCCTTCAAGAAGCTGGGAATCGATCCGGAGAACGAGGCGATGTGCAAGGATCTGGAAGAGTCGCGGTCGATGTTTTACTGATTTCTGTGGCGAGGGAGCTTGCTCCCTCGCCACAGGTGTGGTGTTCACTCTCCTGCAATAAAACTCACCCGTACCTTCAGCCCCGCCTGCTCGCCATCGTGCAGGCTGATCTGCGCCAGGTGGGCGCGGCAGATCTCGCCGACGATGGCCAACCCCAACCCCGATCCAGCCACCTGTTCGTTACGCCGATAAAAACGCTCGAACACCCGATCCCGCTCTTCAAGGGGAATTCCCGGGCCATCGTCCTCGACCTCCAGCACCGCGGGTGCCATGACCCGCAAGATCACATTGCCGCCCGGTGGCGTGTGGGCCAGCGCGTTGTCCACCAGATTGCTCAACAGTTCGTTCAATAGCGTTGGCTCACCACGCAGCCACACCGGTTCGTCAGCTTCCAGCGCCAGTGCCACGCCACGTGCATGGGCCAGCGGCGCCATAGCCATGCCCAGCTCACGGGCCAACTGACTGAGGTCGAGCAACTGCGCACCGCCCTCGGCGATTGCCCGGGCACCATTCTCGACCCGTGCCAGCGAGAGCAATTGATTGGCCAGGTGGGTCAGGCGATCTGTGCCTTGGGCGGCGGTTTCCAGTGTGCTGCGCCAGGTTTCGGGGTCGTTCGACCGCATACCCAGTTCGAGCCGTGCCTTGAGCGCCGCCAACGGAGTACGTAATTCATGGGCGGCATCGGCGATGAACTGCGCCTGACGCTCGAACTGCCCGCGCAAACGCTCGGTAAAGTGATTGAGCGCACGCACCAGCGGCCCCAACTCGTGCTGCACTTCCACCAACGGCAAGGGCCGCAAGTCATCGGGCTGACGCTCTTCCACCGCCGTGCGCAAGCGCTCCAGCGGACGCAGCGCCGCACTGACCGCAAACCACACCATCAGCAATGCACCGATCGCCAACATGCCCAGACGCAACAACGTGTCGGCCATCAGGCTGCGAGCCATGCGTACCCGCGCCTCATCGGTTTCCGCCACGCGGATTTCCGCCATGCCGTTCATGTTTGGCTCGCTGACCGCTTTGAGCAGGCTGACCACTCGCACGTTCTGCCCTTGATAAGTGGCGTTATAGAAACGCGCCAGCGCCGGGTAGTCATCGGTGCGCGGCGTTCCCGGCGGCGGTGGCGGCAGGTTTTCGTAGCCCGAGATCAGCTTCTGATTGATGTCATTGACCAGGTAAAAAATCCGCCCGGCGCTGTCGTAGGCGAATGTATCGAGGGCGACGTAAGGCACGTTGGCGCTGAGACTGCCATCGCGCTGGGACAGGCCCGCGGCGATGGTCCGCGCCGAGGCCAGCAAGGTCCGGTCATACGCGGTGTCAGCGGCTTCGCGGCCGTTCCAGTACGCGCTCAATCCACTGGCGAGCATCAACACCACCAACAGCAGCGCGAGGTTCCACAGCAGCCGCCAGCGCAGGCTGCTGGCCTTATGCATCGCGGCTTTCCAGCAGGTAGCCAAGGCCGCGGAAGGTCACGATGGCTACCGGCTGGCCGTCGAGTTTCTTGCGCAAGCGGTGGACGTAGATTTCGATGGCATCGGGACTGGCCTCCTCGTCCAGACCGAACACCTGGGCGGCCAGTTGCTCCTTGCTCATCACCCGACCGGGACGGGCGATCAGGGCTTCAAGCACCGCCTGCTCGCGGGAGGTCAGGGTCAGCAATTCTTCGCCAAGGGTGAAGCGCCGGGTGTCCAGGTCATAGGCCAGCACGCCACAACGCTGCTGGCGTTCACCGCCGAGCACACTGCGGCGCAGCAAGGCTTTGACCCGGGCCTCGAGCTCTGTCAGCTCGAAGGGTTTGGCCAGGTAATCGTCAGCCCCAAGGTTCAGGCCATGAACCCGATCCTTGACGTCGCTGCGGGCGGTCAGCATCAGCACTGGCAGGTTTTTGCCCCGGGCCCGCAGGCGGGCCAGTACTTCGAAGCCATCCATGCGCGGCAGGCCGACATCAAGGATCGCCACGGCGTATTCCTCGCTGCTCAAGGCCAGGTCGGCCGCCACACCGTCGTGCAACACATCCACGGTCAGCCCGGTGCTCTTGAGCGCCTGAGCGACACTTTCGGCAAGCTGCAGATGGTCTTCAACGAGCAGAACACGCATGGATCTTTACCTCATTCAGGGATGGTCAACGCGATTCTTTGGCGCGGAGTTTACAGCCGCATCCGTCGCTGTGAAGCCCGAAAACCGTGAAAGTCAGCTGAAAGGTTAGCGAAAGGTTGGCCGGTTAGAGTCCAGCCACGGACAGTTTCGACTGCCGTTGCCAGTGCCCATAGCAGTACGAGAAACGCCTCGAAGCGTTTTCGCCAATAAGAACAATAAACGGAGTACGTCACCATGCTGTCCATGCAGCTTCAGGCTCACCCGCCTGCTCGTTTTTCCCGTCTCAGCCACACCGCCCTTATCAGTGCCGCCGCCCTCGCCGGCTTTTCGCCGTTGAGCCAGGCTGCCTTCTTCGAAGACAGTACGGCAACCTTCGAAACCCGCAACATGTATTTCAACCGCGACTTTCGCGACGGTACCAGCGCCCAGCAATCCAAGCGGGACGAATGGGCTCAGGGGTTCATGCTCAATCTGCAATCGGGTTACACCGACGGCACCGTGGGGTTCGGTGTCGATGCACTGGGCATGCTCGGGGTAAAACTCGATTCAAGTCCGGACCGCACCGGCACCGGCCTGTTGCCGACCCATGACGACGGTCGCGCGGCGGATGAATATTCCAAGCTCGGCCTGACCGGCAAAGTGAAAATCTCCGCCACGGAACTGAAAATCGGCAGCCTGATTCCGGAACTGCCGATCCTCAAAGCCAACGACGGGCGCATTCTGCCGCAAACCTTTGAAGGCGGCCTGCTGACTTCCAAAGAGATCAAGAACCTGACCTTCACCGGCGGGCGTCTGGAGAAAGCCAAGGACCGCGACAGTACCGACTTCGAGGACATCGCCCTCAACAACAAGAACAGCCGCTTCGCCGGCACCGTGGCCGGCAAGCATTTTGACTTTGGCGGCGTGGACTACAAGCTCGCCGACAAGATCACCGGCAGCTACCACTTCGCCCAACTCGATGAAGTCTACAACCAGCACTTCCTCGGCGTTGTCGCGTCGCAACCGTTCGGCCCCGGCACGTTCGGCACCGATCTGCGATTGGCCATCAGTGACGACGAAGGCGCAGCACGGGGCGGCAAGATCGACAACAAATCCCTGAACGGACTGGTGAGCTATGCCTTGAGCGGGCATAAATTCAGCGCCGGTTATCAGCACATGTCGGGGGACAGTGCCTTCCCCTACGTCGATGGCAGCGATCCGTACCTGGTCAACTTCGTGCAGATCAATGACTTTGCCGGTGCCGAAGAACGTTCCTGGCAGGCACGTTACGACTATGACTTCGCCAAACTCGGCATTCCGGGCCTGAGCTTCATGAGCCGTTACCTGAGCGGTGACAACATCAAGCTCAAGAACGGCGACGAAGGCAAAGAGTGGGAACGCAACACCGAGATCAAATACGTCGTACAAAGCGGCACCCTGAAAGACGTCGCCGTACGCCTGCGCAATGCCACCTACCGTTCCAACTACTCCGCTCGCGATGCCGATGAAGTGCGTCTGCTGGTGAGCTATAGCGTTGCCCTTTGGTAAACATCACGTCCAATAACAATAATGCCCGTGGAGACTCAAATGAACTTATCACTGCGTAAAGTTGCTCTAGCCGCCAGCTGTGTGCTGTTTGCCAGCCAATTGATGGCCGAACCCAAGCGCCCGGAATGCATCGCCCCGGCCTCGCCAGGCGGCGGTTTCGACCTGACCTGTAAACTGGCGCAAAGCGCGCTGGTGAACGAAAAACTGTTGACCAAACCGATGCGCGTGACCTACATGCCCGGCGGTGTCGGCGCGGTGGCGTACAACGCGGTGGTCGCTCAACGCCCGGCCGATGCCGGCACGCTGGTGGCGTGGTCCAGCGGTTCGCTGCTGAACCTGGCGCAAGGCAAGTTCGGTCGTTTCGATGAAAGTGCAGTGCGCTGGTTGGCCGCCGTTGGCACCAGCTATGGCGCCATCGCGGTAAAAAGCGATTCGCCTTACAAGACCCTGGACGATCTGGTCAAAGCCCTGAAGAAAGATCCAAGCTCCGTGGTGATCGGTTCCGGCGGCACCGTCGGCAGCCAGGACTGGATGCAGACCGCATTGATCGCCAAGGCGGCCGGGATCAATCCCCGTGACCTGCGTTACGTCGCCCTCGAAGGCGGTGGTGAAATCGCCACTGCCCTACTCGGCGGCCACATCCAGGTCGGCAGCACCGACATCTCCGACTCCATGCCACACATTCAGAGTGGCGACATGCGTCTGCTGGCGGTGTTCTCCGAGAAGCGTCTGGACGAGCCGGAAATGAAAGACATTCCAACCGCTAAAGAGCAAGGCTACGACATCGTCTGGCCGGTGGTGCGCGGTTTCTACCTCGGGCCAAAAGTCAGCGACGAAGACTACGCCTGGTGGAAAGACGCCTTCGACAAACTGCTGGCCTCCGAGGACTTCGCCAAGCTGCGCGATCAGCGTGAACTGTTCCCGTTCGCCATGACCGGCCCGGAACTCGACACCTACGTGAAGAAGCAGGTCGCGGACTACAAAGTGCTGGCCAAAGAGTTCGGCCTGATCCAGTGATCGCCTCTGTCTAGCGGCTACGGCCCCGGTTCTCGGGGGTCGTGGCCCAGGAGTTCCTCATGCTTATACAACGCATTTTCGCTTCGGTGCTGTTGCTGGCCTGTGTCGGCCTGGCGCTGATGGCGTGGCCGTATCAGGCGGCTTTTTCCTACGAACCGGTCGGGCCTCGGGCCTTCCCTCTGCTGATGCTCGGCCTGATGGGCCTGGCATTGCTGTACATGGTGTTTCGGCCGACGCCGATCGTGCACAGTGACGATGACCCGAAACTGGACCGCGAAACCCTGACCAAAATCGGCATTTGCGTGCTGCTGTTGCTGGTGTTCGCCGGGACCTTCGAGCCCCTTGGTTTCATCGTCGCCAGCATTCTGATCGGTGTCCCGATGGCACGCCTGTATGGCGGCCGCTGGCTGCCCAGCGCGGTGATCATCAGCCTGATGGCGATCGGTCTTTATCTGCTGTTCGACAAGTTGATGGACGTGCCACTTCCGCTGGGCGTGCTCGACGTTCTGGAGAACTGATATGGATACTCTTGGCTATTTGGGTCAGGGCTTTGGCGTTGCGCTGAGCCCGTACAACCTGGTGACCGCGCTGTGCGGCACCCTGATCGGCACCGTCGTCGGACTGTTGCCGGGTCTGGGCCCGATCAACGGCGTGGCGTTGCTGATTCCGATCGCATTCGCCCTCGGCCTGCCACCGGAGTCGGCGCTGATCCTGCTGGCGGCGGTGTACCTGGGTTGCGAATACGGCGGCCGGATCAGCTCGATCCTGCTGAACATTCCAGGCGAAGCCTCCACCGTAATGACCACCCTCGACGGTTACCCGATGGCCCGCAAAGGCTTGGCCGGTGTAGCGCTGTCGCTGTCGGCGTGGAGTTCGTTCATCGGTGCATTCATCGCGACGTGCGGCATGGTGCTGTTCGCCCCGCTGCTGGCGAAATGGGCGATTGCCTTCGGACCGGCGGAGTATTTCGTACTGATGGTGTTTGCGATTGTCTGTCTCGGCGGCATGGCCGGTGATCGACCGCTCAAGACCTTCATTGCGGCGCTGATCGGTCTGTTTCTGTCGAGCGTCGGGATCGACGCCAACAGCGGCGTATACCGTTTCACCGGGGATAACATTCACCTGACCGACGGCATTCAGTTCGTTGTGCTGGTATTGGGCCTGTTCTCCATCAGCGAAATCCTCCTGCTGCTGGAAAAAACCCACCGCGGCCAGGAAGCGGTGAAGGCCACCGGGCGCATGATGTTCAACTTCAAGGAAGCCTCGGCGGTGTTCCTGGTAAACATCCGTTGCGGCTTGCTGGGCTTCATCATGGGCGTGTTGCCGGGTGCCGGCGCGACATTGGCCAGCGCTGTGGCCTATATGACCGAGAAACGTATTGCCGGCGCCAAGGGCACGTTCGGACAAGGCGACATGCGTGGCCTCGCGGCTCCGGAAACCGCCATCGGTGGCGCCGCCTGCGGTGCACTGGTGCCGATGCTGACCCTCGGTGTTCCGGGTTCGGGTACCACGGCGGTGATGATCGGCGCGCTGTCGCTGTACAACATCACGCCGGGCCCGCTGTTGTTCCAGCAGCAACCGGACATCGTCTGGGGCCTGATCGCGTCGTTGTTCGTCGCCAACGTGATGCTGGTGATTCTCAACATTCCGATGATCCGCATCTTTACCCGCATCCTCGCCGTGCCTAACTGGGCGCTGGTGCCGGTGATCGCGATCATCACCGGGATCGGCGTCTACGCGGTGCATGCCACCACGTTCGACCTGTTCCTGATGATCGGCATCGGAATCTTCGGTTACATCCTGCGCAAGCTGGATTTCCCGTTGTCGCCGGTACTGCTGGGTTTCATCCTTGGCGGTCTGATGGAGCAAAACCTGCGTCGCGCGCTGTCGATCTCCAATGGCGCACTGGAAATTCTCTGGTCGAGCCCGATCACGTTCGGTTGCTGGGTGCTCACTGCAATCATGTTGCTGATGCCGCTGCTGCGCATCTGGCGCAAACGTTCAGTCGCCCGGCGCACTCTCGCCGATGTCTGATAGGCCCCCCTTCAAAAGCTGGTGGGGAACACCGCTGGTCGGTCTGCTGGGCGGTTACCTCGCCAGCCAGATCGGCTGGCCACTTCCGTGGATGGTCGGCTCGTTGCTGGCGATCATCCTCGTGCGCTGCCTGACTCCCTGGCAACTGGCGGAAATCCCTGGCGGCCGCAAGTGCGGCCAGTGGGTTGTCGGCATCGGTATCGGCCTGCACTTCACCCCGTTGGTGATGGAGCAGGTGCTGAGCCACTTCGGTTTGATCTTTTTCGGTGCATTAGTCACCAGCCTGTCCGCCGTGGTGGGGGTCTGGTTAATGCGGCGCACCGGGGAAGATCGCGCCACCGCGTTCTTTTCCAGCATGCCCGGCGGCTCCGGGGAGATGGTCAACCTCGGCGCCCGCAACGGCGCGGTGCTCAGCCGTGTCGCGGCGGGGCAAAGTTTGCGGGTGTTGGTGGTGGTGCTGTGTGTGCCAGCGGCGTTCAAGTATCTTTTGGGCGACGGTGCGCCGGCCTTGCATCCAACAACCGTCGACTGGTGGTGGCTGGCCATTCTGTTCCCGGCGGGCGCCCTTGCCGCCTGGATCTGGGAACGGCTGCGACAACCCAACCCCTGGTTGTTCGGGCCGCTGCTGGTAAGTGCGACGGTGAGCATTGCTTGGGACCTGCACATCGGACTGCCCAACGGCGGCAGTCAGATTGGCCAGTGGCTGATTGGCAGCGGGTTGGGGTGTCACTTCAATCGGCAGTTCTTCCGGCGGGCACCGTCGTTCATGGGCCGAACCCTGCTGGGCACGGTGTTGACCATGTTGATCGCCACTTTGGCGGCATTGGGGTTGAGTGCGCTGACTCATCTGGATCTGCGTTCGCTGACGCTGGGCATGATGCCCGGCGGAATCGCCGAGATGAGCCTGACGGCGGAGACCCTGCAATTGTCGGTGCCGCTGGTAACGGCAATGCAGGTGATGCGGTTGTTGTTTGTGTTGTTTCTGGCGGAACCGTTGTTTCGGTATTGGAACCGGGAGCCGGATTCTCCCTGATAGACCGAGTCGCCTGCTTCGCGGGCAAGCCTCGCTCCTACAGGATTTCGGCTAGTCGCGGGTTTGCGTCCGGCACAACATCTGTAGGAGCGAGGCTTGCCCGCGAAGGCAATCTTCAGACCGACGGCAATCGCCACTCGATCGGCGTCTCGCCATTCTGCTCCAGAAACTTGTTCGCCCGACTGAAGTGCCCGCATCCGAGGAAGCCGCGATAGGCGGACAGCGGCGACGGATGGACCGAGGTCAGCACCAGGTGTTTGGTGGCGTCGATAAGTTTCTGCTTGCTCTGGGCATGCGCGCCCCATAGCAGGAACACCAGATGTGGCTGATGTTCGCTGACCACTTCGATAATCCGATCGGTAAAGTGCTGCCAGCCCTTGCCCGCATGGGCGTTGGCATTCGCGCGTTCCACGGTCATGGTGGTGTTGAGCATCAACACGCCCTGCTCTGCCCAACTCTGCAGGTAGCCATGGTTGGGAATGTCGATGTTCAGGTCGCGCTTCAACTCTTTATAGATGTTCACCAGCGATGGCGGTGCCGGCACGCCCGGTTGCACCGAGAAGCACAACCCATGGGCCTGACCCGGGCCGTGGTAAGGGTCTTGACCGAGAATGACCACTTTGACCTTGTCCAGCGGCGTGGAATTGAGCGCGTTGAAAATCATCGGTCCGGGTGGATAAATCTCTTTGCCCGCCGCGCGCTCCTGTTGCAGGAATGTGCGCAACTCTGCCATGTAAGGCTGGTCGAATTCGGCACGTAGTGCCTCCTTCCAGCTCGGTTCGAGTTTGATACGGTCGTCAGCAGTCATGGTTACATCC
Source organism: Pseudomonas cucumis (assembly GCF_030687935.1). Classification (GTDB taxonomy): domain Bacteria; phylum Pseudomonadota; class Gammaproteobacteria; order Pseudomonadales; family Pseudomonadaceae; genus Aquipseudomonas; species Aquipseudomonas cucumis. The sequence goes on along the minus strand of NZ_CP117454.1, from coordinate 1,450,009 downwards.
GGCAAAAACAATGGGGCGAACCCTAGGAAACCCTATCTCCCTTGTCAATTGATCTGACGCAGATCCGGCACTTTCCTATAGAGCGATCATACTGAACGCTCAATTTCCCGATCGAGGTCACGATGAATCTGCACTTCGAAGAACTCACCGGCACCGACGGCGCACGCATCGGCATCGCCAGCCTGGATGCCGAAAAGTCCCTCAACGCCCTCTCCTTGCCGATGATCAACGCCCTGCGCGATCAACTGGATGCCTGGGCCAAGGAGCCACAGATCGTTTGCGTGCTGCTGCGCGGCAATGGCGCCAAGGCTTTTTGCGCCGGCGGCGAAGTACGCAGCCTGGTGGAGGCGTGTCGCGCCCATCCCGGCGAAGTGCCGCCCTTGGCTGCACACTTCTTTGCGGCAGAATATCGCTTGGACTTCAACCTGCACACCTACTCCAAACCGTTGATCTGCTGGGGTCATGGTTACGTGCTGGGTGGTGGCATGGGGCTGCTGCAAGGAGCGAGCATCCGGATTGTCACGCCGAGCAGCCGGTTGGCGATGCCGGAGATCGGCATCGGCTTGTACCCGGACGTCGGCGCCAGTTGGTTTCTGTCGCGGTTGCCCGGCAAGCTCGGATTGTTTCTCGGCCTGACCGGCGCCCAGATGAACGGTCGTGATGCGATCGATCTGGACCTCGCCGACCGCTTCCTGCGCGATGATCAACAGCATGAGCTGCTCGAAGGTTTGCTGCAATTGAACTGGCAGGAACAGACAGCCATGCAGCTCAACAGCCTGCTCAAGGCCTTGCAGCAGGAAGCAATCGCGCAGCTGCCCGAAGCGCAGTGGCTGCCTCGACGCGAGCAGATCGACGAACTGTTGGATGTCAGCGACGTTCGTTGCGCCTGGAAGGCCATCAGTGCGTTGCGCGATCATGCCGACCCGCTGCTCGGTCGTGCCGCCAAAACCATGACTGAAGGCTCGCCCCTGACCGCCCATCTGGTGTGGGAACAGATCGTTCGCGCCCGGCATCTATCGTTGGCTCAGGTCTTTCAGATGGAATACACCATGAGCCTCAATTGCTGCCGTCATCCGGAATTCAGCGAGGGCGTGCGTGCGCGGTTGATCGACAAGGACCAGAAACCTCGCTGGCACTGGCCGGACATCAACACTGTGCCGGAGGCGGCGGTGGAGGCGCATTTCCATAAGGTCTGGGAAGGCCGGCATCCTTTGGCTGATCTCTCGGAATACTAAAAATCAGGCACAAAAAAGCGGCGCTTCATGCGCCGCTTTTTTATTGAGTGGTTTACCGGTGGTTGCCTCGGCCATCCCAATTGCCATCACGGTGATCGCCCCGACCGCCACGATTATCCGACCTGTTGTGGCCTCGATGGTCATCGCCTCGACCGCCGCGGTGACGGCCATCCCAGCCGCCACGGTCACGACGGTCATGACGGTCCCATCCACGATTCTGATAGACCCGGTAGTCTGCTCGTGGCGCCGACTGGTAATAGCGCGGGGCCGGTTGATAGTAACGCGGTGCCGGTTGATAAACCCGCGGCTGGTGGTAATAACGCGGCGATGGCTGGTAATACCGTGCAGGCGGTGAGTAATACCTGCGCGGGGCCGAGTAGTAACGACCATCGGAGTAATAAGCCCCGCCACCGGAGTAATACGGCGCAGGGGACGTGTAAACCTCGGAGCGGTAATAGCTGGATCCTCCATCGGAATAGGGCACGCACGCACCAAGAGACAATCCCGATAAAACAATCAGCAGAATTTGGCGGAGTTTTTTTTGACAGAGCATAGCGGCCTCCTGGACCGCGAGTGAGCCACACCAGCGACGCTGGCAGGCGACAGTCAATGGTTCGGCGACTGTCGAAATATCAGACAGTGAATTCGGAATCTGGTGCGTTCCTGCAACACGTTGAAACAAGTAGCCGATGAAAGGTTTTTCATCTACGCCAAAGAAAACGGCGCGTTCGTGAGCCGGACACGCCGTTTTATTGATGAGCTGATTAACGGTGCCCGCGATGGTGTCCTCCGTGGTGATGACGGGGATGTCCACCGTAGTAAAAATAGCGATAGCCCCCGTAAAAACGCGGGCCGCCGTAGTAGTAAGGAGAGTAGTAATAGCCAGGGTAGTAATAAGGTGTCGAATAAACGTCGGCACCACCTACGTAGTAATAGCAGCCGGACAAGCCCAAACCAAAAAACACACAGAGCAGTATTCGGCGGAGCTGTTTTCGACAGAGCATGGCGGCCTCCTGGAAGACCCGCAACAGCAGTCGGCACAGGCCGGCTGACACCTGTTTTGACTTTCAAACCGGCATCGAGTGCCAGACGGCGTCGGCCTTCAGATCAGCGGCCACTGCGTCCATCTACGGTGCATAGACATGCGCCAACGCACCATGACAAGGCAGGGCATGCCGCTTGTTTATCCCTCCTCCTTTCCTCCATGCCCAAGCCAGAGGGCTCAAGCCGACTTGGCACGGCTCTCGCTTAACCAAAGACGTGCAGGAGTCATCACAGGTTCGCGGCACCACAATTTGCAATGGCTGACTAGGGTTCCGGCTCGCAATCGCGAGTGGCTGGTCCGAGAGTTGGCGACCTCCAGTTGAGGTTACACGGCGGGACAAAAGCCCGGGAGACAAGCCACCGTTCGCGGTGCCGCTGCCTTCCTGTCCGCCCTTGATCAACTGGAGAACCACACCATGTCCCGACTTTGTTTACCCGCCCTGCTCGCCGCTGCTTTTGCAGCCCTCATGAGCGTCTCGTCCCAGGCCGCACAAAAAGACCATTTCAGCGTCTGCTGGACTATTTATGCCGGCTGGATGCCCTGGGAATATGCCGGCAGCCAAGGCATCGTCGATAAATGGGCGAAAAAGTACGGCATCAAAATCGATGTGGTGCAGCTCAACGATTACGTCGAATCCATCAACCAATACACCGCCGGCCAGTTTGACGGCTGCACCATGACCAATATGGATGCGCTGACCATTCCGGCTGCCGGTGGCGTCGACAGCACCGCGCTGATCGTCAGCGACTTCTCCAATGGCAACGACGGCATCGTGCTCAAAGGCGAAGGCAAGAAAGTCGCCGACCTCAAGGGCATGGACGTCAATCTGGTGGAACTCTCGGTGTCCCACTACCTATTGGCCCGGGCACTCGATTCGGTGGACCTCACCGAGAAAGACCTGAAAGTGGTCAACACCTCCGACGCCGACATCTCGGCCGCCTTCAACACCGACCAGGTCAACGCCGTCACCACCTGGAACCCGATGCTCTCGGACATCAAGGCCAAGCCCGGCGTGACCGAAGTCTTCAACTCCAGCCAGGTTCCCGGCGAAATCATGGACATGATGGTGGTCAACAGCGCCACCCTCAACGATAACCCGGCCCTGGGCAAAGCGCTGACCGGTGCATGGTTTGAAGTGGTGGAGTTGATGAACGCCAAAAACGCCGCCAGCAAAGCCGCCCTCGAACATATGGCCAAAGCCTCGGGCACCGACCTGGCCGGTTTCCAGGCGCAACTCGACACCACCAAACTGTTCGCCACACCGAAAGAAGCGCTGGAATTCTCCACCAGCAAGCAACTGCCCGACACCATGCGCAAAGTCGCCGAGTTTTCCTTTCAGCATGGATTGCTCGGTGAAGGCGCCAAGGACACCAGCGCCATCGGCATGGCCTTCGCCAATGGCGTGACCAGCGGCGACAAGACCAACCTCAAGCTGCGCTTCGACCCCAGCTACGTGCAGATGGCTGCCGACTCCAAGTTGTAATAACGGAGGACTAGGCCATGCGCCTGATCAATCGCCACCCGGATCGCCCGAGTCGCCTGCTGTTGGTGATCCTGCCGTTCGCCCTGGTGTTGTTCGCCTACTTCATGGGCTCGGCCGATCGGCTGACGGACAACCCCAACGACAAGCTGCTGCCGAGCGCCGTGCAAATGACCGACGCCGTGAAACGGCTGGCCTTCACCGCCGACACGCGAACCGGTGAATACCTGCTCTGGCAAGACAGCGCCGCCAGCCTGCGAAGGCTGGCTATCGGCCTTGGCATCAGTGCATTGGCCGGGTTGTGCCTGGGCATCGCCGCCGGGACCCTGCCGCTGTTCGGCGCACCGTTGTCGCCGGTACTCACCGTGCTGTCGATGGTGCCGCCGTTGGCGATCCTGCCGATTCTGTTCATCGTGTTCGGGCTGGGGGAGTTGTCGAAAGTGATGCTGATCGTGATCGGTATCACCCCGTGCCTGGCCCGCGATCTGGAACAGCGCGCCCGGGAGATTCCGGTCGAACTGCTGATCAAGGCGCAGACGCTTGGCGCTTCGACCTGGACCTTGATGCTGCGCGTGGTGCTGCCGCAATTGTTGCCGCGCCTGTTGATCTCGTTGCGGCTGATGCTGGGTTCGGCGTGGTTGTTCTTGATCGCTGCCGAAGCCATCGCCTCCACCGATGGTCTCGGCTATCGGATTTTCCTGGTGCGCCGCTACCTGGCGATGGACGTGATCCTGCCGTATGTCGTCTGGATCACCCTGCTTGCCTGGCTGATGGATTGGGGCCTGAAACGCCTGACTCAGCGTGCTTTTCCCTGGCACCAAGGTGCCTCCAAATGAGTTATGAAGGGGCACGCGCATGAGCTTCATCACAGTAAAAAACGTCTGGCAGCAATACGCCGATCAGGTGGTGCTCGAAGGTTTGAACCTGAACGTCAACGAGGGCGAATTCTGCACCTTGGTGGGTGCGTCAGGTTGCGGAAAATCGACTTTCCTGCGGCTACTGCTGGGCCAGGAACGGGCCAGTCGCGGCGAGATTCTGTTGGACGGCCAGACCCTGGCCAGCGAACCGGATGCCAGCCGTGGCGTGGTATTTCAGCGCTACTCGGTGTTCCCGCATCTGAGCGTGCTGGACAACGTTGCCCTCGGCCTCGAACTGCCGCGCTCGCCCCTGCTGGGACGGTTGTTCGGCAGCGCCAAACGCGAGGCGCGGGAACAGGCTTCGGTACTGCTGCACAAAGTCGGCCTCGGTCACTCGCTGGACAAGTACCCGGCGCAGCTGTCCGGCGGTATGCAACAACGGCTGGCGATCGCCCAAGCGTTGATCATGAAGCCGCGCGTTCTGCTGCTCGACGAACCCTTCGGCGCGCTCGATCCGGGCATCCGCAAAGACATGCACGGCTTGCTGCTGGAACTGTGGCGCGAGACGCAGCTGACGGTGTTCATGGTCACCCATGACCTCTCCGAAGGTTTCAGCCTCGGCACCCGTTTGCTGGTGTTCGACAAGGTCCGCATCGACCCGCACGCCCCCGGAGCCTATGGCGCACGCATCACCTACGACATCCCTTTGAACAGCGACCGCCGCGCCAATCGAGCCGCCGTCGACGCCCTGCCGGCTCAGTTGGCAGGTTCGCTTCGCATCGCTTAGAGGAATCTACACATGACTGATTCGACCCAACTGTTTACGCCCTTCGCCGAAGAAATGCTCCCCGGTGGCGGCCATCGTTCTTTCGTTCTGAAACGCGGCCAACTCCTGCGCCTGACCGACCTGCGCGGCGGTGCCAACGTCAGCCTGACGCTGCTCAACGCCCATGAAAAAACCGAACGCCTGAACCTGCCCGACAGCCTCAAATGCCAACACACCGCCAAGCTCACCACCGGCCATTGCCTGTACTCGGACATGGGCCGGGTGTTGGCCGCCATCACTGCCGACACGTGCGGCTGGAGCGACAGCCTTGGCGGCGTGCTGTGCGCTGAAGAGGTTGCGGAAAAATACGGCGCGGGCCGCTATCAGGAACTGCGCAACGGTTTCTTCCGCAACGGCACCGACAACCTGTTGGTGGAACTGGGCAAGTGGGGTTTGGGCCTCTCCGATCTGTTGATGACCCTCAACCTGTTCAGCCGTGTGAACGTCGATGAGGCCGGGCATTTCCACTTCGTCGAAGGCCATTCCAAGGCCGGTGATTACATCGAGTTGTACGCGCCGATGGACACCCTGGTGGTGCTCACCGCGCTGCAACATCCGATGGACCCGGCGCCTGAGTACGCACCCAAACCGCTGAAGCTCAGCTGGATGAACGCCGATGCGAGTGTCGCCGAACACTGCCGCACCTCGCGCCCGGAAAACGAGCGCGGCTTCATCAACACCGAGCGTCTGTTCGCCTGAGGATCGCTGCCATGTCACTCACTATCGCCACCGCTGCCGTTACTACAAACAGGCAGCCCGAAACCGCGATCTACCGCGCCACCATCCCCGCCGGCGAACCCTGGCTGATGGAGGTCAAGGCCGGCCAAACCTTGCGCATCCTCGACCTGGAAGGTAATCAGGCCGTCGACACCTTGTTCTACAGCCTCGCCAATCCCAAAGAACGCTATGACGTACAGCGCACATTGCGTCGGCAGAACAGCGTCTACCTGAGCACCGGCAGCGTGCTCTATTCCAACCTCGGCAAACCGATGCTGAGCATCGTCGCCGACACTTGCGGGCGTCACGACACCCTCGGCGGTGCCTGCGCCCAAGAGAGCAACACCGTGCGTTATGCGCTGGAGAAACGCTACATGCACAGCTGCCGCGACAACTACCTGCGCGCCTGTGTCCACGATGGTCGACTGGGCAAGGGAGACATCGGTCCGAACATCAACTTCTTCATGAATGTGCCGGTGACGGCCGACGGTGGCCTGACCTTCGAAGACGGGATTTCGGCGCCGGGCAAATACGTCGACCTACGGGCCGAGATGGACGTGATCGTGCTGATCTCCAACTGCCCGCAACTGAACAACCCATGCAACGCCTACAACCCGAGGCCTGCGGAGCTGCTGGTATGGAACTGAAAATTTCGCGCTTGCGGCGGTGGCTGTTTGCCCTGTGCCAGGCCCGTTCCGGGCAGTGCCTAAAAAAGTAAAAACACCACGAAACTCTGTGGGAGCGGGCTTGCCCGCGATAGCGGTGTGTCAGTCGACATCATTGTTGAGTGTGCTGGCCCCATCGCGGGCAAGCCCGCTCCCACAAGGTCAGCGGTGGTTTCAAGTTTAATAATTCTGCCGCCGAGGACGACCTCGGCGCCTATCGAAAAACTGCGGGACGGCCCGCATCCCAGGTAGAGGCTGATGCGTTATCGCCTCCGGGGGTTATGCCATGTTTGAAAAAGTCCTCATTGCCAACCGTGGCGCCATTGCCTGTCGCATCTTGCGTACCTTGGCTGAATTGCAGGTCAAGGGCGTTGCCGTTTACTCCGAAGCCGATGCCGCCAGCCTGCACATCCTGCAAGCCTTTGAGTCCCACAGCCTCGGCGAAGGCGCTGCCGCTGGCACTTATCTGGCGGTCGACAAAATCCTCGCCATCGCAAAAGCCACCGGCGCCACCGCGATCCATCCCGGCTACGGTTTTCTCTCGGAAAACGCTGCATTCGCCCAAGCCTGCGAAGCGGCCGACATCGCCTTCATCGGCCCCACACCGGAACAGCTTCGGGTGTTCGGCCTCAAGCACACCGCTCGCGCACTGGCCAAGCAACACGGCGTGCCGATGCTCGAAGGTACCGAGCTGCTCGATAGCCTCGACGCAGCATTGATAGCGGGCGAACAGGTCGGCTACCCGGTGATGCTCAAAAGCACCGCCGGCGGTGGCGGGATCGGTATGCGCGTATGCCGCAGCGCCGGCGAATTGAGCGAATCGTTCGAAGCCGTCAAACGCCTTGGTCAGAACAATTTCAGCGACGCTGGCGTGTTCATCGAGAAGTACATCCAGCGCGCCCGACATCTGGAAGTGCAGGTCTTCGGCGACGGCCAGGGCGAGGTGTTGGCCCTCGGCGTGCGCGACTGCTCAGTGCAGCGACGCAACCAGAAAGTCCTCGAGGAAACCCCGGCACCGAACCTGCCCGAGGGCATGGCCGAGGAACTCTGTGCAGCGGCAATCAAACTGGCCAAAGCGGTGCATTACCGCAGCGCGGGCACTGTGGAATTCGTCTTCGACAGCGATGCCCAGCGTTTCTATTTTCTTGAAGTGAATACCCGTTTGCAGGTGGAGCACGGCGTCACCGAACAAGTGTGGGGCGTGGACCTGGTGCGCTGGATGGTGGAATTGGCGGCCGGTGATTTGCCGCCGCTGCGCGAGTTGAGCCAGGGATTGAAAGCCAACGGTCATGCGATTCAGGCACGACTCTATGCTGAAGATCCGGGTCGGGATTTCCAGCCGAGTCCCGGTCTGCTCACGGCCGTCAATTTCCCCGTTGCCGATGGCCAACACCTGCGTATCGACACTTGGGTCGAGGCCGGTTGCGAGATCCCGCCGTACTTCGATCCGATGATCGCCAAGGTCATCAGCTGGGCAGCGACTCGCGAAGCAGCACGCGTCGATCTGCATCAGGCTCTGGGCGACAGCCTGCTGTATGGGGTGGAAACCAACCGCGATTACCTGCGGCAGATTCTGCTCGATGCGCCCTTTGCCAGCGGTCAGCCGTGGACCCGTTGCCTGGAAAGTCTGGTCTATCAAGCCAACACCTTTGAAGTGCTCAGCGCCGGCACGCAGACCAGTGTTCAGGACTATCCGGGCCGCCTCGGTTACTGGGCGGTGGGCGTGCCGCCGTCGGGGCCGATGGACAGTCGGGCACTGCGTCTGGGCAATCGCTTGCTGGGTAACGATGAAGGTGCGGCGGCGCTGGAAATCACTATGAGTGGGCCGCTGCTGCGCTTCAATTGTGCTGCGGTGGTGGCCGTTACGGGTGCGGTGATTCCGTTGATGCTGAATGGTGAAGCGGTGCCGATGAACACCGCACTGTTGATTCCCGCCGGTGCCACTTTGAACCTCGGCACCATTGGCGGTGCAGGTGCGCGCAGCTATCTGTGCCTGCGCGGCGGCGTGCAAGTGCCGGATTATCTGGGTAGCAAAAGTACCTTCACCCTCGGCCAGTTTGGTGGCCATGCCGGTCGTGCACTGCGCGCTGGGGACGTATTGCACATTCGAGCCTTGAGCGACCAGAGCACCGGGCAAAACCTGGCGATCCAGCACGTTACCGAGTTGCCCGCCGTGCGGCAGATTCGGGTGATTTACGGCCCTCACGGTGCCCCGGAATATTTTACCGAAAACTACATCGCCACCTTCTTCGCCACGCAGTGGGAAGTGCACTTCAACTCCAGCCGAACCGGTGTGCGGTTGATTGGGCCGAAGCCTGAATGGGTGCGGGCCGACGGTGGTGAAGCCGGATTGCATCCGTCGAATATTCATGACAATCCGTACGCGATTGGCGCGGTGGATTTCACTGGTGACATGCCAGTGATTCTGGGGCCGGATGGTCCGAGCTTGGGCGGGTTTGTTTGCCCGGTAACGGTGATCGAGGCGGACCTTTGGCAGCTGGGGCAGCTCAAGGCTGGGGACAAGGTGCAGTTCGTCCCGGTCGATCTCAAAACCGCCCGCTCTCTCGCCTTGAAATGGGATTCCTGTGGGAGCGGGCTTGCTCACGAAGAAGTTGATGCGGTGCCTGATCTGGCCCCTTCGCGAGCAAGCCCGCTCCCGCAGGGAATTGCGTCGCCTGTGGTGTTGGATTTGGGTCAGGACGACACGAGACTGGTTGCAAGGTTATCGGGCGACACGCATTTGTTATTGGAAATCGGTGTCCCCGAACTGGACCTGGTCCTGCGCTTTCGCGCTCATGCGTTGATGCAGGCATTGGAAAGCAAACACCTGCACGGCGTGATCGACCTGACGCCGGGCATCCGCTCACTGCAAGTGCACTACCAACCCGAACAACTGTCGCTGGCCGATCTGCTGGGTATTGTCGCCGGTGAATGGGACGCCGTGTGCGCCGCCAAGGACCTGCAAGTGCCCTCGCGCATCGTCCATCTGCCACTCTCCTGGGACGACCCGGCCTGCCAGTTGGCGATCGAGAAATACATGACCACCGTGCGTAAAGACGCGCCCTGGTGCCCGAGCAATCTGGAATTCATCCGCCGCATCAACGACCTGCCGAACCTCGACGAAGTGCAGCGCACCGTGTTCGACGCCAGCTATCTGGTCATGGGCCTGGGCGACGTCTACCTCGGCGCACCGGTCGCCACCCCGCTCGATCCTCGGCATCGCCTGGTGACGACCAAGTACAACCCGGCCCGCACCTGGACCGCGGAAAACTCGGTAGGCATCGGCGGCGCCTATATGTGCGTGTACGGCATGGAAGGCCCCGGTGGTTATCAGTTCGTCGGTCGCACGCTGCAGATGTGGAATCGCTACCGCGAAGTCGCCGCGTTCGACGGCAAGCCGTGGCTGCTGCGCTTCTTCGACCAGATCCGGTTCTACCCGGTGAGCGCCGATGAACTGCTGCGCATTCGTCGGGATTTCCCCCTTGGGCGCTTTGATCTGAACATCGAACACAGTCAGCTGAATCTGGCGGATTACCAGGCGTTTTTGACGAAAGAAGCCCCGAGCATCGCGGCCTTTCGGGACCAGCAAAAAAGCGCGTTCAACGCCGAACGCGAACGCTGGATCGCGAGCGGCCAAGCGCATTTCGACAGCGAAGAACTGGCCCCGGAAGTAACCGAAGATGCACCGTTAGCCGACGGTCAGCAGAGCATCGACAGCCACATCGCCGGCAACCTCTGGCAGGTTCAAGTGCAGGCTGGCAGCCAGGTCGCGGCGGGGGATGTGCTGGTGATTCTGGAGTCGATGAAGATGGAAATCCCGCTGCTCGCGCCCATGGCGGGCGTGGTGCGCGAGATTCGCGTGCAACCGGGTTCGGCGGTGCGCGCCGGGCAGCGTGTGGTGGTGCTGGAACTCGATTCAAGCCATTAAAAAAGGATTAACGCCATGAACATCAATCTGCAACTCGACGCCCTGCGCAACGCTTACCGTGACGGCAGCACTACGCCTCGGCAACTGCTGCTGAGCCTGCGTGAAAAAGCCGCGGCCCTGAACCCGGACTATCACTTGTTCATCCATTTGCTCAGTGTCGAAGATCTGGAACCCTACCTCGCCGCACTCGACGATCGCGACCCAGACAGCCTGCCACTGTACGGCGTGCCGTTCGCGATCAAAGACAACATCGACCTGGCAGGCATTCCCACCACGGCAGCGTGTCCGGCGTTTGCCTATGTGCCGGAACGCTCGGCAACCATCGTCGAGCAACTGCTGGCGCTGGGGGCGATTCCGCTGGGCAAGACCAATCTCGACCAGTTCGCCACTGGCCTCAATGGCAGCCGCTCGCCCTATGGCGCTTGCCCGAACAGCGTGTTGCCGGAGTATCCGTCGGGCGGTTCCAGCGCCGGGTCTTCACTGGCGGTGGCGCTCGGCGTGGCGAGCTTTTCCCTGGGCACGGACACGGCAGGCTCCGGTCGCGTACCAGCGGCCTTAAATAATCTGGTCGGTTTGAAAGCCAGCAAAGGGCTGATCTCCACTGCCGGTGTGGTGCCGGCCTGTCGAACGCTCGATTGCGTCACGACCTTCACGGCCACGGCCCGGGAAGCCAGTCAGTTGCTCGCGCTCACCGCTCATCTCGACCCACGGGACGAATACAGCCGCAGTAATCCGCTGTGGAATGACGGTTCGGCCTTCGGCACACCACGCCCATTTCGTTTCGGCGTGCCCCGTGCGCAGGATCTGGCGTTCTTCGGTTGTCCTGAAGGCCCGTTGCTGTTCGGCGACGCCATCGACCAACTCAAAGCCATGGGTGGCGAAGCGGTCGAGCTGGATTTGTCGCCGTTTCTCGAAGCGGCGCGGTTGCTCTACGAAGGGCCGTGGGTGGCGGAACGTTACAGCGTCGCCGGCGAGTTGATGGAGCAACATCCTCAAGCCGTGCTGCCGGTGATTCGCGCCGTACTGGCCAAAGCCCCAGCGGTGACCGGCGTGCAAACCTTCCGTGCCCAATACCGTCTGCAGGCCTTGAAAGCGCTGTGCGACAAAGCCCTGGAAGGCCTTGATTGCGTGGTCACGCCAACCATCGGCCGCCCGGTGACACTGGCGCAGCTTGCGGCCGAACCGGTGCTGCGCAACTCGGAACTGGGCTACTACACCAACTTCATGAACCTGCTCGATTACGCCGCCGTCGCCGTGCCCAGCGGATTCATGGGCAATGGTTTGCCATGGGGCGTGACGTTGTTCGGCCGGGCGTTTACCGATCAGTATCTGTTGAGCGTGGCGGATGCCTTGCAACGCCAGCAAGGGTTGGCCGCGCCTGCGCCGACGAATAGTGCGCGCAATGATCGCGCACGGCTGGTGGTCTGCGGTGCGCACCTGGATGGGCTGGCGCTGAACTGGCAACTCAAGCAACGTGGAGCCCGTTTGCTCGAAGCCACTCACAGTTCCCCCGACTATCAGCTGTATGCCCTGGCCGGTGGCCCACCCTATCGCCCTGGCATGGTCCGAGTGAAGGAAGGTGGCGCGGCGATTGCGGTGGAAGTATGGGAGTTGCCAAGCAGTGAGCTGGGTTCGTTCCTGACCGCCATTCCCGCGCCGCTGGGGCTGGGCAAGGTACAACTGGCGGATGGGCGTTGGGAGAGCGGGTTTATCTGTGAGCCCTATGGGCTGGAGGGGGCGGTGGATATCAGTCATTTGGGTGGGTGGCGTGCGTATCTGCAAGATCGGCATTGATTTCCAGGATCGCCGGCTTGCGCAGGAGTGCTTGCCGGCCGATCATGCGCGGTCTCGGGCCAAGCAAACCGGCCGTAACCGAATGCCCCTTCATGAATAAACCTGACCTCTGCCCGGCTTGCGGCGCCGCCAACGACTGCAGCCTGGCTGACCCGCGAACCGTCGATCGTGCCTGCTGGTGCTACGGCGTCAGCATCGATCCGGCGGTGCTCCAGGCATTGCCCGCCGAGCTGCGCGACAAGTCCTGCCTGTGCCCGGCCTGCGCCCAGGTCGAGATGCAGTTGCAAGCAGCCGCCTGGCCGATCACGTAAGATGCGCGGCATTCTCCCACCGAATCCCCCCACCGATCCCTGACCATGCGCGTTGACCGCTTCCTCAGCAACCTGCCCCGCTTCAACCGTAAGCAGGTACGCCTGTTGCTGGTGGAAAAGCGCGTCAGGGTCGACGGAGAAGTCGTCAGCGACCCCCACGCCGAGGTGCTCGAGTTCAGCCGCGTGGAAGTCGACGACGAGGTGCTGCAAGTTGGCAAGCCGGCCCGCTACTTCATGCTGCACAAACCGCCCGGCTGCGTCAGTGCCACCCGCGACCCGCAACACCCTACGGTGCTCGACCTGATCGATGAACCGGACAAGGAAGACTTGCACATCGCCGGTCGCCTCGACTTCAACACCACCGGCCTGATGCTGATCACCAACGATGGCAGCTGGTCGCGACGCCTGACCCAACCGCAGACCAAACTACCCAAGGTGTACTACGTCGAGACCGAGCAGAACATCACTGCCGAATACGCGATCACCTTCGCCAAAGGGCTGTATTTCGCCTTCGAAGACCTCACCACACAACCTGCCGAACTGGTCGTACTCGGGCCAAAATCTGCGCGCTTGAGCATCGTCGAAGGCCGCTATCATCAGGTAAAACGGATGTTCGGCCACTTCGACAACAAGGTGGTGCGCCTGCACCGCGAATGCATGGGACCGTTGGTACTCGACGCTGTGTTGAAGCCCGGCGAGTACCGGCCGTTGAGTCGTGAAGAGATCCGATTGATCTAAGCAGACGACCGCTCAGCAGATGTTGTCGAACAATTTACGAAAGATACTTGCGCGATGACGTGACCCCTGCTTGAATCAGGACGTCGGCGCGAAACGTGACCGACGAGTCACCAAAACTACTCTAAGAAACTTTTTGCCGGCAGAGAACCCTCAGGTTCCGCCTTCCCCCGGCAAACTGCCCGCTTATAACAATACCCGTCGACCAGCGTGCAATGGATCGACATGGGCCTTCAAAAATTCCAGGCGTATGCCTACCTGTCACAAAGCTCGTGCAATCTGATTTGCGCGCATACCCGCTTGCCAGGAGTCTTATGACATGAGGCCAGAAATCGCTGTGCTGGATATACAGGGTCAGTATCGGGTTTACACGGAGTTCTATCGCGCAGACGCCGCAGAGAAGACCATTATTCTGGTCAACGGCTCGATGTCCACGACTGCGTCGTTTGCACAGACCGTGAAAAACCTTTACCCAGAGTTCAATGTGGTGTGCTACGACCAGCCCTACGCGGGCAAGTCCAAGGCCCACAACCTGCATGAGAAAATGCTCACCAAGGAAATCGAAGGGCAGATCCTCCTTGAGCTGATCGACCACTTCGCCGCCGAGCATGTGCTGTCGTTTTCCTTTGGTGGCGCCGCCACGCTCGTCGCCCTCGCCCAACAGCCACGGCGCATCGAAAAGGCTGTGATCAGCTCGTTCTCGCCGGTGGTCAACGAGCACATGCTCGACTACCTTGAGCGCGGTGTCGATTATCTCGGCAGCCGTGACGGGAACCGGGTCGGTGACTTGGTAAACAGCACCATCGGCAAACACCTGCCCTCGCTGTTCAAGCGCTTCAACTACCGTCACGTCAGTTCGTTGGCCGAACATGAATACGGGCAGATGCATTTTCACATCAACGACGTGCTCAACAGCGACCGCCAGTGCTACCTGAACGCGGCAAAGAAAATCAACGTGCCGGTGCTGTTCATGAACGGCGAATGGGACGAGTACACAGCCGCCGCCGATGCCAAGCTGTTCGCCGGCCACGTGCAGCACAGCACCTTCAGCACCCTTCAGGCCACCGGCCACTTTCTCGACATGGAGCACAAAGCTGCCTGCCGAGACAGCCGCAACGCACTGCTGGGCTTCCTGAAACCGGCGCAACACGAAAGCCGACCGCGTTACCAGTACGTCCAGGACCAACATGCATTGGCAATCTGAAACAGAGTCATCGCGAGCAAGCTCAGCCCTGCAGCGTTAAACGCATTCCTGTAGGAGCGAGGCTTGCCCGCGAATGACCGCTACGCGGTCGATGCTTTCGTTTCACCCGTGCTAAAGCCATCGCGCGCAAAGAAAAACTTCATTTTCACGCGCACATCTGGTACAAAGTCAGCCGCTCTGAGCGGGTGTCGTATAATGGCATTACTCCAGCTTCCCAAGCTGATAACGAGGGTTCGATTCCCTTCACCCGCTCCACTCAGATTTCAGTCTTACGTTGTTTTTTGACGGGAGATGCAGGAACAGAAAAAACCGGTCTTGATGGCCGGTTTTTTTATGTCTGGGATTTGGTGGAATCGGGCTGGGTGCGCCAGGCCCTAATGCTGCTTTCCAGTCCTTGACGCTTCCCGCCCCGCATGCTAGCGAATGCTATACTTCTTTCGAATTGCATGAAGCGTGTAACGTTCCCCATGGACACAGATACCGACTGCAAATCTCAGTTAAAGGCTGCAGGACAGAGGAGGTCTACAGCCAGCACGAGATGGGAGGTGTGGCATGAATCGGCACTATTACATCAGTGACAATCTCGACGAACTCGAAGCCGTTGAAAATGAACTGGAAGCAAACGGCATCAATACCGAACAAATTCATGTGCTCAGTGAACAAGTGGCTGATGTTGAAGAACATCACCTCCACGAGGTTAACTCGTTAATGAAACAGGATGTTGTTCACTCTGGCGAGATTGGTGCTGTGGTCGGTGTGCCACTCGCGGCGCTGATCCTTGCCGGCGCCTATTGGATGGGCTGGACTGAATCCGCCGCAGGCTGGGTGCCTTTTATCTTCCTGGCCATTGTTATATTTGGCTTCTGCATCTGGGAAGGCGGTTTTTTTGGTATTCAGGTGCCGAACGCTCACTTCCGCAATTTTAAACAGATGGTAGAAGATGGAAAACATATCTTCTTCGTGGATGTTGAACCGGATCAGGAACCGGTATTGGACCGGGTAATCGAACATCATCCAGCGCTGACGATCGCCGGCACGGGAACGGCAGCCCCCCACTGGACAGTGGCCTGGCAGCACAAATGGCATCAGTTCAAGCGAGTGATTTCGGGTTAGCCCCTGTCGACTCAAGGCCACCGGAAGCTATTTATTGGCCGAAGGAAATGACCCGGCTGAGAAAAACATAGTCTGCCTCGGTGGCCATCAGCCCGACGAGCACCAGTAAACATAACGGTGGCAACAATATGGCGTAGACCATCGCCAACCGTTCCCAGGCCATGTGCATGAAGATGGAGACAATCAAACCTGCCTTCAACAACATGAAAGTGATAATCAGGGCCCACCGAAGGTAGCCATGGAAGTGGAAGTAGTCGACAAGGTACGACAGCGTGCTGAGGACGAATAACAGTCCCCAAATTTTAAGGTACAAGCTGATTGGATGTTGCTGACCCTGAACATGTGCCATCACCCGTGCTCCTCTACCATAAATAGAAGAAAGCAAAAATAAACACCCACACCAAGTCCACGAAGTGCCAGTAGAGCCCGGCTATCTCGACATTCTGATAGTTTCCGGAGCGCTCATAATCTCCCCGCAGTACTTTCAGCGCCACAATGCTGAGGTAGAGGGCGCCGATTGACACATGCAGTCCGTGGAAACCGGTAATCATGAAAAAGCTGGCACCAAATTGCGCTGCTCCCATGGGATTCCCCCAGGGGCGCACCCCTTCTGCGATCAGCTTGCTCCATTCAAATGCCTGCATGCCGACGAAGGTCACCCCCAAGGCAGCGGTCGCCAGCATCAGGGCTGCGGTTTTCGCGCGATTACGGCGATAGGCGAAATTAACGGCCATGGCCATGGTCCCGCTGCTGCTGATCAGCACAAAGGTCATGATGGCGATCAGAATAAGCGGGATTTCTTGACCGGCAATCGTCAATGCGAACACTTCACTGGGGTTCGGCCAGGCGGTGGTGATGGTCATGCGTACCGACATGTAGCCGGTTAAAAAACAGGTGAATATAAAAGTATCGCTGAGCAGGAATATCCACATCATCGCCTTGCCCCAAGGGACCTGCTTGAAGACCTCTCTATCCGAGGCCCAGTCGCTGGCGATGCCCTGCCATCCCGGTGCAGGCGGTGAGTCTGGTGGATTGGATGAACTGGATTCGCCTGGGGCGAGTGGGTGCGATGCCATGGCTTTTCACCTCAGGCCGCAGAATCTGGCGATGGCTTCATAGGTTTGCGGCGTGCTGGCCAGCAATGCGAATAGCACAAACCAAAGACCCAGTAAGTAATGCCAATAGGTGGTACAGAGCTCTACGCTGACGCTGAGTTGCGCCAACGGCACGCGACGCAGGAATTTAGCGGCGATGATGCTCCAGGCTATCAGCCCGCCCAGCAGGTGTAGCCCATGCAGACCGGTCAACAGGTAGAAGAAACTGTTGGCCGGATTGCTGGCGACAACGTAGCCCCAGGCGACAAACTGCTGCCAGACCCAGAGTTGCCCCACCAGAAAGGCAATGGCAAATACGCCCCCCAATGCAAAACCCATGACCGTTGCGCCCAGTCGAGCCTGCCGGGCGGCCATACGCGACCATTGCAGTGCGATGCAACTCAATACCAGAAAAGCCGAATTCAGCCATAGCTGCCAGAGATTGGCTAACGGCGCCAAGGGGTCTGTCAGGGGGAGCCAGTCGGCCATTTGTGAACGGGCAATAAAGGCGAACAGGAATAGAAAGAATAACGAGCTCACCACAACCAGAAACAAGCGCAGGCCCACTCTTGCGATTTGGCTTCTGTCGGCACCCTCGGTGGCCTGAATACCCCCAGGGTCGCGACTCCAACTGCCGCCGGGGTCAGCATCGTCGGCGTTTCTCAATAGCAGCCTTTTCATGTTTTAACGTCCGCTATCTTGGTTGCGGCACTCAGTTGCCGCATCTGCTCCAGCTCCTCGGCGGAGACCGTTTGCGCAACGAAGTCCTGCTCTATCCCCGGCACACTGTAGTCATAGGCCCAGCGGTGCACGACCGGCAGCTTCGCTCCCCAGTTACCGTGTATCGGCGGGGTGTTCGGCGTTTGCCATTCCAGACTGGCCGCGCCCCACGGATTACTGCCTGCGGGCTTGCCCTTGAATGCACTCCAGGCCAGGTTGAACAGGAACAGCAATTGGGAAACGCCGACGATCAATGCGACCACCGTAATGAAGGCATTCAACTCTTGCGCCGATTGCGGAATGAACGCGTAGTTTTCATAGGCGTAGTAACGGCGAGGCATGCCCTGAAAACCGAGGTAGTGCATGGGGAAGAAGATGGCGTAGGTGCCCAGAAAGGTAATCCAGAAATGCAGCTTGCCCAGGGTGTCGTTCAACATGCGCCCGGTTACTTTCGGGAACCAATGATAAATGCCGCCGAACACCACCAGTACCGGCGCGACCCCCATGACCATATGAAAATGGGCAACGACGAAATAGGTGTCCGAGAGCGGAATATCCACGATCACATTGCCGAGAAACAATCCGGTCAAACCGCCGACCAGGAAGGTGACGATAAAGGCCAGGGCAAACAGCATCGGCACGGTCAGATGGATGTCGCCCCGCCACAGGGTCAGCACCCAGTTGTAGACTTTCAGTGCGGTCGGCACCGCGATGATCAAGGTGGTGACGGCGAAGAAAAAGCCAAAGTACGGGTTCATTCCGCTGACATACATATGGTGCGCCCAGACCACAAAGCTGAGTACGCCAATCGCAATAATGGCCCACACCATCATTCGGTAGCCGAAGATATTTTTACGCGCATGCGTGCTGATCAAGTCGGAGACCAGACCAAACGCAGGCAGAGCAACGATGTAGACCTCCGGGTGGCCGAAGAACCAGAACAGGTGTTGGAATAATATTGGGCTGCCACCCTGGTGATCGATCTGCTGCCCCAGCGAGATCATCGCCGGCATAAAGAAGCTGGTGCCCAACAGCTTGTCGAACAGCATCATGACCGCACTGACGAACAACGCCGGGAAAGCCAGCAAGGCCATAATCGAGGCCATGAAGATGCCCCATACGGAGAGCGGCATGCGAAACAATGTCATGCCGTGCGTGCGCGCCTGCAACACCGTGGTGACGTAGTTCAACCCGCCCATGGTGGCTGCAACAATAAAAATCGCCAGTGAGACGAGCATCAGGACGATGCCCCACTCCACCCCCGGTGTTCCCTGAGAAATGGACTGTGGCGGATAGAGCGTCCAGCCCGAACCGGTGGGGCCGCCAGGGGCAAAGAAACTGGAGAGCAACACCACTACCGCTAGCAGGTAGAACCAGTAACTCAGCATGTTGACATAGGGGAAGACCATGTCGCGGGCGCCCACCATCAGCGGGATCAGATAGTTGCCGAAGCCACCCAGAAACAAGGCCGTCAGCAAGTAAATGACCATGATCATGCCGTGCATGGTCATCGCCTGATAGTAAGCACTGGCGTCCATGAACTCCAAAGTGCCGGGGAAGCCTAGCTGTATGCGCATCAAGCCGGACAACACCACGGCGATAACGCCCACGAATATAGCCGTCAAGGAGTATTGAATGGCTATGACCTTGTGGTCCTGACTCCAGATATATTTGGTCAGGAAGCTTTTAGGTTCGTGTAGTGCTTCTGTTTCGGCTTGCTCCGCATAGGCCATCACGTCATCCTCCTGTTCGAAGTTTCGGTGCATTCCTGGCTGCTTTATGGCTACTTCCCTGGCTCCGCCTTGCTCGCATCAGCGTCGGCATTCGCTTTGGATTTGATAAAAGCGATCAGTGCGTTCAACTCCTGATCACTCGGGGTAAAGGCCGGCATGACGGCGGCATAGCCTTTGACGATTTTGGTGCCTGGATTAAGAATCGAATCCTTTAAATAACCCTCATCGACCTTGATACTCGTACCGTCGGCAAGGGTTACGGTCTCGCCATACAGGCCCTGCCAGCTGGGGCCGACGCCCTTACTGCCATCGACACTGTGGCAGGCCAGACAGCCGAGCGACTCGGCCAACCGCTGCCCCTGCGTCGCCAGATCGTCACCTCTGTCCATCTTTTCGCTGGCAGAAGGTTCTTGCGGCGCGGCACCCAGTGATTTGATCAGGGCGACGACAGCGCCCAGTTCATCTTCAGTGAGAGTATAGGCCACCATGACTGGCGGGTAGCCCTGTACCAGTCGGGCCTTCGGATCGAGGATCGACTCTTTCAGGTAGGCCTCATCGACCAGCACACTGGTGCCATCGGCAAGCTGTTCAGTGCGGCCGTACAGCCCCATCCATCCCGGGCCGAGACGGGTACTGCCATCCTGGCTATGGCAGGCACCGCAGCCGTATTGTTCGACCAACTGGCGACCTTTTTCCAGCACGCTGTCCTGACTGGGTTTGGCAGCTGTCGTTAATGTTTGCGCAAAAGTCGGTTGGCTGTTCAGCCATTGATCGAAGGCGCCCTGCTCTTCCACGATCATCTGGCCGCGCATGTTGTAATGACCTAAACCACAATATTCAGCGCAAAGGATTTCATATTTCCCGGTTTTAGTCGGCGTAAACCAAAAGTACGACACCATCCCCGGCACCATGTCCATCTTGCTGCGAATTTGCGGGATATAGAAATTGTGCAGTACATCTTTAGAGCGCAGTAAAACTTTCACTGGCTGATCGAGCGGAAGGCGAACTTCATTGCTTTTTATAAGCACATCGTCCTGCCCAACAGGATCCTTGGGATCAAGGCCGAGGGGATTGGTGAAATCAACAAACTTAATATCCGATTTACCCAACTTCCCGTCCTGGCCGGGAAAGCGAAAGGCCCACTGCCACTGCTGGGCGACCACTTCAAGTTCATAAGCATTTTTCGGCACCCGGATGAAATCACTGTAAACCACCAGACCTGGCGCCAACATCGCGGCAATACCTACCGAGGTCACGATAATCAACCATGTTTCCAGTTTTTTATTTTCTGGCTGATAGTGCGCTCTGGCACCCTCCTTGTGACGATAACGCATCACGGCGACCGCCATAAATACCGTGATGGCGATAAAAAATATTCCGCTAATGATCAGGGTGATGAACAGGGTGGTGTCTATTGATCCCCAGTTGGAAGCTGCCGGTGTCGCATGCCAAGGCGCTAGTACATGGAACAACACTGATGCAATAACGATTAGTATCAAGATAATTGCTATTGCCATTTTCTGTTCATCCTATTCCTGTTGTTCGCTGGTTATGCAACAGCATCGCCACTGACGTCCAAGCAGGGCAGACAAGTACCATCCATTCCGACGGTAAAGTCAGCACAAAGTATAGTGCAGGGACGGAACAAGCGCTTTTTCTGCTGGCCAGATATTCCAATTCGAACATCAAGTTGATCGTTTAAAACTATTCGCTACATATAACTATGGATATCCGCATTACGTCTCGGGACTAATGGGCGTAGCGAATTGATGCGGGTTAGCGAGGCCGGGTTGCCAGCTATACTCAATTCTGATGACGGGATGGCAGAACTGGCCAGAAGCGGATGGCTTGAGAAGACAGAGTCCAGCAGTCCACGACGGAGGTTTCGTCATGAGTAACCTGACGATCGAAGGCTGGTGCAAACCCAGCGGCGCCCAAAAATCCACCCCGGTGGGTGAGATCAGCTTTGATGTCGACGGCCCCCTCCATCTGCGTCTGGAGCAAGCTGAAGAAAGCCTGCAGAAGACCGATGAGCCTGAAGCCATGGTCGATGTCGACATGAGCTCAA
The DNA here is from genome assembly GCF_030687935.1 of Pseudomonas cucumis. Lineage (GTDB taxonomy): Bacteria > Pseudomonadota > Gammaproteobacteria > Pseudomonadales > Pseudomonadaceae > Aquipseudomonas > Aquipseudomonas cucumis. Next base: position 1,428,484 of record NZ_CP117454.1, on the reverse strand, counting down.
TGGATTTGATCTTGCCAGAGGGATACGGCCCCTTGTCCGACTGCCAAATGCGCGTCTACTTGCAGCACGGGCGCGGTCAGTTCCATTTGGTCGGGCATCGAGCGAGCGATGGAAGCTTGATCTATTCCAACGCGGTTTTGATTGATCAGCTGATTTAGAAGCTAAAGCGTGATTCTCGGGGAACACAAGCCGGCCCGAAGTGGCCGGTTTTTTTATGCATGAAATTTGATTTCTCTCTCTCCAGCGCCTCGGCAAAACCCTGCAATACAGAAAGCCGGCCTTCCCCAGCCATCGCCAAATGCCCTCCTAGACTCATTTCATGCTGCTGACACATCGATGCTCAGGATGCATTGGTGGTTATAGTGTTGATTGGTGAATCTCAGTAGGTATAGTAACCACAAGCACACCACAGGGAGGTGATGTGAATAGCCGGTTTTTGATAAGCCAAATCGTTGCAGACGGCTGGTATCTGGTACGGATCAAGGGCAGCCATCACCATTTCAAGCATCCGACCAAGCCGGGACTGGTAACGGTTCCTCATCCGAAAAAGGATCTGCTCAAAAAAACGGCCATCAGTATTTTGCAACAGGCGCTGCTCTGACGAGCCGATGGACAGCGCCTTCGGAGGATGACGAACATGCTTTACCCGATTGCGATTTCCTTGGGCGATGATGAACACGCCTGGGGTGTAGAAGTACCGGATATTCCGGGTTGTTTCTCCGCTGGGGAAGATCTGGATGACGCCATGGCCATGGCGCGCGAAGCCATCGAAGGTCATTTCGAGATATTGGCCGAAGACGGATCACCGATTCCGCCCGCCAACAAAGTGACCCTGCATGCGGCCAATCCGCAGTACGCAGGGTGTACGTGGGCCGTGGTGGACATCGATGTCACCAAATACCTGGGCAAGGCCCAGAAACTCAACATCACCCTGCCCGGTTACTTGCTCAACCGCATCGACGAATACGTACTGCATCATCCGGAAGAGAAAAGTCGCTCCGGGTTTCTGGCCTCGGCGGCGCTCAAGGTTTTGCAGCAGGGCTGATGGCTCGACGGTGGGCAACCCAAGGGACAAACGACCAGGCGCGTCCCTTTACAGGTCAGCGCGTCGCCACCATGAACAACCGCGGAAACGGCAATAGCACCGAACCATCGCTCAGCGCCGGATAGGCTTTCTCGATCGCCGTCAGATACTGCTTGAGATACTGCGCCCGCTCCGCTTCATTCAGCGGCTCAAGAAAAGGCCGTAAACCGCTGCCCTTGAACCACTCGACCACGCCCGATGCGCCGTCCGCGAGCGGATGATAGTAAGTGGTGCGCCATACATCGACTCGGGTGCAGTGGGCACGCAGCATCGAGTAGTAACCACCCGCATCTTCCATCTCCGTTCGCAGCCCTACAGCCCTTGCCAGTTTGTCAGCCCACGGACCGTTCGCTGCGACCTCGCGCATCAACCTGTGCGACGGTTCGTTGAGGTTGTCGGGCATCTGAATCGCCAGGCTACCGCCGGGCGCAAGCCTGGTGACCAATGACGGCAGCAACCGGGCGTGATCGGGCAACCACTGCAATACCGCGTTGGCGAAAATCACGTCGAACGGGCCGGTCTCGTTCCAGTTATCAAGGTCAGCGGTGTCGAATTGCACTTGAGGCAAGCGCTGGCGGGCGGCCTCGATCATATCGGGCGAACTGTCCAACCCACGCACCGCGGCATTGGGAAAGCGCTGCACCAGCAACTCGGTGGAATTACCGGGGCCGCAACCAACGTCGATGGCCGATTGGACATCCACTGCGGGAATGGCGGCCAGCAAGTCACGCGCCGGGCGCGTGCGCTCATCTTCAAACGCTACGTATTGTTTGGCGGACCAACTCATATCGTTCTCCTGTCGGTGCAGGTTGCAGCCAGAGGCATCTATAGTCCTACTCGCGGCCTGTTGGAAGGAACCCAACCCGTCATTTCAAGGCAAGGAGCAAGGCCAGCTCGTACCCCGTGATCGAGTGGGTTCCGCAGTAGTGTGTTCGCAACGGCCGCAAGGCAAACCAGCGTTGTCGTACCTGGTAGGTAGCCAGGTAATCACTATGTTCAAAGGAGCTTTACTATGTCTAGAGCCACGGATGTACTTGTTTCGATCCGCGGCAGGACCGTCAGCCTGCTGGCCGAACACAGCGTGGTATTTCACAACATTTCGGTGGGCGATACCGGGATCCTTTCGCCGCCCAAACTGGTCGTCCACAGCGAGCAGACAGTCCCCGCGCCCGACCCCGTCAACCCGACCCAACCCGGTAGCCACAAGGCCGATGATCATTATTGGGAGTGCTCGCAACTGACCCCGGGCGTGGCGGCCTGCGAATTGAGCTTCATGCTGCTCAACCAGCGTTGTGAAGTGTTGGGGTATTTCAGCTGGGAGACTGAAGTGACGCTGTCGGCATGAACAGATAGAAAACCAATACCAGTTCAGGCGAGGAACCTGTGGGAGCGGGCTTGCTCGCGAATGCGGTGTGTCAGGCGATATCAATATTGACTATGCCGCCGTCTTCGCAAGCAAGTCGGATCGCCGCTATTTACTATCCGCCCCCTTCTCCTGCATCTGCACCGAAGACTTGGTGCCATCAGTATTGTCTTTGGTCTCGTTATCCGAGTTATCGAAGCAGCCCTGCAACGCAAGCAGGCAGCAACAAAGGTAAAACGTGCGGGCGAGGTTCATGCTGTTCTCCAGTTTCAGGGGTTTGAAGTAGTGACCCATGTCGGTGGAAATGGTTGCGACTTTCTCGGCCCCGAGCGATGAACTCTGACAGAGGGTTCAGCGCAGCGGTTTTTCATCCCGCAGGCAATATTCAGCAGAATTTTCGTCATGCCCATGCTGTCTGAAAATCAGGCGCATCCTTATAAGGAACACGGCAATGAAATTCGCGAAAATTGCGCAGAAACTCTCCCTGTGGGCCGGCCAGCCCCGGACATTTCTGGGGGCGATCGCTCTGATAATCCTGTGGGGTTTGACCGGGCCTGTTTTCCATTTCAACGATACCTGGCAGCTGATCATCAACACCTCTACCACCATCATCACCTTCCTGATGGTGTTCCTGATCCAGAACACCCAGAACCGCGACACGGATATTTTGCACTTGAAGATCGATGAGTTATTGCGAGTAACGAAAGAAGCGCAGAACGCGATGCTGGGGCTCGAATCGCTGGATATCAAACAGTTGGAAGCGTTGAGAAAGAAATATCGCCGCCTCGGCGAGGGCGAAACGATTTCCCTGGACGGCACTGTCGTCCCGGAAACAAAGAAACAGGATGAATGAATTGGTCCCTGCCCCGCGGGTGACCGGTGACGTCACCCGCGCCATTGGTGCTAGCGACTGGCTTGCAGCTCTCTGGCCATTTGCAGATGGTTTTGCAGTTTGGGCAGGGTCTCTTGGGCGAACGCTTTGATTTGCGGCACATCCGTGGTCTGCGCTTGTTGTTGAAGCTGCTCGATGGTCTCTTGGGTGGTTTTCACCTGACTGGCGGCGTACGCCTGATCGAAGGACGCGTCGTCCTTCACCTCCGGGATCAGCGTTTTGGCCTTGTCCATCACCTCTTCGCGGGGTGCGACCGGTAAATCGAGTTGCTTGGCAATTTTCGCCAGATGCTGGTTGGCGGTGGTGAGGTCGTTGATTACCACGATGGTGTAATCCTTGACCTCTTTGGACTCGGTTTTCTGGTGCGCCAAGCGACTGGCTTCGATGTCGGCCATGCCTTTGGCCGATGCTTCGTTGATGAATTCAGCGGCTGACTGGGCAAAGGCACTGTTGGCAAACAGACCCAGTAACGTGACAAAACTGGCATTGCGTAAACGGGTGGCCATCCGGCTCATGGTCGCGCCCTCCTTCTTTGAAAATTCCAACGGGGGCTTTCGCCCCCGTCTTTTAATAAAACCACTTTCACTATTACCGGGATTTCTGACCACCTTTGCGGCCCATGCCGCCTTTCGCGGAGTCTTTATCAACGGTCGTCGTGGTGGTTTTCCCACCTTTGCGACTGGATTCAGACGCCTTCGTTCGATCGTGGGCACTACCCGGACTTGGATTTTTTGAAGTAGGCATGGTTCTCATCCTCTTGGTGATGATCGCTGCGAGCAGCCGCCCGCATAGAATAAGAATTTGCATCGCCAAAAAGGTTTAGAAAAACTGGCAACGCTGCGACGAACGGTGACGGTTTTTTTCAGGCCCCGAGACGCAGGTGCTGCTGGCGCTTGGCGCTGTACATCGCCTCATCGGCATGCCTGAACAATTGATTTTCTTCAGTCCCATGTTCGGGGTAGCGCGCAACGCCAATGCTTGGCTGGATGTTCAGGTTATTCCCGTCCAGGCGCAGGGGCTGAACCAGCACCTGGCGGATTTTTCCCGCCACACGTTCGGCATCCTCCGCGGCCTGGATGCTGTGCAACAACACGACAAATTCATCACCGCCGATGCGCGCCACGGTGTCGGTTTCACGTACGCAGCCCTTGAGCCGATTGGCGACCGCTTGCAGCAGCATGTCGCCAACCGTATGACCGTGGGTGTCATTGACATGCTTGAAGCGGTCGAGGTCGACGTAGAGCAAAGCCATTTGACCGGAGTCTGTTCGGGCCAGCTCCAGCGACGCTTTGAGGCGTTCGCGCAGCAACTCGCGATTGGGCAACTGAGTCAGTTGATCGTATTGAGCCATGCGCTGGAGCCGGGCATGCAATTGCTTGCGCTCGATAGCGGTCGCGATCTGAGCGCAAACATATTGCAGCAGTTCCTTGTCTTGCTCGGTGTAACGCTCGCCGCCGGGTACGCTTTTAACGATCAGCGCGCCAATGGTGCCGTTCTGCGAACTCAAAGGCACACCCAGCCAGCAAGGCGAATCCCGGCCCGCGACCAGCGATGCAAACCCCGCCGGCGGATCGTCCTGATCCGGGGTCAGCAGAATCGGCAAGCCGCTGCGAATCACTTCACTGCAAAGACGCCCGGTCACAGTCCCGGGCTCCTCGGGTTGGGGTTCACGATCGTCGACGTGATAGGGAAAGTTCAGATGCGCGCAGTGCTCGTCATACAGCGCCACGGAGAAATTCAACGCCGGAAGCCATTCGCCGATAATCAAATGGATGCGTTTGAACAGCGCCAGCAGATCCTCCGCCGCGTGGGCCGCTTCGGAGATTGCATACAGCGCCGCTTGCCGGGACTCGGCCTGTTTGCGCTCGGTGATGTCGCGCGCGACGGCAATGCGCAACTGATCGACCTGCGACCAACGCGCCGACCAGAGAATATGCACCACCCGCCCGTCCTTGCGCAGGTAACGATTTTCAAAGTTGAGCTTGGGCTCGCCCCCCATGATCTCCCGCGCGGCATCGAGGGTGCGCTGTCGGTCGGCGGGATGCACCAGTTCGATCATCGGCTGGCCGATCAACTCGTCGGGGGTGTAACCGAAAATGCGCTCGCAGGCCGCGCTGACAAATACAAAGCGACCTTGTTTATCCACCGCACAGACGGCGTCCAGCAACAGATCGATGTAGCTCGCCAGTGGTGCGGAATTTCTGGTTTCCATAATGCCGAGAGCGTGTCCGGACAATGCAACATTGAACAACCCTCCCTGACCGGTCATACGCCCGAGCGATGACTGTGCAGCTGACGCTTCCCTGCGATCAGCCTCAAGCCTTGTTCGTCACCAGCCCCGGCAGCGCATGCACCAGGGCATTGATGGCAAAACCGATGAACATTACCCCGCACAACCGGGTGATCGCCAGTTCATGGCGCTGATACAACATGCGCACCTGACGCGCACCGACAATGCCTATGAGGATAGCGTAGGCCAAAAGGCCACCTACGAAGCTCAGGACGATCAACCATGGCAGCATCGACCAATGCAGCAGTTCCGCACGGCTGGACAACAGCGCAGTAAAGGTCGCCACCGCCACCGGGTATGCCTTGGGGTTGGTCAAACCGAACATGATGCCGTGCCAGAACGGCTGCCGAGCCGGCCCCTGAGGCGCCTCGGCGCTGCCGCGACGAGCCCGAACCGCACGCAGACCCAGCCAGAACAGGTACAGCCCACTGAATACACCCAGCACATCGAACGCGGTGCTGCCGATTTCCCGCGCACCGACAATCGCGATCAACGCCGTGCTGCACCAGACCACGTCGCCCAGCAAATGCCCGCACAGAAACCCCGCTCCGGCCCGCCGCCCGCGCGCCGCACCGATGCCGAACACCGCCAGCACACCCGGCCCCGGCGTGATGCCGTAAATGAAGCCCGAGGCGAGAATGGCCATTAGCAGCGATGGAGTCATGGGAATTCCTGTTGAAACGCCGGATGAATGGACGCAAGTCTATCTCAGGACCCCGAGCATCGACTCACTGATCGTCGAAGAACTTCATCCCCGCATACGGCCGTTGCCGACATGCCGCCAGCCGCGACGCCAGATCCCCGACATGCGCCTCAAGCTTGTGCCCATCCGGGTCGAGAAAATAGAACGACGCGCCTTCGCTGCGGTTATCTCGCCATTCCCGCACATTGGCGGTTCGCAGGCGTTCGACGAACAACGGGAAGTCCGCAGAGCCGACACTGAAGGCGTAATGAGTGTAGTCAGCCGCGGGCGCGGATTTGCGCAGCGGATCGAGAGAAAGGCACAGCCACAGACCAGGTAATGAGAGATAGGCGCCGGCGTCCCAAGTCGCTTCTAGCTGGAGTTGCAGCAGATCGCGATAGAACGCCACGCTGCGGTTCAGGTCGGTGACGGCGAGGGTCAGGTGGTTGAGGCCGGTTAGCATGGGTTTAGTAACCTTGAGGCTGGGTCCGACCGGAGCGTACAACTTAAACGTGCTTGAGCGTATAGCGGTACTGGCCGGCAGCGCGGTCATGTTGCTGGGTAGCATCGCCGGTACGTCAATAGCGCTGCTGGCCGTGGGCGCGCTACTTTGCGTAGTGTTCGCGCCCGGCCGTCGAACCACTTAGAACGCGCTGCGGAAAATCTCCTCGATCTGCCGCTGATCCGCCTTCCGAGGATTAGTCAGTCCACAGGCGTCTTTCATGGCATTGCTGGCAAGCACCGGGATGTCGTTGAGCCTGGCACCAAGCTCGCGTAAACCGGCGGGAATTTCCACGTCCTTGGCCAGGTTGCGAATGGCCGCGATCGCTGCTTGAGCGCCCTCTTCCGGGCTGAACCCGCAAATGTCGGCGCCCATCGCGCGGGCAACATCGGTCAGGCGGTCGGCGCAGACCAGCGCGTTAAAACTTTGCACATGAGGCAGCAACACCGCATTGCATACGCCATGGGGCAAGTCGTAGAACCCGCCCAACTGGTGAGCCATGGCATGGACATAGCCCAAGGACGCATTGTTGAACGCCATACCAGCGAGGAACTGCGCATAAGCCATGTTTTCCCGCGCGATCATGTCACTGCCGTCCCGCACGGCCAGGCGCAGGTTATTGCTGATCAAGGTGATGGCCTTGAGCGCACAGGCATCGGTAATCGGGTTGGCCGCGGTGGAGACGTAGGCTTCGATGGCATGGGTCAGCGCATCCATGCCAGTGGCGGCAGTCAGGCCCTTGGGCATGGCGACCATCAGCGCCGGATCGTTGACTGACAGCAGCGGCGTGACGTTGCGATCGACGATGGCCATTTTCACGTGACGGGATTCGTCGGTGATGATGCAAAAACGGGTCATCTCACTGGCAGTGCCGGCAGTGGTGTTGATCGCGATCAGCGGCAGCTGCGGTTTTGCCGATTGATCGACACCTTCGTAGTCACGAATCGTCCCACCGTTTGTGGCGCACAAGGCGATGCCCTTGGCGCAGTCATGAGGCGAACCGCCGCCCAGAGACACCACGAAATCACAGCGACTTTCCTTGAGCAGGCCCAGGCCAAGTTCGACGTTGGCAATGCTCGGATTCGGCTTCGCGCCGTCGAAGATCACCGAGTCGATGTCCTGGATTGCCAGTTTCTCGGCAATCATCGTCGCCACGCCAGCCTTGGCCAGCCCGGAGTCGGTGACGATCAGTGCCTTGCGAAAACCATACTTGCGAATGGCGTCCATGGCTTCGTCAAGGCAACCAGTGCCCATGATGTTCACAGCGGGGATGAAAAACGTACTGCTCATGCGCGAGTCTCCTGACTGAAGCCGAATCAACAGCACCGATCCGGCGGGGGCGCACAGGATCGACCCATTAGTCGTGCGGTAACTTGATCTGGCTCAAGTCCGGGTCGTGATAAAGTCGCCGTCCATCAGACCTTTTGCTTTGAGACGACAAACGCAATGACCGATTTCCAGGATGTCGATGCCCAACTTGAAGACTGGAACGCCTTGCGCACCACCGCCTCTTTTGGCGGCCTGCTGGTGGGTAACGGGGCCAGTCGTGCGGTATGGGACGACTTCGGCTATGACTCGCTGTTCGAAAACGCCCGCACCGTCGAAGAGAAGCCTCTGAGCCAATCCGAACTGAGCGTGTTCGACGCGATGCAGACGCGCAGTTTCGAACAAGTGCTTGGGGCGCTGAAAACCACCAGCCGGGTCAACAAGGCGTTGGCCGTCAGCTCTGCCGCACCGCGCAACCGCTATTACGCGATCAAGGAAGCACTGATCAACACCGTGCATGCGGTGCACATCCCGTGGCGGCTGGTGCAGGCCTCGACCCTGGCGACGATCAATCAGGAGCTGGGCAGCTATCGAACGGTGTTCACCACCAATTACGACTTGCTCAATTATTGGGCGGTCCAGCACCGGCCTGACGTTATTACCGATCTGTTCCAGGGCACCGAGCCGAGCTTTGATCTGAGCATCACCGCGACAGACAAAACCCGGCTGCTGTACTTGCACGGCGGCCTGCATCTGGTGCGCAATCAGGACGGCACGGCGCGTAAATTGATGTCGACCGAGGGTACGTTGCTCGGCAGTTTCGCCATCAATAATACGATCAAGACTCTTGACGACGTACCGCTGTTCGTCAACGAAGGTCCGACCCAGGACAAACTCAAGACCATTCGCAGCTCGGATTACCTGTCGTTCTGCTACGACCAGTTACTGGGCCATGGCGACGGGTTGTGCATCTTCGGGCACGCCCTTGGCGAACAGGACAGCCACATTATTCATGCATTGCGCCAGGCGAAGCCGAAGACAGCGGCGATCTCGATTTACCCGCGCAGCAAGGCGTTCATCCAGCATCAGAAGCGGCATTACACGAAGGTGTTTGAGGGGACGGGCGTGGAGCTGCGGTTTTTTGATTCGAAGACCCATGCGCTCGGTAGTCCCAAGCTGACCGTACCGGTCGAGGTTTAGGTCAAGATCAAAAGATCGCAGCCTTCGGCAGCTCTTACGATGTAGGAGGCTGCGATCTTTTTTATCGGTTAAATGCCTGCTGCGTTCTTTAAAGCTTCGCGCCGGAACGGCTGATCCTTCAGCACCTGAGCGATAAAGGTGTCTGCAATCAATTGCACATGCTCGAACTGTCCTCCGGATGCATTGAATGCACCGCGCCAGGACTTGGTCTGGTTATGGACCGTGTAGACACCCAGCACCTCTGTGCCATGGCTGACGCTAAAGATCAGCGTACTGTCCCAACTCACTGGCACCGGAACCAGAAACAGCGTGAAGGCGCTCAGAAACATCTGTGGCTGCAACGCGCCGACATCGCTGTTGGCAATGACCAGCACGTTGTAACCGTCAGCGCTTCGACCAGCCTTGACCTCGTCGAACGTACCGCGACGGCGCAGTTCGTCCCGCAGCATCCAGCTTGGGAGCCCCATAACACTGACATTGATCACCGGCAGTCGCTGGTTGTAATCAACCTCAGGGGCTTTAAGTGTATGGGTTGCCTGACAGCCACCGAGCAGCAGGGTCAGCCACAGAAATAGTGCTTTGGTGCGCATTAGAGTTTTCCTGAGAGCATGGATTTGTAAACGGAGGAGCTCGCTCCATCCTCTTCGCGGATGAACGGCGTTGCCGAATAAAGGTTTGGCAGGTCCAGCCGTTGCAGTCCTGGTACTTGGGGATATTTCGCCCGCACCAACGCTGAGTCACGCTCAAGGTGATCGCTGTGCAAAAAGAGGCAAGTGGATTGTCCAGGTGTCACGCAGCCCGCACGGAAATCACCGATGTAGTAAGCCTTGCCGGCTTCTAATTGAAATGGGATGGTGAAATCTTCCCGGCTCCAGGACACCGAAGAACCATGATCGAAGCGCAGGTTATAGAGCTCATAACGCCCAGGTTTGAGCGGCATGACAAACAGTGTGCCGATTCCGTGCCCTGTCTCGCGCACGTCCCGCGGTGTGCGAGCATAAAACTCATTGTGCAAACGCGCCGTGGCAAAGTTGTCGCTGCCTCGCTGGCGAATCATCAGCATTTGTTCCTGTGCGGTATTGACCGCCTTGGGCCAGATACCGACAACACCCACCACATAAGCCACGCCTGAGCCGGCGTTGGGCGTGAGTTCTTCGTCGATGTGAATCGGGGACATGCTGTGACAACCCGCCAGGCCCAGCAGCAATGTCAGTAGAGCAAAAACGCGGATCATGGAAGAAAACTCTCTTCAGTGAATATTTGAAGACGTCACGAAAGAGGGCTTGCAGAACCACTTCCATGTAATGGACGCGGAGAATAATGGAAATGATGGCACTTAGCCAGAATCTGGTCGCCAATGATCTGGCGACCTTTGATGGAAGGTATTTTCGATCAGAGCACCGGCAAGGTCTTGTCCTTGATCACCGTGGTCGGGCCGTTGGCTTTGACGCTGGCGATGCCTTTATCCCTCGCGGCATCCGATGAGTAGGATTCGCTACTGCCGATGATCTCGTGGTTACCGGCCTTCAGGTTGAAGTAAGGATGACCGTCCTTGGTGGTTTTTTTCTCGTAGCGTTCGTCCAGCGGACTGTTGGCCTGAACCGAGGCGATACCGCCATCGGCCGCACCGCGAGAGGTATACAGCTCACTGGTCAGAATGGTTTCGGCATTGGCCGCTTTCAATACAAACTTGAATTGACCGTTGACGGTTTTGCTCACTTCGTACCATCCAGACATGCTTTTTCTCCTTGGCGATTGAGAGGTTTCGCGCTTCAGAGTAAAGACCACGCCAGGATATCTGTCGCCTGTACCGGCCCCTTCGCGGGCAAGCCTCGCTCCTACAGGGATTCGGTTGACCGCGAATTTGCGTCCGACACAAAACCTGTAGGAGCGAGGCTTGCCCGCGAAAGCGTCCTCATGACTGATGCAAATTGCTCTATTTCACCACCGCCCGCACCACCGATAACTCAGGTGTCTGCACCCGGCGCTGGCTCAGGTAACGCATGCAGCTGACCCGCAGGAACGAGGCGAAATTCACCACTTCGCCGCGGTAGTCCATCACCTCTTCATACAGCTTGGCGATCAACTGATTGGTGGTCATGCCGTCGACCTCGGCAATTTCGCTGAGGATGTCCCAGAACTGATTCTCCAGCCGCAGGGTGGTGACCACCCCGCAGATGCGCAGCGAGCGGGAACGCGACTCGTAGAGAATCGGATCAGCCTTGACGTAGAGCTCGCACATGGACAGGTCCCTCGTTACAGCGTGATTTTGGTGCCCAGCAACCCGAGGAAACCAGCCAACCAGCTCGGGTGCGCCGGCCAGGCCGGAGCAGTGGCCAGATTGCCTTGAACATGACCTTCCGTCACCGGGATATCGATGAACGTGCCGCCAGCCAGACGCACTTCCGGAGCACATGCCGGATAGGCGCTGCACTCGCGCCCCTCAAGAATGCCTGCCGCGGCCAACAGTTGCGCACCGTGACACACGGCGGCGATCGGTTTGCCGGCCTTGTCGAAGGCTCGCACCAGGTCCAGGACTCTTTCGTTCAGGCGCAGGTACTCCGGCGCACGACCGCCCGGCACCAGCAGCGCGTCGTAGTCCGCCGCGTCTACCTTGGCAAAATCGAAGTTCAGGGCAAACAGGTGGCCGGGTTTTTCGCTGTAGGTCTGGTCGCCTTCGAAGTCATGGATTGCTGTGCGCACGGTCTGGCCGGCGGTTTTGTCCGGGCATACGGCGTGTACCGTATGGCCGACCATCAGCAGTGCCTGGAAGGGCACCATCACTTCGTAGTCTTCGACGTAGTCGCCGACCAGCATCAGAATTTTTTTAGCCGCCATGGGAAGGACTCCTCTGGAAAATGCGTGGGCATGCAGGAGTATTCAAGGTAGTCCTTATCCGGCGGGTCGGGTAATAACCAGCTACTACCTAAAGGACCGCGTCATCGTTCATCGCGGGCAAGCCACGCTCCCACAGGTTTTGCATCGGCCGCAAGAACGACACAAGCCCGCTCCCACAGGATCAGAGGTAACCGTCGGCCCGCAGCAATGTTTCCAGGCAATGTTCGCTGATGTGGTAGAAATCCTTCAGTTCCTGAATCTTCACCAACAGCTGAGCCGGGTCCACCGGCTCGGCGCGTTTGACCGCCAGGATCATCTTGTTTTTGTTGGTGTGGTCCAGTGAGATGAACTCAAAAACCTTGGTCTCATAACCGCAGGCTTCCAGAAACAGTGCACGCAAACTGTCAGTGACCATTTCCGCCTGCTGGCCCAGGTGCAGGCCGTATTGCAACATCGGCTTGAGCAGCGCCGGGCTCTGGATCTGCAGGCGGATCTGCTTGTGGCAACACGGCGAGCACATGATGATCGAAGCGCCGGAGCGAATGCCGGTGTGAATCGCATAGTCGGTGGCGATGTCGCAGGCATGTAACGCGATCATCACGTCCAGTTCGCTCGGCGCCACGCTGCGCACATCACCGCATTTGAACACCAGCCCCGGATGCTCCAGCTTCGCAGCGGCGGTGTTGCAGAGGCTGACCATGTCTTCGCGCAACTCGACGCCGGTCACCTCGCCCTCGGCCTTCAGGGTATTGCGCAGGTAGTCGTGGATCGCGAACGTCAGGTAACCCTTGCCCGAGCCGAAATCCGCCACCCGCACCGGTTTGTCCAGCGCCAGCGGCGACGAGGTCAGCGCATGGCTGAAGACTTCGATGAACTTGTTGATCTGCTTCCACTTGCGCGACATCGCGGGGATCAGCTCATGCTGCGCGTTGGTCACGCCGAGGTCTTTGAGAAACGGTCGGCTCAAGTCGAGGAAACGGTTCTTCTCGCGGTTGTGCTCGGCGGACGGTACTTCGCGCAATTGCTGAGGTTTGCTCTTGAACAGCGAAGATTTGCCCTTTTTGCTGTATTCGAGCTGGGCTTCGTCGGTCAATGACAGTAAATGCGCATTTTTGAACGACGCCGGCAACAGCGCCGCAATGGTCGCCACGCCTTCGGCAAGCGGTAGGTTTTTGGTGATGTCGCGGGTCTTGTAGCGGTAGACGAAGGACAGGCATGGCTGATCCTTGACCGTCAGCTGCTTGATGATCAGCCGCTGCAAGTCCGCTTCGCCACCGACGTACTTGGCCAGCACCAGTTTGATGAAGGCGTTCTGATCGAGGCTGGTTTGCAGCAAGTCGATAAACTGTGCGTGATGATCCGGCGCGAGGCTGGCGGGAGTGGCGGTGACAGACATGGGAAAAAACGGCCTCGGGCGGTGCGAATCGGAGAATGGCGGGTATTTTAGGGGGGATGGCCGTTCGGGACACGCAGTTATTTGCCGAACGGTGTGATCTGTAGCAGCTGCCGAAGGCTGCGTTCGGCTGCGAAGCAGTCGTGAATCCGGTTAATACGGTGTGCCTGATGTACCGCAAGTTCTGGTTTGACGACTGCTTCGCAGTCGAACGCAGGCTGCGCCAGCTGCTACAAAGAACGAGTCGTTGCCGGGAATCTGGTCTTTAGCTCAACACCACCAACCGATTCGGCAATTCATTCCTCACATGGGTCACCGGCACATGCACCTTGAGCAATTCGCCGCATGCCTCGATGCACGTCACAAACCCCTGCAACGTCTGCCCCTGTTTCACCTGGTGCGTAAACGCCGCCACTATCGCGTCCCAGTTCTTGTTGTCCAGCCGTTTGGAAATGCCTTCATCCACCAGAATCTCCACATAGCGCTCGGCCTCGGAGACAAAAATCAGCATGCCGGTGCTGCCCACGGTGTGGTGCAGGTTTTGCTCCAGGAACTGCCGGCGCGCCAGGTTCGACGCGCGCCAGTGACGGACCGAGCGCGGGATCAGGCGCGTGGTGACTTTCGGAATACGGAACACCAGGCACAACACGATGAAGCTGAGCCATTGCACCAGCAACAGGCTGTGCATGGTCAGCCAGCCCGTCAGATAATGCACGATCCCCGGCACCACCAGCGCCAGCAGACTGGCCCAAAGCAGCGGGATATACGCGTAATCGTCGGCGCGGGCCGCAAGCACCGTCACCAGTTCGGCGTCGGTGTCGCGCTCGACCCGGGCAATGGCCTCGGCGACTTTGCGTTGTTCATGTTCAGTCAGTAATGCCATGGTTATGAATGCCTGCTCGCTATTGTTGTTTTTACCTGCAGTGTTATCACCAGCCGCCCGACGAACCGCCGCCCCCGAAACTGCCCCCACCGCCGCTGAAGCCCCCGCCGCCACCGCCGCCAAAACCTCCGCCGCCGAAGCCCCCTCCCGAGCTGCCCCGGCCGCCGCCACTTGGCAGAATACCGAACATCTGGCCGACGAAGATCGTCAGGATAAACAGCAACACCAGGAACACGAACCCCCCCGGATGCCGCTCAACGAAATCACTCTCCTGATCGCCGCGCGGTTCATACACCGTCGACGGCTCGTCCAGCGGATTGCCGCCCAGCACCACCAGCATCGCCGCCACCCCGTCGCTGATGCCTTTGCTGAAGTTGCCGGCCTTGAATGCGGGCGTGATCACTTGATTGATGATCACCGAACTCTGCGCATCGGTCAGGCGACCTTCCAGGCCATAACCGACTTCGATCCGCAGCTTACGCTCCTCTCGCGCGACGATCAGCAATGCGCCGTTGTTCTTGTCCTTCTGGCCGATGCCCCAGTAGCGCCCCAGCTGATAACCGAAATCCGCGATGTCAGCGCCCTGCAAGTCCGGCAATGTGACCACCACCAACTGCTCGCCGGTGGTTTTTTCGTGGGCGTTGAGCTGTTGCGTCAGTTGCTCGCGCACCGCAGGCTCGATCATCTGGGCGTTGTCCACCACCCGCCCGGTCAATTCCGGGAACTTCAACTCGGCCTGGGCCGTCAGGGCAAACACCCAGAACACCAGCAGCAGGCCCACTTTCAACACGCGCATTGGTAACCTCATCCTTCGTGACGCTTCAAGCCCGTTCCGGCACTTACTGGAACTTCACTTCAGGCGCTTTCTCGGCACCGGGGCTGGTGGCCTCGAAGGTTTCGCGGATTGGCAGATCGCTATACATCACGGTGTGCCACAGACGACCGGGAAAGGTACGGATCTCGGTATTGTATTTCTGCACCGCCAGGATGAAGTCGCGGCGCGCCACCGCAATGCGGTTCTCGGTGCCTTCAAGTTGCGATTGCAGCGCCAGGAAGTTCTGGTTGGCCTTGAGGTCCGGGTAGCGCTCGGACACCACCATCAACCGACTCAGGGCGCCGGTCAGCTGATTCTGCGCCTGCTCGTACTGTTTGAGTTTTTCCGGATTGTCCAGCGTGCTGGCATCTACCTGAATCGAGGTGGCCTTGGCGCGGGCTTCGATCACCGCGGTCAGGGTTTCCTGCTCATGCTGGGCATACCCCTTGACGGTTTCCACCAGGTTGGGAATCAGGTCGGCGCGACGCTGGTACTGGTTCTGCACCTGGCCCCAGGCGCCCTTGGCCTGTTCGTCGAGGGTCGGAATATTGTTGATGCCGCAGCCGGCCAGCAGTGTTGTCAGCCACATCAGGGCTGCAACCTGCAGGCTCGACCGATAGTGATGTCGTACATTCATCTGGTTGATGCTCCCTTGCATATTCCGTTTATGAAACAACCTGCGAACTCTGAACCCGGCTCTTGGGGCATAATTTGCGCCGCTACTGGATTGCATCGAGCCGATGGGCTAAAAGATGCCCCGGCGCTAACACATTGCAGAAGTGTGCTGCATTCACCTGAACAACAATAGTCGCTCCCAAAATTTTGGCTGACCGGCGTGTATTCACTGCCGTTTTGGCTTTTGAGAAAACAATTCATGAAGAAGCTGTGTTTGCTGGGCCTGTTCGTCAGCCTGGCCAGTCATACCGTATTGGCCGCCACGACGCCCGCACCTCTGGAGAACAAGGACGCTTTCATCACTAACTTGATGAAGCAGATGACCCTCGATGAAAAGATCGGCCAGTTGCGCCTGATCAGCATCGGCCCGGAAATGCCGCGGGAGATGATCCGCAAGGAAATCGCCGCCGGCAATATCGGCGGCACGTTCAACTCGATCACCCGCGCCGAAAACCGTCCGATGCAGGACGCGGCCATGCGCAGCCGGTTGAAGATCCCGATGTTCTTCGCCTATGACGTGATCCACGGCCACCGCACCATTTTCCCGATTCCGCTGGCCCTGGCCTCGAGCTGGGACATGGACGCCATTGGCCGCTCCGGGCGCATCGCCGCCCAGGAAGCGGCGGCTGACAGCCTCGACATCACCTTCGCGCCGATGGTCGACATCTCCCGCGACCCACGCTGGGGCCGCACGTCCGAAGGCTTCGGCGAAGACACTTATCTGGTTTCGCGGATTGCCGGCGTAATGGTCAAGGCCTTCCAGGGCACCGGTGCGAACGCGGCCGACAGCATCATGGCCAGCGTCAAGCATTTTGCCTTGTACGGCGCGGTCGAGGGCGGTCGCGACTACAACGTCGTCGACATGAGCCCGGTCAAGATGTACCAGGATTACCTGCCACCGTACCGCGCCGCCATCGACGCCGGTGCCGGCGGGGTGATGGTAGCGCTGAACTCGATCAACGGCGTGCCGGCCACCGCCAACACCTGGCTGATGAACGACCTGCTGCGCAAGGAATGGGGCTTCAAGGGCCTGGCGGTCAGTGACCACGGGGCGATTTTCGAGCTGATCAAGCACGGCGTTGCCCGTGACGGTCGTGAAGCGGCGAAGCTGGCGATCAAGGCCGGCATCGACATGAGCATGAACGACACGCTCTACGCCAAGGAATTGCCAGGGCTGTTGAAGGCCGGCGAGATCGAACAGAAAGACATCGACAACGCCGTGCGTGAAGTGCTCGCCGCCAAGTACGACATGGGCCTGTTCAAAGACCCGTACCTGCGCATCGGCAAGGCCGAGGATGACCCGGCCGACACCTACGCCGAAAGCCGCCTGCACCGTGCCGAGGCCCGCGATGTCGCGCGCCGCAGCCTGGTGTTGCTGAAGAACCAGGGCGAAACCCTGCCGCTGAAGAAAACCGCAAAAATCGCTCTGGTCGGCCCGCTGGCCAAGGCGCCGATCGACATGATGGGCAGTTGGGCGGCCGCTGGCCGGCCTGCGCAATCGGTGACCCTGTTCGACGGCATGACGAATGCGCTGGGGGCACAGTCGACGCTGATCTACGCCCGTGGCGCGAACATCACCAGCGACAAGAAAATCCTCGATTACCTGAACTTCCTCAATTTCGATGCGCCGGAAGTGGTGGACGATCCCCGCCCAGCCAACGTGTTGATCGACGAAGCAGTAAAAGCCGCCAAGGATGCTGATGTGGTGGTGGCCGCGGTGGGCGAATCCCGTGGCATGTCCCACGAATCGTCGAGCCGCACCGACCTGAACATCCCGGCCAACCAGCGCGAGCTGATCAGGGCGTTGAAAGCCACCGGCAAACCGCTGGTGCTGGTGTTGATGAACGGCCGTCCGCTGTCGATTCTCGAAGAGAACGAGCAGGCTGACGCGATTCTGGAAACCTGGTTCAGCGGCACCGAAGGCGGCAACGCCATTGCTGACGTGCTGTTCGGCGACTACAACCCGTCGGGCAAACTGCCGATCACCGTACCGCGCTCGGTGGGTCAGATTCCAACCTACTACAACCACCTGAGTATTGGCCGGCCGTTCACTCCGGGCAAACCGGGCAACTACACCTCGCAGTATTTCGAAGACACCACCGGGCCGCTGTTCCCGTTCGGCTTCGGCCTGAGCTACACCCAGTTCAGCCTGACCGACATGGCGCTGTCTTCGACGACACTGAACAAGACCGGCAAGCTCGACGCCAGCGTCGTGGTGAAGAACACCGGCAAGCGTGATGGCGAAACCGTGGTGCAGCTGTACATCCAGGACGTGACCGGTTCGATGATCCGCCCGGTCAAGGAACTGAAGAACTTCCAGAAAGTACTGGTCAAGGCCGGCGAACAGAAAGTCGTGCACTTCACCATCACCGAGGAAGACCTGAAGTTCTACAACGCCCAGCTCAAATACGCCGCGGAACCCGGCAAGTTCAACGTGCAGATCGGCCTGGATTCCCAGGATGTGACGCAGCAGAGTTTCGAATTGCTGTAACCCGCTATTGATCGTTCCCACGCTCCGCGTGGGAACGATCAGCCCCGCCGATCCAGCAGATTCACCACCAGCCGATCCACCCATCCCCACACCCTCTGCTTGACCCGCCGCCACAACGGTCGGCGCTTCCATGCTTCGAGGCTGACTTCCTGGCTCAGGGCAAAGTCATTCTCGAAACTCGCCGCCACCGCTCGAGTCAGCCCAGGGTCCAGTGCCTCAAGATTGGCCTCCAGATTGAAACGCAGATTCCAGTGATCGAAGTTGCAGGAGCCGATGCTCACCCAGTCATCGATCAACACCATTTTCAGGTGCAGGAAACACGGCTGGTATTCGAAGATCTTCACCCCGGACCTGAGCAGACGCGGGTAGTAGCGATGCCCGGCGTAGCGCACCGACGGGTGATCGGTGCGCGGCCCGGTCAGCAGCAGACGCACATCGACGCCACGAGCCGCCGCGCGGCGCAGTGAGCGGCGGACTTTCCAGGTCGGCAGGAAGTACGGCGTGGCCAGCCAGATTCGGCGCTGACCGCTGTTCAGCGCGCGAACCAGCGATTGCAGAATATCGCGGTGTTGGCGGGCGTCGGCGTAGGCGACCCGGCCCATGCCCTCGCCCATGGCCGGCACTCGCGGCAAGCGCGGCAAACCGAAGTGCGCAGCGGGTTTCCAGGCGCGGCGATAGCGGTTGGCGATCCATTGGCGGTCGAACAGCAACTGCCAGTCGATCACCAACGGTCCGACGATTTCCACCATCACTTCGTGCCATTCGCTGGTGTCTTCGCCCGGTGTCCAGAACTCATCGGTGACCCCGGTGCCACCGACCACCGCCAGGCATTGATCCACCAGCAGCAGCTTGCGGTGATCGCGATAGAAATTGCCCACCCAACGGCGCCAGCTCAGGCGATTGTAGAAACGCAACTCGACACCGGCGGCCGTCAGGCGCTGGCGCAAGGTCAGGGTAAAGGCCAGGCTGCCATAGTCATCGAACAGGCAACGCACCCGCACGCCACGCTCGGCAGCCTGGACCAGCGCCTGGACCATGGCCTCGGCGCAAGCCCCCGCCTCCACCAGGTACAGTTCCAGTTCGACTTGTTCTTCGGCGCGGGCAATCGCCACCAGCATTCGCGGAAAAAACTGCGGGCCATCGATCAGCAGTTCAAAGCGGTTGCCTTCGCGCCACGGGAAAATTGCGCCGCGCATCTCAGCGCGCCGTGAAAATCAGCACCGCACCCACCGGCACCGACAGACTGATGGCCGATAAACCGGCAACCTTGCGCAAGCTTTCCAGGCCCGGGGCCAGGTCGAAATCTTCAGCGCTGATCACCAAAGGCTCAAGGGTCACCACTTGGAAGCGTCGATCATCGAGACGGGTCGCCAGCAGTTCGGCGTTGTATTGGTGTTGTTTGCCATGCAGGTTGACGGTCAGCGGCAAGCGCAACTCCAGTTGCGCACCGGGTGCCAGGTCGTTGATCGGCCGCAGATCGATTTGTGTGGTGATCAGCGCTTCAGGGAACGTCTGGATCTCGAACAGCTCCTTGCGCATGCGTTCGTCGCGCAACGGAATGCCGCTGTTGACCGACTCCAGCTCGACCTCTACCTGCGCCAGGCCCTTGGGATCGACCTTGCCGTGCAGCACCAGAAAGCGCTGCACTTCGGAGATGTTGGCGTTTTTAGTGCTGATGAATGACAGCCGCGAAGACTCGCCATCCAGATACCAATTGGCCTGGGCCGACACGGTGGCACCGGCCAGCAGCAGGAAGGCGAGGGTTTTGCAGATGGAACGCTTGAACATAAAAACTCGGGGGCAGATAAACCTGAGCGAACCTTAACTGTCCGCAAGCCAGTTGCAAACCTGTAGCAGCTGCCGAAGGCTGCGTTCGGCGGCGCAGCCGTCGCCAAAGGCCGGTCACTTCTATCTATCTGAAACACCGCAATGCATGGTTTTACGACGGCTTCGCCGCCGAACGCAGCCTTCGGCAGCTGCTACATAACTGCGATCTTTTCAGGGCATCAACCGGCAACCCTGCCGTTCGCCAACCCAAGCGGCGCTGTTGCTGCGCCCCATACCACCAACCGTCACGTGCTTATTCGCGGCGTCATCGACGAACCCACTGATGGATAAATACTGCTTCACATAACTCTGGCAATACTCGGCCGGATTGTTCATCACATAGCGGCACGAGCAGTATTCCTTGGCGGTGTAGGCGCTGATGATGTCGGGGAAGGCCCACAGCGCCAAACGCTCCTGCCAACCCCAGCCAAGCAAGGCGATCAGCAGCACCAGCAACAGTGTGCTGAATGGCCGACGGCGAATAAAACTGCGGCGACTCATGGCTGCACCTTCATGGCAAAGGCTTTGAGCGCGAGTTTGAGCAATTCGTTGTGCCGATAACTTCCATCGCGGTCATCGCCGTAGCGCACGATCACCAGCTTTTCGCTGGGAATCACGTACATCGCCTGGCCCCAATGGCCCAACGCGGCGAAGGTGTCGGCGGGGGCGGCGGGCCAGGGTTGTGTCGCGCCATCCACTGCGCGATTGAGCCACCAATGTCCGCCGGGCACCGCTTCATCCTGGTTGGCTTGATAGTGGGCAAAAGGCTCGCGGCTGAAGTCGACCCAATCTTTGGGCAGTAATTGCCGCTCACGCCAACGACCGTCGCGCGCCATCAACAGGCCGACCCGCGCCAGATCCCGGGCGGTGAGGTAGGCGTAGGACGAAGCGACAAACGTGCCCGTGGCATCCGCTTCCCACACCGCACTGCGAATCCCCAAGGGTTCGAACAGCGCGGTCCACGGATAATCCGGATAACGGGCCAGGCCGACGATGGTTTTCAGCGCTGCCGCCAGCAGGTTGCTGTCGCCGCTGGAGTAGCGGAATGCCTGGCCAGGTTTGGCGTACTCGTCGTGGTCGGCGGTGAACGCGGCCATGTCGCGGTGACCACGGGTGTAAAGCATGGCCACCACCGAGGACTTCAATGGTGCGTATTCGTAGTCTTCCTGCCAGTCCAGGCCTGAGGCCCAGTGCAGCAGGTCGGCCATGGTCATGCCGGGATGTTTTTCCAGCGCAGGATAGAACTGCACCGCCGGGTCCTGCAGTTTGAACAGCCCTTCGCCATAGGCCACCCCGAGCACCGCGGCCATCAGGCTTTTGCTGATGGACCAGGTCAGGTGCGGCGTTTCAGCAGTGGTCGGGCTGGCGTAGCGTTCGTAGATCAGCTGACCATCGCGGATGACCAGCAAGGCATCGGTGCGAATGCCTTGGTGAGTGGCATCGTCGCGGGGCGGGAAGGCGTAATTCTCTAAGG
The DNA here is from genome assembly GCF_030687935.1 of Pseudomonas cucumis. Classification (GTDB taxonomy): domain Bacteria; phylum Pseudomonadota; class Gammaproteobacteria; order Pseudomonadales; family Pseudomonadaceae; genus Aquipseudomonas; species Aquipseudomonas cucumis. Next base: position 1,406,810 of record NZ_CP117454.1, on the reverse strand, counting down.
CTTGAAGTGCCGGGCCGGTGACTTTCGGGCCGGGCGACCATTGCTCGGCCGGCCAGTTTTCGGCCAGGGCCGCGAGGCTGAGCAGCAGCATGAAAATCAGGGACAAGCCTTTGAACATGAGGGGCGCTCGGAGGGATGAACCTGCAGAGCCTAGTTGAGCTTGATGACAGTTTTAGAACTTGCGTTGCCAATAAGATCGCCTTCGCGGGCAAGCCTCACTCCTACAGGGATCGCACCCGGCACAAATCCTGTAGGAGCGAGGCTTGCCCGCGAAGGGTCCCTTCAGCCTTACAACAATCCCGCCAACGCCTTGGCCAACCGCTTGCCCCGCGCCCCTGCCGCCAAATCCATCACGCCCTGATCGCGCTGCCACATCGCCGCCCATTGTGGCGGGCCATCGGCCAGGGCCTGATTCACTTCAGCCTTGAGCCCATCGAACTGCGCAAACAACCCGCCCAGCAACACATGCCCGGCCGGATTGTTCGGCGCCTGGCGGCTGACTTCCGCGCACCCGGCCAGCAACGCCAGTAGACGCAGTTGCAAGGTTTGCGGCCAGTCGCTGTCTTGGCCTACGCCAAACAGCCACGCAGTCATGGCGCTCAGCACATAGATGTCTTCCAGGGTGCGGAATGGTTTGACGTAAGCATCCCAGCCATCCCCTGCGAGCAATTCACACAGTGCGTTGTCGAGAAACAACCGGCCGTGGCCTATGTCCGGCATCAGCGGCATGGGCGCGAGTTTTTCCAGACGCACACCCGGTTCGCCGGGATAAACCACCGCAAGGTTCAAGCGCGGCACTTCGCCGGGTTCTTCACTGCGAGCAGCCACCAGCAACCAGTCGGCGGCATCGCCTGCGGTGACGAAATCCTTGCGCCCGCTCAGGCGCAAATCGCGCAGGCGGGTCTGCATATCCGCCACCCGCAAACTGCGCTGTTCGGTCGCACATAACGCGCCGAGGCTCAGCGGTGCGCTCGGCCAGAGCATGCGCAAAGCCGCCTGATAACCGACCAGAAACGCCAGCCCCGGTGTCGCCATCAGCCGCCCACCGACCACCGCCAATTCGAACGGCGTCACCGTGCCCAACTGTTGCAACAAGGTTGCAAATCCTTCGCCCAGGTCCGGGTTGGCGGGCAGACGGTCGCGGCGATTCAACAGAGATTGCCAGGGCATAAGAGGCTCCTTGTGGGCTGTCATATAAGCATCATCAAAGCTTCATGGCGATGACACCGGGGCTACATAGCCTGACTTTGCACAACACGGCTGCATAAAGAAAGTCGATCGGCTGCAACCCAAGACGGGTGGCCAGCCCGTACGGAGACTCACAATGACTCAGATCGCCCGCATCAGCGACACCGGCAATGAACGCCGCCTGCAAGCCGAACGCCTGGTGGGCGCCGAGGCGCTGCAGGAAGCCCAGGCCTTGCGCTTCAACGTGTTCAGCGGCGAATTCAACGCCAAGCTGAAAGGCGCGGAGCTGGGTCTGGACATGGATGACTATGATGTTCACTGCGCCCATATCGGCGTACGTGACTTGAACACCGGGCGCCTGGTGGCGACCACCCGGTTGCTCGACCACACGGCCGCCAGCAGCCTGGGCAAGTTCTACAGCGAAGAAGAATTCAGCCTGCATGGTCTGGTCCATTTGAAAGGCCCGATCCTGGAAATCGGTCGCACCTGCGTCGACCCGGCCTACCGCAACGGCGGCACTATCGCAGTGCTCTGGGGTGAACTGGCCGAAGTGCTGAACCAGGGCGGCTACAGCTATTTGATGGGGTGCGCGAGCATTCCGATGCAGGACGGCGGCATTCAGGCCCACGCGATCATGCAACGCTTGCGCGAACGTTACCTGTGCACCGAACACCTGCGGGCCGAGCCGAAGAAACCATTGCCGACGCTGGCTATTCCATCGAACGTCATCGCCGAAATGCCGCCACTGCTCAAGGCCTACATGCGCCTGGGGGCGAAAATCTGCGGCGAGCCGTGCTGGGACGAGGACTTCCAGGTAGCCGACGTGTTCATCCTGCTCAAGCGCGACGAGCTCTGCCCGCGCTACGCCAAGCACTTCAAGGCGGCTGTGTAATGAGCCGCTTGCGGGTGTACGCGCGAATTGCGCGAGTGCTTTTGGTGGTGACGCTGGGTTTGAGCATGGCCAGTGTGTTCGGGTTGTTCGAGCGACTGGGGATTGCCCATTCGATGGTCCGTCGCCAGCGCTGGTCGCGGTTTTTCATGGCGCGGCTGAGCAATGCCCTGCCCTTTCGCGTGACCGTGCATGGTGAGTTGCCGAAGGCGCCGATGCTCTGGGTCAGCAATCACGTGTCCTGGACCGACATTCCGTTGCTGGGCATGCTCACACCGCTGTCGTTCCTGTCCAAGGCCGAAGTGCGCACCTGGCCTGTGGCGGGCTGGCTGGCCGCCAAGGCCGGCAGCCTGTTTATCCGTCGCGGGTCGGGCGACAGCCAGTTGATCCGCAAACAAATGACCCGCCATCTGGAGCAGGAGCATCCGCTGCTGATGTTCCCCGAAGGCACCACCACCGATGGCCGCTCGCTGCGTACGTTCCATGGCCGTTTGCTGTCCGCTGCGATCGATTCCGAAGTGGCATTGCAACCGGTAGCAATTCGTTATCTGCGCGGTGGCGAGCTCGATACTTTGGCACCGTTCATTGGCGATGATGATTTGCTGTCGCACCTGATGCGCTTGTTCGCCCATGATCGGGGTGAGGTGGAAATTCATTTGCTCAAGCCGATCGAATGCCAGGACCGGGAGCGTGCGGCGCTGGCGTTCGAAGCGCAGCAGGCGGTGCAGAAGGTGTTGTTCGGGGCGATTCCGGAAACGCAGCAAATCCCGATGCGCCCGGCTATTGCTGCTTAATCACAATTCCCTGTGGGAGCGGGCTTGCCCGCTCCCACAGTTATTTATGTAGTTGGATAGTTTTGGGCAAAGTCCTGTAGCTGCGGATAGAACAACCGGAAATCCTCGCTCAACGGCTCATACAATACCCGTAATTCCTGCATCGCCCGCGCCAACTCCTCCGGCCGGGTCAACCTGCACGAAATCCCGCGCAACACCTGCTCAAGCACTTCGAACTCCTGATAAGCCCCCAACCAGTCATTGGCCACCATGTGCGGCGCAATCTTCGCCAGGCGCTCCGGCAACTGCGGCTCGGCGGACAGCACCCGGTAAACGTCCGAGGTGAATTGCGCAAGCGGACGGTCAGCGTATAGCACCCAGTCCCGCGCCAGGCAGTGGTCGAAAAACACATCGAGCACAATCCCGGCGTAACGCCGGCGCGTGATGGAAAACCGCGACAAGGCGATGTCCACCAGCGGATGGCGGTCGGTAAACACGTCGATGCTGCGATGCAACTGGATGGCCGCTTCTATCTCCGGATCGAACTGCCCTTGCAGCCACCCTTTGACGAAATCGCCATACAGACTGCCGAGCATTTGACCGGGGCGCTGGCCACCGAGGTGCAGATGTGCGAGATAGTTCATGCGCGCAGCTTAACACCGCGCCATCCATATCGTTATAACCCGATATACCGATTCATGCGGTCATCAGACCAAAATCATATTGGTATATCGCGAAGTACCGATTTAAAGTTCGCCTCATCGCGATATAGCGTTTTACTCATCACGAGCCCCAAATCATGACCATCGACCTCGACGAAATAATAAAAGCGCTGGCACACCCAGTACGCCGAGACATCCTCATCTGGCTGAAAGACCCCAAGGTCCAGTTCCCGGAACAACTCCACAACCATGAGTACGGCATTTGCGCCGGACAGATCGATCAACGCTGCGGCCTGTCGCAGTCGACCGTGTCCGCCCATTTGGCGACCTTGCAACGGGCGGGACTGATCAGCAGCCAGAAGGCCGGTCAATGGCACTTTTTCAAACGCAACGAGGACGTGATTCAGGCGTTCCTCGATGCCATCGTCAAGGAGCTCAGCGCTCCGACAAGGAACTGACAATGCCCCTCTCGCTACTCATTCTGGCCTTGAGCGCCTTCGCCATCGGCACCACCGAGTTCGTCATCATGGGCCTGTTGCCCGAGGTGGCGGCCGATCTCGGTGTGTCGATCCCCGGCGCCGGCTGGCTGGTGACCGGTTACGCCCTGGGTGTGGCCATCGGTGCACCGTTCATGGCACTGGCCACCGCCAGACTGCCGCGCAAGGCCGCATTGGTAGCGTTGATGGGCATCTTCATCATCGGCAACCTGCTCTGCGCCCTGGCCAGTGACTACAACGTTTTGATGTTTGCCCGTGTGGTCACCGCGCTGTGTCACGGCGCCTTCTTCGGCATCGGTTCGGTGGTGGCGGCAGGTCTGGTGCCGGCCAACAAACGTGCATCGGCCGTGGCCTTGATGTTCACCGGCCTGACCCTGGCCAATGTCCTTGGCGTGCCGCTGGGCACCGCGCTCGGTCAGGAAGCCGGTTGGCGTTCGACCTTCTGGGCGGTGACCGTGATCGGTGTGATTGCGCTGATCGGCCTGATTCGCTTCCTGCCGGCCAAGCGCGATGAAGAGAAACTCGACATGCGCGCCGAACTGCGCGCCCTCAAAGGCGCCGGCATCTGGTTGTCGTTGAGCATGACTGCATTGTTCGCCGCCTCGGTCTTCACCTTGTTCACCTATGTCGCGCCTCTGTTGGGCGAGGTCACCGGAGTCTCGCCGCGCGGCGTGACCTGGACCTTGATGCTCATCGGCCTGGGCCTGACGGTCGGCAACATCATTGGCGGCAAGCTGGCTGACAAAAGCCTGGCTGCGACGCTGATCGGTGTGTTCATCACCATGGCGGTCGTGTCCACCGTGCTGACCTGGACCAGCATTGCCGTGATCCCCACCGAAATCACCCTATTCCTCTGGGCCACTGCGTGCTTTGCCGCCGTACCCGCCCTGCAAGTGAACGTGGTGACCTACGGCAAGGCGGCACCGAACCTGGTGTCGACCCTGAACATCGGCGCGTTCAACGTCGGCAACGCGCTGGGTGCCTGGGTCGGCGGCAGCGTCATCGCCCACGGTTTCGGTCTGACCCGCGTGCCGCTCGCGGCCGCGGCACTGGCGGTACTCGCCCTGCTGGTGACCCTGATTACTTTCCGTCAGAGCGGTAATCCCGAACTGGTCCCTGCTACCAACTGATACCTCATGAGGGTTCTATTAAATGACGACTATTTTCGATCCGATCAAACTGGGCGACCTCGAGTTGGCCAACCGCATCATCATGGCGCCGCTGACCCGTTGCCGCGCCGACGAAGGCCGTGTGCCGAACGCGCTGATGGCCGAGTACTACGTGCAACGCGCCTCTGCCGGCCTGATCCTCAGTGAAGCGACTTCGGTGACGCCGATAGGCGTGGGCTACCCGGACACTCCCGGTATCTGGTCCAACGACCAGGTGCGCGGCTGGAGCAACGTGACCAAAGCAATCCACGGCGCTGGTGGCAAAATCTTCCTGCAACTGTGGCACGTGGGTCGGATTTCCCACCCCTTGTACCTGAACGGCGAAGCACCGGTCGCGCCGAGTGCCATCCAGCCCAAGGGTCATGTCAGCCTGGTGCGTCCATTGGCCGATTTCCCAACCCCGCGCGCTCTGGAAACCGCTGAAATCGCCGACATCATCGACGCTTACCGCGTGGGTGCCGAGAACGCCAAGGCGGCCGGTTTCGACGGTGTGGAAATCCATGGCGCCAACGGTTACCTGCTCGACCAGTTCCTGCAAAGCAGCACCAACCAGCGCACCGACAACTATGGCGGCTCCCTGGAAAACCGTGCGCGTCTGTTGCTGGAAGTCACCGATGCCGCCATCGAGATCTGGGGCCCGGGCCGCGTGGGTGTGCACCTGTCACCCCGTGCCGATCTCCATGACATGGGCGATGACAATCTGTCCGAGACCTTCACCTATGTCGCTCGCGAATTGGGTAAACGCGGCATCGCCTTCATCTGCTCGCGCGAGAAAGAAGCCGGCGACAGCCTCGGCCCACAACTGAAAGAAGCCTTCGGCGGCCCCTACATCGCCAACGAACGCTTCACCAAGGACAGCGCCAACGAGTGGCTGGCCAGCGGCAAGGCTGATGCGGTCGCCTTCGGCGTGCCGTTTATCGCCAACCCGGACCTGCCGGCGCGCTTGAAGGCCGATGCGCCGTTGAACGAGGCGCGTCCGGAACTGTTCTATGCGAAGGGTCCAGTCGGTTACATCGACTACCCGGTGTTGTAAACGTGCGCCGTTGAAACGCAAAAGCCCCGACTCGGAAGAGCCGGGGCTTTTGCGTATGGAAGATCAAAAGATCGTCCGAAGGCTACGATCTTGTCAGCGCTTGCGCTGTCCCCAGGCGACCGCAAGACCGCTGAGGCAAATCACCGTGATACCGATCACGCCAAAGCTGTCCGGGGTATGGTCGAAGATCAAATACCCGTATATCCCGGCAAACAGAATCTGCCCGTAACTGAAGGGTGCCAGCATCGCCGGCGCTGCATGGCGGAAGGCTTGGGTCAGCAGCATGTGACCGAGCATGCCGCAAGTGCCAAGCCCGATCATGAACAGGCCGTGCAGCAGCGTCGGCGTGCTCCAAAAGAACGGCACCAGCGCAGTCATGATCAGGCTGTTGAGAATGCCGGTAAGAAAGTTGCTGGTGGTCGGGCTGTCGATACCGCTGAGCAGTCGGGTGAGCAATTGATAAAAGCCAAAACACAGCGCCGAACACAGCGGCAGCAGAATCGCCGGGGTGAACAGCGCACCGCCGGGCCGCACGACGATCAACACGCCGACAAATCCACTCAGCACCGCCAGCCACTGATTGCGGGTTACCCGCTCATGCAGCAGCGGTACGGACAACGCGGTCACCAATAAAGGAGCAAGAAAAGTGACGGCGGTGGCTTCAGCCAAGGGGATGTAACGCAGGCCGGTAGTGAAAAACAGGCTGGTGCCGATCAGGCACAGGGCACGTAATAACTGCAAACCCGGACGCTTGGTGCGCACTACCACCGAGAAACCACTGCGTGGCACGAAAATCACCAGCATCAACAAGGTGTGCACCACGTAGCGTGCCCACACCACCATCACGATCGGATAGAACCCGGACAGGTACTTGGACAAAGTGTCGTGACTGGCGAACAACAACACCGCCAGGCAAATCAGCGCGATACCCTTGATCGGCTGCTCGGCGCCCTTGTAGCCTGGGTTGTTAACACTCATTCACACACTCGACACAAAATCCCTACAAAATACGTAGCTCGCTACCTATCAACCTGGCGAACGTATGTATATAAAAGCACCCCATTACCAAAAGGCGAGCGAAGCAGGGATATTCCCCCGCTTCAAGTCTTGACACAAACGGATCCAATTACGCATTTTGTTCAATTGCGCAGGCTGGGACTCAAGCGCAGCATATCCAACCCTGTATCGACGCAGCGCTCGGCCTCGGTGTGCAGTTGAAAACTGTCGGGCGCCAACAGCCATTGATACAGAATGCCATCTATATAGGCATGCAAACTGATGGCCGCGCGAGCAGTGTCGAGGTTTTCCGGCAATTGCCCGCGATTCACCGCATTACTCAGGGCCAGAGCGATTCGCACATTGCAATCGAGACTGGCCGTTCGGCGCTGCTGGCGCAGATCGCACATTTCATCGGTGAATTCGCACTTATGAAACAGAATCTCGTTGATGCGTCGGGTTTTCGGGTCCAGGGCAACTTGATGAAACAAATGAATCAGCAGTTTGCGCATGCAACCCAGCGGATCGAGTTCATCTTCGCTTTCACTGGCCTTGGCCATTTCATCCAGCGGCTCATGCAAGGTATCGAGCATCGCCTGCACCAGATCCGCCTTGTTACTGAAATGCCAGTAGATGGCCCCGCGAGTCACGCCGGCCAGGGTAGCGATATCCGCCAGCGTCGTGCGGGCCACGCCCCGCTCGTAAAAGGCTTTTTCTGCCGCTTCGAGTATCTGGCTTCGGGTTTCTTGAGCTTCCTCTTTGGTACGACGGACCATGGCAGTAAAACCTCAATCAGGGGTGCTTCAGCGATGTCTGAATATCAGCTGAATAAAAGTGGGGCGAGCGCTCTTGGGCGTCTCATCAGGCCTACAATTCAAACCTTTCAACGGCTTTTGTAACCATGTGGGTACACCGCCAAGGCCTTTACAAACAACCATGAACGTAAGTATATTCATTAGCAAGCTACTTATCCACCCGGAAAAAATTTTTTAACCTTCCACATTTCTTGTGCGCAATGTGCGCGCCTGACCCGAGGATCTTCATGCAATTCAAGCCAGCTGTTACCGCTCTGGTTACTGCCGTCGCCCTGGCATCGCTGCTCAGCGGATGTAAAAAGGAAGAGGCGGCACCTGCCGCACCAGCCCCTCAGGTCGGCGTCGTAACCCTGCAACCTCAAGCCTTCACCTTGACGTCCGAACTTCCGGGGCGCACCAGTGCGTTCCGCATCGCCGAAGTTCGCCCACAGGTCAACGGCATCATTCTCAAACGACTGTTCAAGGAAGGCGGCGACGTCAAGGCCGGTCAGCAGCTCTATCAGATCGACCCATCGGTCTATGACGCGACCCTGAAAAGCGCCGAAGCCAACCTGCGTTCGACCAAGTCGATCTCCGACCGCTACAAGCAACTGGTCGACGAACAGGCTGTCAGCCGTCAGGAATACGACACAGCGCTGGCCAACCGCCTGCAATCGGAAGCGTCCCTGCAGAGCGCCCAGATCAACGTGCGCTACACCAAGGTTTACGCACCGATCTCTGGTCGCATCGGCCGTTCGTCGGTGACCGAAGGCGCGCTGGTCAGCAGCGGCCAGACCGACGCCATGGCCGTCATTCAGCAACTGGACCCGATCTACGTCGACGTCACCCAGTCTTCGGTGGAGCTGCTTGAGCTGCGCCGCGAACTGGAAAGCGGTCGTCTGCAAAAGGCTGGCGACAACGCCGCCGCGGTCAAGCTGACCCTGGAAGACGGCAGCCAGTACACGCTGGACGGCAAGCTTGAGTTCTCCGAAGTTTCGGTTGACCAGACCACTGGCTCCGTGACCCTGCGTGCCGTGTTCCCGAACCCTGATCACACCCTGCTGCCGGGCATGTTCGTTCACGCGAAGCTGCAGGCCGGTGTGGACAGCGCGGCGATTCTGGCTCCGCAACAAGGCGTGACCCGCGACCTCAAAGGCTCTCCGACCGCGCTGGTCGTCGGTCCGGACAACAAGGTCGAACTGCGTCAGCTCAAGGCCAGCCGCACCGTCGGTAACCAATGGCTGATTGAAGACGGTCTGAAAGCCGGCGATCGCGTGATCACCGAAGGGCTGCAATTCGTCAGACCTGGCGTTGAAGTCAAGGCCACTGAAGCCACGAACGTTGGCATAAAGAGCCCGGCCCCCGCACACGCAGCTAACACAGCTGTCGGCGGCAAAGGGGAGTAAACCATGTCGAAATTTTTTATCGACCGTCCGATTTTCGCCTGGGTGATTGCCCTGGTGATTATGCTGGTCGGGGCTCTATCGATTCTCAAACTGCCGATCAACCAGTACCCAAGCATTGCGCCACCGGCCATTGCGATCTCTGTGACCTACCCGGGCGCGTCTGCACAAACCGTGCAGGACACCGTGGTGCAGGTGATCGAGCAACAGCTCAACGGTATCGATAATCTGCGTTATGTCTCGTCGGAAAGTAACTCCGACGGCAACATGACCATTACCGCGACCTTCGAGCAGGGCACCAACTCCGATACCGCGCAGGTTCAGGTCCAGAACAAGCTGAACCTGGCCACCCCGCTGCTACCGCAAGAAGTGCAGCAACAGGGCATCCGCGTGACCAAGTCGGTGAAAAACTTCCTGATGGTCATCGGCGTGGTGTCGCGCGACGGCAGCATGACCAAGGACGACCTGTCCAACTACATCGTGTCGAACATGCAGGACCCGATTTCGCGCACGGCCGGTGTCGGTGACTTCCAGGTCTTCGGTGCCCAGTACGCGATGCGAATCTGGCTCGACCCGGCCAAGTTGAATAACTACAACCTGACCCCGGTGGACGTGAAAACCGCCATCGCGGCGCAGAACGTTCAGGTCTCGTCCGGTCAACTTGGCGGTTTGCCTGCCCTGCCCGGCCAACAGCTGAACGCGACGATCATCGGCAAGACCCGTCTGCAGACTGCCGAGCAGTTCAAGGCGATCTTGCTGAAGGTCAACAAGGACGGTTCGCAAGTGCGCGTCGGCGACGTTGCGGAAGTCGGTCTGGGTGGCGAAAACTACTCGATCAGCGCCCAGTTCAACGGCGCCCCGGCCTCCGGCCTGGCGGTGAAACTGGCCAACGGCGCCAACGCCCTCGACACCGCAAAAGCCCTGCGCAACACCATCGACACCCTCAAGCCGTTCTTCCCGGAAGGGATGGAAGTGGTGTTCCCGTACGACACCACCCCGGTGGTGACCGAGTCGATCAAGGGTGTGGTTGAAACCCTGGTTGAAGCGATCGTACTGGTGTTCCTGGTGATGTTCCTGTTCCTGCAAAACTTCCGCGCCACCGTCATCACCACGATGACCGTGCCGGTGGTATTGCTGGGTACGTTCGGGATCCTCGCGGCGTTCGGCTTCAGCATCAACACCCTGACCATGTTCGGTATGGTGTTGGCCATCGGCTTGCTGGTGGACGATGCCATCGTCGTGGTGGAAAACGTCGAACGGGTCATGAGCGAAGAAGGACTGTCACCCAAGGAGGCCACCAAGAAATCCATGGGGCAGATCCAGGGTGCGTTGGTCGGTATTGCCTTGGTTCTGTCGGCAGTACTGTTGCCGATGGCGTTCTTCAGTGGCTCCACCGGTGTGATCTACAAGCAGTTCTCGATCACCATCGTCTCGGCCATGGCCCTGTCGGTACTGGTCGCGTTGATCTTCACCCCGGCGCTCTGCGCCACCATGCTCAAAGCGATTCCGAAAGGTGAGCACGGCACGCCGAAACGCGGCTTCTTCGGCTGGTTCAACCGCAGCTTCGACCGTGGCGTCAAAAGCTACGAGCGCGGCGTCGGTAACATGCTCGCGCACAAGGCTCCGTACTTGCTGGCGTACCTGATCATCGTGGTTGGCATGATCTGGTTGTTCACCCGTATTCCAACGGCGTTCCTGCCGGAAGAAGACCAGGGCGTACTGTTTGCCCAGGTGCAGACACCGGCCGGTTCCAGCTCCCAGCGCACGCAAGTGGTCGTGGACGAAATGCGCGAATTCCTGCTGCGTCCGAGCAATGAAGGCGGCGAAGGCGACGCAGTGGCCTCGGTGTTTACCGTGACCGGCTTCAACTTCGCCGGCCGTGGTCAGAGTTCGGGTATGGCGTTCATCATGCTCAAACCATGGGAAGAACGTAACGCCGACAACAGCGTGTTCAAACTGGCGGCCCGTGCCCAACAGCACTTCTTTACCTTCCGTGATGCCATGGTGTTTGCCTTCGCGCCACCGGCGGTACTGGAACTGGGTAACGCTACCGGTTTCGACGTGTTTCTACAGGACCGCGCCGGTATCGGTCACGAAAAGCTGATGGAAGCCCGTAACCAGTTCCTCGGCATGGCGGCGCAAAGCAAGGTCCTGTCGCAAGTCCGTCCTAACGGTCTGAACGACGAGCCGCAATACCAGCTGGAAATCGACGATGAGAAGGCCAGCGCCCTGGGCGTGACCCTCACCGACATCAACAACACCCTGTCGATTGCCCTGGGCAGTAGCTATGTGAACGACTTCATCGACCGCGGTCGCGTGAAGAAGGTTTACATCCAAGGCCTGCCTGGCGCTCGCATGAGCCCCGAAGACCTGAAGAAGTGGTACGTGCGCAACAGCGCCGGCACCATGGTTCCGTTCTCGTCGTTCGCCAAGGGTGAGTGGATCTACGGTTCGCCGAAACTGGCCCGTTACAACGGCGTAGAAGCGATGGAAATCCTCGGTGCCCCGGCGCCAGGCTATTCCACCGGTGAAGCGATGGCCGAAGTCGAAGCCCTGGCCAAGAAACTGCCGGCCGGTGTCGGTATTTCCTGGACCGGCCTGTCGTACGAGGAACGTCTGTCCGGCTCGCAAGCGCCAGCGTTGTACGCCTTGTCGCTGCTGATGGTGTTCCTGTGTCTGGCGGCGTTGTATGAAAGCTGGTCGATCCCGATCGCGGTGATGCTGGTGGTACCGCTGGGGATCATCGGTGCGCTGATGGCGACCAGCCTGCGCGGCCTGTCCAACGACGTGTACTTCCAGGTGGGGCTGTTGACCACGATCGGGCTGGCGGCGAAAAACGCCATTCTGATCGTCGAGTTCGCCAAGGAACTGCATGAGCAAGGACGTAGCCTGCGCGATGCCGCAATCGAAGCCTGCCGGATGCGTCTGCGACCGATCATCATGACCTCGCTCGCGTTCGTGCTCGGCGTGGTACCACTGGCCATTTCCACGGGCGCCGGTTCGGGTAGCCAGCATGCGATCGGTACCGGGGTGATTGGCGGTATGATCACGGCCACTGTGCTGGCGATCTTCTGGGTCCCATTGTTCTTTGTCACCGTGTCGTCCATGGGTCAGCGCAAAATCGCCGACCAAGATGACGACGCTATTGAACCTTCTAAAGAGGCTGGCTAATGAGCAAGTCGCTACTCTCCATCGCAGTCGCCGCCTTCGTGCTGAGCGGCTGCTCGCTGATACCCGATTATCAGCAGCCTGAAGCACCGGTGGCGGGCCAATACCCGCAAGGCCCGGCCTATTCGCCGGCCCAGGCGCCCAACCAGGCCGCTGCCGAACAAGGTTGGAAGCAGTTTTTCCACGACCCGGCGTTGCAACAGCTGATTCAGACCGCGCTGGAGAACAACCGTGACCTGCGTGTCGCGGCGCTGAACATCGACGCTTATGCGGCTCAGTACCGCATTCAGCGTGCCGATCTGTTCCCGGCCGTTTCGGCCACCGGCAGCGGCAGCCGTCAGCGAGTTCCGGCACGGGCCTCGCAAACCGGTGAAGCGAACATCAGCAGTTCCTACTCGGCTACCGTCGGCATCAGTGCCTATGAACTCGACCTGTTCGGTCGGGTGCGCAGCCTGAGCGAAGAAGCCCTGCAGAAGTATTTCGCCACTGAAGAAGCGCGTCGCAGCACGCAGATCAGCCTGGTGGCCAGCGTGGCCAATGCCTACCTGACCTGGCAGGCTGACAAAGAGCTGCTGAAACTGACCCAGGAAACCCTCGGCGCCTATGAGGAGAGTTTCAAACTCACCTCGCGCAGCAATGAAGTGGGTGTAGCCTCGGCGCTGGACCTGGCCCAGTCGCGTACCTCGGTGGAAAACGCCCGCGCGCAACTGGCCAAATACACCCGTCAGGTCGCCCAGGATGAAAACAGCCTGGTGCTGCTGCTCGGCACCGGTATCCCGGCCAATCTGCAAGCGGCCAAGCCACTGTCGGACGACCTGCTGAGCGAAGTGCCGGCCGGCCTGCCGTCGGACTTGCTGCAACGTCGTCCGGACATCCTCCAGGCCGAATACAACCTCAAGGCCGCCAACGCCAACATCGGCGCGGCACGGGCGGCGTTCTTCCCGAGCATCAGCCTGACCGCCAATGCCGGCTCCCTGAGCCCGGACTTGTCCGGTCTGTTCAAGGGCGGTTCGGGCACCTGGTTGTTCCAGCCGCAGATAAACCTGCCGATCTTCAACGCCGGCAGCCTGCGCGCCAGCCTGGATTACTCGAAAATCCAGAAAGACATCAGCGTGGCGAACTACGAGAAGTCCATTCAAACGGCCTTCCAGGAAGTTGCCGATGGCCTGGCCGCACGCCAGACCTACACCGAGCAGTTGCAGGCTCAGCGTGATTTCGTCAGCGCCAACCAGGACTACTACCGTCTGGCCGAGCGTCGTTACCGCATCGGTGTCGACAGCAACCTGACCTTCCTCGACGCCCAGCGTCAGCTGTTCAGTGCCCAACAGGCGCTGATCACCGACCGCCTGGCGCAGCTGACCAGCGCGGTCAATCTGTACAAGGCATTGGGCGGTGGCTGGAATGAACAGACGGCGAAGAACGAGCCGTTGAAAGAAGAAGCGCCGAAGATGAAGTTGTTCTGATAGCGCGGTAAACACGAAGCCCACCGATTGGTGGGCTTTTTGTTGGCCGTGAATAAACCAGCCTGTTCACTTCACCCCCCGACTCCGTTGACCAGAAACACCGGTTCCTCCAGATAATCGAGCCCCAAGCGGTTTTCGAACATTTCATCACGTAATGCCGCAGTGGTAAAAGAGCCCAGGCCCAGGGCGGTGGCCAGCAGTGAAAAGGTCTGACTCAGATGCCCGGCATCCATCAGCGCCACCCGCAGTGCGCGGCTGAATTCGTATTTCCAGGCCATTCGCTCGACCCGCGCCGTGGAAACGAACACCGCTGCCGCATCCTTGATCCACGCCTGTCCACCACAAGCCTCGCTGATCCAGGTTCGCGGATCTTCCAGGGAAATCAGCTCAAGCCCATGACGGCGTACTGAATAGTGGTAAAGGCCCCGCTCGAAACCCTGCACGTTCATCAGCACCGCATACACCTCGGTACCCTGCAGCGAACCGCCGGCCGGCGAGGTCTTCTTCAGGAAGTAGTCGCCCATGCGGTTCTGCTCCATGACGGTCGCGCCCCAGGTGTAGTAGAGCAACAAAGACAGTTGCGCCGAACTCAACGGCTGGTCACTGAAGGTTCGTGACGTGCGGCGATTGCACAGCGAGTCCAGCAGCGTCGGCTGAGTGATCGCACAGGGCGTCAGCAGCGGATTTTCCAGGGCGATGAACGGATGGGACCAATAGTCCTTGAACGCCGAAGGCTGGCGTTGCGTCGAGGCTTTTTGCTCCAGCTCCGTGTCCAGATCGACAACGCTGATGTAGGGTGTGTGCGAGCCGGTCCGGGTACTCAGGTAAAACTCCAGCGCGGCGTCCCAGCGGGTCCAAAGATTGAGCGGATGCTTACCTTCGTTACAGGTGACCGAACCCGATTGATTCGCCACGGGCAGCAAAACACCATGGCTGACCAGTGTCCTCAGAAACGCCAGGTTGTCGTCCTGTGCAGGACTTTGCAAAACGCCCGGCAGCAACAAGGCACTTTCCAGCGTTTGCGGGCTCAGGAAATGGCGCAGTAACGGCAGCAACGTCACGCCAAACTCCAGGCTCAGGTCTCGTTGCCGATCCCGAATAAAAAACGACTCCGTCCCGATGCTGAGCCAGGTGCTCTCCCTGAGTCGCAAAGGAGTCTGCGCATCCTCCGCCAGCACCTCTTGCGCGCCCTGTTGATCACGGCCCCGCCAGAACAGGGCCTTGGGCTTCAAGGACTTGATGGCTTTGATCAACGCCAGCAGTTCCGCGTCATCGGTTCTGCGGGAAATATCCCACTCCAGGGTGATCGCTTTCACCGGGGATGAGGCGAACAGTTGGCGCAAGATCTCCCAATCCCGCTGCGGATGGCCGGTGTGAACCTCAATCAATCGGTCCAGCGGCAACGAACGCAAATAGTCGTTCAGGTCATACCCCTGGGTTCTGACGGTCGCCATCGCGCTGTCCAGATCCAGCAGGAAACCCGCCCCGCTGCGCTCCACCACACTGGAGATGAATTCACCTTCGGGCAGTTCTTCTCCACCCGAGAATGAAAACAACCGCGGCGCGTTTTCCAGCACCAGCAGTGTGGCCGTGAGCTCGCGCAATTCGATGGCATTGGCCACCACCGTATCAGCCACCTCTTGGGCCAGGGTCGGCAAAATGAAGTGCTGCGTGTCGCCACCGTGGAAACGCGACCAGGAAATATGCTCGGCCAGCCACGGCGAGCGGGTTTTGTCGCACAGTCGCCGCGTCATGTTCAGAAATTCGCGATCCATCGCGATGCCCACGCTGCCCAGGGACAAACTGGACGAATGCAGCAGGCTCGGTGTTTGCACGCCGACCTCGAGCAAGCGCGGCTCGAGGATGCAATGGGTCGGTTGAAATTCGACATAGTCAAAGTGCGGCAGGCCCTCGGCGAGAATCCGTTCGACGGTTGGATCAAGCCCTTCCTGCGAACTGTCATGCCGAGGACCGCGTCGCGGCAAGTGGTATTCCAGCCCTACCCCTGCCTCGGGAAATTGCGCAGCATCAAACATCGCCATGATCGCCTCCCGGGCTCAAGCGGTCGCATCCAGCGCACGCTCAGGCACTGTCGCCGGCGCCGTCTTGGTCATTAACCCGGCGTGCTTGCTCTCCAGTGCCCTGACTTCTTTGGCCAGGTTTTCCAGAAGCTGGCGTCCCTGGGGCGTGAAATCGCCACTGGCTTGCAGATCCGGCAAGGCCCGGATCAATCCTCGCATGATGAACGCCAGCCGGTTTTGCGCTCGCTGCAACTCTTCGGACGAGCGCGAGCGGACCCGCTCCAGGTATTTGACCAATGCGATATACACGTAAAACGCATGAAAATAGCCGTACAAATCACGCTTTTGCCCTGACCACGGCAGGGTGAACGACGCCTCCCGCGAGGCAACTTCTTCGATCACCGGGCACATTTCGACAATGTAATAGAGCAGTTGATGAGTGGCCTCATGCACCAGTGACTCTTCCAGATCGAGTATCGAATTGTCCCGGCTCGACAGCAGGATGACCCCGGTGTAACGGGACGCCGAACAACTTCGAAATGAACCGTCGGGTAAATAACAAATGGCCTTGACCAGTTTCTTGAAGCGTTCATGGCAGGCGGGCCAGGTGTGCTCTATTCGCAACAAGGCAATACTGACTATATCGCTAAAGAAACGCACTGGGTGACCATCACGTTCCAATTGCTTGCGGGTCGCTTCATCTTCCGGAAACTTATAACTGGGTGGTACCGCCATCGCGATGAGCGGATCGACATCGAATCGATACACCGGCGGGCAATCATGAATCAAACGGGATGTATCTTTTGCCTTTACCCGCGCCAGCATATCGGGAAAACCGATCAGCAGTTTTTCCAACTCGCCTGTCTCTTCAGATTTTTCGGTCAACACCAGATTGGTATGACGAAACGTCAGGCCCTGCCATATTTGAAATACCGGATCATTAATAATCGGATGCTGCTCCTGAGGTTCAAGCAATATAAGATTCACCGCTTGTTCAAAAAAGACGGCCAAGTGTGGTGAATCGGGAAACAGTCTGAAAAGTTCGGCATACAGCACAGTAAAAGTCGTATAACGATTTCGGCTGACACGCTCCAGTAATACGTCAAATCGAGAGGACTCCGTATCAGGGAGAAATGTCGTGCCTTGAAATAAATCGTCGACGGATAACTCACGTTGTCCACTGTTCCCGGTATCCATTTTTCAAACCTTCCCTTAGGCAGACGGCAACGGCTTCGCCATCGTCAGACTGGCGACGCCATAACCCAGTTGTTCATAAAGACCACGAGCCGCCTCGTTGCGGCCAAACACATGCAAGCGTATTTCCTCGCACCCCGCCTGGCGCGCCCATGTTTCAGCGGCCAGCATTGATTGCCAGGCATAACCCCGACGGCGTGAGCCGGGCTCAATGTAGATATCCAGAATAAAAGCGCTCAGCCGCGTACCGGCATGTCGCAGGGCGATCCACAGTTCACCGATGCGCCGATCTTCGTCCTTGATCACCCAGAGTTGATTGTTTTCAGTCAGTCGCCCTTGCGGCAACAATTGCTCGAAGACGTTTCTGGACTTTTGCGATGCCTCTTCCTGCCCCCACTCACCTGAGGCGACCATGCCCTGGCCATATTCGGCAACGGCTCTTTCGGCGAACGTCACGAAGTCCGCGTTATCCATTGGAGCCAAGGTGACAGACATGGGGCATTCACTCCCTGTTCGACCACGTTGTTGTCCTGGTATTGAATCGAGCCATTTGGCGTACCGCACAAATCGACCGGCTTTACGTGGCACGCCAAACGGCATCACCGATCGTTAATCCATTTGTGCCTGTACATTCTGTTGTTGGTCGAATATCGCAGCATTACCCAGCTTGTCGCGAATACCCGCGCCGGCACTTCCCAGCTTTGCAGTATCAATATTCTTTACGGCTGTGAGTTCAGTAGCAGTTAAGTGCACACCTATTCCTTTTACAGCGGCCTCGGCGTCTTTATGCAGTTGCTCAGCGAACTCCTTATCGAGAAGGGCGCGACCTACAACCGTAGCAAGACGCTCCTGATTAACAGCTCTTGTGGGCATGGTGTTTCTCCTTGTTATTTCAGCCTGATTAAAAAGTACTCCTGACGAGGCATAAATTTCCTTTGCCTGCCCTGAGGATTTTGAATATAGCAAGACCTCCTTTGTTTTCCAGCAATGCCAGCAACTGTCTTTAAATCTTTTCACGATAACCGATAATTCCAATCCTTAAGTTTAACTGGCGATTACCCATATATCTTTAATTACAGAAATAACTGTAAGAAGCTTCTTACAACCAAAGCATTAAGCACTTTCATCTAACATAAAAAGCGCCATTCATAAAACACGCACCCGGATACCTGTTATCAACCCGAATAACGATGGGATTTGATTAAAAATGCCTCATACCGTCCGCGTCCCGGCTGGCGTCGATTAACGTTCGATAATCGCCCAAAACCCCATCCACCCAATTGAATCCCCCTGTCCATCCCTCGCACCATTGCCCGCACCTGCAAAATCAATAACAACAAGGTCCGACACCATGACTACGCGCCCTCCCCGCTCCGGCTGACCCCATCCTTTATCCGAATTCGATTCTTGTGTCTGCGACCTCTTGGTTGCGGCTGTGTACTGCTTTATCCCTGACAATTAGAGAGACCCGAGCCCATGACTTCCTCCACCCCGCAGTATTTGTTTCCCAGCCTGATCGCCATCGCACTGGCCGGTGCGGCCCTGCCCGCCATGGCCGAGGAAGCGGGCTTTGTCGAAGGTGCCAAGGTCAACCTGAACCTGCGCAATTTCTACATCAACCGTAACTTCACCAACCCGACCAAGACCCAGGGCAAGGCTGAAGAGTGGACGCAAAGCTTTATTCTCGACGCTAAATCCGGGTTCACCCAGGGCACCGTCGGGTTCGGCATGGACGTGCTGGGGTTGTATTCGGTCAAGCTCGACGGCGGCAGAGGCACTGGCGGTACGCAGTTGTTGCCGCTGGATCACGATGGTCGCCCGGCGGGCAACTTCGGTCGCACCAATGTGGCGTTCAAGGCGAAGCTGTCCCAGACCGAAGTGAAAGTCGGCGAATGGATGCCGGTGCTGCCGATCCTGCGTTCGGACGACGGTCGCTCGCTGCCGCAAACCTTCCGTGGCGGCCAGATCACTTCGAAGGAAATCGACGGCCTGACGCTCTATGGCGGCCAGTTCCGCGCCAACAGCCCGCGCGACGACAGCAGCATGAATGACATGTCGATGACCGGCAAAGCGGCGTTCACCTCAGACCGCTTCAACTTCCAGGGCGGCGAATACGTCTTCAACGACAAGCGCACGCAGATCGGCCTGTGGAATGCTGAACTCAAAGACATCTACAGCCAGCAATACGTCAACCTGATCCACACCCAACCACTGGGCGACTGGACCCTGGGCGCCAATCTCGGGTTCTTCTACGGCAAGGATGACGGCAGCGCCCGGGCGGGCGAGCTGGACAACAAGACCTGGTCGGGCCTGTTCTCGGCCAAATACGGTGGCAACACCTTTTACGTCGGCCTGCAAAAACTCACCGGCGACAACGCCTGGATGCGGGTCAACGGCACCAGCGGCGGCGCCCTGGCCAACGACAGCTACAACGCCAGCTATGACAACGCCAGGGAACGCTCCTGGCAAGTGCGCCACGACTACAACTTCGCCGCTCTGGGCGTACCGGGCCTGACCCTGATGAACCGCTACATCAGCGGCGACAACGTACACACCGCCACCACCAGCGACGGCAAGGAATGGGGCCGTGAAAGCGAACTGGGCTATACCGTGCAGAGCGGCACGCTCAAAAACCTCAACGTCAAATGGCGCAACTCCACCATCCGCCGCGACTTCAGCAATAACGAGTTCGACGAGAACCGGTTGATCGTCAGCTATCCGATCAGCCTGCTGTAAACACAAAAAATGTGGGAGCGGGCTTGCCCGCGATGGCAATCTTTCAGTCACATCAATATTGAATGTAGTGCCGTCATCGCGGGCAAGCCCGGCTCCCACAGGGATCTTCGGTGAACACAAAATGTGCGTTCACACCGCATAACTGTAGGAGCGAGGCTTGCCCGCGAAGGCGTCAGATCAGGCAACACAACTTTCGCAGATCACTCCCGCGATTCAACCCCCAACTCATCCCACACCGACTCGGCCAGGTGGAAGGTCGCGTTGGCCGCCGGGATGCCGCAGTAGATCGCGCTCTGCATGATCACTTCCTTGATCTCACCGCGGGTCACGCCGTTGTTGGCGGCGGCGCGCAGGTGCAGTTTGAGTTCTTCGTTGCGGTTCATGCCGATCAGCATGGCAATGGTGATCAGGCTGCGGGTGTGGCGCGGCAGGCCCGGGCGGGTCCAGATGTCGCCCCAGGCATGGCGGGTGATCATCTCCTGGAACTCCGAATTGAACTCGGTCAGCGTGCTCAGGCTGCGGTCGACGTGGGCGTCACCGAGCACTGCGCGACGGACTTTCATGCCCTCGTCGTAACGTTGTTTCTCGTCCACAACAATCCCCTCAATGAGCTGACAGAAACGCCAGTACTCGGTCGCTGAACGCAGCGCCGGCCTGGACGTTGGACAGGTGCGCGGCGTAGAACTGGGCGTACTCGGCGCCCTGCACATGTTCCTGAATGAAATGCCCGCCCGACGGCGGCGTCACCGCGTCTTCAGTGCCGGCGATCACCAGCAGCGGCACCTGAATCGAGGACAACTGATCGCGGAAGTCGGCATCGCGTACCGCCGCGCAATTGGCCGCGTAACCTTCAGGCGAGGTGGCCGCGAGCATGTCGGTAATCCGCTTCACCACTTCCGGATTAGCCTCGGAAAAATCCGCGGTAAACCAGCGTGCAATCGACGCATCGCGCAGGGCAACCATCGCCGCCGCGCCGTCACGCAGCACGGTTTCGATCCGTGGATTCCACACCGACGGATCGCCGATTTTCGCCGCAGTGTTGCACACGATCAGTTTGTTCAAACGCTGACCGGCATTGATCCCCAGCCACTGGCCGATCAACCCGCCCATGGACAGACCACAGAAATGCGCGCGTTCGATGTGCAGCGCATCCAGTAGCGCCAGCACGTCGTGGCCCAGTTGCTCGATGCTGTAAGGCCCCGGCGTCACCAACGATTGGCCGTGACCACGGGTGTCGAAACGCAGCACGCGAAAATGCTCGGTGAGCGCCGGGATCTGCGCGTCCCACATGTGCAGGTCGGTACCCAGTGAGTTGGACAGCACCAGCACCGGCGCATCCGCCGGTCCATCGAGTTGCGGCCCTTGAATTTGGTAGTGCAGTTCGCCCTCAGCGAGTTGTACGAATGCCACAGCAGTCTCCTTCAAGCGGTCAACGCAAAATGTTCAGCCACCGCTCGCTCGACCCAGGTATGGGCCTGACCGAGGTAATGGGCGGGGTCCAGCAGACGATCGAGTTCAGCGTCCGACAGCTCGGCAGTCACCTGCGGCTCGTCACCGAGTACCGCGCGCAGATGACGTTGCTCGGCCACGGCGCGCTTGCAGCATTGCTCCAGCAGATGATGCGCGGTGTCGCGACCGACCCGTTGCGCCAGCACGATGCTCACGGCTTCGGCCAGCACCAGGCCCTGGGTCAGGTCGAGGTTGTGCGTCATTCGGTCGGCATCCACTTCCAGTCCGTTGGCCACCAACAGCGCTTGCTGCAAGCTGCCTGACACCAAACAGCAGATCTCCGGCAGAGTTTCCCATTCGGCATGCCACAGGCCCAGGCTGCGTTCGTGCTCCTGCGGCATCGCGCTGAACAAGGTCGAGAGCAAACCCGGCACCCGCGTCGCTGCGCCGATCAGCACCGCTGCGCCCACCGGGTTGCGCTTGTGCGGCATGGTCGAGGAACCGCCCTTGCCCGGTGCCGATGGCTCGAACACTTCGCCGGCCTCGGTCTGCATCAACAGGCTGATGTCGCGGCCGAGTTTGCCGAGGCTGCCGGCGATCAACCCAAGCACCGCGCCAAACTCCACCAGACGATCACGCTGGGTGTGCCAGGGTTGATCCGGCAAGGTCAGTTGCAGTTCTGCGGCCAAGGCTTGGGCAATCGGCATCGCCTGTTCGCCGAGGGCCGCGAGGGTGCCGGAGGCGCCGCCGAATTGCAGCACCAACAGGCGCGGTTTGAGTTCCAGCAAACGCTGACGGCTGCGCGTTACCGCCCCCAACCAACCGGCGATTTTCATGCCGAGGGTGACGGGCGTCGCGTGTTGCAACCAGGTGCGTCCGGCCAATGGGGTGGCGACGTAACGCCAGGCCTGGGTCGCGAGGGTTTCCCCCAGCTGCATCAGGTCAGCTTCGATCAACTCCAGCGCGCGGCGCAGTTGCAGCACCAGGCCGGTGTCCATCACATCCTGACTGGTCGCGCCCAGATGCACGTAACGCTCGGCTTCGGTATCGTTCTTCGCGATCTGCTTGCCCAATGCCTTGACCAATGGAATCGCCGAATTCCCCGCCGTGGCAATCGCCTGACCCAGCGCGGCGAAGTCGTAATGCTCGGCCCGACACGCCGCTTCGATAGACGCGACAGCCGTCTGCGGAATCAGGCCAACCCGTGCTTCGGCCCGGGCCAGTGCCGCTTCGAAATCAAGCATGGCCTGAACCCGGCCCTGATCGCAGAACACCTCACGCATGTCGCGTGCCGTGAAGTAGGCATCGAACAATTGATTGCCCGGTCGCTGGTTCATAAACAGTCCTTGCAGGCGTAGCCGGTCAGGCCCCCGCGTAAAGATCAAGAATCCCACAGATTTTGTGGCATTCAATCAATAATCGAAGAACACCGTCTCCGCATCCGTGCCCTGCAAAATCACATTCCACTGATAAACACCCGCAGCATCCTTCTTCGCCAGCAAGGTACTACGGCGTTCGGCAGGCACGCATTCCAGTAGCGGGTCCGCCGCGTTGGCCGGTTCGCCATCAAAGTAAATCCGCGTCAACAAGTGCTTCACCAACCCGCGAGCAAACACCAGTACCACCAAATGCGGCGCCTGGGTCGTGCCCTTCAGGCCTTCCACTGTGCCCGGCTTGATCGTGGTAAAGCGGAAGCGCCCTTCTGCATCCACCGGCACCCGGCCAAACCCTTCGAAGTTCGGGTCCAGGGGTTTGTCCTGATCGTCTTCGGGATGGTCGTACTTGCCGGCGGCGTTGGCCTGCCAGACTTCGAGCATCGCGTCGTTGACGAAGTCGCCGTTGCCATCGACGACTTGCCCGGTGATCGCCACGCGCTCACCGAGAGTCTGTGCAACGGTCAGGTCTTCGCGGTTCAGCCAGGTCAGGCCGATGTGGTAATACGGCCCGACGGTGTGGGACGTGGTCGCGTTCAGCGTCATCTTATTTCTCCATCGGCGTGGCATCGCGGCCGCGCAAGACGATGTCCCAGCGATAACCGAGGGCGTAGGAAGGGATGGTTTTTTCCAGGTCGAAACTGGCGATCAGGCGCTCTTTGGCGCTGGTGTCGGGCACGCAGTTGTAGATCGGGTCGTAAGCCAGCAACGGATCACCCGGGAAATACATCTGGGTCACCAGGCGCGTGAGAATACTGGGCCCGAACAGTGAGAAATGGATGTGCGCCGGGCGCCAGGCGTTGTGATGGTTACCCCACGGATAGGCGCCAGGCTTGATGGTCTGGAACTGATACCAGCCATCGGCGTCGGTCACGGTGCGGCCGGTGCCGGTAAAGTTCGGGTCCAGCGGCGCGTCGTGCAGGTCACGCGCATGGGCGTAGCGACCGGCGGCGTTGGCCTGCCAGATCTCCACCAGAATGCCTGGCACCGGCAGACCATTTTCATCCAGCACACGGCCGTGAATGATGATCCGTTCACCCAGTGGCTCGCCCGAGTGCTGGGCAGTCAGGTCATTGTCCTGTTCCTGGATGCGCTCGGCGCCAATGGTCGGGCCGGTGATTTCCGACAGCGAATGAGGCAAAAACACCAACGGCTTGGACGGCGAGCGAAGGTTGGTGGATTGATAAGGAGGGTGCAGGTATTCCGGCTGAGTGCCCGCCTGCGGGCGACGGTAACCAGGTTTGTCAGTCATTGCGCTTTCCTCAATTCTTATTAGTCGCGTCTGTATGTCAGACCCGTTCGATCGCCAGGGCCAGACCCTGGCCGACACCGACGCACATGGTCGCCAGACCTTTCTTGCCGCCGGTCTTTTCCAGTTGATGCAGCGCGGTCAGTACCAAGCGTGCACCGCTCATGCCCAGCGGATGGCCCAAGGCAATGGCGCCACCGTTCGGGTTGACCTGGGCCGCGTCGTCCGCCAATCCCAGTTCACGCAGTACGGCCAAGCCCTGGCTGGCGAAGGCTTCGTTGAGTTCGATCACATCGAAATCGCTGACCGCCAGGCCCAGGCGCTCAGTCAACTTGCGCACCGCCGGCACCGGGCCGATGCCCATCACCCGTGGCGCGACACCGGCACTCGACATGCCCAAAACGCGAGCGCGGGCAGTCAGGCCATGTTTCTTCACCGCGTCGCCGGAGGCCAGAATCAACGCCGCCGCACCGTCGTTCACGCCGGAAGCGTTGCCGGCGGTAACGGTTTTGTCCGGGCCGTTCACCGGTTTGAGTTTGGCCAGGGTTTCCAATGTCGTGTCAGCACGGGGATGTTCATCCTGCGTGACGACGCTTTCACCCTTCTTGTGGGCAATGCGCACTTCGACGATTTCTTCAGCGAAAAATCCTGCGGCTTGCGCGGCCGCCGTGCGTTGCTGACTGCGCAGGGCGAACGCATCCTGATCGGCGCGGGACACCTGGTAGTCGTCGGCCACGTTATCGGCGGTCTGCGGCATCGCATCGACGCCGTATTGGGCTTTCATCAACGGATTGATGAAACGCCAGCCGATGGTGGTGTCTTCCAGTTTCATGTTGCGCGAGAACGCCGCATCGGCCTTGCCCATCACGAACGGTGCACGGGACATGGACTCGACGCCGCCGGCAATCGCCAACTCCATCTCGCCACTGGCGATGGCCCGGAATGCGGTGCCAATCGCATCCATGCCCGAAGCGCACAGCCGATTGAGAGTGACGCCGGGAATGGTTTCCGGCAGGCCTGCCAGCAACAACGCCATGCGTGCGACGTTGCGGTTGTCTTCGCCGGCCTGGTTGGCGCAACCGAGAAACACCTCGTCCACCGCATTCCAGTCCACCGAAGGGTTGCGCGCCATCAGCGCCTTGATCGGCACGGCGGCCAGGTCGTCGGCGCGAACCGCCGACAAGCCACCGCCGAAACGGCCGATAGGGGTGCGAATGGCGTCGCAGATATAAACGTCACGCATCAGGCTTCTCCGGGTGCTTGGCCGTGGGCCGCCGCGGTGCGTGCTTCCAGATCGCGCAGCGCGGTCAGCTCGACATCGGTTGGCTCGGCGGTGTTTTCCACCTGATCGGCGAAGCGAATCGCCCAACCGGTGGCGGCAATCACTTGCTCGCGTGTCACGCCTGGGTGCAGCGCGGTCACCACGAATTCATGAGTATCCGCTTCGGGTTCCATGATGCACAGGTCGGTAATAATGCCGACCGGACCGGCGCCCGGCAGACCCAGACGCTTGCGCGAATCACCGCCCTCGCCATGGCCGACCGAAGTGATGAAATCGAGTTTATCGACAAAGGAGCGCGCCGATTGCTTGAGGATGATCAGCACGCTCTTGGCGGAACCGGCGATCTCCGGCGCGCCACCGGCACCCGGCAAGCGAACCTTGGGCTGATGGTAGTCGCCCACCACGGTGGTGTTGATATTACCGAAGCGGTCGACTTGCGCGGCGCCGAGAAAACCGACGTCGATGCGCCCGCCCTGCAACCAGTAGCGAAAAATCTCACCGGTCGGGACGACAGTGTCGGCGGTTTCCGCCAGTTCACCGTCACCGATCGACAGCGGCAGTACGCTCGGCTTGGCACCGATCGGACCCGATTCATAGATCAGGACGACGTCTGGCGAGGAAGTCAGACGCGCCAGGTTGGCGGCTTTCGACGGCAGGCCGATACCGACGAAGCACACCGAACCGTTTTTCAGACGGCGGGCGGCGGCAACGGTCATCATTTCATTGGTGGTGTAAGTCATTACTTGGCCTCCGAAGCAGCGGCCAGCTTGGCCTGGAACTCACTGAAGTCAGCGCAACCGTGGATGTACTCGTTGATCCACGCGGTGAAGGTTTCACGGTCGCGGGCAATCGGGTCCCAGGCCTGGTAGAAACGGTTATCGCGTTCGGTGTAACCGTGGGCGTAGGACGGATGCGCGCCCCCCGGTACATGGCAGACCGCGCTCAAGGCCCAGGTCGGCAGCACGCAAGCGTTCATCGGAGCATTGAGGTCGTCGACGATTTCTTCAACAGTGACGATGCAACGCTTGGCGGCCAGCGCCGCTTCTTTCTGCACGCCGAGAATGCCCCACAGCAGTACATTGCCTTTGCGGTCGGCTTTCTGCGCATGAATCACGGTAATGTCCGGGCGCACCGACGGCACCGCCGCCAACACTTCGCCGGTGAACGGGCACGTGACGGTTTTGATCAGCGGGTTGACCTTCGGCAGGTCGGAACCGCCGTAGGCACGCAGCACCGCGAACGGTAAGCCCGAAGCGCCCGCGACGTAGGCATTGGCCAGGTCGGCGTGGCTGTGTTCTTCAATTTCCAGCGCATGCGGCCACTGTCTTTCGACCGCGTCACGCAAACGGTGCAACGAACCGACGCCAGGGTTACCGCCCCAGGAGAAAATCAGCTTGCGAGCACAACCGGCACCGATCAACTGGTCGTAGATCAAGTCGGGCGTCATCCGCACCAGGGTCAGATCTTTCTTGCCCTGACGGATGATTTCGTGACCCGCCGCCGTAGGAATCAGGTGAGTAAAGCCTTCGAGCGCGACGGTATCGCCGTCGTTGACGAACTGCTTTATCGCGTCATGCAGCGAAAGGATTTCAGCCATGGGGCAGGCTCCCGTTTTGTTATGAACCAACAGTGGTAGAAAAAGGCGCGAGGTTCAGCGCCGGAATGACTGAAGATTAAGCCCCTGGAAAAACCCGAACAATCCGATAATCGACTAAGTGTTCGTTTATCGAACAGATTGTTATCTCCCTACCGATCTCCTCTGTCGATCGTTCCACGCTCCGCGTGGGAATGCAGCCCGGGACGTCCGTTGAGACTTTCCCACGCGGAGCGTGGGAACGATCACATCTCGGAAATTGCCCTCAGGTCGCATCCGCATGGCTGACCATGCCCTTGATCACCACCGCCGTGGTCGCCAACGCAGCCGGAATTACCAGCGCCGTCAGCACCTGTTCGAAATTCCAGCCCAGGCCCAGCAACGTTGCACCCATCCACGCACCGAGGATCGCGCCGAAGCGGCCAATCCCGAGCATCCACGACACACCGGTCGCCCGCCCTTGGGTCGGGTAAAACCGCGCCGCCAAAGACGGCATCGCCGATTGCGCGCCGTTGACACACATCCCGGCCACCAGCACCAGGGTCGCCAGCAATGTGATGTTGCCCAGGCTCTGCCCTACTGCGTAGGCAAACACCCCGGCCAACAGGTAGAAAATGCCGATGACCTTGTGCGGATTGAACCGGTCCATCGCCCAGCCCACACCCACTGCGCTCAACACCCCACCGAACTGAAACAGCGCACCAATGAATGCGGCCTGTTCCATGCTCGCGCCACTGTCGCGCATCAGCGTCGGCAGCCAACTGGTCAGCAGGTAAACAATCACCAGCCCCATGAAGTACGTCAGCCACAGCAACAACGTGCCGGTGCTGTAAATGCCGGAGAAGATCACCGCGAACACATTGCGTGCCTTCACGGTTTTCTGTTCCGGCACGCTGAAGCTCGAAGCTTGGGCCACCAGCGTCGGGTCGATGGGTGCCAGGGCCTTGCGTACTTTGTCCGTGCCACGATTGCGCACCACCAGATAGCGCGCCGATTCCGGCAACCAGAACAGCAAGACGACGGCGAGAATCAGCGGCAGAATCCCACCGATCATCAACAGGCTGTGCCAACCGAAAGCCGGGATCAGTTTGGCCGAGATGAACCCGCCCCCGGCCATGCCGAGGTTGAAGCCGCAGAACATGCTGGTCACCAGCAGGGATTTCTTGCGCTCCGGGGTGTATTCGGACAGCAGCGTGGTGGCATTCGGCATGCCGGCGCCCAGACCCAGACCGGTGAGGAAACGCAGCACTAGCAGTTGATCGACGTTGGTGCTGTACGCCGACGCCAGGCTGAAAGCGCCGAACAACAATACTGCGCCCACCAGTACGACTTTTCGCCCAAAGCGGTCAGCCAATGGGCCGGAACCCAAGGCGCCGAAGACCATGCCGATCAACGCCGCACTCATCACCGGGCCGAGACTGGCCCGATCGATGCCCCAGTCCTGGGACAGTGCCGGCGCAATAAAGCCCATAGCCGCGGTGTCGAGGCCATCGAGGAAAACAATCAGGAAACATAGAATCACCACCCGCCATTGGTAGCGCGAAATGGGTTGAGCGTTGATGAAGGACTGCACGTCGAGGCAGTTTCCTACAGCAGACTGAGGCTGGTTCATTATTTTTATTCCACGCAAAGAACGCAGTCGAACAAGTGCCAGCCGGGGCTGACGCTGTCACAAAAAAAAGGAGGTCGAGATCAGGCGATGCGGTTTCGGCAGCTAAATCGGCGGGAACAGCGACAGTCGGGAAACGTGCGCATAACGATGCCTCTTCTCATTATTATTGGGGGCGTCGTCCGGCGACTGAATGAAGGCCAGCAGTGCCGGATGACGCTGCCGCGACATTAATGAGCCAAGGGAAAGAGCGTCAATTCGATAAACGCGACTCTGTGCGTTTATCGAACAGCTTAGGCAAAGAGTTGCGCGCTCAGATCACGACTGGCGCTTAGCAGACCGGGCAAGAAACGCTGTTCCAGCTCGCTGCGACTGACCCGGCCGGCGTGGGTGCTGACGTTTAACGCCGCCACCACTTGGCCAGAAGCGTCGTACACCGGAACGGCAATCGAGCGCAGGCCCTGCTCCAGTTCCTGATCGACGATGCACCAGCCTTGTAGCCGTACCTCTTGCAGGCATTCGAGCAACGCCTCGGGGGTATGCAAGGTGCGACTGGTCTTGGCTTGCAGCTCTGCATGGTCAAGGTATTCGCGCAATGACGTGTCGTCTAGCGCGGCGAGAAGAATCCTGCCCATGGACGTGCAATAGGCCGGCAATCGCCCGCCCACCGAGAGGTCGACGGAAATCAGCCGCTGGGTGGTCGCCGAGCGCGCAATGTACAAAATGTCATCACCTTCCAGCGTGGCCATGTTGCAGGCCTCATGCAGCTGCTCACTCATGCGGTCCAGATACGGCTGGGCAGAAACCGCCAATGGCGTCGACGACAAATAGGCATGGCCCAGGGTCAATACTTTGGGCAACAGCGAATAGGTGCGCCCATCGGTGGTGGCGTAGCCAAGTTTGATCAGGGTATGCAGGCAACGTCGCACAGCGGCGCGGGGAATTTCCGTGCGATGGCTGATCTGCGCAATGGTCAGATGCCGCTTGCGCTCCTGGAACGCTTGCACCACCGCCAGACCACGGGCCAGGGAAGTCATGAAATCCGGGTCACCGGTCAGGGCCTGGATTCGCTTGGCTGGCGAGGCAACGATCGGCGGTGCCACTGAAGCGAAGGAATTGCGCATTTGATCGTTCATATCAGGTTGTTTCCCACACGGATCAGCGACTATTACAAGCGGCTCCCGGTCTGACACTCAAGCCATCGGCCACCAAGATTGGGCGATTATCGAACCACCAGCCGATAATCGCAATCGATGGTGTCTAAGGTGAGTCGCACGGCTTTCACACCGCACAACGATTGTTATTTTCGGTCACAGACTAAAGAAGCACGGGTGTACTAATTTGTTCGGCTAAATGGCGTCAGAAAGTCACCGCTGTAACTGGCCATCACCGGCACCGTAGTTACCGGTAAAACTTTGCGAGTAACAAAACAATCACACACGAGGAACTACTTTTAACTCTCAAGAGATAGTGTTCTTCGGATCGACCGCTATAATGCATCTCAGTGGCGACCGGTTTTTTACGTGCCGATTTCGCCAACCGGCAGCGCAATATCCATTGCCGCTGTCCGCAGCAAGCGCCTGACGCTCATTTCATATGCTCCGCCAACGCGCTCGCTGAAACAGGAGACTGATGCTACGTCAGCTGTTTTTCTCTGGTGCCGTGGCCGCCTGCAACAAGGACGTATTGATTGCGCCGAGGGAACAATGCCGTGTCCGGCATTGTCCTTTCAACGAGCCTGGTCAATAAATCGATGCAGTCGTTTCACCAGAATTAATCTCAACTCAATCAGGTAGCACTGTGACGAAAGACGAACTGCGCGCGGAACTTGAGCGCCAGGAACAACGTTACAAGGAAGTTTACGGCGGGGAAGTCACCACCTACGCCGCTCAGCCCGAACCCGAACGCAAACCCTGGCGTAAACGCGCCACCGTTCAGGACCAGGCCTTCTCCCAGGAATTGCAGAAGATGGAAAAGGAACTCAAAGCCGAAGAGCCATGACCGCCTCGGTTTGAATTCTTTCAAGAGCCTGCATCTACACCTGTTAAAAGCGGGTTGTATGGATGATGCTTTTCGTGCCCGCTACAAGCGGGCAGCGGTCTCCTCATCCATTGGATGAGGCAAATGGCTCCTGTCTGACCTTCTTCCAAGAAATTTCACACACGCGTTCAAGCCTCTCGCTCCGCCGGGAGAAACCCTTGTGGCTACAGCCTTTGCAAGTAATTTCAATGACTTGTAAAACCCCGAAAAAACCTGGGGCTTGGGGGATTGCCACAAATTAATTCGTTGAAGAATGTTACCGATGAGCAGCAAGTGCATCGATTAGCAGTCTTTTCTGGCATAATCGCGCCCCCTTACGACCGGGTCAGAAAACCTTCATGATCGATTTATTCAGCGGACTGGATGCTTGGGTGCTTGTGAGCCTCTTGCTCGCCCTGGCCTTTGTCCTCGCCTTCGAGTTCATCAACGGCTTTCATGACACCGCAAACGCGGTGGCCACTGTTATCTACACCAAAGCCATGCCGCCTCATCTGGCGGTGTTCTTTTCCGGTGTGTTCAACTTCCTCGGCGTGCTGCTGGGCGGTGTGGGCGTGGCGTATGCCATCGTCCATTTGCTGCCGGTAGAACTGCTGATCAATGTGAACACCGGTCACGGACTGGCCATGGTGTTCTCGTTGCTCGCTGCTGCCATCACCTGGAACCTGGGCACCTGGTACTTCGGTATCCCCGCCTCCAGTTCCCACACGCTGATCGGTTCGATCCTCGGTGTCGGCCTGGCCAACGCCCTGATCAACGACATTCCGTTGGCCGATGGCGTGAACTGGCAGAAAGCGATCGATATCGGTGCGTCCCTGGTGTTCTCGCCGATGGCCGGTTTCCTGATCGCTGCCCTGGTGCTGATCGGTCTTAAATGGTGGCGTCCACTGTCCAAGATGCACAAGACACCGGAACAGCGCCGCAAGATCGACGACAAGAAACACCCGCCATTCTGGAACCGTCTGGTGCTGGTGATTTCGGCGATGGCAGTCAGCTTCGTGCACGGCTCGAACGATGGCCAGAAAGGTATCGGCCTGATCATGCTGGTGCTGATCGGTATCGTGCCGGCGCAGTTCGTTCTCGACCTGAACAGCACCACCTACCAGATCGAGCGGACTCGCGATGCGACCTTGCACCTGAGCCAGTTCTACGAGCGCAATCGCGAATCCCTGGGTGAGTTCCTGGCGCTGGGCAAAAGCGTGAAAGGCGATTTGCCGGAGAAGTTCCGTTGCAATCCGCAACAGACCGAACCGACCATTTCAGCGCTGCTTGGCACCCTTAAAGGTGTAGCCGACTACCATTCGTTGCCGTCGGAAAGCCGCATCGAAGTACGTCGCTACCTGCTCTGCCTGGACGACACCGCGAAGAAAGTCGCTAAGCTGCCAGGCCTCGCTGCCCGTGAAAAGGCCGACCTGGACAAGCTGCGCAAAGACCTGACCACTACCACCGAATATGCCCCGTTCTGGGTGATTCTGGCGGTCGCACTGGCTCTCGGCCTGGGTACCATGGTCGGCTGGAAACGCGTGGTACTGACCATCGGCGAGAAAATCGGCAAGCAAGGCATGACCTACGCCCAAGGCATGTCGGCGCAGATTACCACCGCGTGCATGATCGGCGCGGCGAACATCTTCAGCCTCCCGGTTTCCACCACCCACGTCCTGTCTTCAGGCGTGGCCGGTACCATGGTCGCCAACAAAAGCGGCCTGCAAGGCGGCACCGTCAGAACCATCCTGCTGGCCTGGGTCCTGACCCTGCCAGCCACCGTGGCCCTGTCGGCCGGCCTGTTCTGGCTGGCGTCGAAGGCACTGGGTAGCTGATACACCGCTACTGAAAAAGGCGCGTTCCGTGAGGTTCGCGCCTTTTTATTGCCCGTATTTCGGTATTAGATCGTTCCCACGCGCAGCAAAGGAATGCAGCCCGGGACGCTCCGCGCCCCTTTCGAGAGCTGGAACGCGGAGCGTCCCTTGAGGCATTCCCACGCAGAGCGTGGGAACGATCGGACAAAAAAAAGGGCGACCGAAGTCGCCCAAAATGCCTTGCGTGCTCATTACTCCAGAAAGACCTACGGTTTGCGCTTATGCGAATCCTTCCAGATAAAAAATCCAAACCCTGCAAAAAACAGAACCATGAGGCCGACTGTCAGCACTCCGGCGATCACCACGTTGTCGAAAAACATGACTAGCCTCCTGCACTTGCCCTGTTGCGATGGGGCTAAGTTAACCAATCAGGCAGGAGAGAAAATTGACCGGGATCAATGCCGCCCTAGACGGGCGTAAAAGGAAGGGAAATAACTGACCTGCATCAACAGATGCAGGGTGTTTCAACGCTTTTTCGGTTTGTTCTTCGGCTTTTTCTTCGCTTTGCCCAACGGCATCGCCTGCTCGAACGCCTGGCGTACTTCGTTCAGACGCTTTTCATTAAGGTCATGAACCCGCTTGGCGCGTTCAGAGTTGAGGTCGATCAGCTTGTCATCTTGGCTCATGGCGTTCAGTGCATCGCTTGGAAATGAATTCAACTGCCGGCTAAAGGCGACAGAATTACGCCAATAATGCGGTCTGGCGCGGGCGCTGACCAGTGATCCGACACTTCAGATCTCGATATCGACCCACAACCCCTGACGCGGCTGATCTTCCATCAACGGCACCACCGGCACGGTATTGTCGGCATTGAGCTCATTACCGGGAATCGCCAAGTGCTCTTCAGGATCTTCATCGGCCTCACGACGGCGCCGCTCCCGTTCCTGCTGCCGACGCTGTTCCTCGCGCAGCTGCAGGCCCGCCTCTTCCGGATCGCGTTTTTGCAGGTCGATGGTGCTTTCGTTGGAGCTTTCCTGCACCGCCACCACGGGCGGAATGTCCGGGCGCTGGCGAATCGGATCCTGCTGTGAAGTGATTGGTACGGCGCTCAAGGGGAGCATCGGTGGCAGCATATTATTAGTCTCCTGTCAGCAGGCTGTCGGCTGCGGGAATGGCGACTTGAGCCATCGGTCGCAAACTTGTGACCCGCCTGGCACCGTAGTAGCTGGTGCAGCCTGCGATCTTTTGATCTTCATCTCCCGAAAAGTTCGCATCCTCCCTCCGCGCACGCATGTAATCCTTTGGTCCTTAAGGCTCATTCCGTTAAGATAGCCCGCTTTTTCAAGGTGGGAGTCAGGCAGCATGGCGCAGCAGTATCAACCGGGGCAACGCTGGATCAGTGACAGCGAAGCCGAGCTGGGTTTGGGCACCGTTCTGGCACAGGACGGCCGCTTGTTGACCGTGCTCTACCCGGCCACTGGCGAGACTCGCCAGTACGCGCTACGGAATGCGCCCCTTACCCGCGTGCGGTTTTCGCCGGGTGACAGCATCACTCACTTCGAAGGCTGGAAACTGACCGTACAGGAGGTCGACGACGTCGATGGCCTGCTGGTCTACCACGGCCTCAACGCGCAGAACGAAGTGGTCACGCTGCCGGAAACCCAGCTGTCGAACTTCATTCAATTCCGTCTGGCCAGCGACCGTCTGTTCGCCGGGCAGATTGATCCGCTGGCCTGGTTCTCCCTGCGATACAACACCCTGGAACACACCAGCCGCCAATTGCAGTCCTCGCTCTGGGGCCTGGGCGGCGTGCGTGCGCAACCGATCGCGCACCAGCTGCACATTGCCCGTGAAGTCGCCGACCGCATCGCGCCGCGCGTTCTGCTGGCAGATGAAGTGGGCTTGGGCAAGACCATCGAAGCCGGTCTGGTGATCCATCGTCAACTGCTCTCGGGCCGCGCCAACCGCGTGTTGATCCTGGTGCCGGAAAACCTCCAGCACCAATGGCTGGTGGAGATGCGCCGCCGCTTCAACCTGCAAGTCGCGCTGTTCGACGAAGAACGCTTCATCGAAAGCGATGCCGCCAACCCGTTCGAAGACACCCAGCTTGCATTGGTTGCGCTCGAATGGCTGGTAGACGACGAAAAAGCCCAGGATGCGCTGTTCGCGGCCGGCTGG
Organism: Pseudomonas cucumis; assembly: GCF_030687935.1. Lineage (GTDB taxonomy): Bacteria > Pseudomonadota > Gammaproteobacteria > Pseudomonadales > Pseudomonadaceae > Aquipseudomonas > Aquipseudomonas cucumis. Next base: position 1,372,197 of record NZ_CP117454.1, on the reverse strand, counting down.
GATTTGCTGGTGGTCGACGAAGCGCACCACCTGGTGTGGCACGAAGACCAGGTCAGCCCTCAGTACTCACTGGTGGAGCAACTGGCCGAAGTTATTCCCGGCGTCTTGCTGCTGACCGCGACCCCGGAACAACTCGGTCAGGACAGCCACTTCGCCCGTCTGCGCCTGCTCGACCCGAACCGTTTCCATGACCTGCACGCCTTCCGCGCCGAGAGCGAAAACTATCGCCCGGTGGCCGAAGCCGTTCAGGAGCTGCTGGACAAGGGGCGCCTGTCGCCTGAAGCGCACAAGACTATCCACGGTTTCCTCGGCAACGAAGGCGAAGCCCTGCTGACCGCCGTCAACGATGGCGACACCGAAGCCAGCGCCCGTCTGGTCCGCGAACTGCTGGACCGTCACGGCACCGGCCGCGTGCTGTTCCGTAACACCCGCGCCGCCGTGCAGGGGTTCCCGGAGCGCAAACTGCACCCGTACCCGCTGCCGTGCCCGGCCGAATACCTCGAACTGCCATTGGGCGATCACGCCGAGCTGTACCCGGAAGTCAGCTTCCAGGCCCAGCCGGACGCCAACGAAGAAGAGCGCTGGTGGAAGTTCGACCCGCGTGTCGAGTGGCTGATCGACACCCTGAAAATGCTCAAACGCACCAAAGTGCTGGTGATCTGTGCCCACGCCGAAACCGCCATGGACCTGGAAGACGCCCTGCGCGTGCGTTCCGGCATTCCGGCCACGGTCTTCCACGAAGGCATGAACATCCTGGAGCGCGACCGCGCCGCCGCCTACTTCGCCGACGAAGAATTCGGCGCTCAGGTGCTGATCTGCTCGGAAATCGGTAGTGAAGGTCGCAACTTCCAGTTCTCGCACCATCTGGTGCTGTTCGACCTGCCGTCGCACCCGGACCTGCTGGAGCAGCGTATCGGTCGTCTCGACCGGATCGGTCAGAAGCACGTCATCGAACTGCACGTGCCGTACCTGGAAACCAACCCGCAAGAACGGCTGTACCAGTGGTATCACGAAGCGCTGAACGCGTTCCTCAACACCTGCCCGACCGGCAACGCCTTGCAGCATCAGTTCGGCCCGCGCCTGCTGCCGCTGCTGGAAACCGCCGATGACGGCGAGTGGCAAGCGCTGATCGACGAAGCCCGCGCCGAACGTGAGCGTCTGGAAGCCGAACTGCACACCGGTCGCGACCGCTTGCTGGAACTCAACTCCGGCGGTGCGGGCGAAGGTGATGCACTGGTCGAAGCGATCCTCGAACAGGACGATCAGTTCGCCCTGCCGATCTACATGGAAACCCTGTTCGACGCCTTCGGCATCGACAGCGAAGACCATTCGGAAAACGCGCTGATCCTCAAGCCAAGCGAAAAAATGCTCGACGCCAGTTTCCCGCTGGGCGACGACGAAGGCGTGACCATCACCTACGACCGCAACCAGGCGCTGTCTCGCGAAGACATGCAGTTCATCACCTGGGAACACCCGATGGTTCAGGGCGGCATGGACCTGGTCCTGTCCGGCTCGATGGGCAACACCGCCGTGGCGCTGATCAAGAACAAGGCGCTGAAACCGGGCACCGTGTTGCTGGAACTGCTCTACGTCAGCGAAGTGGTTGCCCCGCGCTCGCTGCAACTGGGCCGTTACCTGCCGCCGGCCGCCCTGCGCTGCCTGCTCGACGCCAACGGCAACGACCTGTCGACCCGGGTGTCGTTCGAAACCTTGAACGATCAACTGGAAAGCGTGCCCCGCGCCAGCGCCAACAAGTTCATCCAGGCCCAGCGCGACCAGCTGACGCCACGGATCAACGCCGGCGAAGAGAAAATCACCCCGCGTCACGCCGAGCGCGTCGCCGAGGCACAACGTCGCCTGGCGGCGGATACCGACGAAGAACTGGCACGCCTGACCGCCTTGCAAGCGGTCAACCCGACCGTGCGCGACAGCGAACTGGTTGCCCTGCGCAAGCAACGTGAGCAAGGCCTGGCCATGCTCGACAAAGCCGCGCTTCGACTGGAAGCGATCCGGGTGTTGGTGGCGGGTTAAGTCCCTTCTGCTCCACCGCTATAAAAAAGAAGGCCCGCAGTGATGCGGGCCTTTTTTTGTCTGCTTGATTGTTGTGGTGTTCTTGAGGGCCTCATCGCGGGCAAGCCCGCTCCCACAGGGTTCCAGGTGAATACAAGTTTTTGTGAATAACCGAGATCACTGTGGGAGCGGGCTTGCCCGCGATGGCGATTAGGCTGTCGCCGCAGAACCCACAGGCTCATCCACCGCCACCAACCCTTCCTTCATCCGCTTGGCATCCCTGACAAAACACCGCGAAGCCAGAAACAGAAACACCATGGTAAAGAACAGCGCCACCGGAATCAGATACATCGCGTCATGCAAACCGACAGCTTTGAACGCTTCTGTCATCTGCCCAGCGCCGGCCGAGAGCATCGCCGCGTGCGCGAAGTGATCCGATAAACCGCCCACCACCACCGGCCCCAAACCTCCACCCAATAGATACAACCCGGCAAAGAACAACGCCATCGCCGTCGCCCGCAGGCGCGGTTCGACCACGTCCTGGATCGCCGTGTACACGCAGGTATAGAAGTTGTAGGCGAACAACCACCCCAGGCTGAACACCGCGACAAATACCCCGATCTCGATCCGTCCGGCGTGCAGCGCCCAGGCGGTGCACACGGTCGAAATGATCAAGCTGAATGCCGCGAACAGCAGCCGCCCATTGGCCACCCGCTGGTGAATCTTATCGGCGATCCAGCCGCCGAGCGTCAGGCCGAACAGCCCGGTCACCCCGACGATCACCCCGGTCGCCACCGCTGCATCCTGCAACGGCATCAGGAAATAACGCTGCAGCATCGGCACCAGAAACGAGTTGCAGGCATAGGTCGCGAAGTTGAAGCACAGCCCCGCCATTACCAGCCACAGGAAAGTCGGCACCGCCAGCACTCGACGGATCGGCCGGTCTACGCGCTCCTGAGACACTTGCACGCTTTCCGCCGCGCCGCGTTTCGGCTCTTTGATAAAGAACATGAAGACCGCCAGGATCAACCCCGGCACCGCCGCGATGAAGAATGGCGCGCGCCAGCTGTCAAACGCCTTGACCATCCAGCCGATGGTGAAGAACGCCAGCAGCAACCCCAGTGGCAGGCCAAGCATGAAAATGCCCATGGCCCGAGCTCGACGATGAGCCGGGAACAAATCGCCGATCAGCGAGTTGGCAGCCGGTGCGTAACTGGCTTCACCGATACCGATGCCCATGCGCACGATCAGGAAACTCCAGAAACTGCCCACCAGCCCGTTGACTGCAGTCAGCCCGCTCCATGCCGCCAGGCCCCAGCCCATCAACTTGCTGCGCGAACCGGTATCGGCCAATCGCCCCAGGGGCAGGCCGGCAATGGCGTAAACGATGGTGAATGCGGTGCCGATGATCCCCAGTTGAAAGTCGCTGAGGTGCCATTCCATGCGGATCGGCTCGATGATGATGGCCGGGATGGTGCGATCGAAGAAGTTGAACAGGTTGGCCAGGAACAGCAGGAACAGAATGCGCCAGGCATTCGCCGCTTGGGTCGAGTTCTGCATGGGTCCGTCTCTTTATTGTTATTGGGGCTTCATTGCCAACGCATTCGAGCCCGGAACGGTCAATCTAGTCAGGCCCGCCAGTGCTGTCTGTAATTATTCGTAATCCTGATACCCCTCCATGGCCACCCATGGGGACTGAAACAATTTATTTCCAATCGTTCTAAAGGCCATTCCAAAAACATTGGCATTAATATGCCACCACCTCTTGCGCTCCATGCAAGGCCTCTATACTGCAAGCATTCGCCAGCGCGCATGGCGCCGGCCAGGATGATTCAGAGATGGGGCATGCTATGGAGTGGCTTGGTTTGCATTTCATGACCGGGCTACCGGAGGGCGGGCAGGTCATACTCGATTGCACCCATAACCCTTTTCTAGTGTTGCTGGCCTATCTAGTGGCTTGCGCGACCGGCTTCGCCACGCTGGGCATGACCGAGCGGGTCGCCCATGTGGAAAAACCTGCATCCCAACGCCTTTGGCGCTGGGTCGGTGCCGGGTGCCTGGCAGGCGGTATCTGGGCCATGCATTTCATCAGCATGCTGGCGTTCCAGGCGCCGATCGACATCCATTACCACTTGCCCACTACCCTGCTCTCGCTGTTGTTCGCCCTGACCGCCTCATGGCTGGCCATGCACACCCTCAGCCATCCTCAGTTGAACTTCTGGCAATACCTGCGGGCCGCGGTATGGATCGGCCTGGGCATCGCAACCATGCATTACATGGGCATGGCCGCCCTGCGATCGAATGCGATGGCCTACTACCAACCCGTGCTGTTCGTGCTTTCCATTGTGATCGCCATCGGTGCCAGCCTGGCTGCCCTGTTGATTTCAAGTCACCTGCGCGATGGCGCCGGCGTGTTTCATCAATTGCTCAAATACACCGCCAGCCTGGTACTCGGAGCCGGCATCGTGAGCATGCATTTCACCGGCATGGCGGCGTTCAGCCTGGTGCTGCCCGCTGGCAGCCTTGAGCCCTTGCCCAGCGATAACAATCACCTGCAACTGGGACTGACGGTAGCGGTCATGACGCTGCTGATCATCGGCAGCGGCATCAGCGCTGCATGGGCGGACAAGAAACTGCAACACAAAGAGCATGACCTGCAGCGGGTCAACGCCCTGCTCAGTCAACTGGATCAGGCACGCATGTCGTTGCAACAGGTGGCGCATTACGACCCCTTGACCAATCTCATCAACCGACGAGGCTTTAATCAGATCTTCGCCGAGAAACTCATCGAGAAAACCAACGAAGGCGGCATGCTGGCAGTGATGTTCCTCGACATCGACCACTTCAAGCGGATCAACGACAGCCTCGGCCATGACGCCGGCGACGAATTGCTCAAAGTTCTGGCCAGCCACATCAAGGCCGCGGTGCGCAGCCATGAAGACGTGGTGGCGCGCTTCGGAGGCGACGAATTCTGCATCCTCATCAGCCTGTACGACCGTGAAGAAGCACGGCAAATGGCCCAGCGCATCATGCTGAAAATGAAGGAGCCCATCGAGTTGTCCGGACGGCGCATGGTCATGACCACCAGCATCGGCATCAGCCTGTTTCCAGAAGACGGCAAGACCTGCGAAGAACTGCTGAAAAACGCTGACCTGGCGCTGTACCAGTCCAAGGATTGCGGTCGTAATGCCTTGCATTTTTTCAGTTCAAACCTGAAAACCCGCGCCACCCTGGAGTTGCAACTCGAAGAGGAACTGCGCCACGCTCTGCGCGAAAACACCGGGTTGATGCTGTATTACCAACCGATCTATGACCTGAGAACCGGCCAGGTCACCAAACTTGAAGCGCTGATTCGCTGGCAACATCCGGTTCACGGATTGCTCACGCCGGATCGGTTCATCGCCATTGCCGAAGCCAACGGCCTGATCGCCGAGCTGGACAACTGGGTGCTGCTCAAGGCCTGCGAAGACTTGGGCGAGCTATCCCGACACGATTGCGAAGAACTCAAAATCGCGGTGAATTGCTCGCCCCTGAACCTGGCGCGAGAAGAACTGGCCGATGAAATCGAGCACGCCCTGCACGCCTTCGGGGTGGCACCACACCGGCTGGAACTGGAAGTGACCGAGAATGCACTGATGGGCAATATCACCAATACCCTGGTGTTGCTGCGGCAGATTCGTGCCCTCGGGGTCTCGTTGTCGATCGATGACTTCGGCACCGGTTATTCATCCCTGGCCTATCTCAGGCGCCTGCCATTAAACACGTTGAAGATTGACCGCTCGTTTATTCAGGACATCCCCAAGGCCACCCAGGACATGGAAATCGTCCAGGCCATTATCGTCATGGCCCATACCCTGCATTTGCAGGTGGTCACCGAAGGCGTCGAAACCTTCGAGCAATACGACTTTCTCGCACGCCATGGCTGCGATTTCGTTCAGGGTTACCTGCTCAGCCGCCCGGTGCCGCTGGCCGAGTTGCGCCCGGTGCTGGCGGAAATCAATCAGCGCAAACACATGCACACCGTCAATCCCTTGAGTCTGGCTCGCGGTATAACCGCACTAACGTCGACGGATCCTTTTCCAGGAACCCCTGCCCCCCATGGAGGCGCATCAGTTGTGCGGCCAATCCGCTGATCGGCGTGGCCGAGCCTTGTTCGCGAGAGAATTTCACGGCGCTGTCGAGGTCCTTGAGCAGCGTGCGCACGTGCCATTTCACCGGCTCGAAACGGCTTTCGGCCATTTGCGGCGCGAGGATCTGCAAGGGCTTTGAATCGGCGAAACCACCGGCCAACGCTTCGGCGATCAGGCGGGCGTCGACCCCGGAACGCTCGGCCAGGGCCACCACTTCGGCAATGACCAAGGCATTGCACGCCACGATCATCTGATTGCAGGCCTTAGTCACCTGCCCCGCACCGACGGCGCCCATGTGGGTCACGCGCTGGCCAAGGGTCAACAACACCGGCCGCACGCGCGCAAGGTCTGCCGCTTCGCCCCCTACCATGATCGCCAGGCTACCGGCCTCGGCACCGACCACCCCGCCGGACACCGGCGCATCGAGCCAACTCATACCGGTTTTACTGGCCAATGCAGTCGCCATTTCCCGCGTCGCGGTGGGTTCCAGGCTGGAAAAATCCACCAGCAACTGGCCGCTTTTCGCCCCCTCGGCAATGCCCACCGCGCCAAACACCACCTCACGTACAACAGCCGTGTCAGCCAGACACAGCATCACCACATCAGCGTACTGACACAGTTCGGCCGGTGTCGCCACTTGCCGCGCGCCGGCCTCGACCAGCGCTACGCACTTGGCCGGGTTGCGGTTCCACACCGTCAACGGATAACCCGCCGCCAACAGGCGTCGGCACATTGGCAAACCCATCAGGCCGATTCCGGCAAACCCCAGCGAAGGTAACGCTGCCATCATTTAGCCTCCTTTTGATTAAAGATCATCGAATATTGGCCGATTCATCATGATTAAGGAAAGGATTCCCCCCAGCGACTCTCAGGCCCAGGCCCTGACGCTTGGGCCACATTCGCGCAGCAAAAAGACGCGAGATCCCATTCCGTGATGACTCGATGACACTTGTCGCCGAGCCGACCAGTCCAGGTATATGGCGCACAATGACTTCTAAAAATAATCCGGCCACCGCGGTATCCGACCTGACCCTGAGCCCCGCGGCGAACAGCCCCTCATCGTCGAAGCCATTGACCCCGTCACGTCCGCTGGCGACTCAGCAATACCTGTACTTCACCGAAACCAATACCGACCGCATCCTCGACAACCTCGACGGCCTGCGCGATATGGTGTTCCCGCGCCCACCACACCTGGAAGGCGATAACGAACAGCACAGCGATCAGGAATTCCCGTCGGTGTGCCTGATCGGCTTGGGCCGCTGTGGTTCGAACATCGCGCTGGACGTGGCGGAACTGGTGTACAACGCCCGCAAGTTCTACCTCAACGAATTCAACAACGAAGACCGTCTGTCGCCGGACAAACGCTATGCCGAAAAGGGCTACAGCCCGGCGCAGTGGATTCGTAACAACCTGCGCCTGGGGCCGAACAAGGCCAGCAAACCGGTGTTCCTGGTCGAACCGCTGGTGATGCTCGGCGACCTGGACAAGGACATCGCCGGTCGCATCCGCTTCTCGCGCAAGGGCGAAAAAAGCGGCTTTTTGCGCGACTACAGCAAAATGAAAATCATGGACTTGTCGGAAGTCCACGCCGGTGGCGCCGGTAACGCGCCGATCCTCGGCCAATACCTGGCCAAGATCATCCTGAACAAGGACACCCAACGCTTCTCCAGCCCTGACTGGAAGATGATTCACTCGTACCTGATCGACAGCTGCGGGATCAAGGCCAACCAGTCGCGCCTGTATTTCTCGATCTTCAGTGCCGGCGGCGGTACCGGTTCGGGCATGGCCTCGGAATTCGGCCTGGCCCAGCAGCACTCGTACATGAACAAGACGTTCGACACCAAGCCGATGGATGAGCACGACGGCAAGAGCGGTCATTCCTTCGTCTTCGAGCCGATCTTCACCAGCGGCATCTGCGTACTGCCGAACATTTCCGATCATCGCAGCGAAATGTCCGAGGCGCTGCACATCAACGCCGGTCGCCTGCTGTGCAAATACCTGTCGGAAGAGTGGGACTTCTCCTACAACTTCGCCAACGAAGACAGCAGCGAAGCCAGCGTTATGGGCCGTATCCGCCCATGGAACGCGATGATGCTGATCTCCAACGACATCATGCGTTATGCCGAAGAGAGCGATGACGGCAACATCCAGAACATCGATGTCAACGCGATGGAAAAGCACGCCAACCAGTACATCTCACAGCAAATCTTCAACATTCTGACGGCGCAGGCGGTGACTACCGACTACGACCAGAATTATTTCCGTCGTGCCGGCATCGACATCGGCGAAACCATTCGCCTGGACGCCAACGACCTGTTCATGAGCCTGGCCGGCCCGGTGGCGATTGCTTACGCCGAGTCCGTGGTGCCGGAAACCCCGCCGCCGAGCAGCGACAAGTTCAAGGTGTTCGAGAAAGAGCCGCAGCGCCTGAACATTGACGACCTGTTCTTCCGCTCCATCGACCTGCCGCACTTCAACAAGGTCACCCAGGCGATCGAAGGCATCAGCCTGTTGCCGATCGAGTCCAAGCGCTATCGCGCCTCGCTGGAGCAGTACAAGAATTCGGGTTATGACGCGGCCGCGTTGCACGACCTGCACTTCTTCAAGAATTGCTCGTCGGTGGTGTCGATTGTTTCATTGCCCAAAGACTACAAGCTGTCCTACATGGACCTGAACCGGTTGAAGACCCACCTCAACAGCCTGTTCCCCAACACCACGCTCAAGCGTTATGCGCTGGTGATCGGCGCCTCGGCCAACCTGTCGCTGACCACCCTCATCGCCAAGAGCCCGTGCCTGTCGGACGACTTTCTGACGCTGATTGTGGCGTTCATCAAGCGCTGCTTTGCGAAAAACCCGTACCGCTTCGACGAGACGCTGGACAACTCGATCCTCGACTTCATCATTAATGAAGACTTCGACGAAGACCGCATCGACGAACTGCTCAACGAATTCGAAAACCCGGCGAAGATCCTCGATACCAATTGGTACGCGATCAAACCGATGTACGAGAAGAAGTACCGCGAGCTGATCAACGACAAGGACAAGTTTGTCTCGATCAATGACATTCGTTTGTCTCGGGATTGCGTGAAGAAGTCGATCAAGTATTTGCGCGAGATTTACCGTCACCGCATTGGCAAGACCAAGGTTATTTCTTTGAATAACCATACCGGCAAGAGCTTCTAAGGATCGGTCCAGATCGTTCCCACGCAGAGTGAACTGACACCCCCAAAAGTTGTGTCCCACCTTTTGGGGTCAGTTCAGAGCGTGGGAACGATCACATCCAGAAACAATTAAGCAGCCCATCGGCTGCTCAATAAACTGTTCCCGTTACGTTTACGTCACCCTCGCCAAGACCCTTCTGTGGCCTTTCTCTACGGCAACATGCCATCACGCTACTCGGCTACACACTTTTAACCGGCAAAGCTGTGCACCAAATAAGTGCAATCACTCAGCTCGTCGCCCTTTCCTGGATCAGAATCCATGGTGAAACCACCACCGCCCACAGCTCCGGATCGCGCTCGAAAAGATCCAGCGCCCGCGTTTCAGACAGCTTGGCGACCTTGTCGGCAGCCAGCCAGGCAGCGACTTTCTCGCCTTCATCGGTTGCTACCGCTTCTGCTGCAGCGATCAAATCCAGGCCTGGATCGACCCACAATAGGGCACCCTTGGCGAAGAACGGCTCCAACTCTTTCCAGGTAATAGATGCGGTCTCACCAAGCAGCTTGGCATAGAGGGTGCTAGGTTCTTGAATCATGGGTTCCTGTCCGCAAAGAAAATCGACATGAATGATAACGTCGGTAGTGCGCCAGAAAAACCCGGATGCAAATTGCGTTACCGATCGAGAAATGCAGGAAAGCCAGGGAATGCTGCTGAATCCAAGTATTAGCCAGCTAACATCCCGCCTTGATTCTGTCTTTTTCTTTCAATAAAGCGACACCCTCAGGTTTTGCCCCCTGGCGCCAGCTTCCCAGGCTCACAATCGGCGCTCTACACTGTACCGGTACAGTTGCCGGGGGCATTTTCCGGAGGATATCAACGATATCTGACCCGGTTCTGCTGCTACGGCGCCAGGACTATAAAAACTACAACAGTAAGAGTGGAGCACTATGACTAAGGCTACTAAGCAGATTTCAAAACTGTTTGCCGCTATGGTTCTGGCCGGGGTTGCCAGCCATTCGTTCGCCGCCGACACCATCAAGATCGGCATCGCCGGCCCTAAAACCGGCCCTGTAGCCCAATACGGCGACATGCAGTTCAGTGGCTCCAAAATGGCCATCGAACAAATCAACGCCAAGGGCGGCGTCGACGGCAAGAAACTCGAAGCCGTTGAATACGACGATGCCTGCGATCCCAAACAAGCGGTTGCTGTCGCGAACAAAGTCGTCAACGACGGCGTCAAGTTCGTGGTTGGTCACCTGTGCTCCAGCTCCACTCAGCCGGCGTCCGACATCTACGAAGACGAAGGCGTGATCATGATCACCCCGGCTGCCACCAGCCCGGACATCACCACTCGCGGCTACAAGATGATCTTCCGCACCATCGGTCTGGACAGCGCCCAGGGCCCTGCAGCCGGCAACTACATTGCCGATCACGTAAAACCGAAAATCGTTGCTGTTCTGCACGACAAACAGCAATACGGTGAAGGTATCGCCAGCGCCGTTAAAACCACCCTCGAGAAGAAAGGCGTCAAGGTTGCCGTGTTCGAAGGCATCAACGCCGGCGACAAAGACTTCTCCTCGATGGTCTCCAAGCTCAAGCAAGCCAACGTCGACTTCGTCTACTACGGCGGCTACCACCCGGAGCTGGGTCTGATCCTGCGTCAATCCCAGGAAAAAGGCCTGAAAGCCAAGTTCATGGGTCCGGAAGGCGTGGGTAACGACTCCATTTCGCAGATCGCCAAGGAAGCTTCCGAAGGCCTGCTGGTGACCCTGCCGAAATCCTTCGACCAGGATCCGGCCAACATCGCCCTGGCTGACGCGTTCAAAGCCAAGAAAGAAGACCCGAGCGGTCCGTTCGTGTTCCCGGCCTACTCGGCTGTGCAAGTCATCGCCGAAGGCATCAAGGCCGCCAAGAGCGAAGACACCACCAAAGTGGCTGAAGCTATCCACAAGGGCACGTTCAAAACCCCGACCGGCGACCTGTCTTTCGACGACAAGGGCGACCTGAAGGACTTCAAATTCGTGGTTTACCAGTGGCACTTCGGCAAACCTAAAACTGAAGTTTCGCCTCAGTAAGGCCTTGGCCTGACTGACTGCCAATAAAGCCCACGGCGTGCCGTGGGCTTTGTTTTACGAACGTATTGGGCCGCGCTGGCGTGATCCGCCAGTCTCCCCACCTGAAAATCTCAAAACCGTCATCAGCGGTTCGCTGGCAAACCTCGAATTCGAAGTGGGTGCAGATCCACGGGGCTCGAGCGGGAAAATGACTCCACCAGTGAAATGCGTATCAGGTTTTTAGGAGCGCTGTAATGCCTGACATCTATCACTTCTTCCAACAGCTGGTTAATGGTCTGACCATTGGCAGCACGTATGCCCTGATCGCCATCGGCTATACGATGGTTTACGGCATCATTGGAATGATCAACTTCGCCCACGGCGAGGTGTACATGATCGGCTCTTACGTGGCGTTCATCGCCATTGCCGGGCTGGCCATGCTGGGACTCGACAGTGTCCCGCTGTTGATGACCGCGGCTTTCATCGCGACCATCGTCGTTACCAGTGCCTACGGTTACAGCATCGAACGAATCGCCTACCGCCCCCTGCGCGGCAGCAACCGTCTGATCCCGCTGATTTCCGCCATCGGCATGTCGATCTTCCTGCAGAACACGGTTCTGCTGGCGCAAGACTCCAAGGACAAATCCATCTCCAACCTGATCCCTGGCAACTTCGCCATCGGGCCAGGTGGCGCACATGAAGTGCTGATTTCCTACATGCAAATCGTGGTGTTCGTGGTGACCCTGGTCGCCATGCTCGGCCTGACGCTGTTCATCTCCCGCTCTCGCCTGGGTCGCGCCTGCCGCGCCTGTGCCGAGGACATCAAGATGGCCAACCTCTTGGGTATCAACACCAACAACATCATCGCCCTGACCTTCGTCATCGGTGCCGCACTGGCGGCCATCGCGGCCGTGCTGCTGAGCATGCAATACGGCGTGATCAACCCGAACGCCGGTTTCCTGGTCGGCCTCAAGGCCTTTACCGCAGCAGTATTGGGCGGTATCGGCAGCATCCCCGGCGCGATGCTCGGCGGGCTGGTGCTTGGGGTGGCAGAAGCCTTTGGTGCCGATATTTTCGGCGACCAGTACAAGGACGTCGTGGCGTTCGGTCTATTGGTTCTGGTGTTGTTGTTCCGGCCAACCGGCCTGTTGGGCCGTCCGGAGGTTGAGAAAGTATGACTAGGAATCTTAAACAGGCGTTGTTCAGCGCCTTGCTGGTGTGGGCTGTTGCTTACCCGGTACTCGGTCTGAAACTGACCATCGTCGGCATCAACCTAGAAGTCCATGGCACCAGCACTGCAACACTGATCACCATCGCTGTGTGCTCGGTGCTGATGTTCCTGCGGGTGCTGTTCGACCAGCAGATCAGTTCGGCCTGGAAAGCCTCGCCCAACCTGCCGGTGATGCCAGCCAAGGCCAGTCACTTCCTGACCCTGCCGACGACTCAACGCTGGATCATCATCGCGTTGATCATCGGTTCTCTGGTTTGGCCGTTCTTCGGTTCCCGCGGGGCGGTGGACATCGCCACCCTGGTGCTGATCTACGTGATGCTCGGCCTGGGCCTGAACATCGTGGTCGGCCTGGCCGGTCTGCTCGACCTCGGTTACGTCGGCTTCTACGCCGTGGGCGCCTACAGCTACGCGCTGCTGTCGCACTACTACGGCCTGAGCTTCTGGATCTGCCTGCCTATCGCCGGGATGATGGCGGCCACCTTCGGCTTCCTGCTCGGTTTCCCGGTACTGCGTTTGCGCGGTGACTACCTGGCGATCGTGACCTTGGGCTTCGGTGAAATCATCCGTCTGTTCCTGCGTAACCTGACCGACCTCACCGGCGGCCCGAACGGCATCAGCAACATCGAGAAACCGACGTTTTTCGGCCTGACCTTCGAACGCAAAGCCGCCGAAGGCCTGCAGACGTTCCACGAGTACTTCGGCCTGGAATACAACTCGATCAACAAGGTGATCTTCCTTTACCTGGTGGCGTTGTTCCTGGCGTTGTTCGCGCTGTTCGTCATCAACCGGTTGCTGCGCATGCCCCTGGGCCGTGCTTGGGAAGCGCTGCGTGAAGACGAAATTGCCTGCCGTGCGCTGGGTCTCAATCCTACAATCATCAAGCTGTCGGCCTTCACCCTCGGTGCCTGCTTCGCCGGTTTCGCCGGTAGCTTCTTTGCCGCGCGTCAAGGCCTGGTGACACCGGAGTCCTTCACCTTCATCGAATCGGCGACCATCCTCGCCATCGTGGTGCTGGGCGGCATGGGCTCGCAACTGGGCGTCGTACTCGCCGCCACGGTGATGATCCTGTTGCCGGAAATGATGCGTGAGTTCAGTGAATACCGCATGTTGATGTTCGGCGCCTTGATGGTGCTGATGATGATCTGGCGTCCTCAAGGTCTGCTGCCTATGCAACGCCCTCACATGGAGCTGCGCAAATGAGCCGCGAGATCCTGAAAGTCACTGACCTGAGCATGCGCTTCGGCGGCCTGCTGGCGGTCAACAGCGTGGCCCTGAGCGTCAAAGAGAAACAAGTGGTCTCGATGATCGGCCCCAACGGCGCCGGCAAGACCACCGTGTTCAACTGCCTGACCGGTTTCTATCAGCCCACCGCCGGCAGCATCGTGCTGGATGGTGAAGCGATCCAGGGCCTGCCGGGCCACAAGATTGCCCTCAAAGGCGTGGTGCGCACCTTCCAGAACGTGCGGCTGTTCAAGGAAATGACAGCGGTCGAGAACCTCTTGATCGCGCAACACCGTCACCTGAACACCAACTTCCTGGCGGGCCTGTTCAAGACCCCGGCGTTCCGCAGAAGTGAGCGCGAGGCGATGGAATACGCCGAGTACTGGCTGGAAAAGGTCAACCTCAAGGAGTTCGCCAACCGTCCGGCAGGCACCTTGGCCTACGGTCAGCAACGTCGTCTGGAAATCGCTCGCTGCATGATGACCCGTCCGCGGATTCTCATGCTCGACGAACCGGCCGCTGGCCTCAACCCGCGGGAAACCGAAGACCTCAAGGCACTGATCGGCACCTTGCGTGAAGAGCACAATGTGACCGTGCTGTTGATCGAACACGACATGAAACTGGTCATGAGCATTTCCGACCACATCTTCGTGATCAACCAGGGCACACCGCTGGCCAATGGTACGCCGGAGCAGATCCGCGACAATCCTGAAGTGATCAAAGCCTACCTGGGGGAAGCGTAAATGCTGCAGTTCGAAAACGTTTCTACCTTCTACGGCAAGATCCAGGCACTGCACAGTGTCAACGTCGAAGTCCGCCAGGGCGAGATCGTGACCCTGATCGGCGCCAACGGTGCCGGCAAATCGACCCTGCTGATGACCCTCTGCGGTTCGCCGCAAGCCCACAGCGGCAGCATCCGCTACATGGGCGAAGAGCTTGTCGGCCAGGACTCATCGCACATCATGCGTAAAAGCATCGCCGTGGTTCCGGAAGGTCGTCGGGTGTTTGCCCGCCTTACCGTGGAAGAAAACCTCGCCATGGGCGGATTCTTCACCGACAAGGGCGATTATCAGGAACAGATGGACAAGGTCCTCGGACTTTTCCCACGCCTGAAAGAACGCTTCGCCCAACGCGGCGGCACCATGTCTGGCGGCGAACAGCAAATGCTCGCCATTGGCCGCGCGCTGATGAGCAAGCCCAAGCTGTTGCTGCTCGACGAGCCATCGCTGGGCCTGGCACCGATCATCATCCAGCAGATCTTCGACATCATCGAACAACTGCGCAAGGACGGTGTGACGGTGTTTCTGGTGGAGCAGAACGCCAACCAGGCCCTGAAAATCGCTGACCGTGCCTACGTTCTTGAGAACGGCCGGGTGGTGATGCAGGGGACAGGTGAAGCGCTGCTGACCGACCCGAAAGTGCGCGAAGCGTACCTCGGTGGTTGAGCCTTGGCGGTAAACAAAAAAACGGCCTTCGGGTCGTTTTTTTATGTCTGCCACAAACCTGACAACAACAAAGATCCAATGTAGGAGCGGGCTTGCTCGCGAAAGCGGTGGGTCAGTCACCCCCATTGTTGAATGTCAGATTACATTCGCGAGCAAGCCCGCTCCCACAGGGAATTCGTGTGTTTTGAGAGTTTCTGAAAAAATTTTGGAGTGAGCTGTAACGCATCGCCCTGTCGTTTCTCTAGAGCAGCAAGCAAGCACAAACGCTTGCCAATCCAAGCTCAATTTCGGAGAAACATCATGACTGCTACCACCCGCACCCTGTCCGCCACCGCCCTGGTTCTGGCCCTCGGTTCTGCCCTGAGCATCGCCGCTGTCTCCACTGCCCACGCCGCTGACGACAACATGGAAAAATGCTTCGGCGTGGCCATGAAAGGCAAAAACGATTGCGCCGCGGGCGCTGGCACCACCTGCGCCGGTACCGCCAAAATGGATCATCAGGCCAATGCCTGGAAACTCGTCCCTAAAGGCACCTGCACCACCACGATGAGCAAAACCTCGCCAACCGGTTTCGGCCAGCTGGAAGCTTACAAAGCCAAGTCGTAATCAGAACCCAGCCTGAGTGTCGACCATGAACCCTTCATCTTCCGGGCTCCCGCCCCGCTCCGGGCTGGGGCTCAAGACCGAGCACTTTAGTGAAGTGCTCGGTGCACAACCGGACATCGGCTTCTTCGAAGTCCACGCCGAAAACTACATGGTGGCCGGCGGCCCGTTTCATCATTTCCTGGGGTTGATCCGCGAGCGATATCCGCTGTCGCTACACGGCGTCGGCCTGTCCATTGGTGCCGAAGGTCCGCTGGATCTTCAGCACCTGCAAAGGCTTGCCACGCTGATCGAACGCTATCAACCCCAATCCTTTTCCGAACACCTGGCCTGGTCCAGCCATGGCCCGGTGTTTCTCAATGACCTGCTACCCCTGGCCTACGATGCGCCGACGCTGAACCGCGTCTGCGAGCACATCGATCAGGTGCAGAGCACCCTCAAACGCCCAATGCTGCTGGAGAACCCGGCGACGTATCTGGCGTTCCAGCGCTCGACAATCGATGAAGCCAACTTCATCAGCGAAGTCATTCGCCGCACTGGCTGCGGCCTGCTGCTGGACGTCAACAACGTCTACGTCTCCTGCATCAATCACCAAAGGGATCCGCTGGCCTATATCGACGCGCTGCCGCTGCATGCGGTGGGAGAGATCCATCTGGCCGGGTTTGCCGAAGACACCGACAGCCTCGGCGACCGTTTGCTGATCGACGATCACGGTGCGCCCATCGATAACGCGGTGTGGTCACTGTATCGGCAAGTGCTGGAACGGGTTGGCCCGATTGCCACGTTGATCGAGCGCGACAACCAGTTACCCGCCTTCAGCGTGCTGCATGCCGAAGCCCGTCAGGCCGATGAGTTGCTGCATTGCGCGGGGGGCCGATCATGAGCACTCAAGCTGCGTTTGCCGCCGCCCTGCTCGATCCGCAACGACCCTGCCCCGAGGGTTTGTTCAGCGCCAATGGTGCCGATCCCGCCAGCCGTTTCGCGGTGTATCGCAACAATGTGCAGAGCTCGCTGATCAACGCCCTGGCCGACAGTTACCCAGTGGTTTTGCAATTGGTGGGCGATAAGTTCTTTCGGGCGATGGCGGGGCTGTATGTGCAGAGTTGCCCGCCTCAAGGCCCACTCATCAACGACTACGGCAAGGACTTCGCCGAGTTCATCGACAACTTTGAACCGGCAGCCGGTGTGCCTTATCTGGCTGACATGGCGCGGTTGGAGCGGTTGCGCGTTCAGGCCTATCACGCCGCCGATGCGCAGCCCTTGCGCCATGAACAGATCGCCGCCGCGCTATCAGACCCGCAGGCGCTGAGCGAGCTGACGGTGGGGTTCCATCCCTCCCTGAATCTGCTGACTTCAGCCTTTGCCGTGGTTGCGATCTGGGCCGCGCATCAACAGGACGCGACGCTGGCCGGGATCGACCTCGACCACGGGCAAAACGCGCTGGTGTTGCGCAATGGTCTGGAGGTTGAGGTCTTTGCCATCGACCACGGCGCCAGCACTTTCATTCAGAACCTGCGAAACGGCCAATCCCTGACCCAAGCGCTAGAGACAGCGCCCGCCTTCGACCTCAGCCAAACCCTCGCGCTGCTGATCAGCCACCACGTCATCACCCATTTACACCACAATCAGGTATCGCCATGAACAGTCGCCAGAACCCCATCGCCCGCGCCATCGCGCTGCTGGAAAAAATCCCCCACAGCCTGATCGCCTTTATCGCGCGTTTTTCCATTGCCGCAGTGTTCTGGAAGTCCGGGCAAACCAAGGTGGAAGGTCTGGCCATCGACTTGATCGACGGCACGTTTCAACTCGGCATACCAAGGCTGGCGGACTCGACTATTCCGTTGTTCGAGAGCGAATATCACCTGCCGCTGCTCTCCCCGGAATTGGCGGCGTACCTGGCGGCCTTCGCCGAGCATTTCTTTCCGATTCTGATCCTGATCGGCTTCGCCACCCGCTTTTCGGCCCTGGCATTGTTGGGCATGACCCTGACCATTCAACTGTTCGTCTACCCCGATGCCTATCCGACTCACGGCACCTGGGCGGCGGTGTTGCTGTATTTGATGGCGAGGGGACCGGGCAAGTTGTCGATTGATCATCTGATTGCCCGACGTTACGCCCGCTAATCCCTACCTCAGAATTCCAGACGATATAGAACCAATATGGGAGCGTGGTGAGACGTTACCGCTGAAGCCGATCCAGTGCCTCACCACTGCGCTTGAACCAGCCAATCAAATAATCCGCCAGCACTTGGGTACGTTTCGGTAAACCGCCCTGATACGGGTGCACCAGGTACATCGGCATGCTGCGGGTCTGATAATCGCGCAGGAGCCAGCGCAAACGCCCGTCAGCCAATTCCTCTTGCAGCAAGTACGACGGTAAACGCGCAATGCCCGCATCAGCCAGTGCGGCCTTCTTCAAGAGGTTGTAGTGGTTGCTGGCGAACGGCCCTGACACTCGCACCCGCAGTAACTCGTGCTGTTGGTGATAGAGCCATTCTTCGCGACCGCTGTAATGGCTGTTGAGCAGGCAGCGGTGCTCGGCCAGAGCCTGAGGCGTCAGCGGTTCACCGAATCGCTCAAGGTATGCGGGGCTGGCACAGGTCATCTCGTGCCAGGCCAGTAGCGGACGGGCGACCAGGCGTTCGTCGTGGGCCACCTCCGAGCGGATCGCCAGATCGAACCCGTCCCGGGACAGATCACGGTAGTTATTGTTGAGCTCCAGTTCGATCTGCACCTCGGGGTATTGCCGGGAAAACTCCAGCAGTGCGCCGTCAAAGAATGTTTCCCCCAGTGAAACCGGAACCGTCATCCGCACCGGACCGGCCATGTCGTCTTTCAACCGCGCCAAGGCCTGACGTGCTCGCTCGACTTGAACCACCAGCGCCTGGGCTTGCGGCAACAACGCCGCGCCCGCCGCCGTCAGGCTCAAGCGGCGCGTGGTGCGTTGTAGCAACACCACGCAAAACCGCGTTTCCAGCAGGCTGATGCGCTTGGAAAGTTGCCCTTTGCTGCAACCCAGTTGCTGCGCCGCCAAGGTGAAACTGCCCGCCTCGATCAACACTGCGAACGCCGCCAGGTCGTCCATTTCGCTCATTGAATTGTTTCCATTTGAAAACCAAAGGTTGCCTATTAGCCCGCTTATCAATGGGAAAAACCACTCTAAACTTAAATTTAAATCCAACCCATTCAGGTACAGCACGATGAAAATTCTTTTGATTGGTGCCTCCGGCACCGTCGGTTCGGCCATTGACCATGAACTGTCTCAGCGCCACGAAATCATCCGTATCGGTCGTAAAAGCGGTGAGTTCCAGGTCGATATCAGTGACAGCGCCTCGATCCGCAAATTGTTCCAACAGACCGGCAACTTTGATGCGCTGATCTGCGCCGCCGGCAGTGTCAACTTCGTGCCGCTGGCGACCATGACCGAACAGGACTTCGAACTCGGCTTGCGGGACAAGCTGATGGGTCAGGTCAACCTGCTGCTGATCGGCCGGGAATTCGCCAATGACGGTGCGTCATTCACCTTCACTACAGGCATCCTCAGCCACGATCCGATTCGTACCGGCAGCTCTGCCTCCATGGTCAACGGCGCCCTGGACAGCTTCGTCCGTGCAGCGGCGATCGAACTGCCGCGCGGCTTGCGCATCAACTCGGTCAGCCCGAATGTGCTGGTCGAAGCCATGGGCAGCTACGCTCCGTACTTCCGCGGTTTCAAACCGGTCCCCGCCGCCGAAGTGGCGCTGGCCTACGCCAAAAGCGTGGAAGGCTTACAGACCGGCCAGACCTACCGCGTCGGCTAAACCGAACGCGCCCCGTAGGAAAACAAGGACATTGCAGGGTTGTGATGAACGGTCAGGCTGAGTAACGTGGCGGCACTTGTCAGGAGACTCAAAGATGCGTGCTGCCCGTTCCCTAATGCTCGTTGCCCTGCTTCCGCTGTTCACCGCCTGCCAGTTGCTTGATGGCCCGCGCGAAAGTGCTTCCCATGTGGGCCAGACCCGCATGCAGGGCCAGTTGACGGCGGCCGACGGCAAGTTGCTGTTCCAGCCGTGCAATGAGCAGCGCAGTTATGTGGTCAACGACATCGGCGGCACCAGCGTCCTGCAAGAGGCCGCAACCCTGGCCGATGATCAGGGCAAGTTGTTTGCTGACGTGCGTGGCCGGATCGTTGCCAGTGGTGCCGATAGCCGGCTCGATCTGGGGCAGCTGTACCGCGTCGAGCGCTCCGGCACGGCGTGCGACGATCCCAATTTCAAACAGCTGACTCTGCGCGCCGCCGGCCATGGCCCTGAATGGAACGTCAAAGTCAGCGGCAAAGGCATGGTCATCGACCGCGCCGGCCAGCCGCCCTTGGCCCTGCCATACGTTGAAGAGCAACTGGGCGATGGCCGCTTCAACCTCAGCACCGAAGCCAATAACCAGCGCATCGAGCTGTGGGTCGCGCCGCAACGCTGCGTCGACAACAGCACCGGCAGCGTGCAGCACATGAGCGCCGAGCTGCGCATCGATGGCCAGGTGCAACGCGGCTGCGGGTATTTTGGCGGATCGCGTAACGACTGATCGTTTTTGCCTCACGGGAATCATCCTTTGAGGCTTATAATCGCGGGCTTCAAACGCCTTGGCGCAGTTGTGCGCCCCGCGAACCGGATCCCGTCATGTTACGAATCACCGAACTCAAGCTGCCGATCGACCATCCCGAAGAAGACCTGCGCCCTGCCATCGTGCAGCGCCTGGGCATCGCCAGTGATGACCTGCTCGACTTCACCTTGTTCAAGCGCAGCTACGATGCGCGCAAAAAGTCCTCCGAACTGTGCTTCATCTACACCATTGACCTCAACGTTCGCGATGAGGCGTCGGTGCTGCACAAATTCGCCGATGACCGTAACGTCAACGTGGCGCCGGATGTCAGCTACAAAGTGGTCGGCCAGGCGCCGGCCGACCTGAGCCAACGTCCGATCGTGGTCGGGTTCGGCCCCTGCGGGATCTTCGCCGGGCTGCTGCTGGCGCAGATGGGCTTCAAGCCGATCATTCTCGAGCGCGGCACTGAAGTTCGCCAGCGCACCAAGGACACTTGGGGCCTGTGGCGCAAAAGCGTGCTCAACCCCGAATCCAACGTGCAGTTTGGTGAAGGCGGCGCGGGGACGTTCTCCGACGGCAAGCTCTACAGCCAGATCAAGGACCCGAAATTCATCGGTCGCAAAGTCTTGCACGAGTTCGTCAAGGCCGGCGCGCCGGAAGAAATCCTTTACGTCAGCAAGCCGCACATCGGTACGTTCCGTCTGACCGGTGTAGTGGAAAACATGCGTGAGCAGATTCGCGCCATGGGCGGCGAAGTGCGCTTCCAGCAGCGCGTCACCGATGTGTTGATCGAGGACGGCCAACTGGTCGGCGTCGAGCTCAATGGCGGCGAGCAGATCCACTCGAAACACGTGATTCTGGCCCTCGGCCACAGCGCCCGGGACACCTTCCGCATGTTGCACAGCCGCGGCGTGTACATGGAAGCCAAACCGTTTTCGGTGGGTTTCCGCATCGAACACCCGCAATCACTGATCGACCGCGCGCGCCTGGGCAAATACGCCGGGCACCCGAAACTCGGCGCCGCCGATTACAAACTGGTGCACCACGCCAGCAACGGTCGTTCGGTCTACAGCTTCTGCATGTGCCCGGGTGGCACCGTGGTGGCGGCGACCTCCGAGCCGAATCGCGTGGTCACCAATGGCATGAGCCAGTACTCGCGTAACGAGCGCAACGCCAACTCCGGAATCGTCGTCGGGATCACCCCGGAAGTCGATTACCCGGGCGGCCCGCTGGCTGGCATCGAGTTGCAGGAACGCCTGGAATCCCACGCCTTTGTGCTGGGCGGCAGCAATTACGAAGCGCCAGCGCAATTGGTCGGCGACTTTATCGCAGGCAAGCCATCCACTGAATTGGGCAGCGTCGAGCCCTCCTATAAGCCGGGCGTTGCCTTGGGCGATTTGGCCCTGGCTTTGCCGGCATTCGCTATCGAAGCGATTCGCGAAGCCTTGCCGGCGTTCGAAAAGCAGATTCGTGGCTACTCGTTGCACGACGCGGTATTGACCGGGATCGAGACGCGCACGTCATCACCGCTGCGGATTACCCGTAACGAGTCGATGCAAAGCCTGAACGTGAAGGGCTTGTTCCCGGCCGGTGAAGGCGCAGGTTATGCGGGCGGGATCCTGTCGGCGGGCGTCGACGGGATTCGGATTGCCGAAGCCGTGGCCCGAGACATCCTTGGCCTCGAGGCCTAACACGAAATCACCGAAATAACACAAAACCTGTGGGAGCCGGGCTTGCCCGCGATAGCGGTGGATCAGTCAACATTTCTGTTGAATTTGAATCCGTCATCGCGGGCAAGCCCGGCTCCCACATGGTCTTCAGCGTCTGAAAAATCTTAGATATTTGCGCGCAACACGCTGGCCGGCAATGGCTCGCCGCGCTCGACACTCGCCGCCACGGCATCCATCAAACCACTCAACTCATACCCCTGGGCTTTGAGCCAGGCCTGATCGTAATAGGTGGTGGCATAGCGCTCGCCGCCATCGCACAGAATCGCCACGATCGACCCCGACTCCCCCGCCGCCACCATCTGCTGGGCGGCCATCAAGGCGCCGATCAGGTTGGTCCCGCTCGACCCGCCAACCCGTCGCCCCAAACGCTGCGCAAGGTAATGCATGGCCGCCAGCGACAACGCGTCCGGCACTTTGACCATCGCATCGATCACCTTGGGCAGGAACGACGCCTCCACCCGTGGCCGGCCAATGCCTTCAATCCGTGACCCGCAATCCAGGCGCAGACTGGCATCGCCAGTCTGGTAATAATCGAAGAACACCGAACGCTCGGCATCGGCGCACAGCACGCGGGTGCAGTGCTGGCGATAGCGCACGTAACGACCGAGCGTGGCGGTGGTGCCGCCGGTGCCGGGGCTGGAAATCAGCCAGCTCGGTTCCGGGTGTTGTTCGAAACGCATCTGCTGGAAGATCGATTCGGCGATGTTGTTGTTCGCCCGCCAGTCGGTGGCGCGTTCGGCGTAGGTAAATTGGTCGATAAAGTGCCCATCGTGTTCGCGAGCCAGGCGCTCGGATTCGGCGTAGATCTGCGTCGGATCGTCCACCAGATGGCTCTTGCCCCCATAGAAAGCGATCTGAGCAATCTTTTCCTTGGACGTGGTCGCGGGCATCACTGCAATGAACGGCAACCCCAGCAACCGGGCGAAGTACGCCTCGGAAATCGCCGTCGAACCGCTGGAGGCTTCGATCACAGGCGCACCGGGTTTGAGCCAGCCGTTACACAGGGCGTAGAGAAATAACGAGCGCGCCAACCGATGTTTCAGGCTACCGGTGGGGTGGCTCGACTCATCCTTGAAATACAACTCGATGCCCGGCAACCCCGGCAGCGGCAAGGGGATCAGGTGGGTGTCGGCGCTGCGCTGGAAGTCGGCTTCGATGATCCGGATGGCTTCGCGGGCCCACTGTCGGTTGTCGCTCATGATGGTTTTCTCGTTGAATCAGGCGAAGAGTCGGCCTTGTCGCAAGGCTCAGCCCACAAGCTTAGGAAAGAACCTACATCATGCACAGATACAGCTGAGGTCCAATACGTCCGGCAACTGCTAGGCTCAGGCCTTTGCTGACCGTCCGCGTTGTAACGGCATATAACAAAAAAGAATATAACTTTTGTTTTAACAACTAACGGTACGGGTTAGGGTGTGCCACCTTTTGAATTCATCGATGGAGAGCGACCTTGCCTCTGCGTAGCACGTTCACGCGTTTCTTTCAGTTGGAAGCTGCCAGCGGTCTGTTATTGATCGCCGCCGCTGTCCTCGCCCTGATCATCAACAATTCATCGCTGTCGTGGCTGTATAGCGGCCTGCTGGACACCCCCGTGGTGGCACAGATCGGCGCGCTGAAAATCGCCAAGCCACTACTGCTGTGGATCAACGACGGCCTGATGGCCCTGTTCTTCCTGTTGATCGGCCTGGAAGTGAAACGCGAAGTCCTCGACGGCCAATTGTCTAAACCGTCGCAAATCGTCCTGCCCGGCGCGGCGGCGATTGGCGGCATGGTGGTGCCGGCGCTGATCTACTGGTTCCTCAACCGCGACAACCCGTCCGCCCTGAGTGGCTGGGCCATCCCTACGGCCACCGACATTGCCTTCGCTCTCGGCGTGCTGGCCCTGCTGGGCAAACGCGTGCCGGTGTCGCTGAAACTGTTCCTGATGACCCTGGCGATCATCGACGACCTGGGCGCGATTATCATCATCGCGATCTTCTATTCCGGCGCGCTGTCGACCTTGTCCCTGGCACTGGCCGCTGCCTGCATCGCGGCCTTGATCGGGATGAATCGACTCGGCGTGGTCAAGCTCGGGCCGTACATGATCATCGGGCTGATCCTCTGGGTCTGCGTGCTCAAGAGCGGCGTGCACGCCACGCTGGCCGGCGTGACCCTGGCCTTCTGCATTCCACTGCGCACGAAAAACGCCGAGCCTTCGCCGCTGCTGACCCTGGAACATGCCCTGCATCCGTGGGTGGCCTACGGCATTCTGCCGCTGTTTGCCTTCGCCAACGCCGGCCTGTCCCTGAGCGGCGTGACCGTCGAAAGCTTCACCCACGACGTGCCAATGGGCATCGCCGTCGGCCTGCTGCTGGGCAAGACCATCGGTGTCTACGGTCTGACCTGGCTGGCGGTAAAAATCGGCATCGCCACCCTGCCCCAAGGCGCCAACTGGGGCCAGGTGCTGGGCGTGGCGATCCTTTGCGGTATCGGTTTCACCATGAGCCTGTTCGTCGGTTCCCTGGCCTTCGTGCCCGGCAGCAGTGAATACGCCGGAATGGACCGGATGGGGATTCTCACCGGTTCGATTCTGGCGGCATTGATCGGTTATGCGGTGACGGCGGCGGCGAGTCGCAAGAGCACTGTGCTGCAGTCCTGAACGATAGAGAACACTCTTAGCGACATTCAGGATTCGTCCTACAGCCACGATCAGCCACGTTCGTTAACGTCGCGCAGCCCCTCTTTCGGGGGTTGCCGATGGACGAACGAAAGGACAATCAGTGGCTGGCAACAAGGACATCCCCCGGGTTAAAAACCCACCGTCCGGCGACGGACATCACGTCACTCACCGGTTCATGACGGCCACCGAACTGGCCGAGCGGGACGCCAGGCAAAACGCTTACGATGCGATGCTCGCCAGGCAAGACGCCTTCGAGCGCAGTCGTGAGATCGTTGCCAAAAAGGACGAATCCGTTCGCGCCGGATGCGTCTTCGCCAAGTCCTGCAAGCTGCCGGACGCCATCATCGACTATTCGAATCCTTCGGGCATGGTGCCCACCGACAGCCTCAAGGACTACGGAGAAGTCGCCTGGCTCGGCGCCCGTGAAGCAGATGATGCAGGGCTGCTGAATCTCGAAACTATCAGCGGCAGTACCCTCTCGCTCGGCATTGGTCGACTTGCACTGAGTGCCCCGGCGCTCGCTGCCCCGGTCGCAACAATCAGTGCCGCCGGGGCCACCGCATTGGCCACGGTGGTCGCGCTGTTCTGGACCCCAAGCCTGGGTGACAGCGCGCTCTATACCGAAGATCAACTGCGCGCCCTTAAGCAGGCCCGCACCCGCGTTCGACTGAAAGTCGAGCAACAAGCTGACGGCAGTCTCAAGGGATATGGTTTCTACACCGGTAAGAACCGCGACTGGGAAATGGTCGATGTCGTGCAGTTCAGCTTGCGCGGCAGTCAGCAGGTGGCGGATCTCGGGGATGGTGTTGAGCTGATCTGGACACCGGCCGTGGATGGTTCCGACATCCTCGGTATTCCAGCGCTGGAGGCTGCGCCGAAGGCGCCGCATATTTGGGTTTATCCGCCGACGAAAGCGGCGGATAGCATCATCGTGAATCCGGTTTATCCGCCTGAGTACAAGGATTTCATTCTTGTGTTTCCGGTTGGTTCGGGGGTAAATCCGGTTTATGTAGTGATGAGCATGCCGGGGGATCATAAGTACTACGATGATCCGGAAACCCTCCCAGGCTTCCCTGATGCATTCCCCGTAAAACCGAAGGTTTCAGTTCGAGGTGGAGGCAAAAAACGAGCCCGATGGCTAGACCGCAGAGGCCGTATATATGAGTGGGACTCCAAAAGCGGTGCTGTAGAGCTTTACGATAAATTCGGAGTGCATTTGGGCGAATTCAATCACGTAACCGGCGAGCAAACTAAAAAGGCAAAGCCTGGTAGAAGAACCTCAAGAAACTGAAGAGAAAAATTATGCGCTACCTATCCATCACCGGTTTTTACCCCGATGAAAAACAAGATGACTCGCTGCAGTTCCAACTGACCATCAAAGACTATGAATTGAACCAGGCATTGGCTCAATTGACCGAGTCAAAAAAACTGGAAGAAATAGAGCCTGGAGAGCTGGAGCTGACAGGTGCTCAAATCCTACAGATTGCAGAACTACTAGAAGTCGACTTCCCCGAGGGGTTGGAATATTTCATAGGCGCCCGCGCCGCGTCGTGACAATCCTTAACAAACAAAACCCCGACCAGTCACCTGATCGGGGTTTTGTTTTACCCGCTTCCGCTTAGTGCGTAACGCGGCTGGTGCCATCAACCGTAGCGATCCGCACCCGCTCACCCACGCGGAACACTTCGTTTGGCTGAACTTGCTGCACGTAGGCGCGCATGCTGCCATCGTCTTCGCGCACGGTGATTTCAACGCCTTGCGTACGGGTCAGGCCTTCTTCGGCAGCCGAACCCACCAGGCCGCCGGCGACAGCGCCGATGACCGCTGCGACGATGCTGCCGCGACCGCCACCGATGGCGCTACCGCCGACACCACCCACGACTGCGCCGGCGGCGCTGCCGATCGGGGTTTTGGTGCCTTCGATTTTCACCGGACGCAGGGCTTCGATGGTACCCATGCGAATCGTCTGCACACGACGCGCTTCGTCACGGGAGTAGGAGTCACCGGTCAGGCTCGATTGGCAACCGGAGAGCAACATCGCCATCGTGGAAAAGGAAGCAACCAGCAGAACAGACTTACGCATAGCATCAAACTCCATAGGACAGGTATCCATTAAACTCCGCAGCTTGACGCCTGTCACGGCATTGCCCGGATAAAATTGGTTTCATTCAGGCCCGATACAGGCACTTTTTCGAACTCAGCACACAGTAGCGTCAAATTACAAAATCTGCGCCGCTGACCCAAGGATTTTCATGGATTACTTCATCATTGTCGTCACGACGGTCGCCGGCTTGTACTTCCATGGGTGGCTTTACGTGCGGATCAAACGCTGGATGGACCGAGATCTGGCGTTATCACTGGCGGGTAAAGACGAACAGAAAAGAGCCTTTATGCTCCAGCAACTGGCGAGCGCTCAAACGCAGAAGATCAAGCGGCGGGACCTGCCTCAGTGGCTGGAGGCCGCTGCGGCAAGGTATCCCGATCGGTAGACTGTTTAAGGGGCCAGGCGTTCACGAACCCAGTCGGAGCCTTGCAAGCGGTAGTTGAGGCGATCGTGCAGACGGCTCGGACGGCCCTGCCAGAATTCGATGCGCTCGGGTAGCAAGCGATAACCGCCCCAGTGCTCGGGGCAATGGGGCTGAGTGTCGCTGAAACGTTGCTCAGTGTTCTTGAGTAACGCTTCCAGTTCGCCGCGATCGGCGATCACCCGGCTCTGGGGCGAGGCCCAGGCACCGAGGCGGCTGCCCAGAGGACGAACCTGATAGTAGGCGTCGGACTCTTCAGGCGTGACCTTCACCACCCGCCCTTCGATGCGCACCTGGCGCTCCAGGGCTGGCCAGAAGAACGTCATGGCCGCAAATGGATTGGCTGCCAGTTGCTGACCCTTGTCGCTTTCGTAGTTGGTGAAGAAGGTGAAGCCCTGCTCGTCCAGGCCCTTGAGCAGCAAGATGCGGCAATGCGGCCGACCGTCCTGATCGACGGTGGCCAGCGTCATGGCATTCGCCTCCACCGGCACCTGCTCGGTTTTAACCGCATCGGCAAACCACTGATGGAACAGCGCGAACGGCTCTGCCGGGGCTTGCGCCTCGGTCAGGCCATCTCGGGTGTAGTCGCGACGCATATCTGCCAAGGGCCGGGTCATGGCGCATTCCTTTTGGTTAACGAATCACTTCTTTGTGTCATCGGCGACAGCGACTTTCTTGGTGTCGGCAGCAGCTTTGGCCGGCGCAGTCTTTTTCACGACGGCTTTTTTGGCTGGTGCCTTGGCAGCCGCTTTCTTGGCCGGTGCCTTTTTCGTCGTCGGCACAGACGCTTTCTTCGCAGCAGGCGCCGGGGTCACAGGCTTGGCCACTGGCTTGATGTCTTGCGCAGCGACCATCGTTTTCACCGGTGCCGGAGCCGGCATGTTGTACTTGCTCAGCAACGCGACCATGGTATTTGCCGGCGTCACCAACAGCTCGACGCGACGGTTCAAGGCACGACCTTCAGAACTGTCGTTGGCGGCACGCGGAGCCTCACCACCCATGCCGCGCAGCATCAGGCGATCACGCTGCAGACCGCTGAGGCGGAAGATCGCCGCCACGGCCTGGGCGCGTTCCTGGCTCAGCTTGACGTTGGCCGGTGCGGCGCCCGACGTATCACTGTGACCCAGTACCAGCACGGCAGTCTTTGGATCGACTTCGAGGATTTTCGCGACACGGGTGAACGGGCCGAGGGTCACCGGCAGCAGCATGGCCGGACGATCAGGGTTGAACGAGCCTTCTACGGGGGCCGTGACGACCAGCACGTTTTCACGACGCTCGAGTTTCAGGTTGCTGTCCTTGATCGCTTCGCGCAGACGCGGTTCGTAGTCGTCGAGCCAGGCCTGGGTGACTTTCGGGTCGGGCATCGGCACGGCTTTGGCGGTGCTCTGCTCCTTGCCGCCGAACGGCCACCACCAATTGCCACTGGCATCGGCTTCAGCCTTGGCTGCAACGGCCGGCTTGGCTTCAGGTTTAACTTCAGGTTTAACTTCCGGTTTCACGTCCAGTTTGGCCACTTTGTCGGCAGCGTCATCGGAACCGAACGGCCAGTACCAAGGGGATGCACTGTCAGCCTTGGCGACGGGTGCTGTTGCAGCAGGTTTCAGCGTGGCCGGGGCCGGGTCTTTGGTCGCAACCTTGTCGGAAGAGCCGAACGGCCACCAGCTGCCGCCGTCTGCGTCATTTTGTGGGGTTTGTGCGCAACCGGTAATAGCGAAGCACAGGGCCAGGGCAAGAGTTTTATTGGATGACATGGGATATCCACAAAATGAAATAATGAAAAATCAGACCGGGTTGCCCCGGATAAACAGCGCTTTGAAACCACAAAGGCTTTCGGGTTCCGGCCCTGGCCCCCTTAAGCGTGATTTACAGACAAGTGGCCAGTACTCGCACAAGCTTTTGCGCTCGTGGATCCATCAGGACGTACGGCCCCAAGGTATTTGTCACAAAGCCGAAGGCCACATCGTATTCTGGGTCAGCAAAACCGATGGAGCCGCCGGCGCCCGGGTGACCGAATGCCCGTGGGCCGAGGCCGTAGGTGGCGTTGGGTACGTCCGGTTGATCGAGCATGCAACCCAGGCCGAATCGGGTCCGGGTCAATAAAGTCTTGTCTTCGCCAACGCTGTGTTCGCGGGTCAGCTCCTCGAGCATTTCGCTTTCCAGCAGGCTGCCGTCGAGCAACCCGGCGTAGAACCCGGCCAGGCTGCGGGCATTGCCATGGCCATTGGCGGCCGGCTGCTGCATGCGCCGCCATTCCGGTTTGTTGGTGCTGGTCATTATAGACGGCGGGTTGGTGAAGGCCCGGGTGGTCATGGCTGTCGGTTCGCGCATGGTCACTTGCAGCAAGCGCTGGGCCGCGGCATCGCCGAGGTTGCCCTTGCTACGGGCAATGTGCGCCACACGATGGAACTCTTTGTCGGCAAGGCCGACGTGAAAGTCCAGCCCCAACGGCTTCGCGACTCGCGCCACGATGGACTCGCCCGGCCCACGACCGTCGGCGCGACGCAGTAACTCACCGACCAGCCAGCCGTAAGTGATCGCCGCATAACCGTGACCTTCTCCCGGCGTCCACCAGGGGGCTTCGGCGGCCAGGGCATCGACCATGGTCTGCCAGTCGTAAAGTGCTTCTGGCGCCAGCAATTCGCGCAGCGCAGGCAGACCGGCCTGATGGCAGAGCAAGTGGCGCAGGGTCACGGATTCTTTGCCGGCGGCAGCGAACTCGGGCCAGTAGCGGGCGACCGGAGCATCCAGTTGCAGCTTGCCTTCGGCCACCAGTTGCAGCGCGGTTACGGCGGTGAAGGTCTTGGTGCAGGAAAACAGGTTGGCGATGGTGTCGCTGTGCCAGGCCTCAAGGCCGTCCTTGCCGGCGGTACCGCCCCAGAGGTCGAGAACGGTTTCACCGCCAATCCGGATGCACAACGCCGCGCCACGCTCCTGAGGATCGTCGAACAGCGCCGCAAAAGCTTCGCGCACCGCTTCGAACTTAAGCTCGTAATGACCCTGAATCTGCACCCGCAACTCTCCCGGATAAACGCTCTACAAAGTGGCCCGCATTGTTCCAGCCCTTGAGGGTTTTGGGAACAGGGTCGGGCCGGGCGGTCAGTCGCCCATGGATTGGATCAGAAATTAACGGCGTCTTTGTGGACGCCTTCGCGGGCAAGCCTCGCGCCTACAGGGATTGCGCAATCCCTGTAGGCGCGAGGCTTGCCCGCGAAGAACGATAACGCGCGCTCAGCGGTTAATGACCATTACCTGAATGCCCGCCCGCATGGCCTGCGCCCTGCTTCGCATCTTTGGCGGTAGCGCCTTGCTTGCTACCCTCGCCCTCATGGTTCTCGGTGGCTTTTTCCGCCTCGGCTTTGGCCTTCTCGGCCTCTTTGCCGAGTTGATCGAGAGTCTGCAAGTTGCTTTTGCGCACAGCGTCGACAAAGCCCTGGAACGGCAGATCAGTAATACCCACCAGCCCGAAGTGACCGTTCTCGCCATCCAGCAGGCGACCGGTCACCGGTTGATCGAGGTACTGGAACCAGTGCACCCCGACAATCGACGGTTCGCTCATCGCTTGTTTCAGGAAGTTGGCGTAGGCCGGGCCGCGGTCTTCTTCTTTCGCCAGTTGCGTCACGCCGCCCCAGAACGGGCCGCGATCCGTCGAGCCGAAGTTGAACTCAGTGATCAGCACCGGTTTGTCCAGACTGCGCAGTCTGGCGAAGTCGTAACCGTCCTGGGGTTGCAGGGTGTACATATTGAAGCTCAACACGTCGCAGTATTGCGCGCAGGACTCGACGGCTTCCGGGGTGCTGACGGCAAAACGACCGCCCAACAACAACTGGTTCGGCGCATGCCATTTGAGCGAATCTGAAACGGTTTTGAAGTAGGTGTCGGCGAACACTTTCTGGAAGTATTTGAAGTCGGCTTCGATCTCCGGGTATTCGGCGCTCGGCTGCGGTGGTACGAAGCCGGGGTCTTCCATCAATTCCCAAGCCGGCAGATCAATGCCCCAGGCTTTGGAAAGGCCCGCCTGGTTGCGGTACTTGTCACGCAGTTGTTTGAGGAAGGCACGTTTGGCCGGCACATCGGTGGTCATTTTCAAAGTGCCGTAGGCCAGCGCGTAACGGGCCTTCGGGTCATCGCCGGGACCGGCCCAGGCCAGTTCATTGTCGGCGAAGTAACCGATCAGCCATGGATCGTCGCGATGGTCGCGGGCGGCAATGGCCACGGCGCGCTCGGTGGCCATGGCGAAACGCGGATCGAACGGGTCGGGCATGCCGCCCCACCAATCGGTACCGGTGCTGATGCTGGCGTAATCGCCGACGATCGACAGCGGCAAGGTGTATGGCACTCGGTCGGCGTTGCCAAACACCGGTGCGCTCCAGTTACCGAGGGTGTTGAAACCCCAGGCTTGCAGGCGATCCAGGGTATGGCTGGCCCAGCGTTGTTCGTCGAAAACCACTTTGCAGGGTTCGGCGGCCGTTTGCTCGGCCGCTTTTTCGACTGATGCTTCAACGGCGCCGGTCTTGGCCGCTTCGGCAACCCCGGCCGCGGATTCGGTCTGCGCAGGAGCGACTGATTGCTCGGCGGCCTTATCGGCCGTCGCCTCGACCGCATCAGCCTTGGCCGCTTCGGCGACACCGGCCTTGGTGTCGCTGCCCGGTGCGCAAGGTTTGCCATACAGACGCTGCAGGTTGGCGCCATAGTAATCGTACCAGCGACCGGCGTTGTAGGCTCGGCCCTGATCGGCGCCATTGCCGCCACGGTTGTCGCCTTCGCCATAATAGCTGGCAAGGGGCTCGTCGGGTTTTGGCAGGGACTCGAACATCCACTCGCGACCGGCGACGTAGGTCTGGTTGACGCTCGGGTTCACGCTGTTGACGCCGAGTGAATAGAACGGATGCCCTTCCGGGGTCACCAGGTACCAGCGGCCGTCACGCTTTTCGGTGCGGAAAAAGCCGCTGGCCTTGAACGCCGGGCCTTTGGTCCAGCCGCCGAACGTGTCCAGGGACTGCTTCTCGCGCTCGGCCAGCCAGGTTTTCAGTTGTTGCTGTTCTTTGGCGGCGGCGGATTTCAATTGCTCGTCGCTGCTGACCTTCTCCGGCCATTTGGCCCGGGTCGATTGACCGTAGGCGTCCACCAATCCGCCATAAACAGCCTTGGTGACAGCCTCGCCGTCCTGCACGCCGAAGCGTTCGAGCAGGATGCTTTGGGCGACTTTCGGCTGATCCATCGACAAAGTGACCGACACCACCTGGCTGCGGTCCAGTTCACCGGCGCTGCTGGCCAGCAATACACGCTGGCCTTCGAAGTTGATCGGCATCGGCGGGCCGGCTTTCATGCCCTGGCTCAAAGGTGAACTCGGCTGCAGTGGCACCAGCAGGGTTTGCGCAGGACCGGCCGGCAGATCGACACGACTGACCAGGGTCTTGCCGTCATTGCTCTGGATTTTCACGTACAGGGTCACGGCCCAGTTCATCGCGCTCTGGATCCGCAAGCTCATGACGCCCGACTGCGACCAGTCCCAGGCACCGGTCTGCGGCGTCAGGCGCAAGGTCGGCTGGGCGACCGGGTTGAAGGTCACACGGCGCAGCACTTCGCCTTCAGCTGTTTGCTCCGCATTGGATTGCGGCAGGCTGGCGTCCTGGGTCGCCACCTGAACCACGTCGGCGGGACGCACAAAGTTGAACAGCGTTTGCTGGCCGGCAGGGGCCGCCAGCAAAGGCGCTGCGAACATCAAGGCAAAAACAGCAGGCAACGAACGGCGAATCATAGGAACGTGGTTCTCCCAAGCGACCATCAATGGGCCAGTGGAACAGCGGTGGCAGTGAGGTAGACAACGCGGTGGGCCTATTTGCCCACCGGTGCATCAGGAAATTTCACGACGAAATGGCGGCAATGCATTGAGAATAGCTTTGCCGTAGCGCTGCGTGACCAGACGACGGTCGAGCAAGGTGATGGTGCCGCGGTCTTCTTCGGTCCGCAGCAAGCGACCGCAGGCCTGGACCAGTTTCAACGAGGCGTCCGGCACGGAGATTTCCATGAACGGATTGCCACCGCGGGCCTCGATCCATTCCGCCAGCGCCGCTTCGACCGGATCGTCAGGTACCGAGAACGGAATCTTGGCGATTACTACGTGCTCGCAGTAGGCACCGGGCAAATCCACGCCTTCGGCGAAACTCGCCAGACCGAACAGCACGCTGGAATCCCCGCCATCAACCCGCGCCTTGTGCTTGTTCAGGGTTTCCTGCTTCGACAGGTTGCCTTGAATGAACACTTGCTTGCGCCAGTCGCGGTCCAGACCGTCGAACACGTCCTGCATCTGCTTGCGAGACGAGAACAGCACCAGGGTGCCACGTGAACCTTCTACCAGTTGCGGCAGGTCGCGAATGATCGCCGCGGTGTGGGCCGGCGCGTCACGCGGGTCGGCTTTCAGGTCCGGCACCCGCAGCACGCCGGCGTCGGCGTGATGAAACGGACTCGGGACCACCGCGGTGACGGCTGTTTTAGGCAGGCCGGCACGCATGCGGAAGCGGTCGAAGGTGCCGAGAGCGGTCAGGGTCGCCGATGTCACCAGCGCCCCGTATGCCACGTTCCACAGATTGCGCCGGAGCATGTCCGCCGCAAGGATCGGGCTGGCATTGACCTCGATGTCGAACAGCGAACCGCTTTCGGCCAGGGTCAGCCAGCGGGCCATGGGCGGGTTGTCTTCCGGGTCTTCGACGGTGAAGGCCGTCCACAACTCCCAGTTGCCCGAAGATCGGGACAACAGGCTGCCGAACAGCGGATACCACTCTTCGGCCTGGTTGCTGGCGATGCCGATATTGACCTCGCCGTCCATGCCTTCCTTGAGCAGTTCGGTGAGCCGGGTGAACAGGTCGGTCAGCCGGGCAAAGCCCTTCTTCAGCTCAATACCCATTTCGCGCATGTGCTCGGGAATCACCCCGCCGACGAAACGGTGGCGTGGCCGCTCGCGACCTTCGACGTCTTCGCCGGGCTTGAAGTCGGCGGCTTGCTCGCAGGCGCTGAACATGAACTGCTGCTGGGTCTTGATCTCCCGCGCCAGTTCCGGCACCTGCTCGATCAACTTGCCCAGATCGCCCGGCAGCGGGTGCTGGGCCAGCAGTTTGGTGAGGTTCTTGGCGGTGGTTTCCAGCCAGTCGGCGGTGGAACGCAAACGCGTGTAGTGAGCGAAGTGACCGATGGCCTTGTCCGGCAGGTGATGGCCTTCGTCGAACACGTAGATGGTGTCACGCGGGTCGGGCAGTACCGCGCCGCCGCCCAGAGCGAGGTCGGCCAGGACCATGTCGTGGTTGGTGACAATAACGTCGACCTTGCCCATGCCTTCGCGGGCCTTGTAGAAGGCGCACTGGCCGAAGTTCGGGCAATGACGGTTGGTGCACTGGCTGTGATCGGTGGTCAGGCGCGCCCAGTCGGCGTCTTCCAGCGCCGTCGACCAACTGTCGCGATCGCCGTCCCACTTATTGCCGGCGAGCTTCTCGATCATGCTGGTGAACAGCTTCTGGCTGGCCTCATCGACCTCGATCTTGAAGCCTTCCTCTTCGAACAGCTGCGCGGTGGCAGTCTGCGCGTGACCTTCCTGGAGCAACATGTCGAGCTTGGACAGGCACATGTAGCGCCCGCGGCCCTTGGCCAGGGCGAAGCTGAAATTCAGCCCGCTGTTGCGCATCAGGTCGGGCAAATCCTTGTAGACGATCTGTTCTTGCAGCGCCACGGTGGCCGTGGCAATCACCAGACGCTTGCCGGCGGCCTTCGCGGTGGGGATGGCCGCCAGGCTGTAGGCCACGGTTTTGCCGGTACCGGTGCCGGCTTCCACCGCGACAATCGCGGGGTCGCCACTGCGCCGGCCTTCGTCGTCGGTGTCGATGTCACCGAGGACCTTGGCAATTTCGGCGATCATCAGGCGTTGGCCGTAGCGCGGCTTGAGGCTCTTGGCTTCGAGAAAACGCGAGTAGGCGCCCTGGATCGTGGTTTTGAGTTCGGTGCTGATCATGGATTGTCGGGCGCAAAAAAGGCTGGATAAATTTTCAGTAGTTCGGTTCGGCCGCTATCATACCCCGCTAATTAATCCCGCGCAGAACGGAGTACCTCAATGACACCTTTTGGCATCGTTTATACCCTGCATGTCCTGGCCGCCCTGGTGTGGGTCGGCGGCATGTTTTTCGCCTGGATGGTCTTGCGCCCCGCGGCGATGAAGGCGCTGGAAGGCCCTGCCCGGTTGAAGTTGTGGGTGGAAGTGTTTCAAGGTTTTTTCCGCTGGGTCTGGATCGCGGTGGTGCTTTTGCCGATCAGTGGCGTGGGCATGATTCATCTGCAGTTCGCCGGATTTGAAGCGGCGCCGCGGTATGTGCAGGTGATGATGGGATTGTATGTGGTGATGACGGCGCTGTTTATCCGGATTCAGGCGTTGTTGCTGCCGGAACTGCGCACGGCGGTGACGGCTCAGGACTGGCCGACAGGTGCGGCGGTGCTGGGCAGGATTCGTCGGTTGGTGGGGATTAATTTGGTGGTCGGATTGGTGCTGGTGGCGATTGCTGCAGCTCGGCCGTGATCGTTCCCACGCGTGGGAACGATCGCTTGAGGGCTTACAACCGCTGAATCGTCACCGAACCCGCCACTCCCGCAGGCCCCGGCTGGCCATCGGCACCGGGGCGGCCACTCTTGCCGCCATCGGCTTTATAGACGAAACAGCCCTTGGCCTTGCCGCCCGCCCCTGGTTTTCCACCGGGCCCTGCCGCACCACCCTCCCCACCCGCAATCTCCACCTTGATCTGCTCAGCGGGGTAATCACGCGGCACTTGCAGCCGAACCAGCGCCCCTGGCGCGCCCGGCAGGCCATTACTGCCATCACTGCCATCGGCGCCGCGACCGGCCTGGCCCCAGGTGCAACCCGGTGCTTGACCGTTGGCGCCGTCGAGGCCGACAAACCCCGGGGCGCCCGCGCCACCGCGAGCGTCTACCGACAATTGCGGCGCGTTCAACGCGTTGATCTGCAAATCCAGATTGCGCCCGGAGCGAGCGGCCTTGAGGTAAGTCCCCGGCGCGCCCCGTGCAGTGATCTGGCTGCCTTCGGCCAACTCGGCTCGGCTGACCTTCAACGCCAGAGCCTGCTCGCTCGGCACAATGGCAATCCGCGCGTCACGTCCCAGGTGCAGCTCACCGACCGTCACTTCGGTCACGTTCGAGGGAATCAGCAAGGTGCCGTAATCGGCGACTTCCAGGCGTTCCAGTTGCAAGGTACTGGCGGTGTTGGGCAAGCGCATCAGCGAGTTGGTTTCGACGCTCACCACCTGCGCGCAGGCCAATGGGCTGATAAGTGCAGCGAGCAGACAGAGTTTACGCATGGGAGGCCTTCGAAGCGGCCGGGGCCGGAATGGTTTGCAGGTGGAAAACGCCAAAAAAGACAATCTTCAGACGATCACGCCAAGGGTGGGCTCGACCTTTGAGGCTACGGTTGCAGAACACCAACTCCAGAAGATGGAGCCCTGCCAACACACTGCCTGCAAAATTGATCAGCAGGTGAAAGGGATGAACAAACGGTATGAGCAGATTGACCAGCGCCACCAACCAGAACAGCAGGGTCAACAACTTCCCCAGCCCCCAAAACACCTTCATACGCTGCCTCGTTGAGAATTATTCTTTGCGCGCACAGTAACGGCTTACACGCGGGATAAGCCAGAGGGCAACAAAAAATTCTTCCCGAAGGTCGCGAATTGGCCGTCGGATCAACCTGAATAGGTGTCCGACGGCTCTACCACAGGGCTCAGCGATTGATGTGCAATTCCACACGACGGTTTTGTGCCCGCCCTTCTTCCGTGTCGTTATCGGCCACCGGCTGGCTTTCGCCCCGGCCTTCGCTGGTGAGTTTGTTCGGCGCCAGCCCCTGACTCAGCAGGTAAGCCGCCACGCTGCTGGCACGACGTTCCGACAGTTTCTGGTTATAGGCGTCCGAACCCTGGCTGTCGGTATGACCGACGACTTTGACACTCACCACATCGGTGTTCTGCAATTTGACCATCAGCGAATCCAGCTCACTGCGCGCTTCGGGCATCAGCTCGGATTGGTTGTAAGCGAACAGCACGTTGCCGTTCAGGGTGATGACTTCGGATACCGGAGGTTCAACAGGCTTCACGCTGGCCGGGTATTGCGGCAGTGGGCAGCCGTGATGTTCGACTGGCGTATCGGCGGGCGTATCGGGGCAACGATCACGTCGATCGAAGACGCCATCATCGTCTTCATCGCCATCCTGGGCATAACAGATCAGGCCACCGGTCAGAATCCCGAGCGCCGCGCCACCCGCTGCCCAGGCACTACTTTCTATTGCGCCCAAACCGCCGCCGACCAGTCCGCCAATGACGCTGCAGATCGGCCAGGTACGTTGATTGAGGGGGGCGGTGCCATCGCTGTGAGTCGCACAACCGGTCAGAAGACTGCCAAGCAGCAGAACCGGCAAGACGGTCCTTGTGAGAACGCTCATTGTGAATGCTCCTGTGTCACCGGCCCATACCGGTCACACAGGAGTAAAGACCCGCATCCGCGACTGTACAAGCCGCGGAATGCGAGAGGTTTAGCGGTTGATTTTGATTTCCGTGCGCCGGTTCATCGCGCGGCCATCAGCGGTTTTGTTATCGGCCACCGGTTGGCTTTCACCGGCACCGGTCACAGACACGAAACTGCTGCGTGGCACGCCTTGGGAAATCAGGTACTCCACCACCGAATGGGCGCGTCTATCCGACAGTTTCTGGTTGTAGGCATCACTGCCGACGCTGTCGGTATGACCGGTCACGGTCAGTTGGGCGCTGGAGGATTCCTGTTTCAGGCGCGTGGCAATGGTGCTGAGTACGTCTTTATCGGCAGGGGTGAGTTTGGCCGAGTCGAACTGGAAGTGCACATCACGGATGACGATGACTTCTTCCTTGACCACCGCCGTCTCTTCGACCACCGGCGCAGGCGCCGGTGGAGGGCAGCCGTCGGCATCGACCCGCACGCCTTTAGGTGTTCCCGGGCACTTGTCGCGGCTGTCCGGTACGCCATCACCGTCTTCGTCGCCATCGCCGTGCACCCAGCAGTAAGCCGCAGCCATGCTACCGAGAAACAATGCACCACCGCCGGCCCAGGCCGTGCTTTCAGTTGCACCGAGGCCGGCACCGATGACACCACCGACCGCTGCACAGGTCGGCCAATCGGTTTTCTGCAAACCTGCACAACCAGTCAACACACTGGTTAGCAGAACCAAGGGTAATGCTGTCCGAATTATGCTCATCTAGTTCTTCTCCTGAGGGATCGGCTTAAAACCGATTCTAGGGAGTAAAGACCCGAGTTTTAATCTCCGCCAGCAATAGGCCACTGCTGTTTTGCCTCCTGTTCAGGGAGGATCGCTGCTTTTTGGTTAATTGCGCGAGACAGGAACACTAGGCCCGGACGTTGGGGCAGGCTAGTCTTGGCACTCTGATTGAGGATCTTCGATGATTGCAGGTATTTCTTCGCGCACGCCCCAGCAGGCGTTGGCCGCTTTGCTTGATCGTTACGCCCCGACGCGTCTATTGCTTATAGGTGCCAGCGAATTCCCCGCGCTTGAGGCATTCAAGCTCGCGCACCCGGACAGCATCGTCGCTTTTGCTGCGCCCGGGCCACTGCCTGCCGAACTGGCAGCGCAACGTTTTGATCTGGCGCTGGTGGTCGATTGCCTCGAACACTTGCCCAAGCGCGACGGCCTGAACCTGCTCGGCGGGATACGCAACCTCAATGCCAGTCGCATTGCGGTGCTGGCCGACTTGTCGGCATGCGGTTGGCTGGAGACGGATTTTTTCTCCCTGGCACTGCAAGCCAACGAACGCTTCCAGCGCGACGATCAAGTGCTGACCCTGTTTACCTATGATCTGCTTGACTACAAACAGGTGCCCGACTGGCTTAACTCACGCTTCTGGGCCAATCCGGAAAATTTCGGGAAATATTGGTGGTAACGCAATGAGTACATCCATTTGCCCTTGCGGTAGCGGCACACTGCTCGATGCCTGCTGTGGCCATTACCACGCCGGCCACCCCGCCCCCAGCGCCGAAGTCTTGATGCGTTCGCGCTACAGCGCCTATGTACTGGGGCTGATCGACTATCTGGTGGCGACCACCCTGCCCGCACAGCAGGCCGGCCTGGACCGCCAGTCGATCAGCGACTGGAGCGCCCAAAGCACTTGGCTGGGCCTGGAGGTCGAAAGCGCCGAGGTTTTCGGCGGTCAGCCGGAGCACGCTTTCGTCACCTTCACCGCTCGCTGGCACGACAGCAGCGGCGAACACAGCCACCGCGAACGTTCGTCATTCGTACAGAACGCCGGCCACTGGTATTTCATCGACCCCACCGTACCACTCAAGGCCGGACGCAACGATGCGTGCCCGTGCGCCAGTGGGCAGAAGTTCAAGAAGTGTTGCGCGAGTTATTTCAGCGCTTGAGTTGACCAACAGCACAACGATCGCAGCCTTCGGCAGCTCCCGCCTGTGGACGCTGCCGAAGGCTGCGATCTTTTTAAGGCTAGACTGGGTCTCAAGGGAGATACCTCACCATGACCCGTCAACGGCGCGCATTACAGCTGCTCACCCTGCTCCTGTTTCTGGGGCTCGGCGGCTGTGCGTCGTGGTTCAGCAACGACCTGCCGGAGCCGCAGGTGCATCTGGTCAAGGTCGAGGTGGTCCGGGCCAAATTACTGGAGCAGAAGTTCCTGCTGCATTTTCGCGTCGACAATCCCAATGACCAGGATCTGACGGTGCGAGCCCTGGAATATCGCATTCACCTGGGGGACATACTGCTAGCCGAAGGTGAGCACGAACACTGGTTCACGGTCGGCCCCCAACGCAGCGCCTATTTTAAAGTGCCGATCCGCACCAACTTGTGGCCCAAAGTCCGGGACCTGGTGAAACTGCTGAAAAAACCCGACCAACCCATTCCCTATCGTCTGGAAGGTGAATTGGAAACCGGTTTATTCATCGCGCACTACGTGCACCTGGCGCGCAATGGCGTGATAATCGCCGCCGATTTAATTCCGGAGTAACCCCGATGACCCAGCAACCTCATGTCCATGGCCCTGACTGCAACCACGATCATGACCATCACGACCACCATGATCACGACCATGGCCA
Source organism: Pseudomonas cucumis (assembly GCF_030687935.1). Classification (GTDB taxonomy): domain Bacteria; phylum Pseudomonadota; class Gammaproteobacteria; order Pseudomonadales; family Pseudomonadaceae; genus Aquipseudomonas; species Aquipseudomonas cucumis. Next base: position 1,331,719 of record NZ_CP117454.1, on the reverse strand, counting down.
TGTCCACGGCCCGAACTGCGGCCACGCCCACCAGGAGCCGGTGCGCAACGCCCTGAAAGACGTCGGCCGCAACGATCCTTGCCCATGCGGCAATGGCAAGAAATTCAAGAAGTGCCACGGCGCTTGATGCTTCGGGCGGATATCTTTTTCGCCTGTTGAATCGCTATCGCGAGCAAGCCCGCTCCCACAGGGTTATCGTCGTACATGGATTACGCGTACGACACAAATCTACTGTGGGAGCGGGCTTGCCCGCGATGACGTCGGAACATTCAATACAACTGTTTCAGTTAGATCCTCATCGCGGGCAAGCCCGCTCCCACAGTTTTTTTAGTCGGCCTGCAGAATTCTTGCGGTACTGACGACCGTCGCATACTCCCCATGCAAATTACCCAGCGACATAGCATGCACTTCTTCGGCTGAATGGGCGTTACCAAAAAAATCCGCCTTATCGAAGGTAAAGCACGCATCCTCCACAACCCACGCCTCAAACCCCAGGTTGCCAGCCGTTCGCGCTGTGGATTCGACCGAGTTGTGGGTCGCCACGCCAACGATGATCAACTGATCGATCCCCGCCTCGCGCAAACGCACTTCCAGCCCCGTCGAACAAAAGGCATCCGGCACCTGCTTCTGAATCAGCCACTCACCCATCGATGGTTGAAAACGCTCCTGAAATTCCACCCCTGACTGCTGCGGCCAGAACACTGAGTCCTCTGAGCGGGACAGGTGCTGCACATGAATCACCGGCCGCCCGGTTCGACGCCAATGCCCCAACAATTCCAGGATGCACTCTTCGGCACGAGGGTTGTTTCGACGACCCAGTTTGGGATGAAGGATGCCTTTTTGTTGATCGATGATGATCAGCGCCGCGTTTGTCTTGAGCTCCATGCCGACTTTTCTCCTGCCGGGGCATTGAATTTCCCGTACTTCAGCATCACCTCTTGCTACTGGCAAGCCATCAAACGCAAACAGGACGACCTGATGCCGACGGTCGCTGTCCGTACCTGACGATGTCTCTTGAAAATGGAGTACTTAATGATCGACTTGTATTACTGGACCACCCCCAACGGCCACAAGATTTCGATATTCCTGGAAGAAGCCGGCCTGCCGTACAACGTTTATCCGATTAACATCAGCCAGAACGACCAGTTCAAACCCGAGTTCCTGAAGATCTCGCCGAACAACAAAATCCCGGCCATCGTCGATCATGAGCCGGCCGATGGCGGCGCCGCGCTGTCGCTGTTCGAGTCTGGGGCGATTCTGCTGTACCTGGCAGAGAAAACCGGCAAGTTCCTGCCCAAGGATCTACGCGGGCGCCAGCAAACACTGCAATGGCTGTTCTGGCAGATGGGTGGCTTGGGGCCGATGGCTGGGCAGAATCATCACTTCAGCCAGTTCGCACCGGAAAAAATCCCCTACGCGATCAAACGCTACATCGACGAAACAGCCCGCCTGTATGGGGTGCTCGACAAGCAACTGGCCAACAATGACTTTGTCGCTGGCGGCGAATACAGCATTGCCGACATGGCGATCTACCCGTGGATCGTGTCTCACAAGTGGCAGAGCCAGAACCTGGAAGACTTCCCCAACGTGCTGCGCTGGTTCAATCACATCCAGAACCGCCCGGCGACGGTGAAGGCGTATGCGCTGGTGGGCAAGGTCAACCCGCCTAAACCCTGAGGCACCGCACCCTGATCGTTCCCATGCTCCGCGTGGGAATGCCTCAACGGACGCTCCGCGTTCGGCTCTAGATGTGACGCAGAGCGTCACGGGCTGCATTCCCACGCAGAGCGTGGGAACGATCACCATAAAGAAATAAACCGCCGCCGCTTGCGCGGCCACCTCCTGCTCACTAACGTAGCGCCTTTATTGCGCCTCTACCCCCGCAGGAGCTTTGCCATGGCCTCGCCAGCCCTCACACATTTTCTTCCCCGGTTCGGCGTTGCCGCAGCAGTGGCCGGTGTTTTAAGCCTGACCGGTTGTCAGACCTGGAACACTCAAGACACCCTCCCACCGACCTCCGGCGTGCAACCGCTCAAGGGCCTGGCGCAGAACGTTTCGATTCGCCGCAACGCCATGGGCATGCCGCTGATCGAGAGCAATAGCTTCCACGATGCGCTGTTCACCCTCGGCTACGTGCACGCCAGCGACCGCATCACCCAGATGGTCACTCTGCGCTTGCTGGCCCAGGGCCGTCTGGCGGAGATGTCCGGTGCGGACCTGCTCGATGCCGACCGCTACATGCGTGCGGTCAATCTGAAGAAAAGCGCGGGTGAGCTGTACAAGGCCTCCTCGCCGCGCCTCAAGCGGTTCTTCGAAGTCTATGCCCGCGGGGTCAACGCCTACCTGTTCCGCTACCGCGACAAACTGCCTGCAGACCTCGCGGCCACTGGCTACAAGCCCGAATACTGGAAACCGGAAGATTCAGCGCTGATTTTCTGCCTGCTGAACTTCAGCCAGTCGGCAAACCTGCCGGAAGAAATTTCCTCATTGATGCTGGCCCAGACCGTCAGCGCCGACAAACTGGCATGGCTCACGCCGTCCGCCCCCGACGAAAAACTGCCAGTCGCAGAAGCGGAAAAACTCCAGGGCATCAAGCTTAACGGGCAAATCCCGGGGCTGAATGAAATCAGCAAAGCCACCGGCCAACTGTCGGATCTGAACCTGCTGGGCGCCACGTCTTCGAACAACTGGGCGATCGCCCCGCAACGCAGCCGCAGCGGCAAAAGCCTGCTGGCCAGCGACAGCCATGGGTCGCTGGGCGTGCCAGCGCTGTTCAGTTACGTGCAGATTCGCGCGCCGAAATACCAGGCCTCTGGCGTGACCATTGCCGGGTTACCGATGGTGCTTGGCGGTTTCAACGGGAAAGTGGCGTGGAGCATGACCACGGTCATGGGCGACAACCAGGACCTGTTCCTGGAAAAAATCAAACGCCAGGGCAACGGCCTTTCCTACGAAGTGGGCGGCAAATGGCAGCCCGCGATCGTGCGCAACGAAACCTACTTCGTCAAAGGCCAGAAGCCGATTCGCGAAGCGGTGTACGAAACCCGTCACGGGCCACTGCTCAACAGCGCCCAAGGCACCGCGTTGGCGAATGGTTTCGGCCTGGCCTTGCAGACGCCGAACTTCACCGACGACAAAACCCTGGACGCGTTTTTCGACCTGTCCCGAGCGCAGAGCGTCGAGAAAGCTTCGGACGCCAGCCGTGAAATACGCGCCATCGCCCTGAATCTGGTGTTTGCCGATGCCAGCAATATTGGCTGGCAAGTTACCGGTCGCTACCCGAACCGTCGAGAAGGTGAAGGCTTGCTGCCGTCACCGGGCTGGGAAGGTCGCTACGACTGGGACGGTTACGCCGACCCGATGCTCCATCCGTATGACCAGGACCCGGCTCAAGGCTGGCTCGGCACCGCCAACCAGCGGGTCATTCCCCATGGCTACGGCATGCAGCTGTCCAATTCCTGGTCGGCGCCGGAGCGCGGCGAACGCATGGCCGAACTGGCGGGCGTGGGCAAGCACGACACGCGCAGCGTGATTGCCATGCAATACGATCAGACCACCACCTTCGCCGCCAAACTGAAGAAGGTGTTTGAAGCGCCGGGCATGGCTCAGCCACTCAAACAGGCCATCGAAGCGCTGCCTGAGGCTGATCGCGGCAAGGCGCGCGAGGCTTACACGCGCTTGATGGCTTTCGACGGCAAACTCAGCCCGACCTCCGCCGACGCGGCGATCTACGAACTGTTCCTGCAGGAAAGCACTAAACAGATTTTCCTCGACGAACTGGGCCCGGAAAGCAGCCCGGCGTGGAAAGCTTTTATCGGCAACGGCAAGTTGTCTTACGCGGCTCAGGCCGATCATCTGCTGAGCCGTGAGGACAGTCCGTTCTGGGACGACCTGCGCACCCCGCAGAAAGAAGACAAACCGGCGATCCTCGCCCGCAGCCTGGCGGCCGCGATCAGCGCGGGGGACCGCCAGTTGGGTGGCGATCACAAAGCCTGGCAGTGGGGCAAACTGCATCGCTACGAGTGGAAGAACACCAGCGGCCAGACCGTGCGCGGTCCACTGGCGGCCGGCGGCGACCACAGCACACTCAACACCGCCGCGTTCACCTGGGGTCAGGACTTCAACACCACGCTGGCGCCGGCCATGCGCTTTATCGTCGATTTCGGCCAGGCCGAACCGCTGATGGGCCAGAACGCTACCGGCCAATCCGGCAACCCCTCCAGCGCGCATTATCTCGACAGCATCGATCCATGGCTCAAGGGGCAATACATGAGCCTGCCGATGCAACCGCAGAACTTTGACAAGGTGTATGGCAAGACGCGGCTGACCCTGACGCCTGGCAAGTAACCCCGAGAGGGACCGGACCTGCTCGCCCCCACATTTGATCGCATTCTTTCTGAGAGAACCCGATTAAATGTGGGAGCGAGCCTGCTTGCGAAAGCGGCCTGTTCAACACCTCCATTCGTCCCCGAAAATAAATAGAACTTCTCGTCTCGCGCAAACCTCCTAGCTAGCAGGCCACTCCATTTGGGTAACAATATGGACCTTGTTATCGCGCGTCCTGAAGGTTTGTACTGCCCGCTCGGGGATTTCTATATCGATCCATGGCAGGCGGTCGAACGGTCGGTCATCACCCACGCCCATGGCGACCATGCTCGCCGTGGCAATCAACATTATCTGGCGGCAGCACCGGGAGCAGGCATTCTGCGCGCGCGTCTGGGCCAGGACGTCAACCTGCAAACCTTGCCCTATGGCGAGCCATTGCTGCACCGCGGCGTAAAACTGAGTTTTCACCCCGCGGGCCATGTGCTCGGCTCGGCCCAGGTGCGCCTGGAATACGGCGGGGAAGTCTGGGTCGCCTCGGGGGATTACAAGACCGAGCCCGACGGCACCTGTGCGCCGTTCGAACCGGTGCGCTGCCACACGTTCATCACGGAATCGACGTTCGGTCTGCCGATTTACCGCTGGCAACCCCAGGCGCAGATCTTTGCCGAGATCAATCAGTGGTGGCGGGCCAATGCTAATGCTGACAAGGCCAGCATGCTGTTCTGCTATTCCTTCGGCAAGGCTCAGCGGATTCTCCACGGCATCGATGCCAGCCTCGGCCCCGTTCTGGTACATGGCGCGGTTGAACCCATCAATCGGATTTATCGCGAGAGCGGCGTTTATTTACCGCCAACGATCTATGCCAGTGAAGTTAAAAAGCATGACCCGATGATGCGCAAGGCCTTGGTCCTCGCGCCGCCTTCGGCGGGTGCCAGCTCTTGGGTACGGCGTTTCGGTGATTACAGCGATGGATTCGCCAGCGGCTGGATGCGCTTGCGCGGTACACGGCGGCGGCGCGGTGTGGACCGCGGTTTCGTGCTGTCCGATCACGCTGACTGGCCCGGCCTGCTCTGGGCCATCAAACAAACCGGAGCCGAGCGAGTGATCGTCACCCATGGATCGATCGGGGTACTGGTGCGCCATCTACGCGAACTAGGGCTCGATGCCATGAGTTTCAGCACCGAATACGGCGATGATGAAGACACCACAATCCTCGAACCCGAGGGTGCCGAGGTGCTGGCATGAAAGCCTTCGCCGACTTGTATGCCGAACTCGATGCCACCACCTCGAGCAACGCCAAACTGACGGCAATGCAGAACTATTTCGCCCAAGCCGCGCCTGAAGATGCCGCCTGGGCGGTGTACTTTCTGTCCGGTGGACGACCTCGGCAATTGGTGCCGGTACGAATGCTGCGGGAAATGGCTACAGCGTTTTCCGGGCTCTCTCCCTGGTTGTTCGAAGAAAGCTATCAGGCTGTCGGTGATCTGGCGGAAACCATTTCACTGGTGCTGCCCGAAACGCTCCACACCTCTACCGACGGGTTGGCGGTGTGGATTGAAGACAAACTGCTGCCGCTGCGTAACGCCACCCCGCAGACCCTCGCCGAATGCTTGCCGGCCCTGTGGGCACAACTGGATCGTCAGAGTCTGATGCTGTGCATCAAACTGATCACCGGCAGTTTCCGTGTCGGAGTCTCCAAATTGCTGGTCACCCGCGCCTTGGCGGCGATGGCCGGGCTCGACAGCAAACGCGTGGCCCAGCGGCTGGTGGGTTACACCGATCTATCTAACCGACCAAGCGCCGCCAGTTACCTGAAGCTGATCGCCCCCGAATCACCCAATGAGCATGCCCAACGGGGTGGCCAGCCGTACCCGTTTTTCCTCGCCCATGCGTTATCGCACCCGGTCGAGCGGTTTGAAGCCCTGCTCGGACCGGCCAGTCATTGGCAAGTGGAATGGAAATGGGACGGCATCCGCACTCAAGTGGTCAAGCGCGATGGGCGCTTGTGGATCTGGTCACGAGGTGAAGAGCTGGTAAGTGAACATTTCCCCGAACTGGACAGCCTGGTTCACTGTTTGCCCGATGGCACGGTGATCGACGGTGAAATCGTCGCCTGGAAAGCTGCACAACCGGGCATCAACGATACCTTCGACCCGCAAGCGCCGTCGTCATCCGCTGTGCAGCCCTTCGCCCTGTTGCAACAGCGGATCGGCCGTAGAACGCTGAGCAAGAAAATCCTCGATGAGGTGCCCGTGGTCATCCAGGCCTACGACTTACTGGAATGGCAGGGAGAGGATTGGCGTAACCAGACTCAAGTCACGCGCCGTACTCAACTGGAACAACTCATCCTCACCTGCGCAAACCCGGTGTTACTGAGCTCGCCCGTGCTGACCGGTGAAGACTGGTTCGACCTCGCCCGCCAACGAGAGGCCTCCCGAAAATTAGGCGTCGAAGGCATGATGCTCAAGGCCCGCGATGCGCTGTATGGCGTCGGGCGGACCAAGGACATGGGCGTGTGGTGGAAATGGAAAGTCGATCCGTTCAGTGTCGATGCGGTGCTGATCTATGCCCAGCAGGGCCATGGCCGCCGGGCCAGTCTCTACACTGATTACACCTTCGCTGTGTGGGACGGCCCACCCTCTGCCCGCGAGCGAACGCTGGTGCCTTTCGCCAAGGCCTACTCCGGGTTGACTGACGAAGAAATGCGTCAAGTCGACAGCATCGTGCGCAAGACCACGGTGGAAAAGTTCGGACCGGTGAGTAGCGTGAAGCCGACCCTGGTGTTTGAGCTGGGGTTCGAGGGCATTGCCCTGTCGAAACGACACAAGAGCGGGATTGCTGTGCGGTTTCCGAGGATGTTGCGTTGGCGACAGGACAAGTCGGTGGAAGAAGCTGACAGCTTGGCGACGTTGCAGGATTTGCTCGCCTGAGCTGATTTCTGTGGGCTGATCTTTGTAGCAGCTGGCGAAGCCTGCGTTCGGCTGTAGCAGCTGTCGAGCCTGCGAGGCTGCGTTCGGCTGCGCAGCAGTCGTCAAATCAGAAGTTGCGGTGCGTCAGGCAGACCTTGTCAGGCGGTTTCACGACTGCTGCGCAGCCGAACGCAGCCTCGCAGGCTCGACAGCTGCTACAACGGGCAAGCCCCCTGCGCACCACCCTGGCGCAGTAATCTGGCGATGCCCGTTTTCGTGCGCAGATCGCGCTTTGCCACTTCTTGTATTACCTTTTAAACGCTTGTTCGGGACTCTGGTTCGGAAATTGCTACTTTTAATAGGTCTGACGCTTTCCAGTAACAGTACTTCTGCGCCACAAGCGCTCATATTGGTTCTTAGGGATTGAATAATGAAAAAAGCATTGCTGACCCTTTCTGCACTGGCGTTGTGCATGGCTGCCGGCTCCGCGCTGGCCAAGGAATACAAAGAGTTGCGTTTTGGCGTTGACCCTTCTTACGCCCCGTTCGAATCCAAAGCAGCCGACGGCAGCCTGGTAGGCTTCGACATCGATCTGGGCAATGCGATCTGCGCCGAGCTGAAGGTCAAGTGCAAATGGGTCGAAAGCGATTTCGACGGCATGATTCCAGGCTTGAAAGCCAATAAATTCGACGGTGTGATCTCTTCGATGACCGTCACCCCAGCCCGCGAAAAAGTCATCGACTTCTCCGACGAGCTGTTTTCCGGCCCAACCGCTTATGTATTCAAAAAAGGTTCCGGCCTGAGCGAAGATGTCGCTTCGCTGAAGGGCAAGACCGTCGGCTATGAGCAAGGCACCATCCAGGAAGCCTACGCCAAGGCCGTGCTGGACAAGGCTGGCGTGAAAACCCAGGCCTATCAGAACCAGGATCAGGTGTATTCGGACCTGATGTCCGGTCGCCTCGACGCGGCAATCCAGGACATGCTGCAAGCCGAACTGGGCTTCTTGAAGTCTCCAAAAGGCGAAGGCTACGAAGTCAGCAAGCCGGTCGACAGCGAATTGCTGCCGTCGAAAACAGCTATCGGTATCTCTAAAGGTAACAAAGACCTCAAAGAGCTTTTGAATAAAGGTATCAAAGCGTTACACGACGATGGCACCTACGCCACCATTCAGAAGAAACACTTTGGCGATCTGAATCTGTACAGCGGCAAATAATGCCCGGCGCCCATCTCGCGATGGGCGCTTTTTTTACCCGATCAGGTTGCTGATTTATGTTCGAAAACCTATTACAAAGCCTGGGGCTTTCTGCCTTCAGCCTCAAGGGCTTCGGTCCGTTGCTGATGGAAGGCACCTGGATGACCATCAAATTATCGGTGTTGTCACTTTTGTTGGCCGTATTGCTCGGTCTGCTCGGTGCCAGTGCCAAGCTGTCAAAAGTCAAACTGGTGCGTGTACCGGCTCAGCTCTACACCACGCTGATTCGCGGGGTGCCCGACCTGGTACTGATGCTGCTGATCTTCTACAGCCTGCAAACCTGGCTGACCTCGTTTACCGATTTCATGGAATGGGAATACATCGAGATCAACCCGTTCAGCGCCGGGGTCATCACCCTGGGCTTCATTTATGGCGCGTACTTCACTGAAACGTTTCGCGGAGCGATCCTCGCCGTACCGCGGGGCCAGGTCGAAGCCGCCACTGCCTATGGCCTCAAACGCGGTCAGCGTTTTCGTATCGTGGTGTTCCCGCAAATGATGCGCTTCGCCCTGCCGGGTATCGGTAACAACTGGATGGTGATGCTCAAGGCCACCGCGCTGGTCTCGATCATCGGCCTCGCCGACCTGGTCAAGGCCGCGCAGGACGCCGGTAAAAGCACTTATCAACTGTTCTACTTCCTGGTGCTTGCCGCATTGATTTACCTGCTGATCACCAGTGCCTCCAATGTCGTCCTGCGCTGGCTCGAACGCCGCTACGCCGCCGGTTCCCGGGAGGCCGTACGATGATCGAACTCTTGCAGGAATACTGGAGAGCCTTCCTTTATACCGACGGCTACAACGTCACTGGCCTGGCCATGACCATGTGGCTGCTCAGCGCGTCGATCTTCATCGGTTTTGTGGTGTCGATCCCGCTGTCCATCGCCAGGGTTTCGCCCAAGTTCTACGTCCGCTGGCCGGTGCAGTTCTACACTTATCTGTTTCGGGGTACGCCGCTCTATATACAGCTGCTGATCTGTTACACCGGCATCTACAGCCTGGCCGCCGTGCGTGCCCAGCCAATCCTTGATGCGTTCTTTCGCGATGCGATGAACTGCACGATCCTGGCCTTCGCCCTGAACACCTGCGCCTACACCACGGAAATCTTCGCCGGAGCGATTCGCAGCATGGCCCACGGTGAAGTCGAAGCCGCCAAGGCCTACGGTCTGACAGGCTGGAAGCTCTATGCCTACGTGATCATGCCGTCGGCCCTGCGTCGCTCGTTGCCTTATTACAGCAACGAAGTGATTCTGATGCTGCACTCGACCACCGTGGCATTCACCGCGACTATCCCGGATGTATTGAAAGTCGCTCGTGATGCGAACTCGGCGACCTTCCTGACATTCCAGTCGTTCGGCATCGCCGCGCTGATCTACCTGACCGTTACCTTTGCGCTGGTCGGCCTGTTTCGCCTCGCCGAACGCCGATGGCTGGCCTTCCTCGGGCCGACTCACTAGGACAACTCGTACATGCGCCACCAGATTCATGACCTGCTGGCCCCGCTGCCGGGGACCGTGCGACAGATTCACAGCTTCCACTTCGGCTCGCCGTCGGCCAAAGGCAAGATTTACATCCAGTCCTCCCTGCATGCCGATGAATTGCCCGGCATGTTGGTGGCCTGGCACCTCAAGCAACGTCTGGCGGAGCTGGAAGCCGCCGGCCGGCTGCGTAGCGAAATCGTACTGGTGCCCGTGGCCAACCCGGTCGGCCTGGAACAGGTGTTGATGGACGTTCCACTGGGCCGCTACGAGCTGGAAAGCGGGCAGAACTTCAATCGCTGGTTTGTCGATTTAAGTGAAGAAGTCGGCAACGAAATCGAAGGCTTGCTCGGCGATGATCCGCAACGCAACCTTGAATTGATCCGCGGCTGCCTGCGAAAAGCGTTGGCGCGGCAGACCGCAGGCACTCAACTGCAATCCCAACGTCTGACCCTGCAACGGCTCGCCTGCGATGCAGACATGGTGCTGGATCTGCATTGCGACTTCGAAGCCGTGGCGCACCTTTACACCACGCCCGAGGCCTGGCCGCAGGTCGAGCCGCTGGCGCGCTACATCGGTTCCGAAGCCAGCCTGCTGGCCACCGACTCTGGCGGCCAATCGTTCGATGAATGTTTCACCCTGCTCTGGTGGCAGTTGAAAGAGCGCTTCGGCGAGCAATTCGAGATTCCGCTGGGCAGTTTTTCAGTCACCGTCGAATTGCGCGGCCAGGGTGACGTCAATCACCCGCTGGCCAGCCTGGACAGCCAGGCGCTGATCGATTATCTGATTCATTTCGGCGCGATTGCCGGTGAGCCGGCGCCATTACCGGAACTGCCCTACCCGGCCACACCACTGGCCGGCGTTGAACCGGTGGCGACACCGGTGGGCGGGCTTCTGGTGTTCACGGCCCTGCCCGGGGAATACCTGGAGGCCGGGCAACTGATTGCCGAAGTGATCGACCCGATCAATGATCGCGTCACCCCTGTTCATTGCACTGCCGCCGGGCTGATGTACGCCCGTTCGCTGCGGCGCATGGCCACTGCCGGCATGGTGATCGCCCACGTCGCGGGCACCGAAGCCTATCGCAGCGGCTACCTACTTTCGCCTTGAGGATGCATGCCCCATGTACAAACTGACCATTGAAGGCCTGCATAAAAGCTATGGCGATCATCAGGTGCTCAAAGGCGTTTCGCTCAAGGCCAAAACCGGCGACGTCATCAGCCTGATCGGCGCCAGCGGCTCGGGCAAAAGCACCTTTTTGCGCTGCATCAACTTTCTCGAACAACCCAACGACGGCGCCATGAGCCTGGACGGCCAGAACATCCGCATGATCAAGGATCGCCACGGCCTGCACGTGGCCGATGCAGATGAATTGCAGCGGATCCGCACCCGCCTGGCCATGGTGTTCCAGCACTTCAACCTGTGGAGTCACATGACGGTGCTGGAAAACATCACCATGGCCCCGCGCCGGGTACTCGGTTGCAGCAAGAAAGAGGCCGAAGACCGTGCCCGACGTTACCTCGACAAGGTTGGCCTGGCGGAACGCGTGGCAGATCAGTACCCGGCGTTTCTTTCGGGCGGCCAGCAACAACGGGTAGCCATTGCCCGCGCACTGGCCATGGAACCGGAAGTCATGCTGTTCGACGAACCGACCTCCGCGCTGGACCCGGAACTGGTGGGCGAAGTGCTCAAGGTCATCCAGGGCCTGGCCGAAGAAGGCCGGACCATGATCATGGTCACCCACGAAATGAGCTTCGCCCGCAAGGTATCGAGCCAGGTGCTGTTCCTGCATCAGGGGCTGGTGGAGGAAGAAGGCGCGCCGGAAGAAGTGCTGGGTAACCCGAAGAGTGAGCGCTTGAAGCAATTCTTGAGCGGCAATCTGAAATAAAAAAACGCAGGTTTCGCTCACCTCTACAGATCACTGTAGGAGCTGGCGAAGCTTGCGATTTTTTGTGGGTTGCGAGATTTGATCGCAAGCCAGTTTTTGTCAGACCTCAGGCCACAGGCGCGGGCGGTGGCTTGTCCGGCACAGTGGGCTCTCCGGGTTCTTGTGGCTCTTCGTTGGGCGTGTCGGGATCAGGCTGAGTAGGGATGCCCCCTGCCATGACGGGCGGATGTGCCAACAAGGACCAGGCCAGCACGCCAACCTGATTGGGCTCAAGCCTTGCCAGTTCGGCACTTATTCGTGGATCGATCTTCATGAAGCACTCCTGAGCGATGGCCCGATCCGCCTTGCGCGAATCGGAGCAGTACATTCCATAGAGTGTACGCCCGCTCAGGAATTCCAACGGTTTGTCAGACGGCTGACTCAGGTACGCGGCAGGGTCACGCCACGCTGGCCCTGATACTTGCCGCCACGGTCCTTGTAGGAGACTTCGCACTCTTCGTCCGACTCAAGGAACAACATCTGCGCCACGCCTTCGTTCGCGTAGATTTTCGCCGGCAGATTGGTGGTGTTGGAGAACTCCAGGGTCACGTGACCTTCCCACTCAGGCTCGAGCGGCGTGACGTTGACGATGATGCCGCAACGCGCGTAGGTGCTTTTACCCAGGCAAATGGTCAATACGTTACGCGGGATGCGGAAGTATTCGACGGTGCTGGCCAGAGCGAAGGAGTTCGGCGGAATGATGCACACGTCGCTGTGGATATCGACGAAGCTGCCAGCATCGAAGTTTTTCGGGTCGACGATCGCCGAATTGATGTTGGTAAACACCTTGAAGTGATTGGTGCAACGCACATCGTAGCCGTAGCTGGACACGCCGTAGGAGATCACACGGCTATCGTCGCTGCCGCGCACCTGGCGCTCGACGAAGGGCTCGATCATGCCGTGCTCTTGCGCCATGCGGCGAATCCACTTGTCCGATTTGATGCTCATGGCGGGTGTCCTGAATAGCGAGGTGGAAAAATTCTGTCCGGCATCTTACCGGGCAGGCGCTCCGGGTTCAAAGTCCGGGAAACAATTCTCGCCGATCGCCCGTGAATCCTGGGCCTTCACCGCCATTCGATGCACCGTCAGTCATGAAAACAGAGAAACCTTCGCAAGAACCATTGGCACGTTCCGGAAAAAGGGTTAAGGTGGCGCCACTGTGCTGCTTGTGTCACTGAGAATCTCTACACGATATGTTGAATTTCGATCCAACCATCTACAAGAATTTTTCCTGCTCTTTGCACTCAGTCTCGGCCAGGGTTCTTCCTGCGTCGCAGTTATCTTTGTTCAAGGAGTTACACCATGTCTAATCGCCAAACCGGTACCGTTAAGTGGTTCAACGATGAAAAAGGCTTCGGCTTCATCACTCCACAATCCGGTGACGACCTGTTCGTTCACTTCAAAGCTATCCAATCCGACGGCTTCAAAAGCCTGAAAGAAGGCCAACAGGTTTCTTTCATCGCTACCCGCGGTCAGAAAGGCATGCAAGCTGAAGAAGTTCAAGTTATCTAACTTGTAACTGCTTTAGTAAAAAGCCCCGCCCTTAAAAGCGGGGCTTTTTTGTGCCCGTGTGTTTTGCATGACAAAAAAGATCGCAGCCTTCGACAGCTCCTACAGGGTGTACCTCAATCCTGCGTAGGAGCTGCCGAAGGCTGCGATCTTTTGATCTTTCAGTGTTACCAGGTCACGCCAAACCCTGCGGTGTAACGGGTCTTGCTCAGGTCAGCCTCATCGCTACCACTGATGATGTCTTTCTCGGCCTTCAGGTTCAACGACGCCCAATCGGTGACTTTGTAGCGCAGGCCGACTTCGGCATCAAGGGCGTAATCCGCTACGCCCGACAGCGGCTTGCCGACCTCACCGTTGGTGAAGAACTCGACCTTCTTGCCGACCAGGTAACGGTTGTAGTCCCACTTCATCGCCAAGGAGTAGAAGTTTTCCTTGTTGCCGTTGGAATACTCATAGTCCGTGTTGTTCAGGAGCGAGCCCAGGGAGAAGGCGCCCAGTTCGTTATCCCAGAACTGATAACCGGGGCCGGTACCGATGGTGCGCTGACGAGCGAGCTCTTCGACCTGGTCTCGCTTGTAATTCACACGCCCCTGCCAGAACCACTTCTCGGTGAGGAATCGGTCGAGAGAATATTCGGCACGCCAGTTATCAGTGGTGACGACGTCATCCTGGAACTCGCGGTTGTACTCACCTTCCGCCGTATGACGCCACCGACCATGACGTGCGGTGGTTTTGAAACCAACGTCATAATCATCAGTATCTTTTTCCGCACGCTGATAATCCAGCGCCATGTCGACATTACCTTTCCACACCAAATCCTCAACCACCGGTTTGGGCTTGAGCATCTGCTGGATACTGGCCAGTTCCACGGTCTTGGGGCCATCGCCATTGGCCAGGGTGACTTTGCCATCCTCTGCCGCGTGCAGCGCCTTGGCCTTCTCACCGGTGTAGGCATCCTGTTTGACCAACAGTTGCTGATCACTTTCCAGGGTTTTGACCTGTTTCCAGTCGATCGGGACCGCGCCAGCGTACTCGGTCTGAATCAACAGTTTGCCTCCATCAAAGACGGTGATTTTGCCGCTCAACTTGTCACCGTTCTTCAACCAGACGGTATCGGCGAGCAAAGGAGTGGAAGCACTGGCGACAGCGAGGCACAGCAAGGTTCTGGACAACATAAGCGAATCGAAAGCTCAACTTTGCGAAAAAAAGTCGGCATTATCCTCATGAATAAGGCCCTGACAAGGACTGACCCGACTATTTCTATTGAGTTCATTTCTCAATGGGCAATTCAGGATTTACTCTACAGACGGTCAATTGCGCATTTTTTCAGGAAGCCCGGGACGTGATCGACTCAAACGCAGAAACCGAAAGCGCGGCGCAAATCCGACGCACGGCGCTCTACTTGACCCTGGCGCAAGTACCCAAGGGCAAAGTCGTAAGCTACGGCCAGCTCGCCGAGCTGGCGGGACTAGGTCGGGCTGCCCGTTGGGTCGGACGAACACTGAGCCAATTGCCCGGCGACACCAAACTACCTTGGCACCGGGTACTGGGTGCCGGCGGTCGGATCAGCCTGCCCGTGGGCAGCCCGTCAGGGGATGAACAACGGGCCCGATTGCGCATGGAAGACATCAGTGTCCTGAACAATCGTGTTGATATTCAGCGTCATGGGTGGCGCCCGGTAGAGCACAGCGGTTAGAGTGCGCGCTTTGTTTTCGTATTTCTTGAGGCAGACTCCAGCCCATGCCCCGTAAAACCTGGCGCGCCGCGCTCGCCGCCTATGCCAGCCCCTCGACGCTCGTGCTGTTGCTGCTTGGTTTCGCCGCCGGCCTGCCCTACATGCTGGTGTTTTCGACGCTTTCAGTCTGGCTGCGCGAGGCCGGTGTTGCTCGCGAAACCATCGGCTACGCAAGCCTGATCGGCCTGGCCTACGCCTTTAAATGGGTCTGGTCCCCGCTGCTCGACCAATGGCGCCTGCCATTTCTTGGCAAGCTCGGTCGACGACGCTCCTGGCTGGTGCTGGCCCAGGCACTCGTAATCCTTGGCCTGATCGGCATGGGCTTCTGCGATCCGCAAAAACACCTGTCCTGGCTGATCGCCATCGCCGTGGTCGTCGCCTTTGCCTCGGCGACGCAAGACATCGCCGTCGATGCCTATCGCCTGGAAATCGCCGACGAAAGCCGTCAGGCCGCGTTGGCAGCCAGCTATATGGCCGGCTATCGGGTCGCGGCCCTGCTGGCGACGGCCGGCGCGCTGTTCTTCGCCGAGGGCTTCGGCTCCACTGGTTTCAACTATAAGCATGCGGCGTGGACAGGCACCTACGTGCTGTTCGGCGTCTTGATGATCCCGGCGCTGCTGACCTCCCTGTTCATGCGCGAGCCGCCGGTACCTCTACGTACTCAATTGCAGGCCGGACGCTACAGCTTCGTACACCAACTGGCATCGGTGTTCGTGCTGATCGTGCTGCTGGTGTCCGTACCGGCCTTGTTCACCCAGCTCTACAACACTGACTTCGCCAGCGTATTGTTCGAAGGCGCCAGCGTGCTCGACCTGCTGCTCGAAGACCGCGCGTTCCTGCGGGCGATCCTCTATATCACGCTGACCGGCCTGTGCTTGTCGGCCATGGGCCGCCGTGGCCTGGCCCCGGTGCTTACCCCTGTCAACGACTTTATTCTGCGTTACCGTTGGCAAGCCCTGCTGCTGCTCGGGCTGATCGCCACCTATCGAATGTCCGATACGGTCATGGGCGTGATGGCCAACGTGTTCTACATCGACCAAGGGTTCACCAAGGATCAGATTGCCAGCATCAGCAAGATATTCGGCCTGATCATGACGTTGGTCGGCGCCGGCATGGGCGGCCTGTTGATCGTGCGCTTCGGCATCCTGCCTATCCTGTTCATTGGCGGCGTTGCATCGGCTGGCACCAACCTGCTGTTCCTGATGCTTGCGGATATGGGTGCCGATCTGCAGATGCTGATCGCCACCATCTCACTGGATAACTTCAGCTCGGGCCTGGCGACTTCGGCATTTGTCGCTTACCTGTCGAGCCTGACCAATCTCAAATTCTCCGCCACCCAGTACGCCCTGCTCAGCTCGATCATGCTCTTGCTGCCCCGCCTGATCGGCGGTTACTCAGGAGTCATGGTGGAGAAATTCGGTTATCACAACTTCTTCCTGATCACCGCCCTGCTGGGCGTTCCGACCTTGTTGTTGATCGCCTTGCACTGGTTCCAGGAAAACCGCAGAGCCGGTCCGACACCGACGCCGGAACCGGTTCCAACCCAGGTCGCGGAAGAATCGTAGGCTCTTTACGCAGGAAACATCGCCGAGGGCGGGCAGATTCCCGCCCTCGGCCACACAGCCGGCCGCACTCCTGTACGCCAGCAGATCTCGCCCGTACAATGTTCCGTCATTTCTCGTCATCAGCAACCGACAACGGCCAACCATGCGCACCAGTCAATTTTTGCTCGCCACACAGAAAGAAACGCCTTCCGACGCGGTCGTCATCAGCCATCAGCTGATGCTGCGCGCCGGCATGATCCGCAAACTCGCCTCGGGCCTGTACACCTGGCTGCCCATGGGCTTGCGAGTGATGCGCAAGGTTGAAGCCATCGTGCGTGAAGAAATGAACGCCGCCGGCTCTCTCGAAGTGTTGATGCCGAGCACGCAACCGGCTGAGCTGTGGCAGGAATCCGGTCGCTGGGAAGAATACGGCCCTGAATTGCTGCGCTTCAAGGATCGCCACGGTCGCGACTTCTGTGCCGGCCCGACTCACGAAGAAGTCATCACCGACCTGATGCGTAACGAGCTGAGCAGCTACAAACAGCTGCCGATCAACCTGTATCAGATCCAGACCAAATTCCGTGACGAAATCCGCCCACGCTTCGGTTTGATGCGCGGCCGCGAATTCATCATGAAGGACGCCTACTCGTTCCACGCCGACCAGGCATCGCTGCAGGTCACCTACGACCGCATGCACCAGGCGTACTGCAACGTGTTCACCCGTCTGGGCCTGAAGTTCCGCCCGGTTGAAGCCGACAACGGTTCGATCGGTGGTGCCGGCTCCCACGAGTTCCACGTACTGGCCGAATCCGGCGAAGACGATATCGTCTTCAGCAACGGTTCCGACTACGCCGCGAACATCGAGAAAGCCGAAGCCGTACCGCGGGAAACCTCTCGCGCCGCGCCGACTGAAGAGCTGAGCCTGGTCGACACGCCGAATGCCAAGACCATCGCGCAACTGGTGGAAGGCTTCAACCTGCCGATCGAAAAAACCATCAAGACCCTGGTGGTGCACGCTGAAGAAAAAGGCAAGCTGATTGCCCTGATCATCCGTGGCGACCACGAGCTGAACGAAATCAAGGCCGCCAACCAGCCTGGCGTTGCCAGCCCGCTGGTCATGGCTTCCGAAGCCGAACTGCGCGACGCCATTGGTGCCGGCGCCGGTTCCCTTGGCCCGTTGAACCTGCCACTGCCGATCATCATCGACCGTTCCGTCGAGCTGATGAGCGACTTCGGCATCGGTGCCAACATCGACGACAAGCACTACTTCGGCGTGAACTGGGAGCGTGATCTGCCGGTTCCGACCGTTGCCGACCTGCGCAACGTCGTAGCGGGCGATCCAAGCCCTGACGGCAAAGGCACCCTGGAAATCAAGCGCGGCATCGAAGTCGGGCACATTTTCCAGCTGGGCAACAAGTACAGCAAAGCGATGAAGTGCGAAGTGCTGGGCGAGAACGGCAAGCCGGTCACCCTGGAAATGGGTTGCTACGGCATTGGTGTGTCTCGCGTGGTGGCTGCCGCCATCGAACAGAACAACGACGAGAACGGGATTATCTGGAGCGACGCTCTGGCCCCGTTCCAGGTTGCCCTGGTACCGCTGCGCTACGAAACCGAACAGGTTCGCGAAGCCACCGACAAGCTCTACGCAGAACTGACTGCCGCCGGCTTCGAAGTGCTGCTGGACGACCGCGACAAGAAAACCAGCCCGGGCATCAAGTTCGCGGACATGGAGCTGATTGGCATTCCACACCGGATCGTGGTCAGTGACCGCGGCCTCGCCGACGGCAATCTGGAATACAAGAGCCGCACAGAGGCCGAGGCGCAAGCGCTGCCGGTCGCTGACGTGTTGTCTTTCCTCCAGGCCCGTATCCGCCGCTGACACCAGATAGAGACGTCATGTTCAAGCGAAACACCTTAGGCCTCGGTAGCGCCGCCTTGTGCGGCGCGCTGCTGGTCAGCGGCTGTGCCAATCAGATGTCACAACGCAGCGAGCACGAGGAACGGGTCGAGCGCAAATTGCTCGATCACAGCCTGCAGATTGATGTCGGCGAGCCCAAAGTGCTTGAGCTGCCGCAACGTCGGGTGAAAATCCACGAGCAGAAAACCTTCGAAGTCACCGAGTTCGAAGTCACGCGCCGCTATGATCGTTATACGCCTTACCAACCCTGGAGGGAGGTCTACGAGATCCCGCTGGGCGCGGTGGCTGTGGTGGCCGGTGTCGGTGCGAACGTGGTCAACGTGTTCGCCCTCGGCAATCTGCCGGACAGCGTGACGAAGGACTGGCTCGGCTATGGTTTCGCCGGGCTCAACCCGTTCATGAACGTGCAGTCTCACGGTCGCGCACAGCAGAACCTGGCGGGCATCGACGAAGTCCAGCGCGACAAGCGCACGGAATATTCGAGCCTGCCATGGAGCGAACGTCCGGTGCAGGTCAAGGCTGGCAAGAACACCTTCGAACTGACCACCGACCGTAACGGCGTGTTGCGCCTGAACCTGCTGGACAGCCCGTTCGCTGAACATGACCTCAATCATCTGGGCAAGCTGCAGATCAGTGTCGAGGACAACAAGGACGATGTGCACACCGACTCGTCCCTGGCGATCAGCAGCAACTTGCGCGGCAAGCTGCTCGAAGCGCATGGGCTGATTTACGACGACCTCGAAGACGACGAAGTGAGCCAGTGGGTCCACCGGGTCAAACGTCTGTCGGAACTGGGTCTGGAAGAAGAAGCCAGTGAGCTGGAACAGAGCCTGATCGAACTGACCCGCAACGATCCCGAGTTGCAGACCGAATTCCTCAAGTCATTGACCAAGGATGCCGGGCGACTGGTGGCGGATCCGGGGCCGAATTAAACGCAAAAGCTTCGCGGGCAAGCCTCGCTCCTACAGGTATGGCATGTTCCCTGTAGGAGCGAGCGGTGCGGCGATCCGACTTGCCCGCGAAGAGGCCCGAATATTCAACGCTGAACTACCGCTCAAACAACTCCATCTGCTCAAACCCGCCCCGCAAATCCTCCAGCCTTACTCCAATCCCCAACAACCGCACCGGTTTCCCACCACGGTTAAACGCCTGGGTCAGCAACAACTGATAACTCCCCAGATCCCGCCCTGCCCCGGCCTGCTCCAAAGTCGTCTGGGTAAAATCATGAAACTTCACTTTGACGAACGGCTTGCCCGGTCGATAGCTGCTGTCGATCCGCGCCATGCGGCCATTCAGGGACTCCAGCAACTCGGGCAATTTATCCAGGCAACTCACCAGGTCCGGCAGGTCCACGTCGTAAGTGTTTTCGACGCTGATCGACTGCCGCCGACTGTCGTTGTGCACCAACCGCTCATCGATCCCCCGGGCCAGGCTCCAGAGTCGCTCGCCGAAGCTGCCGAATTCACGCACCAGCGCCAACTTGTCCCATTCGCGCAAATGCGAGCAATCGACGATGCCGAGCTTGCCCAGCTTGTCGGCGGTCACTTTGCCAACCCCGTGCAGCTTGCTCACTGGCAAACCACTGACAAAGTCTTCCACCTGATCCGGGGTGATCACGAACAAGCCGTTAGGCTTCTTCCAGTCACTGGCGATCTTGGCGAGAAACTTGTTCGGCGCCACACCGGCCGACACGGTGATGTGCAACTGATTGGAGACCCGGCGGCGAATATCCTGGGCGATTCGCGTGGCACTGCCGCCGAAATGCGCGCTGTCCGACACGTCGAGGTAGGCCTCATCCAGGGAAAGCGGCTCGATCAGGTCGGTGTAATCGCGAAAGATCGTATGAATTTCCTTTGACGCTTCTCTATAGGCATCCATTCGTGGCTTGACGATGGTCAGGTCCGGACAGAGTTTCAGGGCATGTCCGGAAGACATCGCCGAGCGTACGCCATAAGCCCGCGCTTCATAGTTACAGGTGGCAATCACCCCACGCCGATCCGCCGAGCCGCCCACCGCCAATGGCTTACCGGCCAGGCGCGGGTCATCACGCATCTCGATGGCGGCGTAGAAACAGTCACAATCGACGTGGATGATTTTTCGCTGCGTCATATAAAAGCAGTGTTCATGGAGAAGAAATGATGTGTTGGATGAGTCGTACCGGCAGTATCTCACTGACACCTGTATATAGCACCAGTACTCTGAATGTTCTTTTTCCTTTGTAGGAAAAGCACGTATGAATTTATTTTCTCAATCGAAAGATCCCTCTCGATAGAGCCACAAGCCTTGCCCTGCCTGCGTTCCAGACCGGTAAGCGGGTGCTTTTTTCACCTAAGCGATTGAACAGGAACAGGTTTTACCGAGATTGAAGGTTGACAGCCCTGCGATCCTCTGTAGAATGCCGACACACAGACGCGGGATGGAGCAGTCTGGTAGCTCGTCGGGCTCATAACCCGAAGGTCGTCGGTTCAAATCCGGCTCCCGCAACCAAACATCAAAAAAGGCTACTCGAAAGAGTGGCCTTTTTTGTGCGCGCCTGTTTTAGAAAAAATCAGCGCTCTATGCCTTACCCCACAGAAACAAGAAATCGTTCTGATTCCGAAACTTAGGTCTCCCCTGCGTCCGTTCGCCGTCGTTTTACACTTATTTGAGCCATACTGGGATTAACGGTTGACACTCCGGCGTTCGCCTGTAGAATGCCGCCACACAGACGCGGGATGGAGCAGTCTGGTAGCTCGTCGGGCTCATAACCCGAAGGTCGTCGGTTCAAATCCGGCTCCCGCAACCAAACATCAAAAAAGGCTACTCGAAAGAGTGGCCTTTTTTGTATCTGTTGAAAAAGTCCTTTCGCAACAATGATCTGTCACTGTGCAGCGAGCCGTTCGGGATCGTCAGGCTTTGAGTTCAGCCCAGGCTGAACCGCAGACGGAAACCCTCTACGACTGATGACGCGCCATCGCCCACATCCGGTGAGAGGCGTTAATATTTGTGATTATTTTTTTCTACAGGGATTGGTAACTTGGCTGGATACCTCCATCCTGTCGCGCACAATCCAAGAGGTGATTGATGCGCGCCAACTCGTCTGATCCACAAGACACCGTCACAGCGACACAACCGATCAAAGCCGAGCGCCTGCGCTTGCTGGATCGAATCAGCAAATACCGTCAGCCCATCGGTCTGGCGGTCACTTTGCTGTTGTTCGCCATCGCGTTGATTGCCTGTCGTCACCTGCTGAGCGAACTCGATCTGTACGCGCTGCACGACTCGATTCTGGAAGTGCCGAAACCGGCCTTGCTGGGTGCGCTCGGTGCAACCGTCATCGGCTTCATCATTCTGCTGGGTTACGAATGGTCGGCCAGCCGTTATGCCGGCGTGACGCTGGCACCGCGAATATTGGCATTGGGCGGTTTCACCGCATTTGCCATTGGCAATGCCATCGGCCTTTCGCTGCTGTCAGGCGGCTCGGTTCGCTACCGTTTGTATGCACGTCATGGCGTGGGGGCGTCGGAAGTCGCACACATGACCTTGTTTGCCAGCCTCTCGCTCGGCTGCGCCCTTCCGCCTCTGGCCGCCCTCGCCACCCTCAGCAACCTGCCCGCCGCCTCCGTGGCCCTGGGCTTCTCCGAAACATTGCTGGGTGCGATTGCAGTGGCCGTGCTGCTGCTCTCCACGGTACTGGCCATCGGCATCTACCGTCGTCGCTTGCCGGAACAGCCTTACCCGGACAACCTGCTGGTCAAGGTCGGTCGCCGCACCTTGCGCCTGCCGGGTCGCCGCCTGACGTTCCTGCAATTGGTCATCACCGCTCTGGACGTGGCCGCCGCCGCGACCGTGCTCTATCTGTTGCTGCCGGAAGCGCCGCCCTTCGGTGCGTTCCTGCTGGTCTATCTATTGGCCCTGGCCGCTGGCGTGCTCAGCCATGTGCCGGGTGGTGTCGGGGTGTTCGAGGCGATTTTGCTCGCCGCCTTCGCCGACAAACTCGGCGCCGCGCCACTGGCTGCTGCCCTGTTGCTCTACCGCCTGATCTACGTGGTGTTGCCGCTGCTGGTGGCTTGCGTACTGCTGCTGGTTAATGAAGGTCAGCGCCTGTTTCAATCGCGCCAGTCCTTGCGTGCTGCATCTGGCATGGCCGCGCCGATTCTGGCGGTGCTGGTGTTCCTGTCCGGCGTGGTGCTGCTGTTTTCCGGCGTGACGCCAGAGATCGATACCCGCCTTGAACACATCGGTTTTCTGATTCCGCACCGACTGGTCGACGCCTCGCACTTCGGTGCCAGCCTGGTGGGCGTGCTCTGCCTGCTGCTGGCTCAGGGGCTGCGTCGCCGCCTGTCAGCCGCGTGGATGCTGACCACCATTCTGTTGTTGGTCGGCGCCCTGCTCTCTCTGCTTAAAGGCTTCGACTGGGAAGAGGCTTGCCTGATGACCCTGACGGCGAGTTTGCTGGGGGTTTTCCGGCGCTCGTTCTATCGCCCCAGTCGCCTGACCGAAGTGCCATTTTCGCCGCTGTATCTGGTGGCCAGCCTTTGCGTACTGGGCGCGTCTATCTGGTTGCTGCTGTTCGCCTATCAGGATGTTCCGTACAGCCATCAACTCTGGTGGCAGTTCACCCTCGACGCCGATGCCCCGCGTGGCCTGCGCTCGCTGCTTGGCGCCGCGGTCCTGCTGGTGGTGGTATCCCTGACGTGGCTACTGCGCACCGCGCGCCCGGTGATTCACTTGCCGACGCCGGATGAGCTGGATCGCGCGGTAAAGATCCTGATGGCCTCCGCGCAACCGGACGGTGGCCTGGCACTGACCGGTGACAAGGCGCTGCTGTTTCACCCCAACGACGAAGCGTTCCTGATGTACGCCCGCCGTGGCCGCAGCCTGGTGGCCCTGTACGACCCGATCGGCCCGCCCCAGCAACGGGCGGAAATGATCTGGCAGTTCCGCGACCTCTGCGATATCCACCACGCCCGCCCCGTGTTCTATCAAGTGCGTGCCGAGAACCTTCCGTACTACATGGACATCGGCCTGACTGCGATCAAGCTCGGCGAAGAAGCCCGGGTCGATCTGCACCGCTTTGATCTCGAAGCCAAGGGTAAAGAGATGAAGGACCTGCGCTACACCTGGAACCGCGGCACCCGTGATGGCCTGTCGTTGGAAATCCATGAGCCGGGGCAAGCGCCGATGGATGAGCTCAAGGTGATTTCCGATGCCTGGCTGACCGGCAAGAATGTGCGCGAGAAAGGCTTCTCGCTCGGGCGTTTCAGTGATGACTACCTCAAGCACTTCCGAGTCGCGGTGATTCGTTTCGAAGGGCGCCCGGTGGCGTTCGCCAACCTGCTCGAGACCTACGGCCATGAACTGGCCAGCCTCGACCTGATGCGCGCGCACCCCGACGCCCCCAAGCTGACCATGGAGTTCATGATGGTCGGCCTGATTCAACATTATAAAAATCATGGATACGCGCGTTTCAGCCTGGGCATGGTGCCGTTGTCGGGGTTACAACCCCGACGTGGTGCACCACTGACCCAGCGCCTGGGCTCGATGGTATTCCGCCGTGGTGAGCAGCTGTACAACTTCCAAGGTTTGCGCCGCTTCAAAGACAAGTTCCAGCCCGACTGGGAACCCCGTTATATGGCCGTGCCCGCCGGACTCGATCCGCTGGTGGCCCTGGCCGACACTGCCGCCCTGATTGCGGGTGGCTTGACTGGATTGGTGAAACGCTGATGATTCAACGCTCCCTGCGGTACGTACTGGCCACACTGGTAGTGCTGGCCCTGATGGTCGGTGGCGGTTACTGGTACCTGAAACGCCCAGCACCGGAACCGACCCTCGAACTGCTGACCCCGGCCGATGGCGCCGCGATGACCCGCGTCATCCCGGGCACCACGCCACGCGCCCAAGTGCTGGTGGCGGTCAATGAAGACCAGAAGCTCAGCGACAAACAATTGCAGACCCTGAGCCGCAGCGGCTCGGCGCAGATCGTCCAGGTGATCCTGCCCAAGGACTGCATCCTGCAAGGTCGCGCCTTGCAAGCAGGCCTCAAGCAACTCCAAGGCCCGGCAACTCTGGTCAGCGGCATCGGCCCTGGCGCCGTGCTGGCGTGGCGCTGGCTGGCTGAGCAGAAGGACGAAAAGGCCCAGGCGATTTCGGTTGACCTGGCCCTGGAAAAACCCGGCTGCACTCACCTGCTGCCGAAAAGCGCCGCCCACGGCCACTGGCTGGTGGCCTGGAACGACAACCCGGACGACACCAGCGCCGGCTTCGTGCGTGACCAGCCCAACGCCGAAACCAGCATCAGCGACTACGACATCAACCTGCCGCAAGTGCTGAACAACGAACTGCGCAAGCTCCTCGTCGGTGGCGACAAAGCCGCTGGCGGCCTGCAGATCCCCGTGGTCGAAGTCCCGGCCGGCCAGGCCAAGGACACCGTCACCCTGTTCCTCTCCGGCGACGGCGGCTGGCGTGACCTGGACCGCGACGTGGCCGGTGAGATGGCGAAGATCGGCTACCCGGTGGTCGGCATCGACACCCTGCGCTACTACTGGCAGCACAAGAGCCCGGAACAAAGCGCTCTGGACCTGACCGAACTGATGCAGCACTACCGGCAGAAATGGGGCACCAAGCGCTTCATCCTGACCGGTTACTCGTTCGGCGCGGACGTACTGCCCGCCATCTACAACCGCCTGCCAGAAGCCGAACAGCAGCGCGTCGACGCAATCATCCTGCTGGCCTTCGCCCGCACCGGCAGCTTCGAGATCGAAGTCGAAGGCTGGCTTGGCAACGCTGGCAAAGAAGCCGCCACCGGCCCGGAAATGGCCAAGCTGCCGCCTGCAAAAGTGGTGTGCATCTACGGTGAGGAAGAAGTCGACGAGAGCGGCTGCACCGACAAGACCGCCGTGGGCGAAGCGATGAAACTGCCAGGCGGCCATCACTTTGATGAGAACTACCCGGCGCTGGCCAAGCGCTTGGTGGACATCATCGAGAAGCGCCAGGCCAAGGGCGAGACGGCTCAGGAGTGATCTGAGGCGCGCCCACGAAAAAGCCCCCGTAGCCGTTTGGTCGCGGGGGCTTTTTTACATGCAAACATATAACAAAAGTAAAACGTCTTGACTCTTCTTGAAACCAGAAACTCCAAGTGTCCACATTCCATAAAACGTGGACACTTTTTTATTGAAAATATCGAGCCGTCAAGACCGTCCGATTGGTCCGGACCTCGCGACTAGCCCGGACAATGACCGAATCCGAAGAAGAACTACCTCAAAGTAAGTAACTCCCAAGACACAATAAATCCCCTGTGGGAGCGAGCTTGCTCGCGATGACGGACGAGCAGTCGCCATTGATGTCGACTGACAGACCGCTATCGCGAGCAAGCTCGCTCCCACAGGGGATGGTCAGTGGATTCAAAATCACCGAGCACAAAAAAAGCCCCCGCTACCTTCACGGCAACGGGGGCTTTCTACTATAGGCGACGCTCTGCGGCGTCATAGACCTCTTCGTCACGTCGGGCCCCGACTGCGACGATCAATACCTGAATGGCCTTGCCATCGACCCTATAAACAATCCGCGTGTCGCCTGTCCGGATCCGTCTACAGCCCGCAAGACTGGCTCTCAGGGGCTTGCCGCTCTTGTCCGGCTCACCATTGATAATCCGCTCTTCGATAACATCAAGAATGCGGTTCGCCGCCACAGCTCCCAGCAGATCCAGATCCTTCTGAACCTCCGGATGATAGATAACGCCCCAAACCATCCACAGCTCCTTTAGTCTTTCTTGGCGTACCGCGCCCGCATATCGTCGTGGCTGACAGCCTTGGCCTGATCAAAACCGATCAGTCGCTCTCGAGCCGCCGCTTCAACCCGAAGGTCCTCAAGCTCGTCGAGCATTTCCTGATACGCATCGACATTGATAATGACCGCTGCGGGTTGGTTATCTTTGAAAATGACCAGCCGCTCGGTGGCTCGGCTGGAAATCTCCTTTAGCCTTGCACTAAACCCCCTGACCATCGCAGTCACCGAAATCGCTTGGTCAGCACGTTCCAGTAATGCCGTCATACTCACCTCTCTACACAATCATGCAAATTTGAACACACAGTTCTACGCAGAGTATTGCGCTGAATTAGTCATACATCAAGCAGCAAGAAACGCGAATATGCCAACCTGTGTTTTCAAGCTCACGGGATATGTTTAGTTTTGTTTATTGAAGATGTCGCAATATCAGATGACGCCCACAGACCTTGTAGGCAAACTCCGAATCTCGCTTTTTGGGCACTTTGCCGCCTTGTTGCGCTTTTCTTCGACGGGATACTCTCCGGACGTCGCTGACCATTCAGCGATCGGGCTTGGAAACCCGACGAGCGAATTGCAACAACGTGCCCAACATGACTGCGGACCTTTACGGCTGCAAACTTGTGTCATGGTGGCTGTGCGTGGGACGTCTTCGGACGTGCCGGTTTCCTAAGCTCCCGGTTTTCCAACCTGCGCACAGCTGCCACCCATTCGCTTGGAAACGAACGTGGCAGCTCCTCAAGCTTAGGGAATAGACATGACTAAAATTGATGTTTCCGCGATTTCAGATTTAAAAACCATCGGCTTCACCCCGCTCATCTGCTGCTCGGATCAGGCGTTATTCAACGTCCGCGCCGGCGTCCCCATCGTTGCTGCATTGTCACAAGCCTCCGACCTGCTGTTCCTCGCCAAATCATTTACCGAGGATGCAGCCTACGCAAAAGACACCGACCGTCATGCCTGGGCCGCGCACTATCTGACGGCGATGGGTAAGGCGGTGATTGACGATGTGGTGAAAGTGCTGACTCCGCGACCTGCCCGGACGAAAACCGAATCTGAAGAAGAGCTGCCCGAGAGCAAATAACACCGCAAATCCCCTGTAGGAGCAAGCCTCTGAATCTCGGGCACAAAAAAGCCCCCGCTGCCGCACTGGCAACGGGGGCTTTTTGATGTCGCTTACATCTCGACTTGCGTACCCAGCTCAATCACCCGGTTCAGCGGCAGGTTGAAGAAGCGCAGATTGCCGTTGGCATTCTTCAACATGAACGCGAACAACACCTCGCGCCAGCGGGCCATGCCTTCGAGTTTTGAGGCAATGACCGTTTCGCGGCTGAGGAAGTAGGTGGTGCGCATCGGACTGAAATCCAGGTCATCCAGATGGCACAATTTCAAAGCCTCAGGCACGTCAGGCTCGTCGGTGAAGCCGAAGTGCAGGATCACCCGGAAGAAGCCTTCGCCGTAGGAATCAACCTCGAAACGCCGTTGCGGCGGGACGCGCGGGATGTCTTCGTACACCACTGTCAACAGCACCACTTGGTCGTGCAGCACCTGGTTATGCAGCAGGTTGTGCAACAGCGCGTGAGGCACGGCATCCGGGCGGGCGGTGAGGAAGACCGCCGTGCCCTGAACCCGGTGGGGCGGTTGCACACGGATGCTGCCGATAAAGACCGGCAGCGGCAACCCGCCCTCATCGATGCGCTCGACCAGCAACTCCTTGCCGCGCTTCCAGGTGGTCATCAGGATAAACAGCACAATCCCCGCCAACACCGGAAACGCACCGCCCTGGATGATCTTCGGCACGTTGGCGGCGAAGAACAGCCCGTCCACCAACAAGAAGCCAATCAGCAGCGGCACGGTCAGTAGCGGCGGCCACTTCCACAACAGCAGCGCCACTGCCGACACCAGGATGCTGGTGATCAACATGGTTCCGGTCACGGCCACGCCATAAGCCGACGCCAGGGCACCCGACGACTCAAAGCCCAGCACCAACAGAATCACGCCGACCATCAGCGCCCAGTTCACCGCACCGATGTAGATCTGCCCCTGTTCGGCACTGGAGGTATGCTGAATATGCATGCGCGGGATGTAACCCAGCTGGATGGCCTGGCGGGTCAGCGAAAATGCTCCGGAGATCACCGCTTGGGAAGCGATCACCGTGGCCAGGGTCGACAGCACCACCAGTGGCACCAGGGCCCAGCTCGGGGCCAGCAGGTAAAACGGGTTGCGCGCGGCCTCTGGATTTTCCAGCAGCAAAGCCCCCTGACCGAAGTAATTGAGTACCAGACCCGGCAGCACCAGGGCGAACCAGGCACGGGCAATCGGCTTGCGGCCGAAATGGCCCATATCGGCGTACAACGCTTCGGCGCCAGTCAAAGCCAACACCACTGCACCGAGAATCGCCACGCCCATGCCCGGGTGAACGACGAAAAAGCGCACACCCCAGGCCGGATCCAGGGCATTAAGCACTTCCGGGTGCTGGGCAATGCCGTGAATGCCCAACCCCCCAAGGACCACGAACCACAGCACCATCACCGGCCCGAACAGCTTGCCGATCCGGTCGGTACCATGTTTCTGGATCAGGAACAGGGCCACCAATATTACCAACGACATGGGCACTACCCAGTGCTCAAGGCCATCGAAGGCGACTTCCAGACCTTCCACTGCCGATAGAACCGAAATCGCCGGGGTAATCATGCTGTCGCCATAAAACAGCGAGGCACCGATCAGCCCGAGAATCACCAATAGGGTACGCAATTTTGGATAGGGCGCCGCAGCCCGGCGAGCCAGCGCTGTCAGCGACATGATGCCGCCTTCGCCCTGGTTGTCGGCACGCAGGATGAACAATACGTACTTGATCGAGACCACCCAGATCAGCGACCAGAAAATCAACGCCAGAATACCGAAGACACCGTCATGATTGACTTGCACGCCGTATTGTCCGGAAAACACTTCTTTGATGGTGTACAACGGGCTGGTGCCGATGT
Source organism: Pseudomonas cucumis (assembly GCF_030687935.1). Lineage (GTDB taxonomy): Bacteria > Pseudomonadota > Gammaproteobacteria > Pseudomonadales > Pseudomonadaceae > Aquipseudomonas > Aquipseudomonas cucumis. The sequence continues at coordinate 1,302,377 of NZ_CP117454.1, read as the reverse complement.
CGCCGTAAACCACTCCCGCCGCCGCCACCAGCATGCTGATCGGCTTCGCCGCCGAATGCCCGTTGGCGACCGCCTGACTACTTGCCTGCCCCATCCACCGCTCCTACTACCAAACCCGGACTTCTTCAAAAGACGCACTATGCTCTGCCGTGCAGCATGCGCTGTTTTACTTGTTGTTACAGACGTTTTGTTGACTGTAGAAAATCTGTAAAGCATGACGGCGCGAAGCATAGCGCAGCACTCGTCGTATTTCCCTGCATAAAGCTGGTCAAGTGGGCCGCCCATCGCTAGAATTGCGCACTTTTTGATCAGAGGCGCCACTAGCGCCCGTCAGTCGCCTTGCCGTTTTCGGCTGGAGGCGTCCCAAAATACCGAGGTTAGACATGTCCACCACTCCTGCGCCGGCCAATCCAAAGGTTGGCTTCGTATCCCTGGGTTGCCCGAAAGCACTGGTCGACTCCGAGCGCATCCTTACCCAGCTGCGCATGGAAGGCTATGACGTTGTGTCCACTTATCAGGACGCCGACGTCGTGGTGGTCAACACTTGCGGCTTTATCGACTCGGCCAAGGCTGAGTCCCTTGAAGTGATTGGCGAAGCCATCAAGGAAAACGGCAAGGTCATCGTGACCGGCTGCATGGGCGTCGAAGAAGGCAACATCCGCAACGTGCACCCAAGCGTATTGGCCGTGACCGGTCCGCAGCAGTACGAGCAAGTGGTCAACGCCGTGCATGACGCCGTGCCGCCGCGTCAGGATCACAACCCGCTGATAGACCTGGTGCCGCCGCAAGGGATCAAACTGACCCCGCGCCACTACGCCTACCTGAAGATTTCCGAAGGCTGCAACCACAGCTGCAGCTTCTGCATCATCCCGTCGATGCGCGGCAAACTGGTCAGCCGCCCGGTCGGTGATGTGCTCGACGAGGCCCAGCGCCTGGTCAAGGCCGGCGTCAAAGAGCTGTTAGTGATTTCCCAGGACACCAGCGCCTACGGCGTCGACGTGAAATACCGCACCGGTTTCTGGAACGGCGCGCCGGTGAAAACCCGCATGACCGAACTCTGCGAAGCCCTGAGCACCCTCGGCGTCTGGGTGCGTCTGCACTACGTTTACCCGTACCCGCACGTCGACGAGCTGATCCCGCTGATGGCCGCCGGGAAAATCCTGCCGTACCTGGACATCCCGTTCCAGCACGCCAGCCCGAAAGTCCTGAAAGCCATGAAACGCCCGGCCTTCGAAGACAAGACCCTGGCGCGGATCAAGAACTGGCGCGAAATCTGCCCAGACCTGATCATCCGTTCGACCTTCATCGTCGGCTTCCCCGGCGAAACCGAAGAAGACTTCCAGTACCTGCTGAACTGGCTGACCGAAGCCCAGCTGGACCGCGTCGGCTGCTTCCAGTACTCGCCGGTCGAAGGCGCACCGGCCAACCTGCTGGACGCGGCCATCGTGCCGGACGACGTCAAGCAAGACCGCTGGGACCGCTTCATGGCGCACCAGCAGGCCATCAGCTCGGCGCGCCTGCAAATGCGCATCGGCCGTGAAATCGAAGTGCTGGTCGATGAAGTCGACGAGCAAGGCGCGGTCGGCCGTTGCTTCTTCGATGCCCCGGAAATCGACGGCAACGTGTTCATCGACAACGGCAGCAACTTGAAGCCGGGCGACAAAGTCTGGTGCAAAGTGACCGACGCCGACGAATACGACCTGTGGGCTGAACAGATCTAAACGTAAAAAATACGAAAAGCCCCGCTCTCTTGACGAGATGCGGGGCTTTTTTACGTCTATCGTTTTGTGAGAGAAAGAACTCGCGTCATCCACGGAAGAGGCAAGCGGGCATGCGCCAACACTCGGTCATTCACACACCGAAACAGAGCGACTACGAAGAACTCACCCAAGTGTGGGAAGCCTCGGTGCGCGCCACCCATGACTTTCTGCCCGACAGCTACATCGACCTGCTTAAGAATCTGGTGCTGACCCGCTACCTCGACGCGGTGATGCTGATCTGTACCAAAGACTCGCGCCAGCGCATCACCGGATTCGCCGGCGTGGCCGCGGGCAAGATCGAAATGCTCTTCATTGACCCAGCGCATCGTGGCAAGGGCCTGGGCAAGCAATTGCTGCGCTATGCCCTGGAACACCTGAACGCCGATGAACTGGACGTCAACGAGCAGAACCCGCAGGCCTTGGGGTTTTACTTCAAACAGGGCTTTGAGGTGATCGGTCGCTCCGAGCACGACGGTATGGGTCAGCCCTATCCGTTGTTGCACATGCGTTTGCGTCAGTCTCAACAACTGACGCGCAATGGTTAATGGCTGACCCAACATAGAACAATGTGGGAGCTGGCTTGCCTGCGATACAGACGATGCGGTTTGTCTGTCAGGTCGCAGCGATGCCATCGCAGGCAAGCCAGCTCACACAAAAAGCCAAACGGTGAAATGGAGCCGGGATTAACCGACGCCAGGCAGGTACAATGCCCACCCCTTTTTTGTTACGGCCCTGTCATGACTGACCCGATTCGTCTCTCCAAACGCCTCATCGAACTCGTCGGCTGTTCCCGTCGGGAGGCTGAGCTGTTCATCGAGGGCGGCTGGGTCACCGTGGACGGCGAAGTCATCGACGAGCCGCAGTTCAAGGTCGACACCCAAAAAGTCGAGCTCGACCCCGAAGCCAAGGCCACTGCGCCGGAGCCGGTGACCATCCTGTTCAACGTCCCTGCGGGCATGGACGCGGAAACGGCCATGGCGACCATCAGCGCCGAGACCCTGAGCGAAGAACACCGCTACGGCAAACGTCCGCTCAAGGGCCACTTCCTGCGCCTGACCGCCAGTACCGATCTGCAGGCCAATGCCAGCGGTCTGTTGGTGTTTACCCAGGACTGGAAGATCCTGCGCAAGCTCACCGCCGATTCCGCCAAAATCGAACAAGAATATGTCGTCGAGGTAGAAGGCGACATGGTGGCTCACGGCCTCAACCGTCTGAACCACGGCCTCACCTACAAAGGTAAGGAACTGCCACCGGTCAAGGCCAGCTGGCAGAACGAAAATCGCCTGCGCTTTGCGATGAAGAACCCGCAACCGGGCGTGATCGCCCTGTTTTGCCAGGCCGTTGGCCTGAAGGTCGTCGCCATCCGCCGCATCCGCATCGGCGGCGTGTCCATCGGCAAAGTGCCGTTGGGGCAATGGCGTTACCTGTCCGGCAAAGAGAAGTTCTAAGACTTTTCACGCCGCCACACATTTTGGCGCCGCTGTTTATGCGGCGCCCACTGCTGAATATCAGGACTGCACACCATGATTCATAACGACGTACTGCGCAGCGTGCGCTACATGCTCGACATCAGCGACAAGAAAGTCATCGAGATCATCAAGATCGGTGGCATGGACGTGTCCCTGGAAGACCTGCTGACCTACCTCGACAAGAAAGAGGAAGACGAGGAAGGCTTCGTACGCTGCCCGGACGAAGTCATGGCGCATTTCCTCGATGGCCTGGTGATCTTCAAGCGTGGCAAGGACGAAAGCCGTCCGCCGCAGCCGATCGAAGTGCCAGTGACCAACAACATCATCCTGAAAAAACTGCGTGTGGCCTTCGAACTGAAAGAAGACGACATGCACGCGATCCTCAAGGCCGCCGAGTTCCCGGTGTCCAAGCCTGAGCTGAGCGCGCTGTTCCGCAAGTTCGGCCACACCAACTACCGCACCTGCGGCGACCAGTTGCTGCGCAACTTCCTCAAGGGCCTGACCCTGCGCGTTCGCCCGCAGTAAATCGCCCACGAACGCCACGGTCCCTGTAGGAGCGAGGCTTGCCCGCGAAGGCGATCTTCAAAACGCCTTCGCCAGCAAGCTGTGCTCCTACAAGGGCGGTGGCAGTTCAAGGCTGTATAGACCCTCATTCCTCGCAAAAATAGTGGCTCCGCTTCTGGCGGCTGACGACTAGGGTGTACTGACCCTTTGCCCTCAGGACTCGCCCTATGCACCCGTATTTTTCTCTCGCAGGCCGCACCGCTCTGGTGACCGGCGGCACCCGCGGAATCGGCAAAATGATCGCCAAGGCTTATGTCGAGGCTGGCGCCACTGTGTACGTGTGTGCCCGCGATGCCGACGCCTGTCAGCAAACTGCCAACGAACTGAGTGCCTTCGGGGTTTGTCACGCGGTAGCTGCCAACCTGGCCCACGAAGAAGGCGTCCAGCAATTGGCTGCACGCCTGAGTGAACAGATCGGTCAGCTGGATATTCTGGTGAACAACGCCGGCACCACCTGGGGCGCGCCGTTGGAGAGTTACCCGGTCAAGGGCTGGGAAAAGGTCATGCAGCTCAATGTGACCTCGGTGTTCAACTGCATTCAGCAATTTCTGCCGCTGCTGCGCAAGGCTGGCTCCGAAGCGAATCCGGCGCGGATCATCAACATCGGTTCAGTGGCCGGGATTTCATCCTTCGGCGAACAGGCATATGCCTACGGCCCGAGCAAGGCTGCCCTGCATCAACTGTCGCGGATTCTGGCGCGGGAGCTGGTGAGCCAGCACATCAACGTCAACGTGATTGCACCGGGGCGTTTTCCGAGCAAGATGACTCAGCACATTGGGAATGATGAGCAGGCGCTGGCGGAGGATACGGCGCTGATTCCGATGAAGCGCTGGGGCCGGGAAGAAGAGATGGCGGCGTTGGCGATCAGCCTGGCGAGTAAGGCTGGGGCGTATATGACCGGGAACATCATCCCACTGGATGGTGGGTTCAGCCTCTGATCTCTTCCGGATGATCGTTCCCACGCTCTGCGTGGGAATGCCTCAATGGACGCTCTGCGTCCGCTTTGGGACGCGGAGCGTCCCCGGCTGCATTCCCACGCGGAGCATGGGAACGATCATTGCGTGGGTTATCATGCCCGCCCCAATCCCGACTCGACCCCAACCATGACCTACAGCGTTTCCCCCATTGGCTTCGTGCGCTCCTGCTTCAAGGAGAAGTTCGCCATTCCGCGCCAGCCGCAACTGGCCCCGGCCGCTCGAGGCGTGCTGGAATTGGTGGCACCGTTCGATCAGGGTGACGCAGTACAAGGTCTGGAGCAGGTCAGCCATGTCTGGCTGTTGTTCCTGTTCCATCAGACCCTGGAAGAAAAGCCACGCCTGAAAGTCCGCCCTCCACGCCTGGGCGGCAATAAATCCATGGGCGTATTTGCCACTCGGGCGACGCACCGGCCCAATGGCATCGGTCAATCAGTGGTCAAACTGGACAAAGTCGAAGCCAATCGGCTGTGGATCTCCGGTATCGACCTACTCGACGGCACGCCAATTCTCGACATCAAACCTTACGTGCCCTACGCCGATATCATCGACACAGCGTCCAACAGCATCGCCAGCGCCCCGCCATCGCTGATTCCCGTGCAGTGGACAGACTCAGCACTGCAACAGGCTCAGGGCCATGCTCAGCGGCTTGATGAGCCCTTGGTCGAGCTGATCGAGCAATGCCTGGCACAAGACCCACGCCCGGCATACCAGATTCCTGCACCGGAAAGGGAATACGGCGCGCAGTTCTGGGATGTGGATGTGCGCTGGCATTACCCCACGCCCGACCTTATCCGCGTCCTCGAAGTCATTCCCGTGTCCAACCTGTAGGTTTGTGTCGGGCATAAAAAAGCCCCCATTACCTGCACAGGCAATGGGGGCTGATCGTTCCCACGCTCCGCGTGGGAATGCATCCAGTGACGCTCTGCGTCACCCAAACAACGTCTTACTTCTCGACGAACGCACGCTCGATCAGGTAATCACCCGGCTCGCGCATCCGCGGCGAAACTTTCAGGCCGAAGCTGTTCAACACTTCGCTGGTTTCGTCGAGCATGCTCGGGCTACCGCACAGCATGGCGCGGTCGTCCTGCGGGTTGATCGGTGGCAGACCGATGTCGCTGAACAGCTTGCCGCTGCGCATCAGGTCGGTCAGGCGGCCTTCGTTCTCGAATGGCTCGCGGGTCACGGTCGGGTAGTAGATCAACTTGTCACGCAGCGCCTCGCCGAAGAACTCGTTCTGCGGCAGGTGCTCGGTGATGAACTCGCGGTAAGCGACTTCATTGACGTAACGCACGCCGTGGCACAGGATCACTTTTTCGAAACGCTCGTAGGTTTCCGGGTCCTGGATGACGCTCATGAACGGCGCCAGACCGGTACCGGTGCTGAGCAGGTACAAATGTTTGCCAGGCTTCAAGTCATCCAGCACCAGCGTGCCGGTAGGCTTTTTGCTGATGATGATCTCGTCGCCTTCCTTCAGATGCTGCAACTGGGAAGTCAGCGGGCCATCAGGCACCTTGATGCTGAAGAACTCGAGATGCTCTTCCCAGTTCGGGCTGGCAATCGAGTAAGCGCGCATAAGCGGGCGGCCATTGGGCTGTTGCAGGCCGATCATCACGAACTGACCGTTCTCGAAGCGCAGGCCCGGATCGCGGGTGCACTTGAAGCTGAACAGAGTGTCGTTCCAGTGGTGAACACTGAGGACACGCTCGTGGTTCATGTTGCTCATGTACGTGGGACTCCTGGAGATTTGCCTGCGCCGATGATGTGCGCAATTGCAGCGCATTCTAATGGCAGCGACAATATCTGTTAACTGGATTATTAAGATAAGGGTTATCGGTTATATCGATATGCGATTTACTCTCCGTCAACTTCAAGTATTCGTCGCCGTCGCCCAGCAGGAAAGCGTATCCCGTGCTGCCCTGACGCTCAACCTCTCGCAATCGGCGGCCAGCACCTCGATCACCGAGCTAGAGCGTCAGTGCAGCTGCCAGCTGTTTGATCGCGCCGGCAAACGGCTGAGCCTCAACGCCCTCGGCAAACAGCTGTTGCCGCAAGCGGTGGCCCTGCTCGATCAGGCCAAGGAAATCGAAGACCTGCTCAACGGCAAGTCCGGTTTCGGCTCTCTGGCGGTCGGCGCGACCCTGACCATCGGCAATTACCTCGCAACGCTGCTGATCGGCAGCTTCATGCAGCGCCATCCGGAAAGCCAAGTGAAGCTGCATGTGCAGAACACTGCCAACATCGTGCAACAGGTCGCGCACTATGAAATTGATCTGGGTCTAATCGAAGGCGATTGCAGCCATCCGGACATCGAAGTGCAGAGTTGGGTCGAGGATGAGCTAGTGGTGTTCTGTGCGCCCCAGCATCCGCTGGCCAAACGCGGTATAGCGACCGTGGAGGAGCTGAGTCATGAGGCGTGGATTCTCCGCGAGCAAGGCTCGGGCACACGACTGACGTTCGACCAGGCCATGCGACACCATCGCAGCGCGCTGAACATTCGCCTGGAGCTGGAACACACCGAAGCGATCAAGCGCGCGGTGGAATCAGGTTTGGGGATTGGCTGCATTTCGCGCCTGGCGCTGCGCGATGCGTTCCGCCGCGGCAGCCTGGTGCCGGTGGAAACACCGGATCTGGACCTGGCGCGACAGTTTTATTTCATCTGGCACAAACAGAAATATCAGACATCGGCCATGCGCGAATTCCTCGACCTGTGCCGCGCGTTCACCGCCGGGGTTCAGCGCAGCGACGAGATCGTCCTGCCCACCATCGCCTAAAGCAGAATCACCGCCCACACCAGCGCGATCATGCTCAACGCAACGAATTGAGCGGCGCTGCCCATGTCCTTGGCGTTCTTGGACAGTGGATGCAACTCAAGGGAAATGCGGTCAATGGCCGCTTCCACCGCCGAATTGAGCAACTCGACGATCAAGGCCAACAGGCAGACTGCAATCAGCAGCGCCTGCTCGACACGGCTGACGTTCAGGAAGAACGACAGCGGAATCAGGATAACGTTGAGCAACACCAGTTGCCGGAAGGCCGCTTCACCGGTGAAGGCCGCGCGCAGGCCGTCCAGGGAGTAGCCCGAGGCGTTGAGGATGCGTTTGAGGCCGGTCTGGCCTTTGAAAGGTGACATAGAGTAGGCAACTGACCAAAAAGGAGTGGGAAAGCTAGATCAAGCAAAGTCAAAAAAGCGTGAACACGTGACGCCTTAGTTGCTCGAAATTGACTCAAGTTGTTGCAAGAGCAGCGCTGCCTGAGTCCGGGTCCGCACATTCAGCTTACGGAAAATGGCCGTGACATGGGCCTTGATCGTCGCTTCGGAAACATCCAACTCGTAAGCAATCTGCTTGTTCAACAAACCTTCACAGACCATGGTCAACACCCGGAACTGCTGGGGTGTCAGGCTGGCAAGGCCTTCGCTGGCGGCCTTGGCTTCGGCGGAAACGCTGACCGCTTCGAAGGCCTGGGGCGGCCAGAAAACGTCGCCATCCAGCACCGCGCGTACGGCTTTCTGAATGACGCTCAAATCACTGGACTTGGGAATGAATCCGCTGGCGCCGAATTCACGGGATTTCACCATGATCGACGCTTCTTCCTGAGCCGACACCATCACCACCGGAATCTGCGGGTACTGCCCACGCAACAGCACCAACCCGGAAAAGCCGTACGCCCCCGGCATGTTCAGGTCCAGCAGTACCAGATCCCAGTCGGCCTTTTCGTCCAGACGGGTTTCCAGCTCGGCAATGCTCGCCACTTCCACCAGACGGACATCCGGGCCTAGGCCCAGGGTCAACGCTTGATGCAGGGCGCTACGAAAAAGAGGATGGTCATCGGCAATCAGGATTTCGTATGTGGCCATTTTTCAAATGATCCTGTTTTTTTATGGGACGCCTGATGCATTTCAGGCCTCGCCAAAACAACTCGAGGTGCAGCCACGCAGCGACACCAACAGGGCACGTTCAACGCCAATCACGTAAAAAAAGCAGCGTTTCAAACTTTGGCCGCGCCCTAATCGGCGCCAAGCATGCCCAGCGAAGCCGGGGTGGTCAAGTTGCGTGGCCCCCGCCAACGAGCCTGGTTCTTTGCAGTATGGGCGATGCTCAGCAGATGACGGGCGCCGCGTGCTGCACAAAGGGCATCAGCTCGGCATGGGCCGGTGTTGCAACATTCATATCCAGTTGATGTTTAGCGTCCAGGTAATGCTGGCTGAACACATCAAAATAAGCGTCCAGTGCCGATGCAGCGTCTGTATCACCAGCAAGATCGAGGCATAGCGCCGCCACTTCGGCCGTGCACAGGTGCTCGCTACGAGTGGACCTGCGCAATCGGTACCGTGAAAGTTTCTCAGGAAGCAGGCTCAGAATCGGGAACGCATCAAAATAGGGGCTTTTGCGGAAAATCTTCCGGGCTTCGGTCCAGGTGGCGTCCAGCAGAATGAACAATGGACGCTTGGTGCTATCGACCTCGACGCTGTGGGTAACTCGCTCGGGCTCGACGTATTCGCCCGGAAACACCAGATATGGCTGCCATTGCGGGTCGGCCAACAGCGCCAGCAGTTGTTCATCGACTTCAGTACGTGACCAGATGAATGCATGGTTGTCGCGCACCACATCGGCAATCAGCCAACCGGTATTGCTTGGTTTAAACACTTCTTTATTGGTCATGATCAGGCACACGCCGCTACGGGTGTCGACCTGCGGGCGCCAGGCGCACAGACAGTGGCTCTCGATCACACGGCAGGCACGGCAACGGGTTGCTCGCCAGCCACGGGCCTGAATCGGCTTGATGCCCTCTTCCTCTCGCTGATCGCGCAAGCGGGCTACGGCATTGGGGGCGTGGTTCATCGTGGGCAACACCGGCAGACAGGAAAACTCGACACAAGCGGCACTCGGCAAGGCAATAAAGGCCAGCAGTTTACCAGAGCGGTCGGCGCAAGCCTGTACCGACCAGGCCACCTCCCCTATAATTCGCCGCCACTGAACGCACAGTCACGTGGCTGGTCGAACCACCAGTCACTGAACCAGGAGAGTTTCATGCTGCGCCTTATCGTTCCCACCGCTGCCGTTTTGCTGGCGTCGTCCTTCAGTGCCCAGGCTGCGTCCTTGAGTGAGCAGAATCTGAACAGAGAGCTGCGAAACGTCGCCGTACAAAGCAGTGTCGGCACGCCACGTGCGATCAACGAAGACATTCTGGATCAGGGTTATACCGTCGAAGGCAAACAGCTGATCAACCATCTGAGCGTTCAAAGCAGCCACGCCGACAAAATGCGCGCCGATCCGAAAGCCGTGTACTTCCAGCTAGGCGCCTCCGTCTGCAGAAACGAAGGCTTCCGCAAGCTGATGGCCAAAGGTGCGATCATGCGTTATGACTTCACCGAAGTGAAAACCAACCGCCCGGTCGGCTCCGCAAGCTTCCAGGAATCGGATTGCCCGAAAGCGACCCCGACGAAGAAGAAGTAACTATCGGGAAGTAGCGCGCCGCTGTTCATCCTCGGCGCGCAGTTCTGCCAACAGCGCCTGCAGGTAGCGCGAACGTCGCTCTCCGCCCCCCAGACGTCGGCAGCACTCCTCTTCGAGACTCAAATGATTGGTCTCGGCTGATAACTTCAGCAATCGATACAGTTGCGCATCGATTTCCAGAGTGACTCTGGGCATGGTTTCCCGCCTCCCTGCACGCATTGATCGTCGTTGATCACGCGAAAAATCCCTGAATTGCTTGAACGTTGCGTCCTGCCATTGACGCAAAGTTGTCGTGTCACGCCTGTCACTTAGTAAATCAGAGCGCAGGACATACGGCTTGCGTTCAGACGAGCGGTGAAAGCACCTTGCAAATCGTCAATAAGCGGTTGCCAGGAAAGACTTTGCAGCGCAATGATCAGGCAGCGCAAATCGTTGCGAGGGTCTAAATTCATAGTGTTCACGTTGATTTTTTTCAGGGCAGAGAAGGGGCTGCCCATTGCGTGTCTTATTGTGCAAACGTTTCTTTCATTCAAGGGATAAGCAGAGCCCGTATGGATGGCTCGATTGCAAACGAGTCAGGTGGAGCGCCCAGGCAAGGGCTTGGGCAGACAGCGACACAAGGGGTGTCGCGGCGCCGACGACTGTTTTGTCGGGCCAAGGGTTCTGTGCAGAAGGAGAAGTTGAATGCCTTACCAACCGAATGACCTCCTGAGCCGTCATTTTCAAGAAAGCGGCCACGACCTCACCAGCAAGGTCGAAGAACAACTCAACCTGGTTTCACCCAACAGCCCCAACATCCCGATTTACCGCGACATGATCCTGACTGTGCTGCGCATGGCCCAGGAAGATCACAACCGCTGGAATGCCAAGATCACCCTGCAAGCCTTGCGCGAACTCGAGCATGCATTCCGTGTGATGGAGCAGTTCAAGGGACGACGCAAAGTCACCGTTTTCGGCTCGGCCCGCACGCCGATAGAACACCCGTTGTACGGTTTGGCCCGAGAGCTTGGCGCCGCGTTGGCGCGCTCGGACATGATGGTCATCACCGGTGCCGGTGGCGGCATCATGGCGGCGGCCCATGAAGGTGCCGGCCTGGAACACAGCCTGGGATTCAATATCACCCTGCCCTTCGAGCAACATGCCAATCCCACGGTCAATGGCACCGGGAATCTACTGCCCTTCCACTTTTTCTTTACCCGCAAGCTGTTCTTCGTCAAGGAAGCCGATGCGCTGGTCCTGTGCCCGGGCGGTTTCGGTACGCTGGATGAAGCGCTGGAAGTGCTGACCCTGATCCAGACCGGCAAAAGCCCATTGGTGCCCGTGGTGCTACTGGATGCGCCGGGCGGCAAGTTCTGGCAAGGCGCGCTGGATTTCATTCACCACCAACTGGAGGAGAATCGCTACATCCTGCCAACCGACATGAAGCTGTTGAGTCTGGTCTACAGTGCCGAAGAAGCAGTGGAGCAGATCAATCAGTTCTACAGCAACTTCCACTCCAGCCGCTGGCTCAAGCATCAGTTCGTGATTCGCATGAACCACAAACTCAGCGACCGGGCACTCGAACACATGCAAGAGGCCTTCGCCGACCTGTGCCTGAGCGATCATTTCCATCAACACGCCTACAGCGGTGAGGAGCACGACGAAGCACAGTTCAGCCATCTGGCGCGACTGGCCTTCACCTTCAACGCCCGTGATCATGGCCGTCTACGGGAGTTGGTGGATTACATCAACCTGCCGGAAAACTGGGCGCAATCCAAACCCCAGGCGCAACAACGCACACGGGAACCGTCCAAGGTAACGTGAGGCAAAAAAAACGGCCCGCTATCGAAATAGCGAGCCGTTTCAGTCAATCGTCCATCCCTCGGCCGCTGAACAAGCGGCTGATCATTTCCATGGAGTACCCCCGATAACTCAGGAACCTGCCCTGTTTGGCACGTTCCCGGGCGTCTATCGGTAAATGCCCCGAAAATTTGCGCCGCCAGGTGTCTTCCAGTTGTTCCTGCCAGTTGATACCGCTCTCGCGTAACGCCAATTCGACGTCGGTACGTTGCAGCCCGCGCTGGCTCAACTCTTCACGAATTCGCAAAGGGCCATAACCGGAACGGGCACGGTAAGAAACAAAGCTCTCGAGGTAACGGGACTCGGACAACAGGCCCTCTTCCGTCAAGCGGTCGAGTGCTGTGTCGATCATTTCAGGGAGGGCGCCGCGCTGACGCAGTTTACGCGTCAGCTCGACTCGACCGTGCTCGCGTCGCGCGAGCAGGTCCATTGCGGTTCGCCGCACCGCGACGAGTGTATCGAGTACGGCGGTCATCGGTTCAATCAGATATCAGCGTCAGCCAGGTCATCAGCCGTCTCTTTGACTGGCGATGCTTTGACGTCCGGTGCTGGAGTCAACAGCTTGTCGCGCAGTTGCTTCTCAAGTTTCGCGGCGATCTCCGGGTTGTCCGCCAGGAACTTGGCCGAGTTGGCCTTGCCCTGACCGATCTTGGTGCCTTCGTAGGCATACCATGCACCGGATTTCTCGACGAAACCGTGCAGAACACCCAGGTCGATCATCTCACCGTTGAGGTAGATGCCCTTGCCGTAAAGAATCTGGAACTCGGCCTGACGGAACGGCGAAGCCACCTTGTTCTTCACAACCTTGACGCGGGTTTCGCTACCAACGACTTCATCACCTTCTTTCACCGCGCCAGTACGGCGGATGTCCAGACGAACCGATGCGTAGAACTTCAGCGCGTTACCACCGGTGGTGGTTTCCGGGCTGCCGAACATCACGCCGATTTTCATACGGATCTGGTTGATGAAGATCACCAGGCAGTTGGCGTTCTTGATGTTACCGGTGATTTTACGCAGCGCTTGGGACATCAGACGGGCTTGCAGGCCCACGTGCATGTCGCCCATTTCGCCTTCGATTTCTGCCTTTGGCACCAGGGCGGCCACGGAGTCGACGATGATCACGTCAACCGCGTTGGAACGCACCAGCATGTCGGTGATTTCCAGGGCCTGTTCGCCGGTGTCCGGCTGGGAAACCAGCAGGTCGTCGACGTTGACGCCCAGTTTGCCGGCGTACTCAGGGTCGAGGGCGTGTTCGGCATCGACGAATGCGCAGGTCGCGCCGGCTTTTTGAGCCTGGGCGATCACCGACAGCGTCAGGGTGGTTTTACCGGAGGATTCAGGACCGTAGATCTCAACGATACGGCCTTTTGGCAGACCGCCAATGCCGAGCGCGATGTCCAGACCCAGAGAGCCAGTGGAAATAGCCGGGATCGCCTGACGGTCCTGATCGCCCATACGCATTACGGCACCCTTGCCGAATTGACGTTCGATCTGACCCAGGGCCGCAGCCAAGGCTTTCTTCTTGTTGTCGTCCATTAAAGTCCTCACGTAATCAATAAGGCCTGACGGCCAACACCTGTATAAGTAGCCAGTATTATTCCACAGCGTTTCAGGATCGCCTACCCCTGATTTGAGATTTCTCCAGCGGCATACCGCAACAGCCCCTCTAGCGCGGCCTTCACCGTTTGTCGGCGGACCTCGTCACGGTTACCGGGAAAGTACTGCACCTCGCTGAACACCTGCTCGCCGACGCCCCAGGCCAGCCACACCGTGCCCACAGGCTTGCTCGGCGAACCGCCATCCGGCCCGGCTACACCGCTGACCGCCACGGCAAAACGCGCCCGGCTTTTTTCCTGGGCGCCGCGAACCATGGCCTCGACCACCTCGCGACTGACCGCCCCGACCGTTGGAAACAATTCGGGCGGGACATCCAGTTGCTGGGTTTTCTGGCGGTTGGAGTACGTGACATAACCGGCCTCGAACCACGCCGAACTCCCCGGAATACGGGTGATCGCCTCGGCAATCCCGCCACCGGTACAGGATTCGGCGGTGGTGACGTGGGCATTGAGAACCTGCAAGCGTCTGCCAAGTTCAGCGGCCAGCTGAGTGATATCTTTCACAGCTCTCTCCTGATCGAGCGGAATGAGGCCTACCGTACACGAGCCGATCACGCTTGCAAGGTTCAGGATCGATCAAAATGTTAGCGAGCGAGGGCTCTGACATAGGCCTGACACGCCTGCAGGGCAATCAGTCCGCTATCGCCTGCGTCGGTGATGACGATAATTCGTTGAGCATGCGCCGGGTCAAGTCGGGCGCGCGGGGCGCCATGATCCACGCCGCCGGTGCCGGAGGCGGCTGGCACTGCGCAGGTAGAGGCAGCGTCATGGGCATCGAGGAGGACTGACAAGCGCACATCAGCAGTGGCAATACGATCGCGCAGGCGACCTTGATCACGTTCGGCATCGCTAAGCGCTCGATAATGGGTTTGTTCACTGGCCGAAAGCCGTTGTTCCAGGGCCAGGCGCTTGTCCTGCTCGGCCTGTTGCTGGGTAGCCGCCCTCAATGTCAGTTGATTAAGGGTCTCGGCGTGCAGCCTGGCCTGCTCCGCCAGTTGCCGGCCGTAGCGCCAATCCTGAAACTGCCAGGCCAATGCCGCCGAACAACCGGCCAGCACCAGCAGGCCGATCAGTCGCCAGCCGATCAGACCGAAGGCCGGCATAGCACCGCCCTCGCCCGCGCCCAGATTTCCAGACGATCCTGCAAGCCGTTCAGCCCACCGTTTATCCGGCGGGTGATGCTGTTGAACTGGTCGCGGTCGGCCAATTCATTCAGGCCATTTTGCTCCCAGAACCATGCTGCTGATTCGGCCGCCCATTGGGGCTGCTCCAACAGCTCAGGCAGAGACAGCAGACGTTCATCGCCAAACAGGCCGAGACTGCATTGGCGGTAGTTGTTACGCCCGGTGACCTGGATCAGGCCTCGGCCACGGTACTTTTGACCGTCGCCGTCGGGTTCCGGAGTGTTGCCCAACCGGGCGGCCAGGGTGCCGGTGTCGTATTTGCTCAGGTATTGCGTGCTGCCCAGTTCGCGTACGTACTGCAACTGCCCCGATTCGTGACCGACTTGCGCGAGGAAGGCGGCGATGCGTTTCGGGGTGTTGATGTTGCGGTGGGACATGGCGGTGTTGAGGGCGGAAATGAAAACGCCCGCTTGGGAGCGGGCGTTGGGGAGTATCTGCAATAACTTCTGTTGGGTGAGGGACATCACTCATGCTCCGCTGAGTGTTTGTGCCAACCAATCAGGGGCCAATGGTCTACTAGTCTCTTTTGGAAAACCAGAGGTCATTGGCCAATCTCGCAACTCCTGCCGATAATCCAGTAAGTCATGGAAATCATCAGTGGTCAAAGTAAGCGGCACACTAGCGGCCTCCTCGTCCCGATCCCGATCAACTAGCCATTGAGTAGCCATAAGTTGTTCGTCACGCCACCGGCGCGCCGATGCAATCAGCTCAAACTCGGTCGCCGGAGCAGAGTCGATCAGAATAGGCAAACCATCGACATCGTGACTACGATCTTTGCCAGGCTTCGGGTCACCAATGACTGCCAGAAAGCGCTCCTGAGTGATAGGCACCGCATCGTTTGGCATCTTCGCATGCAATCCAGACAAATAAATACAACCCGTGGATTGGCTATAAAAACGTTCCATTAACCCCCCTTAACGCCCTATAGCGATGGCACCGAAACCGCATGGCAGTATCGATGAGTACAAAGTGAACCCCGTCAGAGTCTTAGGCCCCAACGATACACTTGCTGGAGCAGAACCATTCAGGGTTGTAGGAAACACTCCAAAACAGGCATTTGGAAATGCAAGCGTAAAACTTGAATAAGCGCCTTGAATGCCAAGTGTTGAAGTTCCGATCCATTGAATGATCAGGCCTCCAAGCCATGATGGAAAAACGATATACCCGTTAGTCGTGAGGCTGATTGCAAAACCGAAGCGCAATTTTTTTGGCGTTACTATCGTTGCATCGTTCACCCCCTCATTGGTTTGGGAATGACTTGCTGTTCTCGCCACACCCGCAATGGTCTCGGTTGCCTGCTGAACATTTTTAGCGATTGCTTGAAAGACTCTTAAGGAAGTCATCCGCTTTGCATTATCGATGCCTGTCTCTGCCTCCTGTTGGGACGCGACAGGGATAATGCTGTCTGCCACTTTAATGGCGATCGCCGCGCTCAGTTGAGAGTTGTCCTGCTCATCGGGCACAAGCCCGGCAGATTGAATGACACTAATCATTTCTTCACTGACTGCATTGCCCCACTGCGCGGGAATCAATGAGCCGGCCGATCCGGTTATGGGGTTCTCATTCACAAACTTCCCATTCACCAAGCCTGCGCTGGGTACACTCTTTGGATAATCCATCTTCTACCCCTCAACTAAAACTTGATGCTTCTGACAAAACACCTGCCAGGCAGCCTGGAACCTCCGGCCGGGCAGCTATAGCTGGAAAGCTTTCAGCGGCAGGCCAGTCGCGCAACGCTTGTCGGTACTCAAGCAACTCCAGGTACTGTTTCACCGTGAGCGTTGTCACGCGTCCAAGCTCCTGCTCATCACGATGGCGCGTCGTCAGCCATTGACTGGCCGCCAGAATGGATTGGCGCCAGACACGTTCCTGCGCCAATGGATCTTCACTCTTTGTATTCGACGTATCAGTCGTACCTGATGCACCCAATACAACGGGAAGCTCGAAGGTCTGTCCTATATCGCTAATCGAAGTGCCTGGCTTTACATCAACACCTTCGGGCACACATACCATCGAGGTCAGAAAATCCGGAGCAAATAATTGGTTGACCTCGTAGTCACCCGTATCAACCAACTCAACAACGACTCCATCTTCTACACGTGCATAAACGGCCATTATTCGTACTCCCAGATTTCACAAAAGGCATTACCGCCGGGTCCGCTCAGGCACGAGGCCGAAGCATTGGTCGAGCAGCTGCCACTGCCTCCTGAACCTCGCGCACCGGGATTACCATTGCCGTTCACGCCTGTGAAAGAGCCACCACCGTCGAATGGGCTGGCGCCTCCCGCTCCAGATAGAAGCCCCCAGTTGGTGTTGCTCATCGCATAACCACCGTGAATACCGCGAGCGTTGGCCAGATTTCCTCCTGTTACAGCCAGCCCTCCCGCGCCTCCCTGAACAAATCCGGAGGTGTTTGCGACAAACGTCAGAATTTGTCCGCCATAACCTCCCGCTGCGCTCATGTAGGGCCCGAAGGAAGCGCCGCCTCCCGCAGCCCCGATCGCATTACGCGCGGCACCTCCAGCTCCCAATGTAATAGGTATCCCGGCCAACATTTCCGCGCTCACGTCATAGAGACTTTCGGCATAGGCACCTGAGCCACCACCGCCACCCAAACTTTGATAAGTCGCCGCGACAGGCGGGCAACCGGCCCCGGAACCACCGGCGCCAACCAACCGCACGCGAATTCGCTTGGCCTTGGGGTTGGGGCGGTAAACCGTGATCCCGACGGTATCGAATTGCTTGACCGCCAACAGTCGGCCTCCGGCATCGGTAATTCCGTAACCACTTAGTGTGGTCGGGGTGTTGTTCATCTTGGTGAAATCGACCAATGCGCCGATCGCCAGCGCCAATTGGTCATTTTTGGCTTCGTCAGGTGTCAACCCAGCGGCCTTGATGACGTTCAGAATCTCTTGCGTCACCCCATTGCCCCAGGCCGCTGGAATCAGCGATCCCGGTGTCCCGACGACAGGGTTTTCATCGACAAACCAGCCGTTGACCAGGCCAACACTGGGAATACTTGTTGGATAATCCACTTTTCTCTTCTCTCGCTGTAGGTCTAATAGAACATTGACTATTTCTCGGTGGAACCGGGGGCGAGAGGCCAAATGATTTCAGTTGGAAAACCCGCCTGTTGCTCAATGCGATTCAGCTCAACGCTGTAGAGCTTCCACTCCATCAGGGCCAATTGCTCGTCGTGAGAGGCATCACCGATATCTTCGGTATATTGAAGTGGCGCTATACGCAAAACCGCCTCACGAAGAAGTGTGTCGCGCTTGGCCAAGATCTGAACTTTGATGTCGAACAGGCGAGCCGCCTCGTCAAGTTTCCAGCCATTGTCATCCCAGACGTAGTAATTGCCCGGCCATGGTTCGACTGTAAAAGTTTCCGGCAACTCTCCGAGTTCACTCCAGACCTGCTGAGCCCCGCCATCCTTGCGATAAACCAAACCGCGACGATCAATCACTTCCCGAGGAACATTGTTCACCAGCGCCCATGTACGGCCGTTTTCCGCAGGCGGGAGTTCGAATGAAAGTTCAACGGCATTACTGGGTAACTGAATACCAATACCCGGAGTGATGGAAAACTCTACGGGCCCTGACAAGGCGTCCGAGTTATCTAGTAAATAATAAAACATGGACACCTCAGATAAGTTTTATACGACCGGGATAGGCGATGTTGCGAGGGCGCGTTATGCCACCATGGTTAATCAAATCACCATCGGAGATTTGTAAAGCAGGCGGGGGAGATGTGATGTACTTGACGGTTGCACCGGCATAATCGGTGTAGTTCCCCGTATCAAGACCCAGTTGAGCCTTTTGACTATTGATATGTGACGCAAACAGAATGTTGTCAGCTATACCGTTGTCGCCCTGTACCAAGGAGCCTTTTTGCCAAGAGCCTGGAGCTCGGCCCGGATCAACATCGCGCCCCTCAGCCAGTAAACGAAGAAACTCACCTCGAGCCTCCGGCGTTCGAAAGGTTGTCGAACCATCTCCGGGCGTCCATGCCCCCCCACGGTCACTTTCGGAACGCAACATGCCCGAGTGTTGTGCATGATCCCAAAGCCACGGCCATTCGCCGCGATTGAGCAGAGATCCATTGAGCGCACCATAACCACCAGGTGCTACCGACGTAGTTGTCTCAAAAACAGTACGTCCAAGTGTAGTACTGTCAAACCGTCCAACTGGCCACCAACTACCCGCCGTGTCACTGCGCAGGTGCCACCAATCGCCTGCCCCCATCAACACCAGAAACGGATAGCCACCTGCATTCAGATGAGTGTGAAACTTGATGGAGTCCGTTCCCGCACACTGAATAACCAGACGATTGCCACTGTTATCAACACGTCGAACGATGACGTCACGAACACCCAACGCGACATTGACTGAAGGCAGGCTGATGGTGGCGGCACCGGAACTGGCATCAATCAATACAAAGCCAAGTTCTTCGACAGTCAGAACCTTTGATGAGGCTAGCCGCGTGATCACCGAATACATCGGATTGGTCTTGCCAATGATCGCCAGGATAGCCTTGAGCAGTTGACTGTTGTCCGCTTCGGAAGGCGCCAGACCTCCCCCGGTAATCACGCCCAGAACCTCTTGCGTGACGCTGTTTCCCCATACAGCCGGGATCAACGATCCCGGCGTTCCGGCTACCGGGTTTTCATCGACAAACCGGCCATCGACCAGCCCGACGCTGGGGACGCTATTTGGATAGTCCATACGTCTATTGTTCCTCTGAAATAACAAATGGGCCGTATTGACGCGGTTGCCGGTGCAATCACGCCCACGGTTTTTTTCAAAAAAAAGCCCACGAATACGTGGGCCTGAACAGGGGAATTGAATGGTTCTCGCCTAGCCAGCCGGGCCGCTGATGAATTCGCGAATAGCCACCAACGCTTCATCGCCCACGCTGCGGGCCAGATCCATCTTGCCCTTGGCCGCGTGCGCGCGGATTTGCGTTTTGGCCTTGAGGCGCAGTGTGCGCAGGGTCAGCAATTGGTCGCTGAGCTCTGCGGCTTTACTCAGGATCTGCTCGGCGGCCTGCTTGGCCGTCCGGCCTTTAACAACCCATGCGGAGACGGCCAGCGGCACATCCTTTTTCGGATAGCCCGCGTCCTGAAAGGCTTGGGCGTCAGCGGCCGCCTGGGCATATTCCATGGCTTTGAGTGGATCACCGGCCAAAGCCGTGCGTGCGCTGTCTGCAGCGGCATCGACTTTGGCGCACAGGCGTTCGGTTTCCTGCTGTTCGAGCAGGGCAACTTTCGCGGCGTCCAGCAGCCATTTTTCACCGTCCCAGTCATGGGCGGAAGAAGGTTTTGCGGGACGCAGACCGTCCTCGAACTGATGAAGCTCTTGAATAACGTTCATCGAATCAACTCCCAGGAAAGACTGACATTGACGGCTGCCGCAAAGTTGATCGCGATTCCCGTGGCGTAGTCAGACACCGGGTGGTTCTTGATCCCCATACTGAACAGCAATTCATCGCTGACGGCGCTGGTCGAACCGAGCAGGTGTTCGGTCTGGTAGGACTGCCACAGCGAACGTATTTGGTTATGGTCAAAACTGGCGGTCAGCGTCGTGACCGTGACGTCGTTGATATAGTTGTTGCTGAAGATCACGCACGGCAACGGAGCCGTCCAACCAGCATCGTGATTGGAACTAGTGGTCAAGGCTGGTGATAGATAGCAATAGTTGCCACCGACCCAACCCGCTGGCGCAAACGCCACCGAGGATATTTCCGTCGCCGAGGGCGTCGGGTTACCAACAATCAGGCGTGCCGCACGGGCATGAGGATCCAGCGGCAGGTAAACCACACCATTTCCGTTGACGGTTTGCGTCCACGCCAACCGGTTGCGGTTGTAGATCGCCCTGATGACCGGCACGGCCCCCGGCGCTCCCGTCATCACCCAGGCAATGCAGATGTCCAGCGGTGTGGACTGAAAACCGCCCCCCGCCCCGCCGTTGACAGTGCCCTTTAAACCTTCGGGCGTGGCGTCATAGATTGTTCCGCGCTGCATGTAGAACGTCAGCACACCGCCGATCACCTGTGCCCGCAAAAAGTAGCTGGAGGTCGACAACAAATCACTGCTCCACGCTTGGGTAGTGAACGTCCGTGCCCTGCCCAATTGCCCCGCGACGACTTCCTGGCCAATGCTGACCAACACCCCTGCCGGAATCGACACCCGGCCGCCGTTGGTCGAAACTGCCGCCGGGGTCACCGCCAAACGCCCATCCGCCGTCGCCACCGTGGCTGGCGGCAACGAGCCGATCGGCAATGCCGAATCCAGATTCCAGCCCTTGGCTGACACGCTCCGAATGGCTTGCAGCAACTGATCGTACTTTGTCTCATCCGGAGTCAACTCCCCAGCCTTGATGACGTTCACAATCTCCTGCGTCACCCCATTCCCCCAGTCCGCCGGAATCAACGACCCCGGCGTCCCGGTCAACGGGTTCTCATCCACAAACTTCCCATTCACCAACCCGGCGCTGGGCACACTTTTCGGATAATCCATCTCTCTATTCCCTAGTCATAATTGATGTGCACCTTGGTATGTGCCGGTGCGCTGCGATGGATCAAACACTCCAGCGCAGACCCCGGGTTCACGCCGAAACGCTCGCCCCAGTAACTGGCGCCGAAACGTCGTCCCAACAGCAATCGCCCACCGGTATTGAGCGTCCACATGAACTGCGCTTCCCAAGTCCCCCAGTGCGCCGCACCGAAACGCGAGCGTCCCATGCGCGGGGCTTCCAGTTCGGTGATGGTGGCGTTCGGGTAACCCTGGCTTTTGGCGATTTCGAGGTAGTAGCCGACGGCTTGACTACCGACTGCGAGCAGACGACGGCGCACGGCCAGGCGGCGGTCATCGAACAGTGGCGTGGCGCCGAGGCACGGGTCGGGCAGGTTCATCACCCGTTCCCAGTCGGGCACCAGTTCGCTGACGCCGGCCGGGTCCATCTCGTTGAGCAGGTCGGCGGCGCGGGCGTCGAGGCGGGCCAGTTCCTGGGCGACGCCTTCGAGGACTTCTTCGAGTTCCGGCACCCGTTCAGGGTCCCAAGCCGGGCCGCTGGGCAGCAGGCTGCGCAGTTGGGCGTGGTATTGCGCGGCGGTTCTTATGCCCCCCATACGCAACCTCCGAAGGTCAGCAACTCATTGGGCTCGGTTTCGACATCAGCGACAGGCGAGGTGAGTACGTGGTCGTTTTCGCCGCTAGTGCTGCTGATCGCTTCACGGATGTGACTGATCAATAACTTCTGGCCGAGGTCGGCCTCACGGTTATGCAGGTCTCGCAGTTGCGCTTCGACGGCGGCGCGTATGGCGGTGGTGTCGGGGGTCAGCGTCAAGTGATAGACCACCGGTACCTGAACCGGCCGCTGCACATGCACCTCGGCGGTGACCGGCCGCAGAGGCTCGATGTAGGCCTGAACTTCGGCCAGTTGTTCGTCGTTCGGCATCGGTTGCGGGTCGTCGTCACGCATGATGAACAGGCTGACCGTGCCCGGTCCCAACAAACCGCCGCGGCACCAGACACGGGTCACGCCGGGGCACTCCAGGGCCCAGGTTTCATAGTCTTGCGCCGAACCGCCGTGAGGGATGATGCGATAGGAGCGAATCACCCGTGCACGCAATGACTCCAGGCTTTCCCGCGCCACCCCGCCGTTGAGTCCCGGCGCCAGCACGGTAAAGCTATTGCCGACGATTCCCGCAATCGGCTGCACCGGAATCAGCGCCAGACCGGCCTCGGCATTGCCCAGGCTGCCGGCCTCGAGCGCGGCGATGGTGGTGCTGTTGAGGCCGTTGCTGGTGGTGCGTGCGGCGGTCACTTTGTAGGTGCGACCGTCGCTCGATTGCAGCAGTGTGTCGACGTCCAGCACGGCACCGGCGCTGGCGGTAAAGCTAACGCTGCCGCTGGCCGCTTGCGCGGGTTTGCGCGGCTGGTTCAGGCGCAGTGCGGCGATCCGCTCCAGAGTCGATTCATCGGCCTTGTCCGGGAGGATCTGCTCGGCGATCCAGTCCAGATAGCCATACAGGCCATAGGCGGCGCCACCGAGGGTGCGGGCCAGCACTTGTGCATCGGACTGGCGCAGCGAATCGCTGGCCAGGTCGCTTTGGGTGCGTTTGATCAGCACCGGCAGCGAAGGGGTTTCAAACGGCATAGATCACCTGCCAACTGTTATCGGGGTTGATGTCCAGGCGCTCGCCGTCGGCCAGGGTCAGGACCGTGCGCAGGTTTAGGCGCTGGGCGTCGAGGCGTTCGCTGATGATGTCGATGGCGCTGCAATGGCCGTCGTCGATCAGCCATTGCAGGGCTTCGCGGGCATAGAACTCGGCGTCCATCTGGGTCTGGCGGGTCAGCTTGACCCGGCGTAGCAACCACAGCCGCGAACCGATGCGGTCGTCGGCCACCGTAGGAAAGGTGTCGCCCCACCAGCCGAAACGTTCTTCGTCGTCGAGGGCATCGTCATCGGCGGCACGGCGCCAGGTGAACAGGCTGATCAGCACTGAACGGGTCAGTGCGGCGTGAAGGTTTTGGCTGATCAACATCACTGCCCTCCCGCCGGTACGCCGGTCTGGCCGTTGCCCGCTTGAACGCCGACATGCACGTGTTTGATCTGGCTGATGCCACCGGCAATCTGATCGCCGGTGGAGACGATTTTTCCGGTCTGGTTGATCACGGGGCTGTCGATGTTCACCGCGCTGCTGGCGCGGATGTTCAGCGTGGCGGTTTCGATGTCGATGATCCGCCCGCGCTTGAAGTGGATCTTGTCGCCTTCGTCGGTGTAGATCGCTACTTCTCCCGCGGCCAGGGACTGGAGGCGATAGCGGCGATCGGCGACCACCAGCACGATGGCGTGGGAGCGATCACCGCCCAGAAACGTGGCGACACCTTCAGCGCCGGCCAGCGGGTTACTGGTGAAACCGTAGGGTTCGAAGTGCTCCATGTCGTCGTTCACTTCGCCGGCGGTGAGGCGCATTTGCAGCGATTGAAGCTTGGTGGCCGAGTTGGCGAGCACGACAGTGCCGCGCGCCAGGAGGCGTGTCAGTAGGCTCATTGGATTTTCCTTGAAGGCGACCGCCGCTCTTGTGGGAGCTAGCTTGCCTGCGAAAGCGGCGGGTAGTCACCTTGATGTTGAATGTGCCGCCGCCATCGCGGGCAAGCCCGCTCCCACTGGTTCAGGTGTCGGGCTCAGGCCTTTTTGGGAGGCTCGGGATTGGCGTCGAAGGTATGCGGCGGTGCGACTTGCAGGGTGGTGATCGAACCTTGCGCCGACAGCGAGTAGGTCACCTTCGAGATCAGCATGTCGTCATCAAACCCCAGCACCGGATCCTTGACCCGTACCAGTGTGTTGTGACGCCACAGATCGCCGTTCGATTGCCGCCAGCCCTGCACCTGATAGGTGGTGGCTTTGGCCTTGCCCACGCGGGTGGCGCTTTCCCAGTTGGCCCGTTGCAAGGCGAGCTCGGGATTGATCTGCATGCCTTCGTTGATCACCGTTACCCGCCGACGCTTGTAGCTCAGGTCGGCGGACATCGATTCAACCTCGCTGACCGCTGTCCCGCTCTTCTTGTCCGTGCCCTTGTGCTGACCGATCACCCGATATTCGGAGAACACCTGGCTGTAATCCATCGGCGCGTTGGCCGACAGAATATTTTTGCCCAACTCCAGCGCATCGCTGGCCCGGCCACCACTGCCAGGCCGGGCCAGCACCAGCCGGCCCTGGGCATCATCGGTAGAAAACACCCGGAACAATGTCAGCAAGCGGTCGATGGATTGAAACACCGTTTCCCCCGGCACGATGGTGTGACTGCTGAGCCGCGCGGTCTCGGGAATTTCGCTGACCACAAAGACTTTGTAGGTGATCGCCAGCGCTTCGACGATGCTCAACAGCGATTGCTCATGCCATTGGTTCGGGCGGTTGGTCGCGGCGCAATCCACCAGATCCTGGGTGCAGGAACTGCCTTCGATGTTCAGGCTGATCTGGCGCCCGTCATAGCTGATCGGTGCCTTGAACACATACCCGGTCAGCACCAGATCCTGGCCGATGCGCACTTCACAGGCGTCACCGGGCTGGATCCGCTTGTCCACGGTCTGCCCCGGCCATTGCCAGGTGATGTTGAGTTTGAAGGTGCGAAACTGGCGCTCCAGATCCGCGGTGATTTCCACGCTTTTCCAGCCACCGTATTCCAGGCCGCCGACGGTCAGGGTGACCCGGTTATCCATGTCGTTCATGGTTCACTTCCCGGAAACTTTCACATCGTTCGGCGGCAGGAACAACGGATGGGCAACACCGTTGCGCTGAGTCACCTCCATGACCCGCGTCGCGTCGGCAAATTGCCGATAGGCCACGACGACAGCGGGCAAGCTCTCCTGAAATGATTTACTGACCAGCCGCACGCCGGACGACGCCACGGCTTTTAGGTGCGCATTCAACGCCTGCTTAACATCGTTGATGGCCTGATAGTGCGCGGGGTTGGCCTTGTTCAATGCCAATTGGATCGCTTCGTTCAATTCCCTTTGCAACAGCTGCAAATCGTCGGTGACCGGCACTTCCTGACGAGTGACCGGTTGCACAGTCTGCTGATCCAGCGATGGCGTCGACGACAGTTTCACCGGGGTCGACGCCACCGGCATCGAGGCGACCCATTGCGCCACTTTCACCAGCAGCGTGTCCTGCACCAGATCGGCCATGGCTTGCGCCGCGGCCGTGGTGTCCTTGCCGGTGGTGAGCTTCGGCGCATCGGCTTTGCGGATGGCTTCGAGCTGTTGGGAGACGTCGGCAATCACGCCACGATAACCCTCCTTCGCGAAGTCCTTGAGCGATTTGATATCGCCGAGCAAGCCCTTGAATTCCGCCGCCACTTCCTTGGGTAATTCCTTGACCGCTTTGACCAACTCGGTGATTTGCCGATATTGCTCGATCAACGGTTTGAGCTGTTCCTTGATCACTTCATAGACCCCGGTCAGGCTGTTGCGCAGATTGGCGATGCCGATCCGCGCCGCCTTGATCAGGGTCATGGCCTGTTCGAAACGCGCCACCGCCGAGCCCAGCAAGGTGTCCGCCGATGACAGCAGCACCTTTTGCGTGCTGACCGTGGCCGTTGAAAATGGCAGGGGTTGATCGGGGTAGAACTTCAGGGCAAAGGTCACCAGCCCGCCGTCCTGGCGGGTCTGGGTCATGTCGCATTCACCGACCTTGACTTGCATCCGCCCCAACCACGGGTGGACCAGTTCACCACTGCCCTGCTCCAACGCCCTGAGCAATTTGTCGCGCTGCTCCAGACAATCGGGGCCGACGATGAACGCCGTCAGATCATGGATCTTCGCCTGCTGGCCAAGGCCCTCGAAAAACGGCAGATCCCGCTGCGGATACTCGTGCAACTGACCCTTTTTACCGACCGGGGTTTTCGCCTGATCGACCCAAAAACCGACACCGCGAAAGGATGCCGGCAACAAACGGTCACGCCAGTTCATTGGAACCTCCCAGAGACAGCGAGCGATAGCCGATGCGCGAATTGAGCGACAGCCCCGGTTGATTGGTTTGCGGTTGATCGGTGCGCAGCCCGGCCGGCGCGTTTTCGAAGCGCACGGTCAGGCCGCCTTCGAGCTGCGTGCGGTTGTTGGCCGCGCTTTGCTGGATCAGGGTGTTGGAGTTTTGGGTCAGAGAACCGGGCTGCATAGACGACTTGAGCGGCAAACTGCCGGGAGTCGCCAGCGCGTTTGAGGTTGGCTCGGAAGCGGCATTAATGAACGCCGCCGCCGGCGCAAACTCACCCTTGCCTTCAGCATTGGTTTTCTTTTGCACCTCGGCGAAGCTTTCGACCTTGCCGGTAATTTTGGCGATAAAGCCACCAAAGCTACCGCCCAGCATTTCCTGGATCGGCGCCAGAATGGCCCGGAGCTTTTCCGCTTTTTCACTGAAAAACTGAACCACAGATGCCCATGTTTCGCTCAGTGCATCCAAGGGCGACCAAGTGAATAGCCCGCTGAGGTAGGAAAAGAACGCCTGCGCTCCAAGCTTGATTGACTCCCAGTAGCCCGAGAAAATGACAGGCACCTGATCCCAAGCCGCGGCAATGGCGTCCAGCGGCGCCCAGTCGAACAGGCTGCGCAGTTTCTCCTTTACCGGCACGGTCAGTGCCACGAGCAGATCCCAGATCGCCGCAAACAAACCGACAACGGCCCCCCAGTTGTTCAGGATCATTCCGTAGGGCGTCCAGGCAAACCACGCTTTAAGGAAATCGAATCCCGCACTCACAACTGCTTTTACTTGATCAAAAATTGCCGAGAAAACGCCGCTGATCGGCGCCCAATAACCGACAACCTTTTGCCAGAGCCCGGCGAAAAACGTCGAAATCGGTTCCCAGTTGGCAATGATCAAACCGGCCGCCAGGGCGATACCCATGGCAATCAGCATGATCGGATTGGTCTTGAGCACCATGCTCATCAGCTCGAACACTTGAGTCGCGCCGGTCACGGCGGTTTGCATCGCCGAGAACGCAATGGCCCCTGCCGCCAGGCCTTCGACCAGCTTCGGGTTGTCATCGAGCAGACTGCCAAACCCAACCAACAAAGGTTGAAGACCTGCCGTTACCGTAGCGACGGCAGGCTGCAAGGCTGTATTGGCCGCGACCGACACCTGCTCCATCGATCGACTGAACACATTCATGTTTTGTGTAGCGCTTGCCGGTGCCTTCGGCAAATCAACGCCTTCGGCTGATTCGCTGACCTCGGTCAATTTGCCCTTGAACGCGTCGGACGCCTTGATCGCATCCACGAACGGCGTGATCACGCTACCGCCCTTGAACAAACCGCTGATATCCAGTTTGCCGAGGCCGGTCTGCTCCAGGTTTTTCTTGAAGCTCTCGACCTTTGCCCGCAGGGCGCCGAGTTTGGGTGACAGTTCGTCAATGCCCGTGAGCAGCACCGACGTTTTCTCTTTCGTTTCTGTGTCTGCCATCACTGCACCTGCTGCATCGCATTGATCCGTTGCGCGTGCTCCAGCGATTCGCGGAGCACATCCAGTGGCCTGGCCATCATCTGTTCGGGGTCAACCTTCCAGAACCAGGCCAGGTCATAGGCGACTGCGATCAGGTCGGTGATGGCGCCGACGCCGCACTCATGAAAAAACTCGCGACGGCCCAACTCAACGTGTTGAGGTCAGCCAGGTCCAGCTGGTTGACCGACGACGGCGGAATGCCGGCGCACACGGCGATGTATTTGGCCGCGACGTCCATGTCGAGGCTGACCTCTTCGCTCTTGTCGATCTTGTACGGCAGCGCCTTGATCGCCCGCACTTCCTGCACCGTCGGACGGCGCAGGTTGAGTTCGGTCAAGGGCTCGCCGTGGGCTTCGATCGCAACTTGAAGCTTCACGGCGTTGCTCATTGCCAGGTCCCCTTGATGCCTTCGAATTTCAGTTCGATGGTGGCGTCATCGCCTTTGGATACCGGCTCTTCCACCAGGTAAGCGCCGGCCAGCACGTAGACTTTGCCGTTGCTGAATTCGCAGGTGACGGTCATGTCGGAGCCTGCGATCAGTTGCTTGAGCGGGAAGTCCGCGGTGTGCAGCGCCGTCACTGTGAACGACGGCGCGATGTCGGTTTCCTTGTAGAAGCCCGGCACGACGGTTTCCCGTTTTACGGCCATCAAAGGTGCTTCGCAGCCGCCGTTGATGGTCAGTTGAGCGCCGTCCACTTTGACGTAGCAGGTGCCCGCAATCAGTTGACCCATGGTGTTTCTCCCTTCAAATAAAAAGCCCACGCGAGGTGGGCTGAAATCACACAGTCAGCGCAGCGATCAGGCTGCGTCGTCGTACTGCAGACGGAACTGGTTGAGCAGCGCGAACACGCGCAGGCCGTTAATGTAATCCGGCGGGAACAACACGTTGACCCGGCTCGGGTCCTGAACATCGCGCTCGACGATCAGGTGTTCGGCGAACAGCTCGGCGTTTTCCACGTGGCCTTCCAGTTCGAGCTTGGCGTACTGGGCGATCAGCTCACCGCGAATGGTGCTCGGAGTAACGATTGGCTGGCCGGCGCCGAAACGGGTGCCGTCGGAGGCCAGTTTGTGGCGACCGTATTTGCTGGTGATCACGCTCTGCAGACGACGCACGATGAACGCCGACTGGTGCATGGTTTCACTGTCCAGGTAGGAGTTATCTGCCTGGCCGTAGGCGTTCTTTTGATAGGTGGTGATCGAACGCTGAATTCGTACGTAGCCGCCTTCGTAGTACGCGGTAGCGATGCCGTAGTTGAGCAACGACTGACGCTCGGTCAGAGTGAAACGCTCGCTCGCCGGTGCCGGGTCGAGACCTGGCAGGCTGCCGCTTTGGGTCGGACGACTGGCGTCAGCCGAGATAAACACCGACGTGCGTGCAGCCAGTGCAGCGGCCTGAACCCAGAACGGTTGCGGTACGCCCGGCTCCAGCGCCTGGATGGTCATGTGCTGGTCGTTACGCGCCTGACCGGCCGCCACCAGAGTACCGATGCTGCCGCGCTTGGCGCTGTAGACGTGACCGAACAATTGCTTGGCCCAGGACCAACGACCGGTGCTGTCATCCATGACGGCTTGCCAGGTGTTGAGGGTCGACAGATCCGACCAAGGCATGCAGATGAACTCGAACGGTTCATCGCCCAGTGCCGCGACGGCGGCCACTTGATCCGGCACACCGGCGCCGCCGGTCATGGCGGTGATGGCCGAGGTCAGGCCGGCCGGGGTTTCTTCGCCATTGCTCTTGCCCAGGCGATTGAATTGCAGGCTGATGTCGTTGCCGCTGTCGCCAGTCCATTTGGCGCTCAGGGTGACCACACCTTCGACCGCCGCAGCGCTGACCGGCAGATCGGCGGAGGCATTGATTTTCAGTGCCAGGGCCGTGGCCGCTTGCGCCGCAGTGGCACCATTGACGATAGCCGCCTGAACGCGAACGCCGCCGACGTACAGGTTGAGCACGCCGCTTTGCGTCGCCGCACCGCTCAGGGTCAGCACACCTTTGGCAATGCTGCCTTCAGTGTTGTGCAGCGGCAGGCACCAGATCTCGCCGATCGGATCGGTCTTGCGCCAGGTTTCGTACATCGAGGCGAGCATCGAGCCTTGGCCGCCAATGCTTTTGGCCAGTGCCACGCTGGACACCAACACCAATTTGCCGACGTCGGCCGGTGCGATGTTGTCGTTGACCTGAGCAACGATCAGGCGGCGCATGGCCGACGACGCGCTATTGGCGGCCGAGTTATCCATTTCGGCATAGAACAGCGGAACACGAATGTCCGCGGGGATGTTGCTGAATCCGATCGCCATTATTTGGCTCCCTGTGGTTTCGCCGCTTTCACGGCTTTGGTAGTGATATCGCCATCGGCCAGACGTCGACGCCACCAGGCGTTGTCCGGCACTTCACGGCCCTCGAGGGGCAACAGATCGCCCGCTTCCGGGTCCGGCACGACGCGGCCCGGGGCCGGCAGCACGGTGATGCGTTTGCTCATGGGGTTACGTCTCCAGAGAAAGTCAGTTCCAGGCGCCCGTCGGGGCCTGGGCGTTGCAGATTGGGGTCCGCGGGATCGATCGCATCGACCCGCACGGTGGCCCCGGTAAAGGACGACAAACCGTCCAGTTCACGCTCGTGCCAGCTCTCCGCCGGTTGCCCCGGCAAATTGCGACCGAGCTGGAATTCGGCAAAAAAGCGCAGGCGATACAGCACGCGGCTGCTGTTGATGGAAACCAGTTCGCCGCCGTCGTACTCGATGGCCTCGTAGTCGCTGCCGGGCTTGAAACCCACCAGGGCGCGCCAGAGTTCGGCGCGCAGGTCATGCAACAGATCCAGCGCTTTTGTAGCGTCTGTGGTGTCGAGCACCAACGTCACTTCGAAGCGGTCGCGGATGGGTTGCAGCATCAGGTTTTGTGCAACGCTTTTGCTCGCCAGATCGGCAATGGGGACGACGTAGGCGCACGGTGTGGTGAGTGGGTTGCTGGCTTGCAGGGTGGCGAGGTCGATGCCCGCGGCCACACGATTGGCCAGGCTCGGGCATTGCGCACGCAGCTGCGTGAGGATCGGCGTGATCTTCATGAGGGCGCTCCAGAATCGAATGAAATGAGTGAGCAGGGACGCAGTTTTTTTAGCAGCTGCCGAAGGCTGCTACAGGTGAGGTGCTTTTGGGGGATGCGCGTCAGGCCTTGGCGTCCAGGCAGGTCGCGTCAATCCTGCAGCGATAGCTTTTTTCCCGGTCGCCGCTGGCGGTGACCTTGTCGATCGACCACCGACCGCGCATGAAGTCCGGCCAGGTGGGGTCCAGCAGAACAATCCCTTCAGCGGACAATCCCGGATTGCCGGGGCATTCGATCGTCACCTTGAGTGCTTCGCGCATCATCCGGCGGGTCTCGCCTTCGGCGGCGGCACGGGCATCGTCTGCGCTCTGAAACCGCTGGCGAAGGGTCTTGAACGGCGCGATGCCGCTCTCCTCGACACGCACTTTACCGGCCGCCGCGTCCCACCAACTGGTCTTGCAGCCCTGGTATTTCGCCCGGGCGGTTTCATCCAGGATGGCGGAGATAAAGGCGTGATCGCCTGGGCGATTGTTCGTCGTCACCGACAGCTTTATGGTCGGCAGGATTTTGCCCGATAACGATTTCGCCTGACCGCGCCGTGCCAGCACGTACAGCTCGTTGATCGGCTTGGCGACAGCGTCATGAAGGTAGGCCAGTCGCGTCAGAAAACCCATGTCGGTTTCGTTGGACTGGTCGATGTGCTCGATTTTTATCAGCGACAGGTCCGGGGCCACACGAGGGGAAAATCCGTGCCTGGACGTCAACTGGCGAAACAGCGCACCCAAGGTCGTCGGGCCATGGCTGACCGATCGGCGCTGCTTGAATCCCGTCTGATCCGCCGCACTGAACGGCGCCGCAGTGGCCACCAGCGTCAGACGCAGGGGAAACAGAGTCGGCGTGCGTCGGGTAATGACGAACTCGCCTTTATCCACCAGCCCCGACTCTAGATAACCGACCCGCAGGCCGATCTTTCCGCCCAGGCTGGGCAACCCTTCAAGCCCATCTAGACTGATCACGAGCGTCAGTTGATCGGATTCAATTCCCGCTGCATCGATGTGCGTCCAACTGAGCAATCGTTCGTTGAGCAGCGCAGCGTTTGCGCCGTAAATTTCTACCGCAGGCGTGAAACCCAGTGACATGCTGCCTCCTTAATCCCAGGCCGATACCGGTGTGGGTGCGACGGGCTTCGAATCCACTTCCGGCAGCACAACCCATACCCCCGCCGGCAATATCGGCCCCCATTCGGCAAGCCCCGGATTAAGACGCCAAAGGGCTTCCTCACTGGCATCGTCACAACGCTCAAGTTCGCGGTACAGCAACAGATTCACCGAATCACCGGCAATACTTCGAACCCTACGCATTGGCGAACTCCGTTAACTCGATAATCCAATCGACCACCATCGCGGTGCCGTCATCAAGGATGTTGTTTTGGGTTTCCGACACCTTGTTGATCTGCCACAGACCCCAGTTGCGGCCGATGCCGTCAACCAAGGGCAAAGGGATGCGCAGCGCCTGCAAGGCACGCAGCTCATCGAGCCGATCCATGGCGGTCGCGTACATCGACTTGCCTGTTATCGTCAGCCCTTGCAGGCCTTGGCCGACCTGACTGGATTTGGGTTTGCTGGTGAGGATGTCGATGCTCTTCCAGCCGCCGTCCGAGGTGCGCACCAGGCTGTGGTAAGCGAAGTTTCTGGACAGGCCGAAAATGAAATTGCCGAGTGCCATTTGCTGACGCATCACGTACCTCCGTCAGTCAGGGCCGCGTCACTTCGCATGGCGAGTGAGTTGGGCATGGTCATGAGTCCGAATTGGCCGGTGATCTGTTGCACAACCAGGTTCGCCAATTGACTGGCGCTGGCCTGGTCCTGGCCGTTGATGTAGATGTTCGCGTTAACCGTGTTCTGTTGATTGCTCGTCTGGGCGTTGGTCAGGTCTTTGCTGACCTGATCTGGAGCGGCGAGTTTGTCGGCGGGTGTAGCGAGTTTCTCACCCAGCCATTCCCCTCCCCAACTGACCGCCATCCCCCCCAACAAACCACCGATCACGCCACCGACCGCCGTGCCCAGAACAGGCACTACGCTGCCGATCAGGGCGCCGGCAGCAGCGCCAGCATAAGTACCGGCGAGCCCGCCACCGGCCGAGCCCAGCGCCCCGCCGACCGCTTTGGTATCACCCGCCTGCAAGCCTTTGACGGCATCGTAACCAGCACTGAGCAGCATCAGCGGCGCGACCCGTCTGGTGACTGCCGAGCCCATTCTGGCGGCACCCAGCAAGCGACTCCCGGTAGACATGCGTGGCAGCCTCGTAGCGCTTTTGGGGATGGCGCTTTTTCCGGTCCTTGCGCCTCGGGGTTGCTTTTTACCCTTACGGCCACGCTCCTTGGCATCAGCTGTCAGATCCCCCTCCTCGGGAATCTGTCGCGCGCCGGCCAGAGCCAGAAGTTTTGTCGCAGCAGCAGTGATCGCGGACGCCATCGCAACCTTGATTTCAGCGCCGCGCGCCAACGCAACGGCTCCCGCGAGCACCAGCAATCCTGCAGTAGCTTTCGGTTGTGCTTCAGCGACCCCGCTCAGGCCATCGGCCAATGCGCCGAGCGACACCATCAAACCATCAGTCAACGGTGCCAGGGCATTGCCGCCCGCCGCGAACATCCGGTTTTTACTCGCATCCAGCGCATTCCATCGCCCTTGCGAGGTTTCCCCTAGCGCCTCGGCGGTTTTCGCTACAGAGCCGTTGTGTTTCGGCAACGTCCCGTCGGAGGTTCGCTCGGACACCAGCAAAAACGCCTTTTGCACGTCTTCCGGTTTTTTCAGCAGTTCAAGAATCGCTGCGTTATCACCAAACAATGTCTTGGTCAGTGACTGCTGTTCTTCCGTAGTTTTTTTCTTCAGTGCTTCAAGCACCAAATTGATCGTTCCCGGTGCGTCCTTGCGCAGGCCATCAGCCAACATCCCGGGATTGAATTTACCGTCCAGGTCAGCCCAGGCCTTGCGCTGTTCCGGTGAAGCCGCGTCCCCCTTGGCCAAAACCGTGGTGAAGCCTTTCAAGGCCTCACCGGCACCGACCTTGTCCGCGCCGCTGTTCAAGAACGCCGCCGCGAGGGCCGCCATCTGTTCCGGCGTCATTCCCGCCGCGATGCCCGCCTCGCCACTGCGTTGCACCACAGAACCGATGTCTGCCGCTTTGACATTCAGGCCGCTGTTGCCGAGATGGTTGGTTGCATCCGCCAGATTCAGGCTTTGTCCGCGATCCAGCTTCATTGAGGTGCGCCAGCCCAACAGCATCTCGCTGGCGGCCTTGACGTCGAGATTGAACGCCGACGCGGTCACCGCGCTATCGCGGGTGAAGTTCAGCAGCTCATCCTGTTTTTTGGCCGGGTCAAGCCCGTTCCCGATACCCGCCTTCGCCGCCGCCAACTCGACCTGGGCCAGTTGAACCGCCGTTGCCCCGCTCGGAGCAACCTGCTTGTCAGTGGCCATTTTCAGGTTGGCCTGCGACAGTTTCTGCAACTGGACGTTGTCCAGTTTCAGCACCTGGTTGAGC
Organism: Pseudomonas cucumis; assembly: GCF_030687935.1. GTDB lineage: Bacteria > Pseudomonadota > Gammaproteobacteria > Pseudomonadales > Pseudomonadaceae > Aquipseudomonas > Aquipseudomonas cucumis. The sequence goes on along the minus strand of NZ_CP117454.1, from coordinate 1,267,932 downwards.
TCAACCATCGCCAACTCGGTCGCCATCGCCGACTTGAGCAAATCCGGCGGCGTGCGCTGATCGATCTCAGCCTTTAACTTGGACTTTGGCTCACTGCTTGCCGCGGGCACCGAAGCATTCGCCTTGAGCAGCGACTGCTGCGACGACAAAGCAATGTTCAACAACGCCAGCGCTTCGCGAAGCTTTACCTGTTCCGACACCAGCAGACGGATGTCGAGGCTGGCCGTGGTCAGTGCCAGGTTCAACCCCGACGTTTCAGACGTGCTGCCCAGTGGCGGCAACTCGATGCTCGCCGCACCGGACAGCGAATACTTACTGTCTGCCATCCCGCTCTACTCCTGTTTCACGCCAAGGCGAGTGATCGCGATGTCGTAGCGGCGCAAGGCCTTGCCGGCGTCCCACTCCAGAATTTCCGCCTCACTTACCGAGTAAATGAGCGGCACCACATCGAGGATTACTTCGATGTCGCGCTCCGAAAGAAGTCCGCCGGTTTGTTTAAAAAATCGTCGATGCGTACCTGAAGCTGTGTCCAGTCGGGCACGGTCAGCAGGTCCAGATCGGGCAGCATCAGCCCGGTGCAATGGGCGGTGATGAGCTCGGCGCGTTCTTTGGCCGTCTTCAGTTTTTTCATCGCCTTGGTGGCGCGCAGCACCGGCATTTCCAGGGTCAGCGAGGTCATGCTGCGGCCCGCCACATTGAGCGGTTGCAACAGTTGCACTTGATCGGGGTCTACCGATTGTTCGTCCTGCCGTTCAAGAAAGTACGAAGCAGGGCGAGTCGACATCTCGTATACGTACTGCGCGATGCTCACGTAGTCCGGGCGCTTGAGCTGATCCAGCTCCTTGACCGACAGGCCGGTGGCCAGTTTGGCCAGCTCGAAGAACTGATCGTCCTCATCATCACCGGCGCGGGCCAGGGCCTCTTTCTGCGCGGCGTAGTACAACGGTTTGAGTTGGATCTGCTCGATCTCGGATCCGTTATCACCGGTAATCGGCGACAGCAAGACGTGAACAGGTGGCGTCCAGGACATGAAATGAATTCCTTGGTGGATCATGGGGAGGTGTTGCGCAATGCCGGTCAGGCAACGCAGATCTCAAGGCTGGAGAGCCGCCCCTGTGGGGGCGGGCTTGCTCGCGAAAGCGGTGGGTCAGGCAACGTTGACGTTGAAGCGGATGGCCTCTTCGCGAGCAAGCCCGCTCCGACATGGACTGCGTTTAACTGACTGGCATTGAGGGTGGTGAGGTATTACGGCAGCAACACGGCGCGGCGGGCGTCGCCGAGGATGTCGACGCCGTTGAGCACGAACTTCTGAGTCCGCACGTCGATGTCGATCACCGGAATGCCATTCTCCAGACGGTTGTAGGTGCGGCAGGCCAGCTCGAGGGTCGTCTTGGGCTTCTCGTTCATTTTGAGGACGGCTTCCTCCAGGGATTTCAGCTTGCCGCCGACGGTGTGGTAGGTGAACCAGGTGTTGCCGTCCTGATCCTGCCCTGCTTCACGCACGTTCAGCAGGATGTCGTCGCCCAGTTTCACGCCCAGAGCGAGCATGATTTCCGGGCCAGCGCCTTGCAGGATCAGCTTGGAGGTCAGCGCTTTCCCGCTCTTGGCCATTTCCTCGCCGATGAAGCGGCCGCCGACCATGTTTTCCATCTCGAATTCAATCTTCGGTGGGGTGAACTCTTCCACGGTCGCCGACAACGGCAGGCCTTGCAGGGTGGCCGCGATGGCCTGTCTTACGCGGTTGGTAAACATTAGAGAACGTCCTCCAGGAACTGCTCGATGATTTCATCGCGGGCGTTGAGTTGATAAATCATGTGTTCGTTCGGTGCGTAGCGGCCGTAGTCGATGACCACGTACCAGGTACCGTTCTTGTACTTCTCGACGCTGTTCAATTCCGGGTGCAGGTACACGCTGCCGCCGGGGATGGTTTCGTCGGCGACCAGGGTTTGCAGCCAGTCGTTGATGCGCTTGACCTCCTGATCCATGAACGATTTGGTCAGGTTCTTGGCCATGGCCTTCTGACCGGCCTTCACCAGCTTGCGGCTGATCGCATCTTCAAGGCCGACGTAGCTGATGAACTTGCCGGTGACGGAGCGGTTACCCAGCAGCGAGAAGCCGCCGAGGATGGTCCGGGCGTAGTAGCTGATGCCGTAACGGTTGAGCAGATCGCCTTCGGTGGAGGTGTCGAGGATGTTGTATTCGACGACGCGCGAAACGTCTTCGGCGTAGGTCACCTGGTTGCCCGGGCTCTCCCATTGCTTGACCTTGGCGAGCGCGGCGATGGCCAGGCTCGATGGCGCCAGGAACACGTTCTTCTTCGCCGCCTTGGAGTAGACCGACGGCATGTTGTGCACCAGCAGGCAACGGTCGAAACCAAGGTCCGCGCCGCCCAGTTCCTGGCTATAAGTCACTTGATCGGCGACCGCGGCGTCCTTGCCGTCGAGTACCACGCGAGCCTTGATGCGTTTGCCGAACGAGGCGAACTCACTGGCCACTGCTTTGGTGCCGGTGAAACCCGGCGCACCGATGATCGTCAGGTCTTCCGGCACACCACCAAGTGCGGCCAGACCCAGTTTGCGACCGGTCACTGGCTCGATGCCGCCGATCACGTTATTCAGGGTGTCGGCGGGGGTTGCGCCCTCTTCGACGATGACCACGTAGACCGGCACCTTGACCACTTTGAGGATCTGGAACACCGCGTGGAACAACGTGCCCGACTCAGTACCGGTCGGGTCCAGCAGCGCCTGGGTGGTGAAACTGTTGATGCGGAACGGGGCGTTACGCGGAATCAGCAGATCCGCTTTCGGCGCAGTACCGACCAGACCGATGACGTTGTCACCCAGGCCACCCATGGCCTCGGGGGATTCAGTGGCATTGACGGTAATGCCGTTGTGCTCGAAGTTCAAAACCTCAGCCATGGTTATTCAGCCTTCTTGGCAGCGGCCTTTTTGGCCGGGATGGATGTAGAGGCCGACTCGACGGCCTCGGTTTTTGTCAGCTCCAGACGACCAGCGCTGCGCAACGCACTGGCCTCCACATCGAGCAGGTCGAGTTCTTGACCGACGCTCGACCAGTGACCACCTCCGGTGGGGAATGGGACGAGCACGGTGTAGGTTTGGCGTAGTTCCATTTGGGTTTCTCCAGATACGAAAAAGCCCCTTTTTGAGGAAGGGGCTTTCGGGTGTTGTTTGGCGGAAAAGAAAACGCCCCGGGGCGGGGCGTTTATTGAAAAGTCGCGATCGTTGAGGGTTGCGAAGAGTCCGGCCAGCCTTCATCAAGCATTTCTTCTTTGTAGGTTCCAGCTTCAAGAGCACGGAGTAATGTCAGCTCTCGGTCAAAACAAGCCTGGACGTGTGCCCGGACGGCCTTGGCAATGGCAATAATTTGCTCAGCCCCAATCTCGACAAAACCGTCGAGTGTTTTGAAGTTGCAGTGATATTCCGGGTCAAGGATTGCCGAGAGTCCAGTACTGGCGATCAGCGCCTGGCTGTCTCTGGTTGTCTCTATCTTCATTCCTTCAACAATAACGCCGGACGCTTCACGTACGAAACGCTCAGCGGCAATCAAACCGGAATAATTCGTGACGGGTTTCGGAAACGGTTGCTTTACAAGCTCACCATTAACCATTTGCCAAACACCATCGGTCTCTCTCAAGGTCAAAAACCAAAGTTCATCAGCCAGTTCTATTGCGTCTTTAGGGATATTGCTGTGGACATTGGAGTCATATCTTCCGGCAATCTCTCCACTCTCGTTAAACATTACGTATTTCATAGACACTCCTTCGCATCCTTACTTCAACGACCTATTGCCAGGAAATTATATTGCGCAACCGCGGGACCCAAGTTGCGCACAACGGTGTTTGTAGGACTCCAATTCCTTGCTTGTGCAACAAACATCTGCCCAACCCCAGCATCGTTACCCGCATTGGCGTAGGATAAAAAAACCACAGGACTGACATTGAAAGCTATCGGAAATACCTGCGTCAAGTTCGCCCCTGAGTTAATAATAGCGGTCGTCCCCCATTGAACAATCAATCCGCCAAGCCAACTTGGAAAGACAATATAACTAAGAGCACCACCACCAAATATATTGGCTGAAAAGCCCCAACGTAATTTCTTTGGGGTAACAATTGTGGCGTCGTCATTACCCGCATCCGTAAGCGTCTGCGTAGCAATTTTCGCCGTTCCTTGATTAACTTCCGTCGATTGCTGCGCCAACGTTGCCAATGCAGCAATATCAATATTTTCCTGATTAATCGGCGCGTTCCAGGCCTTGATGCACCACATCACCGCCATGTTTCGCGGCCGAGCCTCCGTCCCTCCAGAACTATTGAAGCCTGTACCGAAGTTGAGGGTTACGGCCATGTTGCCGTTGTCCACAACAACCGCCGCCGGATTACTCCCCGACGCATTAGCGAAGGCCTGCATCCGGGTTACGGTATGGGAGTGCGCCTTGTTGTCATCAGCCTGCCAACTGCCGATTGCACGGCCAGCATCGACGCCGCGCCCATGATCCCAACCCCGCAGGAACTCTCCGCGCGATTCAGGCAAACGGAAATTACCGGCTCCCTCATCCCCCTTGTTGAAGGCCGTACCAAGAAACGCCGCCAGATCCGGATAGACCGCAATGCTCTTCACACTGCCATCAATCTCAAGAAAACCCGGTGGGATCTTATCCAAAGGAAACGGCACCATTGCGCCGACCGGGAGCGCCGAAGCCTCGGCAATCATCGCCTCGATCTCAGCCTTGGTGTAGGTGTCCTTAATACCAAACCCAGCCAGCGTTTCAGGATTCGAACCGCCGGTTGCCCGACCGTACTTGTCCACAGTCAGACTTTTATAAGTCCCCGGCTGAATCCCCGTCCGCCCTGCCAACATTTCAAACGTCAGCGCCGTCGTGCCCAGGGTGATCGGCCCGTTGGTGGTCAGGTGCCACAGCGAATCACCGTTCACTGCGCCCTCTTCAACCATCACAGTCAGGCCCGGGGTAACTTTCGCACTGGTGCTGGCATCGCTCGCCCGTACCCAGTCGCCGTTGGCAACCACCCACAGGCCGTTGTCCTTGGCCAGCGTCTGGTTCGGCAACAACACCCGATTCCCCGCTACCGCTGCGACACCGTCGATCTGCTGAGCACCGTTCAACACCACGTTAGCGGTGGCGGCAACCCGCACCGATTGCTTGCCGTCGAGTTTGCCGAGTTCTTCGGCGAGGTAACTCATCACCCAGGCCCGCGTTGCCTTGACCACGGTGTCGTCAATCAACAACGTCACCAACGCCGCATTACTGGTCTCGAATATCGAGCGAATGTAGAACTCTTTCCCCGAACCCGACGTTGCCAACACCGGTTTGAACGACTCCGGATACTTGACGATGGCGTACAAGATGCCGGTATCAGTCCACAGCCCGGCCTCACGCACATACCAACCGCCCACATCAGGTGGGATGGTGACTTCGGCCAGCAACCAGCTCGGATTTTTCTCATCTTGGAACAACGCATTGAGTGGCCCGCGCCACACTTCGCGTTTCAGTGCCGTGGCAGTGGCAGCTGGGTTGTAAACCGTGCCGCCGCCGTCACCGACGGAAATCTGCGACAGTTTGATCGGTGTGCCCGCTGCCTTGCAGGCGGTTTCGTAGGCGATCCCCGCATTGGTGAGCAGAGTGTAATAGTCGGCCATTTAGGACCCCTGAGGATAAATAGTGGAGGTTTCGACGGTGTAGAGCCCGGCGGCCATGAAGGCCTGACCCGAGGCTTCAAGCCCTTCGATGACGATCGGATACACCGTGGTCAGCTCGCCGCAGACGGTGGCGGCGCCGATGACGTGACTGCCGAATGCGCTCAAGCCGACGGAAACCTTCAAGGTGTCGCGTTCGCTTTTGGCATCGGCCAGGCGTCGGTCGAGACGGGCGTCGATTTCTTCGCTGTAGGGCTGTTCGGTGAAGGCCCTGACGGAAAAGCTGTAACGCGGGCCGGGTGGTGTTTGCTCGTACCAGGCGCGCACCTCAGGCATCAATTGCAAACCCTTGGCCGCGTTTTCCAGTGCTTTTCGCGTCCCGGCCTGCCGTGCGGTGGGCCAGGCGAGTTCCACCGTCAGGCGTTTTTCCGCCTCGGTCGCCTCGGTGCTCCATTCGCTGACCCCGCGATCCGCGCCCAGGTACGGCAGGAATGCCAGGGGTGTTTTGGCGGGGTTCATCAGTTCGGGGAACGACGGGTCAATGCGCTCAAGCAACCGGGCGAAACCGAGATCAAGCGCCCTTTCCAGTGGTGAGCTGTTGGCCGGCAACAGGCTCGGGCGAGGTGTGTCGTCACTCATAACGTATCCACCTCGACCTCGACGCCCGTGCAATACGGCGCTTGAAAAGCGCTCGTCACGATCGGCGCTACCGGTTCAAGGATTTGCAGTTGAACCGCGCCGGCGCTGTGCAGCGTGTAGTCGATCCAGCTCGGGTCCACCCGCCCTTCCAGGCGATGACAGGCATCGGCGTACGCCTGCAACTGCTGTTGCGCGGCAACCTTGGTCAGCCCGGAATCAGGCCCCGGATTGATCTTCGCGATCACCCGGATTTTGTAGTTCTTGATTTGCGCGGCCTGCACGGTAACCAGGTCCGTTTCGGGCCGCACATCAGGCCGGGCGAAATGCTGGCGAACACCGTCGAGCAGCGCTTGGGATGGCGTGCCATCGCCCTCCCGGGAAAGCACCGTGACCGTGACTTCGCCGGGCGCGGTCCGGCGACCGTTGCCGTCCTTGACCTGTGCTGAATAGCCGTCCGGGGCGAAGGTGTAAGTGACCGTCACTACACCCGCCGCGGCGGTTTCCACCTTCACGGCAGGCCGTTCGCCAAGGGTGAAAATCTCACGCCGATACTGCATGCGAGAGCCTGCCGCTGGTGCATGGGGCGCCAGGTAATAACGCAACCGGGCGTCATCATCGCTCTCAAAGACCGGATCGATCGGCGGGAACGCCGCCGGGTCGCCCGGGTCCAGCAACTGGCGCTCAAGCCCCATGTCCGCGAGGCGCGCATCGAGGTTGGTCCCAGTGGACCACCACGCCAGCATCTGCTTGATACGGGCGTTGTATTTGCGTTCATGGGTTTGCAACCGTACACAAAACGCCTCAAGTGCCAGGGTCAGCAACTCGCTTTCGTTTTCCAGGCTGACCGCAAGCTTGGCCGCGCTCTCGGTGGAACGGGCACCGACGTACTCGACGACGAAGGTCTTGAACTCTGCGAGCAGATCCTCGAACGCTTCGACCGTGACGATGGCCGGTTCGGCCAATTGGTTCTGGCCAGGTATCAACATACTCATGCCACCACCTCGAAGGTCTGTTGGCGGTTTTTCCAGGTGCCGGCAAAGCGCAACAACAACCCGGCACCGTAGCGGCTGGCCACAATGACCTGCGGCTCGAAATCGTCGATGCCGTTGTACTTGTTGTAAAACGCTTGGGCGGCATGGCTCTGGGCGAGAATCAGCAGGTCGTCGCCGAGGTTCTGCCCCAGCAACTCAGTGAGTGCGCAACCATACAAAGGGCGCTTCTGACGCGTGCCCAACGGCGTGGTCAGCGCCCGGGTGGCGCGCTGCACGAACTGCAGCCAGTCGTCGACCGTTGCGCCGGTGTTTCTATCGATTCCGATCATGGGAAGCTCTTTATGCGGTACTGATGACGCGACCCTGGTGATCCACCAACGGGCCGCTCAGATGCACACCGGAAGCGTCAAGCCGCAGGCCGACGACGCCCAGTTGCAATTCGATGCCCTCAGGCCTCATCGCCAGCCTTGCCGGGCCGATGCTCAATTCGAGAGATTCACGGGAGCCAGTGAACGCCGCCGGGCCGTTGTTCCAGTGCAAAACATGACTGGCGTCGTCGTAACCGTTTTCCGTGCCGTCCTGATAGAGGCGACGGGTCAGCGATGCCTGTGTCGAGACGGGCGGGAACTGACCGCCGTTGAGACCGAACAACGCCACCGACTGCCCGCCGCCCTCGCCACCGCCGTGGTTCAGCAGCAAACACTGCTCACCCACGGAAGGAATCCGCGACTCGCTCTGTGCCCCGGCGCTTGGGTTGAAAAACCGGATCGCCGGGGTGAGCAGTTCCCCATGACGGACCTTGCAGGTATTGCTGGCCGCATCGACCTCCTGACACACGCCGATGCGACAGAAACTGTCGGCACGCCGGTGCAGGTCTTCAAGCTCGGTTTCCATCTCGGCCAGACGCTCGATGATCGGACCCAGCTGCATACGTAAAAGCGCATCAAACATGGGTCAGGCCTCGAGTGCTGTGTATTGATCCGGGTCGTCGATGTTCGACACCTCCCAGGTGCGGGCGAATTTCGGAATGCCCAGCGGGTCCTCGAGCAGGGTTGGGCCGAGGTGCAGGATTTGGGTAAATGAAACGGTCCAGGCGGTGTACTCCCGTGTTTCGCTGATGAACGTGGATGGGATGCCATCAATGTTCATGGGCAAATCACATTGGTCGCCCGACAGATTCCAGCGGTTGTCGGTGACCAGGTTTTTCAGTTCGCTGGCCAGGTCGCAAGCCGCCAACCCTGCGCTGGCCAATACGACTTGCAAGGAAATCGTCAGGACATGAGCGATACGTCCATCGTTGGCACGGTTGCCCGGCGCATCACGCTCGATGGCGATCAGCACCCAGGGCAGATCGACAGTGCCGTCGAAGTCTTGATGACTCCCGACCTTCAAGCCGGGAATGGCGGTGCGCAACGTCTCGGCAATGGCGGAAAACAGCTGCGATGGTTTTTCGATGACGGCGGGCATTAATGGCCTCCTGTTCCTATGGCAACGCGAAGATCAGCGACGCCGGTTCACTGTTGATCGGGACGAGAATCGCGCGGCGGCACTTCGCAAACGCCAATCCGCTTGGCCGCCCAGCGCTCGTACAATCCGATGGCCACGTCCGCTCCGGCCATCGCCGTCAGGCAGCCAAACGCACCGGCGGCCCAGATCGATACTCCGGCGGCGTACAGCAGCATGATGGCCGAGACCCCGCAGATCATGCAGGCCCCGGAACGTAGCGCCAGACGCCGCAGCAGCGACCAGCCACGGGCGCCCTCCTTGTCGGCACGCCACATTTCGCCGGACACCCCGCCCACCAGGGCGAGAACGATGACCAGCCAGATCGGCATGTCCAGCAACGCTTGTTGCTCGTTTGTCATGTCACGCCTCCTGGGGGTGATTGATGAGTGATGTGTGTTGGGTTCAAGCGATATCTCTTGAGGTAGGCATTCCAAAAAGCCCGGCACTCGCTGGGCTTTTCAGTAATGCGGTCCTTCGCCTTCCTTTAATCCTGTGTACAAAAAGGAAGCTGACCTTTCGGCGCTACTGGCGCGGTACGAGTCCATTCAAATTGTTTTTCCGACCGCGGTCCCTGCCCGCCGGATAACTGCTTCTGGTGCTTTACGCTGCACACCCGGGTCAGTTGCCAACCCTCTGAACCGTTGAGGCCGGTTCATCGCTGCCTTTTGTGGTGGAACTAAAGAGCTTCGTTTCGAGCCGCTTTGTTGAGCGGCTTGAGACAAAGAATATGCATGGATGCATATACAGTCAATGCATAAATGCATTTATTTATGCATCAGGAATGCACGGATGCATGAAGCCCCTGCAAACAAAGGCGTTGATGGTTTTCGATAGGCGAAAAAAAACCCGCCGGGCAGCGGGTTTTATCTGACAGCGATGAGGTTAACGGGCGTACATGCCCCACCAGAAGACGTGACCGAGGATGACAATCTGCTCTTCCTGGATTTCCTGGAAGCTGTAGTCCTCGTCCGGATGCTCATCGCGATTGAAGCTGCGCAGACGAATCCCTGTCGGCAGGCGATAAAGCTGCTTCACCCGCAACTGGCCGTTGTGGTTGATGGCGTACAAGTCACCGTCGACGATGTCGCCAATCCCGCATTTACCGGCATTCACCCCGACCGTGGCGCCATCGCGTAGCACCGGCAACATACTGTTGCCGCGCACCGTTACGCATTTGGCCTGGTCGAACTGCACGCCGTTGTGGCGCAAACTACGCTTGCCGAAGCGCAGGCTAGAGCGCTCGCTCTCTTCGATGACGAATCTTCCTGATCCAGCAGCCAATTCAACCTCGCGAAGAAAGGGGACCGACACCTCGTCGTCATCGACTGGCGTATCGTCGTCCCACAGGCTTATGTCCTTGAGTTCCGAATGCGACTCATCGCGCCCAGCGCTGGCGGCGTGCGCGACATCCGCGCGGCCCCGCAACTGATCGGTGCTCACGGCGAAGTATTCGGCAATCTTCGAAATATGCTTATCCGAAGGATCGACGATCTTCCCGCTGAGAATCCGCGAGAGAGTGGATTGAGGCACGCCGGTGCGACGGTGAAGCTCCGTGGGGGAGATCCCATGCTGATCGAGCAGCGCTCTTAAGACGGTTGAAACATTGCGTTTTTGCATAGCGTGCATAGTGCTTGATCTTTTTTCGGAAGACAAATGCTGATTTGCATAGATCGTGCATAGTTTGCAGAAGTGTGCCTTGGCGCTTTCATGCCTGCGTAGGTCGGACTGCCCATGTTAACCTTGCGCCCATCGCGGAAAAGCCGGGCCGATGCCCCTCCTTTGCCCTACACCTTTCAACGAGTTTTCCTGAATTTCCGATGAATAAAGCCCTCTCCGATCTGTCCTCCCACACGCCAATGATGCAGCAGTACTGGCGCCTGAAGAACCAGCACCCTGACCAGCTGATGTTCTACCGCATGGGCGACTTCTACGAGATCTTCTATGAAGACGCGAAGAAGGCCGCCAAGTTGCTGGACATCACCCTGACAGCTCGTGGGCAATCGGCGGGTCAGGCGATTCCGATGTGTGGGATTCCTTACCACGCCGCAGAAGGCTACCTGGCGAAACTGGTGAAGCTCGGCGAGTCGGTGGTGATCTGTGAGCAGGTCGGCGACCCGGCCACCAGCAAAGGCCCGGTGGATCGTCAGGTGGTGCGGATCATCACCCCCGGCACAGTCAGCGACGAAGCACTGCTGGATGAGCGTCGGGACAACCTGATCGCGGCGGTGTTGGGTGATGAGCGTATGTTCGGTCTGGCGGTGCTGGACATCACCAGCGGCAACTTCACCGTGCTGGAGATCAAAGGCTGGGAAAACCTGCTGGCGGAACTGGAGCGGGTCAACCCGGTAGAGCTGATGATCCCGGACGACTGGCCGAAGGACCTGCCGGCGGAAAAACGTCGTGGGGTTCGTCGCCGTGCGCCGTGGGATTTCGAACGTGACTCGGCGCTGAAAAGTCTTTGCCAGCAGTTTTCCACCCAGGACCTGAAAGGTTTCGGCTGCGAGAACCTGACCCTGGCGATCGGCGCTGCTGGCTGCCTGCTCAGCTACGCCAAAGAAACCCAGCGCACCGCCCTGCCGCACTTGCGCAGCCTGCGTCATGAACGCCTGGACGACACGGTGGTGCTGGACGGCGCGAGCCGTCGCAACCTGGAACTGGATACCAACCTGGCCGGCGGTCGCGACAACACGTTGCAATCGGTGGTCGACCGTTGCCAGACCGCCATGGGCAGCCGCTTGCTGACCCGCTGGCTGAATCGTCCCCTACGGGATCTGACCGTATTGCTGGCACGTCAGAGCTCTATCACTTGCCTGCTCGATGGTTACCGCTTCGAAAAACTGCAACCGCAGCTCAAGGAAATTGGTGATATCGAGCGGATTCTGGCGCGCATCGGCCTGCGTAACGCCCGTCCTCGTGACCTGGCGCGTCTGCGCGATGCCCTCGGTGCACTGCCAGAGCTGCAGGTCGCGATGGCCGAGCTTGAAGCCCCGCACATCATTCAACTGGCCACCACCACCAGCACCTACCCGGAACTGGCGGCCCTGCTGGAAAAAGCCATTATCGACAACCCGCCCGCCGTCATTCGTGACGGCGGCGTGTTGAAAACCGGTTACGACAGCGAACTCGACGAACTGCAATCGCTCAGCGAAAACGCCGGGCAGTTCCTGATCGATCTTGAAGCACGCGAGAAAGCCCGCACCGGCCTGTCGCACCTGAAGGTCGGCTACAACCGGATTCACGGGTACTTCATCGAGCTGCCAAGCAAGCAGGCCGAATCGGCGCCCGCGGACTATATTCGCCGGCAGACCCTCAAAGGTGCCGAGCGCTTCATCACACCGGAATTGAAGGCGTTCGAAGACAAGGCGCTGTCTGCCAAGAGCCGCGCCCTGGCTCGCGAGAAGATGCTCTACGAAGCGCTGCTCGAAGACCTGATCGCCCAGTTGCCGCCCTTGCAGGATACGGCCGCCGCACTGGCCGAGCTGGACGTGCTGAGCAACCTCGCCGAGCGTGCACTGAATCTGGACCTGAACTGCCCGCGTTTCGTCAGCGAGCCGTGCATGCGCATCACCCAGGGTCGTCACCCGGTGGTCGAGCAAGTCCTCACCACGCCGTTCGTGGCCAACGACCTGAGCCTTGACGACAACACCCGCATGCTGGTGATCACCGGCCCGAACATGGGCGGTAAATCCACCTACATGCGTCAGACCGCATTGATCGTGCTGCTGGCGCACATCGGCAGTTTCGTGCCGGCGGCGAGTTGCGAATTGTCCCTGGTAGACCGGATTTTCACCCGGATCGGTTCCAGCGATGACTTGGCGGGCGGGCGTTCGACCTTCATGGTCGAAATGAGCGAAACCGCGAACATTCTGCACAACGCCACCGAACGCAGCCTGGTGCTGATGGACGAAGTCGGTCGCGGCACCAGCACCTTCGACGGTCTGTCCCTGGCCTGGGCCGCGGCCGAGCGGCTGGCGCACCTGCGGGCCTATACACTGTTCGCCACCCACTATTTCGAACTGACAGTGCTGCCGGAAGCCCAGCCGCTGGTGGCTAACGTGCACCTCAATGCCACCGAACACAACGAACGCATCGTGTTCCTGCACCACGTACTTCCCGGGCCCGCCAGCCAAAGCTATGGCCTGGCGGTTGCGCAGTTGGCCGGTGTGCCGAGCGAAGTGATCGTGCGGGCTCGTGAACATCTGAGCCGACTGGAATCCACAGCACTGCCTCATGAAGCTCCGAAGCCGGCCAAAGGCAAACCGGCTACGCCGCAGCAGAGCGACATGTTCGCCAGCCTGCCGCATCCGGTACTGGATGAACTGGCCAAACTTGATCTGGACCACATGACACCGCGTCGTGCACTCGAAATGCTCTATACACTAAAGACACGGATCTAACGCACTTGCCTGCAAGCTGTTAGAATCTCGCGCGGTTTGGGATGCTGCAGGCCAATAGCCTGACCTGCAGACTATCGCTCCCAAACCTGGCGACCCCAACGTGAAGGGGCTCCGCTGCCGCCGCCTGAGGAGAAAATTAGAAATGACCTTCGTCGTCACCGACAACTGCATCAAGTGCAAGTACACCGACTGCGTAGAAGTCTGTCCGGTGGACTGCTTTTACGAAGGCCCGAACTTCCTGGTGATTCACCCGGATGAGTGCATCGACTGCGCACTGTGCGAACCAGAATGCCCTGCCGTGGCCATCTTCTCCGAAGATGAAGTACCGGCCGGCATGGAAAACTTCATTCAGTTGAACATGGAATTGGCCGAGGTATGGCCGAACATCACTGAACGCAAAGATCCATTGCCCGATTCCGCGGAATGGGATGGCAAGCCAAACAAAATCGAACACCTCGAACGCTGATTTCCCTCGCGTTCTCGAAAAGGCCCCTTGCGGGCCTTTTTGCTTTTCTGCGGACAAAAAAAGGGGCGGTTTGACCCGCCCACATTTTTTCCCTATTCCTTGTGTTCCTTTTCATCGTCCTGATGAACCGCTTCCTGCGATGTCCATTCCCCTCTTCCTTGAAGGGCGTGTCTATCCGTCGACACAGTTCAAATACTAGAGAATTCCCTACCAAGAGCAATCGGCCTCTGTCGCTGAAATCGCCTGTCACATGCCGTTAATCTAAAAAAATAATCATATAAATCAACAAGATACACATAAGAAACAGGTCAAATAGACAACTGCTTGGGTTTAAAAATAACGAACACTTACGAAAGAGTAAGCAAAGACTTACAAAACGAGACTACAAACTTGAGGTGATGTCCCAGACAACTCCCTTCCCCTATTCCAGACAACAAAAAGCCCCAACCAGGTGGGGCTATTTGTTACCGGTTGAGCGAATTGCTTATTGGAACAGCGACTCACTCGACAGGCCGTTTTTCTCGAGAATCTCCCGAAGACGCTTGAGACCTTCAACCTGGATTTGCCTGACCCGCTCCCGGGTCAGGCCGATTTCCAGGCCTACATCTTCAAGCGTACTGCTCTCGTGACCTCGCAAGCCGAAGCGGCGAATGACCACCTCGCGTTGCTTGTCGGTCAGCTCCGAGAGCCATTGATCGATGCTCTGGGACAGGTCGTCGTCCTGCAACAGTTCGCATGGATCGGTCGGGCGGTCGTCGGTCAGGGTGTCCAGCAGGGTTTTATCCGAATCCGGACCCAGCGAGACGTCGACCGAAGAAACCCGCTCATTCAGGCCGAGCATGCGCTTGACCTCGCCTACCGGTTTCTCCAGCAGGTTGGCGATTTCTTCGGGTGAGGGTTCGTGATCGAGCTTTTGAGTCAGCTCCCGTGCAGCGCGCAAGTACACGTTGAGCTCTTTGACCACATGGATCGGTAACCGGATGGTCCGGGTCTGATTCATGATCGCGCGCTCGATGGTCTGACGAATCCACCAGGTGGCGTAGGTCGAAAAGCGGAATCCACGTTCGGGATCGAACTTTTCTACTGCCCGGATCAGTCCGAGGTTGCCCTCTTCGATCAGGTCCAGTAACGACAGCCCACGATTGACGTAGCGCCGGGCGATTTTCACCACCAGCCGCAGGTTGCTTTCAATCATGCGCTTGCGTCCGGCCGGATCGCCACTTTGCGACAAGCGCGCAAAATGAACTTCTTCTTCCGGGGAGAGCAATGGGGAAAAGCCGATTTCGTTTAGGTACAGCTGAGTGGCATCGAGTGCCCGTGTGTAGTCGATGTACTTGTGTTGCTTAAGCGAAGCGGAGTGTCTGGATTTGGCACGAACGGAAGGAGGTGCATCCCCTTCTTCATTCGACATCGAATCCGTGGCGATGCCGGTCTCCATCAGGAGAACCTCATCGTCGATGTCAAACTCCGGCACTTCTTTACTGAGAGCCATTGTTATAGTCCTTTGGTGAGTTCGACCTCAAGCTCAAGCGGCGCCTTTATCCCTGGCAACGCTGGAGCCTGTTCCCTCTACGTGACGGAACAGGCTGGCTAACAAATCAACGACGTGGCAGGAATTGCAGCGGATCTACAGGTTTACCTTGTCGGCGAATCTCAAAATGCAGTTTCACCCGGTCTGTACCCGTTGACCCCATTTCGGCAATTGTCTGTCCGACTTTGACCTGCTGCCCCTCCCGAACCAACAGCCTGCGGTTATGTCCGTAGGCACTGACGTAGGTATCGCTGTGTTTGATGATGACTAATTCGCCGTAGCCCCTTAAGCCACTCCCGGCGTATACCACCGTCCCATCAGACGCAGCTAAAACAGGCTGTCCCAAATCTCCGGCGATATCAATTCCTTTATTCAAACTACCGTTTGAAGAGAATTTACCAATGAGAATGCCATTAGAAGGCCACCCCCAGCCCGTCGGGGCCGGACCGGCAGGAGGCAGTGGCGCGGGTGCTGGCTTGTTAGCGACGGACGGTGCAAGCACTGTTGTGCTGGTCGTCGCGCCATTTGCCTGGCGCCGAATTACGGTGGTTTTACTCGACGACGAAGGCGAGGAACTGGACGAACTCACTACTGCCGTCGGCGTTGAACCGCTGCGACCATCGAAGCGAATCGTCTGACCCGGATGGATCGTGTAAGGCGTAGGAATATTGTTCCGCGCCGCGAGGGCTTTGTAGTCCCAACCGTAGCGAAAGGCGATAGAGAACAAAGTGTCCTTGGGTCGGACAACATACTGGCCAGTGGTCACGGCCGGACGTTGGGCGACCGCGTTATTGCGATCGACGACGCTCGCACTCCCTGATTTTGTGCTGGAACATCCGACCAGCAAGGTACTCAAGACAAGGCCAGTCACCAGACGCTGAAAGCTCGTTATACCCATTCGCTGCGCAATGACTGTGAGACTCACCCGCCGCTCCCTTTGTGGTGGCTAAAAATATGAATTGTCGTGCTCCGGCACGAAATGTCGCATGTAAAACGGGCCGAACCGGCTTTACCCTTAATGAAGCGGATTCGCTTCTGGCACACGTTTGCTGTCAGACGATGAATTCCGTTTAACCAATTGATGCCGCTGTAAGACCCAGGCAATCGAAGAGAATTCAGCGTGCTTAAACAAATGCTCAGGCCAACGGCCCATTGAGCAATGGCACAAAGCGCACCGCCCCCAGAACACGCCTGGAAAAGCCCTGTTCCTCACGGATGATCAACATCAATTGTTGAACTTCACCGGAGCCGACCGGAATCACCAGTCGCCCGCCGGGTGCCAACTGATCGAGCAGTGCCTGAGGCACGTCGGTGGCCACGGCGGTGACGATGATGCCGTTGTAAGGCGCCAGTGCCGGCCAGCCTTCCCAACCATCGCCCCAGCGAAATACCACGTTGCGCAGGTTCAGTTCCACCAGGCGCTCCTTGGCCCGGTCTTGCAGCACCTTGATGCGCTCCACGGAAAAAACCCGCTCGACCAATTGCGACAGCACGGCCGTCTGATAACCCGAACCGGTGCCGATTTCCATTACCTTGTCCAATGGACCGGCTTCCAGCAGCAGCTCGCTCATGCGCGCCACCATATAAGGCTGGGAAATGGTCTGGTTATGCCCGATCGGCAGCGCCGTATCTTCATAGGCACGATGAGCCAGTGCCTCGTCGACGAACAGGTGACGAGGTGTACGGCGAATGACTTCCAGCACCTTGGCGTTGGAGATGCCTTCTTCATAAAGGCGCTGAATCAGACGCTCACGGGTCCGTTGAGAGGTCATCCCGATACCGCGATGCAGAATATGGTCTTGTTCACGAGCCATTAACGCAGCCCCTCCAGCCAGCCATCGAGACTTCTGAAGGCATCATTAAAGGTGCGATCCAGTTGCAGTGGCGTGATTGAAACATAGCCTTGCATCACCGCATGAAAATCGGTGCCCGGGCCACCATCTTCAGCGTCCCCCGCGGCGGCGATCCAGTAACCGGATTTACCGCGCGGGTCGACCACTTTCATCGGTGCCGCGGCGCGGGCGCGATGGCCGAGGCGGGTCAGCTGGATACCGCGGATGTGCTCAAGCGGCAAGTTGGGAATGTTCACATTCAGTACCGTGCGCGGTGGCAGTTCAAGGTCCGCGTGAGCCTCTACCAGTTTGCGCGCAAAATAGGCGGCTGTGGGAAGGTTCTCTACTTGCCGTGAGACGAACGAAAAGGCAAACGAAGGACGCCCAAGGAAACGCCCCTCGAGGGCCGCCGCCACGGTGCCGGAATACAGCACGTCATCCCCCAGGTTGGCCCCCAGGTTGATGCCGGAAACCACCATGTCCGGCTCGAGTTCCAGCAAGCCGTTAAGGCCCAGGTGCACGCAGTCGGTGGGTGTGCCGTTGAGGCTGATAAAGCCGTTGGCCAGGGTTTGCGGGTGCAACGGACGGTCGAGCGTCAGCGAGCTGCTGGCGCCGCTTTTGTCCTGGTCCGGGGCGATAACCACGCATTCGGTGTAATCCGCCAGCGCAGCATAAAGCGCGGCGAGACCGGGTGCGGCTACCCCATCGTCGTTAGAAATCAGAATACGCATGGGCTGTCCGTCTGCCCCACCGGCACCAGATCGACGAGTTCACGCACCAATACGGTGGCGAAGCATCCGGCCGGCAGGACGAATTCCAGTTGCAGAATGTCAGGCTGGGGATAATGCCACGTCAACCCGCCAATGGGCAGCCGCAGGATGCGACGTTCGTGGCTCATTCCGGCGTTAATCAACCAATCGCGCAGATCCGCTTCGCGCGCGGCGATTGCCTGCTCCAGTTCATGGACAGCGCCTGACGTCGGCGAGTCACCTTCGCCCCACTGCGGGCCGGTCGGGTGCAAGTCGAGAATCGCCAAGCGCGGGTCGCTGCATTCGGCTTCACCGGCCGGGAAAAAACTGCGGCTGTCGGTGAACGCCAGCAGATCACCCACCTGA